>NZ_MDKC01000004.1 GCF_001712755.1 Gottfriedia luciferensis
ACACACTATATTAATTATAGAATTTAATATTTTTTGGTATTACTCTAATATTAATATTTATACATTTTTATATTGGTTGGAAAAAATATATAGCAAGATGAAAAATTTTTTAGAAAAAAAATAATAAATTTTTTAACTAAATAGTGTGTGAAAATTTCCATATATTATAAGGTTTTTTTACTTTAATTTTCTTTTCTATCAGTTCGGTTTAAAAGAGAATAGAATCATAAATTCTTTACAATCAAATAATTGCTAGTTATAATAAAACCAAATTTGATAATTAGTGTCCTTCGGGGTCGGGTGAAATTCCCAACCGGCGGTGTTGTATATTTTTATACTAAGCCCGTGAGCTTCATATAGATTTTTTATATGTTGCTGATCTAGTTAGAATCTAGAGCCGACAGTATAGTCTGGATGGGAGAAGGATGGAGTGCATATATGGTATGGTTATTTTTTCAAAAATACTATCTGTATAGGCTTAATTCGTTGTGCATATTTTATATGCACAACAATAGACGCGCTATAGTACTGTCTTTTAATAGACTCAAATTGTACTTGCGTTTATTTAAGTATGCTTCCTTTCTTAAACATCTATTGCCCCTTAGGAGTTTCCTAAGGGGCTTTTCACTTTTTCAAATTAATTTGAATTAGAGGGTGTGATAAGGTGGATCAACTATTTATGAAATTAGAGATGGATATTACAAAGTCATTTATCGGGCATGGGTGTTATATGCTTTTTCGAAATGAGGTGAAAAAAACTTGTTTACTGGAATCGTTGAGGAAATAGGAACAGTAAAAAATATTGTAAAAAAAGGTAATACTTTATTGTTAACAATTGGCGCATCAATCATTTTAGAGGATGTTCATTTAGGAGATAGCATCTCTGTAAATGGGGTGTGTTTAACGGTTACGGATTTTACTAAAAATGAATTTACTGTTGATGTCATGCCTGAAACATTTCATGCATCCAATCTAAGTACTTTAGTTTCTAGCCAGAAAGTAAATTTAGAGCGGGCAATGGCTGCGAATGGACGTTTTGGTGGCCATATTGTATCGGGTCACATTGATGGTACAGGTAAAATACTATCTGTTAAAGCAATGGAAAACGCAGTAATGTATAAAATTAATATTCCAAGTCAGTTTGCTAAGTATTGCCTACAAAAAGGCAGTATAACGATTGATGGTACAAGTTTAACAATATTTGAAGTTGAAACTGATATTGTAACGATTTCTTTAATTCCTCATACCCGCTCACATACGATCTTAGGCAGTAAAAAATCTGGAGACGTTGTTAATATTGAGTTTGATTTATTAGGAAAGTATGTTGAAAAAATGCTTGGTATGAATGAGACGAAAAAGAGTTCTGCAATAACAACTTCATTTTTATCTCAAAATGGCTATATATAAAGGAGTAAGATCATGTTCTCTAAAATAGAAGAAGCAATTGAAGACTTGAAAAATGGAAAAATTATTATTGTTTGTGATGATGAAGATCGAGAGAATGAAGGAGACTTTGTTGTTATCGGAGAATTTGCAACTCCTGAAAATATAAATTTTATGGCAACACATGGTCGCGGTTTAATTTGTGCACCTGTTTCTGAAGAGATAGCTAAAAAACTAGATTTATATGACATGGTAACAAAAAATACAGATTCTCATGGAACTGCGTTTACAGTAAGTATCGATCATATCGATTCTACTACTGGTATCTCAGCATTTGAGCGTTCACATACTGTTTTACAAATGTTAAATGAAGAATCAACTGGAGCAGATTTTAGAAGACCTGGGCATATGTTTCCTCTAGTCGCTAAAAACGGAGGAGTTATTGAGAGACCAGGCCATACTGAAGCGGCAGTAGATTTAGCTCGAATGGCTGGGTCGAAAGAAGTTGGTGTCATTTGTGAAATTATGAATGACGATGGAACAATGGCAAGAGTACCAGATTTAATTCAAATCGCAAACAAGTTTAATTTAAAAATGATAACAATTAAAGATTTAATTCATTATAGAAGTAAAACTGAACAACTTGTTCAAAGAGAAGTTGAAATCAAATTACCAACTGATTTTGGTGATTTTAAGATGATTGGTTATACAAATGAGATCGACGGTAAAGAGCATATTGCGATTGTAAAAGGTAAAGTTGACGATGGTGAACCAGTGCTTGTACGTATTCATTCGGAATGTTTAACAGGTGATGTATTTGGCTCATGTCGTTGTGATTGTGGACCTCAGTTACAATCAACATTATCGATGATTGAAGAAGCAGGCAAAGGCGTAATTGTTTATATGCGACAAGAAGGCAGAGGGATTGGCTTACTTAATAAGTTAAGAGCATATAAGTTACAGGAAGAAGGCTTTGATACTGTTGAAGCAAATTTAAATTTAGGATTTGATTCAGATTTAAGAGATTATGCGATAAGTGCTCAAATTATAAAAGATTTAGGCATTGAGAGTATAGATTTAATAACTAATAATCCAGTTAAAATTGATGCGTTAAAATCTCACGGAATACAGATTAATAATCGAGTGCCAATTCAAACCGAAATGAAAACAGAAAACGAAAAATATTTAATTACTAAAATCGAAAAAATGGGACATTTATTACACTATTAATAGGGAGAGATAATTATGAAATTCGAAGGAAATTTAGTAGGATCAGGACTTAAAGTTGCAGTAATCGTAGGACGTTTTAATGAATTTATTACATCAAAACTACTTGGTGGTGCAGAAGATGCTCTATATCGTCATGGTGTAGAAGAATCAGACGTTGATGTTATTTGGGTACCAGGAGCATTTGAAATTCCATTAGTTGCAAAAAAACTAGCAGATTCAAAAAAATACGATGCGGTCATTACGCTAGGAACAGTTATTCGTGGGTCAACTACTCATTATGATTACGTATGTAACGAGGTAGCAAAAGGTGTCGCTGCTATTACTCTACAAACTGGGATTCCTGTTATTTTTGGTGTATTAACAACAGAAAATATTGAACAAGCGATTGAAAGAGCGGGCACAAAAGCTGGTAATAAAGGCTGGGATGCTGGTATTTCGGCAATTGAAATGGCTAATTTATTAAGAACTTTAAACTAAGTGTATATATAATAGAAGAAACTGGTTAAGGAGAGGTGAATTTTACCTCTCTTTTTTTTATTTTTTTATCAAGTGAAAGTTATTTTTTATGTAGAACAGCAATCTGAAGATTTGTTTAATCTCATAAAATTGTGGTAGTGTAAAATTTAGTAAAGCTTTATTTGGAGGTAGAAATTAAATGTTATTTTTACTAATTTTAGTATTGTTAGTTATCTTTATCATAACTTTTTTAAATACATATCCTCATTTTGGGAAGAAATATTCAAAGGATCAAATGGAGTCATTTTATGCTTTGGATCATTATAAAAATGGTAAGTTTATAAACCAAGTTCCTACGAGTATGAGTATGGATCTCAAAACAAATATTTCTATGATTAGAGACTTTGTTAAGAAAAATCCGAACCGTACGCCTAAAGATGGGATCCCAATGGAGAAAATCGATGTTTCATTATTGCATTCGAAAAATAACGACACAAAAATTACTTGGTTTGGACATTCAGCTTTATTAATTCAAATCGATGGAAAAAATATTTTAATTGATCCAATGTTTGGGAACGCACCCACCCCGTTTCCGCAATTTGGTGGTAAAAGATATAGTGGAGGTTTACCAATTGAGATCAATGAATTACCAAAAATAGATGCTGTCGTATTATCACATGATCATTATGACCATTTAGATTACGGTACTATAAAAAAAATAAAACAAAAGGTTAATCGATTTATTGTTCCTCTTGGTGTAGGGAGTCACTTGGTGAGCTGGGGAGTACCGAAAGAGAGTATTTCTGAACATAACTGGTGGGATGAATTTAAATTTGATCAATTAACATTAGCTTGTACACCAGCAAGACATTTTTCAGGGAGAAGCTTAACTGATCGTAACAGTACATTATGGTGTTCATGGGTCATCATTGGTGAGACAAAGAAAATTTATTTTAGTGGAGATAGCGGTTATGCACCTCATTTTAAGGAAATAGGGGAAAAATATGGACCGTTTGATCTTGCGCTAATGGAATGTGGTCAATATGATAAACGATGGTCTGCAATCCATATGCTGCCAGAAGAAACAGTTCAGGCTTTTGTTGATGTAAAAGGTGAAGTTCTTGTTCCAATTCATTTTGGTGCTTTTACATTAGCATTTCATGACTGGAATGACCCAATTGAACGAGCTGTTAAGGCTGCTAAAGAAAATGGGGTAAAGTATGCCACACCCAAAATTGGAGAAACAATTAATATAAGTACAGGTGAATATCCTAATTCAATTTGGTGGGAATAGTTTTTTTATTTTAAAAACAGCAGGATTGTACCTTTTAATATTGAATAAATAAAAAATCAATTTTTTAGGGAAGTGATGTAAATGGAAGCATTAAAAGAAAGTGCAAAAATAGTACAAGATTTAATTTTTGAGTTAGGTTATTCAAATAAAGTGATTGAATTACCAAATAGTGCAAGAACTGTTAAGGAAGCGGCGGATGCATTAAATTGTGAAGTGGCTCAAATAGCAAAGTCGATTATATTTAAATTAGAAAGTTCAAATAGCGCTGTACTAGTAGTAGCAAGTGGAATAAACCGAGTAAATGAGAAACAAATCGAGAAAATACTAAATGATAAATTAGGAAAAGCAGATGCTGATTTTGTACGTGAACAAACAGGGTTTGTAATTGGAGGAGTTTCACCAATCGGTCATAAAAACCAAGTAATTACATTTATTGATGAGGATCTATTACAGTATAAAGAAATATGGGCTGCTGCGGGTCATCCAAAAGCAATTTTTCAGTTAACACCAAATGAATTAATTGAAATGACAAAAGGTAAAGTAGTAAAAATTAAATAATAGAACTTAAATCATTTAGGCACATTCAAGTGTAATAAATCAGTTTTTGATTTACTATACTTAAATGTGCCTATTTATATTGGAAATTCTTACCTCGGGATTCATTTGAAATACGTCAGATTAAATTAGAGGGAAAGTGAGATGAATAAGTAAATGTTTAAATTTATTTGTACGACTTGTGGCGTTCAGTATAACAAGTCAATTGATCCTCCTGAGTACTGCATAATTTGTTCTGAAGAAAGACAATACATCAATCCAAGTGGTCAAAGTTGGACAACATTACAATCAATGAAAGAACAAAACTATCAAAATATTATTCGCTTTGAAGAAGAAAATTTATATAGTATTGTAACGAGCCCTAAGTTTGGGATTGGTCAAACTGCATATCTCATTAAGAATAAAGGATTTAATTTATTATGGGATTGTGTCACTTATCTAGATGAGAAGACGATTGAAGAAATTATGAGGTTAGGAGGAATCAATGCGATTGCTCTATCACATCCACACTATTACTCTAGTCAAATTGAATGGGCTGAAAGATTTGATGTACCTCTATACATACATGAAGATGATCAAGAGTGGGTTACGAGAAAAAGCGATAGGATTATTTTTTGGTCTGGTGAATCGTTAGAGCTTAACAAAGGAATTCAAATTCATCGATTAGGCGGGCACTTTAAAGGTGGGGCAGTATTAGAATGGAAAGCTGGAAATGAGCAAAAAGGAATACTGTTAACGGGAGATATAATTCAAGTTGTTGCAGATCCAAATTGGGTAAGTTTTATGTATAGCTATCCTAATTTAATTCCATTACCAGCCAAAAAAGTAAAAGAGATATCGTTAGCAGTAGAGAAGTTAACATTTGATCGGATTTATAATGCATTTCATGGGATTGTAAAAGAAAATGCAAAGCTCGTTGTCCATAATTCGGCTAAAAGATATATTGAAGCATTGAATGGGACTTTATTTGATACTTAAATGACAGTTAATAGTAGAAAAAAGGACCAAATTTAATTGGTTCTTTTTTGTGTTTTAGAAACGTTACTTGGGAACATTCTAGCGTTTAAATTAACTTAGAGTTTATTTCTATATTTTAATTAAAAATTTTTAATAAGTTAATTAAACGATTAATCGAATCCCTAAAATTGTTAAAAATCATGTTAATTTTATTGAAAGAAATGTAGAATTATGTCGTATTTTTTAAATAATGGTATAAACACTGAGAAATCAAGGCCTTTAATAACCCATTTGATTAAAAACAGAATATTCACGATAATTTAATTAAGGTAAATGAACGAAAGTTGTTCATTTTTAACGATTAATTACAATGAACTTTGTCAGAAAAAGATAATTTTTGTAATTAATTGTATTAGGTAAATTGTTGAAAACGAACTGGAGGAAGAAAAATGGGGGAAAACAGAGAGAAGGGTAAAGTTCTGAAAGGTTTTACAGTATTAGCTTTAACATCTAGTTTTATTTTAGGTTCTCTTGGACAAGTATCAAATGTTTCTAATGCAGCAAGTCCAAGTAAAGCGGAAGATATCCTGGCCAGTTTATCTTCAGAGCAAAGAGCGGCCCTGAAGCAGCTTTCGACGAATGAAGAATCAGGGCTTCAAATTTCATCTGATATTAATTTAGATTCTACAGAGCAAACTAGTGTCATTGTAGAGTTTGTGAGTCAACCTGTTAAAGTTGCTCAAATCGAAGCGAGTGTTGAAGGGAAAATCTTAACTAAATCGGATGCTGAAGCACAAATTGATCAAGACCACGATACGTTTACTAAAGATGTTGCTCAAGTATTAAATAGTGAAAAAAGTAAAAAAGTAGATTATAAAATTAATCGTTCATATAAAAATGCATTTAATGGTGTTTCCATGTCGTTACCAGCAAATCAAATTAAGAATCTACTAAAATCAAAAGCTGTAAAAAAAGTTTGGAGTAACCAAACATTTACGATTGATCCACCAAAAGAAAGTGATCAGTTAAAAGCAGATGAAGCGAATATTGGAAACTATACGCCATATGATGCGTTAGATCGTTTACATGCGGAAGGATTTACAGGTAAAGGTATTAAAGTAGGGATTTTAGATACAGGTATGGATTATAACCATCCAGACTTAAAGGATGCTTATAAAGGTGGATATGATTTCGTTGATAATGATAATGATCCAATGGAAACGACTTATGCCGATTGGAAAAAGTCGGGTAAACCTGAAATTAGTAATTCAGAAGCATATTACACTGAACATGGTACACATGTTGCAGGAATCATTGGTGGCCGAGGTAAAGCAAATAGTGATTATAAAACGTTAGGGGCAGCACCAGAATCAGATCTATACGCTTACCGAGTACTTGGACCATATGGAAGTGGAACAACTGATTCGATTCTTGCAGGTATCGATCGTGCTGTTCAAGACGGAATGGACGTTATTAATATGTCGCTTGGAGCAACAATAAATGATCCAATGTATGCAACGTCAATTGCAGTAAACAACGCAGTATTAAGTGGTGTTACAACCGTAGTAGCAGCAGGAAATACTGGTGATCAAATGTATACCCTCGGTTCACCTGGAGCTGCGGCATTAGCATTAACAGTAGGTGCGTCTTCTATTGCATTAGATGTTTATCAATACGCAGGAGTGAATAATGGTAAGAATTATTCAGTAAGGCAATTAGCACAAAATTATTCAGATGATATGAAATCTTTAAAAGGAAAAACATATCAGTTAGTTGATGTTGGTTTAGGAAATCCTGCCGATTTTACTGGAAAAGATGTAAAGGGGAAAATTGCGTTTATTAAGCGTGGAACGATTGGCTTAATTGATAAGATTAAAAACGCAAAAGCAAACGGTGCTGTAGGAGTATTGATGTACAATGATGAAACGAATAAAGCTGAAGGTGCAATCCAAGCATTTATTGGTGAATCAGTTGACGCAATTCCGGCGTTCTCTGTTTCAAATGAAGACGGATTAGCAATTTCCGCTGCAATTAAAGCTGGTGCAATAGATTTCACATTTGGAGACTATACAAAAATACAAACAAAATCAGATGAATTAGCAACATTTAGTTCAAGAGGTCCATCTCGTACGAACTATGATATTAAACCAGAAGTGACTGCACCCGGTGTATCCATTCTTTCAACTGTACCATTCTATGTAAATAATAAAACAGGAGATGGATCAAAACCTGAAGATTATAAATATGCATATTCACGCTTATCGGGAACGTCTATGGCAACACCGTATGTTGCAGGCGTATCAGCATTATTACTTCAATCAAATAAAGATTTACAACCAGAGGATATTAAATCAATCTTAATGAATACAGCTGATCCTTTATCAAAAGCTTATAGCGTCTTTGAAGTAGGCAGTGGACGAGTTGATGCTTATGAAGCAATCCACTCAAATGTAGAATTAGAAGTCGTGGATCAAACTTCTACAATTATTGGTGGAAAAGAAGAATCAATAAAAGAATTAACAGGTGGTATTAGCTTCGGTTCATATGGATCAAATGATGAAGACATTCAGGATTCTCGTAAAATTACATTAAAGAACCGCAGTGAAAAAGCAAAAGCATTCAAGGTTGATGTGAAATTCCAAACTGGAACAAGAGGATCTAAAGACGCGGCAGCGAACAATGTAACCTTAACTGGACCTACATCTGTCAAATTAGACGGAATTAGCCAAAAGAATATCAAGTTTAACTTAGACATTCCAAAAACAGCTGAAAAAGGTACATACGAAGGCTATATTAGATTCACAAATACAGCAGATTCAACTGAAGCATATCAAATTCCATTTGGTGGACGTTTTGTCGATGAAGGTATCGATACATTAAAAATTAACAATCCAATGTTTGGCACAAATACAGATTGGCCTGAAAATGCAAATCCATTTTTAAGTTTTAGTTACTCATTAAAATCATATATGAAAACGTTAGATGTAGTGTTACAAGATGCAGAGACTGGCGAGGATTTAGGTTTAGTTGGCTCATTTGTACCAATTGTATTGAATGAAAACGTAACTTATACAAATTCAAGAGGATTTAATTCGGTCTACTATCCATTTACGGGAGATGCGAAAAATCCAATTAGTAGCGAACCGATTAATGCAACAGCGGGGAAATATAGATTAAAAATGGTTGGAACAAATGAAAGAGGTAAAGTATTCACAAAAGTAGCTGATTTCATTTATGAAGCTGGTGCGCCAACTATGACGACTACCTTTGATAATTTAGATCAAAAAGTAATTGAATACAAAGACAGTCAATTTGATTCGAATGGACAATTTTTATATGACTTTAACATTAATTTAAATGATCCGGAAACTACAGAAGCAAATCGCTTAGGTATGCCGGTTGATCAATCTAGCAATGCAGTTGTATCATTTTACAATAGCCCGTTCCCTGCAAAGCCAAAGTATACAGATAAAAACGGCAACTATACTGACAAGATTTTAGTTAAGAAGAGTGCTAAACCACTTGAGGTTGCGTTTTATGGATTTGATGCAGCTAGAAACTTTACTGGAAACGCAACAAATATGTTAGAAGTATCATTTGTAAGTGAAAATTTACCATATTACTATTTAAAAGCAAATAAACAAACCGTTACAACAGGTGATACTGTCAATTATAGTATACGTTCAAATAACGTGAAAAATTTAAAAACAACGAAAATCAATTTGAAAGTTGATCCGAATCTTGCAACAATTCAAAATGTGGTTGTAAATGATGCAGTAAAACAGTATGGGGATGCGGATGTTTCTGTCTCTTCAGTACCTGCTGCAAGTGGTGCACTTCTTTATACATTTACGTTTACTTATAAAGGAACGAATGCTTTACCAGAGGATTTACAACTATTTAATTTTGATTTGAAAACAGCAGAAAAGTGGACAAAGGGTATGCCTTTTGATAGTAGTACAGTGACAGCATCAACAACTGACCAATCAAATGTAGAAACAAATAATATCTACACCTATATGGAATCTTATAAGCTTAAGTATGCTTATTCTAGAGTAGATGCTTTCCTACAATTAGAAGGAACAATTGATCAAACAACTAATCAATTGAACTATGCAATTGATCAAACGGCAATCGGTGCAAAAGTAACCGTGACCTCGTATGACGGAAAAACGACTGTAGATGCATCAATTAAAAACAAAAGTGGCCAATACATTGCTGAAGGTATAAAAGCTGATTCAAAACCTTATACTGTAAAAGTTGATGTGCCAGGCCATTTTACAATGACTAGAAAAATGAATCTAGCAGATGATGTACGTGGTGAAATAGTAGGAAAGAGAATGAATTGGAATTTAACACGAGCAGCAGCTGGAGATGTCAATAAAGATAATGTAATCGATATTTTAGATGCAATAGCTGTCCAAACGTATTGGGGGACAAATAAAGCCACTGCAGACTTTAACTTTGATAAAGTAGTAGATAAAAAGGATATGTCCTATATTGTGAAAAACTTTGGATTACAAAATCCTACAGTTGATAATACGCCAAAACCAAAAACTACCTATAAAGGAAAGGCTTTAGAAAGTATTTTAAAGGATTTAGGATTAAGTCAATAACAAGAAAGGGGAAACCAAATGAGTTGGTTTCCCTTTTTTGTGGTTAGATTTATTATTTATTTCATTGTTAAAGTTTGATTTAGTTCTTCTTTTTTCGGCTTAAAGGCAGATAAAGATAAAACGAGTAGAGAGATTACACCAATCCAAATAATAATACTCATTGGATGACTCATTGATAATCCTTTATCAAAATAGAAGATTTCTCTTAATCCATCTGCACCAAATCGCATTGGAACCCATGAGTAAATCCAGTCTTTTGAAAAAGTTGGTAAAAGTTCTTTTGGCATTCCGATTAAAGAACCCGAGAAGAAAAAGATTAGGGCAAAGATTCCTACGCCACCAAAGCCGATCCAAGACATGACAGCAGAAATTAGGATATGGAAACAGAAATAAGCAATCGTTAAATATAGTGCAACGACCAAGAAGTTTGGAAGTGTGAAGCCAATCCACTTTGCCATTATAGTTATACCGAAACCGATTAGGAAGGATAGGATTACTCCTAATAGTAATTGTTCAAAAATAACCTTTAATTTACTAATTGAATTTGATGTTTCTGTTTTCTTTTTCGCTAAAAAGACGATTACGGCACCTATTAAACTAGACATCCAAAGTGGTGTGATTAAACTTACTGGAGCATTTCCATTTGCTGTATGAGTTCCAATTGCATTTACATTTTCAACCTTCGTTATGATTGGATTTGATAATACTTCAGCTTGATTTACTGAAATTTGGCTCACGCTTTTCTTTAATTCATTAAAAACTTCAGTATGAATCGTTAAGTTAAGATTTTCTACTAAATGAGTTAGCATTTGACTAGCCATCGTTGATCCATTTGCATTTTTGCCTTGATTAACTAAAATTTTAATCGTTATTGGTGAAGGATTTGCTGTTTTTAATGAAGCCTGATTTTTACTTAAATCTTTTGGGAGAATAAGGGCAGCATAGTATTTTTGGTCATTTAGGCCTTTACGTACTTTTTCTTCACTTGATACTTGAATCCACTTAATCGCTGGTTTTTCACCATTTTTCGTTTTAGATAGTGCATTTATTTTTGCAACCATCATATTACCTATATTAACATTACCTTTTGAAGGTACTTGAGTTCCTTGATCTTCGTTTACGATCGCGATTGGAAGATTTTTAGGTGTAGGATTAACGGATGATGCTAATGTTAGACTGAATATAATCGCAACAACTAGTACTAGTATAGGAGCTAATATAGCTTGTTTTTGTTTAAATAAGTTCATTTTAATAACCTCCTAATTCTTTTAATAAAATAACTGAACAACGTGTTGACTATTGTTATGTGAAGATATTACAATGAGTTTTAATAAATCACAATAAGCAAATCATACAAATGTGTTCATTGCTAAACACATTTATCAAATTTGTTTAGTTAGAACTTATATTCCAGAAGGATGATCCAAAAATGAGTCAATCATTGAGAGAAATAAAAGTTGAAAAAACTAAGAAGTTAATAAAAGAGACGTTGTTAGATTTAATAGAAGAAAAAGGATTCGAAGCTATTTCAGTTAGAGATATTACTTTAAAAGCAGGATTAAATCGCGGTACATTTTATCTTCATTACAGAGATAAATATGATTTAATGGAAAAAAGTCAAAATGAGGTATTGGACGGATTACAGGATCGACTTATATTTATAAAGCCTAAAGAAATGAATGAGTTTTATTCAAATGATACGGTCTATCCACCTATTCTTAATGTATATCACTACTTAAAAGAAAATCAAAGGTTTATAAAAATTTTAATCAGTACAAAAGGTGACCCAGCTTTTCCGAAGAAAATGAAGGAACATATTAAAGAGTCGATTTATGAAAAACTAGTGGATTTATTAGAAGAAGAATACATGATTGAAATTCCACATGAATACACAACCGCATTTATTTCATCGGCATTCTTTGGACTTATGGAACAATGGCTAGAAAAAGAAGAACCAATTACCCCTGAAGAAATGGCAATCATGCATATGAAGCTTTTGAAGTTTATGAAGAAATTTGTTAGTCAAATCGCTAAATAATATATGCAAGAAAAAAGATGTCTCAACTTTTATTTGAGACATCTTTTTTCCTAATAATATTAAGATCTTGTTTCTGATATTGCAGTTCTTACCTTTTCAAATGATGTTTTAGCTTTGTGAGAGTTCAAGATCATTAAGTTTACGTACAATGCATCAATAATACTTAATTGTGCAATTCTTGAAGCAAGTGCCTCTGGTCGATATTCTGTTTCCTCAGAAGATGTGTAAAGTGAGACATCAACATTTTGACTTAGAGGAGATTTTGGAAAACCTGTAATTCCAATTGTTTTGGTACCGTTTTCATTTAGTACTTGCAAAATACGAAGGATGTCTTTATTTGAGCCTGAGTGTGAGATCACGATTGCCACATCTTCCTTTGTCAATTGAGAAGCTGACATCAATTGAAAGTGAGAATCTGTATACGAGTTCGCTTTTATTCCTGTACGAATAAATTTATGGAAGGCATCCATTGCAATAACAGACGAGCCACCTACACCGTATAATTCAACTTTATTTGCTTTTAATATAAGATTTACTGCTTTTTTAATCGAGGCACCATCTAGAATTTGGGCAGTATTTTCGAGTGTTCGAATATTAGATTGAAATATTTTATTTGCTATTGTTATTTCATCGTCTTTTTCGTTAATTTCCTCGTGGATTTGCTGAATCGGCGTCATAATTTCAGTTGCTAATGCAATTTTAAGTGCTTGGTATCCTTTAAATCCAATCCTTTTACAAAATCTAAAAACAGTTGCATCCGCAACGTTTAAGTCTTCAGCTACTTCTGTAATCGTACTGTGAATAATATGCTTTGGGTTTTGTAATATATAATCAGCTATTTTTTTTTCTTTATCACTTAATCGCGCATAATAAGAACGAATTTTACCTAAGCTGTTCGTTTGTTCCATATTCTTTACACCTTTCCTCAGGAAATTGATTTTTAGAAAAAATAAATTTTTAATATAGTATTAAATTGAAATTGTTTGTATTTTAAAGATTTAGAAAAGCATTATTATTTACTTAATAATTATTATATAGGAAAAAAGAGTTTTTTTTAATAATAATATGAAAACCCTTTCACAAGAAAATTATTTCGCATATTATCATTTTTGTCAAAAAAATTTTTTTCACACATATTTAGTATAGCAAATTTTCAAAATAAATGGGTTAAGTGATAAAGAGAAAAGGGAATATTATTTGCTTTAAATGAAGAAAGATGAAAATAAACATAGTTAACTGAATAGGTCTTTAAGAATAAGTAAAAATTAATACATTAGTCTTTAAGATAGGATTTCATTTTCAAATTCCATCTTTTTTTTAGTTATATTGTATTGAATTTGAAAGAAAATTTCCTAGTACTAGGTATAAATCATTAATTGTTTTTTCCTTAAAAGGATATTAAAATTTAGTAAAGAATAGTTAGATAAATATGGTTATAGAGATAGAGGAGGGTGCATATGATTGAGGGGGAAATCATAAAGTTTTATCGTGAAAAAATGGGGTTAACTCAAGCTATGCTTGGAGAAGGTATATGTACAACTACTCATGTAAGTAAAATTGAAAGAGGTAAGACGGCTTATTCACCTGATATTATTGCTTTATTTTCAGATCGTTTAGGAATCAATATTAATCAAGAAGTCCAATCTTTTTATAATTTAGAGAAAAAATTACATCTATGGCATGATGCTTTAATCATGAAAAAAGAAGCTCAAATAGAAGAATATAAAGCAGAACTTGAACAAATGCCCTTTATTGACTATTCACAATATGCAGCCCACTATAATTTACTAAGAGCAAGATATTATTTTCATAATCAAAACTTAGATGTGGTTAAACAAATACTTACTTATGTAAAAAAAGAATTTAGTAATTTATCTCCTTTCGAGAAAAATTTATTCTATCATCTTCAAGGTATGTACTATATATCGAACTATACTAGCCTAAGTAGTGAAGATCATCAAAAGGCAATTAAAGTATTAAAGATGATTAATATTGATGAGTATCGAAATGAAGAATATTATCACCATCTAGCAATCGCCTATCATTTTGGAAGTTCAAAAATCTTAGCGTATAAATATGCCGAAATGGCACTTAAGTTTTTTCAGAAGACAAACAACTACTTATTTGCAATTAGTTCCGAAACCCTTATGCTATTGCAGTACGGAAGTGAACTAGAGATGAATTTTAGTGAAGTTGTTGAACGCTATAAAGATTTGATTCATAACTGTGAAGTATTAGGTGATCGCGAACGCAAGGCCATTTTATTAAATAATCTCGGAGTGAAGTACTTTAAGAGAGAAGAATATGAAACTGCACTGTATTATTTTGAGGAAAGTATTAATGAAACTGAAAATAAAAAATCAATCAATTATTTAAGACGTTTGTGCAATTATTTAGAGACATGTACGGAAGGCACACTATTAGAAAAAGAGATACTTCTTAGTGTGATGAAAAGAGCATTAGCATTAGCAAAAATGTTAAAAAGCCCAGTACATATTACATTAATTAAACTATTTAAGCTTAAGGCTGAGGGAGCCCGTGAAAAATTTTATCAATATCTATCGGATGAGGCACTCCCATTCTTTTATTCGACTAATAATAAATTTTATATCGAACAGTTCGGTAAGAAATTATATAAATACTATATAGAGATCAAAGAGTATCAAAAAGCTGCCGAGTTATATGAGTCAATTGAACATACATTTGTTAGCATGTAACAAAAGAAAATACATAGACAACGTAAGTAACGTGTCTATGTATTTTTTTGTCTTTTTTAGGGTAGAAAAAGTGCATTTATTATTTTAGTGAATTTAAATTACCTAAAATTGGTTTAATCTGAAGTTGAAATATGTTGTAATTTGTCGATTTTCTTAAGGGGTATTGAGTAAACGTTGATAAATCAGGGTTTGTTATAACCCAATTGATTAAAAATAGAAAATTCTCAATAATATAATTAATAGAAAAAAACGACAATTGTCATTCTATTTTGTTGATTACTTGAAGAAGTTGTCAAAAAAACTTATATCTAGTAATTAACGTAAAAGGCAAACTAAGAAGAAAAATGAACTGGAGGAAGAAAAATGGGGGAAAAGAGAGAAAAAAGTAAAGTTTTAAAAAGTTTTACTGTTTTAGCTTTAACATCTAGTTTTATTTTAGGTTCTCTTGGACAAGTGTCAAATGTATCAAATGCAGCAAGTCCAAGTAAGGCAGAGGATATTTTGGCAAGTTTAAGTTCAGAGCAAAGAGCAGCTCTTAAGCAGCTTTCTACTAGTGAAGATTCTGGGCTGCAAGTTTCCTCAGATATTAATTTGGACTCTACTGAACAAACAAGTGTCATTGTAGAGTTTGCTAATAAACCAGTGAAAGTCGCTCAAATTGAAGCGAGTGTTGAGGGTAAAACTTTAACGAAATCAGATGCAGAAGATCTAATTGACCAAGACCATGAAACTTTTACAAAAGATGTTAGTAAAGTGTTAACAACTAGTAAAAGTAAAAAAGTAGATTATAAAATTAATCACTCATATAAGCACGCATTTAACGGTGTTTCCATGACATTACCAGCAAATCAAATTAAGAATCTATTAAAATCTAAAGCTGTAAAAAAAGTATGGAGCAACCAAACATTTTCAATTGATCCACCGAAAGAGAATGATCAACTGAAAGCTGATGAATCAAATGTTGCAAACTATACTCCATATGATGCGTTAGATCGCTTACACGCAGAAGGGTTTACGGGTAAAGGAATTAAAGTAGGGATTCTAGATACAGGTATGGATTATCATCACCCAGACTTGAAGGATGCTTATAAAGGTGGATATGATTTCGTTGATAACGATAATGATCCAATGGAAACAACTTATGCGGATTGGAAAAAATCAGGAAAACCTGAAATCAGTGGAACATCAACTTATTATACTGAGCATGGTACGCATGTAGCTGGTATTATTGGTGGACGCGGTGTAGCAAACAGTGAATATAAAACAATTGGTGCGGCACCAGAAGCTGACCTTTATTCTTATCGAGTGTTAGGAGCTTATGGTTCAGGTACTGAGGAAGACATTATTGCAGGTATCGATCGAGCTGTTCAAGACGGTATGGATGTTATTAATATGTCATTAGGTGCAAGCTTAAATGATCCGCTTTATGCAACATCGATTGCTGTAAATAACTCTGTTTTAAGCGGTGTAACGACAGTTGTTGCAGCAGGAAATAGCGGCGATCAAATGTATACGCTTGGTTCACCTGGTGCAGCAGCTTTAGCATTAACAGTTGGTGCATCGTCAATCGCATTAGATGTTTATCAATATGCTGGAGTAAATAATGGTAAAAACTATTCAGTTAGACAATTAGCTAGAAATTATTCTGATGACTTAACATCATTAAAAGGTAAAACATATCAGTTAGTTGATGTTGGCTTAGGTAATCCTGCAGATTTCAATGGTAAAGATGTAAATGGGAAAATTGCTTTCATTAAACGTGGAACGATTGCATTAATCGATAAAATTAAAAATGCAAAAGCAAAAGGTGCAGTTGGCGTTTTAATGTACAACGACGAAACAAATCAAGCTGAAGGTGCAATCCAATCCTTCCTTGGTGAATCAGTTGATGCAATCCCGGCATTTTCTGTTTCAAATAAAGAGGGAATTGAAATTGCAGCTGCAATCAAGGCTGGTGCATCAGAATTCACTTTTGGTGACTTTAAAAAGGTTCAAACTGCATCAGATGAATTAGCAGGATTTAGTTCAAGAGGTCCATCTCGTGTAAACTATGATATTAAACCGGAAGTAACAGCTCCTGGTGTGGCGATCCTTTCAACTGTACCATTTTATGTAAATAATAAAACTGGTGATGGGTCAAAACCTGAGGATTACAAATATGCATATGAGCGCTTATCAGGTACATCGATGGCGACACCTTATGTAGCAGGTGTATCAGCATTATTACTTCAATCAAATAAGGACTTACAACCAGAAGATATCAAATCAATTCTAATGAATACAGCTGACCCGTTATCTAAAGCTTATAGTGTATTTGAAGCAGGTAGTGGACGTGTTGACGCGTATGAAGCAATTCATTCGAATGTAGAATTAGAAGTAGTAGATCAAACGCCAACGTATATTAATGGCAAGCAAAAATCAATTAAAGAATTAACTGGTGGCATTAGCTTCGGATCTTATGGTTTCGATGATCAAGATATTGCAGATTCTCGCAATATTACATTAAAAAATCGTAGCGAAAAAGCAAAAACATTCAATGTTAATGTGAAATTCCAAACTGGACTAAGAGGATCAAAAGATGCAGCTAAGAACAATGTAACTTTAACTGGCCCTACATCTGTAAAATTAAATGGAATTAGCCAAAAGAATGTTAAGTTTAACTTAAATATTCCAAAAACAGCAGAAAAAGGAACATATGAAGGTTTTATTACATTTACAAATACCGTAGATCCATCAGAAACATATCAAATTCCATTTGGTGGTCGCGTAGTCGATGAAGGAATCGATTATTTTAAAATCGACAACCCAATGTTTGGTAATGATACGAGCTGGCCAGCAAATGCCTTCCCGTTCTTATCATTCGATCTATCATTAAAGTCACACATGAAAACACTAGATGTATTATTACAAGATGCTACAACGGGTGAAGATCTTGGTTTAGTTGGTTCTTTTACACCAATCGGATTGAATGAGAATCAAGATTACTTTATTGGAAGAGGATTTAGTTCAATTTACTATCCATTTACTGGTGATTCAAAAAATCCAATTAGTTATGATCCAGTAATAGCAAAAGCAGGAAACTATAAATTAAAATTAGTTGGTACGAATGAAAAAGGTAAAACATTCGTAAAAACTGCTGACTTTGTTTATGATGTTGCAGCACCTAAAATGACTTCGAGCTTTGATTCATTAGATCAAAAAGTAATTGAATACAAAGATAGTCAATTTGATTCAAAAGGCGAATTCTTATACGACTTTAATATTAATCTAAATGATCCTGAAACTGCTGAAGCTAACCGTTTAGGTTTACCAGTAGATCAGTCAACTAATGCAGTAGTTTCATTTCACGATAGCCCGTTCCCGGCTAATCCAATTAAAACAGATAAGAACGGAAATTATACAGACCAGATTTTAGTTAAGAAGCGTTCTACACCATTACAAGTTTCATTCTATGGTATGGATGCAGCAAGAAACTTTACTGGAAATGCAACAAATATGTTAAGACTAGTATTCGTAGATCAAAATTTCCCATACTACTACTTAAAAGCAAATAAACAAACAGTTACAACGGGTGATACTGTTAATTATAGTGTTCGTTCAAACAATATTAAAAACTTAAAAACTACTAAAATTAATTTCAGTGTTGATCCAAATCTAGCAACAATTCAAAATGTCGTTGTAAATGATGCAGTAAAACAATATGGTGATGCACAAGTTTCAGTAACTTCAAAACCTTCTGGATTAAGTCAGCTTTATACATTTACATTTACTTACAATGGAACAAAAGCTTTACCAGAAGACTTACAATTATTTAATTTCGATATGAAAACAGCAGAGAAATATACAAATTTCATCCCAAATGATTGGTACACAATGACTGCATCAACAATTGATCAATCTAATGTTGAGACAAAAGATGTGTATGCGTACATGGAATCTTATAAAGTTAAAAATACTTATTCTAAAATTGATGGAGCATTAAATTTAGAAGGAGCATATGACCCAATAACAGGAAGCCCTAATTATGCGCTTGATCAAAGTGTAATTGGTGCAAAAGTTACAGTTACATCTTATGATGGAAAAACAACTGTTCAACCTTCAATTAACAAAAGCGGACAATACAGCGCTGAAGGCTTAAAAGCAGATACAAAACCTTATACTTATAAAGTTGATGTACCTGGACATTTTACAATGAACAGACAAGTACTTTTATCAAATGAAGTACGTGGAGAAACGTTAGGAAAGAGATATAATTTAGGTTTATTAACAGCTGCAGCAGGGGACGTTAACAAAGATGATGTAATCGATGTGTTGGATGCACTAGCTGTACAAACGTATTGGGCTACAAATAAGGCTACAGCAGACTTTAACTTTGATAAAGTAGTAGATAAAAAGGATATGGACTATGTTGTTAGAAACTTTGGATTACAAAATCCTACTGTTGATAACGCACCAAAACCAAAGACTACTTATAAAGGTGCAACTTTAGATAGTATTTTAAAAGATTTAGGTTTAGATCAATAATAATTTAGAAGAGGGAAGCTAGCTAGATTGGCTTCTCTTTTTTATGTTATCGGAATATACGTGGAATGATGTAGTAATGAAGTGCAATTAAAATAGTGAAAACTGCAATTAAAAAGTATGGAACTACAATTAAAAAAGCGAAATCTGCAAATAAATTGGGGAGCGTGCAAATAAATATTCGAAAACTGCAAATAAAATTATCATATCTACAATTAAAAAAGTCCAATCTGCAAATAAAAACAGTGGAACGGCATATAAAGCCATAAATTTTAATTAAATTGAGTGAAAAATCATAGATAAGTAAAAAGATAAATTCAAAATGACCAAAAACAGAAGTAACGTCCAATGAAACAATCGAAAAGTACAAATTGAGAAGTCAAAAAGCATTCTTTTAGATTGTCACAAACATTCGTTTTCTTCGTTACTCTTTACCTTTTAAAGATAACCCCGCCTTTTTCCTTTCTCGTTACTTTCCACAAAAAATGTGTTAATTTATGACCATTTTAAATGAAAAACAGCCCTAATAAATGATGGAATAAAATATTGTAAAATAGTTTTTTTTTTCAATTAGTAAGAAAAAGCGATCATCCCGAGGTTTATTTAAAACCATTAAAGTTCATTTAAAAAGTAAACGTTTTCAAATAACTAACTATTTCTTTTAAAATGATAGAAAAATTGGGTTATTTCGATTGTTTTTCACCGGAGAATTTAGAAGAATCCTGTCGAATGTAGAGAGCGATATTTCGAACTATTGGTAAATTAGGGGAGGGATAACCCAATTGACCGAAAATTGAAAAAAAATGATAATAAATGTAGAAAGTAAATTTGATGTAAAAAGGTAATATGATTTTCATTGAATATTACTTTAGATAAGAAAAAGCCAGGAGGAAGAAGAATGGGGAAAAGAGTAAAGAAAAGTAAGTTTGTATCAGGCTTTACCGTATTAGCTCTATCATCTAGTGTTGTTGTTGCACCGATTGCACATGTAACAAATGTTTCAAAGGCAGCAGGGAAAACGAAGACAGAAACAATACTTGCAAATTTAACTTCCCAGCAACGAACTGCATTAAAACAAATTTCAACGAATGAATCGACAGGGCTTCAAATCTCCTCAGACATAGATCAAACGACTACCAAACAAACCTCAGTTATTGTAGAGTTTGCAAATAAGCCTGCGAAAGTGGCAAAAATTGAGGCGCAAGTAGAAGGTAAATCATTAACTGAGACACAAGCAGGGAAATTAGTTGATCAAGATCATGCTACTTTTACTGCAGAAGTGGGACAAGTTCTTAAAGATGAGAATAATAAAAAGGTAGATTTTAAAATTAAACATTCATATAAAAATGCCTTTAACGGCGTTTCAATGAGTCTACCAGCAAATCAAATTAAGAATCTATTAAAATCAAAAGCAGTTAAGACTGTTTGGAGTAACGAGAAGTTCTCTATTGACCCTCCAAAGGAATCAGATAAGAATAGCGAGTTAAAAGCAGACGAATCGAAAGTAGCAAACTATACGCCATATGATGGCTTGGATAAGCTACATGCTGAGGGCTATACAGGAAAGGGCATTAAAGTTGGTATTCTTGATACAGGTATTGATTACAACCACCCAGATTTAAAAGGCGCATTCAAAGGTGGATATGATTTTGTAGATAATGATAATGATCCAATGGAGACTACCTATGCTGATTGGGTAAAAGCTGGTAAACCAGGTTCTGCAAATGGAGCTGATTATTATACTGAGCATGGTACTCATGTAGCAGGTATCATTGGTGGACGTGGCGCGTCAGATAGTGAATACAAACAGGTTGGTGCAGCACCAGAATCTGATATCTATTCATATCGTGTACTTGGACCTGGTGGGGTTGGAACAAGTGAAGCTATTATAGCAGGTATTGATAAAGCAGTAAAAGATGGCATGGATGTGATTAATATGTCATTAGGTGCGTCGTTAAATGACCCGCTTTATGCAACTTCTATCGCGGTTAACAATGCTGTATTAAGTGGCGTAACGACTGTCGTAGCTGCAGGAAATGATGGAGACAAAATGGACACGTTAGGTTCACCAGGAGCGGCTGCATTAGCATTAACTGTTGGAGCTTCATCTGTTGCCATTGATCTTTATCAATTTAATGGAACACAGGATGGAAACAAATACAACTTTAGACAATTAGCTCAAAATTATTCTGATAATTTAACGACATTAAAAGGAAAAACCTATCAACTCGTTGACGTAGGGTTAGCAAATCCAACTGATTTTACAGGAAAAGACTTAAAAGGCAAGATTGCTTACATACAACGTGGAACGATTGCTTTGATTGATAAAATTAAAAATGCAAAAGCAGCTGGCGCAGTTGGTGTATTAATGGCTAATAATATTGATAACCAAAGTGAAGGAGCAATCCAAGCATTCTTAGGTGAATCAGTAGATGCTATTCCTTCATTCTCCGTATCATATGAAGAGGGATTAAAAATCACAGCAGCGGTTAAAACAGGTAAAAATGAAGTTTCTTTTGGTGATTATACTAAGCTACAAACAGCTTCAGATGAATTAGCGACATTTAGTTCAAGAGGACCTTCACGTGTAAACTATGATATCAAGCCAGAAGTGACTGCTCCGGGTGTTTCGATTCTTTCAAGTGTACCATTTTATGTAAATAATAAAACAGGTGATGGATCAAAGCCTGAAGATTATAAGTATGCATATGAGCGTATGTCTGGAACATCAATGGCAACACCATATGTAGCAGGTGTATCTGCACTATTACTTCAATCAAATAAAGACTTACAACCAGAAGATATCAAATCAATCCTAATGAATACTGCTGATCCCCTATCAAAAGCTTATAGTGTATTTGAAGTAGGTAGTGGACGTGTAGATGCATATGAAGCAATTCATTCAAATGTAGAATTAGAAGTTGTTGATAAAACACCAACGATCGTAAATGGCAAAGAAAAACTAATTAATGAGTTAACCGGTGGGATGAGCTTTGGTTCATATGGATTTGATAATATTGATATTGCAGATTCTCGTAGTGTTACTTTAAAAAATCGTAGTGAAAAAGCAAAAACATTTAGTGTTGACGTGAAATATCAAACTGGATTAAGAGGATCTAAGGATGCAGCTTCTAATAATGTTACACTTTCAGGACCTACATCAGTTAAGTTAAATGGAATTAGCTCGAAATCAATTAAGTTTAATTTAAACATTCCAAAAACTGCTGAAAAAGGAACATATGAAGGTTATGTTACATTCACGAATACATTGGATCCAACTGAACAATATCAAATTCCGTTTGGTGTTCGTGTAGTTGAAGAGGGGATCCAATCATTTAATTTATTCAACCCACTTTATTCAAATAAAATTACGAATCCAACTTATGCGTATCCATTTATTGATGGAAGTGTTTCTCTAAAAACACATATGAAATCATTAGATGTTATCGTTCAAGATCCAACAACAGGTCAAGACTTAGGGATTATTGGTTCATTTAATACAGCAGTAATGAAAGAAGATGTAGTGTACAATATTGGACGACTTGTTGGTGCATATTATTTCCCATTCACTGGAGATGCGACAAACCCAATTAGCAGTAAATATGAATTATTTAAACCAGGTCACTACAAATTAAGACTAGTTGGTGTGAGTGAAAGTGGAAAAACATTTGCTGAAGCTAGAGACTTTATGTTGGAATATGCTGTTCCGAATATGACTTCAAGCTTTGACAAGTTAGATCAAAAGGTTATTGAGTATAGTGATAGTCAACTAGATAAAAATGGACAAATGTTATACGACTTCAACATTAATGTAAATGATCCAGAAATTGATGAAGCGAAAAAATACGGTATTAAAGCTGATCAATCAGATAACACAATTGTTTATACTTATAATTCTTTCTTCCCATCATTACCGATTAACGTAGATAAAAATGGGGATTATACTGATCAAATTTTAGTTGATAGTAAATATTCAGTATTACCTTTAACATTCTATGGAATGGATGCTGCATTAAATCCAACTGCACAAATTAGAATTGCTTTTGTAAAAAATACAACTCCGTATTATTACTTAAAAGCGAATAAGCAAAACATTGTACCTGGTGATACTGTAAACTACTCTGTAAAAGCAAATAATATTAGTAACTTAAAAACTACTAAATTAACTCTTCAATTGAATAATAAACAGGGGATCATTGACAATATTCTAGTAAATGATGAAGTTAAAAAATATGGAGACGCACAAGTTTCAGTAAAAACATCTCCTACTACTTGGGATTATATTACGCAATATGACTTTACTTTTACTTACTCAGGTTCAGCTAAGTTACCAGAGGATACTCAATTATTTAATTTCGATATAAAAACAATCGATCAATCATTTACAACAGGTCCAGCGATTAACTTCTCAGGTAACGGTACATCTACAATCGATACATCAAATGTTGAAACGAAAAACGTCTACACTTATATTGAAGGATACAATGTAAAACCATCAGTTTCAAAACTTACAGGTACACTTCAAGTAGAAGGAGCAAAAAACCCTCTAACAGGTGAAACAAACTATGCGATTGATCAAAGTAAATTAGGTGCAAAAATTACATTAACATCGTATGATGGAAAAACTGTTTTACAAGCACCAATCACATCAAAACAAGGTGACTATGCATTTGATGGTGTTAAACTAGACAATAAACCTTATACATTATCTGTAGATGTACCAGGTCACTTTACAATGAATAAAACAATGGATAATTTATTTGATAATATCCGCGGTGATTTAATCGGTAAGCAGTTACGATATTTATTAGATATTGCACCTGCTGGTGATGCAAATAAAGACGATGTAATCGACGTATTAGATGCATTAGCTGTACAAACTTACTGGGGCACAAACAAAGCATCTGCTGACTTTAACTTTGATAAAGTAGTTGATGCAAAAGATATGGATTATGTAGTGAAGAATTTTGGATTACAAAATTCAACAGTTCCAAATCCTCCTAAAGCTAAAAAATCATATAAAGGTGCTACATTAGATAGTATTTTAAGTGATTTAGGTTTAAATCAATAAAAGAGCAAGAAATGTAGGACAATGGAAAAAATTTAAACTAAGAGGCAGTCTTCTCCCGATGATTTTTTGGGAGAGGACTTTTTTATTTATCTTTGATACCATAATTTCTTTAAAAAATAAAAAGGAAAATATATACATAAAGGAAATATCGTCGGGTTAACTTAAAGGAATAAGGAGTTATAGGGAGATTTTTTATGAATAAAAAGTTAATTCATTCAGTTCATATATATGTATTACTCATCATGTCGACAGGTTTTATGCTGCATGTATTTATCATTCCAAGTTTATTAACATCAGCATATCGAGATTCATGGGTGACAACAGTTACTAGTGTGGTCCCATTTTTGATTTGGACTGCTTTAGTATTCTATTTATATAAAAAGTTTAAAAATGAAGATGTTTTATCTGTCATGTTTAAAGTATTCTATAAACCAATATCTTACTTATTATCGACCATTTTCGTCATTTACTTTTTAATAAATGCCTTTATCACTTTTCGCTTTACTATTATTTGGGCTTACACAAATTATACTCAAGATATTCCTTTGTTTGTTGTCGTTTTTTTAATTTCCATTATTTGTTTTTACGCCGCGTATTCTGGAATACGTTCGATTTGTACAATTGCGTTTTTAATATTACCAATCGTCAGCTTGTTTGGCTTCACTGTAGGAATGGGGAATGTAAAGAATAAAAATTATACTTTATTATTTCCTATATTTGAACATGGGTATCATGATTTTTTTCATGGCTTTATCTATTCATGCTCAGGTTTTTTTGAAATCATTTTTATTTTATTTTTAAACTCTTATTTGAAAGACAAAGTAAAAGCAAAATGGTTAGTCTTAGTTAGCCTAATCTTATTAATGTTAATTTTAGGTCCTCTTACAGGAGCTATAATGGAATTTGGAACGGATGAAGCAGAAAAAATGAGAAATCCAGTTTATGAACAATGGAAGTTACTAACGTTAGGAGAAAATATTACTAGATTAGATTTTTTATCAATTTTTCAGTGGTTGTCTGGAGCCTTTATTCGGATTAGTTTAAATCTATTTCTTGCAAACCATATTATTAATTATAGTGGACGAAAAAAATGGAGTTTACCAGTCCTTTCACTCATTTTACTAGTAGCGGTAATGTTTCCTTGGAATGCAACTTCCTTTAATGATTTTTTACAACACTATTTTTTTCTAATTAATTTATGTTTTTTACTTTCTTTGATGTTCATTTTATTAATTATGTCAAAATTAAAAGGTGATTCAGCATGAAGAGAGAATCAACTAGAACGGATCAACCTGATTTATTAGCGTTTCTTGAATCTTTTAATCATTCATCAGATATAGCTTTTAGAACAAAAAAATTTAATGATGGCGAAAAAATACATGTTGTAGTCATAATGTTTTGTCCAAACTTGATTGATATTCAATATAGTAACAAAATTATTACTGACATTTTTAATGTGATACATAAGGAAGATCAATTCAACTTTGAGCTATTAAGTAATATTGTAGAAGCTAAAAAATTAAGATTAGAAAACAAAATAAAGTCGGAAGTGGAAGAAAATCTTTTTTCAGGCAATCTAGTCATTTTTAATTCCTACTACAATGAGATTTTCTTTATTCCCGTAGCAAATCCACCTAAAAGAGCTCCAGAAGAATCAAATTTGGAAAACTCAATTCGTGGACCAAGAGATGGATTTGTTGAAAATATTTCAGATAATATGGCTTTAATTCGCCAAAGACTTAAAACGTCTACTTTAAAGAGTATTGAATTTGATATCGGTGTACGAAGTAGGACGAAGGTATTGTTAGTTTACATTGAAGATATTATTAATCCAGCAATTCTATCGGAAGTAAAAAAGCGGCTAAGTTCGATTGAAAAAGACGTGGTTGTTAGTAGTTATGAAATAGAGGAGGCGTTATATGATCAGCCATTCTCCATTTTCCCACTTCTTGATAATATAGGTAGACCTGATTTCGTAGTTCAATCATTAAATCAGGGTAGGTTTGCAGTGCTCGTCGATGGGAATCCGACATGTTTAATTGGTCCTACCAATTTAAACCAACTTGTTTATTCGCCTGAAGATATACATTCGAGTTTTTATTTTGTCAATATAGTCCGTTATCTTAGAGTAATTGCGGTTTTAACAACAATATTCTTACCAGGATTCTATATTGCATTGGTGACGTATCATTTGGATCAATTACCATACCCTTTTCTAGCTACCATCGCTATGTCTAGAAATGGATTACCGTTTTCAGCACCCCTTGAAGCTTGTTTAATGCTATCATTTTTTGAATTGTTTAAAGAAGCGGGAATACGTTTACCTAAGGCAGTAGGACAGACTGTAGCGGTATTAGGTGGGTTATTTATTGGTGATGCAGCAATCCGTGCAGGATTAACTTCTCCAGCTATGCTTGTAATGGTAGCACTAACAGTTATTTCTGGTTATACATTAATCAATCAAAATATCGCGGGTAATATAGTATTCCTTCGCTTTTTTATTTTATTTTTATCATCAACATTAGGATTAATCGGCTATTTTACAGGCTTTTTTCTAATTATTACAATGCTGGTTTCATTAGAAAGCATAGGGCAACCATATATCACTCTATTTTCGGTACCAAGTATTTCAGACTTTTTAAGTGTACTGATTAAAATACCACAAGAATATAAGAAAAAGCGAAATCAATCACTCCATCCAGTAGATGTAGACCGTCAGAAGGAGTGATGAATAGAATGAAAAAATTACTAATCTTTCTATTAATGTTCTCACAATTATTCATATTAACAGGATGCTGGGGCGATCGGACGATAATCGATCAAACATTGATTACAGGTTTTGGAATTGATTTTAAAGATAATCAGTATATAGTAACGGTCCAAGCACTTAACTTTTCAAATATTGCAAAGCAAGAAGGAGGAGCACAACAAGTCCCAGCTCCCCCATTAATAGGTCAAGCAAAAGGAAAAACGATTCAGTCAGCATTCAATAAAATAGAGGAACGGTCACCTATCCCGTTATACTATGGTCATGTCAGTAGCATTGTGTTAAGTAAATCAGTCATTGAAGATAAGATGAAAGAAGTCAGTTCGTTTATTTCTGGACGTCCTCTGTTAAGATATACAGTATGGATTTATGGAACAGAAAGAAATATAAAAGATATTTACTTGAGCCATAGTTTTTTTTATTTACCATTTTTATATACTACCGTATATGATCCAGATGAAAGAAGTAGAGGCAGTTTAATCTTACTGAGCTTAAAGTTTCATCAATTTATTTCAAGATATTCTCAGCCAGTCGGAACAGTTTTAATCCCCCTATTAGATATTGATGACCAATCTTTTAAAGAACAAAAAGAGGATAAAGTAGCTTATCTAAATGGTGCTTTTGCCATTGCACAGAAAAAATATAAAGGTCAAGTAACTATAAAAGATTTAAATTCACTTAATTTTATGAAGCAAGAAAATTATAGTACGCCACTTTTGCTTGAGAAAGACAAAGTTAATTTAGAGGTAAGAAGCTCAAAAGGTTCAGTTAAAGTTATAAAGGGTGGTAAGAAGCCTAAATATATTATCAACATAAAAACAGAGGTAACAGTAGCTCAAAATGAGAATCATTTAAATAATAAAGAGATTTCATCTAAAGCGGGTAAAAAAATAAAAAAAGAAATTTTAAAAACGATAAAAATAGGAGAAGAGCTCCATGCAGATCTTCTTAATATTTCAGAAAAGCCGTACCGTTTTGATCGACATGATTGGACTATTAAAGCAATGAATGAAGTAAAAGTGGATTCAATAAAAGATATTAAAGTACATGTGCGTATATTAGGAAGTAAAGCCTATAAAAGATGAACAGAGTATAAAAAAGTAGGTCGATTTTTATCGTTAAACCTTCTTTTTTATACTCATTTTTATACAAAAATGAATTATGATAGAAAGGAACTGAATAAAAGGAGAAGGGCTATGAATGAAAGAGTAAAAGATAATTGGTTTCCAGGTCGTTGGTTAGGTGGATTCTCCCTAATAGTAGGTCCAATTTTTATGCTTATAGGTGTTATTCTAAGAAGTAAGTTTCATTTCTTCTTCCCTGACCAGCTAGAAGCATATAAAGCTCATCCAACTTTATTATTTTTTTCTTATAGTTTTTTTATTGCTGGGAACGTTTTATTGTGGCCAGCAGTTATCTCACTTTGTAAATTAATTAGTATAAAGAAGCCAAATTGGGCATTATGGGGAGGGAGTTTTGCGGTATTTGGACTTTTTGCTCGTACTTTTCATGCTGGGGTTGATCACTTAGCTTTTCAAATGGTGCGAATTTTAGGTGTGGACACTGCAACAAAAGTTATGGCGCAAACTTATGGAGCATTTCATATATTCCATAGTTTTTCTCCTCTGATCATGTTTGGCTGGATTATTTTAGCAATTGGCTCATATCGCGCTAAAGTATTAGGGTTAATTCGTTCCGTAATGTTAGGACTTATGAGTTCATTACCATTGGGTGTACTTAAAGGTACAACATCATTCTCGATTTTAGCTACATTGGCACTTTGTATTGCACTTGTACCACTAGGTATAAGAGTTTTAAAAGATGGTCCGAGACCCGGTTTTAAGAAAATAATTGGGTCAGTTATATTAATAAGTATTTTGTTAGTTGGTTTATTTGTAATTGGAGAGTTAGGTTAATTAGAACTAGATATTAAGGTCTCAGAAAAGGGGTGAAGAGAGTGATTCTTGTAATTGGTGGGGCTCGTAGTGGAAAGAGTTCCTATGCAGAAAGACGAATAAAAGAGTTGCAAACAAACGCAAATGATGTCGTTTATATTGCGACTGCCATACCATTTGACGGAGATATGAATGAAAGAATTTTAAGACATCAAGAAGATCGTCCAAATGAATGGCATACTGTTGAGCGATATAAACAATTTAATCAATTAAAAATGAATGAAGCATTTTTACAATCTAAGTATGTCATATTAGATTGCATGACAGTTATGATTACAAATTTAATGTTTGATCATTATACTGATATTGATTATGAAACAATTAATAATGAGCAAATAAATAAACTAGAAATAGATATAGAAAATGAAGTGCACCAGTTGGTAAACGTTTGTGATCAGCAAGGTAAGACATTGATAGTTGTATCCAATGAGGTAGGTTATGGACTTGTTCCATCTTATCGATTAGGAAGGATTTTTAGAGATATTGCTGGGCGTATCAATCAAAAAATTGCGTCAAGAGCAGAAGAAGTTATACTCGTTACAGCTGGTATACCATTAAGAATAAAGTAGGAGTACCAATATGAATCGGTTTAAAATGATCCTCAGTTTTTTTTCAACGATCCCTGTTAAAAATTATGTATTTATCGAAACCGAACTAGGAAAAGGAATTAGATTGTTCCCATTAGTAGGTGTGTTATTTGGTTTAATACTTGTTAGTTTGAATAGTGGAATTTCACTGATATTGGACAAAGAAGCCAATGCATTTCTTATTCTATTAGTTTATTTATTCTTAACGGGAGGATTACATTTTGATGGAGTAGCTGACACTTCAGATGGAATTTTTAGTTATCGTCCAAAAGAAAGAATACTAGAAATTATGAAAGATAGTCGCATTGGCGCATTTGGGGTAATTTCCTTAATTGTTTTATTTTTAGGAGATTGGTTATTTTTATCAAAAAGTACTACATTTGTTATTTTTTTATTTCCGATTATTGGAAGATGCATTGCTTTATTTACATGCAGAATCAGTACTTATGCTAGAAATGAAGGATTTGGAAGCCAATTTATAATCGAAGCCAAAAAATCTAATTCATTATTTGTTCTAATTGTCTATCTATTACTTATTTGTGTAGGCAGTATTTTAATCAATGAAATAGCCATTATTTTTGCTGTATGTGTCACGTTTATTTTTATTACTTTTGTAACGAAAAGAATCAATCAGAAACTAGATGGCATTACAGGGGATGTAATTGGATTTACAATTGAAGTTTCTCAATTATGCTTTTTAATTTTTGCGGTTATAGGTGAGAGATTAGTATGAGAATATTTTTAATTAGACATACAGAAAGCATTGGAAATAGAAAAAAGGTTTATGCAGGTTTGACTGATTTTGATTTAACAGAAAAAGGTTTAAGTCAAATAGATAGTGTGATAACCCAGTTTATGAAAATGATTGAGCCTACTTCACGCTATACTTTGTATTCTAGTCCACTTCGTAGATGCACTTTATTAAGTGATGCGATTGAAGGTTTAATAGGAGAATCGAAAATAGTTGATTATCGGTTACAAGAGACAAATTTTGGGCAATTTGAAGGGAAAACATATTCTGATCTTTTAAATGAAGTGCCTGAAGTTTTAGAAAAGTGGAATGAAGATTTGATTCATTTTCAAATTCCGAACGGGGAAAGCTTAAAGCAGTGTGCAGAAAGAGTTAATAAATTTAGTCATGACATTAGATCAAAAAACGAAGATGTAATAGTTGTATCACATGGAGGAATTATGAAGCTACTACTCTTAAATTTACTTCATTTAGATTTAAGTCATTTCTGGAAATTTTATACGAGTAATGGATGTATTATTGAAATTGAGTATAATGATGGTTTTGGATTTTTAAAAAATATCATTCAACTAAATTAAGAGGATGGAGAAACTTGAACACAAAAAGAATTGTTTTACTTTCATTATTTATCGCATTAAGTGCAGTACTATCTAATATAAAAATAGCCTATTCTATTGCATTTGATTCATTGCCGGCTTTTCTAGCTGCTATGATGATTTCACCAATAGCAGGCGGGATTGTAGGGGCACTAGGTCATCTTCTAACAGCAATTACGTCTGGATTTCCATTTACAGTACCAGTGCATCTATTTATCGCAATACAAATGCTTGTGATTGTTTGGATTTTTGGCGTATTATTTAAAAAAATGAATCAATACATCGCAATGGTCGTAGCAATTATTTTAAATGGTCCGGTGGCAACATTATTAAGTGGTCTATTAATTGCTTATTTGAATCACTCGTTTACGGCAAAGACGATTAGTAGTTTTTTTATCTTAATGGTTGTGCCATTGACTTTAGCTTCAGCGGCAAACATTGTTTTAGCATTTATACTTCAAAAGGTGATGAAACGTGCAAATTTCAAAATATAGAGATTTAACTTTAATGCATATAGATGGGAATCGTTATTTTACTATTGCTTGTGATAGCTGCGGTGGAATAGGGATGAGTGAGCTTGATTTCATAAAAGTTGATGAGGAAATTGTAGGGTATTTAACGGCAAAATTATGTTTAGTTGAAACATTAGCATTTCGATCTAAGCCTACTGTTTTAATTAATACTTTATGTGTAGAAATGAACGGAAGAGGTAAGCGAATAATAAACGGGATTGAAAAAGCGATTAAAGAATATAATGAAGCTAATTTTTATGAAGACAACTTAGAAATAAATATTACTGGAAGTACAGAAGAAAATATTCCAACAAAACAAACAGGTTTAGGTATTACTTTAATGGGAGAAATTTATAATCCGTTTAATAAAAAAGAAATTAATTCTGGTGATGTTGTAATCTTAATCGGTTATCCGAAGGTAGGACAAGAAGTATTAGAGGATATAAACGACAATAAAAATGAAATTATCAACTTTAATTCAATAAAGCAATTAGTTTGCAATGAAGGTGTTACTGATCTATTACCAATTGGTTCAAAGGGTGTTCAGTATGAATTGAATCTATTGATTGAAACGAATAATATCGATATAAAATTATTGAATCAATCTAGTATACCAATGCATAAATCGGCAGGTCCAGCGACATGTGCTTTAGCAATTATTAAAAAGGATGCGATTGACGGATTAAAAAGGCAAATCTCACAGCCAATCACTTTACTAGGTGAGATTATTTAATTGTTTGAAATAAAATGATTGGAGAATTAAAATGGCAGATGCTTTGAAAAATGTATATAACCACGATTTAATTTCAAAAATCGAAAACGAAATCCATATCGTTTATACAGATTTTAATCGTGAAATTTTTATAGATAAAGTATTCAATGAAAACTGGGACGAAAAAACATTAAAGGAAAGAATGAGACATATTACGATTTGTTTGGGGGAGACACTTCCAAACAAATTTGAAAAATCTATAGAGATTTTAAGTAGTATATTAGATAAATTTCCAAAGGGCCAATTAAGTAGTATTATTTTTCCTGATTATGTTGAAGTGTACGGGTTAGATCATTGGGAAAAATCAATAGAAGCCCTAGAAATATTTACACAGCACTCAACAGCAGAATTTGCTGTTAGACCGTTCATTGTACAAGACCAAGAACGAATGATGACGCAAATGATAAAATGGTCTACTCATCCAAACGAACATGTAAGAAGACTTGCAAGTGAAGGATGTCGTCCAAAGTTACCATGGGGGATGGTTCTAAAAAGTCTAAAAAACGACCCAACTCCAATTCTTCCTATACTAGAAAATTTAAAAGAAGACGAGTCATTATATGTACGCAAAAGTGTAGCGAATAATTTAAACGATATTTCAAAAGATCACCCAACTTTAGTATTAAAGATTGCGAAAGAATGGTACGGTAAAAATCCTCATACCAATTGGATTATAAAGCACGCATGTAGAACGCTATTAAAAAAAGGTAATATAGAGGCTTTAACGATTTTTGGATTTGAAACGACAAAAGCAATTCATATAGATCAATTCCAATTACAATCAGACAAAATTGAAATTGGAGGAGACTTAAACTTTTCATTTACCATTCATAGTAACGAACCGACTACCACAAAACTTAGAATCGAATTCGCAATTGATTACGTAAAGTCAAAAGGTAACCGTACAAGAAAAATCTTTAAAATATCCGAAAACACAATAGAAAATGACAAAACATTATCATATAACAAAACACACTCATTCAAAAACTTATCAACAAGAAAGCACTACCCAGGTCAGCATAGTATCACACTACTAATCAATGGAATTGAAAGTGGAACTTATGATTTTACGGTAAACTAAAAAAGAGATTCCAAGTTTTGGAATCTCCCTATTTTTTAATTGCATCTTTTCTGCCATTTACCCCTGTCTCTTGTGCATCATCACATCTTCAGTTAATGGAGTAAAGCCAAGTTTTTCTTGTAATACACTTTTAGGAATTTGTGATTTAGTAATTGTAACTGCTTTAACTTTTCGATTGATGTTTTCATTATGGATGATCGATATTATATCATAAAAATAAGGTATAGCTGCATCAGTATAAGCAACAGCTAATATTTCTGAATACCCAGTATCTGGTCGTATTGTCATACCAAAATAGGCAATGACTTGATTTTCTAGCTTACATTCAACTGCATAGTCGAATTCAATTGAGCTATAATACTCATTCATCATGGTAACTTGTTCGTTTGTAAGAATTTGTTGCTTCATTTTTAAATCTTTCCAAACATTAAATTGAAATTGATCTTTTATCTCATAAGAAAATCCCGGAATACTTTGGATTGTTTTTATAAGAAGTGGATAATGAGCACCAACTATTTGTGTACGATTGGTAATGTTGAAGCCTTTTGATAAGAAATAATCTATTTGTTTTGACCACTGTACTCTAAATCGCTGTGCAAATAATTTTCCACCGTATTCTTCACTAACAGCAAATTGAAAAACTCTTTCAAACAATTCATCCCGCACAGTATCCTCATACTCAGGTAATACCCATGGATAACCTAATGAAACAAACTCTCCTTTACCAGAGAAACTCATATAACCGACAAGCTGATTCCCGTCAAAAGCAAAGCATCTAGATTTTTCATTAAACTCAGATTGTTGTTCAAATAATTTTGGAGATAAAGTTGGTTTCCAAGCATATGGTAGAGATTCGGTCATCTTATTCCAAAAATCATACTGCAAATCAAGATCTGTTGGACTCTCATAAAAACGATAATCTATAGTCATATCAATATCCTTTCCTAAATCGTACTAATTTTATAGTATCAAATTAATTTGGATTTGAATCTTCAAGAATAGCCAATTTTACTAAAAAACAACAGTAACTTCTAATAGGGTTAATTTAATAAATATCACATTAATTAAAGTATGATTTTATAGTCATTCTGTTGCCTATAAAAAAGCATTGAATATAATCAATGCTCTTCACGCTGTTGAAATAAACTTCAAATAATTATCAAATTTTACGTAAAAGGAGTAGAGTGATGTTGATTTCCATTACAGGATGCTCGCTTTCCATGGGGCGAGATTCTTTAGCCTCCTCGGCAAGCCTGTGGGGTCTTTAGCCTTCCCGCATATCCCATAGGAGTCGAGCATCCCTCCATTCCAATCAACTTATTCATCAAAAAAAGTTTACGATAAAAACCTAATTTAATATCTTTTACTTAGTGTAACTTAACAGGATATAAATCAGTTTGTATGAGAATTGAGAAAATGAGAAAATCAATTTATAAACTAATCAATGAAACCTATATATCTAAAATTTGTTCTTAATATTTTTAATTCCAAGTTTGTTTCTTTTTTTTATAACTGAAGAATGTTAAGTTTTTATTTATAATTACATATTTATAATCCTTAAGGTAACGCTATGAAAATGACCTAAATTAGGAGGCGTATTATGCGTGCGGTTACTTATCAAGGGCATTATAATGTTAAAACGATAAAAGTAGATGATTCAAAAATTCAACATAAAGATGATGTTATTATTAAAATTACTTCAACAGCAATTTGTGGTTCTGATTTACATTGCTACAAAAGCTGTTAAAAAATGTGGAACTGTTCAAATCACAGGTGTTTACGGTGGGAACTATAATGCGTTTCCTTTAGGTGCATTTTTTAGTAGAAATATAAATATAAAAATGGGGCAAGCTCCAGCAAGACATTATATGCCATACTTGTATGATCAAATTACAAGTGGAAATATTGATCCGACGAAAATTATTACTCATAAATTATCTTTAGATGAAGCAAATCATGCTTATCATATTTTTAATAATAAAGAAGATAATTGTACTAAAGTGGTTTTGAAGCCATAAATAAAGGAGTTCAATATTTTGAACTCCTTTAAATTTATTCTAGAGAGATATTTTATTTTGCTTATAATCTAATTGTTTTGGATGTGCCATTTTATAGGCCATCACGCCAAATAATACTCCCGCCAATCCTCTGAATATCGTTGAAATAATCATCGCAATATTCATACTGAATGACTCAAGTAAAAAAACACCAAATTGTGGAGCGATGAAGGCAACGATTGAAAGTAGGAAATTATAATTAGCAATATAAGAAGTTCGATGTTCTTCTTCAGTAGCTTCTAGTAAGCTATTAAATAATATTAATACGGTACCAGATACAAAAAATCCTGATGTAAAGTTTACGATAAATAAGTATACATAATTTGTTGATAAAATATTTAAAATAGGTGCAGATGCCATTCCGATTGAAATCCAAATTAATAATTGAGTATTACTATAACGATTTGCCATCTTTGCCCACCAACGAAAGCTAACGATTTGTGAAAGTTGGTTGCTTACAGTAAATAAACTAATCCAAAAAGCAGTTGCATGAGCAAATCTTATTTGATAAATCGAAAATAAAGACCATGCCATTTGCCACGCGAAGTTAAAAAATAGAGCACAAATTAAAAATGTTATATAGGGTTTATACTGAAAGAGATGTTTTGAAAAAGGAGAATAATGATTTGAAATTTCAATTTTTTGCTTCTCCTCTTTATGTTTCAATATATAAAAGAACTCGATCATTCCGAATATAAATGCAAATAAAAAAAGTAATTGATATGGAAGGGCACTTTTTGGGCTAATGGATTTCATACATATTCCTGCTACAAGCGTTACAATCATACCCGTAAAGGTTAGTATTCTATTTCGATTACCAAAAAATGTGTTCCGACGATCAGCTGGAATTAAATCACCGATAAATGCTTGCCAGCTTAAATTTAGAAATGTGCCAGGGAAATTCATTAATGCAATTAAAATAACAAAAAACCATGCGATATGCTCTGATTTAATAAATGGAAGAAAAACCATTATTAATAGAAAAAAACGCGTAAAGAAAATGGAGTAGGCAGTGAATTTTCTTTTTTCTTCTAATTTATTAACCATAAAAGCAGCTGGGAGCATTGCGGCCATTCCGACAATTGAAGGTAAGGAAGAAATTAAACCAACTTGATAATTGGTAGCACCTAAAATTGCAATAGCAAACAATATAAAATAGTTATTTGATAAACTTATTGCGATTGTAGATGCGGCTCCATTTTTAATGCTTTGGGTTTCATTGTGTAGCACATCTTGTTTACTGTAAATCAACTGACGTTCCTTCTTCCTTTTTTTTAATTTCATAATTTAGATAAAAAAATCTATTTTAAATTTTTAAATAATTCATTAGAACAATAGCATATTTATTCATTAAATTCTATGTTTTAGAACTAAGTTTAAATGTAAAATAATGGCTTTATTTTGAATAGGAATTTCCATAAATTAGCTATTTATTTCAGAGTTTAAAAATTGCAATTTATAATTATTTTTAATAAACTAGAATAATCTGTCTGATGTAATAAGAATCATATTTTAAACATATTAAATATTGGAAAGAACATTTTTTAATAGTTAAGCCATACTAATATTAGAATTGACGTAAAAATAATTTAATTATTTCATCGTCAATTTTTTATTGCACTTTAAGAAATATAACCCGGCGTAGTAGCCAATTCACTACGTCTCTAGACTTCGCCTAAAAAGGCTGGTCAATCGAAGTTTTCTTTATTTTACATAATTAAGAATATACGGCAAGGAGAAGAGACATATGTTTTCACCAGTTTACAAAGTAAATGATGATGGAGAAATTTACTTAAGTACAAAAGGCTTTTCAGTAACCTACGACCAATTTAAAGAGGATGAACAAGGAAACGCATATGTAATCGTAAAAAGCGATGAAGAACCTCTAATTAGAGTAAAACTACTTCTACATAATATTGGTAATGCAAAAACACCAGAATTAGAAGTAAAAAACAAATCTGGATTAGGTCAGGTGGAAATAAGATTACTTCGAGTAAAAATTAAAAAATTCAAAAATGGATGGGGAGCAAAAATTGCTTTATCTAATGGAGAAGTGACGATTAAAGGTGATATACCTAAACACGTCAAGATCCAAGTAGTAAGAAAAGTTAAATTAGCGTAATTTTTTATTTAATAATAACTAATGATTTAGAGTTCCACTATTATTTTTGTACTTATTATGTTTATACGTTTATTATTTAAAAAAACTGATTTATCAACTAGTAGCGGGTTATTTAAATTAAAGTATAATCTTCCCTCTATCAGTCAAAAAATTGAAATTATTAATAAAACAATGATTTTATGCTAAAAGCCTGAGTTCTATATAAGAACTTGGGTTTTCTTTTAATCATCTTAAATAGTTATATTGTAAAATAAACTTTCATTTTAGAAAAAAGTATAATCAACTTAAAATATTCAGAATGTAGTAAATAAAAAAGGATTTTATGAAGCTTCAAAGAATATGTAAAGATTAAAATATAAAAATAATATTTTCTAATAGACTTCCTTTATGATAATTTTTTAAAAAAATAAGTAGTAAGATTAAATCCCAAATTGAATAAAAATGAATAGTTAATGTATATAACTAAACTGTTATTTAAGGATGTGAAAGAAATTAATATTGAAAATATAGAAGCGTTCATCCATGTAATTCACTATGGTAGCTTTAACAAAGCTGCAGAATCACTTTTTCTATCACAACCAACTGTTACAGCTAGAATCCAATCTTTAGAAAGAGAATTAAATTGCCAGCTTTTTCACCGTTCCGGTAAACAAGTTAATATAACAGAAGAGGGGAAGCGCTTCTTACCGTATGCTCAACAATTAGTTCATATTTACGAAAAAGGGAAGATGCACGTTAATCAAAAAAAATCACACAATAATGAATTGAAAATTGGCTGCACTGTTTCGGTTTCAAACTATGTTATTTCAGAAATTTTGCCAAAACTTTCGGTAAGTAATGAAGATTTACATTATAAAGTTATTACGGGTAAGAGTGATGAATTAATTAGTAAAGTGTTAAATAATGAAATTGATATAGGTTTTGTTCGGAAAACTAGTCACCCTAGCTTACAATCAATTAAATTATTTGAAGATCCAATTACGCTTTATGTTTATAAAGACCATCCGTTTATTTCAAAAAAATCGATCACAATTCAAGATATCGCTCAGGAAAATCTTATTTTTTTTGAATGCGGTTCATTAGATTGGCTTAGAATTCATCGTTTATTTGAAAATCTAGAGGCTCCTCCAAATATTAGGATTCATACTGATAGTTCGGAGATGGCAAAAAAACTTATTATAGAACAATTTGGAATTGCTTTCTTGCCTAGTATCAGTGTGAAAAAAGAAGCTAAAGAAGGAATACTATTTCCAATACATATTGAAGAAACAAAGGGAATTTTTCTTCAAACAAATATTTTCTGTAATCGTGGAGAGTATACAGATTTAATGAATGAAATAGTTGAATTAAGCAAAGAGTTGGTGAAATAGCCAACTCTTTTTTCTTTTTTAACAAGCTAAAAATATAACCAAATATAAGAATTTGGGGGCATCCTCAATTGACAATCAACTAGATCGTGCTTAAGGGAGCAATAAAATTAATGAGCTAATTCAAATATTTAATAAAACGATAGAAAAGTTCTATTGGAAATTACGTTGACTAAATATTCTGTCAGTGATAAAGTTTATAACAATTAATTCCTAGTTAACCTATAAGGAATGTTGGTTTTTTAAAAAAGGAGGGAACACGTTGAAGGATATTGTCATTATCTCTGCTAGCTCATCACCAAACTCAAGATTGAATGGCATACTCCAATTTGTAAAAGAAAAGTGGACTAATGAAGGTATTAAAGTATGCCAAGTAAATATTGGGGATTTGCCAACAGAAGCTTTAATTAAGAGCGATTTTAGTAATGAAGAAATTAAAGAAGCCCTTAATAAAATTGAGAATTCGATCGGGGTTGTTATTGCAGGACCAGTCTATAAGGCCTCCTATTCAGGTTTATTAAAAATATTTTTAGACTTAATTCCTCAGAATGGCTTGAAAAATAAAGTTGTCCTTCCTGTCTTCATCGGTGGTACAATTGCCCATTTACTCAGTTTAGATTATGCATTAAAACCAGTTCTCTCTGTTCTTGGGGGAAATCATTTTGTTACTGGTGTTTATGCAATTGATGATTGGGTAATAAGAGATTATCAAAATCATTTTTCATTATCTAATGAATTAACAGAGAGATTAAATAAAGCAGCTGAAGAATTATCAGAAGAGTTAATTTGGCTAGCAGTAAGACCCTAAAAAAATTATTCAGAAATGAGGAAATGGGAATGAAAAAGTTTGTGATTACACTTGTATCCTTGGCAGTCGTAGTTTTAATCATTACATTTGCTTTAAAAAATAAAGATAAAGAGGCAGCAACAGCTACTGATTCAAAAGTTCAAAGAATTGTTGTAGGTACTGGTACACAATTTCCAAATGTGTGCTTTATCGATAAAGATGGAAATTTAACTGGTTTTGATGTTGAACTTGTAAAAGAAATTGATAAAAGATTGCCAGAATACAAGTTTGATTTAAAAACATATGAATTTTCGAGCTTATTGTTAAGTCTAGAAACTAAGAAAATAGATTTTGTTGCTCATGAAATTGAAAAAAATCCAGAGAGGGAAGAGAAGTATTTATTTAACAAAGAAGCTTATGCGCATTGGAAAAATAAAATCGTTGTTGCAAAAGGGAATAATTCAATTCAATCAATTGATGACTTAAAAGGCAAAAAGGTATTAACATCCGCTACAAGTGCAGAAGCACAAATTCTTGAAAACTATAATAAAGAGCATAATAACGCTATTAAAATTGTTTATCAGAATGGTGGAGCAAATGATACTGTACAGCAAATTACTTCAGGACGTGTAGATGCTACAGTTGCTGCAGATTTTACCTTATCTTTGATTGATCCAAAAGGTGAATTGAAAACAGTAGGGTCAGCTTTGACTGAGGCTGATGTATTATTTGCCTTTAGAAAAAATGATACAAAAGATCAAAAATTAGCAGATGCTATTGACGAAGCACTATTAAAAATAAAAGCAGATGGAACACTTGCTAACTTAAGCAAAAAGTGGTTAGGTGCTGATTTTACAGAAAATTAAAGCTAAAACCAAAGGGTGAGAAGGAATGGGTGCTGATTTTAAAGCTGGATTGATCTTTGAATATTTTATTAAATTACTACCTTTTATAAAGATTTCGTTAATCATTGTAGGGAGTTCTATTTTAGTAGGGTTAGGTTTTGGCTTACTTGTAGCCTTACCTAGAATGTATAAGGTACCAATTTTTCAAAGAATCTCGCAAATATATGTTTCATTTTTTAGGGGAACTCCAATTTTAATTCAATTATTTTTAATTTATTATGGCGTACCTGAGCTATTAAAACTAGTAGAAGTAGATGTTAGTAGAATTGATGTTTTATATTTTGTCATTTTAACATACGGATTACACAGTGCGGCTTTTATTTCAGAAGGTATTCGTGCATCAGTTAGTGCTGTAGATAGAGGGCAAATTGAAGCAGCTTATTCTGTTGGAATGGACGGATATCAGGCTTTTAAGAGAATCATAGCACCACAAGCATTCGCTATATGGATCCCTATTTTAGGAAACTTATTAATAGGAACACTAAAAGATACATCATTAGCATTTACTCTCGGGGTAATAGAGTTAACAGGGCAATCACAAACATTAGGTTTACTAAATCGTCATTTTATTGAATCCTATCTTGCACTTGCTCTCGTTTATTTTATTTTAAGTGCCTTTCTTGAAAAAGGATTTATCTTATTAGAAAACCGGTTTGGAAAATATGAAAGAACAAGTGTTGAAAAGAAAGAAAAAACTTTTAAAATCCGTAACTTATTTGGAAAAATGAATCGGGATGTCGTTGCTGTGAAAGAAGGTACGAGATTATGAAACTAGATTTCTCATTTATTTGGGAGGCATTTATACAAATACTACCTGCAATTCCAACTACACTGTTCATAACTTTTTTGTCAGTCCTTATTGGGTTTGTAATAGGAACTTATACGGCTATTGTTCGTATTTATAAGGTTCCAATATTAAGTCAGGCAGCATCTAGTTACGTTACGATTATTCGAGGAACACCGATGATTACACACTTGTTAATTATTTATTATTCAATCTCAATGCTATTAGATTCACTTTCTAAACATTATCATTTTGCTTTTAATTCATCATCAATTCCTATGACAGCTTTTGCAATTATTTCCTTTTCTATTACAGCAGGTGCGTATTTATCTGAAGTGGTTAGAGCTGGAATTACAAATATCGATCGAGGACAAATTGAAGCTGCTTATTCGGTTGGTATGACAACAACACAAGCACTAAGAAGAATTGTATTTCCACAAGCCTTCGCTGTAAGTTTACCAAATTTATCAAATACATTTATTGGAATGCTGCATGGATCAACTTTGGCATTTATTGTTTCTGTTGTAGATATAAACGCAAAGGCACAAATTGTAGCTTCTACAAATTGGAAGTTTTTTGAGGCATATATTGCAGCAGCACTAATATTCTGGGGAATTACATTAGTCATTGAAAGAATGACGAGTTTATTAGAGAAGAGATTTAGCGTCTTTAGTCGAGGGGGAGTGAAATGATTACTTTAACGAATGTAACAAAGTCCTTTGGAAAAAATCATGTCTTAAAAGGTATAGATTTAACTGTTAATAAAGGCGAAGTCGTCGCAATTCTAGGTCCTAGTGGATCAGGAAAAACAACTTTACTTCGTTGTATAAATTATTTAGAAAAACCAAATAAAGGAAAAATTACAATAGACGATTTTAAAGTAGATTTTAGTCAAGCTTCAAAAACCGAAATTCTTTCATTGCGCCAGAAAACAGCTATGGTATTCCAACAATTTAACTTATTTAAAAATAAAACAGTAGTTGAAAATGTAATGGAAGGATTAGTAGTAGCTAAAAAATGGTCCAAGGAAGCAGCATACAAAAAAAGCGCTGAATTACTTGAGAAAGTAGGCTTAGGAAACAAGTTAGATTCTTACCCTCTACAGTTATCCGGCGGACAGCAACAAAGAGTTGGAATTGCTCGGGCGCTTGCTTTAAATCCAGAGGTCATTTTATTCGACGAACCAACCTCTGCTTTAGATCCTGAATTAGTAGGTGAAGTACTAGCGATTATACGAAAAATAGCAAAAGAAGGAATTACAATGATTATCGTCACACATGAAATGGCATTTGCTAGGGATGTTGCTAATCATGTTGTGTTTATGGACGGCGGCATAATTGTTGAAGAAGGGAATCCAAAGACTATCTTTCAATCACCTAAAGAAGAAAGAACAATTCAGTTTTTAAAACGATTTTCAGAGGAAGACATGTACTATATTTAAAAAAATGGAGGAAAGAATATGGGACTTAAATATGGATTCTTAGATCAAAGTATTATTTTTCCTGGTCAAACTGCAAATGAAGTACTTATAAACACTATAAATCTAGCAAAAGAAGCTGAAAGATTAGGATTTAATCGATTTTGGGTATCAGAGCACCACAATTCACAAGGAATTGCTGGATCATCTCCAGAAGTGCTTGTTTCACATATTCTTGCTAAAACTGAACGAATTTCTGTTGGTTCAGGTGGGGTAATGTTACAGCATTATAGTCCGTATAAAGTAGCAGAAAACTTTAATGTATTAGCTAATTTGTCACCAAGTAGAGTAGAACTTGGCATAGGAAGAGCACCGGGCGGATTTCCAAAATCTAGCCAAGAACTCCAAAAAAGCTTGAAAGAACCTCAATCTCTTGAAGAGAAAATTGATGAACTAGAAAATTTTTTATATCAGGATGCATCAGAAGTAAGTTCGTTTGATTCTTTACATGCTTCTCCATTACCACAGATTAGAGTTCCGCTATTTTTATTAGGAACAAGTGTATCAAGTGCTAAATTTGCGGCTAAAAAGGGCTATCCATATGCATTTGCATTATTCATAAATAATGACCCAGTGGCAGCAAAGGAAGCAATCAAGGCTTATAATAATTCCTTTAATCATCAAAGTGGTAGAAAAACAAAGTTTATTATAGCCTTGTCTACGATTGTAACTGAAACGAAAGAGGAAGCACTAAAATTATCAGATCAATTACAAACTGTGCGAGTTACATTAGGGAATGGGCAAATTGTAAATGTCGGCACGCTTGAGCAAGCAGAGATTTACGCTAAACAAGCTGGCCAAACCTATACTACAGAAGTTCGAGAGGCAGACGTTCTTAAGGGAACAAAAGAAACTTTTCAAAAAAGGGTTTTTGAATATCAAAATGAATTCGGTATTGATGAATTTATTTTTACATCATTAATTCCAGATTTTGAAAGAAGAGTTCGCTCACTTCAATTAATTAAAGAGGCTTTTACAGAAATAACAGTTTGACTTAACAGTTTAGGAGTTGAAGCCATGAAATTTGAAATATCTGATGCGCTACTTGAAAAGCTAATTCAAATAAGAAGGAGTTTACATGCAATTCCAGAGTTAGCGTTTGAAGAATATGAAACAACAGCGACACTTGTTCAACTTTTAACAGAGTATAACATACAAATCCTAACTTTACCGTTAAAAACTGGTCTTGTTGCAGAAATCGGTGATGTTCGCAAAGGTCCTACAATCGCAATTAGGGCAGACATTGATGCACTTCCAATTCAGGAGGAAACAGGATTACCTTTTTCATCAAAAAATCCGAATAAGATGCACGCTTGTGGACATGATTTTCATACAGTTGCAATCTTAGGTACAGCCATTTTATTGAAGGAAATTGAGAGTGAGCTGCCGGGAAAAGTACAGATTATATTTCAACCTGCAGAAGAAATTGGAAAAGGTGCATTAGAAATTATTAAAACAAATGTATTAAAGGATACAAAAGTGATTATTGGTATGCATAATAAACCTGATTTAACAGTTGGAACCATTGGGATAAAATCAGGTCCTTTAATGGCAGCTGCTGACGGATTTACTGTTGAAATAAATGGGAAATCGAGCCATGCAGCGGTACCGGAGGCTGGGCTAGATTCAATTCTTACTGCATCCCATATTGTTACGTCGCTTCAATCGATTGTGAGCCGTAATATTAGTCCACTTGAAAATGCAGTTGTAAGTGTAACAAAATTCTATAGTGGGAAAGCATCAAATGTGATCGCTGACAAAGCGGTTTTTAGTGGGACGGTTCGTACTTTTAAGAATGAAGTCAGACAGACCATTCAAAATCGATTAAATGAAATTAGTAAGTCTGTTGGTGTTGCTTTTAAAACAGATGTTCATACAAATTGGAATCCTGGTCCACCCCCTGTTGTTAATGATGAAAAATTAGCTCGAATTGCAAGAGATGTAGCAACTAAACAAGACTTACGTGTAATTGAACCGTCTGTATCTGCAGCAAGTGAAGATTTTTCCTATTATTTAGAAGAGATTCCAGGTTTATTCGTATTTTTTGGAACTTCAGGAAAATATGAGTGGCATCATCCTAAATTTGATCTTGATGAAAAAGCAATCCCGTTAAGTATAAGATTTTTTACAGATTTTTCTATCACAATACTGAATGAACTTTCAAAAAGTGTAGTCAAAATATAGGAGGACATACATGAGTACTTTATCAATTGAAATAAGTGAATTTAATCAACTTTATGATTTACTATCGCAAAAAACTTTCAATCTTTCAAAAGAGAAACTGCATTGGAAGAAAAATGAAAGATCGTGGAGTATTTTAGAAGTGCTAACTCATTTAGTAGATCATGCATTTGTAGTGAACTTTCGACTAAGGGAAGTTTTAGCTGGATCAAGTGTTCAATTACCTGCTTTTAATCAAGATAAATGGATTGCAGGGCAATATGCAAACGATGGAAATATTGTAGAAGTACTAGAAACATATCGTGTTATTTTATATTACAATAGTCAATTGCTTAAAAGACTAACAAGTGATGATTGGAAGAAGAGCGGAATAAACCCTCAAAATGCAATCGTTACAGTTGAAGACATAATTAAATCTTTTATGTCACATGTTCATCTTCATTTAAAACAAATACAACGTATTTTGTATGAATACAGCTTAGTTTAATTAGAGGAGGTAGGCTATGTCTTCAAATCGTTTAATTATTAGAGAGTCCCAACCAAATGAAATAGATAAAATAAAAAAAGTGTTAATCGATGCATATGAACAATATGCTGCTATTCTTTCAAAAGAACAATGGGAAAACTATAAAAATAGTATTATTGATGCAACTGATAACAGCCACACTAAGACAAAGCTTGTTGCGACTGTCGATAATGTTCTATTAGGTGCATGTTTTATCTATGACTCTGCTGAAAAAGCATATGGATTACCTGAGTTAGAGATTAATTACCCTATTATTCGCTTAATAGGTGTTTCCCCTAAAGCAAGAGGATTAGGGATTGCAACAGAATTAATAAAAGCAAGCTGCAATCTTTCATTAGAGTGGGGATCTGAACGAATCGTTCTTCACACATCAGATATGATGGAATCTGCCATAAAGTTATATGAAAAAATAGGGTTTAAACGGGCTAAACAATATGAGTTTATGAATGGAAATATACTCGTTAAGAGCTACGAACTTAATATTAAAGATACGGCAATATTAGCGAATTAATGGAGGGGAAAAAAATGACAGAAAGAAAAAAACTAAAGCTTGGAGCACTAGTTCATGGAGTAGGAGGCAGTATGTCTGGCTGGCGTCATCCAGAGGTTCAAACGGACGCAAGTGTAAATTTTTCCTATTACCAAGAGCAAGTGAAATTAGCTGAGAATGGAAAATTTGATTTAGTTTTTATTGCAGATGGATTATATATAACAGAAAAGTCGATACCACATTTTTTAAATCGCTTTGAACCAATTACCATCTTATCGGCATTAGCAGGAGTAACAAAGAATATAGGCCTAGTTGGTACGCTCTCAACTACTTATAGTGAACCATTTACTGTAGCGAGACAATTCATGTCAATTGATCATATAAGTAATGGGCGTGCAGGATGGAATTTAGTTACTTCTCCACTTGAAGGCTCTGCTAAAAACTATAGTAAAAATGGTCACCCTTCACATGATGATCGATATAAAATTGCAGAAGAGCACTTAGAAATAACTAGAGGTTTATGGGATTCTTGGGAAGATGACGCGTTTGTTCGAGATAAAGAATCAGGTGTATTTTTTGATCCAAAAAAGCTACACAGATTAAATTATGAAGGGAAGTATTTTCAAGTAGAAGGTCCTCTTAATATCGGACGCTCTAAACAAGGTCAACCAGTAGTGTTTCAAGCTGGATCTTCAGAGAGCGGTAAGGAATTAGCTGCTAAAGCAGCTGACGCAGTGTTTACTGGTCATGATAATATAGAAGAAGCTAGGCAATTTTATAAAGATGTAAAGGATCGTGCAGTAGCATACGGCAGATCAAAAGATGATATTGTGATATTCCCTGGAATTGCTCCTATAGTTGGCCGTACGGAAGAAGAGGCAGAGCAAAAGTATTTAGATCTTGTTAATCTAACTAGTATTGAAAATGCCTTGGATTATTTAGGGCGATTTTTTGAGCACCATGACTTTTCTCAATATCCATTAGATGAGCCATTCCCAGACATCGGTGATTTAGGGAAAAATAGTTTTAGAAGTAATACTGATAAGATCAAGAAAGAAGCAAAAGAGAAAGGGCTAACACTTAGACAGGTAGCATTACAGGCTGCTACTCCTAGAAGTGCATTTATTGGCACACCTGAAAAAATTGCTAATCTAATTCAAGAGTGGTATGAACAAGAAGCAGCTGACGGTTTAATGATTTATTCTGCAATTCCAAGTGCATTAAAGGATTTCACTGAACAGGTCATTCCACTATTACAAGAAAGAGGAATCTATCGCAAAGAGTACGAATCTTCTACTTTGAGAGGTAATTTAGGCTTACAAATACCTAAAAATCGACATATTGCTAGTCTAGTTAAAAACTAACTTCTTAAAATTTGGAATCACCATAAAGGTGGTTCTTTTTTTACTATATGCTTCAGATAAGTTATTAAGTAAAAATTAAGGATTCTATTACATAATGTAATTAAACAATATAAAGGAGTGGGATTAGTGATGGAAGATTTAGAATCAAATTTAGTAGAAAAAAAACAAAAAGCGAATTTGAAGAACCGTTCAACTACGGGTGCGTTTTCGCCTAAAGTCATTTCTATTTTATTAGTTATCAATTTAGTAATTGGCATTTTTACGTTAATTGGAGTTGGTTATTTAAGTTATAAAAATAATAATCGAACGGAAATGATGAGAAACTTCCGAAATGGAGGAGGCTTCCCACAAAATGGTGGCGGAGGTTATTTCAATCAACAACCAGGAGGATCATCAGGTAGCAGCAATTAAGGAAAAGCCAGAGTTATTGCACATATTAAGGATGATAAAACTTACAAGCTATAATCGGTAAACATGAACAAGAAACAGATATACAATTACAATTTTTAATCGAATCATTCGTACTTAGCTTATTTGGTGGTATGATAAGTGTAAGCGTAATAAAACTGTATTCAATTATTATCATTACATTTTCTCTATTAGTTGGGGTGATTTTTTTAGAGACCCTGTAGAACTTCAAATATGAGACCAATTCAAGCAGTACGATTTGAATATATAAAGGGGAGCGTTGTTATACGATGAACGCTTTTTTTTAGTCTAATGGAGGCAAAAAAGTGAGAATTTTAGTTGTAGAGGATCATATAGAAGTTTTAAATTCAATCGTTGAATTATTATCAAATGATTTTAAAGTAGATAAGGCGTTAGAAGGGGAAGAAGGCTTTTTCTTAGCGATGCAAAACATATATGATGTGATTGTATTAGATGTAATGCTGCCTGAGAAAAATGGTTTTGAAATTGTTAAGGATTTGAGAAAAGTAGGGGTACATACACCAGTTCTTTTTCTAACTGCCAAAGATTCACTAGAAGATCGTGTTGAAGGATTAAACTTAGGAGCGGACGATTATTTAGTAAAACCATTTCAAGGGCCAGAGTTACTAGCAAGAATCTACGCTTTACTTAGAAGAAGTGGTAAATTAACATTTGATAGTTCATTGAAGTATCAAGGAATTATTTTAAAAGGAAAAGAGCATCCTGTTGAAATAAATAATGAATCGATTCATTTAACAATTAAACAATATGAGTTACTAGAATACTTCATTCAAAACCAAGGTAAGATTTTAATGAAAGAACAAATTTTTGATAGAATTTGGGGATTTGATTCTGATACTACTGTTGCAATCGTTGAAGTATATGTACATCAGCTCCGAAAAAAACTAGAACCATTTAATTATGGTAGTATGATTAAGACTGTCAGAGGAATCGGATATATTATGAAAGATGACTAGGTGAAGAGATGTTTAAGAAAACCAAAATTCGATTAACGATTATAAATTCAGTAGTATTTATCTTAATAATAGGAATCCTTTCATTAATTATTTATTCATATACAAATAATCGTTTATATAAAGAAGTTGATCAATCACTTTTATGGAATATTAATCGTATACAAAATAGTGATAATCCAAACCGTTTACCAATTTCAAATCGCGATCCACGCGTTTTAATGATCATGTGGGATGAAAATAAAAAATTAGTAAATCCCATGCCTGGTATGAATGCGATTATTTTACAAGATGAACTTAAGTATCCTACAAAAATAAACGAAATTTATAATGATAAAATCGGTGATATGAATTATCGAACGATCTCAATTCAAGGTGAAACAAATCGAGGGAAAATTACACTGCAAATATTACGTAATATCGACTCGGAAAAGGATTTAGTTGATACATTATTAATCATATTAATCGTTGGTTGGATTTTGGGAAGTGCATTATCAGTTGTAGCAGGGTATATTTTGGCTGGACGTGCCTTAGTACCAATAACAAATGCGTGGCAAAAACAACAAGAGTTCGTATCAGATGCTTCTCATGAAATTCGAACACCTTTAACTGTAATTCAGTCTCGTTTGGAGTTATTGCTCAGAGAGCCAGATGCAACAATCGAAGAAAAGGCACAAGACTTTTCAATTATGTTAAAAGAAAATAGGCGACTTTCCAAACTAGTAGCAAGCTTATTAACCTTAGCTAGATCAGATTCAGGGCAAATACAATTAAATAAAAAAATATTCTCCTTAAATGAATTGCTAGAAGAAGTTGTTTCACACTTCACTGAAATCATTTCATTTCAAAGTAAAGAAATATTTTTATCAATTAAAGATACGTATTTTTATTTTGGTGATCAAGAAAGAATTCACCAATTACTTGTGATTTTAATTGATAATGCAATGAAATTTACAAACGAAAATGATACGATTCAAATTAGCTGTAAACAGGTGAAAAATAACTTTCTAATTAAGGTTATAGATAGCGGAGTCGGAATTAAAGAAGAAAACCTTCCTCGAATATTTGACCGTTTCTTCCAGGAGGATGTTTCACGTACATCCAAAAATGGAATTGGACTTGGCTTATCAATTGCAAAATGGATTGTTGAAGAACATGGTGGGAAAATCAAAGTTCAAAGTGAAAAAGGAGAAGGGACTAGTTTTGAAGTATCTTTACCAATTATGACCTCTTCAAAAAACAGTTAAATGCCAAGCTATCGTAGCCACTTAAGAAAGTCATTTGGTGATTTCCCCAAGAAGATAAAGTATATTTCCGACATTATTTCCTAAGAAATAACGTTAAACTACAATAAATTAATTATAAAATAGATTTAATGAAGAATTTTATACTAAGTAAGAAAATCTACTATGATATTAGTAGGTTTTTTTATTTGGATAGGGAAGAAATAATCAAGAAAAAGCTGTCCTTAATAAATGAAATTAAGCTATTTGTAGTAAGAAAGGAATCATTATATGTTAAATAGAATATTTATTTAAGTGAATATAAGTATAATTTTAAAGTTTTTTATATAATCGAGTGAGAAGTATACTTGGTAAATCTGTTTTTAGTGCTAGACTCCTATTGGAAATGCGGGAAGCCTGAGACCCTGCAGGAACGAGGAGGCTTAAGTCGCGCCCCGTGGAAAGCGATTCTTGTAGTGGAAATCAACACAATTTATTCACAGAAATTAAGACAAAGATTATATAAAAATCTAGTTCCTATTTTTCCTTGACCTGTTTAGAGGGCTGAAGCAATTTCAAAGTGATATTTTAAATGTACCTGTCGAGCGGCCTTTAATAAATGAAACAACAGCCTTAGGTGCAGCTTATTTAGCTGGCTTAGCAGTCGGATTTTGGAAAAACCGAGAAGAAATAGCCGGACAATGGCAAATGGATCGATGCTTGGAACAACAAATGACAACTGAATTAAGTAATGAGCTATATTCAGGCTGGAAAAAAGCAGTTCATGCAACTTTAGCATTTAAATAAGTAAACGGCTTAACTATTTTTTAATTCGAAACTCTAGGACCTTTCTACATGCAGATGTAATTGTAGCGGTCCTTTTTCATTTTAAATTGATTTTTTTTGTGTCGCTTTTTTATGACAACTAGAAAATTTGTTGAAGTGAGGTTTTACAATGGACGAACAATTTTCAAGTTTAAATAGGAAAAGGATTAAGAAAACATTAGCTGAAAAAGAGTTCGATTTATTAGTGATTGGTGGAGGAATAACAGGTTGTGGTATTGCACTTGATGCTACTACTAGAGGGATGAGTACGGCCCTAGTTGAGATGCAGGATTTTGCATCGGGTACATCTAGTCGTTCTACTAAGCTAGTTCATGGTGGTTTACGATATTTAAAACAGTATGAATTTAAAATGGTAGCAGAGGTTGGCAAAGAACGTGCAATTGTTTATGAAATTGGTCCACATGTGACTACACCTGAAAGAATGCTACTTCCCATATATAAGGGTGGGACTTTTGGTAAGTTTACTACTTCTATTGGCCTTAGATTATATGACTACCTAGCTGGTGTAAAAAAAGATGAACGAAAGAAAATGTTAAATCGAAAAGAAACGATCGAAAAGGAGTCATTAATTAAAAGAGAGGGGCTTAAAGCTGGAGGATATTACGTTGAATATCGAACCGATGATGCTCGCCTTACAATAGAAGTTATAAAAAAAGCAGTTGAACACGGAGCACAGGCAATCAATTATGTAAAAGTGACAGATTTCATCTATGAAAATAATAGAATAGTAGGAGTCAAAGCAATCGATTTAATATCGAAAGTACCTTTTACAATTCGGGCAAAGAGGATTGTTAACGCAACCGGACCATGGGTTGACCAACTTAGGGAAATGGAACGATTAGAAAGTGATAAAAATCTTAGACTAACAAAAGGGGTTCATTTAGTAATTGATCATAAAAAGTTTCCTTTAAATCAGTCTGTCTATTTTGATACGGTGGACGGTCGGATGGTCTTTGCCATTCCAAGAGATGGAAAGACTTATATTGGTACAACAGATACTTTTTTTGATCGAGATACCGCTAATCCAAAAGTAAGTAATGATGATAGGGAATATATATTAAATTGCGTTCAGTATATGTTTCCAACAATAAAGCTGGAAGATACTGACGTTGAATCAAGTTGGGCTGGCATTCGTCCTTTAATTTTGGAAGAAGGTAAGGATCCTTCTGAAATCTCAAGAAAGGATGAGATTTGGGAATCATCCTCTGGGTTAATTTCAATAGCTGGGGGAAAGTTAACAGGCTACCGGAAAATGGCAGAGACAATTGTAGACCTTATTACAAAAGATAAAGAAAATAGATTTAAAGAATGTCAGACTAAAACTTTACCAATATCCGGTGGCGATGTTGGGGGATCAAAAGGTTTTAATTATTTTAAAAAACGATTTTCATCTGCTGGTATTGCAATTGGATTAAATGAATCGGAATATAAAAGATTAAGTAAAATATACGGATCGAATATAGAACATTTAATGAATATATCATTTAGTGAATTGAAAAATGATTCTAATCTACCACTATCATTATTTTTACAATTAGAATATGGAATTCAAAACGAAATGATTGTAAAGCCAGTCGACTTTTTTATTAGGAGAACTGGATTTTTATATTTTCAAATTGATCTAGTTAATAAGTATAAAGACGAAGTGATTCGTTATATGGCGAATAGATTAAGCTGGAATAAGTACCAAATTTTAGAATATCGTTTGGAATTGGAAGAGCAAATAAAAAATGCAGTTTCTTCATCTGATGAATGATGTTTAAAATAGGTTCCGAAATTAGAATACCCAGACTGTTTGAAAGCGAGAATTCGTCAACAGCCTGGGTATTTTTTATTATCTTGAAACAAATTTATTTTCCGTAATCCAAAATCTCCATGGATAGTCCCGCGCTTCACCGGTATTTTCAATACCGATCCTAGGTCCACTACTAATATGTTCTGGTTTAATTCCTTCTTTGATGTAAACGGGAGGGAGCCAAATTGGTTTTCCATAAGATTCCATCGTAATATTCAATGCTTTTGTAAGCTTACCTGGTCCATTCGTTAAATTAGAAATGGGTTGATTTTTTCGAAATTCGATCATTTTTTCAATCCCGTCTACAGGTTCTAGTGCTCTAATTAATATTGCATTAGGAATGCCAATTTCCCCGCAAACAACATTTATTAAGGTATGAGTGTGCATTTGATAAGTATAGATGAATCCTGGCTCATGAAACATAATTTCTGTCCGTTTCGTACGTCGGTTTTGAAAACTATGTGCAGCACGATCATCTGGGCCCATATATGCCTCGGTCTCTACGATCATTCCAGAAAGTTCCAATTCATCAGTACGATGAACTAAGATACAGCCCAATAGCTCCTTTGCTAATTGTAAAGCTGGTTTTAAAAAGAAATCTTTTTTAATTGTCGAATTCATAATAAACTCCTCGAAATTTGATTAATAAAAAGAGAAAATGTATTTTCTTGTCACTGAAATAAGAATATGTACCTATTCCTAATGTTAAAAAAACATTAAAAATGGATTAAATAGATTAAGTAAATCATTAGAAATTATTCATAATTACTCATTGTACAATGCCCCTTAAGCTAGTACTATTTAATTTGTTGGAAGATTCTGAAAAGGGGTGTAGATTTATGGCAAGACCATCATACTGGAAGGTATTATCGAGTGTATCACTTGCTGCAGCATTAAGTATGTCCATTTTTTCAACTGGAGTTACTTCAAAAGCAGCAATTCCTACTGAAAGTGAAAGTAAGCAGTTAGTAGAAAGTCCTTATTTAGATTTAAACGTAGTGGATGAAGAAAGATTAGAAAAGGCTTTAAGAGACAGAGGCGTGATCAAAGATTCTGATAGTGCTGAAGTAGCTAAAGAAAAAGTACAAGCATACATAAAAGAAAAACAAGGTGAATATAAAGAGAAAGTACAAGCACAATCTCAGTCAGAAATTGCTGATAAACAAAGAGCAACATTAGAAAAACGAAAAGCTCAACTTTTATCACAATTAAATAAAGGACACGAAAACTATAAAAAAGGCAAACCAACTGGTGTAGTAAAAGTTGATTCTGCTAAACAGGCTAGCTATAACGGCGGAGTTCGTGAAGATAAGGTATTAGTAATTTTAACTGAATTCGCTGATTTCAAACATAACAATATTGATAAACAAAATGGGTACATGTACTCTGATGATTTCAGCAAAAAACATTACGAAGACATGCTTTTCGGAGATAAAGAATTTACTTTACACGATGGCTCTAAAGTAAAAACTTTTAAACAATTTTATGAAGAGCAATCTGGTGGGAGCTATACTGTTAAGGGTACAGTTACAAACTGGTTAACAGTTGCTGGTAATGCAGCTGATTATGGCGATGATAGCCCAACTGGTGGACATGATAACTTAGCACCAAAAGGTCCTCGTGATCTAGTTAAAGAATCACTACGTGCTGCAATTAATTCAGGTATTAATTTAGCTGATTTTGATGATCTAGATATTTATGACCTTGATGGCGATGGAAATATTAATGAGCCTGACGGATTAGTGGATCACTTAATGGTTCTTCATGCTGGAACTGGTCAAGAAGCTGGTGGCGGTAAATTAGGAGATAAAGCGATCTGGTCACATCGTTGGACTTTAAATGGAGTAACTACTTTCTCCGGAACAAAATCAAAATCTACAAATTGGAACGGATTGATGGCTGCATATGATTACACAATTGAGCCAGAAGATGGAGCAGTTGGTGTATTCGCTCATGAATTCGGTCATGATTTAGGATTACCAGATGAGTACGATACCGGGTACACTGGAAATGGTGAACCAGTTGCTTCTTGGTCAATCATGAGTGGTGGTAGTTGGAACGGTGCAATCGCAGGTACAACACCTACAAGTTTCTCACCACAAAACAAAGAGTACTTCCAAAAAACTTATGGTGGAAACTGGGCAAATATGACTGAAGTAGACTATAAGGATATTGATGAAAAAGGTATTGCTGCTATTATCGATCAAAGTGTTACTAAATCAAATAACCCAGGTGTGGTAAAAGTTAACTTACCAAAGAAAGAAGTAAAAAGTAAAATTCAACCTCAATTTGGTGCTAAGTATTACTTTAGTACAAAAGGTGATAACCTTCATACTACGATGACTTCACCAGTATTTAATTTAACAGCAGCTACAAATGCAAGCTTCGCTGTAAAAGCAAACTATGAAGTTGAATACAATTATGACTATCTGTATGTAAATGTATTAGATGCTGCAACAGGTGCTAAACTTGCAACAATTGATACGATTGGTGATGAAAATACTGCAGGTGGACTTGAAACATCTAAAGGACTTTGGGTAGATAAAGTTTATGACTTATCTGCATACAAAGGCAAAAATGTAAAAGTTCAATTTGAATATGTAACTGATGGTGGACTAGCTCCTGAAGGATTTGCTTTCGACGAAGCAAAATTAACTGTTGACGGTGCAGTTAAATTTACTGATGGTGCGGAAGGAACTCCAGCATTTACATTAGACAAAGCAACTGTATCAAATGGTACTGATTTTAAAGATCACTACTACTACTTAGAGTGGAGAAACTATGCTGGCTCTGATAAAGCATTAGAATATGCTCGTGGGGTTAAGTATAATACTGGTTTAGTAGTATGGTATGGTGATGATAGCTACACAGATAACTGGACAGGTGTTCACCCTGGTGAAGGTTTCTTAGGTGTTGTAGATGCTCATCCAGAAGCTATGGTTGGTACATTAAATGGTAAACCATCTGTATCACAAAGTACACGTTACCAAGTAGCTGACGCTGCTTTTAGTTACGACAAATCACCTGAATTCTATATTAATTCACCATCTCGTGGAATCTTTGACTATGATGGACTATCTGGTGTAACAGAATTCAATGATTCAAATAGTTACCAAAATACTTTAATTCCAGATGCAGGAAGAAAAGTACCTAACTACGGCTTAAAATTCCAAGTAATTGGAGAAGCAAAAGATAATTCAGCTGGTGCTGTTTGGATTCATAAGTAAGATAAAAGAATACGAGTCTGATATAAATTCAGACTCGTATTCTTTTTTTTGTTTTTATAGACTGCACCGAAAAATGAGTTATTCAATTAGTCTATTGGTTAATTTCGGTTATAGCTTTTCATGAGTATGATCTTTTTGTCTTCTTGTTTTTTTACATATTCATGAGCAGGTTATGAGTAAGTAAATTACAAAATCCAGCGTAAATAGTTCCTCATGACCCCGTTATGAGGAAGTAATATACGAAATCCAGCGTAAATAGTTCCTCATGATCCCGTATGAGTAAGTAAATTACAAAATCCAAACTACGCCTCTGTTTCCACCTAAAGGCTCACCAATCGGAAAGTTTTCTTTATCGTGGTTTTTATGAACAAAATGGTTTTAATGGACTTTACGTCTTTAACGTTCATAAAAACTTTTTTCAGAATTATTAAACTATAATACTTGTATTAGAAAGCGTTTCCAAAAAAGGGAGGAACTATAGGTGAAATTTAAAAAGACTGGTTTGTTTGTAATGACTTCTTTAATTACTGTGAGTCTTGCAGCATGTAAAAGTAGTAGTGTAACAACGGGAAGCAATAACTCAACTTATCCTAATAAGGCAATTTCGGTTGTAGCACCATCAGGAGCAGGCGGCGGATGGGATTTAACAGCTAGATCGTTTACTAAAGTATTAAGTGAAACAAAACTTGTTAAAGAACCTATGACGGTTGAAAATAAGCCAGGCGGTGGCGGTACGGTATTCATGGCCGAGTATGCTACTCAAGATAAAGCTAATAATGAAAAATTATTTGTAAACTCACCACCTATTATTATTAACAACTTGAAAAAAGAAGGAAATAGTCCTTATGGCTATAAAAATAGTACTCCATTAGCTCAGCTAACAAAGGATTATGGTGCAATCGTTGTAAAGGCTGATTCTAAGTATAAAGATTTAAAATCACTTTTAGATGATATTAAAAAGAATCCGAAGAATATTACTCTAGCTGGGGGTTCTGCTCCAGGGTCAATGGATCATTTAGTCGGAATTTTACCTGCTTATAAATACGGTATTGATCCTACGAAAATTAAGTATGTATCGTATGATGGTGGTTCAGAGGCAATAACAGCATTATTAGGTAATAATGCGGATGTCATTTCGACTGATGTCTCTAGTACGCTTGAGTTTGTTAAATCAGGTAAAGTAAAAGTTTTAGCAGTAACATCACCTGAACGTTTACAAGGAGATGTTTTGTCTAAGTTTCCAACAGCTAAAGAACAAGGCATTGATGCTGAGTTTATCATTTGGCGTGGGGTTTTTGGACCAGAGAAAATGTCTAAGGATGCATACTCATATTGGGAGAAAACAATTTCAAAATTAGTTGAAACAAAAGAATGGAAAGATGAAGTAGAAAAGCAAGGCTGGCAGCCAGAATATAAAGATGGTAAAGAATTTAATTCGTTTTTATCAGAACAAGAAACACAAGTTCAAGATTTATTAAAAGCATTAGGAATGAATAAATAATTGAAATAAAGAAGGGGGATCACACTCCTTCTTTTCCATTACTGAACTAAAGAGGTGAGATTATGAATAAAAAATTTGATCGATTAGCAGCAATCATTTTTCTTATTACAGGTATTACTTTTATTTTAGAAAGTCGGAGTATAGCAGCTACTGCTTATGGAAGTGTAGTTGGTCCGAACGTTTTTCCATTTATACTTGGGTGTGCGCTTTCTTTATTAAGCTGTAGGTTATTTTACGAAACATTTTCTTATAAGGGAAAAGAGCAGGAAGCAGTTCAATATAATTATAAGCAATTTTTTATCATCTTAGCTTCAGCAATTCTTTACGCACTTTTACTTGAGAAAATCGGTTTTATTATTAGTTCGTTTTTATTCCTAATTGTAGCAATTCAAACAATGGAGCGTGGAAACTGGATAAAATCACTTTCGATTTCATTAGGTTATTCACTCATTATTTATTTTATTTTTGTCGATGTTTTAAAAGGAACTTTACCTGTTTGGTCAATTTGGTTTTAGAAAAAAGAAGGGAGAGTTATTAACTTGAGTACTTTTCAATATTTAATGCAGGGATTTGAAACTGCATTTACATGGTACAACTTATTGTTTGCTTTTGCCGGAGTATTAATTGGTACAGCAGTAGGCGTATTACCTGGTATTGGGCCAATGAGTGGGGTCGCTTTACTAATACCTGTTACTGCTTCGGTAACTGGCTTTTTAGGACCTGAGCAAGCAGCGGGCAGTGCGATTATTTTATTAGCTGGTGTATATTATGGTGCTATGTATGGTGGTTCTACTACATCAATTTTATTAAATACTCCAGGCGAATCCTCATCAGTAGTGACGACTTTAGATGGTTATCAAATGGCTAAAAAAGGTAGAGCAGGAAGTGCTTTGTCAATTGCAGCAATTGGTTCATTTGTGGCAGGTATTTTTACTCTTATTGCACTGATCGTATTAGCAAAACCATTATCGGCATTAGCAATAAAGTTCGGTCCAGCTGAATATTTTTCATTAATGCTTCTTGGTTTATGTGCTGTAAGTGGACTAGCAGGAAAGTCAGTAACAAAAGCATTAATTATGACGATCTTTGGACTACTACTAGCTACAATTGGAATTGATTCTGTATCAGGAGTTTCTCGTTTTACATATGACATTCCATGGCTATATCAAGGGCTAGAATTTTTAACAGTAGCGGTAGGATTATTTGCGCTAGGGGAAGTATTTAAAACAATTATTGAAAATGAAGTTGAAGATGGCGAGATGGCAAAGATTAATAATTTATTACCATCTAAAGAGGAATTAAAAGAAAGTGTTGCTCCGATCGCTAGGGGCTCTGTTTTAGGATTTTTCGTCGGTCTATTACCGGGAGCGGGTGCTATTTTAGCTTCATTTTTTGCTTATATTTTAGAAAAGAAAGTCAGTAAAACGCCAGAAAAGTTTGGAACTGGTACAATTGCTGGGGTTGCTTCTCCTGAGTCAGCAAATAATGCCGCGTCTGGCGGAGCGATGATTCCTTTATTAACTTTAGGGATCCCAAGTTCAGGAACAACAGCAATCCTAATGGGTGCTTTAATGATGTATAACATACAACCGGGACCACTGCTTTTCGATGAACATCCTGATGTTGCATGGGGATTAATTGCAAGTATGTTTATTGGTAACGTAATGCTTATTATCTTAAACATGCCTCTAGTGAAAATATTTGCAAAAATTATTCAGACGCCAAAGAAATACTTATTGCCACTTATTGTAGCCATTTCAATATTTGGTGTTTATGCCGTACAAGTATCAGTAAATGATTTACTTCTATTAATAGCATGTGGTATTTTTGGATATTTCCTTTCTAAAAATGATTTTCCAATCGCACCACTAGTATTAGGTATCGTTTTAGGTCCAATGATTGAGAATAATTTAAGAAGAGCTTTAACTGTATCAAATGGTGATTATAGTATTTTCTTTACTCATCCTATTTCATTAGTATTTTTAATAATTGGAGTACTTTGGATCCTCATTCCAATTATTATTAAATTGAAGGGTAAAGAAGTAGTTATTAATGTAGAAGCTTAAAATATTCTAACAAAACTCCTTTTATTAAAGGAGTTTTTTGATTATTATAAAAATATAAGGAGAAATTTTATGCGTTTACATTATAAGTTAATCATCTTTATTTCTGTTCTCATTTTAGTTATTAGTAGTGTTTTTGAAATAGTATCTCAAGAAATGTTTCTAAAAAACCTTAAACATGAAAAGGGGTTAAAGGCCTTAGCTATTTCTCAAACTGTGGCAAATATGCCAGAAGTTCGTGAAGCATTTTCAAGTGAAAATCCATCAGGAATCATTCAGCCAATCGTTGAACAAATTCGAAAGAAAGTTGGAGCGGAGTTTATTGTTGTTGGAAATATAAATGAAGTACGCTATTCACATCCAAACCCATTCCTAATTGGGAAGAAAATGGTTGGAGGAGATAATGATAAAGTATTTAAGGGAAAGGAAATTGTATCAGAATCAACTGGTACACTTGGCCCTTCTTTAAGAGGAAAAACTCCTATTTTTGATGATAATGGTAACGTAATTGGAGTTGTTTCTGTAGGTTACTTAATAAAAGATATTGATCATGAGGCACAAACGTTTAGTAAAAAACTAATAAAAAATAGTATTGTCATATTACTTCTTGGAATAGGTGTAGCTTTTTTAATTTCATTTAATATTAAAAAATCGATCTTCGGATTGGAGCCGAAAGAAATTGGAAGGATGTACAAAGAGAAACACGCAATTTTGGAATCGATTCATGAAGGGATTATTGCGATTGATGAATACGGAGAGATTACGGTAGTAAATGAAAATGCTCATAAAGTCCTTTCTATTCCTAATAATATAAAGCTTAGAGGATTAAAAATAGAAGATATATTGCATAATTCGCATCTGAAGAAAGTAGTTGAAACTGGTAAGCCAATTTATGATTTAGAGTTTTTAATAAATGAAAAAGTAATGATTATTAATTGTATACCGATTATTGGAGTGGATTCTAAAATTGTTGGAGCAGTCACAACCTTTAGGGAAAAATCAGAATTGAATAAATTGCTAAATGAACTATCGCAAATAAAAGCATATTCAGAAGGCCTTAGAGCTCAGGCACATGAATATTCGAATAAGTTGCATACAATTTTAGGCTTAATACAGCTTGAATCCTATCAAGAAGCGATTGAATTAATTTCAAAGGAATCAAATATAACTCAAAATATTATCCATTTTATTATGGAAGAAATTTCAGACCCAGTGGTTGCAGGACTTCTTTTAGGCAAAATAAGTTTAGCTAATGAGTTAAAAGTAGACTTTAACATTGATTATAATAGTAGCTTTGCAGATGTCCCAAAAGAAATAAATAGGGAAGACTTAATAACAATAATCGGAAATCTATTAAATAACGCATTCGATGCAGTATTAGAAACAAATAAATCAGAAAAGCTGGTTTCACTATTTCTTACTGATTTAGGTGAAGATTTAGTAATTGAAATCGAGGATAATGCAAATGGTATCCCTGAGGAATTAATCGATGAGATTTTTGAATATGGTATTTCTACTAAGGAGCAATCTAAAAACTCAGGGATCGGACTTCACCTAGTCCAGAGATTGCTCCATAAATTAAACGGACAAATTACTTTTCATTCAAACGAACATGGGGGAACTACATTTATTGTTGCCATTCCGAAACGCCAAAAGGAGAGTAACAGATACGATGAAAAAGAATTTAATAGAAGTGTTAATAGTTGAAGATGATAGTAGAATTGCAGAAATTCATCAGCGATTTATTGAAAGAATAGAAGGGTTTAGTGTAATTGGTATTGCGACAAATTACCAAGAAGCAGTTGATTTAATTGAGATTCTAAAACCGCAGCTAGTATTACTAGATGTTTATTTTCCGGATATGAATGGCTTAGATTTTCTACAATGGATGAAGAAAAATTCAATTTTGGCAGATGTTATTATGATTACAGCATCTAAAGAAATCGATTCAGTTAATAAGGCCTTACATTATGGTGTATTTGATTTTATTATTAAGCCAGTTATTTTTGATCGTTTTAAAAAGTCTTTAATTCGTTATGTAAATTATTCAAATAAAGTGCAAAGCCTACAATCAAAAAGTGCTTATCTAACTCAGGAAGAAATAGACGGTCTAATCGGTAAAAATAATTCGGTGATTGAAGAACAAAGTATATACCCTAAAGGCATTGATAAACTTACTTTAGATAAGGTGTTATTTGTGATAAATGAAGTTCATAACGGGATGACTGCTGAGAATATAGGACTGGAAATTGGCGTTAGTCGTACTACTGCCCGGAGATATTTAGAATATCTAGTATCTGAAGGAAAAGTATTAGCGGATTTAGCGTATGGAACGATTGGCAGGCCAGAAAGAGTTTATTTGATAAAAAACTAGATTATTTGATTTAGTAAAGTTTACTTAATGACTATGACAAACCTAACATTTCTGTAACAGGAATTGTGAAAAATCATGAAAAAAGAATCGTCTAAACGCTTGGTATACAAGCGTTTTTTTAGTTTTTTACAAGTTTATGACAATGTGAGTTTACTAGATTCTAGTTTTTGAAAGCGTTGAAAACCTTCCATTTGTTATATAAAATATACTTTGCAAGAACTACGGAGGGATAGGTATGAAAATACGTTTATTAACAAAAGAAGATGCAGAAATCTATCTTAATATTCGTTTAGAAGTTTTAAAAGAGAATCCTGAAGTTTTTATTACAACTATGGATGAAATACTTGATCAAGATGACCCTATTGAATACAAAGCAGAAATATTGGATCAAGATAAAAATTATACGATCGGTGCATTTACTGACAAAGGTCAATTAATTGGAGTAGCAACTTTAAAAACGTTTGAAAAAGTTAAAGCAGAGCATAAAGGGAAAATTGAGTCTGTCTATGTTTCTCCTAGCGCTCGAAAAATGGGGGCAGGCCATCTTCTAATTGAAGAAGCGATCCACTTAGCAAAGAGCTTTGGACTTGAACAACTTACATTAAATATCGTAGAAGGTAATGATACAGCAAAGAAACTATATGAAAAACTAGGATTCAAAACATTTGCGAAAACCCCTAATAGTTTAAAATTTAACAATGAATATTGGGACCAAGAGCATATGATGCTTACGTTAATTGCAGGAAATGCTGAAGAAGCAGGGAAAGCAGGATAAGCAAGTATTGCAGGCGTGGCACAAAAAAAGTTTACCTAAATTGTCTTTCAATCTGACAGTAAAGGTAAACCTTTTTAAATTCTATTATTTAGTAAAAGTCTTTTCAATGTCATCTAACATTAAGTAAGCAGCCTTGATTCCACCTGCAGTGTTCCAAGTTACATCATTTACTTTCATGACATGTCCATTTTTAGAAGCATTTAACTTTTTGAATAAAGGATCTTCTGTAAATTCTTTTTCAAGCTGAGATCCAGACTCTTTACCGTCATCAAATGTAAAGTAGAAAATGTAATCTCCATCCATTGCTGGAATACGTTCTTTTGTTACACCTTTTTCAGCAAAATCAGGGGCATTTTGTTCCTCAGGACGTTGGAAACCTAACTGTTTAAGAATGACACCAGAGAAAGTATCTTGGTGATAGATTCGTACATCAGCACCCATGAAACGGACCATTGAAATTTTTTGATTTACTTTATCGCCTAATTCACCTTTAAGTTCATCAACACGTTTTGTATAATCAGCTAATACTGTATTACCTTGTTCTTCTTTGTTTAAAACTTTTGCGTAAAATTTGAAGTTTTCTTGCCAGTCTCCACGTAATGTTTCAGCAAAAACTGTTGGTGCAATTGCACTTAGTTGCTCATACACTTTTTCTTGACGCATTTTATTACCGATGATTAAATCTGGTTTTAAACCAGCGATTTTCTCAAGGTTAACTTCACTTTCCACACCTACAACTTCTACGCCATCCATATCTTTAGAAATGTGATCGTACCAAGGGTTTCCTGTCCATGATTTAACAGCACCAACTGGTTTCACACCTAATGCTAGTAAAGCTTCAGTTCCTTCATTTGTTAAAATAACAACTCTTTTTGGATTAACAGGAACTTTTGTCGTACCCATTGCATGGTCAATCGTAATTGTATTCGCTTTTTTACTTTCTTTACCAGAAGCTTCATCTGATTTTTTAGTGCCACAAGCACCTAATACCATAATTGCTGCAATGAAAAGAGCAATTAGTGAGGAAAATTTAAGTTTTTTCATAGAATGGTCTCCCTTTTTAGTTGATAATGATTATCATTTCTCTCGACAAGTAGTATTATAAATTAAGATTTGATTAGAAGTCAATAAGAAAATGAAAATCATTCTCATTGACTTGATAATTCATATCATTTAGACTATTAGTAGAGAATAGAATAGTAGGAGATATAAAATGCTAATTCACCCAAGATCAAGAATTATCGTATTAGTAGCTTGTATTTTATTATTAGTCATTTGTTTTTTTTCTAGTATTTTACTAGGATATACGGATACTAGTTTTACAAGTTTAATCCATTCATTTACACAATTTGATGGGTCTAATGAACAATTAATTATTCAAAATGTTCGATTACCAAGAGCGATCATTGCTTCAATAGTAGGAGCAAGTTTAGCAATCGCTGGTTTATTTATGCAAGTCTTAACTAAAAATCCTCTAGCATCACCAAGCGTTCTAGGAATAAACGCTGGTGCCTCGATGTTAATTGTACTTAGTATCACTTTTTTCCATTTACAATCACCTAATGCGACTATATGGCTTTCATTTATAGGAGCTACATTATCAGCCGTATTTGTATTTGGGCTAAGTTCAATAGGGAGAGACGGAGCGACACCATTAAAAATTACTTTAGCTGGAGTTTCAATTGCAGCCATGTTTAGCTCAATAACCCAAGGCTTACTAGTTACTAATGAAGTGGCATTAGAGCAAGTCCTATTTTGGCTAGCGGGTTCAGTTCAAGGGCGCTCACTTGATTCTTTACATATGGTATTACCATATATCGTCATAGCTTGGGTGGTCTCACTTGCACTTGGTGGAAAGATTAATACATTCATGCTAGGAGAAGATGTATCTAGAGCTTTAGGACAAAATACAGCTTTATTAAAAACGACATTAGTCGTGTTAGTCATCATTCTAGCCGGTGGTGCTGTAAGTATAGCAGGACCAATAGGATTAGTTGGTATAATTGTCCCTCAAATAGTTAGAATGTTCGTTAAAAATGATTATCGCTGGATGATTCCATTTTGTGGTATTATCGGAGCAATTTTACTTCTTTTAGCTGATGTGGGATCTCGTTACATTTTAATGCCAGAAGAAACGCCAGTTGGTATTATGACCGCCGTTATTGGAGCACCATTTTTTATTTACTTAGCAAGAAAAGGCGGTACAGTAAAATGAACATGATCAAATTAAGAAACAAGTACTTTTCACTACTATTTAATAAACGATCGTTTTCCGTTTTAATAATTGCACTTCTTTTACTCATTAGTTCATTTATAGTGAGCTTAACGCTAGGTGACCGTTATATTTCTATTCCAAAAGTAATATCTGTTATTTTTGGTGAAGGGGAAAAAATTGATGAATTGTTTATTCAAGCATTTCGAATGCCCCGAATTATCATTGCAATTTTTGCTGGGATTTCTTTAGCGATCGCAGGAGCGGTTCTCCAAGGGTTAGTTAGAAATCCACTAGCTTCTCCAGATATCCTTGGTATAACAGGTGGAGCAGGAGCTGCCGTTGTATTATTTTTAGCTATTTTTAGTGATAATCGTACGAATCAATTAACAGTGAGTATAAAATGGCTACCATTAGCTGCATTTATCGGTGCCATCATAAGTTTAGTATTTGTCTATGCTTTTGCATATAAGGATGGGGAATTAAAGCCATTAAGATTGGTTTTAGTAGGGGTTGGATTTTCAGCATTAGCTCAGAGCACAACTTCATTCTTTATGATTATTGGACCTATTTTTAGAGCAACAGAAGCGAATATGTGGTTAACAGGGAGTGTATATGGAGCGAACTGGGAACAAGTTAAAATTATAACAGTCTGGACGCTAGTTTTTATCGTGTTAGCTTTATCGTTTATAAGACATATCAATACTCAGCAACTTGGAGATGAAGTTTCAACAAGCTTAGGAGTTCAAGTAGAAAAAAATCGACTAATCTTGTTATTTATAAGTACTGCATTAGTGGCAGGTGCAGTTGCATTTGCAGGAGCAATCGCATTTGTTGGACTAATTGCACCTCATATTGCTCGGAAAATAGTTGGTGCTTCTTACGGTGCATTGATTCCCATATCTGGAATAATCGGTGCGATCATGGTATTAGTGGCTGATACAATTGGAAGAACGGTGTTTAGTCCAATTCAAATACCTGCTGGTGTATTTACTGCCGTAATTGGTGCACCATATTTTATTTATTTATTATTTAAGACTGGAAAAAGGTGATAAGATGTCAACGAGCGCAATCGAAACAGAAAAGTTAACGTTATCGTATGATGATCGTACAATTATAAACGAGCTAAATTTTCAAGTTCCAAAAGGAAAAATCACGGTTTTAATTGGAGCTAATGGCTGCGGAAAATCAACACTACTTCGTTCACTTGCAAGATTACTTCAACCAAAAAGTGGAACCATCTTACTTGATGGAAAAGAAATTAGTAAGCGACCTACAAAGGAAATTGCACGCAATCTTTCAATACTGCCTCAAAGTCCTGTTGCGCCTGAAGGTTTAACAGTTTTTCAATTAGTAAAACAAGGAAGATATCCGTATCAAACTTGGTTAAAACAATGGTCAAAAGAAGATGAAGAAAAAGTAAATCATGCCTTAAAAATTACAAATATGTTTGAACTAAAGGATCAATTAGTCGATTCTTTATCTGGTGGACAACGTCAACGTGCTTGGATTGCGATGACTTTGGCTCAGGACACAGATACAATTTTATTGGATGAACCAACAACCTATTTGGATTTAACACATCAAATCGAGATATTAGACTTACTTTACGAATTAAATGAAAAAGAACAGCGTACAATTGTTATGGTACTACATGATATAAACCTAGCATGTCGTTACGCACACAACGTTGTTGCAATTTCAAATGGTGAAGTATACGCAGAAGGAGACCCAGAAAACATCATTAATGAGAACTTAATTTGTGACGTTTTCTGTATGAACTGCGATATTGTGAAGGACCCATTATTTGGAACTCCACTTTGCATACCTCATGGGCGAGGAAGAAAAATAATTTAATTAATTTTAAAAAGGTGTCCTAAAATAGGGCACCTTTCATTTACTAAGAGGTGAGATAGAATGACTTTATCAATTAACAATATAAGTGTAGATATTCTTGGTAGTTCGATCCTTAAAAACATTAATTTTCAAACTAATAAGGGTGAAATTTTTTGCCTAATTGGAACTTCAGGAGCGGGGAAATCGACATTGCTTCGGGCGTTAAATCGATTACAGTCGATAAGTAAAGGTGAAATTCATTTAAATGGACAATCAATATACAAAATGACACCTCAAAGTTTAAGAAAAAGTGCAGTAATGATCCTACAAACTCCTTCATTATTTGAAGGGACTGTTGAGGATAATATTTTGTTTGGAGTCAAATTAAACGGTAGCTATGATAAGACAGATTCGAAAACAGTTGCGAGATCTTTATTAGAAAAAGTAGGATTAGAGACGAAATTACTTGATCGGAATGCTTCAACACTTTCGGTTGGTCAACAGCAAAGAGTTTCAATCGCAAGAGCAATAGCCATGAAACCAACTATTTTATTATGTGATGAAATTACTTCAGCATTAGATCCACAATCGACTCTACATATTCAGGAGCTTCTAGTAACTTTAAAAAGAGAAGAAAAATTAACGATTATTCTTGTAACACATAATATGGATCTAGTTCAACAAATAGCTGATCGAGTTGGGTTACTGATTGACGGTAAATTAGTAGAAGTTAGTCCAGTTAATGAATTTTTTAATAATCCAACCACAGAATTAGGAAAAAATTTTCTTTCTACAATTGCTTAAAGAGGTGAAATCATGGAAGGGAATTTGCATATTACAGGAGTGTCTCTGACATTTTTATTAATTATTATTGCTATCGCATTATCCTATTATCAGAAACTTGGTGTTGAAAAAGACATTGGTGTTTCTTCAGTAAGGACCGTCATTCAATTAATGATCATGGGTTATGTACTTGAATTCATATTGCAAATTGAGCATTTTTTAATTGTCATCATTATTTTATTTTGTATGATTTTATTCGGTGCTTATACTTCGAGTAAAAGATCACAACAAATTGAAGGCGCATTTTTTATTTCATTTATTAGTATTTTGCTAGGCGTCATGATTTCTTTAGGAGTTGTCTTGGTAGCAAACAAAATTGCGTTGAAGGCTCAATATGTTGTTCCAATATCAAGTATGATTATTAGCACATCAATGAATGCAAATAGCTTAGCGTTAACGAGACTTAGGGCTGAAATCCAGGCAAATAAAAATCAAATTGAGGCTGCATTATGCTTAGGGGCAACAACTAAACAAGCTTCAAATAATGTTATAAAAAATTCAATTAAAGCTGCCTTAATTCCATCAATTGATCGAGCTAAAACTGTAGGAATTGTTACTTTACCAGGCTCGATGACAGGAATGATTTTTGCTGGTATAAGTCCTCTATATGCAATTAAATATCAATTGTTAATAGAATGTATTTTAATTGGCGCAATTGCAATTAGTGTATTCACCTCAACACTTCTATCCTATAGAAAATTCTTCACAAAAGATGATTCATTGAAATATGAAACGATAATAGAACAAGGATAATGATAGAGGGAGAAGGGACTTTTCCTTCTCCCATTTTGCTAAATATTATCCGATTACTCTTAATTGTACATCCATGTTTCCTCTAGTTGCTTTTGAATATGGGCATACTCCGTGGGCTGCTTTAACTAGTTCAACGGCTACTTCTGTTGGAACGCCTTGTACTTTTACATCAAGTTGAGCAGCCAATTTAAATCCCCCATCAGCAGGGTCTTTACCGATTGTTATGTTTGCAGTTACTGATGTAGATTCTAGTTTAATTTTTTGCTGGCGAGCTACTAAATTTAATGCACTGTCAAAGCAAGCTGAATAGCCTGCGGCAAAAAGTTGTTCAGGATTTGTTGCTCCACCAGGTCCGCCTAATTCCACTGGTGGTTTAAGTGATAAATTAATAAAATCATCTGATGAAATAACTCTTCCGTCACGTCCACCTGTTGCAGTTGCTATAGCAGTATATAATTTTTCCATTACGATCTCTCCTTAATATAAATAATCTATTTTTTATTTTCATTAGCAGCTTGAACTTTCTTTAATAATGCCTTTGTTTGATTTAGTATTGTTAAAAATTCCTCTTGAGTAGTATTACTTTCCTTGAAAAACTTCTCAGGTATACATAAAGCTTTTTCTTTTAATTTAGTACCTTCTTCAGTTAATGTAATAAATACTTTTCTCTCATCACTTGAATCACGTTTACGGAAAATTAGTCCCGCAGATTCCATCCGTTTTAGCATTGGTGTAAGAGTTCCTGAGTCTAAAAAAAGCGTTTCCCCAAGTTCTTTTACAGTTTGTTGGTCTTTTTCCCAAAGTGAAAGCAATGCAAGATATTGCGGATACGTTATACCAATCTCATCTAAGATTGGACGGTATAATTTAGTAATTTCTCGAGAAGTAGCATAAATTGAAAAGCATAATTGATTTTCAAGCAAAAGCTGATTTTCTTTATTCATTGGATCAACATCCTTTTATATTAGTTGTGCACAATTTAATATGACACAATCATAATTGATGAGAAATAGTTTTGCAAGTAATAATTACTATTATTTTTTACCAATTTTTCAATTTTGATTATTAATTGAGTAGATTTGAAGTGGAAATCAGCTTATTCACAATAAAAAAGCCAGTCAATGTTCAATACATTAACTGGCTGTAAATTTAATTTTTTCTAGACCTAGAAATTAATGAAGTTATTTGTAGCATTGTGATTGGTAAGGATGTTTTTTTATGATATGCCAAAAACTTTGGTGTCCAAGAGTTCACATATTTTTCTTTAAAACTTCTTAAACCTTGAAAGTGATATAAAAATTGTCCATATTGATAAATTTGCGCTGCAATTTTCTCACTTGTAAATGAATATTTAGATAGACCTACGTTTGCTAAAGGTGTCATGCCGACATTAAAATAATGAAAATTTCTAGACCTAAACCATTCAATTAAGTTAACAAACATAAAGTCCATAATTCCTTTTGGAGCGTCAACTTTATGGCGCATTAAATCAATTGAAATCGTATGATCATTATAGTTTGGCATAATGGATGCAAAAGCAATCATTTTATTTTCATTATTTTTAATAATAGCTACAGGCGCAAGTTTGATGTAATCCTCATCAAAATAGCCAAGTGAAAACCCTTTTTCTTTTCGTCCTTTCAGCCATTCTTGTGATAATTCCTTTAATTCCGTAAAGAATTCATTTGAATAAGGTGGTTCAATAATTTCAAAACTATATTCTTCTCGTTCAAATTTATTATAGAGTGCACGAATACCTTTATTACGTTTTCCTGATAAAGAGAACGTTGAGATATCGGTGAATCCTTCTTCACCAAGTTTAAAGAAATCAAATCCGTTTTCATGTAGATAGGATAGTGAATTTGAGTTTACTTGGTAGAAGACAAGTGTATACCCAAATTGATCAGCATAATTTAATAATTCCTCAATAGCAGGATATAAACGAGATTTTTCACCAACCGGGTCACCTAAAATAACTAATTTGTCTGCATATGGCTGAAAAATAAATAATACAGTCTCATCTTGAGCCCAGAATAAATATTTGTCATGTAAAAAAACCAAATGTGAAAGTTCAGTACCACCATACTTATTAAAATGTTCTTTGATTTTTTCTTCTTCAGCTTTTGTATTTATAAATTCAAATTGTTTTCTTTTAACTTTAAAAAATGCGATATAAAAAAATAGTAAAGCAGCTGCAAAACCAAGAACTGCACTAATCACGATATCTCTCGAATTAACAAGTATATAAGGTAAATATTTAGCAGGTATTTTGACATTTGTTGTAGGTAGATTGATATAAGCAATAAGTAAATAACTACCTAAAAAGAAGAATAAAATAAAATTATCAACAATGAGCTTACCCCAAGTTAAAACGAAGCTTTCTCTATAAAATTGTTTCTTTGAAATAAATAATATAAATGCAACTGCTAATACAAAAAGTGCTTCTTCATAATCTAATCCTTTTGAATAGGTTGTAACTGCCCCAACAATTAGCATGAATAGTGTAATATACCATGCTCTTTTATCTTTATAATCAATTCCACGAGACAGTCCTAACAATGTAAAACCTGCTGTGACCGAAATTAAATGTGAAATATTAATGATTGTCGAAGGTAAAATTAAATTTAAAAGACTTATTCTTAAAAGCATGCTTGGCACAGCAGCAGAAACTAATAGAATAACGCCAGATAAAAATACCAAAATCGTTAAAAATTTATGCCCCAAATAAGTTGAAATTTGATTTGGAATATTATTAAATGATTGATTTATTTTATTCCATAATAATTTCAGAGCTAAAATAATACCGCAAGCAAACGGGAAAAAGAAATAACTGAAACGATAAATCAATAAAACAAGAAGTGTCGTTTCCTTATCGATTCCAAAGTATGTAAAACCTAGTAGGAAAATAAAATCAAAAGATCCAAGACCGCCTGGAATCATACTTAAAAGTGCTGCAACTGACGCTACTAAAAAAACAGGCAATACCTCTATGATTGAAATGTCGATATGTAAAAATAAACAAATGAAGTAAATGAATAATAAAATAAAAGACCATTCACATAAGGAAATCACAACCAGGGAAAGCATATATTTTGCGGAAAAATTCTCCGAGAAAAAATTACGCTTTAAATAAACGACTAAAAACATTACCGGGAAATAACAAATTGCAATGATAATAGCGATATATAGATACTTATATTCATTTAAAAATGATAAATCAAATATTCCAGTAAATAAAACTAAGCTCAATATCGATAATCCAGAAAGTAAGAATATCGTTACACTACTCACTGCTTTAACAATTTCGGGTCCGGTGCGATCTTTTCGATAAAATAGAGTTCGAATGGTGGTACCTGCAACCCCACCAAGACCAATTAGGTTTGAGGAAGTATTCGCTAGCCAAGCTACCATTAATATTTTTCGAAAACTAAAATCTAATTTTAATAGTCTTACAAGTACGAAGTCATATAAAAACATTGGAGATACGGCTAAAATACCTAATGCAAAAATTAAAAAGTACTGTATTAATGTAAGAGACTCCATATAGTTAAAGAACATTTTAAAGTCGAAGTTTAAAAGTACGTTTTTTCCAACAAATATAAATGTAACTAGTAATATTGAAATGAAAAATAGTTTAAATAAACCTACTTTACTAATCCGAATCTTATTCATAAGACACTCCTGAAGTTATTATTCAACAAATAAAATAATAGTTATTAGCTTTAGTATTCCATATTATTCCACTATTTAACAAGAAGATTATTATCAGGTCCTAGAAAATTTAATAACTTATTATTTTGGAGATAAAAAATTAATTAGATTTTAATTTTCAAAACTATTTTGCGATTAGTATTAATGTGAAAAAGAGCTTTCCACTCGTTTTCGTTGGAGCAAGACCTAATACGCTTCCATTTTCCATTGGAGTAGGGGCAGTAAAGTTCAATTATGAGAGGACTATTTTAAGATTTTTTGAATATTTATAAATGAAAATATTAAATGGGTTCTATATAAAAAAGGGAGACCTCTTAATTGGAAGAGAAAATAAATTCAAACCTCTCTTAAAGAATATACAAAGGATTTCATAAAAGAAAATGTTAAATAATAACGATGACTTTATAGCTTAATAAGAGTGTATTCGATGATGCAAGCATTGTATAAATTGGAAGGAAATATGTAAAGAATAAAATATACACTCGATTATGGAGAGTAAGAATGAAGTATTTTTATAATAAACTTAATCGCTATGTTACGGAACTTTTTCAAGGGGGAATATAATTGAATATAACAAATGTTTTAATTATCCTTGGATTCATTTTTTTTGCCTTACTACTTTTGGTTTTAATAATAGGTACACTCTATTTGTTTTTTATAGATCGAAGACAAAAGCAGCATCCAATACTCCGTAATTATCCAGTAATAGGACGAGTTAGGTACTTCTTAGAAACTATTGGTCCTGAGCTACGTCAGTATTTATTTAACAATGACCTAGAAGGTAAACCTTTTTCTAGAGAAGAATATGAGCATATTGTCAAAAAAGCAAAATATAAACGGGATGTCCTTGGGTTTGGGTCTAAAAGAGACTTTGAAGAAAAAGGATATTATATTAGAAATTCAATGTTTCCAAAACTGTCAGAAGAATTAAAAATGGACCAGCAAATAAACGTAACAACAAACCGATATTTATTGATTAAAGAGCCTTTGTTTACACAGAAGGAAGAAAGATTAGAGGAAAATGATTCACTTGCATTTTTGTTAGATGATAGTGATGCAATTGTGATAGGTAAAAACACGAGGTATCCTTTTATTGTAAAAGGCCAGATTGGTATGTCTGCTATGAGCTACGGTTCCTTAGGTGAAAATGCTATTACTGCACTCTCAGAGGGATTAGCAATTGCGAAAGGGACATGGATGAATACAGGTGAGGGTGGTTTGTCTGAATACCATCTAAAGGGTGGCGTTGATATTATCATGCAAATTGGTCCAGGTTTATTCGGGGTAAGAGATAAAGAGGGGAATTTTAATTGGGATGCCTTGAAAGAAAAAAGTAAAATTCCTGAAGTGAAAGCTTTTGAACTTAAATTAGCTCAAGGTGCCAAAACACGTGGTGGGCATATTGATGGGGAAAAGGTAACAGAGGAAATTGCAAGGATAAGAATGGTAGAACCATATAAATCTATTGATAGCCCTAATCGTTTTCGAGAGTTTCAGGACTTTCCTTCCTTGTTTGACTTTATGGAACAAATTCGAGAACAAACTGGAAAACCAGTAGGAATGAAAGTAGTTATTGGAAGTGGTCACGAAGCTGATGAATTAGCAAAACATATAAAAAGTACTGGGAAGGGTCCTGACTTTATTACTGTAGATGGTGGTGAAGGGGGGACAGGTGCGACATACCAGGAACTGGCGGATAGTGTAGGGTTGCCAATTAAATCTGCATTACCTTTAATGGATCATGCTTTAAGAAAATATGGCGTACGTGACCAAGTTAAAATAATAGCTTCAGGAAAATTATTTTCCCCAGATCGAGTAGCAATTGCACTAGCAATGGGGGCTGACCTTGTTAATATCGCAAGAGGATTTATGATTACGATTGGTTGTATTCAAGCATTAAAATGCCACTCCAATGCTTGTCCAGTTGGTGTAGCCACAACAGATCCTGATTTACAAAAAGCCCTCGTCATTGATGAAAAAAAATATCGAACAGCAAATTATCTAATTTCAATGCGTGAAGGTTTATTTCGGTTAGCTGCCGCCGCAGGATTGGATTCCCCTGCCCACTTTCAAAGTGAGCATGTCGTTTATAAAGATGAAAAAGGGAAAGTGTGGTCACTGAAGGAAATTTATCAATCATTGGTAGAAAAAGTAGATTAAAATAGTACCTTTAAAACGTTTTCGGTGCTAGTTCGGACTTTATCATAAAGGTGAACAATGAAAGACTACTTAGGTAGTCTTTTTGTGTGTCAGGTAGTCGCAATGGGGGCTGACCTAGTCAGTGCCCTTCATTTATTTTATTAGACTAAAGAAAACACTTCGGTGTAACGACTGGATGAAAGATAATTTTCACCTGAAAATTTTTAAGCCGTGCTTATAGCCTATTCCGCAAACTCCCAAGTCTACATATATTATAAAGATTCAAAAGCCCAAGATTGCTAAATAAGTTATTCAAAAGGGAGGAAGGTTAATATGAATTTCTACAACCATGTACCTTATTTTTACAATGATTATTATAGAAATCCACAGCAAGCTGTAAATCCACAACAAATTCTAACAGTAATAAACCCAGTTGTTAGCCATGGATTAAAAGAAGCACAACATCTTGGTTATCAACATGCATTAACAGAAGCAGTTGCTATAGGTTACTTGATGGGAAAAGGTTACGATTATAATACTGCTTGGAAAACTGTTGAATCTTGGTGGAGCCCACCGGGAACGCCTACACCTACTCCATATTAAAATTAAAAAAGTTATTTTTATCATAGCTAAAGAGAATTTTTTGAGGAATCATTAATTTAGGAGATTCCTTTTTTTGTGTTTGTTGAGCTTTATAAATAATTCTTCATTTAGTAATTAGGGCTCTATTATAGTACGTATGTAAAGTATAATTAATTTAGATGTACAAAAAAATCGACTGCAAAGTCGATTTTTTAAATGAGATAAATGGTAGGTATTTTGAAGAAGGTATTTGTAAACGAATATTGAATGATTAGTTACATATGCAAAAAATGTAAAATTTTAGATTTAAATCAATACGAAGGAGGAATCTACCTTGAGCGAACTTGAACTGATTAATACATACAAAAACGAGCTTCAAAATTACTCTATAGAACAGTTAAGGTTTAAATCTGAAGAAGAGGTTTGGTCTATTGGTCAAATGTATGACCATTTAATCATTTGTGCCCATGAATATCTAGATAACATGGAAATTTGCGCCACCTTAAATGATGAACAACCACTTGGAAAAACGGAATTTGGTGAGAAGTTATATAAGATTGGGGGATTTCCACCGATTAAAATCAGATTACCAGATGAACTAAATGATCCACCTAATAATTCAGATAGCAAGGATGAGCTTATCAGCAGAATTAATCAAGTAATTTTAAGGTTGAGCCAATGGGAATCGAAAGTGGATAGTATAAATCCTAATTATAAAGTCAAGCATGGAGGGTTCGGTTGGCTAAATGCAAGGGAATGGTATGATTTGGTTTATATGCATTTTCGTCATCACTTGCGCCAAAAAAATGAATTAGAACAAAGGCTTGTTAAATGACGGGCATTCTTTAAGCTAACCTATATAAAAATTTTAGGTTTACGAGAAAAAAGGAATTTAATATAGATAGAAATATAAATAAAACAAAAAGACAAATAATAATAGGGAGTAAACAATGAATAAAAACCGGTTGGAAGCTTTTAGTGATGGTGTACTTGCAATCATTATTACAATAATGGTCCTAGAAATTAAAATTCCTCAAAGTCCAAATATAAAAGACTTATTACAACTTTTCCCAACCTTTCTTAGTTATTTACTTAGTTTCATTTATGTTGGTATTTACTGGAACAACCACCATCACATGATACACACTTTACAAAGGGTGACAGGATCAATTATGTGGGCAAATCTTCATTTGCTTTTCTGGTTATCCTTAATTCCATTTGCCTCTGGTTGGATGGGAGAAAACCATTATAAGCCTTATCCGACAATGCTTTATGGTGTAATACTCTTAATGGCCGCAATAGCTTACTCTATATTGCAGGGTATCATTATCAAAAAAGAAGGAAAGAATTCAAAGTTAAAACAAGCAATAGGTAACGATTGGAAAGGAAAAGCTTCAGTGGTTTGTTACTTATCTGCAGTTTGCACGTCTTTAATCTGGCCCTGGTTCGCTCAAATAATTTATGTAATCGTGGCAATTATGTGGTTATTACCGGATCGTCGAATTGAGAAGGTTATGCAAAGTAAGTAAACAAAAAGTGCTTTTTAATTCATTTATAAAAAGTGAGGGAGTTATCTATGATGATAAAAGGTTTCGGGGGAATATTTTGGAGGACTAAAAATCTGGATGCTTTAACAAAATGGTACAGTAAAGTGCTGAATGTAGAAATAGAAAACTGGAATGGGACTATTATTAAACCGGACTCTGAAAATGAAACGATCTTTTCGTTCTTTACGGAAGAAGACAGTTATTTTCCAACAGAACAGCAAGTGATGTTAAATTTCCAAGTTTATAATTTAGACGAGACGATTAAGCATCTTGAAAAAGTGGGTGTACCTCTAGCAAAGGAAAAAGAGATTAGTGATTATGGTAAGTTTGCTTGGATTAAAGATCCAGAAGGTAGATTGGTTGAACTTTGGGAGAAATAATCTGAGATAAAAAAGGGTTGCTGCGGCGATCCTTTTTTCTTTTTTGTACAAATAGGCATTTTAGCTTAACAAGGTATAAAAAGATTCTCCATAGAATATTAGTTTTTAGTAACTCTATATTAAGTGATTACCTAAAGGAGAAAACTATGTCAGACTTATTTATTTTTTTGCCACTTTTCATTCTTATTATTGTAATAGCTATTATTGTCTTCTTAATTAATAAATTTGCAAAGAAAAAGAATAAAAGCACAGGAAGAATTGTTGTAACTATCTTATTGTTATATGTCACTTTAAATTTAATAATGGGCGTTATTACTTATTTTAAAGGACCATAGTCAACGATTACATACACTAGCAACTGAAGTAGGGTTACATAACAGAGATTGACTCATGCCCCCTTTATGAGCAAGTAATATTGAACAACTTGCTTTTCAAAATCAACTAGGAAGAGAACAATCATAATGGTCATTTTTTGGCCCAGCATTTTTAATCAAAAGACATATTAGTTTCTTTAAGTAGTAAAATAGTTTACAATTTAGTAGTTGAATTGTAATTTAAGTAATATACATAAAATTAAATGACCATAGATCGCTGAGTTTTAGTTGAGTGTTTCTTCTATTATTGAGGACATTCAATTTTGAAGCGGGGGAACCAATTTTTGTGCAATTGTACTTTGGGGTGAATCCTTTTTAGGTAGGGCTACTTTTTAGGTCCGAATCCGACAGCTAACCTCGTAGGCGTGTAGGGAGAAGGTTTCCAAAATGATGTCTTATTAAGGCACTGGAGATTTTCCTAGTGTCTTTTTTGCATTCAATTTTGATAAAGTAAGTGGGGGTTATGAAATGCTAGAAATGTATATATTTGGCGGGATTCTTATTTTAACTATGTTAATAGCAGTATTTATGACTCGTAAGGATTCTGTAGTAGATGATGAAAATGGAAAATATAAATGTGGAAAGTCCGGGAATAGGAAGAGAATCGTTAGAGAGAGAAAATCAGGTAAAGTCGTGAGAATAGATTGATTAGTATTGTAGAAAATCGCGAATTTAAATAGGAAACTTCCTTAAGAGAGTGGTCAATTAAGCCATTCTCTTTTTTATATAGTTAGTTTAGGTTTCATAATTCATATTTAGTTCATAATGAGTTTATATAATATGTACATAATTATTTGTAAATGTAAGTAGGTGAATTTATTGAATCATGTAAATGTATTGGTTGTCGATGATGATGCAAATATTCGGGAGTTAATCTCTATATTTTTAAGTGGTGAAGGCTATACAGTTATTGAGGCTGAAAATGGTCAAGAAGCATTAACATTATTGGAAGAAAATAATATTCAAATAGTAGTAGTTGATGTGATGATGCCTGAAGTAGATGGTTATGAGCTGACTAAAGAGGTTAAAAAGTATTATGATATTCCGATTTTAATGGTTACTGCAAAAGGTGAATCTCAAGATAAATTAAAAGGCTTTGATCTTGGAGTAGATGATTATGTTGTTAAGCCTTTTGATCCTTTGGAAATCGTAGCCCGTGTAAAAGCTCTATTAAGAAGATTTCAATTGCTATCTGATAAAAATATTTTTGTAGGTAATTTAACGATCAATCAAATTAAATATGAAATTTCGGCGAATGATCAATCGATTACATTACCATTAAAGGAATTCGAATTATTGTTGAAGCTTGCAAGTCAAGCTGGAAGAATCTTTACGAGAAATGATTTGATTGAGCAAATATGGGGACTGGATTATGAAGGAGATGAACGCACAGTTGATGTGCATATAAAAAGAGTACGTGAGCGACTAAGAGAGATAAAGGCTACTGTCGAAATCGTTACAATAAGAGGTTTAGGTTATAAATTAGAGGAAAATCACGCATGAAAAGCATGTATACAAGATTGGTTTTAATCTTTATTTCAGTTATTTTGTTGAGTTTAGTTATTACTTTTTTTATCGCTTCAAAATACTTTATAAAACATGTTGAAACAGAGGTACAAGGTGATTTAATTGATGTTGGAGAAAATTTTATTTCCATCTATTCTAAACAAGATAATCAAAATGGAGTAGATGCGACCTTACAAATTCTTAGTAAAAATTTTTATCTATCACTGTATGATGAGTCCGGTAAAATTGTTTTGAAAAATACCGCACTAAAAAAGAAGAACATAAAAAAAGAACAAATATTAAGTGTACTAAACAAAAGAGATGTTCAAACAAAAGGATATCTCATCGGTCTACCTTTTGAAAAAGATGGTCATCGATATGCTTTATTTATTCAGCCCAATATTGATCGTGGGTTCTTTAAAATGCGGAGAGTTTTATTTTTTAGTTTGCTTACAACTTTAATCATTGGGTCAGTAACATTTTTATTTGTTGCTAAGTTACTAGTAAAGCCAGTTAAAGAGCTAATACGTGCCACAAAAGAACTGGCTAAAGGCAACTATGACGTTCAAGTAACGATTAAACGTAAGGATGAAATTGGACTACTCGCTTCAAACTTTAATCTGATGACGAATAAATTAAACAATCTAGAAGAAATGAGAAGTGAATTTGTGTCAAATGTTTCTCATGAAATTCAATCACCGTTAACATCGATTAAGGGTTTTGCAAAGGTTTTAAGAAATAAGCAGTTAGCTGAAGAGAAAAAAGAACATTATTTATCCATTATTGAAGAAGAGAGTGAACGTCTTTCTATGATGAGTGAAAGATTATTAAAGCTAGCTTCATTAGATTCTGAGCAACACCCATTCCAGCCAACGACTTACAAATTAGATGAACAAATTCGAAAAATTATTTTGGCATTAGAGCCACATTGGGAAAGTAATAAGCTTCAATTAGTTTTAAATTTACCACAAACAGAAATAGTAGCAGATCGTTTACTACTTGAACAAGTATGGATTAATTTACTTCAAAATGCGATTAAGTTCTCAAGTATAGCTGGGTATATTAAAGTAGATGTTTTAGAACTAGATCATACTATTCACGTCCTCATAAGCGATAGTGGGCTAGGAATAAGTCAAGATGATATTGATCGGATATTTGAACGCTTTTATCAAGCTGACCGTTCTAGAAATAAAAAAGGAACCGGGCTTGGGCTTTCGATTGTACAAAAAATTATTGAAATACATCATGGGAAAATAGAAGTTGAAAGTGTTGTTGGTAAAGGAACTAGCTTTACGATTATCCTTCCGAAAAACTTGTAAACTTAAAAAGTTCAAATTATGTTCTTAATTGTTCATATTCTGTTCATATAGATTTGATAAACTAATCACGTATTAGAATTGTAACGAATCGAAAGGGGAAATAGATATATTATGTTTGCAGGCTTAACGAAATTAAGTTTGAAGAACACAATATCAGTTATTATATTAAGTGTTCTTGTTTTAATAGGGGGAATATATTCTGCCCAAAAAATACAAATTGAAACATTTCCTGATGTTTCATTTCCAGCTGTTGCAGTACAGGTAGTATACCCTGGTGCATCATCTGAGGATATAGAAACTGAGGTCACTAAACCAATCGAATCAGGTTTAATGAAGCTTGAAAACTATGATCAGTTAACAAGTACTTCAAGTGAAAATATGGCTTCAATCTTTATGATTTATCCTTTTGGAACGGATATGGATAAAATTGAAAAAGACGTTGATAATGTAATCAATAAAACAAAGTTACCTGATAAAGCAGAAGCGACAGTTCAACGTATTGCGATGGATTCTGCTCCTATTTATCAAGTTGCAATTGCAAATAACGGTCAAGAAAAAGATTTACAACAATCAATTGAAAAAGATTTACTTCCTCAAATTAAAAAAATCACTGGTGTTAGTGATGTAAGTCTTCAAGGAACAAAGGATGAAGAAATTCAAATTGTTGTAGATAATAAAAAAGCAGAAGAAAAAGGGATATCTTTAGATACAATTAAAACGGCAATTCAAGGTCTAGATTATGCAGTGCCATTAGGATCTGTTGAGAATAATGGAAAAACAGTTTCTGTTCGAATGAAAGGTACATTAAACTCAGTCGATCAAATCAAAAAAACAGTTTTATCTAGTGCAGCTGCTCAAAGTACACAAATGGGTACGATGACTCAAGGTGCACAACTAGGTAGAGGTGCTGGACAAGCACAAACAGTAACGCCAAAAAATGTTACTGTTGCTGACATTGCAGATGTAAAAGTAGTTTCGGTTCAAGACCAAATTTCTAGATATAATGGTAAAGAAAGTTATATTTTATCAGTTTCTCAAACACAAGATTCAAATACAGCGGATGTAGCAACATCTGTTAAAAAAGAAATTAAATCATTTAAGAAAGACAATAATGTAGAAACACATGTCATTATGGATAACGGTAAAGAAATCGAGAAATCCGTTAGTTCTTTAATTAAAGAAGGTCTATTAGGTGCGTTATTTACAGTAGTCGTTATTCTGTTATTCTTAAGAAACATTAGAGCGACAATCATTTCAATTTTATCATTACCAATTTCAATCTTTGCAACAATATCAGTATTAAATTCATTAGGTTATACATTGAACATTATGACTTTAGGTGGTCTAGTTGTTGCAATTGGACGTATTGTTGATGATAGTATCGTTGTAATTGAAAATATATACAGATGGAAACAACAAAAGGGTAATCAATATAAGAAAAAAGAGATGGCATTATATGCAACTAAAGAAGTAATTGGTGCCATTGCATCATCTACATTTGCAACTGTAGTAGTATTTTTACCTTTAGCATTTGTAAGTGGTATTATTGGAGAATTCTTTAGACCATTTGCTATTTCAGTAGTCGTTTCGATTTTAACTTCTCTAATTGTTGCGATCATTTTAATTCCAACATTAGGAGCAAAATTCTTATCAAAACCGTTAAAAGAACACAGTAATGATACTCGTTTTATGAGAGGTTACGAAAAGTTACTTCGTTCGGCATTAAAACGTAAATGGATTGTTATCTTATTATCTATCGTTTTATTAGCTGGTTCATTATCGATGATTCCTTTATTAGGATTCTCGTTCTTACCTGGTAGTGTAAATAAAACACTTCAAGTGACAGCAACTCTTCCATCAAATAGTACGGTGGATCAATCAAATGTAGTAGCTAAAGAATTAGAAAAATACTTTGCAAATTCAGACAAAATTGACAGTGTACAAGCTACTGTTGGTGGTAAACGTGACTTTATGATGAATATGGATGGTGGCAAAAATAAAGCAATCTTCCAAATCAATCTAAAAGACGGAAAGAACATGGATAAAGAACTTTCAAAAATCAATAAAGAAGTTCCTTCAATTGTTGATGCGAAAGTAAAAGGTACAACAATTACAGCAAAAGAACTTTCTCAAAATGGTCCTCCAACAGGGAACAATATTGATGTAAATTTATATTCTGCAAACTTTAATGATTTAAAAGATGCAGCTTCAAAAATTGAAAAAGAATTAAATAGTGATGATCGTCTGAAAAATGTTTCTAATAATTTAAAAGATGTACAACCTAAATTAGAAATTACATTAAACGATAAAGCACGCGATGAAAATATCTCAATGTTCCAAGTTATGGGAGCTATTAATGAAAAAATTAACGACGTTGAAATCGGTGATTACGATTTAAACGGCGAAACAAATAAGCTTACTGTAGGTTATAAAACTAAAGCAACTTCAAAAGAAGATATTGAAAAAATTAAGATTATGACTGCAACAGGTCCGAAAGAAATTAAAGACTATGTAACTATTTCTCAAAAGGATGCACCAGTTTCAATCAACCATGATGATGGAAAAATGTTTGCATCAGTAAGCGCAGAAGTAAAAGGTAAAGATACTGCAGCAATTACAAAAGATGTAACTAGTCATTTAAATAAAATTGATTTACCAAAAAGCGTCGATATGAAAATTGGCGGCGGTTTAGATATGATTTCAGATGGATTTAGCAGTTTAGGAATAGCGATGGTAGTTGCTGTCGGATTAGTATTCTTAATCATGAGCATGACATTTGGTGGGTTAAGAACACCGTTTGTTATTTTAACTTCTTTAATCTTCGTACCAGTCGGAGCTTTCTTAGCGCTATTTATTGGTAAGCAAACACTTTCAATGAGTGCAATGATCGGACTATTAATGTTGATCGGTATAGTAGTAACAAATGCGGTTGTATTATTAGACCGAGTTGAACATAACCGTAAAAATGGATTAGAGGTAACTGACGCATTAATTGAGGCTTCAAAGACAAGATTACGTCCAATCCTAATGACAGCATTAGCGACAATTCTTGCTTTAGTACCAATGGCCCTTTCAAATTCAACATCAGGCTTAATTTCGAAAGGATTAGCAGTAACTGTAATTGGTGGTTTAACAACTTCAACATTCTTAACACTAATCATCATTCCAGTTATTTATAAATTAGTAAGCAAAAAGAAAAAGATTGAAGAATAATTGAAGAAGAGTGCCTCACACATATAGTGGGGCACTCTTTTGTATTTAAACTAAAAAACAGGCTGTCTTATAAGATAACCTTTAGGGAAATACCTTACTAATTCCACCCCTTTGAAGCGTATCAGAGTTAATCATAAAAAGTACCATTTATTAATAATACGATATCTCCTATTGCTCCAATACATGCGAATCAAGTCAAAAACAAATCAATACCACCTCAACAAAAAAAAACGCCAATTTTTCTGTAATTTAATGGAAAAGGTGGTATTTTTTAAGTGCAATGAAGTTTCAAATGCAAGAAACATGGGTGTGTAGTAGAATTGATAGTACTGGAGGGGGATTATGAAAGAATCTATATATGTGGAAACCGAAAAAAAATTGAAATTGAATTTTGGAATTTTAAAAAAAGACATTGTACTTACCATATCACTCTTGTTAGCAATTGTAAGTTGTTTATTCCATCCACCAAAACTAGAATATATAAATTTTAAAGTATTAGTAAGTTTATTTAATCTTATGCTCGTAGTTAAGGCTCTGGAAGAACTTAAGTTATTGGATAAGTTCGCCATTTCTATACTGAGTAAATGTCATAATAGTAAAAGTGTTTCAGCAATCCTAATTTTATTATGCTTTTTTAGTTCCATGCTTGTAACGAATGATGTGGCATTAATAACATTTGTACCATTAACACTTATAATTAGTAGGATTATAGAAACTTCTATGTTAGATACTATTATATTAGAGACAATTGCGGCTAACATCGGAAGCAGCCTAACTCCAATGGGAAATCCTCAAAATCTTTTCATATTTACTTACTATGGAATAAGGCCAATACAATTTTTTACAACAATTATTCTATTAGTGGTGCTAGGAATTGTTCTGTTATTCTTTTTTAATCAGAGATTAAATAGTAAAAAATTGGAAATGGATCTTCCATATATTCCTATAAAAAATAAAAAAAAGGCAACATTATGGGGAATACTATTTGGCATTATATCTGTATCCATACTAGGTTTTTTAAGCTACAAACTTGCGTTCATCATCGCACTTTCAACCGCATGTATACTTGATATAAAATTATTGAAGAAAATTGATTATTTATTGCTTCTTACTTTTATCTGTTTTTTTATATTTATAGGAAACATATCGGAATTAAATGTAGTACACACATTTGCCATCGAAAATCTCAAAAGTCCCACATCAATCTTTTTCAGTTCCATCATTTTAAGCCAACTAATAAGCAATGTACCAGCTGCGATCTTTTTATCAAAATTCTCGGTGAATTGGCAGCCTTTATTAGTAGGTGTGAATTTAGGTGGACTTGGTACGATTGTTGCTTCCCTTGCAAGTGTAATTTCATTTAAATTTTTTATAAAGAGAGATCCACAAAAAAGTAAAATGTACCTTATAAGGTTTAGCTTTTATAACTTTTCGATTTTAGCTCTTTTAACTCTTGTTTATTATTTTGCGATGAAATATCAAAATTTCTTTTAATGCAAAGTTATAACAATCTACTTCAACAGAACCAAAAATAAAAAAAGAGCTTAGGCACAAACGCTACCTAAGCTCCATTTATTATTTAGGTTCATAATCAAAATGCAATTCATTATTTTCATTTAAAATTACACTTAAATTATAATCTTTAAAATACCATAAATCTGTTTCGTTTATAAAATAGACTACGTTATCAACCGTAATTGATTCCCCGATGTCCACAGGCTGTTCTTTTGTAACACCTAAAGAATAACCTTTATGTATTGTACTATTTCCCCCGTATCGCGCGAAAAAACGAATTGTATCTCCTTCTTTTACATTCATCTCATCTTGAAACCATTTTAATGCATCTTCGGAAATTTTAATTTTCATTGTAACCGACCTTTCTTTATCTTATAAAAATATTATAGTATGAATGTGAAAAACTATACAGAAAAGTGATGTTAAGTGCAAAAAGTGTAACTAGAATAAAGAAGAAAACCCAGATCAAAAAGGTTTTCTTCTATAATTGAAGTATTTTAAGACGGGCGTTTTAGATAAATCTATCTTATTTTTTGAAAAAAGATAGGATGTTGTTTTTAAATAAAATAAATAGTGAAACGACGACGAATCCATAGTAGACGATTTGTTCAACTAGTGGTGTAGCATCAATAAAGGAGAATAGACCTTCAGAAAATACTTTACCGCCAAAGAAAATTAATAGAATACCCAGCAAAGTAAAAATCACTTTAATATTTAAATTAATTGTAGTTTTGATAAATAAATATGCAATTAAAATAGCTGCAATAATTCCTAAAAAAATAGAAATCATACCAACAAAGGCGATTGTATGTGCATTTGATAAAACAAACAGAACTAGCTCTAAGCCTTCGCGAATCACAAATACGCTTGCCATGAAAAATAATGAAATACTGCTATCTATAATTTTAAATTCTGATTTTAGTTTATCTGAAATATTCATGCTACTTTGACTACTTAACCAGTAAATAAAATAGAAGATTAGCAATGCTGCAATTAATTGGATTACACCTTCAATAGTATGTTCAACATTTCCATTTAGTTCACCGAATGTCGTAAATATGAAAAATCCAGCAAAAATACTAACTACTGCGCCAAGTATTGTTCCGTAAACTACTGACTTAATTAAATGCTCTTTTTTACTCTGAATTAAAGTAATGAGTAAGTACCCGATTACTAAGGAAACCTCAAGGCCTTCTCGTAAAGCTATTAAAAAATTAGCATTCAATTCACTATCATCCTCCCGATTATATTTAAATCTACTAACTAGATTATTCTTTAATAGAAGAATGGACACTATTTTATTAATAAATAGGCATAATAAGTTGTGTGGTAAAATTAATATAAAATAGCCCAAAATGTAAATATTAGAAGGGGAAAAAATGGAATCTTTTACAAGTAGAGCGATTGAAATTATTAAAAATATACCACGAGGAAAAGTAATGACATATGGTCAAGTTGCAAAATTGGCCGGAAGTCCAAGAGGAGCTAGGCAGGTTGTAAGAATATTACACTCGATGGGCCAAAAATACCAATTGCCATGGCATAGAGTTATAAATGCTAAAGGTGAAATAGGAATTCAAGATGAAGAAGGATTTTTAAGACAAAAGCATTTCCTCCAAAACGAAGGGGTTAAATTTACGAGCGAGAGAACAATTAACCTAAAGGAATATCAAGTAAGTGTAGTTCTTGAGAAAGAAGATGTGGATTTAATTTAGGATCTAAGGAAAAGGCTCATTCTAACTAGATAGATTAAGAACGAGATTACTACTCAAAATTCATTAATAAATGGATTTTGGGTATTTTTTTTCAAAAATGACTATAATTAAAACATTGTTACGCATAATATTGTTGTGAAATTGTATAAATGTTGTATCGAAAGTGTTACGATGGAATACTTTACAATAAAACATTGTTTTGTTATACTCGTGTCAGGAGGAATGTCATATGGGTGAAGAATTAATTTCCAAAAAAGATTTACTACAACTTACAGGCATATCGTACGGACAGCTTTATCGATGGAAAAGGAAAAACATCATTCCGGAAGAGTGGTTTATGAAAAAATCAAGCTTTACTGGGCAGGAAACGTTTTTTCCAAAACAGAGAATTTTGGATCGGATTGAAAAAATAAAAGAGTTGAAGGATGATCAATCATTAGATGATATTGCTAGAGTGTTTTCAGTCAATGAAGAAATCGTTTCTGATCGTGGGAATGCTACTTTATCTTTGGAGCAAATCCCTAAACAAGTCGTACAAATATATCAATCACTTTTTCCAAATACTAAATTAGAGCATTTAAGTACGGTTCAACTATGTTCGTTACTTTTTGTAAACGAGTGGCTTTCAAATGGTAGTGTAACAATAGAAGAAATAAAACAATTTTTAAATTTGGTTGAGACGCATAAAAACCAAATTAACTTGGATGATGCGACTGTCATTTATATTCGAAAATTTGGTATGGGTACATGGATTATTGGAAATCAACATGAGACGTTTGTTGATCAAAAGGATTCGATCTTAATCAATGTTACTCTCTCGAACTATTTAAATAAATCGATTAAATAAATTATGGAGGAGAGATTATAGTGAGCGTTCAATCAAAGCAGAATGCAATTATTAACGGTTCTGGAACAATTGGTACTGGCAAATATGATGACGTTAGAATAAGTGGAAGCGGACGTATACTTGGTGATATTTTTTGTCATGAAGTGAAAGTAAGTGGCTCAGCAAAATTTAATGGAAAAGTAGAAACTGATTATTTTAATTGCAGTGGGAGCGCTAAATGTTTAAGTGATGTTGATGCAAAAAAAATGAGTGTCAGTGGCTCGGCTTCGATTGATGGAAAAGTTTCTGGTGGAGATGTAAATGTTAGCGGTAGCTTTAAAACAAAGGGCGACTTAAATGTTCAAAGTATTAATGTTTCAGGCTCAATGAAAACGACAGGAATAGTGAAAGCTGAAGTAATTACTGTAAAAGGGTCACTTTCTACAGAAAAAGGATCTGAATGTGAAGTATTTACAGCTAAAGGTCACTTATCAATGAATGGTTTATTAAATGCTGAAAATGTAAAAATTACCCATGGGGGATTTGGCTATTTACCTCATAATGGATTTAGCTATATACCTGAAATTGGTGGAGAAACAATTGAAATTAGTCGATTCGATGACAATAATATATTTTCACGTGTTTTTACTAAACTTTTTAACAATCGATTGAACTTTAAATCAGATGTAATTGAGGGAAGTGCTGTAAAGATTGATTATACAACAGCGAGTGTAGTACGAGGCGATGCTGTAACAATTGGACCAAAGTGTGTAATTGACCTAGTTGAATATACAGAAGATGTTCAAATACATCCTTCAGCAAAGGTAAAGGATGTAAAGAAATTAGAACTATAAGCGGCTTAAGGGATATCCTAAGTTGCTTTTTTTTTTGCTTTTTGGGAAAACGGTTTTTAAATAAGGCAGCATAAGGGAGTTAAAATAGGAATTTCTAATAAAGTGCAAGCTGGCTCTTAATTTCAGTTATTGAACTATAGTTAGTTGAATGTTAAGATAATAATGTGCAAACGGTTGCAATGATATTGTACTTAATTTTTTTAAAGGCTTCTAATATAGTCGATAATGAAAACGCTTTTATATATTTGGAGGAGAGAGATTATGACAAATCAAAGTTGGTGGAAGGAAGCGGTTGCTTACCAAATTTATCCACGTAGCTTTATGGATTCAAATGGTGATGGAATTGGTGATTTAAGAGGTGTAATTTCGAAATTAGATTATTTAAAAGAACTCGGTATAGATGTAATTTGGATTTGTCCTTTTTACAAATCACCAAATGATGATAATGGTTACGATATCTCAGACTATCAGGACATTATGGATGAGTTTGGCACAATGGCTGATTTTGATGAGTTATTAGAGAATGTTCACGAAAGAGGAATGAAGTTAATTTTAGATTTAGTAGTCAATCATACAAGTGATGAGCATCCTTGGTTTTTAGAATCTAAAAAATCGAAAGATAATCCTTATAGAGACTACTATATTTGGAGAGAAGGAAAAAAATCAGGCCATGAGCCAAATAACTGGGAAAGTATTTTCGGTGGATCTGCATGGGAATATGACGAAGCAACGGATGAATATTTCTTACACTTATTCTCAAAAAAGCAGCCTGATTTAAATTGGGAGAACAAAGAAGTAAGACAAAAAGTATATGACATGATTAATTGGTGGTTAGATAAAGGAATCGACGGTTTCCGAGTAGACGCGATCAGTCATATAAGAAAACGACCAGGTTTTCCAGATATGCCAAATCCAAAGAAAGAGAAGTATGTGGCAAGCTTTGATATGCACATGAATCAAGAAGGAATTCACAAATATTTGGATGAACTAAAACGTGAAACATTTGATAAATATGACATCATGACAGTCGGTGAAGCAAATGGTGTAACAACGAAAGATGCACACCTATGGGTTGGAGAAAAAGAAGGTAAGTTCAATATGATTTTCCAATTCGAAAGTTTAGATCTTTGGAAGAAAACCGATGAATCTGAAACTTCGATCGCTGATTTAAAAGAAGTACTTACTAAATGGCAAACTGGGTTAGAAGGATATGGATGGAATGCATTATTTATAGAGAACCATGATATACCTAGAGCAGTCAGTACATTAGGAAACGATGATGAAGCATTTTGGGAAATTTCAGCAAAAGCGATTGGTGTAATGTATTTCTTTATGCAAGGTACACCATTCATATACCAAGGGCAAGAAATAGGAATGACAAATGTTCATTACAAATCAATCAACGATTATAATGATGTAAGTGCAAAAAATATGTATAATACAATGATTGAAAATGGTTCAACTGAACAAGATGTTCTGGACATTTTATGGAAAACAGGCCGTGATAATTCTCGCACACCTATGCAATGGAACAGTACAAAGAATGCTGGATTTACAACGGGGAAACCTTGGCTTAAAACGAATGATAACTTTAATGAAATCAATGTTGAAATCCAAGAAAAAGATACAGATTCTATTTTATCATTCTATAAAAAGATGATTACATTACGTAAAGAAAATAAAGCACTAGTTTATGCACCGTATGAATATTTAGACGTTAAAAATGAACCTGTTTATGCATATACTCGAAATGGTGAAAAAGAAACATTCTTAGTGATTACTAATTTATCATCAGAGAAACAAACATTTACTTTACCGAAAGAACTTACGAAAAAGAATGCACAATTAAGCTTAACGAACATTGAATTAACAGATCATCAATTAGTTGAAAATATGGAATTTAAACCTTTTGAAGCTAGAGTTTATCGCTTAATTTAATTTTTTTATATGGTATTTACTGAACAGACTGTCACATGACAGTCTGTTTTCACTTTGTACAGGATGATTGCTTTCCATGGGGAAATCTGTGGAAGTGCAAATAAAAAAGCTGAAACTGCAATTAAATCTCAAAAAGTGCAATGGGGCAATTGATGTTCGAATTTCTCAATATCCTAAAAAATGGCTGTCGAATGATAGTCATTTTTTGCTGCATATTTTTGGCAAAAACCTACAAGGTTTTATAGTATTACAAACACTTCGACAATTTGTAACACTCCTGTAATGGCTTTCAAAATTATATTTTGTTAGACTTACATTATCAATGAAGGGGGAGAAAGAGATGAAAAAGCAAGTCCTTATAGCTTTCGTATGCTTACTGAGCATGGTATTTTTTACGACTAAATCACAAGCAGCATCTACATATAACCCATACTCAAAGAAAAATCAGGTAACAAAAATCGCTAAACAATATACTGGAGTGCCATATCGTTTTGGTGGTACATCTACTAAAGGTTTTGACTGTTCGGGTTACGTAGGGTATGTATACAAAAAAGTAGGTACTACATTACCTCGAACTGCTTCGTCGATGTATACTGTCAGCTCAATTGTTAAAAAGCCTGTTCCTGGTGATTTAGTTTTCTTCAAAAATACATACAAAAAAGGTATTAGCCATGTAGGAATTTTCATGGGAAATAATACATTTATTTCAGCGACTTCAAGTAAGGGAGTAGCTGTAGTAAGTCTTTCTAATACATATTGGAAACCAAAATTCGCTGGCTCAGGTAGCGTAATTAAATAAACATAATAATAAATGCAATTTACTTTTCTTAAGAATGGTAGATTGCTTTTTTTTTGCACTTTTTTTAGGAATAAAATATAAGTGCAACTACGTCTTTGCCTCCACCTATCGCTGAGTTTTCTTTATCTTTCATAAAGTTTTCATTTTTAATAAATAAGTAGATTATGATCCAATGATATAATGACCCTTAACTAAACTAGTTACATGACTTTAAGGGGGTTGGTAATTATAGCAATAGTCTACTTTACTTTTTTTGTATTAGGTCTAGTATTTGGTTCTTTTTTTAATGTTGTCGGGTTAAGAGTTCCAATTGGGAAATCGATTATTTCACCAGGTTCCTCATGTTCAAATTGTGGACATAAACTGAGTTCTCTTGAATTAATACCTGTATTTTCTTTTTTAATCCAAAGAGGGAAATGTCAAAGTTGTGGGAGTCTTATTTCCAAACTATATTTATTAATTGAAATACTAACAGGTATGTTATTTGTATTTTCCATCTATGAAACTGGTTTTCATAAAGAGTTAATGATTGCTCTTTCGATAATATCTTTATTAATTATTATTGTTGTTTCGGATGTGAACTATATGATTATCCCTAATCGTATTCTACTAATCTTTTTATTTATTTTTAGTTTTGAACGAATCTTAATTCCATTGGTTCCTTGGTGGAGTAGTATAGTAGGAGCGCTAGGAGCATTCGTGGTTTTGCTTCTAATTAATCTGATTAGTAAAGGTGGTATGGGAGGAGGAGACATAAAGTTATTTAGTGTGCTAGGAATAATTTTAGGTTGGAAACTAAACCTTATTGCATTTATGCTTGCATGCTTTTCAGGCAGTATTTACGGATTAGTCGTAATATTGTCCGGAAAGTTAAAGCAACGAAATCCGATTCCTTTTGGTCCATTCATCGCAATGGGTGGAGTAGTAAGTTATTTTTATAGTGAAAATCTATTAGAATTTTACGATATAATTTTTTGTTAAACTGATAAATAAAAAGGCTATTTAATTGAAAAATTCTTTCAACTAAATAACCAGTACTTCTTCTTATGAGAATAGTTTTTCTTCTACACTATTAATAACTGAATTCCAGTATTTTTTGTCTTCAACGAAGTTTGTTCGAATGGCTTTAAAAACAGCAGTTTGTTTTTCTTGGAAATTAGGATCATCTTTATCTGGAAGCTCTTTTTTCATTTCAAGTACAATTTCTTCAATCTCCGCAGAACGTGGACCCCAAACATTTACTTCATTCCCTTTTTCATCCATAAAAACAAAAATTGGAATAGAACGAGATTTACCATTAGTTAAATATTTATCCATTAATTCTAGGTTTTCATCACGAATTAGGAATCTAGTATCTATATTTGCTTTTTCCATCATTTTCTGAATAACTGGTACATTAAGTAATGCATCTCCACACCAATCTGCAGTTAAAGTAACAACCTTCCAATGACGATTCTTTAATTGTTCAAGTTTTGCTTGTGTACTTTCAGGAATCGTTACTTCATTATAGATCTTTAGAAGTTCTTCTTTATTTACATTCATTGCTTCCACATATTCTTCAAAAGTCATGCCTTTTTCGAACCAAGAATTTAATGACATTTCCATACACTCCTTTAAAGTTAATAAATAGTATTATACCCCATTCGTCATAAGAAGGAATGCAAAAAGACTTGCAGAATTATTATACAGTATATGTTTTATATGCAGTTTAAGCAGGAGGGAGAAAAATGAGTGCGCCTATTGAAATCTCAAAAAATCGAAAGCGCTTTCCAAAGTGGATTAAAGTTACATCAACTATCGTAATCGTTAACGTCTTAATCGTTGCGGGCACCGGCTTGTATTTAACCAAAAAATCATTACCAAGCATTAAAGGAAATTTAACGATACGTACGTTAAACCATAAAGTTGAGGTAGTTAGGGATGATAAAGGAGTACCTCATATTAGTGCTAAAAGTTTGCATGACTTGTATGTTGCGCAAGGTTTTGTAACTGCACAAGATCGATTATTTCAAATGGATTTAAGCAGGAGACAAGCGTCCGGACAATTAAGTGAAATAATTGGTGATGCTACAGTGGAGCGCGACTCATATTTTCGAACGCTTGGTTTAAGAAGAGCTGCTGAAGCTTCTTATAGCAAATACGATAAAAATGGACAAAATGTATTAAATTGGTATGCAGAAGGCGTAAATGCGTACATAAAATACGCAATAAAAGAAAATAAACTACCAGTTGAGTTTAAAATTTTAAAATATAATCCAACTAAATGGACGGCAATTGACTCACTAGTAATTGGTAAATATATGGCATTTGATTTAGGCGGTCACTGGAATGAACAAGCATTTCGTTATTATGCTATGAATAAATTTCCAAAGGATAAGGCTTTGGAGCTATTCCCAGCTAATAATGATTTAGATCCGTATATTATTCCAAGTAATACTTCAAAAATAGACGTAGAAAAGAGCTTTGCAAGTGCAGTTATTCCCCCAGTTTGGAATGGTAGTAATGATTGGGTTGTGAGTGGTTCTAAAACTAAGTCCGGTAAAGCGTTATTGGCAGATGATCCTCATTTAGGATTGGCGACACCGGCAATTTGGTATGAAACTCAATTAAAATCTGGTGATATGAATGTAAGTGGTGTAATTTTTGCAGGGGTGCCGGGAATCATCGTTGGTCATAATGAACATATTGCCTGGGGAGTAACAAACGTAGGACCAGATGTACAAGATTTATATATTGAAAAACGAAATCCAAATAAATCAGACGAATTTTTATATGATGGCCAATGGGAAAAGGCAAAGGTTATAAATGAAACGATCAAAATTAAAGGTAAAAAGAATAAAGTTTTACCTGTTATGATTACGAGACATGGTCCAGTGATCTCGGAATTTGCGAGTGATGCTGGAAAAGATACTGTATTCTCTTTACAATGGACAGCACTACAACCAACAACAGAGCTAGAAGCCGTTTTAAAGTTTGATGTTGCAAAGGATTGGAATTCGTTTAAAGAAGGATTAGCTTTATTTGAAGCTCCTGCTCAAAATTTCGTATTTGCATCGGATGACGGAACAATTGCCTACCGAGCGAATGGGAAAATTCCAATCCGTAAAAAAGGTGATGGGCTAATGCCAGTCCCAGGTTGGACTAGTGATTATGGTTGGAAAGGATACATTCCATACGATGAACTACCAACAATCGTTAACCCAAAGGAAGGCTTTATTTCATCTGCAAATAATAAAGTAGTGGATGATTCATATCCATACCATATTTCAAATTCATGGGCACAGCCTTACCGTCAATTACGCATTCAGGAAGTATTAAAAAAGAATGACAAACTGACTGTTAAAGATATGCAAAAGCTACAAATGGACGAAATGAACTTACAGGCGAAGGAGCATGCACCGAAGTTTATTAAGTCAATAAAACAAAATAAAGATCAATTATCATCTGTTGAAAAATCAGCTTTAAAGGAACTTGAAAAATGGAATTTTATAGATGATAAAGATGAAGCTTCACCTCTCATATTCCAATTGTGGATGACTGAAATAAATAAAGCATTGTTCGATCAACAAATTTCAAACGATATGATGGATTTATTTGGAGACCGCAAAGTCGTAGTCGATCAATTGCTACGTGACAGCTTAAATGGGAAAAAAGTAATCTGGGTTGATGAACAAGGCGGAATTGATAAACTTTTATTAAAAACCTTCAAATCAACAATTAAAAATATTAGCAAAACAGACGGTGAAAATGCAGCTAAGTGGAAATGGGGGGATCACCATAAAGTTGCTTTCGAACACCCATTATCTAGTATTAAAATCTTAAGCTATTTCTTTAATGCAAGAGATCCAATCCCAGTAGGAGGCAGCTCAACTACAGTTAAAGCAGCAGGATATGATGACCAAGGAATCGTAGACCATGGTGCATCATGGAGAACTGTTGTAGACTTTGCAGATTTAAGTAAATCAGTAAACGTAGTTGGACCAGGACAATCCGGAAACCTCGGAAGCAAATGGTATAGTGATCAAATGGAAGATTGGGCAAAAGGAACATATCATACTACATCTTTGAAAAGTGTTGAAGGTGTTAAAGAAATATTTGTACCGGGAAAAACAAAAAAGAAGTAAGAAGGAAGTATAGAGGACAGACCTTTATGGGGTCTGTTTTTTTGTTTGAGAAGTGAGAATGTAGTGATTTATATAGCATTTTTTAATGAAACCAACCAATAATTTGAAAAATTGAATAAGAAGGGTGGAAACGAATTAATTTTATGAGATGAGCGGGGAATTTGAGTATTATAATTGCGATTCTCAGAATTTAATTGCGATTTCTGGAATTTAATTGCGATACCCGCAATTAAATTGCGGTACCCGAAATTTAATTGCGATTCCTGGAATTTAATTGCGATATCCGAAATTTAATTGCGATTCCTGGAATTTAATTGCGATATCCGAAATTTAATTGCGATTCCTGGAATTTAATTGCGATACCGGAAATTTAATTGCGATACCCAAAATTTAATTGCGATACTCAGAATTTAATTGCGATACCCGGAATTTAATTGCGATACCCAGAATTTAATTGAGATACCCAGAATTTAATTGTATTACCCGAAAGCAGCTTCGAGGAATTTCTCACCTTAAAAGTTAAATCAAAATTGTACACCTTGTCTCGTACTCAACTCTAATTTCTTCCCTTTCGACACCTCATATAATAAAATATTTAAATAGATTGTCCTAAACTAATTGAATAAAGGGGGGCTGTGAAAATGAATGGAATGGGGTTAGTTCTCGAAGGTGGAGGAATGAGGGGGATTTATACTGCCGGTGTTCTTGATTATTTTCTTGAACAAAATATAGAAATTCCTTATGTGATAGGTGTTTCTGCGGGTGCTTGTATGGGTACTTCTTATCTATCAAAACAACATGGTCGTAATAAACGAGTAAATACGGAATTTTTACAGCATCCAGATTATATTTCTTTTAAAAATTTAATTCGTAATAAGCAGCTTTTTGGTATGGACTTATTATTTGATATTATTCCTAATGAGTTAGATCCATTTGATTTTAATTCGTTTTATAATGCTGAGCAAAAATTTGTAGTTGGTACGACTGATTGTGTTACAGGAGAACCTGTCTATTTTGATAAAGATCAAATTGTAGAATCAACAGATATGTTAAATATAATTCGGGCATCAAGTTCTTTACCGTTAATGGCTCCAATCATTAAGTTTAATGATCATTTCTTGATGGATGGTGGCATTGCAGATCCGATTCCAATCGGTAAATCTGAAGCAGATGGCAACCGTAAAAATATAGTTGTTTTGACTAGAAATGCTGGTTATCGTAAAAAACCATCAAAAGGAACTTGGTATTTGCAAAGAAAGTATAAGGATTATCCAGGGCTTGTTCAAGCAGTACTAAATAGGTATGAAGTTTATAATAAGCAACTTGAATATATTGAGGAGCAAGAAAAAGCTGGAAATATATTAGTCATTCGTCCTATACAAAAGTTAAAGGTTAGCCGAATCGAACGGAAAAAAGAACGTTTATTAGAGCTTTATAAAGAAGGATATGAAGATGCTAATCGGCTTCGTGAACAAATTTTAGGTTTTATATCGTATGAAAAAACGACCTGTTAATCAGGTCGTTTTAATATGTTGAAAATTAAACTATTTAGACTGATTGAAAACGCTTGTCTTTCAAAGTACGAAGCATATTATAAAAGCGAAACACTAAGAAATCGAGCGTTTGCATCAGTTTGATCAACCTGTTAAATTCAGGTTGTTTTTTTTTGGGGAGGGAGAAGATAGATTAATCCTTATTATTATTATTATTTTTGTTGTTATTATTGTTCATCATGTTTTTCATCATCATTTCAAACATTACCATATCGACACCTAAACACGGATTCATACAGCCACAGTTACTTTTTCTTCTAGTACAACAGCATCGGCATCTGCAGTGACAATCATGGTTATGGCAATCACAACGATCTCGATGGCAATCATCACAGTCGCAACGTCTTCTTCTGCAATCGTCACAATCACAGTCATTACGTCTACATCTACTTGAGTTCATGTTGACTTGATCTTGGTTGTTCCACATCGTAGAACACCTCCTTGAATAATCTACATAAACAAAATATGCATAGATGTCCCATCAAGGAAAGGCTAGTACCTAAAAAAAAAATAAAAAAGCACATTAATCTTTTTAAAGATCATGTGCCTTGAAATATTTAATATTAATGTGGGAAAAAAACCATTTGGATTAAGAATAAAATACCAAATATATAAATAACTGGTTTAACATTTTTTGCTTTCCCTTTAACGACTTTTAATAATGGATAGGTAATAAACCCAAGAGCAATACCTGTAGCAATACTTGATGTAAGTGGCATTGTGATAATAACTAGAAATGCAGGGAATGCTTCTTCAAAGTTATCCCACTCAATATGACGAACGCTACCCATCATTAAGCAACCTACTACGATTAATGACGGTGATGTAATTGCTGCTACATCAGAAATTGAATTAACAAGTGGGCTAAAGAATGCTGCAAAAACGAATAGTAATGCAACAACAAGTGCCGTTAAACCAGTTCTACCTCCAGCTGCAACACCAGCAGTAGACTCGATATAAGCAGTTGTAGGTGAAGTACCAAACATAGCTCCAATTGTTGTACCAAGTGAATCAGAAAGCATCGCACGACCAGTACGTTTTTCATCTTTCTTATTTAATAAACCAGCTTGTGAAGCTACACCCAAAAATGTACCTGTCGTATCAAAAATTGTAACTAATAAAAATGAAAAGACAACTGAATATAATCCATAATGAACGACATCTGAAAATGCAGTTATTGGATTAGCAACAATAATATGCTCAGGTAATTTAGGTAAAGAGAAAATACTTCCTTTAATGTGTAATTTTCCAGCAAAGCCCGCAATGATTGCTGTTGAAACCATTCCGAAGAATAAAGCTCCGTTTACATTTAAGGCAAATAAGATCACTGTAATGGCGATTCCGACTAAAGTAAGAACTACTCCAGGCGAATGAAGATCACCTAATCCTACAAGATTATCTTTGTTAGCAACGATTATACCTGAAAGACGTAAACCTATAAAAGCGATAAATAATCCAATTCCAACACTAATTGCATGTTTTAATGTATTTGGAATTGCTTCTATTAAATGAGTTCTAAATTTAGTTAAAGATAGAATTACGAATAAAATACCTGTAACGAATACAGCTGAGAAAGCCAATTGATATGAAATACCATGTGCTTTTGAAACAACTGAATAAGCAAAATATGCATTCATTCCCATTCCGGGAGCAATTGCAATTGGATAGTTTCCGAACAATGCCATAAATAATGTTCCGACTAAAGTTGCAATGATTGTTGCAGTAAATGCTTGGTCAAATGGGACGCCAGCAGCAGATAAAATTATAGGATTAACAATTATTATATAAGCCATTGTTAAAAAAGTGGTAAAACCAGCTATTACTTCTGTTTTAACTGAAGTGTTAGCTTCTTTTAATTTAAACATAATAGTTCTCCTTGCTAAAAAATACGAATGATATACTCAACAGTTATTAATATTATTCGTTTTATTGTGAAAGTGCAATAGTTTTTGTGAATTTTACAGCTTTTAACAAATTCAACTATGTTTAGTATTCCTAAAAGTACGATTTGGGTATGCTAAATCTGAATTATTTTAAAGGAGGATGTAGTAAATGAATCAGAAACAGTTTCCGACTAAATTTAATCCGCAACATCAAAATAAGCAACCAGGTATCGAAAAGGAAATGACGCCAATACCTATATCAGATGATCCAAACTACACGCCAAGTGGTAAATTAAAGGAAAAAGTAGCCATTATTACTGGGGGAGATAGTGGGATTGGAAGAGCAGTTGCAATACTTTTTGCAAAAGAAGGGGCATCAGTTTTTATTCCGTATTTCGATGAGGATGTTGATGCAGAAGATACAAAAAAATTTATAAATGATTTTGGTGGAAATTGTGAAATAATGAGATGTGACATTCGAACAGAGGAAGTTTGTAAACAAATCGTTCAAAATGCAATTCAAACCTTTGGGAAAATTAACATTTTAGTGAACAATGCTGCTGTTCAATATCCACAAAAGAATTTAGAAGACATTACTGAAGAGCAATTGAAAAGAACATTTGAAACGAATATTTTTTCAATGTTCTTTTTATCAAAAGCTTGCCTTCCACATATGAAGCAAGGAGACTCTATTATAAATACTGCGTCAATAACTGCTTATAAAGGACATGATCAATTATTGGATTACTCTGCGACGAAAGGAGCGATTGTTACATTTACTCGTTCACTTTCTACAAATCTTGCTCAAAAGGGAATTCGTGTTAATGGTGTAGCTCCTGGGCCAATTTGGACACCATTGATCCCAGCAAGTTTTGACGAACAAGAAGTAGCAAAGTTTGGTAGCACAACTCCTATGAAAAGAGCTGGACAACCAGTAGAGCTCGCACCGGCATATCTTTATTTAGCCAGCAATGAATCTTCCTTTATTACAGGACAAATCATTCATGTTAATGGTGGAGTAATTGTGAACGGATAAACTAATAAAATGGTGCCATATACGAAAATGTAAATGGCACCATTTTATTAATATTTAGGTCGAAACGTATGACAGCAAGTTTCACCACTATGTACAGCAGAAGTAGTTATCTCACCGTCTAAGACTGCATTTTGAATCGTTAAATCAAAGTCATTTGAGTATTCGTATGCTTCGGTTTGAACAAGAATTGAGTCTGCTTGGCAAAAGTTTCCCTGCCCCCAAAAATTACAATTTGCAACACTACATCTAATTTCTGGCATGAACTCACCCTCCTTTAGTTTTTATTTTCTACATACTTTTCAATCTCATTCAGATTAAAATAGTGCATTTATAGAAATTTTAGTGAGAATATTGTAAACTTTTGTTATATAGAAGGAGTTCGTAAGACTTTTATCGAATCAAAACTCTGATTAAGTATAGGAGGAGAACAATATGAATTGGGAAACAACTTATGAGAAATGGATTCAATCACCGACATTAGATCAAGAACTAAAAGAACAATTAATTAATCTTGAGAATAATCACCTTATACTTAAGGAAAGCTTTTATCAAAATTTAGAATTTGGAACTGGTGGAATGCGCGGGGAAATCGGGCCTGGAACGAATCGTATGAACATTTATACTATCCGTAAAGCATCTGCTGGTTTTGCAAAATATATTGAAAGCTTTGGAGAAGAAGCAAAAAACCGTGGAGTTGCAATTGCTTTCGATTCTCGTCATAAAAGTCCTGAGTTTGCAATGGAAGCAGCAAAAACACTTGCGACCCATGGTATTAAGGCGTATGTCTTCAATGAATTACGTCCTACACCAGAATTATCATTTGCAGTACGTGAGTTAAACTGCTTCGGTGGAATTGTCATTACGGCTAGTCATAATCCACCTGAATATAACGGATTTAAAGTTTATGGTGATGACGGTGGACAATTACCTCCAGCTGCTGCTGATCAAGTAATTGAATATGTTAATTCATTTGAAAATGAGTTAGAAATTGAAGTATCTTCTGAAAAAGAATTAGTTGATAAAGGCTTAATACATAGATTAGATGCAGAAATGGACAAATTATATGTAGAGCAACTAAAGACTGTTGTTGTTAATAACGAATTAGTTCAAGAACATGGTAAGGATTTAAAAATTGTCTTTACTCCATTACATGGCACAGCATTACTACCTGCAACAATGTCATTAAAAGCAGTTGGCTTTGAAAATGTAACAATTGTTGAAGAACAAGCAAAAGCAGATCCAAATTTTACAACTGTAAAATCACCAAACCCTGAAGAACACGCAGCATTTGAATATGCAATTCGTTACGGTAAAGAGATTGATGCAGATGTATTAATTGCAACTGACCCTGATGCTGACCGTTTAGGAATCGCTACGAAAAATGAAAAAGGCGAATATGTAGTCCTAACTGGAAATCAAACAGGAGCATTAATGCTTCATTATTTATTAAGCCAACAAGATGTACCTTCAAATGCTCTATTACTTAAAACAATCGTTACATCTGAATTTGGTCAAGTAATCGCATCAAAATTTGGTGTTAAAACAATCGATACACTTACTGGATTTAAGTTTATTGGTGAAAAAATTAAAGAATATGAGCAAACGAACGAATACTCATTCTTATTCGGTTATGAAGAAAGCTATGGCTACTTAATTAAACCATTTGTTCGTGATAAAGACGCAATCCAAGCAACAGTACTTGCTGCAGAAATTGCTACTTATTACAAAACAAAAGGTATGACTTTATATGAAGGCCTAAATAGCCTATATGAGCAATATGGCTATTACCTAGAAGGACTAAAATCATTAACATTAAAAGGGATTGAAGGTACAGAAAAAATCCAATCGATTTTAACAAATTACCGTCAAAATCCTCCGGTTGATATAAATGGTCTAAAAGTTGTTACAGTTGAAGACTATAAACTTCAAGAGAAAACGACTTTAGATTCAGGACAAAAAGAGCAAATACTTCTACCTAAATCAAACGTATTAAAGTATCAACTTGAAGACGGTTCATGGGTATGCTTACGCCCATCTGGAACTGAACCAAAAATCAAGTTCTATTTTGGAATTGTTGGACAATCTCGTCAAGATAGCATCCAAAAATTGGATAGTTTACAACAAGCATTTATGGAAAAAATTGAAGTATTAGTCTAAAAAAAGAGCGACTATTTAGTCGCTCTTTTCATTTATTTTTAGTTAAAGCTCTAATGATGAGATAAAAGATTGTTCCTCTGCGCTTTCTTCTCTAGTGGCATGCTCAATATGCTGGAACATACCTTTTAGTTTTTCATCAATGATCGCTAAATCCCTCTCGTATTTAAAGGCATGTAGAAAATGTTCGATACGCTTTGAAAAAAGTTCGTCTTTCGTATTTACCATTAACACGAGAAGCTTATCCCATTGACAACAATAAGTGTAATACAATGCTAAATCATAATCGGATTGTACTTGCATTGTGAACCTCCTTTTTAGAGGGTACACATAGTTTATGGCGAAAAAAATTAATTAGCCATGAGAGAATTTAACAAAAGGTTACGGTAGAGGTTAGGTAAAAAAAGGATGGTTAAGTGCAAGAATGAAAGGGGAAACAGGAAGTAAACAGGAAGTAAAGTGTTATGATTTTTCGTATTTTAGCAATACTTTATTGGTTTTGATCAATTTAAGTTAAATGGAACTCAAAATAGATGAAATTTGCCCAAAATATATTGATTACTGTTATTTTTTGTATTTAGGTTGGAGTTTTAATTGCTATTCCTGGAGTTTATTGCGATTCGCGGAAATTAATTGCGATTCACGGAAATTAATTGCGATTTGCGGAAATTAATTGCGATTCACGGAAATTAATTGCGATTCACGGAAATTAATTGCGATTCGCGGAAATTAATTGCGATTCACGGAAATTAATTGCGATTCACGGAAATTAATTGCGATTCACGGAAATTAATTGCGATTCGCGGAAATTAATTGCGATTCGAAGAAATTAATTGCGATTCACGGAAATTAATTGCGATTCGCGGAAATTAATTGCGATTCGAAGAAATTAATTGCGATTTCCGGAATTTAATGCGATTCGCGGAAATTAATTGCGGTACCCGGAATATAAAAGCTCCTATTGATTTAATCTGAATTCTCCCCTACAGATAAAATCTTTTCCAACACTTAAGTATACTTTTATTTGAAACAGGGATAATAAGATTAAAATAATAAGCAATCTGGAGAAACTATGTACTCCAAACTAATTAGATTTTCTTAATCAAAAAAAAATTCAAAAATGAAGTTATATCAATCACATTGCACAAATAAAATGAACTACCGTATGAATTTTTTTCATACGTTTTTTGTGTTTATGTTTTTTTGAAAAATTTCGAATTAGATAAATGAATATAGTTTGGATATGACTATTTTTACATTAATTCAATTTTTAGTTCATAGAATAATATAAGAAGAGACAGGAGGAGAGTGTGATGAAGGCGAGTGATTATAGAGCGTTGGAATATGCTATTGACGAAATTACAGAGATTGCGAGAGGATTTGGGCTAGACTTTTACCCAATGCGCTATGAAATCTGTCCTGCAGATATCATTTATACATTTGGCGCTTACGGTATGCCTACAAGATTCTCCCACTGGAGCTTTGGAAAACAGTTTTATAAAATGAAGCTTCATTACGATTTGGGACTAAGCAAAATTTATGAATTGGTAATCAACTCTGATCCATGTTATGCGTTTTTATTAGATACAAACTCTCTCGTTCAAAATAAATTAATCGTTGCACACGTTTTAGCACACTGTGACTTCTTTAAAAATAATATTCGTTTCTCAAATACGAAGAGAGATATGGTTGAAAGTATGGCAGCTACTGCTGAACGAATTAAACACTATGAACATATATACGGAAAACAAGAAGTAGAAAATTTCCTAGATGCAGTACTCTCAATTCAAGAGCATATTGATCCTTCATTGATGCGACCAAAACTAGCTTATGATTTAGAAAGTGATTTCCCAATGAAAGAGAAAAAAAGAGTTACACCATATGACGATTTATGGAATATGGATCAAAGTAAAGAAAAGAAAAATGATTCAAACTTGATCCCGATTAAACGTAAACAATTCCCACCACAACCCGAAAAAGATATCTTATTATTTATCGAAGAATATTCTAGAGAACTAGAAGAATGGCAACGTGACATCCTTACTATGTTACGAGAAGAAATGCTTTATTTCTGGCCACAGCTTGAAACGAAAATTATGAATGAAGGCTGGGCAAGTTATTGGCATATAAGAATTATGCGAGAATTAAATCTTGATTCTAATGAAGCGATTGAGTACGCAAAGCTTAATGCAGGAGTAGTTCAGCCATCAAAAACAAGCATTAACCCGTATTATTTAGGACTAAGAATGTTTGAAGATATTGAAGAGCGATATAATAATCCAAGCAAAGAAATGAGAGAGTTAGGCGTTAAACCTGGCAGCGGTCGAGAAAAAATGTTTGAAGTACGAGAGTTAGAGTCTGATAGTTCATTTATACGAAACTACTTAACGAAAGATCTTGTCATGCGTGAAGATATGTACCTATTCCAACGACAAGGCAAGGAGTATAAAGTTACTGATAAGGCATGGGAAAATGTACGAGATCAACTTGTAGTTAGTCGCGTAAATGGAGGATTCCCTTATATTGTTGTTCAAGAGGGCGATTATTTAAAAAATGGGGAGCTTTATCTGAAGCATTCCTATGAACATATGGAACTTGACGTGAAGTATGTGGAGAAGGTAATGCCTTATATTCATCAATTGTGGGGTAGAGGGGTTCATTTGGAGACAAATATTGAGAATAAGTCTGTTTTGTTTAGTTATGATGGGAAGAATATTCATCGGAAGTATATTTGAGCCACCTTTTATAGGTGGTTTTTTTATGTTTAGAAGTATAGAATTCTTTTTCGGTAAGATGCCAGCTTGAATACTGATTATATTTTTTTGTTAGGTATTTAAAATTTTAAACTCTCGGTATTTGAGCTACGGCAGTGAAATAGTCGACCAACGCTAGTTTTTGTATATATTCTGGAATTTTAAGTGAATTTATCTTGCAAAAGAACAGGATAGCAATAAAAATTAAGATATAATTAAAAAATTAAGGAGCGAATCAATGAAAAAATACTTCCAACTTTTGATAGTTTTACTTTTGCTTTTTTCTCTTTTTCCAGCTAAAAAATTCGCTGAAACGACAACCGGAACCGAAATTTATGGTGTCATTAGCGAGAACAGAACATTAACAAAAGAGGGATCCCCTTATATTCAAACAGGTATAATTGATATCTATCCGGGAGTCACGCTTACCATAGAACCTGGTGTACAGTTGATTGGAAAAAATGGGTTATGGATCTCTGTTAAAGGTAAATTACAGGCTGTTGGTACGGAACAAGACCGCATTTTATTACAAGATGTTTATGTAAAGGGTACTGATTTTAATAACAGCACGATTCAAATTGAGTATGCCGACCATTTTCATCAAACTACATACAATGGTGGTTTCCTCGTAACCACAATGAAAAAAAATGTTACGCTACGACATAACCAATATCGAAACGGTTCCATTTTTCTTTCGTCCTCTAATTTGGACTCTGTGATCGAGCATAATTTTTTTAGTCAAAAAGCAACGCTAGATGTTAATAATGGAAGTGGTAAAGTGATGATAAAAAATAACACCTTTATCAATCCAATTGATCATTATGCTCCAGATATTAACTTGAATAGTAGAGAACCTGACGGTGGAAATCCAAATATTTTTATTAACGAAAACAATTTCTTCGGTTACCCTCGAATAAAGGTGAAAATCTCTGGATATAATGGGATAATCTTTGATGGGAAAAATAATTATTGGGGTGTGACAGATTCCAGTCAGATTAACCAAGGAATTGTCGATTATCGAGATAAGTTAGACATCTCTTCGAATACATATAAACCATTTGAAAATAGCTACCCAAAAGGAGAATTGGGCGTATTCGTCACAAGCGTGAGCGATCATGACCAATCTATTAATGGCATGACTGATGCGGACAGCCTTGTGGAAATTTACCATAATGATGTGAAGATCGGTGAGGGAAATTCACTGCCGGATGGAAGTTTTCAGGTTCCAATCGAACTCCAACGAGGCGGAACCGTCTTATCGATAATAGTAAGAGATAGTTTCAACAGAACAGGTCCAATGACGAAAGTGACAGTGATGGATACTACGCCACCAGAAGTCCCTAGCGTAAATGAAGTGACTGATACTGAACTAGCAATCACAGGTACAGCCGAGCCATTATCCACCGTAGTGGCGATGGTTGGTAGCGAATTAGTCGGTAAGGATATAACAGATGAAAATGGTTATTTTTCGATTGCAATTAAAACATTAATGGCTGATTCACAGGTACGTGTAATTGCTATAGACGAGTCCGGAAATAGGAGTGAAGCTAAGACTGTTACGGTGATCCACCGAGCACTCCCAGTCGCACCACAGCTTATAACTACTGAAATGACTGATCAATCGACTAGTATTAGTGGATATGCAGACAAAAACTTGATAATTAAAGTGTTTGCTGGTGAAACACTCATTGGTTCGTCCTATGCTTTAGATGGTATGTTTTCAATACATTTCCAACCACAAGTAGCCGGCACGATAATGAAAGTTTTTGCAGAAGATCAAGATCAAAATAGGAGTGACATCATTCAATTAACAGTGAAGGATGTGACAGCACCTTCGTTAAAACTTTCCTTTGATTTTCCACTAACTGACGCATCAAAGGAAGTCATCGGCAACTCGGAAGCAGGGGCAAAGATCACGATCAGAAATGGGGAAGAAATTGTCTCTGATGGCTATGCAAAGAATGATGGTAGTTTTGCAATACCAATAGCAATGCAAAAAGCAGGTACAGTTCTATACGTGACTGCAAGTGACGCTTCAAATAATGTAAGTCCAAGTGTAACTACCACGGTGATTGATAAAACTTCACCGCCAGAACCAATCGTTAATCCTGTCACCAATAAAGATGGAAAAATCACAGGAAAAACGGAAGTAGGAGCAACTGTTAAAGCTGTTATAGGTAATAAAACTTACAACGCCATTGCTGATGTAAATGGTATTTTTAACATTATGATCCCGATTCAAAATAGTGGAACAGCGATTTCTGTTACTTCAACCGATCTTGCACAGAACCAAAGTCAGTCCAAAAATGTGGTGGTTACAAGAATTTCTCCAAATATTCCAGTGGTTAATACGATAACAAATAAATCTACCACAGTAACAGGGATAAGCGAAAAAGGAGCCACGGTTACCGTGAAAGTGGGGACATTATCCTATAGCGGCATTGCTGATTCTTATGGGAAGTTCACAGTCAAGATATCTACTCAAAACAGTGGTGTAAAATTGAGCATTACTGCAAAAGATGCAGCAGGTAATATAAGCTTACCAAAGGAAATGCAGATTACTAGAGTTGCTCCAAATATTCCAGTAGTTAGTACGGTAACAAACAAATCTACTACAGTAACAGGGGTAAGTGAAAAAGGAGCCACGGTTACCGTGAAAGTGGGGACATTATCATATAGTAGCATTTCTGACTCTTACGGGAAGTTCACAGTCAAGATATCTACTCAAAACAGTGGTGTAAAATTGAGTATTACTGCAAAAGATGCAGCAGGTAATATAAGCTTACCAAAAGAAATGCAGGTTACTAGAGTTGCTCCGAATGTCCCGGTGGTTAACACACTCAACAATAAAGCGGCAACTGTTACTGGAAAAACCGAAAAGTATGCGGTAGTAACTGTTAAGATTGGCACAAAGTCATACAGCGCTAAAGCTGATAGTGTAGGGAATTTCAAAGTATCGATACCAATTCAAAACAGTGGAATATCAATTAATGTGACTTCAACCGTAGCTGAAAAAGTTAGTAATGCTAGATCCTTAAAAGTTACTCGTGTTGCTCCGAATATACCGTTAGTGAGTTCAGTTAGATATTATTCAACAACAGTTACCGGGAAGACTGAAAAGTATGCAATTGCTTCAGTAAAAATCGGTACAAAAGTTTATACTTCGAAAGCAAATAGCTATGGGGATTTTAAGGTGAATATACCAAAGCAAAAGGCCGGTACATATTTATATGTAACCGTAAAGGATGCAAAAGGATTAATTAGTGCAACAAGAACTGTAAAGGTCTATTAAAATCTGCATGAAATATGAAAAGCAGTGGAAACTCAATTCCACTGCTTTTTTGTTCAACCCTAAATATAAAACATCTACTGACAAATTAAGGAAAATCATTTTTTCTGGATTTCAGATTGGTTAAAATCTTTGTTTGCTGGACTAATACTAATAAATTTTTTTGTTGGAAAAAAGAAGATCTTTGAGAGAAACAAGGCTGGGCAAGTTATTGGCACATCCGTATTATGCGCGAACTGAACCTCGACTCAAACGAAGCAATCGAATACGCAAAACTAAACGCAGGTGTTGTACAGCCATCGAAAACAAGCATTAATCCATATTACTTAGGATTACGTATGTTTGAAGACATTGAAGAACGATACAATCATCCAACAAAAGAAATGCGTGAGTTAGGTGTTAAACCTGGCAGCGGAAGAGAAAAAATGTTTGAAGTGCGAGAGTTAGAGTCTGATAGCTCATTCATACGAAACTACTTAACTAAAGAACTAGTAATGCGAGAAGATATGTATTTATTCCAGCGCCAAGGTAAGGAGTATAAGGTTACCGATAAAGCTTGGGAGAATGTAAGAGATCAACTTGTTGTTAGTAGGGTAAATGGCGGATTTCCTTATATTGTTGTTCAAGAGGGCGATTATTTAAAAAATGGTGAGCTTTATTTGAAGCATTCCTATGAAAATATGGAACTTGATGTGAAGTATGTTGAGAAGGTTATGCCGTATATTCATCAGTTGTGGGGTAGAGGGGTTCATTTGGAGACGAATATTGAGAATAAGTCTGTGTTGTTTAGTTATGATGGAAAGAATATTCATCGGAAGTATATTTAGAGCCACCTTTTTTAGGTGGTTTTCTTAATGGATTAGAAAGTATAAAATTCTTTTTTGGTAAGTTAACCTTATTCAACTAAATGGCAGGATAGTTGAACAAGAAAAACAATGTTAATATATTAAGTAGTATTGAATATAGAGGTGTTTTAATGACTAATGAAATAGTAACAATTGATGTAAGTGATATAAAAACTAAAAAAGATTTACATATACTACTTAAAGAAAAACTATCTTTTCCAGATTTTTATGGTGAAAATTGGGATGCTTTCTGGGATGCAATAACAGGTCTTGTAGCACCCCTGCCTAAGAAAATAATTTTTATTGGATGGTCTGACTTAAAAAAAGCCTTGCCTCGTGATACAAAAATAATGAAAGAGTGCCTGAATGATTACAATAATGAATTTACAAGCTGGAAGAGTAATTTCTTATTCAACTAAAGCATGCAATAGTTGAAGATCACAAGCTGCTAATATGCGGCTTTTTGTGCGACGGGCAGTCGCATAGGGTGCTGACTTAGTCAGCGCCCTTCATTTGCTTATCTAGACAGAGACGACACCTCGGTGTGACGACTGAATGAAGGATAAATTAATGACTTCCAGATGGTGAAAATCCATCCTCGAGGAGACTGACCTAGTTCGAGAAGTCTAATCTAGGGCATTATCGTGAGGTATTGTCTGAAGGAGATGCGGTAAATCGAGAGACCCGTAGACGAAAAGATAGACCCTAATGCAAGAAGTGTGAAGCACGGGGGCGGAGTAAGTTAGCGACTTTTCGAAGAGTGAGGAAGCCCACTAAAATGGCATTTTCTTTAGAAGTCAGAACGAGGAAAGGTGGCTTATAACGTGATGGTGCAGGGTATGTCTTGAAGGAAAATGCGATGACCCCGTGAGGTCTCTACCTTACCGAACAGGCAGGGTTCTAATCTATAAGGGAAATCCGAAGTGATGATGAACTGGTAGAGAAGTCAGACGTTCTCATAGTACAGAAGTAGTTTGATGACCATAACATCGAATGAACGGAAGGGGAACGACCTATGACTCCAAGTCATGGACAAGATGGAATGTTAACAATCAAGTTACCGAGGTAAAACCGTTTGGATGAACATCAAGGAAAGGCATGGAATACGTAATGAATCAAGAGTGGAAATTTAAATTACACAGTGTTTATGGTCAATTATTATTCGACCGCAAATTAACTCAAAGCTTTGAACAAGTTAAGGCGAATAAAGGAACAGGTGGTATTGATGGTGAATCAATAGAAAGCTATGAATCAAACCTGCATGAAAATATCATGTCTTTACTTGAAAAGTTGAAAGCAAAGACTTACCAAGCACAACCAGTTAAAAGAGTATACATACCAAAGAAGAATGGAAAGAAACGTCCTTTGGGAATCCCGACAATATTACTGTAGAATCTATGAAAATACAAAATACAAATCTAAAATAATATATAAACAGCCATCCAAGATTTGTTTTAATCTAATTAATTGGGCAAAATAACGTTGGTAAGTAAGCTTATTGGTAAAGAATAATGGGGAAGTATGTGTTTTTGGGAATAGCAATAATTAATATTTAACAAGTTAAAACAATTGTAGCACGACAGATTTTTCAATTTTTGCTACTGCTGTATAAATTGTGATAATAGACAAGTTTGTCATATCTCCTAAATTTTCACTTATAATTGGATTGGCTAACGATACTTGATTTTAATTTGTGAGCATTAATTAAGCTTTAAAAAAAGTAGATTATATAATACAATTTTTTTAGCACATACGTTTGTTCTGTATTTACTAATGGTAGGTTAAATGCTTGTGAGAAAAAATTCAACTAATGGGAGTGAAGGAAATGACAATTTCTGATATTGCCAAACTAGCTGGGGTTGCTAAGAGCACTGTATCACGTTATCTTAACGGAGGATCAGTTAGTGAAGAAACAAAAAGAAAGATTGAAAATGTTATTATAAACACTGGGTATATTCCAAATACTTTCGCACAAAGTCTCAAAGCAAAGAGAACAAATATTATAGGCACAGTTATTCCTCGTCTAGATTCATATGCGGCTGCTAAAACATTAATTGGAATTGATGAGGAATTAAGGGCTTTAAATTGTCAAATGCTTATATCAAATACTAGTCAGGATTTAGACCGAGAGCTTGAAAGCATTTATGGCTTTGCAAGACAAAAAGTAGCTGGAATAATCTTGATGGCTACACAGATAACAGATGCGCATTTAGAGGCGTTTAAAAAAATACAAATACCTGTCATCTTAGTTGGTCAACTCCATCACGAAATATATAGTTTAATTCATCAAGATTACGAATCTGGTTACGAGATGGGTAAATATGTTTTGTTAAAGGGACATCGTAACATTGCATTCCTAGGTGTTACAGAAAAAGATATTGCTGTAGGTGTTAGACGTAAAGAAGGATTTAAAAAAGCTTTAGAGGAGGTAGTAGATTGCAATGTAAGATTCCATGAAACAAGTTTTAGCATGATGGAAGCTTTAAAACAGGCCACATTGATAATTGAAAAATATAAACCTTCAATTATAGTGTGCGCAACAGATAATATAGCGCTTGGAGTTTTAAAAGCTGCATCTTTAAAAGGGTTAAGGATTCCCGAAGACTTATCAATTACAGGATTTGGTGGATACGATGTTACAGAGGTGATTCATCCAGGATTAACCACTATTAAGTATTTTTATAAAGATGCAGGTCAAGTGGCCGCTAGGAATATAGTTAAATTAGTTAATGGGGAAGATGTCAATAAAGTTACACATTCGAAATTTAAATTAATCGAAAGAGAAAGCGTTGACAATCGAATTGTTAATATTTTATAATCAAGTTGAAACCGGTTCCAAAAAATATGATTTATTTTGAAACCGGTTCCTTTTGAGAATCAAACCAGGTGTTGTGTTTTTTTAATGTATTTCGGAACCGGTTCCAATGAAAAAAAGGAGGTATTTATTATGGATTTTAAAAAGATTGCAGAAGAGACATTCGAAGCAATAGGTGGAAAAGAGAACATAACTGCCGCGGCTCATTGTTCAACACGTCTAAGACTAGTATTAAAAGATGAAGAAATTATTGATCAAAAAAAATTAGATGAACTAGAAGAAGTGAAAGGGACGTTTTCTACGGGTGGACAGTATCAAATAATATTTGGTGCGGGTATAGTAAATGAAGTATATAAAGAGCTTGCAAAGTTAGCTGGCATTTCAGAAATGTCAACTAAAGATGTAAAAGATGCTGGTACAAAGAAAATGAATATACTTCAACGTTTTGTGAAAATACTTTCAGATATTTTTGTTCCAATTATCCCAGCCATTGTCGCTGGAGGCTTACTAATGGGGATTAACAATGTGTTGACGGCACAGAATTTAATTATTGAGGGTAAGTCATTGGTGGAAGCTAATCCTGCACTTGCAGATTTAGCTTCACTTATTAATACGTTCGCTAATGCAGCATTCGTATTCCTTCCAATATTAATTGGTTTTTCAGCAACGCAACGTTTTGGAGGAAATCCCTATCTAGGTGCGGTACTTGGGATGTTAATGGTTCATCCGGACTTACTAAATGGATACGGTTATGGTGCGGCATTAATAAAAAATGATATTCCGGTATGGAAGATTTTTGGTTTCGAGATTGAAAAGGTAGGGTATCAAGGTAGTATATTACCAGTTCTCGTTTCATCTTTTATTCTTGCTAAAATAGAAATAAACTTGCGAAGAGTAATTCCTTCAGCAATAGACAATCTATTAACTCCATTACTTACTATTTTTATTACAGGTATTATAACTTTCACGGTAGTTGGACCATTTACACGCACAGCAGGTAACTTATTAACGGATGGTTTAATATGGTTATACGATACAACTGGATTTATTGGTGGAGCCATAGTTGGCCTTATCTATGCACCAATAGTTATAACTGGAATGCATCACAGTTTTATTGCAGTAGAAACACAATTATTAGCTGATATTGGTAAAACAGGAGGATCATTCATATTTCCAATTGCAGCAATGTCTAATGTAGCACAGGGTGCAGCAACAATTGCCATTTTTCTTACCACAAGAGATAAAAAAGTTAAAAGTACTGCCTCGGCTAGTGGTATCTCAGCACTTTTAGGAATTACTGAGCCTGCAATGTTTGGAATTAATTTAAAATTAAGGTATCCATTTATAGGTGCAATAATTGGATCGTCTGCTGGTTCTTCATTTGTAACGTTATATAAAGTAAAAGCAGTTGCGCTCGGAGCAGCTGGTATCCCTGGTATTATTTCGATAAAACCTACAAGCATTATTCCGTATATTGTTGGAATGGTAATATCTTTTTCGATAGCATTTATTGTAACATTGGTACTAGCAAAAAGAGATGAAAGAATAACTACTACTAAAATGTCATCCGAAAAAGCAATTTATTCATAAGCGCTTCAAAAGAAGAGGGGGAATTTAAATTTTCCCTTCTATTATTTTAAAGGAGTGAAAAAAATGGAGTGGACAAAAGAACTACTTTACCGCCAGTTAGAAGAAGTTAGTAATGAAGAATTGGCTGTACTAAAATCTAAAGTAGATAATTGTCCATGGAGGCAATCTTTTCATATTCAACCAAACACAGGGCTTTTAAATGATCCGAATGGTTTCTCGTATTTTAATGGGGAATATCATCTGTTTTATCAGTGGTTTCCACTTGGTCCTGTGCATGGGTTAAAATATTGGTATCATGTTAAATCAAAGGACCTTGTACATTGGGAAAACGATGGAATTGGAGTAAAGCCGAATAAATACTACGATAGTCATGGAGCATACTCAGGGTCAGCCATAGAACATAAGAATAATCTGTATTTATTATATACAGGAAATACACGTGATGAACATTGGGTAAGACATCCTTTTCAATGCATTGCTATAATGGGTAAAAGGGGGGGGATTACAAAACTAGATACCCCTGTAATCTCTGACGTACCACATGGATACACAGATCATTTTCGTGATCCAAAAGTATGGAAGGTAGGAGAATTGTTTTATGCAATAATTGGAGCACAAAGAAGTAATAAAACTGGCTGTGTAGTTTTATATAGTTCACCAGATTTGTTTAAATGGACATTTGAAGGGGAAATTAGGACAAAAATGGATTCATTTGGATACATGTGGGAGTGCCCTGATTACTTCGAATTACAAAATCAAGGAGTACTCATCTTTTCACCTCAAGGTATAGAACCAGAAGGAGACAAGTATCAGAATATTTATCAGTCTGGATATGTGTTAGGTAAAAAATTAGATCTACTGCAAAAAGTTATGGAACATGGAGAATTTATAGAGCTTGATCGTGGATTTGATTTTTATGCACCTCAAACTACAATTGATTCATCAGGGCGTCGTCTTTTAGTAGGATGGATGGGTTTACCTGAAATTAAGTATCCTACAGATCAAAATGGATGGGCGCATTGTTTAACTATTCCTCGAGAATTGTCAGTACAAAATGGGAAATTAATTCAACAGCCAGTGAAGGAGCTTGAGTCACTTCGTAAACAGGAAGCTAGAACAAAAAATATTATTAATAGTGAATTAAAGATGATAAATAGTTTCACAGGAACATCATATGAGATGATTTGTGAGTTTAAAAATATAGATGCATCCGAATTTGGGATTGAATTTAGGACAAGTAAAAAAGAAAAAACGGTATTGACCTATGATGTTATAGAGAAAAAGGTTATACTCGATCGTACTTTTTCTGGAAAAACCATTGATTCTCCTTTTGGAACGATTAGGAAATGTAGTCAGGAATTAAAACAAGATAAAATTAAGATTCATATGTTTGTCGATGTTTCTTCAGTTGAGATTTTCATAAATGATGGTGAAGAAGTAATCACGAGCAGGATTTTCCCAAAAGGAGAAAGCACTGGAATTCGTTTCTTTGCATCACGTGGAAGTGTTAAACTTCAAGCAGTGAAATGGGATTATTAACTTTTTAAAATTTTAATATGTTAAATTTGATGCTGATAAAGTAGAAACTTTAAAAGTGATGAGGTGGAAAAGTGGGACAACTATATTCAATCGGTGAAGTATTAATTGATTTTATTCCTTTACAGAAAGGTAGACCTTTAAAGGATGTTACTTCTTTTGAGCGTGCACCTGGTGGCGCACCTGCAAATGTCGCTGCAGCAGTAGCTAAGTACGGTGGCAGCGCGTCCATGATTACAAAAATAGGAGAAGATGCTTTTGGTGACTTTATATGTGATCAATTATCGGCCGTTGGCGTCAAGACAGATAAAGTTTTAAGAACTACTGATGCTAATACTGGCTTAGCTTTTGTTTCCCTTCGGGAAAACGGTGATCGTGACTTTTCATTTTACAGAAATCCTTCTGCCGATCTATTACTAACTGAGGACGAAGTTAAAGATGAATGGTTTACAAAAAACGATATTCTTCATTTTTGTTCCGTTGATTTAGTTGAAAGTCCGATGAAGCGAGCTCATTTAAAAGCAATAAAATCAATTATTACAAAAGGTGGAATTGTTAGCTTCGATCCAAATGTACGTCTTCCTCTTTGGAAAAACCCCGAGGCATGTAAAAATACTATTTTAGATTTTATTCCTCTGAGTCATATTGTAAAGATTTCTGATGAAGAACTCGAATTCATAACTGATATTACAGATGTAGAAGAAGCAATTTCTACTTTATTTAGGGGTGAGGTAAAGGCTATTATTTATACAAAAGGTTCAAAGGGTGCGGAGCTTTACTTAAAAGATAAAAACTTTGAATCAAAAGGATTCAAAGTTGAAGTACAAGATACAACTGGTGCAGGTGATGCTTTTATTGGGGGGATTTTATTCAAATTGCTTGAGAAGAAAGCAACTCAGGTTAATTTAGTGGAATTATTTGAGAAAAACTATCAAGAATTCCTTGCATTTGCAAATGCCAGTGGAGCTCTTACAACAACAAGTAAAGGTGCAATTTCTTCCCTTCCAGATCGTGAAACAATTATTCAGTTAATAAATGGATAAAAAATTGTTTAATTAATGCAATTGCTGGTCTATTATTATGCTTATTAACTTTAATATTCACGGAATAATTTAGTTGTATATATGAAATTATTTCTTTTAATATTATAATTGTAATGTTTCAAATCAAATAAATTAAAAAGTCGATTTTCAAATTTATGAAAATCGACTTTTATTTTCCTATAGTTACGGATAAGGCATGGGAAAATGTAAGAAATCAACTTGTTGTTAGTAGGGTTAATAGCGGATTCCCATACATCGTTGTTCAAGAAGGTGATTATTTAAAAAATGGGGAGCTTTATTTGAAGCATTCCTATGAAAATATGGAATTAGATGTTGAGAAGGTAATGCCGTATATTCATCAGTTGTGGGGTAGAGGGGTACATTTGGAGAAGAACATTGAGAATAAGTCTGTGTTGTTTAGTTATGATGGGAAGAATATTCATCGGAAGTATATTTGATTCTTTAATACAAAAAAGGATATATAAGTGCGCTAAATGAATAAAAATCTTTAAGTCTCACTAATAAGATTAATCAAAAGACATCATTCGATTAGAATGGTGTTTTTTATTTTTTTGCTATATTAAAATCTTCAAACAATCTAATGAAATTTTCACTTAATAAAATTATGAAATTCATTCAAATTTATAATTACAAAGTGATATTAAATTCAAAGCAAGAATAAGATTTATTGGAAAGAGGTGAACTATATGTTATCTGTATGCTCGAAAATGATAGTTGCATATGATCATTCTGAATTAGGTAAAAAGGCACTAGAAACGGCAATGAGTATAGCAAAACAGGATAAAAGGATCGAATTGGTTGTTATTATGGTTATTGATATACCATATACCGTTTCTTACTATCGTGTGATGCGTAAGGCAGAACTCTTAGCAGCCAATGAAATACTTATTGAAATTGAGAAAAAGTTAAATTCACTGCCAAACAAGTCAAAAACATATGTATTGGAAGGAAACCCTGCTGAAACGATTGTGGATTTTGTTAAGCAAGAAGGCGGTGATCTTGTTGTGATGGGAAGTCGTGGCTTAAATACATTAAAGGAAATTTTTCTAGGCAGTGTCAGTCATTATGTATTGCAAAAAGCTACTTGCCCAGTATTAATTGTTAGATAATAGAGTGCTATTTTATTTATGTATGTATTTACAAAGATTTTGAAATTACTAGAAAGATCATTCTAATTGAAGCTGATAATTTTTACATATTAGGATTTTTAAACATTTTTGTACTAACTTTTCCCTCAAAAATTATTTCTATATAGGTCAATTTAATACCTATTAAAACTGTTCTTTAGAATTTAAGTATATTAAGAATCGAACTACTTTTACAAATCTAATGTAGTTTTAGTGAATACATCTAAATTATATGATCCTATTGGGACTATATCGAAGTGTTTAGATAATATATTTAGGAGGAAGAAAAGGATGTTAAATGTATGTTCAAGAATAGTAGTTCCATATGATAATTCTGAATTAAGCAAAAAAGCATTGGACAGGGCTATCACATTAGCAAAACAAAATAAAAGTATCGAATTGAATGTCATCACAGTATTTCATGTACCTGTTGATGTTACTAATTACGGTACGTTGAATATAGACGAGATACGCCAAACAGAATATGAGATAGCGAAAATAGCACTTAATGAAGTAAATAAAAAGCTGGAAGAACTTCCTAATCGTACAGAAACATTCGTTTTGGAAGGTATTCCTTCTTGTACGATTGTGGATTTTATTAATAGTAATAATGCTGACCTTGTTGTGATGGGTAGTCGTGGTCTAAGTAATTTAAAAGAGTTGTTTTTAGGCAGTGTCAGTCATTATGTAGTACAAAAGGTGAATTGCCCAGTATTTATCATTAAATAATAATCTTTTTAAATTTGATTAAACTTGATGTGCTTTTTTTCTATGTCTAAATTATAAAATAAGAAAACGCTCAGGAGGGCGAGAAGCAATGAAAAATAAAAATGTTGGAAGCTATGAAGTTGTTGTTTCTGATAATCCTGTTTCTAATTTTTTATTTAACAGTAGTAAATCTGCTTGGATTTGGTTAGTTATACGTATTTACTTAGGGTACGAATGGTTTTCAGCTGGATGGGATAAAATAAATTCAGATGTTTGGACTGGAGCAAAAGCTGGAGCTGTAGTAAAAGGCTTTACTCAAGGTGCTTTAGCTAAAGCTAATTCTAATGTTCCTCATCCAGATGTAACGGGTTGGTATGCAAGTTTTTTAAAGCACACAGTATTACCAAATGCAAAATTCTTTTCATATTTAATAGCTTATGGTGAGGTTCTTGTAGGTTTAGGACTAATTTTAGGTTTACTAACAGGAATTGCTGCTTTTTTTGGTAGTTTAATGAGTGTAAGCTATTTATTTGCTGGAACGCTTAGTACTAACCCCCTTTTGTTTATTCTAGCTACTTGGTTAGTATTAGGATGGAAAGTTGCGGGATGGTATGGATTAGATAGATGGACACTACCGTTTTTAGGAACACCATGGGAAAAAATGGATATAAAAGAAACAAAACAAGTTATTAATAAAGTGTAATTAATGAGATAACAGAAAAGGACTAAAACCACCTGTAATGAACTGCACCCTGATTGTTAGCTGTGTCTAACAATCGGGGTGCAGTTCATTTTTAGGTGGTTTTTATTTTTCCAATTTTAGGAATTTAAAGTGAAACAACGCCTATGTATTCACCAATCGGCGAGTTTTCTGTATAAATAAATAAGTTTTTCATCTGAAATATAAGAAAATCTTATAATTTACCGTTATTATCAAAATTTCTAATTATATTCGAAAATTCTGATAATGTATACTGATAATAGTAAATGGGGAAGGAGCTCGAATGAGGTCGAAATTTGATAGATTATCAGTTCAGTAAATTTCAGCTAGAACACATCTGAACCTGATCAAATTCTATCAAAATATTATATTTTGTTTTCTGGAGGACTGGATAAATGGGAATCGAAAAAGCAATTTTTAATATGGATGTCATTAACCTATCCAGGTATTTATGAAAGATATATCGTTTATACGAACCAAGCTAATCCATCGGAAAGTGTTGGTTCGTAACGAAAGAGTTATAGCAATTAGTCTTCTTACAAAAAAATTAAATAAATGGGGAGAACTGGGGAATGAAGAGAAAGCAAACTAAATTACTAGTTGGCGCGCTAACTACTAGTATCGTATTTTCACAATCACAAATGGTTAACGTATTTGCACAAAGCCCAACAAAATTAGATGAAGCTGTAGCAAAACTTAACACAACCACTAATAGTGACGCTAACACTAACGAAGAAAGCAAATTGAATCTAACTGCAGAACAACGTCAAGCTCTTGAGAATATTGATAAGTTCAATGCACAAGGACTTCAGTTATCTGACGACGTGAATTTAGATAGTTCAAAACCTGTGTCAGTTATCGTAGAGTTCAAAAGCAAACCGAAGAAAGTTGCTTTACTTGAAGCAGCAGCAAACGGACAATCTCTATCTTCTACAACAGCACAAAGTGATGTAGATTCAGATCATGCAACATTTGAAACTGATTTAGACAATGCATTCCAAACAAAGTCAGATGGAACGTACAGAGTCAATCGTACATTCAAAACTGGATTCAATGGTGTATCACTACAAGTTCCTGCAAACAAACTAAAAGAGTTAGTAAAATCAGGAGCAGTTAAAGCAATCTATAGTAACCAAACTATTCAATTAAATGATCCTAAAGTGCCTGATTCACAAATCGCTTCTGGAGCAGATACAAAAACCGCTTCTACTGGAGTAGATACACATGGAATGGCAGCAGAACGTTCTTATCTTAAAATTGACCAATTACACAAAGAAGGTTTCACTGGTGCAGGAATTAAAGTAGGTATTCTTGATACAGGGATTGACTATAACCACCCAGACTTAAAAGACGCTTACAAAGGCGGTTATGATTTCGTTAACAATGATAATGACCCAATGGAAACAACTTATGCTGATTGGGTAAAAGCTGGCAAACCAAGTATCAATGGTGGTGGTGCTGAATCTTACTACACTGAACATGGTACCCACGTAGCTGGTACAATCGGAGGTCGTGGAAAAGCTGACAGTAACTATTCAACGACAGGTGTTGCTCCCGACGCGAGTATTTATTCATATCGTGTACTTGGTCCAGGTGGTTCAGGAACAACGGATGATATCATTGCTGGTATCGATAGAGCTATTACAGATGGAATGGATGTTATCAATCTATCATTAGGTGCACCTTACAATGATCCATTAAGCCCTGAAAGTATCGCACTTAACTATGCAGTACTAAGCGGTGTAACATCTATTGTTGCTGCAGGTAACTCTGGAGATGCAATGTACACTGTAGGAAATCCTGGGAATGCTGCTTTAGCATTATCAGTTGGTGCAAGTGATGTGCCAACAACGATCCCAACAATGAAAGGTAACGACGATACTGCGAGCTATGGAATGCAGTTATTAGCAAAAGGATTTGACGATGATTTAAATAGCTTAAAATCTAAATCATTCCCAATAGTAAACGTGAATTTAGGCCAATCTTGGGATTACTGGGGTGCAAATACTCGAGTAGATGGAAAAGTGGTATTAGTTCAACGTGGTTCAAATACAATTAATGATAAAATTTTACAAGCAAAACTACGTGGCGCTGCTGCAATACTTGTGTACAACAACGTTGATGGTGTAATGCCTTTCTATTTAGCAGAAGGTCAAGACTTCATCCCTTCATTTAACTTAACAATGGCAGATGGCACTGCATTAAAACAACAAATCGCAAGTGGTAAAACAACATTCACTTTTAGCGATTTAAGTTCAATTACAACAAAAGGTGATGAGTTAGCATCATTCAGTTCACGTGGACCATCTCGAGTAACTTATGATATTAAACCAGAAGTCACTGCACCAGGTGTAAGTGTGTTATCAACTGTTCCTGGATATGTTCATAGTCCAACTAATCCGACTGATTATACCCATGCATATGATCATATGTCAGGAACATCAATGGCAACTCCGTTTGTAGCAGGTGTCGCTGCATTATTAAAACAAGAGAACCACAATCTACAACCAGAAGATATCAAAGCTTTACTAATGAATACAGCTGATCCATTAAGTAACACTTACTCTGTTTACGAAGTTGGTGCAGGACGAGTTGACCCGTACCGAGCTTTACATTCTTCTGTAGAAATCAAAGTAAAAGATAAAACGCCAATCGTGATTAACGGAGAAACACAATATATCAAAGAAACAACAAGTGCATTAAGTTTCGGTAATGTAGCATACACTGGCAAAGATTTAGTGAACACTCGTGCAATGACAATCGAGAACAATAGCCTTACACCAAAAACGTTTGATGTGAAAGTTACGTATCAAACAGATGTAAGAGGTTCAAAAGACGCAGTGAAAAACGGTGTATCAGTTTCCTTAGATCCTTCATTCAAAGTACCTGCATATGGCAAAGTGACTAAGAATGCAATTTTAACAATTCCGAAAGCTGCTGAAAAGGGTATCTATGAAGGTTATGTAACTTACACAAACCATAACGACTCAACTGAAACATATCGTGTTCCATTCGGAGTTCATTTCGTTGAAGAAGGAATTAAAGACTTTACTCTTTCTCGTAACTCACTCACGAATGACCGAAATCAATTAACGAGTCCGATTATGAGTCCATCTTTATCTGCAACAATGACACTGAATTCTCACATGAGATATGTAAAAGTAGTTCTTTCAGATGCAAAAACAGGTGAAGATTTAGGTATTGCAAATACGTTTGATGGAATGGGTTACCAAGAAGGTAAAACATATTTCTTCGTTCCGTTCTCAGGGTTTATCTATCCGTTTGCTGATAAAGAACACAAAACGATCAACAAAGTTGCAACATTACCAAGAGAAGGTCATTACAAACTAAAACTTGTTGGTGTAAATGATGATGGTCAAGAATTTGTGAATGCCCAAGATCTGTTCATTGATAATACTGCTCCTGATAAGTTTGAAATGAAAGTACAAGGGGAAAAAGAAGGAAGTCCTTTCGTTGAATACAAGAAAGGTACAACATCAATTCCTGTTACAGCTTCTATCCATGATCAAATGGTTGATCAAATGAGAGCAGCTGGTATCAACATTAATCAAGGTACAGTAGGTATCCCTTATGCTTGGAACAGCAATTCAATCAATGGAAAACTAACATTAGATGAAAACGGAAACGGGTCAGACAGCGTTGCAGTTCAGACAAACTCACCGATTACACAGGTGCTATTCGTTGGAGGCGACCAAGGAACGAATGCAAATGCTCAAGAAATGTACTACCTTGTTGAAGATACGTATTCATATGTATATGGTATGCCACAAGGTCCTACTAGACATAAACAAATGATTACACATGTTGGAGATACAAGATCAACTACACTAACTGCTTATAATGTAACAAAAGTAAAATCAGCTGTTTATACTTTTTCTGCTAATTCGGTTGATACAAGCATTGAAAGCGTTAAATTAAATCCTGCAGCTGAGGCTTTAGGTGGAGTTTTAACAACAACAAATACTACTGCTAATACTGTTAATGGTCCAGTAGTTACAGTAAAAGCAACAGTTACGTTTGATGGTTCTAAAGAAGTAACAGGTGACATCCCAATGGTTGATGTAGCAGTTAAAATTCAAGATATTCAAAAACCTACTCTAGGTTCAAGTTTACTTCTTAATTCTACAAAAATCACAGACGTTAATGGTGGTGTAACTCAACCTTGGGGAACATTCCCTAGAATCGTGATTTTACCGAAGTTCGCTGCTTTAGGTGGTTATGTATATGCTCAAGGATTATTTAAGAATGGTCAGTTCGATAGTACTACAACTAAAGATTATACAACAGCAGGAATAAAAGCGTACGTTCAAGATAAAGATGGAAAAACGTATAATGGCACAATCGCTAAGAATGGTCAGTTCTATGTAAATGGTTTACCAATTACTCATGATGATATGTCAATTGTGTTTGATGTCCCTGGACACTTTACAACATACACTGATTTCCATGGAATGTACGGAAATTTAGATGGTGAAGAGTATGGTGTATCTGGTTACATTGGTTCAGATGTTTATACAGCTACAGCAGGAGACGTTAATAAAGATAATGTAATCGACATAATGGACGCACTGGCGATCCAAACGTATTGGGGAACAAATAAACGTAGTGCAGATATTAACGGCGACGGAACAGTTGACGTTAATGACTTTGCTTATGTGTACTACAACTACGGACTTGGTAACCCAACAAATCCAAATCCAAATCCAAAAGCTAAGAAAACGTACAAAGGTCAAACGTTAGAAAGCATTATTAAACAATTAGGTCTAGATAATTAATTTAATTGGTAACCTGGATAGCTTCTGCTGTTCAGGTTACTCCATTTTTTAATATTCAGGTTGTAGCACTATCTATAGCAGTTAAAAAGTATAAAGGTGTTAATTTAGAATCAGTTAAAAGTCAATTGAGATTACAAATTAGAAAGCTCTGGAAAAAAATTCAGAATTTGTCTTCACACTGTAAGTCTGTTCTCAATACTTGAGAACAGGCTTTTCATTATATTTAAAATAATTGTAAAAAAAATAATAAAGAAAATATAGTTTGTAGTATACTAATAACGTTGTTAGAAGGAGAAGATTATGAACATCGAAAAATTGGAATATCTAGTCGAAGTCGCCAAAACGGGATCCTTCTCGATTGCTTCACAAAATCTCTTTGTGAGTCAATCCGCTATTAGTCAATCGATTGATAGTATCGAAAAGAAATTAAATGTCAAATTGTTCGAGCGTTCCAGAGGTAGAGGCCATAGTGCCATACTTACGCATGATGGAGAAGAGCTTGTTTCGATTGCGATAGAGGTATTTAGTAAATATCAAGAACTAATTGAAAAAGCACAGTTAATTAATAATAAAGTAAACGATAAATTGAAAATATCTACGACTCCAGGTTTTTTTGCCGTACTTTTAAACCCAATATCAACTATTAGAGATGATTATCCTAAAATTACTATCGAGATTTTTCAAAAGCCTGGTCAAGATATTATTGAAGATATTTTAGAAGATCGAAGTGATATCGGTGTTTTGCCATTTATTAAGCATTTACTAGAAGATGATGATCGCCTAGTTTACCATAATTTATTTGAAGCAAAAATGAAATTAATGGTAAATAAAAACTCTCCATTAGCGGAAAAATCATTTGTTACACCACAACAAATTATAAACGAAACACTAATTACTTATGATGGAGAATTCATTCATTGGTTTAAAAAACTTTTCTATAGGGAGTTTGGCAAAATGAATGAGTTATTTACCACTACGAATACTGATACATTAAAAAAAGCGATCGAAGAAAACTTAGGCGTATCATTTGTTCCAGCCTTCAACGGGGTAAATTACAATTTGAATGATGACATTATAATGTTGGATATTGTAGATTATGATGCTGTAAATCTTCAATATGTATGGATTATGTCTAGTAATAGGGATTGTTCAAGAATGATAAAAGACTATATATCGAGATTGAAGGAAGAACTAAATTCATAATGTAAAGTGGGTGATATGATTCATCCGCTTTTTTGGCATGAGACAAGGACGCCTGTGTCGGTAAGGGATAATGTATTTATTATTTATACGAAACTACTTTACTAAAGAACTCGTAATGCATGAAGAAATATATCTATTCCAGCGACAAAGTAAGGAATTTAAAGTGACTGATAGGGTATGGAAAAATGTACGAGATCAACTTGTGGTTTCTTATACTTTAGTTCAAGAAGGAGATTATTTAGAGATTAACAGTTTAGAAGGAGAAAAATAAGAATGAATGAATTAATCGTTTTTAGTGAACTTCATAAATATTTAAACGGTTTAGGTCCAATGAAATGTACAATGGCGGCAAAGAGTCTGTCGTTAGGGTATAAACCTATTACCTTTAGTGGCGCGTCTACTAAATTTGCGACTCTAGATGGAGAAAAAAAATACCATTGCTTAATTCTGCATGTAGATCCAGGAAATCCAGAATCTAGTAGAGGGAAGTCTATTCAAAAAGAAGTACAACAAATTTTAAATTTTGAAATTAAAGAAATGAGAAATTTCCTCCTTAAAAAGCATGAAATATATGTTCCATTTGAAGTCATAGATTCAAAAGAGAAGATGGAGCTATTAAAAGCTATTATAAAGAATGTATTTAAAATTTTTTTTAGATAGAAATTAAAATAACATGCTAATTGTTAAAGGATGATAGTATGTGAAAAAGGCGTTGCTCAAGAGCAATGCCTTTTTTGTATATTCTCTTTTTAAAAATTAATCTTTTAAATAAGTAATTAAATTAAAATTATTTTTATTATATTAATATACTTTCTAACCCTCGGTCTAAATCATAAAATAGAGAACTAAAGACAGAATGTGTTCTCTTTCAAAAACATAGAAGGTGGTTATTTATTTATGCGTAAATTAACAGTTTTCATTGCTTTCAATACGACTTATATCCTCTCCCCATTAAAAAGCATTGATTTTTGTTAAGGGAAATTTAAGGTACACAATCCAAAATGAGCTTATCAAAAGAAATTAGGAGGAGTAAAAAAATAGATAAAACAAGCTCTAATGCAAACGACCAATAGTAGAGTAAGTTTGGTGTATAAACGAAAGAAAAGTCCTGATTTTCTTAAAATGGTTACAAGATAGTAGAGGTTCTTAAGGATATGTGAAATTCCGAAAACGTATGTACCTCAATGAAGAATAATCGGGTATATATTCAGATCAATCTCAATGTTGGAGAGGAGAAAAGAAAATTGAAAAAGTGGGTTATTATTTCAGTTATTGTTGTTGCTGTTGGAGGAGGAAGTGGTTGGTTTATATATAGTAAGAGTCAAGCAAATCAAGCCCAAAACGTGATGGCTACAGCACAAACAATTACGGCACAAAAAGGAAAGTTAGAAGTAGCTGTTACTGGATCGGGTTCGGTAACTGCAAATACTGACGAAGATGTTACTGCGGCAAATACAATTCTTGTTGTGGATAGTGTTAGTGTTTCATCTGGAGAATCAGTGGGTAAAGGTGATACACTTGTGACTTTTAAAAATGGTGATGTGGTTACGGCTCCAAAAGATGGAGAAATTACAAAGGTTTATGTAAGTAGCGGTAGCGGAGCATCGCAAGGAAAAGTACTAATTCGTATGGAAGATGAAGATGGAGTTACATTACCAATTACAAGAGAAGATAGTGGCAGTTCCTCAAATAATTCTAGTACGGGAAATACTGGAGGTAGTAGTTTAATAGCGGATACTGTAAATGTGAAGGAAGGTTCAGTTGTAAAAGCAGGTGCAACACTTGTGAAATTTACAGATGGTAGTATTTTACAAGCACCAGTTGCTGGTACGATTACTAGTCTTGCTGTTAATAGTGGAGATTCTGTACAAAGTTCTACGACAGTGGCGCATATAACAAATTACAGTTCTTTGGAAACAACAATCAGTGTTGATGAATTAGATATCACTAAGGTAAAAGTTGGACAATCAGTAAAAATAACAGCAAGTGCTTTTGAAGGTGAAACATTCGATGGGATTGTAACGAAAGTAGCAAATGAAGGTACATCGACAAATGGCGTTTCGACATTTGATGTAACTGTAAAAATTAAAAATCCAAAAGGTTTGAAAATTGGTATGTCAACGGAAGCAAGTATTTTAATACAAAGTAAAGCAGACGCGCTATATGTTCCAGTAGAAGCAGTGTATAAAAATGGAAATGAAAAATATGTACTAGTACCTTCATCTACAGATGATTCTGGACAATCTACAAAGAAAGTTACAGTAAAAACTGGTATTTCAAATGATACGAATGTAGAAATTACAAGTGGATTAAGTGAAGGAGAGTCTATTGAAATTCCGAGCGTTCAATCTAGAAGTAATTCTGGTGGATTTATGATGCAAGGTGGAGGATTCCAAGGTGGTGGCTTCTCTGGCGGTGGTTTCGGAGGAAGAAATTTTGAAAGAAATCAAAATGGTGGCGGACAAGGAGGTAAATGATGACTAACTTTGAGCCGATTATTCAAATTAAAAACATGACGAAAATGTATGAACTTGGCGGAGAAACGGTAATGGCTCTTCAGAGTGTATCTCTTGATATCCAAAAGGGTGATTTTATTTCAGTGATCGGTCCATCAGGTTCGGGGAAGTCAACATTTATGAACATGATCGGATGCTTAGACCGTCCAGATTCTGGGAGATATTTGATTGATAATGAAGATGTAGGGCAAATGAAGAGCTCACAACTAGCGACTATACGGAATGAAAAAATTGGATTTATTTTTCAAAATTTTAATCTTATACCAAAGTTAACTGCAGTAGAAAATGTAGAACTTCCTCTTATTTATAGAGGGATGAAGACGGCTGAAAGAAGAGAAATTGCTCTTTCGGCGTTAAAAAAAGTAGGATTAGTCGATCGAGCGAATCATTTACCTACACAATTATCAGGGGGGCAGCAGCAGCGTGTCGCAATCGCGCGTGCCCTTGCTGGAAGCCCTCCTATTTTACTAGCAGATGAACCGACTGGTGCTCTTGATAGTAAAACAAGTAAGGAAATTTTGGAGATTATGAATTTGTTAAATGAGCAAGGACATACGATTATTCTAATTACACATGATTTAGATGTTGCAAAACAGGCAAATCGTGTTGTTCGAATACATGATGGCCAGCTATACGAGAATGGTGGTGAATGGTTTGCAGACACTGAGAATGGCGCTTAAGAGCATTAAAGGAAATAAAGTAAGAGCGTTCCTAACGATGCTAGGTATTATTATCGGTGTATCCTCCGTTATTGTGATGGTTGCGATTGGACAGGGATCAACGAAAGAAGTGCAAGATCAAATAGGAAGCTTAGGTACAAATGTATTAACAGTAAGTGTGACAGGCTCAGATGTAACATTTAAAGAAGATGATGCTAATCAACTTAAGGACGTTAGTGGTGTAGAAGCAATAGCTCCAACTGTTTCTGGAAGAGTAACTGTAAAAAACGGACAAACGAACGCACAAGTGTCAGTGACAGGAACAACTTCACCTTATTTAAAAGTTCGTGATTTGGAGCTGCAATCAGGGCGATTTATTGCAGATTTGGATAATGATAATCACTCAAAAATAGCAGTACTAGGTTCAAGCACAGCACGAACATTATTCGGTTTTGGAAATCCAGTTGGTCAATACGTTAAAGTAAATGGAACATCATTTAGAGTTGTTGGGGTACTTCAATCAGTTGGTAGTTCATTAGGTTCAAGTGGGGACAGTACGATTTTTGTTCCGCTTAGTACAGCTCAGCGCTTGGCATCTACTACTTCAATTGGATCTGTCTATGTAAAAGTAGAAAATGAAAATATGATTAATTTTACATTACGTAGAATTGAACAAAAGATGTTTACGATTATTGGAGATGAAGATAGCTATAGCGTTTCGAGTCCAGAGGATTTAATGGAAACTGCTTCATCCGTTAATAAAACGATGACATTAATGCTAGGCGGAAGTGCTGCAATCTCACTTATTGTTGGTGGTATTGGTATAATGAATATTATGCTTGTATCGGTTTCTGAACGTACAAAAGAAATCGGTATAAGAAAAGCAATTGGCGCAAAGCGCGGAAGTATTCTACTTCAATTTCTCATTGAATCAATGGTATTAAGTTCACTTGGTGGAATTATAGGCGTTGTAATAGGTGTAATAAGTGCCAAAATATTTACTATAATGACAGGAACAGCAATTGCATATTCTGTTCCGGTTATGTTGTTATCGTTTGTATTTTCTTTATTAGTTGGAATTGTATTTGGTGTTTTTCCAGCAAATAAGGCATCAAAGCTTGATCCTATTCAAGCGCTTAGATATGAATAAAAAGAATAAAGTGGTTGTCCCAAAAGTAAATCTTTTAAGGGGCACCTCTTTTTTGTTTAAAAAAGAAAATCCTTCTTTATGATTATATAAAAAAGATTTTATTAAGTTGATTATCTAATAAAATAGTATTTTAGGTTTCTATTCAAAAATATCAGAATAGTCTATAATTATGGTCGTAACCAAAATTCAACCGTAAATAATGAGAAGCTTGTTGTTTAATTAATAATTCAATGAGGAGGTAAACGACGTGGAAGAATTAATATCAGAATTAGTTGATAATATGAAAGGAAGTTTAATCAATATTAGGCGTGATCTCCACTGTTTTCCTGAGATAGGATGGACAGAATTCCGAACCTCATCTCTCATAGCAGATTTCTTATCTGAATTGGGATTTGAAGTGAAAGTAGGAAGGGAAATAATTGTACCTGAATCGAGAATGGGTGTCCCAGATGGAAAAACGATTCAAGAAGCAAAAGAGCGGGCATTGTCGTTTGGGGCAAATTCATATTGGATTGAGAAAATGGAAGACGGGTTAACTGGTGTAGTTGGCATTTTGGATACAGGGCGTATTGGTCCAATACTTGCCTTCCGATTTGATATCGATGCATTGGAAATATCTGAGGATAAAGGATCAGATCATGTTCCAACGAATCAAAATTTTTGTTCGAAAGTAGAAGGCTATATGCATGCCTGTGGACACGATGGTCATATTGCAATTGGGTTAGGAATGGCACAATTGATTTCAAAAATGAAAGAGAAGCTATCAGGAAAAATCAAACTTATATTTCAACCGGCTGAAGAAGGTGCACGTGGTGCGAGAGCGATGGTTGACGCGGGAGTCTTTGAAGATGTTGATTATTTCTTTAGTGGCCATATTGGAGTTACGGCAACTAAACAGAATCAACTTGTCTGTAGCGTAACAGATTTTTTCGCGTCAACCAAGTTTGATTTAGAACTGGAAGGTGTGCAGGCCCATGCTGCATTAGCACCACATGAAGGTAGAAATGCATTACTTGCGGCATCTACTATTACATTGCAATTGTATGCAATCTCACGGCATGGATTAGGGGATTCAAGAATAAATGTTGGAGTGATTCAAGGTGGAGAAGGTCGAAACATTATTCCAGCACATGCTAAGCTAAAATTTGAAACTAGAGGAACGACCAATGAGGTTGATCAATATATGCAGAATGAATCATTGCGGATCATCCAATCAGTTGCTCAGTTATATGGGATTAAGGAACATACCGAAGTAGTAGGACGTTCGATTATCGCAGACTGTGACGCTGACCTTGCAAATCTTGTATACGATATAGGTTCAAATGTTAAACAAACTAGTGAGATTGTTCTTTCTCAGCCTTTTCTTGCTTCTGAAGATGTAACTTATATGATGAAAGAGGTTCAAAAGAATGGTGGAATGGCTACTTACCTATTATTTGGAACTGAATTGGCAGCGGGTCATCATAATTGTGCATTCGACTTTAATGAAAAAACAATTGCGTATGCAGTTGAAGTTTATGGAAACTTACTTGTACATTTAGCCAGATAATCAACTAGAGAGAGGAGAAAGGAATATGTTTTTTCTTGCATTAATCAGTTCTTTTTTGAATGCAGTAAATGCGTTGTATGCAAAAAAAATTACCATGCAAATGAAGGATAATAATAGCTTTATAGTAACATCATTTCTAGTGGTCACCATTATATTAGGCTGCGTAATGCCTTGGTATTATTCCTTTACTGTTACTCCAGCTACAATCGGTTTATTAATCATTGTGATTATTTTAGATGCATTGTCTAATGTATCATTTTTCTTAGCACTTGGACGAATAGAAGTATCTCAACTAGCAGTGTATACTGCGTTAACTCCATTATTCACGTTTATTCCAAATAGCATTTTGCACGGATTCGATATACATATTTTAATTCCGGTCTTGCTCATTGTCCTTGGTGTATATTTTCTGAACGTACGAGGTAAAAACTTGTTATCTCCATTAGTAGAAATAAAAAAACCTGGGAATTTATTAGGGGTTGCAGCTGCAGTTTCTGCTGGACTCAGCATGGTTCCTACACAACAATTGCTCGTTCATCAATGGATAAATGCCCCTACACTTTATTTTTTCAGAGCGAGTGGGATTGCCCTAATAATCTATTTAATCCATCGTCCGAAAATTTGGTATCCTAAACTGAATATGCACCTTTCGATTCGTGGGGTGCTTGCGATTACCCAATGGATTGCATTGTTTGCAGCCTTAAAGATTGCCAATGGAACGCTAGTTGTAGCTTTAGCCTATACTTCACCAATATTTGCATTGTTTTTAGCAAGAATTTATTATAAAGAAAAAATTACAGCAGCTAAGTTGATTGCCTGTTGCATTACCATTTTAGGAATTTTATTTATTTTAGAGTAGTGGAGGAAACGATGAAAAAAATCCGTTTAGGTTTACTAGGATCTGATGATTCGATTGACGTTATTCAATCTGTAATAAAGGAATACCCTGAATTTGAATGTACCCCTATTATCTATTGGCGAGAAGAGGAAATACCTGATCTTTTAAGTCCTATTGCCAATGATTTTGATATTTGGCTCTTTTCAGGCAAGGTCCCTTATGCCATAGCAAAAAGTTGGGGTGGAATTACCAAACCAATGTTTTTTACGCCACACACTGGACCGAGTCTCTACAAAACGTTGTTACAAATATTCTATCATAACCAGATTGCAATGGAACAAATTAGCTTTGATAACTTCCATTATGATGAACTCAACAGTATTTTAGATGAAGCAGAGATTAAAGCCAATCATTTATATTTGAAATATTATGAAGGAGAAGAAGTTGATGCAAAGGTACTTGCAGGATACCACTATGAGTTATGGAAAAGTGGGAAAACGAAAGCAGCGGTTACATGTCTTCGATCGGCACATATCGAACTTGAGAAAATGGGTGTCCCTGTTTATCGTGTACTTCCTGCTAAGTCGGCTATTGAGTCAGTACTAAATTTAGCACTTCGAACTTATGAGATGTTACATTTTAAAGAAAGCCAAATTGCAGTTCAAATGATTGAGATTGACTCTTATTTTGGTTTGGCGAAGGATACTTTTTCAACTGATGAAATTTACAAAATAGAAATTAAGATGGCAGAGAAACTACTTGTTTACGCTAATAAAGTTCAAGGATCACTTAAATCTGCTGGTCCAGGTAGATATGTCATTTTTACAACCCGAGGGCTTTTACAGGATATAACGAATGAATTTTCTATTATACCGAATTTGGAAGATCTCGAAGAACTAAAGAAAGAAGTCATTACTTGTGGAATTGGAATCGGTAAAACGGCTTATGAAGCAGAAATTCATGCCGGAAGAGCTTTATTTCATGCTAGAGAGTATGGAAAAGGAAGTTGGATGGTTGCTCTTGATAATCAAACGATCGCGGGTCCATTGGGAAGAGAGGAACAAATTACCTATTCTTATGTTTCAAAAGAACTGCAGAAAATAAGTGAACAAACATCTCTAAGTATTTCGACACTTAGTAAGCTAGAATCAATTCTTAAAAAGATTGGAAAGAGTGAAATTGGAGCTCACGAGCTAGCACAGTATATGCAAATCATGCCGAGAAGCGCGCGAAGAATTTTAAAAGAATTAGAGGAACAAGGAATTGCTCAGGTAATAGGAGAGGAAACACCTTATTCACGTGGAAGGCCTAGAAACATTTATAAAATAACCTTGTGACGATAAGTAGATAAACTTATCGTTTTATTATTTTAAATATAATATTCTGAATATTTTCACTTAACAAAATAAATATTTAGTGATATAGTTATGGTCATAGCCATAAATAGACCTAAAATATTAATTTTATAATAGGAGGACAAATGATTAATCAGGATCGATTGTGGAATCGCCTTATGGAATTAGGGTCCATTGGAAAACAAGAGTCTGGGGGAATTACTCGTTTATCTTTTACTGAAAATGAGAGAAAAGCTAAAAAACTGCTTTCTTCCTATATGAATGAAGCAGGATTAAAAGTTTACGAAGATACCGTTGGAAATCTTATTGGACGTAAAGAGGGAATTAATCAGGATGCACCGGTTGTACTGGTAGGCTCACATATAGATTCTGTATATAACGGGGGGAATTTTGACGGACCACTCGGCGTTCTCTCAGGGATTGAAATCCTACAGACGATGAATGAGCAGGGAATCACAACAGTGCATCCAATTGAAGTTATTGTCTTTACAGATGAGGAAGGTGCAAGATTTAGCTTTGGAATGATTGGCAGCCGAGGAATTGCTGGAACTCTCACCTTGGAAGAACTACAAAATAAGGATCAACAAGGGATTACTGTAGCGGAGGCAATGAGCGAAGCAGGTTATGATCCATTATTAATTGAACAGTCAGTCAGAAGTATTGGATCAGTAAAAGCATATGTCGAATTACATATTGAACAAGGTAAGGTACTTGAGAACGATAATTTATCAGTCGGTATCGTTACAGGAATCTCTGGCCCGTTATGGCTTAAATTCATAATTGAAGGTAAAGCAGGGCATGCGGGGGCAACTCCAATGAACGATCGTAACGATGCCTTAGTTGCTGCCTCCCAGATTATACAGCTAATTGAAACTGAATCAGCTAAGACTGGTACAACAGTGGGAACAGTTGGTCAATTGCAGCTGTTTCCTGGAGGAATCAATATAATACCTGGGAAGGTTGAATTTACTTTGGATCTTCGCGATGTAAATGAATCAATTCGTGATGAGGTTGAAAACCGAATAGTAGCAGGGGCAAAAATTTTATGTGAACAGCGTGGTGTAGGATTACAAATTGAAGATTTGCAACGTATTGCACCTACATTATGCTCTAATGAGATTCAAGATTTGGCAAAACTAGCTTGTGAAACGATTGGTGTGGAACCATTTTTTCTCCCAAGTGGAGCTGGGCACGATTGCATGCAGCTTACAAATCTCTGTCCAATAGGGATGCTTTTTATCCGTTCAAAGGATGGAATAAGCCATAATCCAGCAGAATGGAGTTCTAAGGAAGATTGTGCAGATGGTGCAAATGTACTTTATCATACTGTACTTCAGTTATCTAATAATGAATAAAGGGGGATGCAATAATGCAAACAATATCATTAAATAGTTTAGTAGCACAAACAAAAGAAGAAGTAATAAAGTGGAGAAGGCATTTCCATCAGTATCCGGAGTTATCTTTTCATGAAGAAAAAACAGCTCAATATGTGTATGATACACTTCAAACTTTCGGGAATTTAGAGATATCTCGTCCAACAAAGACGAGTGTTATGGCTCGTCTGATTGGTTCTCAGCCTGGCAAAGTGCTAGCAATTCGAGCAGATATGGATGCTTTACCGATCGAAGAAGAAAACACTTTTGAATTTGTCTCTACAAATCCAGGTGTGATGCATGCTTGTGGACACGATGGTCATACTGCAATGCTTTTAGGCACAGCAAAAATACTTACTAGTTTAAAAGACAAAATCAAAGGTGAAGTTCGCTTTTTATTTCAACATGCTGAAGAGTTATATCCTGGTGGTGCCGAGGAAATGGTACAAGCAGGAGTAATGGATGGAGTTGATATGGTAATTGGTGCTCATCTTTGGGCTCCTATGAAACTAGGTACTATAGGTGTAGCTTATGGACCGATGATGGCTGCTCCAGATACTTTCTATCTTACTGTTAAAGGTAAGGGTGGACATGCAGCACTTCCTCATGACACGATTGATTCGATTGCTATAGCTTCCCAAGTTGTAACAAATCTTCAACATATCGTTTCTAGAAATACTGATCCGCTTGATAATCTAGTAGTTTCTGTTACAAAGTTTATTGGAGGTACAACTCATAACGTAATCCCAGGTTCAGTTGAAATCTGTGGAACCGTTCGTAGTTTCAACGCCGACCTTAGGAAATCGGTTCCTGACCTTATGGAACGTATTATAAAAGGAATAACTGAGGCTCATGGGGCACAATACAAATTTGATTATGAGTTCGGATATCGCCCGGTTATCAACGATGAGCAGATTACGAAGGCTATTGAGGAAACTATTCTTGAAGTGTTTGATGAAAAGACTCTCGACCTTATGAAGCCAAACATGGGTGGTGAAGATTTCTCTGCTTTCCAACAAAAGGCACCAGGTACTTTCTTCTATGTGGGAGCAGGAAACGAAGAAAAAGATATTACTTATCCGCATCATCATGCACGTTTTACAATAGACGAGGACGCTTTGGAAATTGGTGTAAACTTATTTGTTCATGCCACATTTAAACTTTTAGATTAATAGAATTATGGTTAAGTAGACCCTTAATTTACAAGGATCTACTTAATCTAAACTTTTATTTTTCTGAATATTAAAACTAATATAAATTTTAAATTGAAAGTGGGGAACAATTTTTGAAAATCTATCATTTATTAGCACTTATTCCATTTATTGCTATTCTGGGCTTTTCATCTTGGGCAAACCACGTTGAGCCATTTGTATTAGGAATGCCTTTTCTCCTTTTTTGGGTTGTACTATGGACAGTTTTTTCAACACCAGTTATGTGGATAATCTTTAAATTAGATTCGGCGAAAAAGGGGGACAGATAAGATGAATAGTGCATTAATTATAATTTTTCTATTTCTTGCAGTATCGATTTTTCTAGGGGTACAAGCTAGGAAAGGAAAAGACATGAATCTTGAGCAATGGAGTGTTGGTGGAAGAGGATTTGGTACTATTTTCGTCTTTCTCTTAATGGCTGGTGAAATCTATACAACATTTACTTTCCTAGGTGGAAGTGGTTGGGCATATGGAAAAGGAGGACCAACCTACTATATCACTGCTTATGGTGCACTTGCTTATATTATGTCTTATTGGTTGCTTCCAAAAATATGGAAATATGCTAAAGAAAATAATTTAATGTCTCAACCGGACTTTTTCGCAAGTAAATACAAAAGTAAAGCCCTTGGCGTTTTAGTTTCACTAGTTGGTGTATCTGCTGTAATTCCCTACTTAGTTCTACAATTAAAAGGATTGGGAAGCATCGTTTCGGAGGCTTCTTATGGATTGATTTCACCAACTTTTGCGATTTGGATTGGTGCAATTTCAGTGACGATTTATGTAATGATCTCTGGTATCCATGGATCTGCATGGACTGCAGCGTTAAAGGATATTATGATTCTTGGTGTTGTTCTTTTTCTAGGAATCTATCTACCTATTCATTATTATGGTGGATTCCAAGCGATGTTTGAAGCAGTTGATAAAGCTAAACCAGGTTTTTTAAATCTCCCAAAAGAGGGATTAAGTGTATCTTGGTTTAATTCTACGGTTCTTCTAACAGCCCTAGGATTTTATATGTGGCCGCATACTTTTGGCTCTGTTTATTCAGCTAAAAGTGAAAACGTATTTCGTAAAAATGCGATTATCATGCCTTTATACCAACTTGTATTGCTTTTTGTGTTTTTCGTTGGATTTGCAGCAATTCTTCAAGTTCCTGGACTACAAGGTCCGGATGCCGATCTGTCCTTATTAAAATTAAGTAAACAATCTTTTAACCCGTGGTTTGTTGGAATCATTGGTGGAGCAGGTGTATTGACTGCAATCGTGCCAGGTTCGATGATTCTAATGGCATCTGCTACTTTAATATCAAAAAATATTTATAAAGTATTTGTACCATCTGCTACAGAAAAGCAGGTTGCAGTTTTAGCTAAATACCTTGTTCCTGTGGTTGCTTTATTCGCAGTATTTTTCACATTTAATGGTGGATCTACATTAGTAACTCTACTTTTAATGGGATACAGTTTAGTTACTCAATTGTTCCCGACACTTGTCTTTAGTTTAATGAAAAAGAACTTTGTAACGAAGCAAGGTGCATTCGCTGGTATTCTTACTGGGGTTGCAACAGTTACTTATGTCACTATAAGTAATACAACAATCGGATCATTATTCCCAGCACTACCTCAATATATTAAAGATTTGAATATCGGTGTTATTGGCTTAGTTGTCAATCTAGTATTTTTAGTTGTTGTTAGCTTACTTACTAAAAATATAGCGGTTCAAAGCAAAAAAGAGATTGTAGCTTAAATATGAATAATTACTCTATAAGGGGTGAAAGGGGGTGATTGCTCTAATCAACCCCTATTTTTTTTGTGTAGATATTCTAAAAATTTAGGAGGTTTACGAAGTTAGGTTTTTATCTATGATTTCTTCAAAGTTTTTAAAGTACGTGGAACTTGTTTTATAAATAGCTAGTCCTATAATTGTTCCAATTGTATTTAGTAAAATGTCATCAATATCACATGATCTGTAGTTATAGCCAAGGAACATTCCAATACTAGCTTGAATTAATTCAATTGCAAGACTTAGTGTAAAACCTATTACTATCGTATTTCTGTTTGATATATTAAAAAATAGAATAGGTAATGCAAATCCTAGTGGTATGAATAATAAAACATTACCAGCTACTTGTTTTAGAACAAGTAGAATTGAGCCAGAACTGAAGGTATCTATGATCGATTTAAAGGGAATAAAATTATGAGTATGTCCCAACCGATCTTCTATCATTATTTGAATTAAAAGTTTTTGATAGGGAAAAGGAAAAAAGGTGAAATTAATAAGAGATGTAAAGTAAATACCAAAGATCATCCAATAAAGAAGTTTTAGGATAGTTATTGAACCTTTTAGAAATTGATAGCCAAAATATAGGATAAAAAAAGTAGAAATAATTATGCTAGGATATAAGAAATTTAACAATTAATTGTTCCAGCCTTTCATAGTACCAGACTTAATAAATTAGGGATTCTAAACCTTGAATATTACAACTTACAATATTTAGCTACGTATCCAATTGTTTTTATATCACCTAGAGAATAACATATTTGTATAGTTTTCCTTCATCATTTTTATGTCAAATTTTAGAAACTTATAAATTAGTTCTTATTGAATCTTAAAATAAATAAAAACTCTTCCTAGAAATATAGAAAGAGTTTAAATGCGGAGAGGATTGTTTCTTTATTATTCTATTTTTAAAAAGTTTTGGGAGAAATAAAATTATAAATTAATGTGACCACTTTGAAGAAAGTTTCTAGATTGTTCTTTGTTTATTTTGCTTGAACTAGAGGTGTCCCACCTTGAACAGTAACCCAACCCCATTTTTGGCGTGCATCCATTTCCATTTTCTTTAATAATTCTGGAGTCAGTGAGTCTGATAAAATTTTATTTGATTTAGCATCTGCTTCCGCATTTAGAATTTTTGTTTGATTTTCAATCTTAGCTTTTTCTTGGTCAGCTAATGCCTTTTTTACGTTCAATTCAGAAGTTGCTAATTGTGCCTGTGACTGTGCCATACCTGCGGGAGAACCTACGTGTGTAAATCCAAAAGTTCCGACTTCGATACCTTGTTTTGCAAGTTCCTTATCAAGTGCAGTATTGATTTCTTCAGTAATATCAGCTTGTTTTGAACCTTTAATGTCGTTCCAGCTATATTTGTGCGTAATTTTGTTAACAACATTTTTCATTGTAGGTTTGACGATGTTATTTTTAATGTAACTAATATCTTTTCCACCTACTGATTGATAAAGATTAGCTACGTTTTTAGTTGAAATTTTCCATGTTAAGTTTGTATTAACAGGTAGTTCTTGCTGATCTCCAGTACCTACTGACCATTCTTGATCAGAATTACCACCTTCGTGCTTGTCACTTGATAAAACTAATGATTGTGTATATGTAGGGTATTCTTGTACTGAAACTCCCCAACCAGTCCAATGAAAGCCTTGGGGGACTTCAGTAATTTCACCACTCATATGTTTTTCAATACCAATGCTACCAACACTAATATGGGACATACCGCCTATCGCGTAAATAATACCTCCAACTATAATAACTCCGCCTGCAATCAGACTTCTTAAACCGTTCACTCTTCATCTCTCCCGATTTCTTTTTTAATGTTTTTAATATGATTATTAAATAATCTACCTATTTTGATAAAGACCTTATAAAACAGTAAGAAGAGAACGATTCCAATAATAATAACTAAAATTCCGAATTGATAAAAGAAAACCATTATCATTCCCCCGAATGTGCAAATTAGATTAACTATCTTTCTATCATTTCTTATATGCAATTATAGTTTGATTTAAGCTATATTAATAATTAAATTTTGCTTAGAAATATAGTGGCCTATCAGGCTTCATTGGTAAAATTATTAGCTTTTAACTAAATTACCCCAAATGCTTTTTGATAATTAAAAATATTTCGAGGATAGAGAATTCCTTAGAAAACCACCAGTTAAAGGTGGTTTATCTATTTGAGTAATAATATATTGGCCTATTTAACATACATATCTTCTGAAATTAGCAGGATCAAGCTAGAAAATTCAATAAAATCAAGGCGAAAATAACCCAAGTTTAAATCAAAGGAAAATCAATTTTTATTGTAGAATGTTTCTTTTTATTGGAGTTATAAAATTTGAATTTGGTCTGTTGGTATATAGGAAGGAGATAACATACGCAGCTATAAACGATTTATTCAGTGAAAATCATCATTTAATCAGAAAAACCAATATTGATACTTTTTTTCAAAATTAAAATCACATCAACACTTAATATAATTAAACTAGATCAGGATAAAGAACATCGTAGAGTATGGAGGAAGCTAAATGAAAATTGAACAATTAAGTCATCTTTGTGAAGTGATAGAAAGTGGTTCCTTTACGATTGCAGCAGAGAAATTTTTTATTAATGAAGCTGATATGAAAGAATCAATCATTAGTTTAGAAGTTGAATTTGGCATAAAGCTAATTGAGTGTGACGACGAATCTAAAGTGGTGCCTTCATTTGAATGTTTACAAATTATTTCACATATAAAGGAAATCGTAAGGAATTGTCGAGAAATTGAAGAAGAAATTAAATCCTTACATAAAAAATCTTCTGTTAATACAATGTATGATGTAAGTATGTTTTAACTCTTTCTAATAAAGCATTTTCAATATATAACCAGATCATAATTTATTTGGTCTTTTTAGAATAATTATTACTTTTCATATAAACGTCAAAAAGAAGGCTACAAATTCAGTAGGCTTCTTTTAATTTGTCTCATATATAATTTTCCCTGTTCTAGAAGTATCATAATCTCCTAAGGAATCAACCTCTGATTGAAACTGATTTGAAGATAAAATTTCTGTGACAATTCTGATCAGTCGTTCATTTGCCGGGGTTTTTAAAATAACGAGATCATATTGTTCTGTTATGAGTGGTATAAAATCAATTCCTACAATTTTAGCAGCTTTTTCAATTCCGACTCCAACATCTGCTACCCCAGTGGAGACAGCGGAGGCCACACTTAAATGATTGTTTTCTTCATGTTCATATCCGTTAATATTTTTAGGGGAAATCTTATTGATACGTAACTGTTCATCGAGGAGAATTCGAGCACCTGATCCTTTCTCTCTATTTACAATCTGTATATCTTCACGTTCTAAATCTTTCCAAGAGGTTATCTTTAAAGGGTTACCTTTTTTAACGTATAAACCTGCTTTCCTAGATAGTAAATTGAATAAAATAAATGAATGTCCCACTAAAATTTTCTTAAGATATGGTAGATTATACTCTCCTGTATCTCCGTCAAAAAGGTGAAGGCTAACGATGTCACATTCTCCATTATACATAGAAATAAGACTGTTTAAGCTTCCAGTAAAAGATCTTAAAGATTTATAGGTTGAGTTTTTCTCGATCTGTTTACCGAGCATATCTAAAACTAAATCTTGGCCACTAATAACAACATGGTTTGTTTCTTTTGGATCGCTTCTGCGAGGTTCAAAAACAGAGGCAGGTAATGTGGTTTTTTGATTTGTTTTATTGTTTTTTATGTAATTGTCCAAGTCATTTGCTGCTATTCTCATCTGTCTTCCTACACGGAATACAGGTAATTCACCTTTTTTGACAAGGTCATAAATGGTTAATTTCGATACTTTTAAAAACTGTGATACTTCTTCAATTGTATAGGAAAGTTCCGTCGTCATTTACATCCCTCCATTTTCTATTTTAACCCAATGCCTTTTAAAAAGCATATTCCTAGTAAATTTAATGTAAATATTAAAATTCTATTTCTTATTTAGTTATAACTAAATATAATTAGATATAACTAGATATATTTTATAAATGAAAGGTAGATGAAGGATGAAAAAGATTTATTCTTTAATAGTGTCGATGATGTTATTAGGACTAATTCTATCTGGGTGTTCATCAAATGAACAAGCTAAAAAGTCAACAGCTCAGAAACAAGAAGTTTCTCAAAAAAATGTAGAATTAACTATTTCAGCAGCTGCTAGTTTACAGGATGCACTAAATGATATTAAAGCAAACTTTGAAAAGGCAAATCCTAATGTGAAAATAAACTTTAACTTTGGAGCATCCGGAGCATTACAACAACAAATTTCTCAAGGAGCACCAGTGGATCTTTTCTTCTCGGCTGCAGAGGACAAATTTAATAATTTAGTAAAAGATGGTCTAATTGAAGAGAACCAGGGAAAAGATGTAGTTGGAAATGAACTGGTTTTAGTTGTACCAAAGGATACAAAAAAAGAAATTAACTCTTTTGAAGAACTTACAAAAGCAGATAAAATTTCGATCGGTACGCCAGACGCGGTACCAGCAGGACAATATGGAAAAGAAACTTTGGAAAATTTAAATGTATGGAAAGCAATTGAAGGAAAAGTAGTATATGGTAAGGATGTTAGACAAGTACTTTCTTATGTAGAAACAAATAATGTGGACGCAGGGATTGTATATAAAACAGATGCGTTGACATCGACAAAAGTTAAGATTGTAGCAACAGCAGCTGACAATACACATGATCCAATTATTTATCCGTTAGGCGTAATAAAGGATAGCAAGCAACCTAAAGAAGCTAAAAAATTCTTTGAATATCTTCAAAATGATGAGTCTATGAAGATATTAGAGAAGTATGGGTTTAAGGGACTAAATTAACTTATATTAACTGACATTAGTTTTCGAAATGAGCCGATTAGTTGATTGGTTCATTTTTCTTTTAGTAGGAATGTTAGATTATGAAGTATTAGTTAAAAAATACAAAGATTCAAATGTTCTATATAAAGAACGTTTAAGTAGATTTGTTAAACTTATTTAGAAGGGGAATTTTAGGGGGGAGGGCATTACTTAAAATAGAAAAAGGAATTAGCTAGAAAAATTATATCAAATAAAATCCTTTTATAAGATAAACGAGAAAATATAAAGCCGTATAATTAAAAGGCTAGTGCATGTATTCCTTTATTGTTATATTGAAGAGTTTTCGGTCTCTTTTCCCTTTTTGACCAATTAGCCAGTACCAGCTCTGTCCAATATAAAAAGAGTTTGATACAAGCTGTTCAATATACTTTGATATAATTCCATTGATTTTTTCTTTTTCAATTTTATTTTTTATAGACAAGGCGATGACAAAATAGGATTTATCACTTTCAAATTCAAGTAATTGAAGATGATATTTACCACCTTTTTTTTCATTAAAATCATTTAATACATGATCTATACAGTTTCGGACGTCTATTTTATATTTAGCCGCATCGTTCCAATTTGATATAAGAGAGTCATATAATGAGACTGTTAAGATGTAATATGATGCATAATCTTTAGGATTAAATTTTTGTTTCTCTCCTGTAAATGGATATAAAGGTGGAACAACAAATTTTTCATAATCAGCAAAAAAATCTTCAGTCATGTTTAATACCTACTTTCTAGTTTGAACAAAAGTTTACTATATCGAATCTTAATTTAGTTTTTCCTATTCTTTCCAAAAATAGACACAAGTGAAAGATGATTTGGATTATGGAAAAGGAAGTATAAGATTTTTAGTAAAAAGCAGAGTTGAGAAATTCAACTCTACTTTCACGTTGTTGAAAAACAACCTAGTCAATTAAATTAGCAAATTTTCGTAAGAGGAGTAGAGTGATGTTGATTTGGATCCTCTGCTTTTTTGTTTGTTTAATCCGATAGCCAATGGGATTTTTCAATCTATTTAGCTTTATAATATTTGAAGCGAGAATACTAGTGAGGTAAAATCACCGTTCGCAAAAGCATCATTACAACTGTAGAACATGACATCATTTTCCTTTTTGATTCTCATACCAGACTGAAAATCATGGAATCCCACCATTCGTTCTTCTTCCCATACATTAAAGACATTTAAAAAGCCACTAGAGCATTTTAAGGTCAATTCTGATTGAGTTTCACTTCTCCATATAATGACTGTTTTTTGTTTTTGAGCATCGTTGATTGATATTCCATTTTCTGATATGAATCCGACACCTTGATTTCTAGGAGAATTTGAACTTAAAAATTTCAACTTAATCACTTTTTCTTCATTCATTTGAAATACTTCGGTATGAATTGTTTCATCAGATTTTACAGACTTGTTAGTACTATACACTTTTTCTTTTACTAGTAACATTTTCACTTATCTCTCCTGTTAAGTTATTTTGATCCCCTAATGTTAATTTTAAAAAGTAACATAATCCTAAACAGGGGATACAGACCAATGCCATACCTAAAAAAGCAAAAGATGGAGATATAGAGTAGAGGTAACCACTTACTAATGTTAAAATACCGCTACCTAAACTTAAACCTAGAGCTGCATAAATTCCATGAGCAAAGGGGAAGTACTTATTTTCAATGTTTTCATCTAAGTATTTCACAAAGGCATATTGAGTAAGCCCAAAAGTAATAGAATGTAAAAATTGAGACAATACAAAAACTGAAATACTGTTAAAAGAAAAGATCAATACCCATCTTAATATGGAAGCACTTATACTAAACAGTAATAAAACTTGTACAGATCGTCTTTTAAATAGAGAGTCTGATATATAGAAGAAAGCAATTTCGGAAATTACCGCAATGATTAAGATGAATCCTGTAAAACTTGTTTTTACCCCAATATTTTTCAAAAAAAGGACAGCATAACTATAATATGCTGCATGTGCAGCTTGAAGGGTGACACAGATCGTTAATACGATTAAAAATGTTTTTGATTTAAATAACTTAAAAAATGGCACTTTATTTGAAGCTATTTTTGTTTTTAAAGGTATTGGAGCTTTAATGGATGTAAGGAAAGAAAGTAGAATACATCCAAAAATCAAAAGGTAAATAACTACATTTTCACTTTTTAAAGATATTAGTATTCCAGTTAATGATAGAGTAATAATATAGCCAATCGAACCATATGATCTACTCTTTCCATACTCTATTTTACTTTCCCGAATAAGGATAGATGCCATAGACTCATACATAGCTAAAGGCATTGGATAAACAAGGCTTAGTAAAACTGTAATAAAAGCTACAGCAATTAAACTATTAAACGGTATTAATATGATTAATAACGTAACAGAAATTAAGGAAACTACTTGATTTAATCTTGCTAAATTTAAGTATCTACTTATAAAGGGAAATATAAAAAAGGTTGTAATCGACCTTGTTATTAATCCTAAAGCAATGATAAGTCCAGCTTCATCAGCTGTAAAACCTTTACTTGTTGTTAGCCAAGCAGACCAATAAGGCACGAAGATTCCGAAAGTGAAGAAAAACCCAAAAAACTGTAAAGACATCCATCTTTGATCGGTCATTAGATTCCTCCTGTTTCGGAAAAGCTATTATTTTGTTTCATAATAAAATCACGCATTTTTTGAAAACAATATTCAGTAGCATACTGATCATAATTAGAAGTTGATTGATCGGTAAAACCATGACTTCCTTCTATTTTAATGACTTGGATCCTATCTTTTGTTTTCAATTCACTTATGACAATTTCGGGGTCAAATGATTTTTCTTTCGTTGGGAATATTAGTAAGGTCTCACATTTTGGACGAACCTCTAAGTAGTCCCTAATCCTCGAACCATAAAATCCAATTACTCCATCAAATAACCCGTCATACTTACTGCATAACCATGCAATCGTTGCACCTATACTAAAACCCAAAATATACAAATTAGCACATTTAGTTCGAAGTTCTTTTGCAAGAGTGATAATTTTATTAGTAGCTAACTCAAACCCAATCTCATGAATAAAATGCTTATAAGCTTTGTTTTCATCCCTATAGCAATAGTTCTCTATATTACCTAATAAATTTGGACAGACAACTGTAAATCCCAACTTATTTAAACTGTCGCAAATATCTTTTATATGTTTGTTAATTCCATAAATTTCGTGAACAACTAAAATGGTGGTATTATGAAACTCACAATTATTCAATTTTTAATCACCTCTAACTTAGAAAAAATAGGAATAGAATTTTGTTCTATTCCTATCAAATAACCTAGTAATACTAGATTTTTACTTGCATCTGAATCATTCCAGTGAAAGTAGGGTTTGCAGTCCATTCTGGATTTTCTAAATCATATAATGAATCGATTGTAGGAAAACGTGTTATTACTTCCTTAAGAATCTCCATAATCTCTACACGAGCAAAAGCAGCAGCTATACAAGTATGATAACCTCCACCGAAAGCTACATGACGGAAACCTGTTCTACTTATATCCATTTTGTCAGGATTTGCAAATACTCGCTCATCTCGACCAGCAGAAGCTAAGAAGAAATAAACAGAATCATTTTTCTTGATTTGCTGTCCATGTAACTCAATATCATTTGAAGCATGTCTAACAATATATTGGATTGGCCCTTCTAGTCTCATTGTTTCATCTAATACTTTTGGAAGAAGAGACATATCTTTTTTAAGCATTTCTAGAACATCTTGATTCTTAAATAGAAGATGTAATGTATTACTTAACACAAATTGAGGAATTTTATGTCCACCGAAAATTAAGTGCATTGTTTGAGCAATTAATTGATCATCAGTAAGTTCACCATCTGCACCAGGAGTCTCAGAGATTAATCTACTTAATAAATCATTTTTCTTTTCTTTTCGTCTTTCCGCAATTGCATCTGAAAGGTATGCCCAAATTTCTCTTACACTTCCTCTAACTTGTTCACTAATTTCTTTACTAGGAACATGAGACACAACGAAATCTTGCATAAATAATGCGATATCATCAGACCACTTAATGAATCTGTCAACTTCTTCACCAGGAATTCCTAACATTTTACAAAGTACCATCGCAGGAATAGGGTGTGCGATCTCTTTTACAAAGTCAAATGAACTTATGTTTTTTTCAAGTACTTTATCAACGATTGTAGAAACAATTTTCTGAATTTCAGGAGCAATAAGTTCGATTTCATTAACTAAAAAGGCTCTGTTCATATAACCTTTTAATTGTGAATGAACTGGGCGATCATTATAAACCATCCAAGTCTTAATGATATCGATTATATCTTTAAAATGTTGATCTTCTCCTTCAGCGAGATTACTCATTTTATTCGGAATTACATTACTTGAAATAAATTTATCTCCTAGTAAATTCTTGGACACATCCTCGTACCTAGTTATAAACCAAGATTGCATTTCTTCATGCCAAAAAACAGGTGCATCATTTCGTAATCGTTCATATAATTCGTATCTGTTTTCATAATACTCTTTACTATTTAAACTGAACTGCTCGACAGATTGTTTTACATTTATACTCATGTTATTTCCTCCTGTTATACTACAATTATTTTTTTACTAGATTTACTTACAAAATCTACAATCTCCATATCACTTAAATGACATATTACGTCACAAACAAAACGTGCTCGCTCAGTATGGCTAGACATATTGATTAATTTTTGTAAGATTTCCTTATCTAATTTCAACAAAGAATCCTCACTAATTAAGTTAAAAAGATAATCGTAGGTGAGCTGTATATTATGAGTAATCTTTTTATCTATTTCTCTATTAACACTTCTTTCTAAGAAACATTTCTTTGTAATTTGATTTAATAGAAAAAGTTTTAATTCATTTTCTATTGGAAGATTCAATTTACTATACATTGGTTGTGCATAGTTTATCTTGATCACTAATGAATCTATAAAATCATGAATAATAGATTGTAGTGGATCCGATGTGAACTTACAGTAATTTTGTAAAATTTCCCCAAGTATATTATTTTTAATGTCTTCCATAATCTTTGGAATGAAATAAAGTAATTCAGATCTACTAACTTCAGGGAAAAAAAGGATTGTCTCCTCTAACATCGCGCCTTCAGTAATATATTTGTTAAGTAATTGAGCAAATCTATTTTCTCCATAAAATAGAATTAAATCTTTTAGATCTGAAAGGGAATAAGATAACGTATCTGCTATGTCTACAATCGATTGCTCAATGACATTTTCTTGATATGTCAAAAATAAAGGTTCTAAATAGTCTGTCATATACCCGTAATAGCCTTTGATTAAACCGTTATATTCTTCTCTAATTAAAGGAATATTGGTTTTATATTTCATTAAGGCTGTAATGGTTCTGAATTTAAAATTATCGGAACTAGTTACTAAAATTTTAATGCTCTGTGCATTTGATTCAAATCCACCCATTTTTTTCATCATTTCATCTAGCGCTCGTTCACCGGTATGTCCAAATGGTGGATGACCAATATCATGAGCTAGACTAATAGCCTTTACTAAATCTTTATTTATGGGTGTAATGTTATTCTCTTGAAAATAGTTATTAAGATGTTCCACGATTAAGCCTGAAACATGGCATACGTCAATAGTATGAAACAAACGATTATGGCAATGCTCTGAGTTGGGAATTAACTGTGTTTTTTTTGCTAGTTTTTTTAAATGGGGGGATTCTAAAACTGCATTAAAGTCATGTAAGAACGCAATATTAGCTTCTTGCGTTTGCTTGTCAGATAATCTTAGGTGGTCAAAAGTATGATACATGGCCTTATACATATCAATAAACCCCTTCTATAAACAATAATTTAAGAAAACATTTAAATGACGTAAAAAAACCAAGATAAAGTAGGATGTATTCTCCACTAAAGAGATAAGTCCTACTTTATCTTGGTTCGCAAAAAAGTTGAAATTTTTAAAGGTATATAATGTCCTTCAAATAGGTGAAGAAGAGCGCACTTTTAAATAGTCTAAGGTTATTAGAGTATTTAAAAGGATCTATTCAAAGTGACATAGTTATCCCTTATTAAATTCAGCTTTTTTTACTAAATAAAGTAAAAATTACCTCGTAGTCTAATTCTTAACGGGAATTAGGTAGAGACTCCCAGACCATATCTCTGGGTATATACGAGCTAAAATACATTTATGGTAAATAGTGGTAAAAATGGAAATAATAACCTGCAGGATTATCATTTAATATATTACATTCAATCAAATTAAATATCAACACTATCCCTATGAGGATATAGTATGAAGTTTTTTTGGTTAATTACAGATATTAATAGTTAAATATACCGAATTAAACTGGGCTTTTAGTGAACGATGATTCATTTTCGATATTGACAGTAAATTTAGTGTGTAATAGTATAATAATTAATTTTTAAATATTAAGTATTTTTAGAAAAATAGATTTAGTTAATACATAATGGAAAGATGATAGTAAGATTTCATCCAAAGGTTTGAGTTATGTGTAGTTACTGTGTCCTTAAAATGAATAGATTGCTAATTTAGGAGGAGTAATAATGAAAGCGATTACTGAAGGTGCTTTATTATGGGAGCCAACTAGGCAGCAAATTGAAAATGCTGGAGTTAGCCATTTTATGAACTGGCTCGAAAATGAAAAAAATCTATTTTTCAATACACAAAGTGAGTTATGGAAATGGTCTGTCGATGAATTAGAGTCCTTTTGGGAAAGCGTTTGGAAATATTGTAATGTAATTTCCCATGCACCATACGATCAAGTTCTTGAAGAGCGAAAAATGCCAGGCGCAAAATGGTTTACCGGCTCTAAAATTAATTATGCAGAACATGTATTTCGAAATGATAAGGGAGACCAACCTGCATTAATTTTTCAATCAGAAATTACTCCAAAAACAGAAATAAGTTGGAAAGAGCTTAAGGAAAAAACAGGTTTGGTCGCAAATTCTTTAAGAAAATTAGGTGTTAAATCTGGGGATAGGGTTGTAGCATATATGCCTAATGTCCCTGAAACGATCATTGCCTTTTTAGCTTGTGCAAGCATTGGAGCGATTTGGTCTAGCTGTTCACCAGATTTTGGAACGAGTAGTGTAATTGACCGATTTAAACAAATCGAACCAACTATTTTATTTGCGGTGGATGGTTATTCTTATAATGGAAAAGTTCAAAATAGGTTATCAAGTGTTGAAGAACTACAGTCTGAATTACCTACATTAAAGAAGACAATTTTAGTACCATATGCGAATTTTGATGAATATAAAATAGAAAACGAAATAGTTTTTTGGAATGAATTATTAGTGGGAAGTAGTGAACTTACTTTTGAAAGTGTTCCTTTTGATCATCCATTATGGATACTATTTTCATCGGGAACAACAGGATTGCCTAAACCAATTGTACAAAGTCAAGGTGGAATATTAGTTGAGCAACTTAAGACCTTAGTAGTCGAACAAGGAATAAATCAAGATGATGTGATTTTTTGGTTTACTACTACTGGTTGGATGATGTGGAATCAATTAGTTGGAGGATTGTTATCTGGCAGTAGGATATTATTGTTTGATGGAAGCCCTTCTTATCCTAGTCTACATGTTTTGTGGGACCTTGCAGAAGAAGTAGGTGTAACATTCTTTGGGACAAGTGCAGGATTCTTAAGTGTGTGTGAGAAGCACGCAATCAAGCTAAAAGATAGACATAGTTTTTCTAAATTAAAGTCTATTTGTTCAACAGGATCCCCACTATCAGTCGAAGGATTTTCTTGGGTATATGAAAATATAAAAGATGACATCTGGCTTGTTTCAACTAGTGGAGGTACTGATGTTTGCACAGCGTTTGTTGGAGGTTCACCGATTCTTCCTGTTTATGCTGGAGAGATTCAAGCTCGTTCATTAGGGGCTCATGTACAATCTTTTGATGATGAGGGAAAATCAGTAATTAATGAAGTGGGGGAATTAGTGATTACATCTCCTATGCCGTCCATGCCGCTTTATTTCTGGGGTGATTCGAATAATGAACGTTATCTAGAAAGTTATTTTGAAGTTTATCCAGGTATTTGGAGGCATGGAGATTGGATTAAAATTGATGAAAAAGGTAGTTGTGTCATTTATGGGAGATCAGATTCAACCATAAATAGACATGGAGTGCGTCTAGGTACAAGCGAAATCTATCGAGTTGTTGAGTCAATTGATGAGATAATGGAAGGTTTAGTGATCGATCTAGAACTACTTGGCCGTCAGTCATTTATGCCATTATTTGTTGTACTTAAACATGGTGTTGTTTTGACAAATGAATTAAAGAGAAAAATAAAAGAAGAAATTAAATATAAAGTTTCACCACGATTTGTCCCTAATGAAATTTATGAAGTTGATCAAATTCCAAAAACATTGAGTGGAAAGAAATTAGAAGTTCCAATTCGTAAAATATTATTAGGTTTTTCTCCTGAAAAAGTAGTCAACCAAGGTTCGATGGCTAATCCAGATTCATTAAAGTTTTTTATCGGGTTGGCACAGGTTTTAAATGGACAAATTTGAAATTAATCTAGAACGTTATCTTCATTATGAGATAGCGTTTTTTTATGCTCTGTTAAGGTAGATTGTTGATTTTCTTATTCAACTAACTGGCAGTTTAGTTGAACAAGGTCTTATTGATTTTTCGGCGAATATTAGTTATGAAGAGTATATAATTGAAGACAACAGGGTGGTTATTTTGAAACAAAAAACTAATTACACAGCATTTTATCTTCTTTTAGCATCAATTATTGTTGGTGCACAATTTAGAGAAGATTTTAAAGGAATTCCAGAAATAATATCATTTGTAAGTTTTACTTTAATTTATCTTTATATCTTTTTTCTAAATCGCAAGACTTTAACACTGTTAATTTTGTGTGTTGTTTCATACATAGCTTTTGCTACTAATTATACATTTTTCCATTTTTGAGTTTCAAAACCTTATACAACTAAAGCATGCTTTAGTTGAACAACTTGATCGGCTGAAAAAGTCGATTTTTTTTATGGAACTAACTGGCAGGATAATTTCATAATGATTCAGAACCAACGATAGATAAATTCCAACAATAGATCAAAATATGTTATCGTTTAAATATGATTTTTCTAGAGTAGAAAAATGAGAAAGGTGTGCAGAAGTGTGAACAAAAGAATATTTTTGAATTTATTTACTGTGACTTTACTATTTGTATTTGTGGGTTGCGGAAAAATCACTGAACAGACTTCGTCAGAAAAAGTGCAATCGAAAGCGAGCACGGCTTCTAAGACTGTTGAAACCAATAAGAGTACATCTGACGGAGACACAGAAAAACCAACGAGTGATAGTGAACCTAACAAAAGTGTTCCTGCATCTAGCACTTCAAAGGCAACAGGTACAACGGGTGGATTTGATTACAGCAAATATACCCTAATTGTAGTAAACGGTGGGGATATGTCAGGAGATAGACAGCCGAATGTTAAAGTAGATGTTGGATTTGGAGAGCGAGAATATTGGGCGTATACAAATGAATACGGTCAGCTAATACGTGTTGAAGCGAAAAAGATAACACTTCAAAATTCGAATACTGATCATGTTTTGTCATCAGGTAGATACTACGCTGATGAAGCAAATGTTCCTGGTACAGAGAGTCCGACCTTGGATAAAGGGCATGTGATTGCTGACTCACTTGGGGGAGTCTCAAACGCATATAACATTACACCTCAGAACAGTAATCTCAATAGGCACGGTGATCAAGCTTACATGGAAAAAGTGATTCGAGATGCAAGAGGTTGTACTGATTTCGTAGCAGTAATTCGATATCCAAATACTAAGACGCAAATTCCTAGCCATTATAAATTCACATACAAAATTCAGGGTAGATACATTACAGATGAATTTGACAATGTAAACCCAGATGAAGTGAACAAAAATTTAAGGAAAACGACAGGTAAGAGCAGTACTCCACCGAAGACAGTCAATGTACCTGCAAACAACACGAAAAATAGTAATGAAGATATTAGTAAAGTGGATACCAATCATAACGGAAGTGTTACGATTGCTGAAGCCAAAGCTGCTGGCTTTAAAATGCCAATTACGCGCGATTCTTGGCTCTATAAATATATGGATGATCGAGATGGAGACGGCTTAGTAGGCGAATAAATGGCGTCAATAATAAGCGTTATCAATTCTATTATGCCATTTGCATAAACAAATGATTCACAAAAGAATGTATCAAAAACATAGTTGCCTCATTAAAACAATACCCCTTTAAGTATGCTTAGTTATGTCAGATTTTATTTAAAGGGGTATTATTCCAACCAATGAAAGTTAAAGTTAACATTCTTGATTGATAATTTTACCTTGTTCAGTCAGTTTAACAAGAGCCGCATATCCGGTCCCTTTTTTTATGACAGTCGCCATCCCTTCACTAACAAGTATATTTAATGTTTTTAGGTCGTCTTTGTTTAATTTTGTATATCGGTAATAACCATCGCCAATTTTGTGAATTAATCTTCCTTCTCTTGTCATTCCTAAAACAGTAGTCATATTTTTCCCTTCTTTCGAAAGTGTTTGGATTTAATGATTACATAATTATCGTATATTGTTTGTGTAAATTTGTCTGTGTATAATTTGTGAAATATCTAACAATCTTATTTAGGATTATTTGTAATAATTGGAAGGATAAACATATTTTCATCTCGACATACTATTTTTGTGTCTAATAAATGGAGGTGTGTTGGTATGTCGTTTCAAAATCGTGGTATCGGACATCCTGAACATCAAGATGATCCAAATAAATTACATATCGTCGCAGTACGAAAAAATGGCGATGGTGATATTACAGATGTAAAATTTCAAAATGGTGAAATAGTCGGGATTGAGCAAGCAATTGCGATGGCAGAACTTGAACAAATTGAAGATGTGAACACAGGTCTAACTCGTGGAGATAATCCACATAAAACACTTCGTTCTTATCCTGATGGTGATCCTACAAATAATTTAAGTAACTTACCTACTTTTTAAAGTCCATACACTAAAAAGGTGCACAAGTCTGTGCACCTTTTTTATTTCTGAGTAATTCATGAGAAAATGGAAAATTTAATATTAGAATACATAAAATACCAGTAAAGTAGGGAGCTAATTTGAAAAAACCTTTTTTATTTCTTTCACTAGTGACTTGTTTGTTAATCGGAAATTATTTAGTTGCTTCAAAAAATACTGTGAAAAGTGAAAGTAATTCTTCCCTTATCTATCAAAATGAGAAACCCGATAAAGCCTCAGAAGCTCTTAGAGCATTAAATATAAAAAAAGCAAAAGAAGGAAGAACGACATCATTAGAGCAAAAACGAATCGAAATTGAAAAACAAATAGTCCCAACTCCTTCAAATATTAAAATTAAGGGAGATAATATTGAAGGAACAAAAGTGGAATGGTTAATTCCGGATGGATCTTCAGAAGATAAGATTGTTTTTTATGTACATGGCGGAGGTTGGTCTAGAGGTGGGCTAGGTTTTTCAAGGAATTTAGGAACAATCTTAGCTAGAGAGACAGGTTTTAGGGTACTAACGATACAGTATAGACTTTCACCTGAAAATCCATATCCAGCAGCTTTAACCGATGTTGAAAAAGTTTATAATTATTTAGGAAAAAATTATGGTCCCAATTCTAAAGTTGTTATCGTTGGGGATAGTGCTGGTGGTAATTTAGCATTTGCTTTGTTAAATAAAATAAAATCTTCAAATGGAAACGATCCAACAGCTGTTGTAGGGATTTCTCCAGCGACTGACTTAACGAAAGAAAGCCAATTATACACTTCAGATTTTGATAGTATTCATGCAAGTTATCATGGAAATGATATCAATATTGTTGATACATACGTAGGGAATAATAATCGGAAAAATCCTTTAATCTCACCACTTTATGGTGATTTAAAAGGTTTACCTCCAATGCTTATTCATGTCGGGGCAAGGGAAGAGTTAATCGATGATATTTTAGCATATGCGGCTAAAGCAAATTCTCAAGGCGTAGAGGTTACATGTAAAGTTTGGAGAGGAATGTTTCATGATTTTCAGTTAATGGACAAGGCTTCGAGTATCAGTAAGCAAGCGAACGCTGAAATTGCACAGTTTATTAAACGATACTTGGGGAATAGATAGTGAAAATACAAAAAAAGTAAGGTTTACTTTGGCCTTACTTTTTTTATGTCGAGTTTGAATTTAAGAAATTTGAAATTTGATCAATATCTCTTTGTGTAAGAACAGGGTCAATTGTAATGATTGGGTGAATGATTTCCCCTTCAAGCAAGAAATCAGAAATAATAAATTCAATGTTTAGTTCATTTATAATTGTTGATTCAAACTCACCTAATTTAGGAAGAATAAAATCAATTTTATGTCCAAAAGCAGTAACCAATTTCGTTTCAATATAACGATGAACCCCTGGACCATTACTTGTTAATAATAAAACCTTCTTCCTTGATGATGAGAACTTGATTTTAGAAGCTTGAACATTTAATGCAACTTTCGCAATTTTATCTCTAGTAATTTCAGGGTGTGAAAATTTTTTCGTCCAGATTTGTAAGGCTTTTGATACATTTTTAAATAGGTCTGAATACTGATTTTTAACATAACGGTCCATTGAATAGGATGGTTCTTTTTTATCGATTGAGTATAAAATGAACGAGTATCTTTGGAATTGGTCATGTAATGTGTAAAGAAACTCCTCGTCTTCATCTAACGATATACCTGTTTTTTCCTTCAATAGTTCTACTAAGTGATAGAGTTCCTTAAAATACCTTGTTTCTTGATTTTGATATAAATAAAGAAATTCATTTTTTTCCATGTTGTCAAAACTATAATATGGAAGGGTTGATATTAATAATGAAAACGCAATTCGTTCATTCATACAAATATGTTGTATATATTGATGTTCTAAATGATTACAAATTTCATTAGCAATTTTAAAAAAATTTGATTCTAAAATCTTGTTGATTGATTGATCAGTTAATTCAAGTTGCATTTTTTTATCGATTCTATATAACATCGTTCCAAGTAAATAGACGTACTTATTGGCAGTAGAAGGATATAGAAATAATTTAAACTTTTCAGTTGTGTCCAGTACAACTTTTTTTATATCTTGAAATGAGAATGCTTCAAATGGCCATTCTTGATCATCCGAATAAGCCGATAAAGCATCTAGTATATCACCACACAATAGCCGAATTTCAAATTCTCTTCCTACAATTTCTAGCGGGCCACGTTTTAAAGTTAAATGGTAGGCACCCAATAATTCCTCAACTCGATCAAGTACTGAATAGACAGCTGGTTGCTGTGTATAAAGCGCATTTGCTAATTCTGCAATACTTTTAATTTGAGTAAATTGTATTAGCATAATAGCTTGAAAACTCAATGAATTTTTTACGTAAAGTGAACGAATTTCATTAATCGATGAAGAAATCGGTTTATTAATATAAATTCCTTTACCTTTTATTGTTTCAATTTGCCATCCTTTTGGTAGATGTGTGTTAATTGCCTGTAAATCATTTCGAATTGTTTTTTCAGTACAAAGTAACTCATTTGCTAATTCTTCTGTTTTAAACCACTTATCTTGTTTACTTAAAATATTAATTATTTGTAATTTCCGTTTAGTTGATTTATCCATTCAAAATCTCCAAAATTTTGTCCAATTTATTACTATTATTGCTTTTAATGTTCCGTCTTAATTCAGAAAGTTTATTTCATCTATTGGAAAACACCTTTTAATGCGATTTTTAGAGTTAAATGTGAATTTTTATTGAAGACAGGATATTATTTTTACCTAAATCAAAGGTAAAAAACATCATGGGAAACACTTTGCTCCAGCGATATAATGACATTGTTGAAACAAAAAAATAATTTTTAAGGAGTAAAGTGAAATGAAATTTACAAAAGTCGCGCTTTTTAGTGTAATAGGGATGTCATCATTAGTTGGAGCTGCTCACTCAACTTTTGCGGAGGTATCGTCCGTTGGTAATTCAAAAGGGTCGATTACATTTGTTGCTGGAACAGGCCCAGTTACACCTGTTGATCCTACAAACCCAATTGAACCATTAGAACCATCAGGTCCTACTGATCCAACAGATCCACCAACTGGAAATGCTGGTTCATTAACATTAGATTATGTTTCATCCGTTGATTTCGGAGTAAATGAGATTTCAAATAAAACAGAAGTTTATTCAGCTAAATCCAAAAAGCCATTTATTCAAGTTTCGGATCGCCGTGGTACTGGTGCTGGATGGTCTGTAACTGCTAAAGCAAGTAAATTTACAAATGGAACAGCAGATTCTCTACCTGGTGCAATCATTACATTTAAAAATGGTTCCGTTATATCTTTAAGTACAAGTGGATCTCCGGTAGCAACTGAAACAATTGCCTTAAATACAGACGGAAGTACAGCATCACCTGTTGTTTCCGCAACTCCAGGTAATGGTTTTGGTACATGGGTAACTCGTTGGCTTGGGCCAAATCCAGAAGTGAATGATGGGGCATTAAATGATAATGTCACTTTGACGATACCAGCAGGATCAGCAACGATTGGTAATCATGAGGCAACTATTACATGGACATTAACGGATGCTCCGGGTTTATAGTAGTTAAATTGAAAAATAACAATTAATGGAATGAATTTTATATTTTTTGAATCTATCAGATGAAACTTTTTTATATGTCTTATAGTGAAAAGATATAAAGTTTCTATTCTAAAGGGGGAAGACAAAATGGATCATTTACGGCAAAAATTATTGCTAATTTTTTCTGCTATTCTGTTAACTTTATCGTTCATCCCTCTAGCTGTAAAAGCAGAAAATACTATCGATTTTTCTGTAAAAGCAATCATTCCAACAAATCAAATTGATCATCTGAAATCATATTTTGATTTAAAAATGTCTCCAGGACAAAAACAGGATCTTAAAATTGAGGTCTTTAATAATAGTAAAAAAGAAGAAACAATCCAAGGGAATATTACTTTTGCAACGACAAATGATAATGGACTGATTGATTACTCTGAATCGAATAGTAAGGATGCAGATAAAACTTTAAAGTATCCATTAACTAGCTTAATAAAAGAACCTCAAAAAGAAGTTGTTATTCCACCAGGTAAATCAAAGGTAGTGTCATTTTCGATTACAATGCCGAAATATGAATATAATGGAGTTATTTTAGGAGCAGCCCACTTTAAGAAAAAGATCGATGAAACTGAAAAAAGTTCTAAAAGTGAGAGCATTAATATAAAAAATGAGTACGCATATGTGGTTGGAATAAAATTATCGGAAAACACAAAGGAAGTCGAGCCTGATCTACATTTACTTGATATTAAACCTAAATTAGTAAATTATCGTACAACAATTGCCCCAACAATCCAAAACAGCGAATCCTCCATTGTGAAGGATATGAGCATAGATGCGCAAATCTTTAAAAAAGGTTCCAATAAAGTTTTATATAGTTCGAAAAAAACTAAGATGAGCATGGCCCCTAATTCAAATTTTGATTACGCAATCGATTTAGAAAATAATCCAATTGAACCCGGAACTTACCGATTAAAGATGAAAGCGATCATCGGAACTCAAGTATGGGAATGGGATGAGTTATTCACGATTGGAAAAGAAGCAACAGATTTGAATAATAAAGCAGTTGAAATAAAAAATAATCATTATTGGTTTTATATCGGAGGCGGATTATTACTTTTAATAGGGATCATTTGTTTAATTGTTTTTCTAAAAAGAAAGAAGGAAAAGGTCCCATCGAATAATAATGAATGATTTTTTGAAATAGTAAATTGTATTAATCCGATGCCTTAAGAGATTACTCTTAAAGTGATTGATATATTGATAAATTAAAAAGGCTCATTTCTACATTGAAATGTTGCCTTTTTTTATTAATATGAAATGATTTCATTTCTCAAGAAATTGATAAATTGTTTTTCAACCTTTGATAATATTTTCTTTTTTGAAGTGATTACTCCAAGTTCTGAGTTTATCGGTTCATAATTAATGATATCGATTTCAACAAGTTCGCCATTTAATACATATGGATGGTTTTTTATAGAAAAATTTGGTCCCCAAGTTATAGCACTACCATTTAAAATTACTCGTAATAACTCTTCTAGATGGTTGGAAGAAAATAAAATATCTAATTTTCCTATATTATGTTGGAAGTTATTTGTAAACCATCTTATATAATCACCGTTATATAGGACGAATTTTTGCTGAAGTATTTCTTCAGGTGTTATTTTTTTAGAAATGGCAAAAGGAGAATCTTTTTTTGCATATACTTTCATCTTTCCATTTACTAATTCTTCGTAATGAAACTCTTCTAATTCTTTCGCAATGCCTTCATAAAGGCAGATGATTCCTATATCTATTTGATTTTTTTTAACGATTTCAATTGTACGTTCAGTAGTGCTTTCTAAAATGTTTATATGCAAATTTGAATGTTGGCTTTTAAATTCCACTAACGGCGTTAATAAGTAATTAATAAATGCAGGCACCATTGAAACGCTAAGTTCACTAATCTGGGTATCCTTACTTTTCTGTGCTATTTCTTTTATTTCTGTATATTTTAAGAGGATTTCTTGTGATTTTTCTACTATTTTTACCCCGTCTTCTGTTAAGCTAGCTCCTAATCTAGAGCGAGTGAAGATTTTTATTCCTAGCTCTTCTTCTATTTTGGTGATCGCTTGACTGATACCTGACTGACTTACATGAAGATTTTCTGCGGCGATTGAAATCGAACCTGTTTTAGCGACTTCTACTAAAATCTCTAGTTTTTCTAGATGCATTATATTGACCACCTTTATCTTTCATTCAAGAAACAAAACTATTTCAATATAGGGTTTTTATTTCGGTTTTTATATTACAAATCGTGAAGATATATTTAAAAAATGTAAATTTACTTAATCATTTTGCAATTATAGAATTGGGTTTAACTAAAAGTATAATCTAATTTTTCAACTTGAGTCTAATTTAATTGAAAAATAATACTTTCTAATGTTGAAGCAAAACATACAATTTTTCAAGCGCTTTCTAAAATTTAGAAAAATTTACATTAAATGATACATTTTTGTTCAATTTGAACGTTACCTAATATAGAGGAGGCTGATCATGCTAGTAGGGGAAATCATCAAATATTATCGAGAGAAAAAGGGAATTAGTCAATCTACATTAGGTGAAGGAATTTGTGGTAAAGCGTATATTAGTAGGTTTGAAAGTGGAAAAGTTACATTGTCTCCTGAAATTATCTACAAATTAGCTAATAAGTTAGAAATTGATATAAATAAAGAAATTGAATCTTTATATCTTATTGAAAAGCACTTAAATGATTGGAATCAGGCAATCATTATGCAAAGAACAACACAAATTGAAGGAATTAAAATAGAGTTAGATCAAAATCCGTTTATTATGGCTTCTAAACATGCGGCAAACTATATGCTATTAACTGGGAGGTATTATCTTTACAAAAATTTGTTTAAAGAAGCAAAAAATATAATTGAGAATGTAGAAAAAGAGTTTCAAACGTTATCTAATTATGAAAAAAACCTTCTTCTACACATTAAAGGAATATACTGTATCAGTACATTTAGAACTGCCCAAGGTGAAGACAGTCAAACTGCTGTGAATTTATTAAAACAAATTAATATAGCAGAGTATAATAATGAGGAATATTACTACCACTTAGCGCTAGCATACCATCATGTAAAGGCAAAAGTATCTGCTTTTACATATGCCAAAAAAGCTCTTCAATTTTTTAATCGAACATATAATCATGTGAGTGCTATGAATGCTCAAATTTTAATGCTAATGCAATTCGATAGTAAAAGTGATATTGATTTTTTAGACCTAGTTGAAAACTATAAGAATTTAATACACAATTGCTCGATATTAGGTGCTCAAGAAAGTAAAAACAATATTTTATATAATCTAGGAGAAGAGTTTTATAAAAGAGGGAAATATGAACAAGCTGTTAGTTATTTTGAACAAGCTTTTTTACTAACTGATAAATCTTCAATAAAATATATAAGACGTTTATATCATTTTATTGAAGCATGTTTAGATGGAAAGTTATTGAATAAGGAAACTATTTTAGAAAAAATAGAAACAGGTACGAAATTAGCAAAAAAACAATGCCCAATATATTTCAATCTTTATAAACTATTAGCATTGAAATGTAAAAAAAATCAAAGTCAATTTTATCAATTTTTAGCTGAAGTAGTCGTTCCACAGATTATAGCAACTAATAATACTTCATTTTTTGAGCAATATGGAAAGATGTTATACAATCACTATGTCGAGCAAAAGGAATATGAAAAAGCGATTGAAATAGACCAAAGCTTTAAATTGATGATTCAGGTGTTAAATTAAAAGTCTTTAGATAACGAGATCTCGTTATCTAAGGCTTTTTTTATTATCTAGGAAATTGAAATTTATCATAAATATTAAATTTTGCTCTCAATGTTTATAAACATTAGACAAGAAGTTTGTCGAAACTCGCTAAAATTGTTCTATAAACCCAGTAATAAAGGCTCGCTATAACCCGATTGATAAAGAAATGAAAATTCTCAATAATGAAGTTAAATAAATAGACAAATTGTTTGTTTATTTTTGGGGAAATAGTACAGAGTTTTATCAAAGAAAGTCTAATTTTGTACTTCAATGTAGAAATCTACCTTGTCGTAAATTTACTAGGAGGAAGAGAAATGGGGAAAAAGACAGAGAAAAAGTTTTTAAAAAGCTTTACCGTTTTAGCTTTAACATCGAGCTTTATTCTAGGCTCGCTTGGACAAGTAACATCTAGTACGAAAGCAGCAAGTCCAAGTAAAGCAGAAGATATTTTAGCAAATTTATCTTCTGAGCAAAGAGCGGCTCTTGAACAGCTTTCAACAAATGAACAAACAGGTCTTCAAATTTCTTCAGATATTAATTTAAACTCTTCAGAACAAACAAGTGTTATTGTTGAGTTTGCAAATAAACCTGCTAAAGTTGCTCAAATTGAAGCGAGTGTAGAAGGTAAATCATTAACTACATCTGAAGCAGCAAACTTAGTCGATCAAGATCATGAGACATTTGCTAAAGATGTTGGTCAAGTATTAGAAAGTGGCAAAACTAAAAAAGTAGATTATACGATTAATCGTTCATATAAGAATGCCTTTAATGGTGTTTCGATGAGTCTACCGGCAAACCAAATTAAAAATCTATTAAAATCAAAAGCTGTTAAAGCAGTATGGAGTAACCGAACTTTTTCAATTGATCCTCCTAAGGAAAATGATCAATTAAAAGCGGATGAAGCAAATGTTTCAAACTATACACCGTATGACGGATTAGATCGTTTACATGCAGAAGGATATACAGGTAAAGGAATTAAAGTTGGAATTTTAGATACAGGTATTGATTATAACCACCCAGACTTGAAAGATGCCTTTAAAGGTGGATATGATTTTGTTGATAATGATAATGATCCAATGGAAACAACATACGCTGATTGGGTGAAAGCAGGTAAACCTGGCACTGCTAATGGAGCTGATTACTATACAGAACATGGAACGCATGTTGCCGGAATCATTGGTGGCCGTGGTGTAGCCAATAGTGAGTATAAAACTGTTGGAGCAGCTCCAGAATCAGAAATTTATTCTTACAGAGTACTTGGACCAGGTGGTAGTGGAACAACTGATGCAATCATGGCCGGAATCGATCGTGCTGTAAAAGACGGTATGAATGTCATTAACATGTCTTTAGGTGCAACGTTAAATGATCCTCTATTTGCGACTTCAATTGCGGTAAATAACGCAGTTTTAAGTGGAGTTACTACAGTCATTGCGGCAGGAAATAGCGGGGATCAAATGTATACTGTAGGTGCACCAGGTGCTGCAGCATTAGCTTTAACAGTCGGTGCCTCATCCATTGCACTTGATATTTATCAATATGCAGGCATTCAAGATGGTAAAAACTACACATTAAGACAGTTAGCAAGAAATTATAAAGATGATTTAACGACATTAAAAGGTAAAACATATCAGCTTGTTGATGTTGGATTAGCTAACTCATGGGACTTTACTGGAAAAGATCTGAACGGTAAGATTGCGTTCATTAAACGTGGATCAATTGCATTAATTGATAAAATCAAAAATGCAAAAGTAGCTGGTGCAGTCGGCGTAATAATGTATAACGATGAAACAAATAAGGCAGAAGGTCCAATTCAATCATTTCTTGGTGAATCAGTCGATGCGATCCCAGCTTTCTCTGTCACAAATGATGAAGGAAATACGATTTTAGCAGCAATTCAAGCTGGTAAAACAGACTTTACATTTGGTGATTTTACGAAATTAAAAACAGCTTCAGATGAATTAGCACAATTCAGTTCTAGAGGTCCAACTCGAGTGAACTATGACATTAAACCTGAAGTAACTGCTCCTGGAGTATCAATTCTTTCGACAGTACCATTCTATGTCAACGATAAAACAGTTGATGGATCAAAACCGGAAGATTACAAATACGCATATGAACGTTTATCAGGTACTTCAATGGCAACACCATATGTAGCAGGAGTATCGGCATTATTACTTCAATCAAATAAAGATTTAAAACCTGAAGATATCAAATCAATTTTAATGAATACTGCAGATCCACTTTCAAAGGCTTATAGTGTATTTGAAGAAGGTAGCGGACGAGTAGATGCTTATGAAGCAATCCACTCTAATGTTGAATTAGAAGTAGTTGATAAAACACCTACGATTATTGATGGAAAACAAAAATCAATTCAAGAATTAACAGGTGGAATGAGCTTTGGTTCATTTGGATTTGATGATCAGGATATCGCTGATTCACGTACTGTTACTTTAAAGAACCGTAGCGAAAAAGGAAAAACATTTAGTGTAGATGTGAAATTCCAAACTGGGTTAAGAGGATCAAAAGACGCAGCTCAAAATAATGTAACGTTATCCGGTCCGACATCTGTAAAATTAAATGGAATTAGCCAAAAATCAATCAAGTTCGATTTAAATATTCCAAAAACAGCTGAAAAAGGCACATATGAAGGATATATTATTTTCACAAATACAGGGGATCCTACAGAAACGTATCAAATACCGTTTGGTGGACGTGTAGTATATGAAGGCATTGATTCAGTAGACGCATTACCAATGTATTCATCCGATACAGCTTGGCCGGAAAATGCGTGGCCTTTCGAATCATTTTCATTCTCATTAAAATCACATATGAAAACATTAGATATCATTTTACAAGACCCTACAACTGGTGAAGACCTAGGATTAGTAGGTTCGTTGTCTCCGATTACATTGAATGAAAATCAAACTTATTATGTTTCAAGAGGATTTACTGGAACATATTATCCATTTACTGGTGATTCAGCAAAACCGATTAGCTATCAACCAGAAATTGCTCAACCAGGACGCTATAAAATTAAGTTGGTTGGATCAAATGAACAAGGAAAAACATTTACAAAATCAGCTGATTTCATCTATGACCTAGGTGCACCAACTATGACTTCTAGCTTTGATTCATTGGATCAAAAAGTTATTGAAACGAATGATAGTCAATTTGATTCAAATGGACAATTCTTATACAATTTTAACATTAACTTAAATGATCCTGAAACAGGAGAAGCTAGTAAACTAGGTTTTCCAGTTGATCAATCAAACAACTCAGTTGTAACATTCTTTAATAGTCCATGGCCAAAAAATCCTGTTCAAACTGATAAAAATGGAAATTACACTGATCAACTTGTAGTTAGAAAACAGTCTGCACCTTTACAAGTTCAGTTTTATGGAATGGATTATGCAAGAAACTTTACTGGAAATGCTTTTAATATGTTAAGAGTTGTTTTTGTGGATCACAATTTACCTTATTACTATTTAAAGGCAAATAAACAAATTGTAACAACAGGAGATACAGTAAATTATAGTGTTCGTTCAAATAATATTAAAAATTTAAAAACAAGTAAAATTACAATACCGGTGGATCCTAACCTTGCTTCAATTGAAAATGTAGTTGTGAATGATGCAGTAAAGCAATATGGAGATGCAAAGGTGTCAGTATCTACAGCACAATCAGGAAGTTACTTAAACTATACAATTACGTTCACTTATTTAGGTAATAAAGTATTACCAGAAGACTTACAATTATTTAATTTCGACCTTAAAACGGCTAAAAAATTTACAGATGGTGTTTATGGAGGATCTGCTTTCAATTGGTATACAATGACAGCCTCTACGACTGATCAATCAGATGTAGTGACTAATAATGTCTACTCTTACATGGAAAGTATTAAATACAAACCAACATACTCAAGATTAGATGGAACAATACGAGTTGAAGGTGCAAATGACCCAACAACAAGTCAGCTAAATTATGCGCTTAATCAAAGTGCAATCGGTGCGAAAGTAACCGTTACTTCTTATGATGGAAAAACAAGTGTTAGTGCGCCGAGTTTCAATAAGAGCGGGCAATATATCATTGATGGCCTAAAAGCTGAAGCAAATCCTTATACGGTAACAGTTGATGTACCAGGTCATTTCACTATGAAAAGACAACTTGTTTTATCTAATAATGTACGTGGGGAAATCGTAGGAAAGAGATTAGCTTGGAATTTACCAACTGCCGCAGCTGGTGATGTAAATAAAGATAATGTGATCGATATTCTAGACGCATTAGCAGTCCAAACATATTGGGGAACAAATAAAGCAACTGCAGATTTTAACTTTGATAAAGTAGTAGATAAAAAGGATATGGATTACATTGTTAAAAACTTTGGATTAAAAAATCCGACAGTTTCAAATGCGCCAAAAGCAAAAACGGCTTATAAAGGCATTACGTTGGATGATGTATTAACTCAATTAGGTTTACAATAAACAAAGGTTGAAGAGAAGCTAAATATAGGCTTCTCTTTTTCTATTAAGATATGTCTAGATGAATTGTTTTCTGCTGGATTAGCTAAAAAATCTTGAGATCAATCAAGAAAATATGTGAAAAATTTATGCAAAGCTAATCTATAAAAATATAAGAAAAACTTATCAAATTAACAGAAGTTTATAAACTTTTTATTCGAATTTTGTCGAATTGTGTATAAAAACGGAGTGAACATTGAATTAATCGATTAAATTTAACCCGATTGAGTATTTTTAGAATATTTTTAATAATTAAATATAAGAAGTGCTAATGAAGAGCGATGAAGGAATATAAAGACTACTAGTATTTTAGATTCAAAATTCCTCTACCATTACATACTTCAACTTTAGAAATATACTAAAAATGGGGGAAAAGTAAGATGAAAAGACCGGGTAAGAGTAAACTTGTAAAAAGTCTTTCTGTTGCAGCATTATCATCTAGTTTTATTTTAGGATCATTAGGTCATGTAACAAATGTAACTAAAGCTGAGAATGCTTCAACAGCAGAATCAATTTTAGCTAATTTAACTTCACAACAAAGACAAGCATTACAAAAGCTTACAGCAACTGATCAAACTGGCCTTTTTCTAGATTCAGATATTAATTTAAATAGCGAAAAGCCTGTTTCAGTTATCGTTTCATTTAAGCAAAAACCACAAAAAATCGCCGTATTAGAAGCAGCTTTAAAGGGACAAGCTTTATCTGATGCAAAAGCAGCAAGTAATGCGAATGCAGATCATACGACTTTTAAAGAAGATTTAAGTTCTTTATTTAAATCAAAATCGGATGGTTCTTATAAAATTAAACGTGAATATAAACATGCATTTAATGGTGTTGCCTTGGAAGTGCCTGCAAACAAACTAAACGAACTTATGAAATCAACAGCTGTACAAGCGATTTATAGCGATGTAACTGTAAAATCAGAACTTCCAGTTGAAGGAAAAGATTCGTCTACAACTTCATCAGGTAAGGGAATGGCTGATGAGCGATCTTACCTAAAAATTGATAAATTACATCAAGAAGGATACACAGGTAAAGGAGTAAAAGTTGCGGTAATAGATACAGGCGTTGATTATAATCATCCAGACATTAAAGATGCATATAAAGGTGGATATGATTTCGTAGATAATGACAATGATCCGATGGAAACAACTTATGCTGATTATGTAAAAGCTGGTAAACCATATGGGGATTCAGGGGCTGGAAATTATGTAACAGAACACGGAACACACGTATCTGGAACAATTGTTGGACAAGGTAAAAATGAAAGCGAAGATGCTACAACAGGTATTGCGCCAGACGCTGATTTATACGTATATCGTGTACTAGGACCAGGTGGAAGTGGAACGACAGATAATATCATCGCGGGTATTGATCAAGCAGTTGCAGATGGTATGGATGTTATGAATCTATCATTAGGTGCAAATTATAATGACCCTCTACTTGCCGAAAGTATTGCGATTAATAATGCAGTATTAAATGGTGTAACTGCAGTAGTTGCTGCTGGAAATGCAGGGAATAAGATGTATACGTTAGGTTCTCCAGGTACGGCAGCTTTAGCGTTAACAGTTGGAGCAAGTGATGTTCCAATTTCTACGATGTCTGCGAAAGGTAACATTGATGATGTATCGACTAATTTACGCTTAATGGCAAGTGGCTATGGAGACGATATTTCAAAATTTAAGGGACAAACTTTACCAGTTGTAGATGTGAATCTAGGAGAAGCATACTATGGAAAAGATGTAAAAGGCAAAATTGTCCTAATGTCCCGTGGAACTTATACAATGGATTCTAAAATTGCTGTAGCTAAATCGCAAGGTGCTGCTGCAGTTCTGATGTACAATGATAATCCAACAGAAGGATTTATCCCAACTTACTTTGGAGAAGGTGCTAACTTCATTCCATCTTTCTCATTATCAAATGCAGAAGGACTTGCATTAAAACAAAAGCTACAAACAGGATCTGTTAACTTTACGTTTACAGACATTGGAGAAGCAAAAACTCAAGGGGATACATTGGCAGATTTCAGTTCTAGGGGACCTGCAAGATTAACATACGATATTAAGCCAGAAATTACAGCTCCAGGCGTGAGTGTATTATCGACAGTGCCAGGCTTTGTTAATAACCCAGTTAATCCAAATGATTATAAAAACGCATATCAGCGCATGTCAGGAACATCGATGGCTACTCCATTTACTACTGGTGTGGCAGCCTTATTAAAACAAGCTAACCATAATTTACAACCAGAAGATATAAAAGCGATTTTAATGAATACAGCTGATTCATTAAGCAAACCATATAGCGTGTTTGAGCAAGGTGCAGGACGAATTGATCCATACAATGCAATTCATTCAACAATCGAAATCAAAGTCCAAGAAAAAACACCAATGATTGTTAATGGAAGAGAAAAACAAATCAGTGAGGAAACAGGAGCACTTAGCTTCGGTAATGTAGCATTCGATAACAATGATTACTCTGATTCACGCACTGTTACATTAATGAATAGAGGAGAAAAAACGAAAACATTTGATGTAAAAGTAAGTTTCCAATCGGGTCTTCGAGGCTCAAAGGATGCAGCAGCAAATGGAGTAACTGTACAAGCACCTTCATCAGTTACCTTAAAAGGGATTAGTCAAAAGAAAACAAATATTACATTGAATATTCCAAAGACAGCGGAAAAGGGAATCTATGAAGGATATGTAACTTATACAAACAAAGACAATCCATCTGAATCATATCGAATTCCTTTTGGTGTACATTATGTAGAAAAAGAATTCAATTCGTTTAACCTTACTCGTCAGTCAATGTCAACTGATAGAAATACTTTAGCAAGTCCATTATTTTATCCATATTTAACGGCTAAATTTACATTGAAATCTCATATGATAAGCATTGATGTTGTATTTACTGACGCGGTTACAGGCCAGGACTTAGGTATTACAAATTCATTCGATGGTGTTGCTTATGATGAAGGAGTAGAATACACAATTGCAGCTTCTGTTGGAGCGTATTATCCATTTACTGGTGACCCAAATAATCCAGTTAGTTCAAAACCTGTTCTACCAAAAGAAGGATTATACAAAGTAAAACTAATTGGGTATGATGATGCTGGTAAAGCATATACAATTTCACAAGATCTTTTAGTCGATAATACAATGCCAAATAAATTTGATGTAAAAGTTGATGGAGAAAAAGAAGGAAATCCATTTATCGAATATAAGGTAGACCAAAAGTCCGTCCCGTTTACTGCTTCGATTAATGATAAGTCAATTGAGTTAATGAAAGCAGCAGGTATGAAAGCAGATCAATCCCAAAACACAATAGGATATTTCTATAATAGTCCATGGTTAAGTGGAACTCTTAAATTAGATGAAAATGGAAATGCTCAAGATGAAATCGAAATGGATCCAACCCAATCAATGTTATCATTCCGATTCATCGGTGGAGACCAAGCAACGAATACCTATGGTGATAAGCAATATCTTTTTGTTAAAGAAGGAACTCCGTATGTTTACGGTCAACCAAGTGGCAAAACAAGATCAAACAGAGTAATTGCACATCCAGGTGATACAAATACGATCACACTTACTGCTAATAATGTGAACAAATTAAAACAAGCAGGCTTTAGCTTTACAACGAATACTGCTGATACAAATATCGTAAATATTGCATTAACTCCTGAGGCACAAAAGCTTGGTGGACAAATGAACGTTACAACGACTAATCCAACAAGTGCAACTGTTAAATCAGATATCAATATTACATTTGACGGTTCTAAAGAGGTATCTGGAGATCTTCCAATGGTTGATGTAACGATTAAAATTCCAAAACTAGCAGATCCGATTCCTAGCTCTAGCTTTAACTATGTAACTTCGACATTTACAAGTATAGATAATACAGTGACTCAGCCATTTACTTATATTGCACCAATTGCAATTCTACCAAATATCTCAAGTGTGATTAGTTATATTCACCCAGAAAGCTTCCAAAATGCTGATGGTACTATGAAGCTAATTGATTTCACAAAAATAGGAGCGAATGTAACGATTGTAGATAGTAAAGGAAAATCATATCATGCAATAATGGATAAAAGAGGACAATTTTATGTATCAGGATTACCTGTTACTAGTGATGAATTTACTGTAATTACTGATATTCCAGGTCACTTTACAACATCTGGTACGTTTGACAATGTATACAGTATAATGGATGGTTTCATGTATGGTGTTAGTAAGAGAATCGGAACAGAAAGCGTTGATGTTGCAACTGCAGGTGATGTCAATAAAGATAATGTCATTGATATAAACGATGCATTAGCAATTGAAACATACTGGGGAACAAACAAACGTTCAGCTGATATCAACTTTGACGGAACAGTTGATGCAAAAGATTTTGCTTATGTAGAAAAGAATTTCTTAAAACAAAACCCAGCTGTAGAAAATGCACCTAAACCAGTGAAGCGTTATAAAGGCAAAGAACTAGCAGATATTAAGAGTGAGTTAGGTATTCAATAAGCAAGTAAGTTTTTAGTAGAGTAAGAAATTTATAGAATAGTGAATAAAGGTTGTCTCATTAGTCAGCGTACTTTTGAGGCAGCCTTTTTATTGTTTAAGGTTCAAATATAAAAAAATTTCTAAATCTATTAAACTAAAAAGGTCATTAAAGCTATGAAAGTATAATAATGTGCCAAGTTTTTGTGGTGTTTTTAGTAGAAACTTGTCGAAAAAGAACCTAAAATTGTAAAAAGCATTGATTTTATTGACAGTTAATAACCCAATTGTAAATTATTAGAATATTCTAGATAATTAGTTTGCAAAGGAAAGATTTAATGAAGAGTGATATCGAATATAAAAACAAATCATTTTAGATTCATATTTCCTCTCACATTAAAAACTTTATTTTGATAACTAGAATATTTGGGGGAAGAGTATGTTAAAAAGAACGGGTAATAGTAAACTAGTAAAAGGCTTATCTGTAGCAGTTTTATCATCTAGTTTTGTATTAGGTTCATTAGGTCATGTATCTAATATAACGAAAGCTGAAAATGCTTCAACAGCAGAATCAATTTTAGCTAAATTAACTCCACAGCAAAGAGAAGCATTGCAGAAGCTTTCATCTACTGATCAATCAGGACTTTTTCTAGATTCAAGTGTGAACATAAATAGTCCGGAAACTGTTTCTGTTATTGTTTCATTTAAACAAAAGCCACAAAAAATTGCTGTATTAGAAGCAGCTTTAAAGGGTGAAGCTTTATCAGAGGAAAAAGCGAAAATTAATGCAAATGCTGATCATTCAATGTTTAAAGAAGATTTGAGCTCTTTATTTAAAACAAAAGCTGATGGCGACTATAAAATTAAACGAGAATATAAACATGCTTTTAACGGGGTAGCTTTGGAAGTCCCTGCTAATAAGCTACAAAAACTAATGAAATCAACAGCAGTACAAGCTATTTATAGTGACGCAACAGTTAAGTCAGAACTTCCAGTTGAAGGAAAGGAAGCAACATCGAATTCAACTGGTAAAGGAATGGCAGACGAGCGTACTTATCTTAAAATTGATAAATTACATCAAGAAGGTTATACAGGTAAAGGAGTAAAGGTAGCTGTTCTTGATACTGGTATTGATTACAACCACCCTGACATTAAAGAAGCATTTAAAGGTGGATACGATTTCGTTGATAATGATAATGATCCGATGGAAACAAGCTATGCTGATTGGGTAAAGGCTGGTAAGCCAGGAGGAACTTCAGGTGCAGCAAGTTATGTAACGGAACATGGAACGCATGTATCTGGAACAATTGTGGGTCAAGGGAAAAATGAAAGTGAGTACGCGACAACTGGTATTGCTCCAGACGCTGACCTTTATGTATATCGTGTATTAGGACCGGGTGGAAGTGGTACAACTGAAAATATCATTGCAGGAATTGACCAAGCAGTTGCTGACGGAATGGATGTTATGAACCTTTCATTAGGTGCAAATTACAATGATCCACTACTTGCTGAGAGTATTGCGATTAATAATGCCGTACTAAGTGGCGTAACAGCAGTAGTTGCTGCTGGTAATACAGGGAATAAAATGTATACATTAGGATCCCCAGGAACTGCAGCTTTAGCGTTAACAGTCGGAGCTAGTGATGTACCAATTACAACAATGTCTGCTAAAGGTTCAATGGATAACGTATCTGCTAATTTACAATTAATGGCAAATGGTTATGGAGATGACATTACAAAACTAAAAGGACAAACTTTACCGGTAGTAGATGTAAATCTAGGAGAAGCATACACTGGTAAAGATGTTAAAGGCAAAATTGTTTTAATGAGCCGTGGTACTTATACATTGGATTCTAAAATTGCTGTAGCTAAATCACAAGGTGCAGTTGCGGTTTTAATGTACAATGATAATCCAACTGAAGGATTTATTCCAAGCTACTTAGGTGAAGGTGTAAATTTCATCCCATCATTTAGTTTATCAAATGCTGAGGGTCTTGCATTAAAACAAAAATTACAATCAGGCTCAGCTAATTTTACGATCTCAGATATGAGTGAAGTAAAAACGCAAGGAGATACTATAGCAGACTTTAGTTCAAGAGGACCTGCTAGATTAACATACGATATTAAGCCAGAAATCACTGCACCAGGTGTGAGTGTGCTATCAACTGTACCTGGATTTATTAATAATCCTGATAATCCGACAGATTACAAAAATGCGTATCAACGTATGTCAGGTACATCAATGGCTACTCCATTTACGACTGGTGTTGCAGCCTTATTAAAACAAGCTAACCATAGCTTACAACCAGAAGATATAAAAGCGATTTTAATGAATTCAGCAGATTCATTAAGCAAGCCATACAGTGTGTTTGAACAAGGTGCGGGACGAATTGATCCGTATAATGCAATCCATTCATCAATTGAAATTAAAGTACAAGAAAAAACGCCAATGATCGTTAATGGAAAAGAAAAACAAATTAATGAAGATACAGGAGCGCTAAGCTTTGGGAATGTAGCTTTTGATGGAAAAGATTATTCAGATTCGCGTTCTGTCACATTAATGAACAGAGGCGAAAAGACGAAAACATTTGATGTAAAAGTTAATTTCCAATCGAATCTACGCGGTTCAAAAGATGCAGTAGCAAACGGTGTAACAGTACAGTCCCCAGCATCAGTTACGTTAAAAGGAATTAGCCAAAAGAAAACAAATATTACATTAAATATTCCTAAAACAGCTGAAAAAGGAATTTATGAAGGATATGTAGTTTATACAAATAAAGATAATCCATCTGAAACATATCGAGTCCCATTTGGTGTACATTTTGTAGAAAAAGGATTCCAAGACTTAAGTATTACTCGTCAAGCTATGACGACTGATCGAAATAATTTAAATAGTCCATTATTTAATCCTTTTTTAAGCGCTAAATTCTCATTAAAGTCGCATATGAGATATATCGATGTAGTTTTAACTGATGCAGTAACTGGTCAGGATTTAGGTATTATGAATACATTCGACGGTGTTTCATTTGACGAAGGTGTACAATACACAATTTCAGCTGGACAAGGCGTCTACTATCCATTTACAAATGATGTAAATAATCCAATTAGTTCAAAAGCAGCTTTAGCAAAAGAAGGATTATACAAAGTAAAACTAATCGGCTATGATGATGCAGGAAATTCATATACGATCTCACAAGATTTATTAGTTGATACGACAATGCCAAATCAATTCGATATACACGTAGAAGGTGAAAAAGAAGGAAGTCCATTTATTGAGTATAAAGAAGATCAAAAGTCAATTCCGTATACTGCTAAAATCACTGATAAGTCAGTTGAGATCATGAATGCAGCGGGCATAAAAGCAGACCAATCTACGAATACAATTGGTTATTTCTATAATAGTCCTTTTATGGGTGGAAAACTTGAATTAGACGAAAATGGAAATGCTGCCAAAGATGAAATTGAAATGGTACCAAGTCTTGCAACGTCATCACTTCGATTCATTGGAGGAGACTTAGCATCAAATGCATTTGGTGATAAACAGTATTACTTCGTAAAAGAAGGAACGCAATATGTTTACGGCCAACCAAATGCTAAAACTAGATTAAATAAACTTATTACACATCCTGGCGAGACAAATACAATTACACTTACTGCTAATAATGTAAGCAAATTAAAACAAGCGCTATATAGTTTTACGACGAATATTGCTGATACAAATATCGTGGGTATTACATTAAATCCTGCAGCGGCGAAACTTGGTGGACAATTAAATGTGACAACGACAAATCCATCTAGTACAACTGTTAAATCTGACGTTAATGTAACGTTTGATGGTTCAAAAGAAGTATCAGGTGATCTACCAATGGTTGACGTGACGATTAAAATACCAGATATGAAGGATGTATATACTACTTCTAGCTTTAGAACAGTTACATCAACTTTTACAAGTGTTGATAATGTAATAACGAAACCATTTACTTATATTGCACCAATCTCTATTTTGCCAAGTTTCTCAAGCGTAATTAGTTATATTCACCCTGAAAGCTTCCAAAATGCGGATGGAACTCTGAAAAAAGCAGATTATACAAAAATCGGTGCAAATGTAACAATTGTAGATAGTAAAGGAAAATCTTACACAGGTACAATGGATAGCATTGGACAGTTCTATATTACTGGCTTACCGGTTACGAAGGACGAATTTACAGTAATCACAGATATTCCTGGTCACTTTAATACGTACGGTAAATTTGACAGAGTTTACAACACGATGGATGGTTTTATGTACGGAATTGGTAAGAGAATCGGTACAGAAACTGTAGACAAAGCAACTGCAGGAGATATTAATAAAGATAATGTAATCGATCTTAATGACGCGTTAGCAATTGAGACATACTGGGGTACTAACAAACGTTCAGCTGACATCAACTTTGATGGAACAGTTGATGCAAAGGACTTTGCATTTGTAGAAAAGAACTATTTAATGCAAAACCCAGCTGTAGATAATGCGCCAAAACCAGTGAAGAATTCAAAAGGTAAGACAATTGATACGATTAAAAGTGAATTAGGCATTCAATAAACGAGCAAGTTTTGAGTAAAGTAAGCAATTTATTTAACTGTTAATAAGGGTTGTCTCATTAGTCAAAGTACTTTTGAGGCAGCCTTTTTATTGTAATAAAAAAGGGATGTCTCATAGTTAAAATTCCAACTGATGAGACATCACCTTTATTTGTATTTGAATGCTAAAAAATTATTAAAAGGCGAAGCAAAAACAAAAACCATTATTAATCGATCGTTGTCCAATCTTGCGACCATTTCATTAATTCCTTAATTACTGGTTCTAAAGCCAGTCCTTTTTCTGTCAAAGAATATTCGATTCGAACTGGAGTTTCTGGGTAAACATCTCGTTTTACAATACCTGCTTGTTCTAAATCCTTTAGTCTTTCTGAAAGGACGCGCCCACTAATTGGCAAAGTTGATTCGATTGTACAAAATCGTTGTGATCCAGAAAGAAGTTGAAAAATTATAAGAATTGCCCAGCGTTTACTAATTAATTCTACGCTTTTTTCAAACCGAGGGCATAATAAAGAAAAATCCATTTAAAACCACCTCACCTATATCCATATTATAACTAAATTTGTATTAATAACAAGATTACGATACATAAATTTATTACTTGACGTAAGTTTATTACTAAATTAAACTTACTTACATAAAGTAACTAAATAATTTTTTTAGAAAAATAATAAATGTCTATAAATAGGTGGCAAAACAACATGAATATGAATACAGATGTATGTATTGTAGGTGCAGGACCAGGTGGTGCACTATTAGCATATTTACTTGCAAAAAATAATATTTCGACAGTCCTTGTGGAACGACATAGCGGAATTGATAAAGAATTTAGAGGGGAACATCTAAATTCTGATGGTGAACAAATATTAAAAAAACATCATCTTTATGAAAAAGTAAAAGAATACGGACTACTGCTAATGGATCGTGTGGAATATTGGAAACATAATAAAGTAATAAAAAGTATTTTTCCATCACAAGGTTCAAAACATGTTGGTATGCATGTTCCACAAAATCATTTATTAAATGTTATTTTAAACGAAGCAAATAAATATGAAAACTTTAAGCTTTTAATGGGCACACGTGTGTCTAAATTAATAGAAGATCAAGATGGTCGCTATATTGGTGTTAAAGCAATAAGGAATGGTACTGAAGTAACAATTAATAGTTCGATTATAATTGGTGCCGACGGTCGATTTTCAACAATCCGTAAATTAGCAAATATACAAACGGATATTATAAAACATGGATATGATTTACTTTGGGCTAAAGTACCAAGACCAGCAAGTTGGGATCCAACAGTTAGATTAACCTTGATTAATAAACAACAATTGGCTTTGTTTACTCAAGCAGGAGGGTTTATTCAAATTGGATGGAATATAGAAGAAGGTTCTTTTCCAATCTTAAGAAATAAATCTTTCAATCCCTTTGTAAACCAGCTAATCGAAGCATTTCCAGAACTGACTGAAACTGTTCAGGAAAATATAAAATCTTGGAACGATTTTGTATTATTAAATGTTCAAAGTAGCCGTAGCAAAACATGGGTAAAAGACGGCTTAATTATAATGGGAGATGCGGCACATACGATGAGTCCTACTGCTGCACTTGGTGTAAATATTGCAATGAAAGATGCAGATATTTTAGCAGAAATCATTCAAGATGCTATTCGAAACAAAGATACTAGTACAATAGTGTTAAAGAAATTTGAACATGCAAGACGAGAAGAAGTTGAAAGCTTACAAAAGCAACAACTAACACAGGAAAGTACTTTTAAACATCACTTTGATGTGATTAGATAAGAATGCCTTTTAAGTTTAAAAATGGACAAGTAAAAATTAAGAATTTTATTATATCAATATGAAATCGTGTAAGAAAACAGGAGGAAGCCTCATGATCAATGAAAAAGTAGTTTCTCTATTAAAAGAGAAAATTAATGTAATAAAAAATAATGATAAATCAATTTATTTAGTTGGACCAATTAAACTTCCAGTAAATTTAGATGGAGAAACAGTTATTTTTCAATGGTATTGTTGGCTACGCTGTGAGGATATTGAAGGAGATTTTTGTAGCGATGGATCATATAACACTGAAAAAATTATTAGTAAATTAGCTTCATCAAATTTAGCAGAAATGCAACAATCAAGCGTATTAGTTTATGGTGACTTTGAAAATTCAGAGGATGCACTAATTCGAATGCATAGTATTTGTCATACAGGTGATATTTTTGGAAGTAAACGTTGTGATTGTGGATTCCAATTAAAAGAAGCAATGAAAATGATTTCTTCAAATGAATCAGGTGCATTATTTTATTTAGCAAACCATGAAGGAAGAGGAATCGGTTTATTTAGTAAAGCAATGGCATATGTTCTTCAAGAGCAAGGATATGATACTGTTGAGGCAAATGAAGAGCTTGGTTTTGTAGATGATGCACGAAACTATGAAGATGCTATTCGAGTATTAAAAACACTTCGCTCAAAGCAGGTTACTTTAATTACAAACAACCCAAGAAAATTGGATGCCCTTCAAAAATCTGGAGCTAATTTATCTGGAAGAATTCAATTATGGGGAGACAAATCAAAGTATAACGAAAAGTATTTAGAGACTAAAATTGTTCGTTCTGGTCATTTTAAAGGAGGACGTACAAGTGAGTAATCATGAATTTTATATGAATTTAGCTATTCAAAATGCCATAGCTACGAAAGGTCAAACCGACCCCAATCCATTAGTAGGATCTGTAATCGTAAATGATAATCGGATTGTTGGAATTGGTGCTCACCTAAAAGCCGGTGAACCTCATGCTGAAATTAATGCGCTTAGAATGGCAGGCGATAAAGCTGAAGGTGGAACAATTTATGTAACGCTTGAGCCATGCTCTCATCATGGTCGAACTGGTCCATGTGCAGAGGCGATTGTACGTGCAGGCTTGAAAAAAGTTGTTGTTGCTACACTTGACCCAAATCCGCTAGTTGCAGGAAGAGGAGTAAAAATTCTTCAAGATGCGGGAATTGAAGTAACCATCGGAGTTTGCGAAGAGCAATCGATCAAAATGAATGAAGTATTTAACAAATATATTGTTAAAAACATTCCTTTTGTCGTAATGAAATCAGCGTCTACATTAGATGGGAAGATTGCTACCCATTCTTCTGATAGTAAATGGATCACTTCAGCGGAGGCTCGAAATGATGTTCATCAATTAAGAAATGAAATTGGCGCGATTTTAGTTGGCGTTAACACAGTTTTAAAAGATAATCCAGAATTAACTACTAGAATTCCAAACGGTCGTAATCCAGTACGAGTGATTCTCGATTCAACTTTAAAAATTCCTTTAGAATCAAAAGTAGTATCAGATCAGCAAGCTGAAACATGGATATTCACAAGTCAAAAACACTCTGAACAGAAAAGAATAGAGTTAGAAAATTTAGGTGTAAAAGTATTTGTTACGAGCGATCTAAATCGAGTTGATTTAAATGAAATGCTAAAAATTCTAGGTGAACATTCAATCTCTTCTTTATTAGTAGAAGGTGGTGGGGAAGTGAATGCTTCCTTTATGAATCAAAATTTAGTTGATAAAGTGATTGTCTATTTAGCTCCTAAATTAATAGGTGGAAAAAATGCACCTACATTTTTAGAAGGTACTGGGATTGATAAAATGGGACAAGCGATTGAACTTGAAGAAATCGAATTAACGAAAATTGGTCCTGATTATAAATTCATAGGCTATCCAAAATATACTACTTCATGAGGAAGGACTTTTAGAATGAAATTCGGTTTCGATATTGACGATACTTTAATTGATTTAAGACAACATGCTTTTCACATTTATAATAAAAAATTAAATAAAAACATCCCTATAGAAGCTTACAATGAATTAAAAACTGTTGAAATTCATGAACCTTTTGGCTTAACGGCAGAAGAAGGAAGCAAAATGTGGAAGAGTAATCTAGAAGAGACATACTTTACGACTTGTCCTCCATTTCCATATGCAGTTGAAACATTACAAGAATTAGAAAAGCAGGGACACGAAATTTATTATGTGACAGCAAGAAATAAAGAATATGGTGAACGAACAAAAGAATGGTTAATAAAAAACGGATTTCCAGTTCATCAAGATCGATTCTATTGTGGAATGAAAGATTTAGAAAAAATTCATATAATAAAAGAATTAGGTTTAGATTACTATTTTGATGATAAACCAGAAATATTGAACACACTCTCAGAATTAACTTTAAAGGCATACGTGAAAGATACTTCATATAATCGAGGATTGGACATCCCACGTATTACTTGCTGGTCAGAATTAAAGGATATTATTTTGAGTAATCAATAAATAAAAAAACACCTTGATAGGTGTTTTTTTATTTCACGATGTTGAAAAATAACCTTGTCAAGAAAATTACCAAATTTTCGTAAAAGGAGTAGAGTGATGTTGATTTCCACTACAGGATGCTCGCTTTCCATGGGGCGAGACCTGAGCCTCCTCGGCAAGCCTGCGGGGTCTCAGCCTTCCCGCTAATCCCATAGGAGTCGAGCACCCCTCCGTTCCAA
>NZ_MDKC01000005.1 GCF_001712755.1 Gottfriedia luciferensis
TTTTTTTGATGAAAAAGTTGATTGGAATGGAGGGGTGCTCGACTCCTATGGGATTAGCGGGAAGGCTAAAGACCCCGCAGGCTTGCCGAGGAGGCTAAAGAATCTCGCCCCATGGAAAGCGAGCATCCTGTAATGGAAATCAACATCATTCTACTCCTTTTACGAAAATTTGATAATTTAATTGACAAGGTTGTTTTTCAACAGCGTGAAAAGGAGAACTAAAAAGTTCTCCTTTTTTTTATTTTTGCTCAACTAATTTTTGTGATTGTTTTAATGAAGCTAATGTCACAGACCCTAGTGTTTTTGCTGCAATTAGCATTGCTTTTTCGTCAAAATCAAATTTTGGATGGTGATGAGGGTATGCATCTGTAACATGAGGAGGTTTAGCTCCTGTGAAGAAGAACGTTCCTGGTACTTTTTGTAAGTAGTATGCGAAATCTTCTCCGCCCATTTTAGGGTCCATTTCTTTTAATAGACTAACTTCATCAATTGATTCGGCTACTTTAACTAATAAATCGGTTTCTTTTTCATGATTTACTACTGGCGGATATCCATCATCGTACTTATATTCGTATGTAACATCATTTGCTAGACAAATCCCTTTAATGATTCTAGCTATTTGTTTTTTTACTTTTTCCTGTGTTTCCTTTTTGAACGTACGAACCGTTCCTATTAAAGTTGCTCGATCGGCGATTACATTAAAAGCATTTTTAGCTTCGAAACTTCCAATCGATAACACTACAGTGTCAATTGGATTTGTTTCTCGACTAACTACTTGTTGAAGTGCCATAACAAGTTGACTAGCAATTACAATACTGTCCTTAGTTCGATGGGGTTCTGCACCATGACCGCCTTGACCTTGGATTGTGATTGAAAAGCGATCAGCTGCTGCCATGATTGGTCCTTTACGATAACCAATTGTACCTAATTCTTCAATTGCCCACAAATGGGTTCCATAAACCTCATCAACACCGTCTAAACAGCCATCAGCAATCATAGAAATTGCTCCACCAGGTGCATATTCCTCTGCATGTTGGTGAAGTAACACGACCTTACCGTCCCATGAATCTTTTTGCTCATGAAGTGCCTTTGCTAAATATAAAAGTGTAGAAGTGTGACCATCATGACCACATGCATGCATAACGCCAGGCACTTTTGAGGAATAAGGAACATTTTTCTCATCTTGAATAGGTAGTGCGTCAAAATCAGCTCGAAGTGCGATTGTTTTTCCAGGGTTACGACCATTAATTGTGGCAACAACACCATTTCCACCGACATTTGATTTGAATGGAATATTTAATTGTTGATAAAAGTTTTGAATGAATTTTGCTGTCTCGTATTCTTTAAATGAAAGCTCAGGATTTTCATGTAGGTATCTACGTGTAGATATCATTTCCGGATAATATGAATCTAATAAAGAAAATAAATCTGCCATTATTTCACCCTCCTACTTACTATCTATATAACCTATTCAAGAAATGTAATTGATATCCTTCAAAATTAACTTCAATTAAGAAATGACGAAAAATGTATTTCCAAGGAAATATACATCGAAAAAAAGGAAATAATGACTTATTCATGGGAATAAATGGATATACTATTTGTTATATGGTAAGAGAAATGAAGGTGAAATAATTGAAAAAATGGGGATATTTAGCAATAGGACTGTTAAGTGTCCTGTTAATTAGCTTTGTTGGATTTTTACTAATCGTTTTCTTAGGTAATTATGTGATAGATGAAGATAAGTTAGTCGTCCATTCATCATCGGAAATGGTAGATTTAGAGGGGAATTTTGTATCAAAGCTATATAATGAAAATCATCAAATCGTTTCAATTAATGATATACCTGATTATACTAAACAAGCAGTCGTTTCAATTGAAGATGAACGTTTCTATAAGCACCATGGAATTGATACACAATCGATCTTTCGGGCTATAGTAAATGATATAAAAGCATTTAGTAAAGTACAAGGTGCGAGTACGCTTACTCAACAACTTGCAAAGAATGTTTTTTTGACGAACGACAAAACATTTATGAGAAAAACAAAGGAAGTAATTATAGCAATTAATCTAGAAAGAAAGTATACAAAAGATCAAATACTAGAAATGTATTTAAATCAGGTTTATTTCGGTCACGGGGTATATGGCATAGGCGGAGCGGCAAAATATTATTTCGGGAAAGATGTTAAAAATTTATCTATTGAGGAAAGTGCTTCGTTAGCAGCCTTATTAAAAGCACCATCACATTATGATCCTGTCACACAACCAGTGCGATCCTTAGAGCGTAGGAATCTAGTTCTTTATAAAATGCTAGATACGCATTATATAACTGAATCAGAGTATCAGAAAGCCAAAAGCAAACCAACAGTATTACATATTACAGAACAAAAATTTGAAAACGGATACGCTACATATATTGATATGGTTATAAAAGAAGCAAAAGAGAAATATGGCATATCATATGACCAACTTTTAAATGGTGGATACAAAGTTGTTGTACCAATTCATAAAAAGACACAATTAACCGCCTATAAATATTTTAAAAATGGAAACTATTTTCCGGGAACTGATCAAAATGCTGAAGGAGCATTCGTATTAATAAACTCTGAAACAGGCGGTGTAGAGGCGGCAATTGGAGGCAGAAATTATTATTTTCAAGGTTTAAATCGTATTAACGTGAAAAGACAACCTGGTTCAACAATGAAGCCTTTACTTGTCTATTCGCCAGCGCTTGAAACAGGAAACTACAATCCGTATTCTTTATTACCAAATGAACAGAGTGCGTTAGGAGACTATAAACCGAAAAATTATAATGGCGTTTATACGAAAACGATTTCGATGTTTAATGCATTAATACAGTCAGCAAATGTGCCGGCAGTTTGGTTATTAAATGATATTGGGATTGATAATGCAAAAGAGTATCTAGAAAAAATGGATTTGAATATCCCCGATCAAGGTTTAAGTATGGCGCTAGGAGGACTTAAGATTGGTTTAACACCATTAGAGCTAGTAAAAGCATATAGTGCTTTTGATCATGATGGAGATGCATTAGAACCTTTTGTTATTAATGCAATTTATGATCGGAACAATGAATTAGTTGCCGAAGCGAAAATTAAGGAATATAAAGTGTTTTCATCACAAACCTCTTGGTATATGACAAAAATGCTTAAAGGTGTTGTAAATGAAGGGACTGCTAGTAGAGGAAGTTTTACTGGCGATTTAGCTGGTAAAACAGGATCTACAAATATACCTGGCCAAACAAATGGAAACAAAGATGCATGGTTTGTAGGCTATACACCAGACGTTGTAGGCGCAATTTGGATGGGATATGATAAGACAGATTCAAACCATTTTTTAAGAAATGGTAGTACATATCCAACCATTTTATTTAAAAAGATTTTAAGTGAAGCAGGAAGAGAACCATCTACCAAATTTAAAAAGCCAAAAAATATAGACGATCTAGAATCACCGATAAATTTAGAGCCTATTTCAAATGTTCAATCAAAAGTATCATTTTCTCCATTTGGATTATTCACTGTCGTCATTAATTGGAATGCACCAACTGACCACAGACAACAATATCGAATCTATCGAGTGAAAAATGGCAAAGAGAAATTAATAGATACTGTTACTGGTTTAGATGAGTACAAAGATTCCTTTGTAAATGTATTTAATGTCCCTTCTTATTATGTAGTACCGTACAATCCTCAAACAAAAGAAGAAGGTGATAGGTCTAAACTTGTCAAACCCAACATAAGAAATAAGGAATAGACATTTTAAGGCTCTCCTTCTTATCAAATGATTTGAAGGGGAGTTTTTTATTTCCTATTAAAACTATGAGCGTAAAAACTGTATCTCTTAAAAAAGAATAGTAAAGAGATTAAGAATTTCGAACGATTAGATAACGATTAATCAAACATTAAAAAAAGAATAATAAAACTCCTTTATTTAATAAAAAGTATTAATAAATAAAGATTATTAATTCGATATTTTAGACATATTTTGATATAATTTTTAATGGGAAAAGTCTGGTAGTAAAATAGGCCTATTAATTGAGAAAAATTGTAAAATCAGTGAACATTATGTGTCAAAATTCGAGTTTTCTATACAATTAATGGTTCAATCAGTATATTTAATAGTAGAGTTTGGAAAAGTGAAAGGGAGACTTTGAAGGATGAAAAAAGATTTTAACGATACATTTCTTAAAGCGATTAGAGGAGAAGAAGTAACGCATACACCAGTTTGGTATATGAGACAAGCAGGGCGTTCTCAGCCAGAATACCGAAAAATAAAAGAAAAATATTCTTTATTTGAAATTACTCATCAACCTGAATTATGCGCTTACGTAACAGCGCTTCCAGTAGACCAATATAATGTTGATGCAGCTATTTTATATAAAGATATTATGTCTCCACTTCCTGCAATTGGAGTAGACGTAGAAATTCAATCAGGAGTAGGACCGGTAATAAGCAATCCTATTCGTTCATTAGCAGATGTAAAAAAGTTAACTGATATTCATCCAGAAGAGCAACTTCCATATATCTATGAAACGATTAAATTATTAACAACAGAGGTTCTTTCTGTTCCATTAATTGGATTTGCAGGTGCACCTTTTACAGTTGCTAGTTATATGATCGAAGGTAGACCTTCTAGAAACTATAATAAAACCAAATCATTTATGTACGCAGAGCCAGAAGCATGGTTTGCTTTAATGGATCATTTAGCAGACATGACAATCAAGTACGTAAAAGCACAAGTTAAAGCAGGGGCAAGTGCAATTCAATTATTTGATTCATGGGTTGGTGCTTTGAATGCAAATGATTATCGCATTTATATTAAACCTTGCATGGAAAAGATTTTTGCAGCACTTAAAGCAGACCATATTCCAACAACGATGTTTGGAATTGGAGCAAGCCATTTAATTCATGAATGGAATGAACTTCCTGTAGATGTAATTGGTCTTGATTGGAGAACTTCTATTTCTGAAGCTCGCTCATTAGGGATTACGAAAACACTTCAAGGTAATTTAGATCCTGCATTTTTATTAGCACCATGGGAAGTTATTGAGAAACGTGCGAAAGAAATATTAGATGAGGGTATGGCAAATCCAGGTCATATTTTCAACTTAGGTCATGGGGTATTCCCTGAAGTAAATCCTGATACTCTTAAACGATTAACAAGTTTTGTACATGAGTATTCATCAAGGGTTAAAGCTTAATATAAAAGGACTATGGTGATGACATGAAAGAAAAAATCGGTTTATTAGTTATGGCTTACGGCACGCCATATAAAGAATCAGATATTGAGCGTTATTATACAGATATTCGTAGAGGTAGAAAGCCATCGCAAGAGGCGCTAGAAGAACTGACAGAACGTTATCGTGCAATTGGAGGTATCTCTCCTTTAGCAAAAATAACAATTGAACAAGCAAAAGCATTAGAAGAAGATTTAAATAAGATCCAAGACAAAGTAGAATTCAAAATGTACATTGGATTAAAGCATATTGAACCATTCATTGAAGATGCAGTAGATGAAATGAAAAAAGATGGTATAACAAAAGCGGTTAGTATCGTACTTGCACCACATTATTCTACGTTTAGTGTAAAGTCATATAATGAACGTGCTACAAATCATTCAGAAAAAATTGACGGACCAACAATTATCCATGTAGATGACTGGTATAAAGAAGAACGATTTATTCAATATTGGGTTCGTGAAGTAGAAGCAATTCTTGAACCAATGAATGAAGAGCAACGTGTGAAAACGGCGTTTATTTTTTCAGCGCATAGTTTACCTGAGAAAATTCTTACTTATGGTGATCCATACCCAGAGCAACTTAAGGAAACTGCCGAGTTAGTCGTTCAGCAGTCTGATATTCGTCATTATTTTCTAGGATGGCAAAGTGCTGGTAACACACCAGACCCTTGGCTTGGACCTGATGTACAAGATTTAACACGTGAGTTAGATGAAAATTATGATTTTGAAACTTACGTCTACTTACCATTAGGATTTGTAAGTGAGCATTTAGAAGTACTGTACGATAATGATATAGAATGTAAACAAGTAACGGATGAAATTCAAAAAGCATATGTTCGTCCACCGATGCCTAATACGGACCCATTATTTATTAGTGGACTTAGTACGGTTGTATTAAGAAAATTAAACGAACAATAATATGGTTTTGAAATAGGAGGTAAAGAAGTGAATAAGAAGGTTGTCATTATTGGTGGCGGTATTACTGGATTGACATCTGCCTACTATTTAAAACAAGAAAAATTAAAAAATAATCTTCCAATTGATATTCAATTAATTGAAGGTTCATCAAGGCTTGGAGGAAAAATCCAAACAATTCGAAAAGATGGATTCGTAATAGAACGTGGCCCTGACTCGTTTTTGGCAAGGAAAAAGAGTGCATATCGATTAGCTGAAAACTTAGGTATCCAAGATCAAATCGTTTTTAACTCTGCAGGAAAATCATATGTATTAGCCCATAATAAATTACATGGTATGCCAGAAGGTTCAAACATGGGGATTCCTACACAAATCAAGCCTTTTATTTTTTCAGGTCTATTTTCACCAGCAGGAAAAATCCGTGCAGGTTTAGATTTTGTTTTACCAAAAACGCATGTCCAAGGGGATATGTCACTAGGTAAATTTTTTAGAAGAAGACTAGGTAATGAAGTAGTTGAGAATCTAATTGAGCCCCTTTTATCAGGTATTTATTCAGGCGACATTGACCAAATGAGTTTAATGGCAACGTTCCCTCAATTCTTCCAAATTGAACAAAAACATCAAAGTATTGTTCTTGGTATGAAAAAAGAGATGCCTGTGAAGAAATCAAAAGGTCCGAGAAAAGGAATTTTCCAGACTGTAAGTACAGGTCTTCAAACAATTGTAGAACGAATTGAAGAAGAGTTAGATCAAGAGGAAGTTTTAAAAGGTGTACAAGTAGTTAATATAAATAAAATTGGAAAAAAATATGAGTTACTACTTAGCAATAATGAAAAGATCGAATCAGATTCAATCATCGTTACTGTACCTCATCGTTTCATTCCACAACTATTTAATAATAAACCTGTATTTGAGCCTTTCAAAAAAGTTCCTTCTACATCAGTCGCGAATGTTGCACTTGCATTTCCAGAGCATGCAATTAAGAAGGATATAAATGGTACAGGCTTTGTTGTTTCACGTAATAATGACTATAATATAACAGCATGTACTTGGACACATAAAAAATGGGCACATGCATGTCCAAAAGGTAAAGTTCTATTACGTTGTTACGTTGGACGACCTTACAATAAGGAAATAGTCGATAAGACGGATGAAGAACTTGTTGAAATTGTTTTAGAAGATTTAAGAAAAACGATGGATATCACTGAGAAACCAGAGTTTTATATTGTTTCAAGATGGAAAGATGCTATGCCTCAATATACGATTAATCATAAAGAGCGTACGAAAAATATGGAACAATATTTACAAAAAGAAATGCCTGGTGTATCGGTAATCGGTTGCTCATTTTATGGGTCCGGCTTACCAGACTGTATAGATCAAGGTGAAAAAGCAGTTTCAGATACAATTGAATACTTGTTCTCACATGAAGAACAAGCTGTTCGGAGCTATTAAGGCTTTTAAAACAATTAGTAAAGAATAGAGCAACCAAAAAAGTAGATCGATACTTTTAGGTTGCTCTTTTTATTATGTTTCTGTACTAATACTATGTTTAATAATTTCGTTAAGAAAAATTGCTGATCCTAAAAGACTTCACTTAAAAACTATCTTTTAAGCAATTTGAACAAGTGTTACTATAGCAATCATGTTGTTCTTCAATCGTCGAATTACAGTGTTTACATAATTTCTTTGGTAATAGTTTCAAAAATTCGGACATTTTTACAAGCATGTTACCCTCTCCTTTAGTTAACTTATTAGTATTGTATTACTACAACTTATTTTGTGTCAATCTGTATTAGTACAATTTTTAAAAAATAATCTAAACGCCTATTTTTTTAAAACAGTATGGACAAGCTTATAAATTTAAATTTTCATAGAAATAATAAGTATAAAGGAGTGTGTTTGTTTTATGAAAGTAACCGTTATTGGTTATTGGGGCGGCTATCCAGGTAAAGGTGAAGCAACTTCATGTTATTTATTTAAATCCAAAAATTTTAATCTATTGGTTGATTGTGGTTCAGGAGCATTAGCTACATTACAAAATTTCATAGATCCTAATAGCTTAAATGCTGTAATCCTGTCACATTATCATCATGATCATATTGCAGATATAGGAGTACTACAATACTTCAAACTTGTAAATGCTGGAAAGGATAAGTTTGCTTTACCTATATACGGACATAACTTTGATAATGTAAAATTTAATTCGTTAACATATAAAGAAGCAACAAAAGGATATGAATATCATCCAAATGAAGCTCTCGACCTAGGTCCATTTACGATTCGATTTATTAAGACAGTTCATCCCGTAGATTGTTTTGCCATGCGAATTGAAACAGCAACTCACTCAGTAGTCTATACAGCTGATTCAAGCTTTACAGAAGACTTCATACCGTTTTCTTCCAACGCGGATTTGCTTATAAGTGATTGTAATCTGTTTGAAAATCAAGATGGAGCCAAAGTGGGCCATATGAGTAGCAAAGATGCTGCAACAATTGCAAGTGAGGCGAACGTAAAAGAATTATTATTATCACATCTTCCTCATAGCGGAAATACAAAAGATTTAATAAGTGAGGCCCAAAAGTATTATAATGGACTTGTTCATTTAGCTTATACAGGATTTGAATGGAAATCGAAATGATAGGAGGATACACATGCAATTTTTAGATAATAGGGGAATAACGGATCCAACATTAAATTTAGCGATGGAAGAATATGCACTAAAAAGCCTAGATCCTGAAAATACATACTTTTTATTTTATATTAATGAGCCATCAATCATTATTGGTAAAAATCAAAATACAGCCGAGGAGATTAATGCCTCATATGTAAATGAACATAATATTCATGTAGTACGTAGATTATCTGGTGGTGGAGCGGTATATCATGATTTAGGAAATCTTAACTTTAGTTTTATTACAAAAGATGATGGTGACAGCTTTCATAATTTTAGAAAGTTTACTGAGCCGGTAATCGAGGCATTAAAGGAACTCGGTGTGAATGCTGAACTTAGTGGAAGAAATGATATATTAGCAGAAGGTAGGAAAATCTCAGGTAATGCACAATTTTCTACTAAAGGTAGAATGTTTAGCCACGGTACATTATTGTTTGATAGTGATATAGATGAAGTTGTCAATGCATTAAACGTAAAGCTAGAAAAAATCCAATCTAAAGGAATTAAATCAGTCCGAAGTAGAGTGGCAAACATTAAGGAATTTTTAAAAGACGATTTAACAATCCTAGAATTTAAAGATTTAATTTTGCAATCTATTTTTAAAGAACATGGAAAAATAGAACGATATGAATGGACAGATGAGGATTTAAAAAATATTAAAGAACTTGCTGAAAGTAGATACCGAAATTGGGATTGGAATTTTGGGAAATCTCCTAAATGCAATATTCAACAAAGTAAAAGATTTACAGCTGGTTCAATTGACATTCGTCTAGATGTAAACAAAGGAATCATTGAGAACGTTAAAATTTATGGTGATTTCTTTGGGGTAGGGGATGTGTCTGATATAGAACAGCTTCTGATTGGTAGTAAATTTGATCAACAAGAGATTGAAAATAAACTAAATGAAGTGAATTTTACCCATTACTTTGGTAATGTAACGAAAGAAGAATTTATGAGTTTATTATTTTAAAAAAGGAGTAGGGAACTACTCTTTTTTTGTTTGTTAAAAAATTAGAAGTCTAAAAAGTGCTAGTTTTCTCACTTGTCAGAATTGTATTCTAGCAATATAATATATTTAGAATATTTTAAATTTTTATATTTAAAGGGGGTAGTTTTTATTGAATTTAGTTGAAACACTGTCACAATCAGCTTTAAGGCATCCTGAACATTCTGCTATTATCTTTGAAGGGCAGACATTTTCATACTCAAGACTTGAGACTTATATTACAAAATTTGCGAGTGGCCTCTCAAAATTAGGGATTGAAAAAGGAGATAAAGTAGCTCTAGTTGTTGGTAATTCTCCTCATTTTATTATAGCACTATATGGTGCCCTGAAGGTTGGAGCGGCTGTAATACCGGTCAATCCTCTATATGCACCAGATGAATTAGTATACATATTAACAAACGGCGACGCAAAAGCAGTTATCACCTTAGACTTATTTCTTCCACTAGTAGATAAAGCTTCACCGATTCTTCCTAATATCGATCACTTCATTATTTGTGAAACAAAACAAGAAAATCCTTATGAATTTGAGAACAATAAATTGAAATCGTTTACAAATGTAGTTGGACTTGGAGATATAGACTTCAAAGGACCTGAATTACATGAAGATGATTTAGCAGTCATTTTATATACTTCTGGTACAACAGGAAAACCAAAAGGAGCTATGTTAACGCATAAAAACTTATATTCGAATGCTATGGATGCTGGACACTTCTTAAGTTTTTCAAATACAGAAAAGGTTATTGCAACTTTACCTGCTTTCCATGTATTTTGTTTAACTGTAGCTTTAAACGCGCCTTTAATGTATGGAGCTACTGTTATTTTAGTGCCTAAATTTAGCCCAAAAGAAATATTTGATATTATTCGTACATACAAAGCAACTGTATTTGCAGGTGTGCCGACAATGTATAATTTCTTATATCAATTCCCTGATGGAAAGACAGAAGACTTTGAGTCAATCCGACTATGCGTTTCAGGTGGTTCATCTTTACCGGTTGCATTATTAGAGAATTTTGAGAAGAAATTTAAAGTTATTATTTCTGAAGGTTATGGATTATCAGAAGCCTCACCTGTTACGACGTTTAATCCATTAGACCGTCCTAGAAAAGCAGGATCAATTGGGACAAATATTAGCAATGTAGAAAATAAAGTTGTAAATGCTCTTGGTGAAGAAGTAGCAGTTGGTGAAGTGGGTGAATTAATCGTCCGCGGACCAAATATAATGAAAGGCTATTATAATATGCCAGAAGAAACGGCAATGACCATTCGAGATGGCTGGTTATATACTGGTGACCTAGCAAGAATTGACGAAGATGGTTATTTCTATATCGTCGATCGAAAAAAAGAATTGATTCTTGTTGGTGGCTATAATGTATACCCTCGTGAGGTCGAAGAGGTAATTTACAATCATCCAGATGTTGTTGAATGTGCGGTGATTGGGCTACCAGACGATAATTTTGGAGAAAGTGTAAAAGCCTATGTTGTTTCAAAAAATCCATCATTAAGTGTGGAAACCTTGGCAGAGTACTGCAAGGCGCACTTAGCAAAATATAAAGTACCAAGATCAATAGAGTTCATTCCAGAGCTACCAAAAAATGCAACTGGTAAAATACTTAGAAGAGCATTGAAAGATTCCGTTAGACAATAAATCGTGTTATAGAGGAGAGAGCTCTTTTTGATGCTCTCTCTTTTTGCATTGGAAATTAGTATATAAAATCTAAATTGCAAATAAACAAGTAAATACTGCAAATAAAAGGCAACTGCAAATAAAAATAGGAAATCTGCAAATAAAATTATTAAAACTGCAAATAAAAATAGTAAATCTGCAATAAAAATTGTCAAAACAGCAATTAAAATCAAGAAAACCGCAATTAAGATAAACGATAACCCATACCAGTAAAGCTATTACACATTAAAAATGGGACATAAGTTGATCCTTTCAAATGAAAATCTAGCAAATAGCAATAATTCTTCTAAAATTAAATGAATTGATACAGGACTATTCATCACCTAACTCTGAAAGAATATAACTCAAACTTTCACCCAAGAACTGGACGAATCTTTGTACGTCTGATAAAGGACACATCTTTAATTTAATAGAGCATAAGAGAAAGAAGTATTTAAAAAATATAATAGGTTGAAGTTCTAAAAAATTGGACAAAGTTGATAATATAGAATGGGGGGAGATTTTATGAAAAAAGCAACTAAATCTAAATTAACAAAATTCATCTGTCTAGGTTATCTCATTTATATCATTTTAGTCCTGTTATACTTTTATGTTTTTACGACTTCTGACCTACCTTCAAAATATAAAGGAACATTCGTTGATCCACATACATTCATGAATCATAAGGAAGCTAATTTAAGCTCTAGTTATAGCACTTTAAAAAATGTACTTTACTTTATTAGCTTACCGATTGATTGGATTGTATTATCACTTTTATTATTAAGTGGATCAATTGAAAGATTAGGTGACTCATTATCTAAATTGACTAGATTTAAGTTTATACAAGTTTTTTTATATTTCTTCTTTGTATCGGTCGCTACATATATCGTTTCATTTCCAATTGATTTATATCGTTTTAAATTATCGACGAAATACGGATTATCTGTTCAATCATTTAATGCGTGGATGAAGGATGAAATGATTAGTTTTTGGATAAATTTTGCAATGATGTTTTTTGTAATGTATGTTGTATATTTATTAATCAAAAAACAACCAAAGAAATGGTGGCTAACTGCATGGCTATTAAGTATTCCTTTTACGATTTTCTTAACGTTTATTCAGCCTGTAGTAATTGATCCCTTATATAATGATTTTTATCCACTAAAAGATAAAAATTTAGAAAAGAAAATTATTACCCTTGCTAAAGAAGCAAATATTCCTGCACATCGGGTATATGAAGTAAATATGTCCACTAAGACAACTACATATAATGCATATGTTACTGGTATAGGTAAAAACGCTAGGATTGTATTATGGGATACAACTCTCAAAGGGCTTACTGAAGATGAAATTATGTTCATCATGGCGCATGAAATGTCACATTACGTCCATAAAGACATCTATAAATCAATGTTTGGTATATTAGCAGGTAGTTTAGTCGGTCTATATATCATTCATTTATTGATGAAGTATGTACTATCAAAGAGTAGGAGCAGTCATTCAAACGAAAAAATGGCGGTCATCCTAACCTTATTTTTAATCATTAGTGGAATTGTAAGCTTTATTTCTGATCCGATATCAAATGCATTTTCTAGAAGTGCCGAGAAAAGAGCAGATTTATATGCAGTTAAGCTAACACATGATCCAGAGGCAGGGATTATAGCGTTTCAAAAGTTATCCAAAAACAGTTTGTCTCAAGTAAATCCACCATTTTTAGTGAAATTGTTTAGATATGATCATCCGACAATGTTGGAAAGAATGCAGTATTTAGAAGCTGCTGAAAAAAGAAACAATAATAAATAGATTAAAATTAGCTTGTAGATTGATTGGTATTGTACCAATATCTACAAGCTTTTTTTGTATTATAGAAAAGCCCTTCATTTGTCTTAATTATAAATAGGATCAACTACTATAAATGTGTCATATTCATTTATTATACTTTTACTAAACTTTATTAAAGACAATGGGTGGGACCTCTCGATTTAAATAAAATAATTTGGGTATCAGTGGATTACCGAGATAAGATAGACACTCGTCTAAAAACATCCTTAAGGGGTGTTTTTTTAAATAATTGATATAAACATCCATTATTTAAATAGTTGAGCTGTCGAAAATTCTTTTGGAAATATTTTCAGAATTTAATATCAAATCCGAATATACTGTTATATAATAACATAAGTAAACAATATCTGTTATATAACTGAATGGAGGGATCATATGACAACTGAACTTTCAAAAATCAAAGTTTTAGGTAATCATGTAGAGGGTTCAACTGACATTCTTACGACCGAAGCATTAAGTTTTTTAGAGCAATTACATCTGAAATTTGATCAACGTAGACAACAGCTGTTATTAAACAGAAAAGAAAGAATGAGTTTTTTACAAAATGGGGGTAAGCTCCAATTTTTAAAAGAGACAAAACACATTCGTGAAAGTGAATGGACAATTGCACCTATTCCAACGGATTTACAAGATCGAAGAGTAGAGATAACAGGACCAGTTGATCGAAAAATGATTATTAATGCATTGAATTCTGATGCGTTTGTTTTCATGGCTGATTTTGAAGATGCTACTTCTCCAACTTGGGAAAATATCATTTCAGGTCAGGTTAATTTAAGAGATGCTGTGAACCGAACAATTTCACTTCATTCAAATGGAAAAACATATAAGTTAAAAGAGAAGCCAGCTGTACTATTAGTACGACCAAGAGGCTGGCATTTAGAAGAAAAACATATCACTGTAAATGGTGAAAATATGTCTGGTAGCTTAGTAGATTTTGGACTTTATTTCTTTCATAATGCGAAACAAGCAATAGAAAACGGCTCAGGACCTTATTTTTATTTACCAAAAATGGAAAGTTATTTGGAAGCAAGACTATGGAATGATGTTTTTTTATTTGCTCAAAATGAATTGAATATACCTGTTGGAACGATTAAAGCAACTGTATTAATCGAAACAATTGCTGCTTCATTTGAAATGGATGAAATACTTTATGAATTAAAGGATCATTCAGCAGGATTTAATTGCGGCAGATGGGATTATATTTTTAGCTTTATCAAAATGATGCGATACGACAAATCAATTATTTTACCTGATCGATCTGTTGTGACGATGGAAGTACCTTTTATGCGTTCATATTCTCAAAAAGTTATTCAAACTTGTCATCGTAGAAATGCTCCAGCAATTGGAGGAATGGCAGCTCAAATTCCAATTAAAGATGATAAAGAGCGAAATGATGTTGCGTTTGAGAAGGTAAGAAAAGATAAAGAGCGTGAAGCAAAGGATGGACACGATGGTACTTGGGTAGCTCATCCTGGTTTAGTAGCTGTAGCTCTTGAACAGTTTAATCGATATATGCCTACACCAAACCAGATTCATAGAAAACGTGAGGATGTTAATGTAACGGAGGCCGATCTTTTAGAGATTCCTAGTGGGGTTATTACTGAACAAGGTCTCAGAACAAATATAACAGTTGCGATTCAATATATTGAAGCATGGATAAGTGGTCGAGGTGCGGTGCCGCTATACAATTTAATGGAGGATGCTGCGACTGCTGAAATTTCGCGTGCGCAAATTTGGCAATGGGTGCGTCATGAAAAAGGTGTATTAGAGGATGGTACAAACATTACTTTACAGTTAGTGGATTCATTAAAAAATGAAGAAATGATGAAGCTTCAACTAGAAATTGGGAAAGAACAATTTGAAGCAAAACGATTTAATGAAGCAATTGAATTATTTGATGAGTTAATTAGCAACGATGAATTTGCTGACTTTCTGACTTTAAAAGGATATAACTTTTTATAAAATTAGGAGGAATTGAATATGACGAAAAATCGTGAAAAGCGTATTGCTGAATTACAAGAAAGCTGGGAGCTTGATTCTAGATGGAATGGCATTACAAGAACATACACTGCTGAAGATGTAATTAAATTAAGAGGATCAATCGATATTGAACAAACACTGGCAAAAAAAGGCGCGGAAAAATTATGGAAGCTTTTAAATGAAGAAAGTTATGTTAATGCACTTGGAGCATTAACTGGAAATCAAGCAATCCAACAAGTAAAAGCAGGTTTGAAGGCTATTTATTTAAGTGGTTGGCAAGTAGCTGCTGATGCGAATCTTTCCGGTCAAATGTATCCAGATCAAAGCTTATATCCGGCAAATTCTGTACCAGCAGTTGTAAAACGAATTAATCAGGCTTTCCAACGTGCAGATCAAATTCAATATGTTGAAGGTGGAGAAGAAATCGACTACTTCGCTCCGATTATGGCAGATGCAGAGGCTGGCTTCGGTGGGCAATTAAATGTATTTGAACTAATGAAAAGTATGATCGAAGCGGGAGCGGCAGGTGTACATTTTGAAGATCAATTGTCTTCGGAGAAAAAATGTGGCCATTTAGGTGGGAAAGTATTATTACCAACACAAACGGCGGTTCGTAACTTAATCTCTGCGCGTTTAGCAGCGGATGTAATGGGAGTCCCTACACTTATTGTTGCACGAACTGATGCAGATGCAGCAGATTTAATTACAAGTGATATTGATCCAGTCGACAAACAATTTATTACAGGTGAAAGAACACCTGAAGGTTTTTATCGTACGAAAGCGGGGTTAGATCAAGCAATTGCTCGTGGTCTTGCTTATGCACCGTATGCAGACTTAGTTTGGTGTGAGACGTCAGAGCCAAACCTAGAAGATGCAAAACGTTTTGCAGACGCTATTCATGCTAAATTCCCAGGTAAATTACTAGCTTATAACTGTTCACCTTCATTTAACTGGAAGAAGAAACTAGATGACGAAACAATCGAGACATTCCAACAACAAATTGCAGCAATGGGTTATAAATTCCAATTCGTTACCCTTGCTGGTTTCCACTCATTAAACTTTGGCATGTTTGAATTAGCTAGAAATTACAAAGATCGTGGAATGGGAGCATATTCAGAACTTCAACAAGCTGAATTTGCAAGTGAACAATTTGGATACACTGCAACAAGACATCAACGCGAAGTTGGAACAGGATATTTTGATCAAGTAGCTCAAATTATTACTGGAGGAACTTCTTCAACAACAGCTCTTAAAGGCTCTACTGAAGAACAACAATTTTCATCTAATTAATTAGTAAAAAACCACTTTTTTCACTTGTGAGAAAGGTGGTTTTTCTATTGGCTTTTATCCTAAAATTTAGTAAACAATGACACTTTTGTTAAAGTATTTAAAAAATGATTTTACAAATAAAGATTTATGATATTATTTCTCTAACATCAATGTTGCTACTATACTTCATGTTAAAAATTTCTTTATCTGATGTTGTTAAACTTAATTGTTGGTCTTAAATTAACTTTAAAAAATATTCTTGAAGCCAACAAAATTTAACATTTCAATACTAATAACAGAAGGAGTTGTAAAGATGAATCATGTGAAAGGACAAGTTAAAGTATTAAATGAGTACGAGATTAATAAGTCAACAATGGCAATCATTCCGGAATTTACGGTCGATTTAGTTGTGATTTCAAAGGTATACGAAACAGATGATAATTTTTATGTTTTAATGAAACCGATTGAAATTATTGAAAGAAGCTGTGCTTACTTCGGAAGTAGTTACCGGGGTAGGCGTGAAGGAACGAAACAAATGATTTCCATCACTCATAAACCACCAATAGCAATCAGCTCAATGAATCAAATTTTCTTTTTCCCCACTTCATCTTCTTTAAAAGTAGAATGTTCTTGGATCTCCTACAATCATGTTGCTAATTTCAGAGGCGGTAAATACAATCGTTCAGTCGTTGAATTTTTCAATGGTGTTGAACTTCCATTAGAAATATCTCGTGGTTCATTTGAAAACCAATTATACCGAACTGCACATTTAAGAGCTATTTATGAAGACCGACTAAATCCTGAAAATACCCAACAGAAATCTTATAAATTAATCCCTGATAACGAAATTACCTCCTATATAAAAGGAATTTCAATACACCAAAAATAAAAATGAAAGATTAAAATTTTGACTACTTAACATTTTAGTAAAGTAGTTTTTTTATGGGGATTATTTGTAAAATATGTAGAAGAAAAGATTATTGAGAAGTTCAGAAATTTAGTCCTTTTGATTCTTAATTAGAAGGAGCTTTTAAAGTAGATTGTTGATTTCTTATTCAACTAGCTGGCAGTTTAGTTGAATAAATATGATAAAATAATGTGAAAAAGAGGGAATCATAGAGGAGTCAACATGACTATTTTTATGTATATTTTTGCTGTTTTTTCATTTTTTGGTTTGATATTTTTTTCATTTAAAAATAAAGAGTTTTATCAAAATGAAAGTATCGATGTAGGCACTTCAGATGTTTTAGGAGATATATTATTAAATATCATTGATTTCTTACCTTGGTATTTAAAAAAGCTATTTATTATGCTTCTTTTCTTGGGATTATGCATATTTTGTATTTGTTATTTTATTTTTTCGTAATGGATTGTTTATTCAACTAACGATTCATTAGTTATATAAGAATTTCTACTACTTTTAATTAAATTTCTATAAACACTTATATCACTTCTTATTCAAAAAAGGGCAAACAGGAAAAATAGGAGCCTCATTGACTCCCATGTGTTATGAAATTACTATTGATCCAAAGTTTAGGATGGATATCCTCCGGTTGGTGGTGGCCAAGCGCTAAATAATCTGCGTATTAGTACGATTTCACCTAAATGATAGGAGTTGTGAGATGCAATATTGCGTAGTACACCACCTGGTGATTCGCCTGGCCATTTCTCCAATGATTTGTCTAATTGAACAGTTTGGGCAATCGAACATGCCTGTTCTATCCCTTGAAGAAAATGCTGAATAACTTGTTTCCACTCTTCCTCATTACTTGGCCCCTCTTCAATAGGCCAGCTTTCTTTTACATCGGAAGGTAATTCTGGTTTCTCCCCTTGTGCGAATAATAAGAGAAATTCTTGCCAGTATGTCATGTGTTTGACTAATTGATAAATAGTATAAGGTAACTCTTCTATTCTTTTCCCTGCAAGATCCATGTTTATATCCAACAAAGCATTCTTGATAGGAAGATGACCACGTTCTCCTCTTAATGATTTTATTAATGTGTCACTAAACGCTTTATTTGATTGCTCCATAAAACCGACTCCCAACATTCTAGTTCAAATTCACTGAATTTTTTTTACTTTCTATTATCGAAAAAATCACTGTTCACATTAGTCAACTCTAATTTTTCATCTAAATCATTTGAAGATAAAGCAACCAATCTTTAACTGATTACAGTACATCTTCATTTTTTTTAATTATACTGATTAGAGTAAACTCTAAGTCAATAGATAAATGAATGATTAAAAGCTCTTACTTCTTCTTTAACTACTCTGCCAAATAATCCAATATAAAAAGCCAGTTAAGAGACTTGTACTCTGATTCAACTAACGCATTGCGTTAGGACTATAAAGAATTAACAACTACTAAACCAAAAAATAAATTTAAAATGATTACATTTCTTTTTTTTGTTTAATGCTCTCTGTAGAGTCAATTATTATAACTGTTTTAGCAAGCTAAATTCTTATATAGTATTGGTTCCGGTCAAAAAAAAAACTCAGACAAAGGAAAAAACACCCCAAAAGTCGTATAAATAATTATCGACAATTTGGAGGTGCAAAATGAAAAGAGAGAATGAAATGAATAAAGAAGACCTACTAAATAAAGGATATCGGAAATATTCAGGAGAAGAGATTGAAGTTTATTTCAGCAAAGATATCTGTACACATTCAGGTAATTGTGTAAGGACAATGCCGACAGTGTTTGATACAAAAAGAAAGCCATGGATTCTTGCTGATAATGGAGAAGTAGATTCAGCTATGAAAACGATCGATTTATGTCCAAGTGGCGCACTACAATATATTTATAAAAAGGATGATAAATAATATGAATATTGAAAAGACAGAGAAAAAACACTTCATTGAGAATGAAGAAGGGAAAATCGTCGCTGAAATTACATTTGTACATGCTGGAGTATCAAGAGTGATCATTGATCATACTTTTGTCGATGAATCCTTGCGAGGACAAAAAATTGCCAGTAAACTTGTTGCTTCTGTTGTAGAAGAGATGAGAGAACAAGACAAAAAGATTGTGCCACTTTGTCCATTTGCTAAGGCTGAATTCGAACGCAAAAAGGAATATCAAGATATGCTTGCGTAAATATACACATTATTAAATAGTGGTAACAATCGACCCTTTTTACATTTTTTTCTATCTATCATGTTAACATCATTACATATGAGTATCAAAAAGGGATGTATAGAAAAGTCAGGGGAGTTAAAATGATTAATGATAGAATAAATTAGATGGACATTTAAGCATTATAATTTGGGATTCACAGCTTGGGCGTGGCTTATAGAAAGATATAAGCTATACAATGGAGCTATTAGTTTTTGCAGAATTTATTAAATATCCTTGTTCAATAACAATGCATTAGTTGTACAAAAAGAGTTGCTTCGGCAACTCTTTTTTATTGCACTAAATGTCAGGTTAGTTCAATAAGTTTTTACTTTTAATTTGTATCTTAATTAAATTAATCACAGTCAACATTCTACTTCAACTTGAAATCGAATAACATTTTATTGATAGTTATTTTTTGCAAGGAGGGGGATATCTTTGATTCAAAAATTACTTCTTTCAAAGGATCAAATGATATACATAATTCAAAATGGTTTGCAAAAAACTAATTCACCAAAACATGTAACTATTATAGGGGCAGGAATATCTGGCTTAGTAGCTGCCTCACTCTTAAAAGAAGCTGGACATCAAGTTACTATTATAGAAGCAAATAACAGAATAGGGGGGAGAATTTACACAAAAAGGGAACCTTTTATTAATCATGAATATATAGATCTTGGTGCAATGCGGATACCTTCTTTTCACTATTTAGTTTTTGAATATATAAAAAAATTCAATTTACAAGTAAATGAATTTATTAATAGTACTCCTAATGATCTAATTTTCATTAATAATGTATTAACAGATGAAAAAAATTATAAAACAAATCCAGACCAATTAAAGTTTAATGTCTCCCCAAGTGAAAAAGGAAAAACAGCAACAGAGTTACTATTATTAGCAGTTGGTCCAGTAATTGATTTTATAAATCAAAATCCTGAAAAAAATTGGGAAATAGTTATTAATATGTATGATCATTATTCAATGTATAACTTTTTAAAATATAATCCTGTTGGTGAATCATTATCAATTGAAGCAATCAACTTTATAGAAACAATGGTTGGATTAGAAGGGTTTGTTGAACTTGCATTTACTGCAATATTAAGAGAAGTTTTAGTACTTCTAACAAAGGATTTAAAACTTTATGAAATTACAGGAGGCACAGATTATCTTATTAATGGGTTTTTACCACAACTAAAAGATAATATTATTTCGAATCAAAGAGTGAAAAAAATTATACAAAATGAATCAAACGTAACGATCTATTCAGAAAATTATATACTTAATACTGAGCATCGCCTTACAAGCGATTTTGTAATTTCAACAATTCCTTACACTTTATTGAATTTCGTAGAGTTACTTCCCTATGAGTCTGTTTCATATAATAAGCGGAAAGTCATAAGACAGATACATTATGCAAATTCAACTAAAATAGGTCTTCAGTTTAAAACGAGATTTTGGGAAAAATATGGATTAAATGGTGGGAAAATAACTACTGATCTACCAATCAAGTTTGCGTATTTTCCTAGTCATGGTCAAGAAGCGTCAGACAACACAGGGATCATATTAGCTAGCTACACATGGGAAGACGATTCTAGTATCTGGGATAATATGACACAAGCAGAACGGATTAAAATTGCTTTGAATGATCTCTCACAAATATTTGGAAATGTGGTGTTTTCAGAGTTTTTAATTGGATATTCACATAATTGGTCTCAATTTCCTTTTTCTGGAGGAGCTTTTGTCATGTATAAACCCGACCAATTAAAAGAATTTGGTCAATATATTGGTACACCAGAAGGGAGAATTCATTTCGCGGGATCACATTCTTCTACTACACCAGGTTGGATTCAAGGTGCGATTGAAGCAGGAGTTAGAACAGCTTATGAAGTTAATAATAGGTAAATTTTTTAAACATTAAAGGATGATTTCCCCTAAAAGGTTATCTTTTATTTACTTTTAGTGGAATTATTTTTAAAAAAATTACCGAATATTTAATCATCATTATTCAACTACCATGGGAGTACGAAATAAACTACCATTCACTGTTGTGAATCTGAGGATTCATGGATGGCTAACGCAGTGCGTTAGTTCAATAAACAAATCAGAAGTTTTTCCTTTTTATTTTGAAATTACCACAAAATAGAAAAAAATAGTTTCAAAATCATACATGATACTGTAATATCGATAAGGGCACCTTAAAAAAAGAAAGGGTGCATAAAAGTGTATGGTATTATTCATTTCGAAGTATTTTTAATAACAGGAATTTTGTTAAATTTAATTCCAGGTGCAGATACGATGTATATCGTAGGTCGAAGTATTTCTCAAGGGAGAAAAGCAGGAGTATTTTCCGTTTTAGGAATCATTTCAGGCTCATTAATTCATACGCTTTTGGTTGCGTTTGGATTATCCCTTATACTATTAAAATCTGTTTTCTTATTTAATACGATTAAGATTTTAGGTGTTATCTATTTGGTATACTTAGGGATACGTATGCTACTAGATAAATCAAATGCTGCGTTTCGAACAGCCGAAGTTGATAAATTAAATATATCCAAAGTATATGTGCAAGGTATTTTAACGAGCCTAACAAATCCCAAAGTATCTTTATTTTTTCTTTCGTTCCTTCCACAATTCATCGATACAAAGGCTTCTGGTCCGATTCCTTTTCTGATCTTAGGACTGACCTTTACAGCAACAGGGTTGTTATGGTGTTTATTTGTTGCTTATTTTTCTTCTTATGTAACAAAGAAACTAAGAGGAAACCAGAAAATTGGAAGGGTTTTAAACAAAGTAACTGGAATAATCTTTATTGGCATGGGGATTAAGCTACTTCAAATAAAAGCTCCTAACTAAACTTATTAAATACCTGATGCCCCCTAAAATATATGAGTTTATGTCGAATAAAAATATAAAGAATTCCTTCAGAAACGATATCTGAAGGAATTTTTTCATATTTGTTATGCAACTAGATGGCTGCTTCGGTAGCCTATTTATTTTACCAACTGGTAGTTTAGTTCTCAATATTAAAAGGATTTCTAGGTGATTAATTGAATATATATTTATTATTAACCAATTTTTGGAAGATAAGATTTACTGTATTACTGTATATCAAGTAAAAGATTACTTCGTTGTAAGAATATGTTGTAATACCGGATATACCTGGCATGCATTTTCGAGAGGGGAAATTATATGAATCCTATTTTATTAGATGTTCCGTTACAAATAGAAACAGACAGATTAATTCTTCGAGCACCACTTCAGGCTGGTGAAGGGAATGTAGTAAACCAAGCTATTAAGGATTCAATTAGCGAGTTAAAGCAATGGTTGCAATTATTCCAGTCAATTCCTACTGTTGAAGAAACGGAAATTCTCCTTAGAAATGCCCATATAGATTTTTTGAAAAGAGAAAGCTTTCGCTATCTTATCTATCATAAGGATACTAACGATTTTATTGGAACTGCTAGTCTTCACAGAATTAATTGGAAGGTTTCTAAATGTGAAATTGGATACTGGATTAACACGCAATTTAGTGGCAATGGGTATATGACAGAAGTAGTAAGTGAGTTAATAAACCTTGGTTTTCAACTATTCAAATTTAGAAGGGTTGAAATACGATGTGAATCTAAAAACACTAAAAGTCGTTCGATCCCTGAAAAACTAGGTTTTGAGCTTGAAGGGATATTACGTAATGAAGATCTTTCAGCTGACGGTAAAAATCTAGTTGATACTTGTATCTATGCAAAGGTAAATTAGACTTAATTTTTAAAATCCCCTGCACAACTATTACAGCGATAGTTAGATAAGAGTTCCTAGAGGTTGTCTATTTGATAGCCTTTTTTAATTTCAAAAATCAACATTTTAATTTAACAGAGCCAATAAGAAAAATAATTAATGATGAAATTATCATTTTTCTGGATGATCTTTTCATGGTTTTAAATGTTAATATGTTCGAGCAATTTTATGATTCCAATAACACTAGACATGTTTTTTTCAGAAGTTAAAAAATTATGAGCTTAATCTTAGAAAAACAAATTCATTTGATTAATTTAGTTTAATGTTCGATATTAATTGAACTACAAACTGATTAATAAAAACTGCTAGATTACTCTAAGTAAAGGCTATTTGATTAGGATTTATTGCATACTTTTTTTGATGAAAAAGTTGATTGGAATGGAGGGGTGCTCGACTCCTATTGGATTAGCGGGAAGGCTAAAGAATCTCGCCCTATGGAAAGTGAGCATCCTGTAATGGAAATCAACATCACTCTACTCCTTTTACGAAAATTTGGTAATTTAATTGACAAAGTTGTTTTTCAACAGCGTGAAACTACTTTTCAATTTAGTGAAGTAGTTTTTTTATTTATTCAAAGATAGTTTATTAGAATTTCATTAAGCATCATTAGAAACAAATTAGTAAAAAAAAATTATAAGATAATCAGTCAAATTATTACAAAAAATACTAGTTAGAATCATTTATTATTATTGAATAAATAGTTATATGTGATAATGTTAACAGTAAGGATATCTATTTAGAAATACGGCTTAAGGAGAGATTCATATTTAAATGAACGTTTTTGACTTAAAGGCTTTTTTTACAGAAGAACATTTTTTACATCTCATTCAACAATACAAAGATTATGGTCCATTAGTTGGAATATCAATCCCTTTTATTGAAGCAATTTGTCCAATTTTACCTTTGGTCATTTTTGTATTTGCTAATGCTGCAGCATTTGGTCCTTTATTAGGCTTTTTATATTCATGGATTGGTTCTTGCTTAGGTTCCATTTTACTATTCTATGTTGTTAGAAAATTTGGTCAGAAACGATTTTTTTCATTTGTAAGTAAGCATAAGAAAGTAGAATCATCAATAGGGTGGATTGAAAAAAGAGGATTTGGTCCAATTTTTATTATGTTTGCATTTCCGTTTTCACCATCTTTTTTAATAAATATAGTAGCAGGTTTGTCACGTATTAAAATATCGCAATTCCTAATCGCATTAGTACTTGGAAAGTTTACTATGATCGCGATGATTAGTTATTTAGGGAAAGATTTAACTTCAGTGTTTCAAAAACCGATAAAAGCATTGTACATAGGAATTTTTATATTCGTATTATGGATTGTTGGAAAAGTGATTGAGAAACGTATGGACATCAAAGAAAAAACAACAGAGAAAAAGAGTTCGTCTCAATCATCTGATGAGCAATAGATCATTTGACTCAGGGAGGGTGAGAGCAGCTTTATGCTAAGAAAAGAAGTATTTGACTGGGGAAAAGCGATCATTATTGGGATCGCAATTGCTTTTATTGTAAGAACGTTCTTATTTTCTACATATGTAGTTGATGGAGAATCTATGATGCCAACTTTAAAGGATGGAAACTTACTAGTTATAAATAAATTTGGATATGAAATTGGTGATATTAACAGATTTGACGTAATTGTATTCCATGCAAATAAGCAAGAAGATTATGTTAAACGTGTCATAGGTTTACCTGGAGATTCAATTGAATATAAAGATGATCAGCTTTATATTAACGATAAAAAATGGAATGAACCATATTTAAATGATTACAAGAGTTCTTTAAAAGGAACACCTTTTACAGCTGATTTTAATTTAAACGAAGTTACAGGTAAAACGAAAGTTCCACCAGGCTATGTTTTTGTTGAAGGGGACAATCGACCAAAAAGTTATGACAGTCGTTTGTTTGGATTTGTAAAAATTGATAAAATTGTAGGGAAGGTCGACCTACTTTATTGGCCACTTTCAAGTTTGAATACGAATTTTAACAAATAAGCTCCTTATGGGGGCTTTTCTTATTAGGTACACATTTAACCATTATTTACTAAATAATAACCATTATTCTAATACATTAAGGAGGAGGATATATGTCGTTTCAATTTATATTAGGGCGTGCAGGAAGTGGAAAAACGCATCACATTTTAAATGAAATTACGGATAGATTAAAGAATGAAACAAAAAATATCATCTTTATTGTACCTGACCAAATGACCTTTCAAATGGAATATGAATTAGTTAAAAGGCAGGAAAAAAAAGCAATTATTAATTCCCAAGTTTTTAGTTTTACTCGATTAGCTTGGAAGGTTTTACAAGAAACAGGTGGAATCAGTCGGATTCATATTGGCGAAATTGGAATTTCTATGATTCTTCGAAAGATTATTGAGGAAAAGAAAGAAGAATTGAAAGTTTTTCATCACGTTGCTGATCGACAAGGATTCTATAAGGAACTAACGGGCCTTATTGCAGAGTTTAAAGGTTTTCAAGTTTCTTCAGATGAATTATCATCCGTTATTTTACAAATGGAGCAAGATTCCTCAAAGGATCATATCTTTATTCAACAAAAGATAAATGATATTCAAATAGTGTTTGATGCTTTTAATACATATATGAAAGATAAGTATCTTGATTCAGAAGACTATTTAAATTTGTTGATTCAAGAATTACCTAAAAGTGATTATATAAAAGACAGTATTATATATATTGATGGATATTATGACTTGGCACCTCAAGAGCGAAATGTAGTTGAGGAGCTAATGAGATATTGTAGTGAGGTAAATTTCTCTCTAACAATCGACCGGCCATATGATGATTTTTTACCGCATGAATTAAATTTATTTTATAAACCAGCGCTTTTATATCAACAAATTAAAGAGATTGCTTTAAATACGAAGCAAACAATAGAGAAACCTGTTATTTGTCATCATAATTTTAGAAATCAATCGAATGATTTGAAGTATTTCGAAACGAATTTTGATAGCAGACCAGTTAAGCCTTCGTTTGAATCTGATGGAATTAAGATTATGTCGGCATCTAATCGTCGAGCCGAAGTAAATGGGATTGCGAAAGATATTATTAATAAGGTGCGTGATCAAGGATATCGATATCGAGATATAGCCATTTTCTTAAGAAATGGAGATTCCTATTCACATTTGATTTCAACGCTTTTTCATGCGTACCAAATACCCATTTTCATAGAAGAAAAGCGTTCAATGCTAACGCATCCATTATTTACGTTTTTACAAGCTACTTTTGATATCATTCAAAAGAATTGGAGATATGAATCGGTTTTCAATGCTTATAAAACGGAGCTAGTTTATCCATTTGAAAGCAATCGTGATAAGAATCGTGAACAGCTCGAGTTATTTGAGAATTATTGCATAGCGTATGGTAAGCAAGGAAAAAGGTGGACGATTGAAGAGCCATGGAAGTATCGAAAGTATCGCTCAACTGAAGGTATTGATCGAGGAATCACAAATGAGGAGTTAGAGTTCGAAGCATTAATCAATTCAGTAAGAGATTTATTAGTAAAGCCAATTCTTACATTTCAAAGCAATCTGAAGCAAGCTAAAAATGCGAGAGAAATGTGTGTAGCCTTGTTTGAATTTGTTGAATCGCTAGATATTTCAAGGAAGCTTCAACGTTTAAAGGATGATGCTGAAAATCGATCCAATTTAATTGAAAGCAAAGATCATGAGCAAGTTTGGAAAGGGTTTATTCAGCTTTTAGATGAATGCGTTGAATTAATTGGAGAAGAAAAACTGTCACGTAAAACATTTTTTGAAATTCTTCAAACTGGTTTTCAATCACTTGAATTTGCGAATGTTCCGGCATCATTAGATCAAGTTAACATAGCTGATTTTGATCATTCAAGACTACAAAATGTAAAGTGTGCTTATATCATTGGTGTAAATGAAGGGGTTATTCCAAGGAAGGCTAGTGAAGACGGACTATTAGGCGATACTGCCCGAGAGTTTTTACAATCATTTGGTGTGGAAGTAGCACCAACAAGTAAGCACCAATTATTTGTTGAAAATTTTAATATCTATACTGGAATTAATCGTGCAAGTCATGAGTTAATCATTAGTTATCCATTAACAAGTGATGATGGAAAAAGTCTTGCCCCATCAAGTCTCATTCAAAGGATAAAATCGATTTTTCCAAATATACATCAAAGATTTGAAAGTGGAGACTTAACTTTTAGTTCTGTAGAAGAACAGTTAACATCTATTACAAATTATGGTACAGCTTTAACGAATTTAGTATCTCAGCTTCAAGTTTGGTCGACTAGGGAAACTGAAACGAATATGGATTTATGGTGGACGCTTTATAATGTTTTAAGAGAAAACTCTGATTCAAAAGATAAACTGTATAAAGTAATAAGTAGCGTAATGTATAACAATGTCGCGAAAGATCTTGGAGAAGATTTAAGTACAGAATTATATGGGGAAGAATTGAGTGGATCGGTATCACGAATTGAGCTTTTCCATCAATGCGCATATGCCCATTTTGCACGATATGGTCTTAAGCTTCAAGAACGTGAAATTTATAAGTTTGAATCATTTGATATGGGTCAATTATTCCACAGTGCTTTAACAATTATTGGAGAGAATCTTTTACAGACCGGTAAAAGCTGGAGTAGTTTAACGAATTCAGAATGTGATGAATTAGCAGCAAAAGTAGTTGATGAAATCTCTCCAAAGTTTCAACGTGAGATTTTGCTAAGTACGAATCGATATATGTTTTTAAAGAAAAAAATGAAGGATGTTATTGCGAAAGTATCCTCAATTTTAAGTCAACAAGAGCATGCAGGTAAATTCGTTCCTATTGCTTTAGAAGTACCATTTGGTATGGGGAAACAGTTAAATTCTTATGAACTTCCGATTGATGGGAAGAGAAGAATGGTATTAAATGGCCGAATTGACCGAATTGATAAAGCAACAAGTGAAAAAGGCGATTACTTACGAATTTTGGATTATAAATCAACGAAAAAGGAATTAAAATTATCAGATGTATACTACGGACTTGCTTTACAGTTACTAACATATTTAGATATAGCTGTAGCAAATTCAACAACATTACTTGGAAAACACGCGGACCCGGCTGGTATTCTTTATTTCCATGTTCAAAATCCGATTGTTAAAGTGAAAAATAATATCGAATTTGATGAAATTCAGGATGAAATCTTTAAAAAGTTTAAAATGAATGGATTACTTTTAGAAGATCGTGAAAGTAATACGTTAATGGATGAAGCATTAATTCAAGACGGAAGCACTTCAAAAATTGTGCCGATTAGGCTTAAAAAAACCGGAGAATACATGGCAAAGTATTCAAAAACGGTAAAGCCTGAACAATACCCAATGATGACGAATTATATAAAGCAAAAATTTACTGAAGCTGGTCAGAAAATATACAACGGTTTTGTAGAAGCAAATCCATATCAGCAAAAGGATAAAATACCATGTACATATTGCTCGTACCAATCAGTATGTCAATTTGATGCGAATGTAAAAGGAAATGAATATCGTGTTCTACCTCCTTTAGAAGATAGCGAAGCATTACAAAAAATGATCGAGGTGGTGAATAAAGATGAGTAAAGAAGAAAATAACGCAAGTAAAACAACATGGACAGTCGACCAGCAAAAAGCGATTGATTTCGAAGGGTCAGATATTCTTGTAGCCGCTGCTGCTGGTTCTGGAAAGACGGCTGTTCTTGTTGAACGGATTATTCAAAAAATCATTCGTGATGAAAATCCAATAAATGTCGATGAATTACTTGTTGTTACTTTTACAAAAGCAAGTGCCCAGGAAATGAAAGAAAGGATTGGGATTGCATTAGAGAAACAACTTGTAAATAATCCTGAATCTGATCATTTAAGGAAACAAGCTTCTTTGTTAAATAAGGCTTCAATCTCAACTATTCACTCTTTTTGTACTGAAGTCATTCGATCAAATTACTATATGGTAGAGTTGGATCCAAACTTCCGTACTGCAGAAGAAATTGAGATTCAATTACTGATGGATGAAGTGTTAGAAGAGTTGATGGAGTCAGAATACAGTGATGAATCTAATTTAGTCTTCTTTGATTTAGTTGATCGATATACTAGTGATCGAGATGATAATGATTTACCGAAATTAATATTAAAGCTATATCGTCATGCAATTTCGAACCCAAACCCTAGTGAGTTTTTAAATGCATTCATTCACCAATATAATGTAGTCGGTAAACCAGTTGATGAGATCCCTTTTATTCAAGAACTTAAGAAATTTATTCAAGATGATTTGTTTGCTTGTATTAACACTTATAAACAAGCATTGGATATAATAGATAGCCCTGATGGCCCAATTAAATATGTTGATGTTTTTAAAGAGGAGTATGGTAATTTAGAATGTTTATTCCATGCCTCAGAAAAATCATGGGAAGAAATTAATGTTGGTCTACAAAAAATAGTATTTAATCGATTGCCCACTATTAAAAAGACAGAGGGTGATCAACAGAAAAAGGAACTAGTAGCGAATTTCCGAAAAGATGTTAAAAAGAATATTGATGATATAAGAGACAAGTATTTTAATCGAAGCATTGACGTTCAATTAAAACAAATAAGTGAATTAAAGCCCCTAGTTGAAAAGTTAATTGAACTTGTTAATCGTTTCATCGTATTATTTAAAGAAGCAAAATTAGAAAATGGAATTTTAGATTTCAATGATTTAGAACACTATGCACTTGAAATTTTAAAGGAAAAAGACGAAAAAGAATTAGTACCTTCATCGGTTGCAAGAGTATATCAAGAAAAGTTTAACGAAGTGTTGGTAGATGAATACCAAGATACGAACTATGTACAAGAATCGATTTTAAGATTAATCACAAAAGGTACGGGAGCTTCTGGTAATCTTTTTATGGTCGGTGATGTTAAGCAATCAATCTATCGCTTTCGATTAGCAGAACCACAACTATTTATAAATAAATACAATTTATATGAAAAAGAGAAAAATGAAAGAACTGGTTTAAGAATCGATCTTTCTAAAAACTTTAGAAGTAGAGCGGAAGTATTAGATGCAACCAATTTTATTTTTCAACAAATTATGGGAAGAGAAATTGGTGGAATTGAGTATGATGAAGATGCGATGTTAAAGCTAGGTGCGAGCTATCCTGAATACTCAGATTGCGCTGCTGAATTAATCTTATTAACGAATTCGGATGAAGAAGAAAATGAGCCTGAGTTCAGTGAACAAGAAGATGATGATCTTGTAGAAGAAAAGCTTGAACAAATTGAGGCAAGGTACGTAGCAAGAAGAATTAAGGATTTAGTTGAAAGTGAATATTTAGTAACGGAAAAGACTGGAGAAATGAGACCAGTAAAATATAATGATATTGCTATTTTAGGTCGTTCATTATCGAATGCTGATTTGTATATAGAAGAATGCAAAGCGTTAGGTATACCGCTATATGCTGAGAAATCAAAGGACTTATTTCAAACAATTGAAGTGGCCGTCTTTTTAAATTTATTAAAGCTAATCGATAATACGATTCAAGATATTCCACTTGCATCTGTCCTACGTTCTCCAATTGTAGGACTTTCGGAACCGGAATTAACGATGATTAGACTTAATCATAAAAATGGTTCATTTTACGATGCATGTCAAGATTATCTAAATAATTATGAAAACCGTCATAAACAGCTTTCAATTAAATTAGTAAATTTCTTTGAACAAATAAAGGAATGGAAACGACTCGTTAAAAGGGAGACACTTTCAATCTTTATTTGGAAGGTATTAAAGGAATCTACATACTATGACTTTGTCGGAGGCTTACCAGGTGGTAAACAAAGGCAAGCAAATTTAATTACGTTATTTGATCGTGCTAAAGCATTAGAAGAATCAAATTATAGAAGTCTATTTCAGTTTTTAAGATTTTTAGATCGTATGCAAGAAAGAGAAGAAAAGCTAGATGAGGTTCGTATTTTAAGTGATCAAGAAAATGTCGTTCAAATGATGACAATCCATAAAAGTAAGGGATTAGAGTTTCCTGTCGTGTTTGTCGTGAATACATCTAAGCAATTTAATATGCAGGATTTAAGAGCAAAATTCATTTTACAAAAGGAATTAGGTTTGGGTATGAATTTTGTACATCCTGCTTATCGTACGACTAATACAACCCTTTTGAAGGAAACAATCAAGCGCAAGGAACATGAAGAGTTAATTTCCGAAGAGTTACGAATTCTTTATGTTGCATTAACTCGTGCAAGAGAAAAACTTATTTTAGTAGGTAAAGTAAATGATGCACAAAAAATGATTGAAAGTTGGAAGAAAGTTGAAAACCATAAAGAATGGCTACTGCCATTAAACATGATTAGTGGTGCTAAAAGTTATCTTGATTGGATTGGTCCTTCGATCATTCGGCACGATTCTAGTAATGCAATTAGACTCGACGATGATTTGTGGCACACAGAAAATGAAATTCAGTTTTACCCATGTCGCTGGAATTATTCTATTGTAGATGCTTCTACAATTCAATCATTGGAAGCTGAAGAAGTAGAAAATGATAAAGTAGAAGTATTTCAAGCTTTCCAGTCAAAGGAACCGATTCAAATTAAAAATGGTGAGCTTCATGAAAAACTAGAAAATCAATTAAACTGGCAATATCATCATACACAATCAACTCTATACCGACCAAAACAATCTGTTACAGAATTAAAAAGAAAAATGCAAGAGGAAGATCCATATAGTCAAAGTTTTACAGCGACTAAAACAAAAGATTTTCCACTTGAAAGACCGAAATTTATGTCAGAACAAAAAATGAACTCAGCTGAAAAAGGAACTGCTGCCCATGCTGTTATGCAAAATTTAGATTATCAATTTGTCTCATCTCATGAAGACATCATAGATCAGATAAATAGTATGGTTTTAAAAGAATTAATTACCCAAGAGCAAGGGAAAGCTGTAAATAGCTTGGAGATTTTTGAATTCTGTCAATCACAGCTTGGTCAAATAGTGGCAAACTCAAATCAAAATCTTCGAGAAGTACCATTTAGTTATGGTGTTTCAACAAATGAAATTTATAAAGATTGGGAAGATGAAGAGGAAGTTGTATTAATCCAAGGGATCATTGACTTACTTTTAATTGATGGAGACGAGGTTATATTAATTGATTATAAAACCGATCGAACTGGTGCATTTGCAACAAAAGATGCCTTGAAGCAAGAAGCAATTAGAAGATATGGTGTTCAACTCGATCTTTATTCAAAGGCAATTGAAGCGGGGATGGATAAAATGGTTAAAGCTAAATATCTCTACTTTTTCGATGGTGGTCATATTATAGAGTTATAGGAAAAAGCGATGCATCTGCATCGCTTTTTTTGTGATTTATAGAGTCGCTACTTCATTTTGATCTACTAAATCAGCATCTAACGTATTAGTTGCACTTGCACCGTTTATTGTTGCCGGTAGAAACCCAGTATTACCTGAGCCCGAGCCAAAATATGATTTTGTTTGCGTTTTTGGTGAGATATTATTAAGATCTCCTGTATTTATATTTCCTTCATTGCTTGTGATGACAATTGCTCCAAGAAATGTTGGCATGAAATATTCTCCTTTCTTAATCGTTAATTTTTGGTTCTGATATTTCTTCTTTCTGTCTTGTTACTACAGGTACTGAAGGCACGCTTGGTACTACTGTGTGTACTGGAACTACAGGTGCTACAGGGACTACAGTGTGTGGCGTTACAACTGGCGAAACTGGTTGAACAAGTACATCCTGATGAAGGGGTTGCATAGGCTGCGTCATCATTGGCTGTATTAGTTGAGAAAAAGTCGGTTGGGCATGAAAGCCTGGAGTTTGGTAATGTATTGTAGGTGTTGAAATATAATGTCGTATTTGATGTACTCGGGATAACATTGTGGCATCATGAACTGAGCCGATAACGGAAGCGCTGGCTGAGCTTATACCATTATAATTGATTGAACCAACTTGGATTGTTGGATTAAGATTTACTCGATTTAAATTTACAGTAGGAACATCTTGAAGATGTTTTGGAGTGATTTTAAAAATTGGATATATTTCAAAAATATCTCTGTTAAAATCAGCAAACACATTTCCTTCTTCTTGAAGTGCAAGAGCGTTTGACTCCGCATTCATTGAAAATACATCCCCAAACTGTAAAATGCTCGAAAATAGTACAGTATTTACATCATATCTTTCTACTGCGGCTAAACGAAATCTTGGATCAATTTTAAACATTAACTTACAGATAAAGGTACAAATGGTCCAATAATTAATGATTCTGGTGGTGTGTCAAAAATAGAAGATAGTGAAATATTATGAGCATCTCCAACCAAAAATAATGATGAAGATGAAATGGCTGTAAATTTTATTTCATCAACCTGTAAATTGCAATTTGTTACATTTAAATTCATCCTTTATTCTCCTTTCCAATATTATGTGGTAAGTTTTGTAAAAAGGCACTATAGGCAGTTCGAATATCTCTTAACATGTGTAAAACGACTTCTTCAGAATATCGTAGTGGATTATCAGCGAAGTTTGGTTTATTTTTATATAAATCAATATAGTAAGGAATCCTAATATCCATTTGATTTCGTATATCATCAATCATCATTTGACGATAATAATCATCTACAGCAACTCTAAGCTCTGTTTCTAATTGGAGGATGGTTTCTAATGCTTCTTCCTTTAAATGGAAGTTAATTCTTTCTTCTATATATGATTTCAAAGCTTTCATATTATTGTCTGGTTTAATATCAATTTGCTGGTTTTCTACAGTTAAATCATCAAATGTAGGGGCTTGAAGTGGATTCAGCCCTATTGTTAAGGTGCCATTTAAATTTTCAACTTTTAATTGGTCAAATTTATATTCAATTTTATCAATTTTTGTCTCAGGTCTTTTAGAAAGTTCAAGAACAGTAGCCTCAAGCTGAACTACTTTCGCTTTTAATTGTTCTATTATTTGGGACTGCTCATATAGTAATTGCTCAATTTGAGTCTGTCTTATTTCTAGTTGATTCATAGAATTCCCTCGCTTTCAATTTGCTACAGGAATAAAATTATGTTTGTTGCGAGGTGTGAACGATTTGACCTGGTTCAGTAATTGGTGGTGCTGCCTCTAAATAATCTCCAGTATTATTCGTTATCGTTTTTGCATTTATATTTCCTGTTGTTCCAATTTGAAAAACAGATGAGTTTACGATCCCACCGGTTTTAAGCTGATTAATAATAATAGTTTGATGTATATATATATTCAAACGACACCCTCCTTTACATGTTGCCAACCATTGGTTGATCGACTTGGTCTTGATCATATACGGTCGAAATACTTTTATTGTTATAAACTGTTACATTATCACCAGTATTAAACGAACCAGCACCGGCGTACGTTTGAGCACTACTTTTAGGTATGATATTATATGCATCACCCACGTTAACTACAGCGCTACTACCGATACTGACGATATTTATTACTCCAACATAAGCAGGCATGACTGTACACCCTTTGTTCTTTTTATGATTATGTATTATATGGCCATTTAACCTAAAACGTGATTGTAGACTATGTATTGTTAAGCAGTATTAATTTTAATAATAGGAAGAAAAGGGTGAAAGGGAAAATAAAATAGATGGGATATCTATTTCTATAACCAAAAAAAATACTAGCAGCAATTAGCATAAACTAATCGCAAGCTAGCTATTAGGCTCTCCTTTTAGAAGAGGTAAAGGTCGAGATCATATTCATTAGCCTGTCCAATTCCTGGCTACATAAAACTGTTTTCTTGTTCGTAAAGCCATATCGTCCCGCATAATATACCATTCGGGCCCTTTTTTTCTCTATAACATGAAGCAGCAATTTAGTCACCAACTTTGTTCAAGAATAGGGAATTATGTCTAGGTCTCACGATGTATGTAATGCTATTATACAAAATCATTTTCATATGAGAAGACATTCGCTAAAAGAAGTGTAAAACTTACAAAATACTACAATATTCATCTGCATTCCATCTTGGAATAGTGGAAATTGAAAGGTTTTTGTAGGATAAACTATACGGAGTGTCGAATTGTAAGGAGCTATAGATGATATTGAATTTATTTTCGACAGTAGATTACAATCCTAGATTAATATAATTTATGATTTTTAAAAATGAATATTAAGTCATGCTTTCGAAAACGGTTAATGGGTATAAAATCATAGCTTATATTTTGAACAATTTGTGAATTTTTTAAAATCTTTTCCATTTCCATTTCATCTAGATTTTTCCTTATTCAAGCACTTATGTTATGATTATTTAGAATATATAATTGGGAGGAAATGAAATGATTCACTTACATATTACATCGTGGGTAATCGCTATTATTTTAGCTTTAACTGTTGGGCACGGATACAAAAATGGTTGGAATGTGAAAGTTGCCCATATGATTTTACGTCTTTTATACTTTGTTATTTTAGGAACTGGACTGTATTTATTTATTCACATTTCAAATAAAGAAAATATGCCGTCTAATTTGATGATGCTTTATAACGTAAAAATGACACTTGGTATTCTTATGTTAGGTGTGTTTGAATATTTCACAGTGTCTTCTAAGAAACACCGTAAAATGGTTGTTCCTGCAACTATTTTTACAGTATTTATTTTAGCTTTATTATATTTAGGATTTAGATTACCACAAGGTTTTCACTTCTTTGCTTAATAAAAAACTGTCACAAATTTCTTGTGACAGTTTTTTTGTATTTATGAAAGTTGAGTTAATAGGTAGCGGTTACCTGTTGCTTTCGTAAGTTCAAATCGATGGTTTTGTTCTTCAGATGAAATTCTAAATTGGTGATATACTGAACAAACAAGTTCTCCATTATCAAATACGATGAAATTTACTCCTTCTGAAGGTGAACCTTCAGGCTGAAATGAAAGGAAGTTGTGACAGTACAAGCAATCGTATAAGGAAAAACTATGCGTATTTAGTAGGTACGCTAAAGTATAAAATGATTCATCGGTCAAATTTTTTAATAGTGAATCGAAGCTATATAAAAGCTTTCTTTGAATACGAAGGATATCGCCATTTTGTAATTTTTTCTTTCTGGAATACTGAATAAGAAAATTACCATTTTTTAAAGAAGCAGGAACCCACTCTTCATTTATAGAAACTTCAAAATCTTCATCGATAAGATCCTCAAGTAAAAATGCCTCATCGGTTTCATCATCGAAAAAGACCCATTCATCATTTATTTCTTCAATTGCTCCAATAGTAAAAGCGCGAGGTTGCTTTTGAAATAATTGTGATCGGTGCTTAAATTGCATTAAGTAACCTCCAGTTACAAGCGTTCTGCTGTTCATTGTTAAATTACATAGGTTCAAGTGAAAAGTAGTGATTCGGACATTTTATTGAATCATAAAATTAAGTATTTAATAGAATCTTTTTTCGTTCGAACCTTTTTTTGAATCTCGAATATTGTTTAAATGGATTAAAAATTTTACTCTATTTTCCGACCGGTATTAGGATTTATAAATCATAATAGCTGCGTTTATTTCGATTTTAATAAAGCTGCTACTTTTTTCATTTATTGACATAACTTAACTATTTTATAACTATGCAAAAATTAAAAAAACGTATGGACAAATATTGATAAGTTACAAACTTTTTTTGAGGATTAACGCACCTATTTTTAAAAACAATAATACGATATAGAATTAACTTTAGTTTTATAGGGAAATAGCCCAGAAAGGAGAAAAAAACATGTGCGGTATAACTGGGTGGGCAGATTTTCAAAAGGACTTATCCAATGTAAATTCAATGACAAAAAAAATGGCTGAAACATTGTCTAAACGAGGTCCAGATGATACGAATATTTGGACGTCGAATCATTGTAGTTTTGGCCACAAAAGATTAGTTGTAGTTGATCCAGTAGGTGGAAAACAACCGATGCGTAAAACGAAAGGTAACTTCACGTATACGCTTTGCTACAATGGCGAGTTATATAATACTGAAGATATTAGAAAAGAACTTTTAAAGAGAGGCTACACGTTCCAAGGGCATTCAGATACTGAGGTTCTACTAACAAGCTATATTGAGTGGAAGGAAGCATGTGTAGACAAATTTAATGGAATATTTGCCTTTGCAATCTGGGATGAAGAAAAGGAAAGTCTATTCATTGCAAGAGACCGTTTAGGAGTTAAACCTTTATTTTATAAAGAGGACTATAAAAGATTATTATTCGCTTCAGAAGTAAAGGCAATTTTAGCAAATCCTGGGGTAAAGGCTGAATTAACTGAAGAAGGGCTCTCAGAAGTATTTGGACTTGGTCCATCCCGTACGCCTGGAAATGGTGTTTTTGATGGAATTAAAGAACTCCGTGGTGGTCATGCTATGACATTCTCAAGAAATGGACTTAAAATATGGAAATATTGGGATGTTAAAAGCGATATACACACAGATTCAGTTGATGAAACGATTGAAAAAGTACGTTTTTATGTTGAAGATGCAATCGTAAGGCAATTAGTTTCCGATGTGCCTTTATGTACGTTTTTATCAGGTGGAGTGGATTCTAGTACGATTACAGCAATCGCTGCTAATCATTACGCTAAAGAAGGAAAAGGACAATTAACCACATATTCAATCGATTATGAGGAAAATGATAAATATTTTACTTCAAGTGTATTCCAACCAAATTCAGATGCACCTTGGATTGAGTTAATGTCCTCAACATTTAACACAAATCATCAAAGATGTGTTATTACAAACGAAGAACTGGTTCAATATTTAGATGAGGCTACAGAGTGTCGTGATCTTCCAGGAATGGCGGATGTCGATTCTTCATTATTATGGTTTTGTCAAAAAATTAAACAGAACTTTGTAGTAGGTTTATCAGGAGAATGTGCTGATGAAATTTTTGGTGGATATCCTTGGTTTCACCGAGAAGATGACTTGAATAGACCAGCGTTTCCTTGGATGAGATCAACAGAACTCCGTCAAAAGCTTTTAAAAGACGAATGGAGTAAGAAGTTGAATTTAGCTCAGTACGTTCAAGATCGATACAACGAGACTGTAAAAGAAACGCCAATCCTTGAAGGAGAAAGTCCATTAGAAGCTAAAAGAAGACAACTGTTTTATTTAAATCGTCAATGGTTTATGTCGCAACTGTTAGATCGAAAAGATCGGATGAGTATGGGAGCGAGCCTTGAAGTGCGTGTTCCTTTTGCAGATCACCGACTTGTGGAATATGTATGGAATATCCCTTGGGAGCTTAAAATGTATGGGGATCGCGAAAAAGGTATCCTAAGAAAATCACTTGAAGGTTTGTTACCAGATGATATCTTATACCGCAAAAAAAGCCCTTATCCAAAAACGCATAACCCGGTATATACAAAATTAGTGGTTCAAAAATTAAAAGAAGCTTTAAAAGATAAAAGCTCAGCTCTTTATGAGTTTCTTGATAAAGAGCAATTAAATGCTTTAGTTGAAAGTGAAGGAAAAGCATTTCAAGTTCCATGGTACGGACAATTAATGTCTGGACCTCAGCTATTAGCTCATTTATATCAAATTCATGTTTGGTTTAAAAAATTCAATATTAATGTGAAAGCTTAAATTATAGGGGTGATCTTTTTCACCTCTTTTTTGTATGTTTAAATAAAGTAGCTAGAGGAGAGGGGGAACTGCAAATAAATCGGAGTTAAAACCATGCAATCGCAAATAAAAGATGGGAATCGCAAATAAAATCTTGGAATAGCAAATAAAAGTGGGAATCGCAATTAAAATCGTGGAATGGCAAATAAAAGATGAGAATCGCAATTAAAATCGTGGAATGGCAAATAAAAGATGGGAATCACAATTAAAACCGTGGAATCGCAAATAAAAGTGGGAATCTCAATTAAAATCGCGGAATGGCAAATAAAAGATGGAAGTCGCAATTAAAATCATGGGATGGCAAATAAAAGATGGGAATCGCAAATAAAATCGTGGAATGGCAAATAAAAGATGGGCATCGCAAATAAAATCGTGGAATGGCAAATAAAAGATGAGAATCGCAATTAAAATCGTGGAATGGCAAATAAAAGATGGGAATCACAATTAAAACCGTGGAATCGCAAATAAAAGTGGGAATCGCAATTAAAATCGCGGAATGGCAAATAAAAGATGGAAGTCGCAATTAAAATCGTGGAATGGCAAATAAAAGACGGGAATCGCAATTAAAATCGTGGAATGGCAAATAAAAGACGGGAATCGCAATTAAAATCATGGAATGGCAAATAAAAGATGGAAATCGCAATTAAAATCGTGGAATGGCAAATAAAAGATGGGAATCGCAATTAAAATCGTGGAATCGAAAATGACAAATGAGAATCATAATTAAAATCGTTGAATTCCAAATAAAAATTGTATCGATAAAACGCACGGTATCAGTTAAATTCGTTACATAGGTGCATTAACCTTAAATCATTTGTGTAAGTGTAATAATATATAATTAATCAATTAAAAACCTAGTCATCTATAACGACTAGGTTTTAATAATTTAATAATCATTTTGCAATGCGTCTCTTCCTTCTTCACCAGTGCGGATTTTTATTGCGTTTTCAATCGGGTATACAAATATTTTTCCATCACCAGGTTTTCCTGTTTTTAACACTCTTTTTGCTTCATCGATTACTGCTTGAACAGGTACATCACATACGACTATTTCAACTTTTATTTTTTCATGTAAATTGATTGTTCGTTTTTTTCCTCGATACACTTCTGTATAGCCTGATTGCATTCCACATCCTAAAACGTTCGTTACGGTCATTCCTGTGATTCCTACCTTTGAAAGTGCATCTTTTAAAACATCAAATTTATCTGGCCGAGTAATGATTTCAATTTTTGTTAATTTTGCAGTCATTTTTATCCCTCCTTATATACTTGCGTCGTGATATGCTTTTTCTCCATGAATGCTTAAGTCAAGGCCGAGGTTTTCTTCCTCTTGATCGACGCGGATGCGGATGAAAAAGCCTATAACTTTCACAATTAAAAAGGTAATAACTCCTGCAAAAAGATAGGTCGCTAAGATAGCGAGTAGTTGTTTCCAAAGAAGTGATATGTCACCGTAAAAAAGTCCGTTTGCACCAGCACTATTTACTGATTTTGTGGCGAATAATCCTGTTGCAATAGCTCCCCATGTCCCTCCGATTCCGTGACAACCGAATGCGTCTAAAGCATCGTCATATCCGAATTTATATTTTAAGTATGTTACTGCTAAAAAGCATATGACTCCACCTAAAAATCCAATTACGATTGAAGAGAGAGGTGTGACGAATCCGCAAGCAGGTGTAATTGCAACTAATCCAGCTACGGCACCACTAACTCCACCTAAAATAGTAGGTTTTTTATTTACGTACCATTCCACTAGCACCCAAGCAACTGAAGCTGCAGCAGCCGCAGTATTTGTATTAATGAATGCAGTTAATGCCACATCATTTAATGTTAAGGCACTACCGACATTAAATCCGAACCACCCAAACCATAATAGTCCTGCGCCTAATACAGTTAGTGGTAAATGATGAGGTGATGTAGATCCGAAATCTCGTCTTTTGCCAAGAAGTAGAGCCAGAACTAAGCCTGAAACACCGGAGGAAATATGGACAACTGTTCCACCAGCGAAGTCTAAAGCACCTAGATTACGAAGCCAACCATCCACGCCCCAAACCCAGTGAGCTAATGGATCGTAAACAAATGTTGTCCATAAAAGAGTAAATAATAGAAATGCTGAAAATTTCATGCGCTCAGCGAAGGCGCCTGATATAAGAGCAGGAGTTAAAATTGCAAACATTAGCTGAAACATCATGAAAAGATTATGAGGGACTGTTGCGCTGTAGTTATCATTTGGAGTAAAACCAACATCCTTTAATGCTGCCCAAGAAAAGTTACCAATCAAATGATTAAAATCTGGACCGAATGCTAAAGAGTAACCAATTAGCACCCACTGGATTGATACGATTGCCATAGCAGAATAGCTATGCATTGTAGTACTTAATACGTTTTTACTTTTAACCATACCGCCGTAAAAAAGTGCCAAACCAGGTGTCATAATCATGACTAAAACAGTTGAAATAAAAAGAAATACACTATCCGCAGCTTGAATACCATTCATCTTCATTCCCCATTTCTTTAATGTTAGTTTTTATAACATTAAATGTTATATAAGTTATCATATTCAGAATATATGCAAAATTCAATAATAATTTCACGAAAATCCCAAAAAAATATATAAAATTATAATGAAAACGCTAACATGTATCGTATTTGTTAGAAAATCTAACATAACGTAAATGAGTGAATAAAAATACAGACCCACATAAATGAGTCTGTATTTGAAAGGTTGATGTCAGACTGATAGAAAACTGTTATCTTACGAGGCTTGAAGGCTGAAGAGGAGCGGAGCAACCTATGAAAGTAATGAGCACCGCAAGCAGCCGGAAATCGAGTGTTTCCCAACAGTCAACAGATTCAAGTAAATGAGTCTGTATCTTCTATTTGTAAAATTAAAAAGTCGGTATCTAGTAGATCAACACCAATTGAATCAGACTCAGTTGCAAACTGTTCTCCATTCCATACATTTGTAATTCTTTTCTTACGTAAATTTATTGGTACTTGAACTGATTGTTTTTCGCTTGAGTTATTAATTATGATAAAAAAATGATATTGATTATTCTTTCTTTCATACATAACAATGTCAGGTTGGTCAGTTTGTACCCAATTAAACTCACCGTCATTTTCTAAAACTGGATATTTTTTTCTTATCAAAATCAATTTTTTTATGGAATTAAAAATACTCAAATTATATTGTGATTTGTCCCAAAGCATACAACTTCTGCATTCGGGATCATTTCCACCTTGTAGACCAATTTCATCTCCGTAGTAGATACATGGAGTTCCAAAGAAAGTAAATAAAAAGACATATAATAGTATCACTCTTTTTTCATTATGATTACATTGTGTCAGTATTCTTGGTGTATCATGTGAACCTAATACATTGAAGAGTGCTTTGATTACAGGTAATGGATATTGAGCTATTAAATCGTTAATCGAGTATTGGAATTGAATCTTTGAAATTGATTGATAACCAAAATATGCAAAAAGAGATTTCATTAGAGGATAATTCATAACAGAATCGAATTCGTCGCCTCTTAGCCATGGCATTGCATGGTGCCAGATCTCACCGACAATAAATAAATCTTTTTTTAGTTCCTTCATTTTTTTATGAAATAGTTTCCAAAAATAATGATCAATTTCGTTTGCTACATCTAAACGCCAACCATCTATGTTAAATTCTTTTATCCAATAAGAACCTATTTCTAATAAAAAATTCTGTACTTCTTTATTTTCAGTATTTAGTTTTGGCATTTCCTTAACGAAAGAAAAAGTTTCATAAGCTGAATTGTTTTGTTCATCTTTAAAAAAGTGAAACCATTCAAAAAAGGCGGATTCCTTTCCGTTTTGCAATGCGTCTTGAAATGGAGGAAAGGATGCACTTGTATGGTTAAATACTGCATCAAGCATTACTCGAATATTCTTTTCATGACATTTTTCGATTAATGTTTTTAAGACTTTTTCATCTCCAAAAGTAGGATCGATTCTAAAATAATTGATTGTATTATATTTATGATTAGAATTTGCTTCAAAAATAGGCGTTAAATAAATTCCGGATATTCCTAAATTTTTAAGATAATCTATTTTTTGAATAACACCTTCTAAATCACCACCAAAATAGCTTGAACTCGTTGGTAGAGTAGAGCCCCACGGAGTCGAATTGATAGGATTATTCTTGTTATTTCCACTTGCAAATCGATCGGGGAAAATTTGATACCAAATCGTATCATGAACCCAACTCGGCGGTGATATTAAATTATTTTTATGAAGAAATGGCAATGTAAAACAGTTTGACTGATCATTAGGGGTAAAATTGCTTGAAAATCCGCCCTCACCGTAAAATAGAGATTCTTGCTCATTTTTTAAAAGAAATTGATATTTCATTCGTTTATTTGGAGGGATTACATTTACTTCCCAGTAGTCAAATAGTTCTGTGGAAAATGCAAGATACATGGAGAGTGATGATTCGATTTGCCAACCTGAATCATTAAATTTGAATGGATCTCCGAAATAAAAAATAATTTCTGTACAATCACCTTTTTTTGTTCGAATTCTTAAACGATAGGTTTTATCATCTATTGAAAAAGCATATTGATCATATGGCTGATGATATATTGATTCAATTTGCATGATCCCACCCTTTATTTTTAGTAAAATTTTAATATTAATGTTTGCAAGGAATTAACTTGCTATCTAATTTAGTAACAGTATAATTAAATAGTGTGTGCAATCGCTTCCATTTTTATGAAATTTAATTTAACATTTGAATTTCATTGTAATATTTTGCAAAATAATGTAGAGAGTGAAATTTTTGTACATGCGAGTGTCTTGCAGGGGGAGAAAAAATGAGGCGATTTGGTATTTTAATACTAGTGTCCGTACTATTTTTTAGTACGTTACCAAGTATTAGTTTTGCAGAAAAAAATACAACTGATTTAAGAAAAGAAATGATTTATCGAATTTTAGTTGATCGTTTTTTTGATGGTAATCCTATGAATGATAAAAATACAGACCCGAAAGATTTAAATAAATCTCAGGGTGGGGATTTGGACGGTATTACCCAAAAATTAGATTATCTTAAGGATTTTGGATATAATGCTATTTCTATTTCACCTATTTTTGAGAATGACACAAATTCATATGATGGATTCTCGGTCGTTAATTTTAGAAAAATTGATCCAAGGTTCGGAACAAATAAAGAACTCAAGAAGTTGGTAAAGGAAGCACATAAACGTAATATAAAAGTTTATATTGATTTTGTTACAAATAATGCTTCGCCAAATAGTGAACTTGCTAAAAAAACAGATTGGTTTAATCCTGAAAATAGTACAAGTTCAGAAAAGAAATGGATAAATGGTTTACCTGATTTTAATCAAGAAAACAATGAAGTTGCCAATTACTTAATCGAAACAGCTAAGTATTGGATGGATCAAGCTAATTTTGACGGATATAATTTACAAGAAGTAAATAATGTACCTGTTTCATTTTGGGAATCATTTAATAAAGAAATAAAAAAGAAAGATCCAAATTTCATTTTATTTGCTGATTTAAATGCCACAAGTGATATAGATCTAAATAAATATAAAAATTTAGGTTTTAATGGAATTTATAATGTAGATTCAGTAGCTGATTTGGCAAATACATTTTCTTCACAAAATCAATCATTAACTGACATAATGAAGCAACAAGCGGATTTAAGTAAGCAGTTAGGCTCGACATTATTGATTAACTATGTAGATGATGAAATGACTAAGCGTTTTGTTTCAGTAGCTGTTTCAAAAGGGCAGTATCCACCTTCAAGATTAAAGTTGGCACTTGCATATTTATTTACAACACCAGGGATTCCGTTGACGTATTACGGGACAGAAATTGCACTAAATGGTGGAAACATCCCTGATAATCGAAAAGGAATGGATTTCCGTACTGATGAAGATTTTTCAAAATATATTAAAAAACTGACTGAATTAAGAAGAACTTTACCGTCACTTACTGATGGTGATTTTGAAGTACTGTATGATGATTCTAAAGGTATGACTTTAATTAAGAGACATTACAATGATGAAACTACAATCATAGCAATAAATAATACTTCTCTTGATCAAAAGGTTCATTTAGATTTTGACGTCGTTAAAAAATCTAATGAATTAAGAGGGATGTTAAGTGACGATTTAGTTCGTCCAAATAAAAAAGGATTTGATATCGTCCTTAAAAGAGAATCTTCAAATGTTTATGCAGTTGCACCTAAAACTAGTTTAAACATTGGAGTGATTATTGCAATTCCATCTATTTTTGTAGCGTTTATCATCTTTTTATGGTTTGCAAGAAGACGAAATAATGAAGAGAAATAAATACTAGTTTGCCTAAGCTTAGAATACTTGAAATGATTGCGATCTTTTTTGTATTCTAAGCAAATTAGTAATAGATTAAATCCACTAGATTCCAGTATAATAAACGGGGCATCGACTTGTGAAGGAAGATGTGGATTATTTCAAGTATCGATAATCTTTTAAATAGAGTCTACATCTAAAGAAGAAATGATAACGTTTACATTCATTCGTAAATAAGGGGAATTAAAATGACTATTACAATAAAGGATGTTGCGAAGAAAGCGAATGTAGCGCCTTCAACGGTGTCTCGTGTTATCTCAAACAACCCAAGAATTAGTGAAAAAACAAAAAGAAAAGTTAGAAAAGTTATGGATGAACTAAATTATCATCCCAATTTAAATGCAAGGTCATTGGCTAATCGATCTACGAAATCTATTGGATTAGTTTTGCCACCAGCACTAGATACATCATTTCATAATCCATTTTTTGCAGAAGTAATTAGAGGTGTAACAGCGTATTCGAATCAAAAAGATTACTCTCTTTATTTTATAACAGGAAACAATGAAGATGAAGTTGAGCAAACCGTGATTAAAACAATTAGAGGTAGAAGAGTAGATGGAATTATTCTGCTTTACTCTAAGGAAAATGATAAAATTATTGATTATTTGAACGAAAATAACTTTCCTTTTGTTTTAGTAGGAAAGCCTTATCATTCAATTGATGATATAACATATATTGATAACGATAATTATGCAGCTGCTAGAGATGTAACGAATTATTTAATTGAACATGGACATCGACAAATTGCGTTTGTTGGAGGAGAAAGTAGTCTTCTAGTAACTCAAAACCGTTTACGTGGATTCCAAGATTCAATGCAATTAAACGGACTTTCAGTAAATGAAGAAGAAATTATATTTACATCATTTACGAGAGACGGTGGAAGAAAAGCAGTAAATCAATTGCTAGAACTAAAGGAACTTCCGACTGCAATTGTTGTAACTGATGATGTATTAGCATTAGGAATTATAAGTGTATTAAGCGAACATAACATTTCAGTCCCGAAAAACATTTCAATTATTAGCTTTAATAATGCAATTTTTGCAGAATTAGCAAATCCACCATTAACTTCTGTAGATATTAATATTTATCAATTAGGCAATGAAGCAGCAAAAAATATTATTACAAAAATTGAAGAACCAGACGGTACTGAAAAAAGTATCATCGTTCCATATAAAATAGTAGTCCGTGGTACATGTGTAAAAAATGAAAGATTAACGTTAGTAAGTAGCTAATTAAATTTATAAAAGTTAAAAAGAGGATGACTAGTTTCATCCTCTTTTCATTATGTATATATTTATCGGTAATTCAAAAATTGAACATCAATTGATAAATCTGCACCTTTTACAGCAGCGATAATTGCTTGTAAATCATCTCTACTTTTAGCAGTTACACGGATTTGATCATCTTGAATTTGTGATTTTACTTTTAATCCACTATTTTTAATGATTGTATTGATCTTTTTTGCATTATCTTTATCAATACCTTGAACTAATTTAGCTCTTTGTCTTACAGTACCACCTGAAGCACCCTCAACTTTACTGTAATCAAGATTTTTAATAGGAACATTGCGTTTAATTAATTTATTAATTAATACGTCTTTTAATTGCTCTAACTTATAATCGTCATCAGAAACTAAAACTAGTTCTTCTTTTTCTAATGTAATTGAGCTTTTGCTTCCTTTAAAGTCATAACGAGTTGCGATTTCTTTTGTAGCAAGTTGAATCGCATTCGAGACTTCTGGTAAGTCTACTTTTGAAACAATATCAAATGAACTTTCTTTTGACATAGATAGAATCCCTCCAATTCGTTAATACTTGTATTATAGTGTATGATAGACGAAGTAACAAACTTTCATTATGCATGATATAATAATTTTTAGTTTGAAAGTTTAGAGAGGATGTAACAAAAAATGAGTTTACAAGCAGGAGAGATTGTAACTTTAGTTTGCAGTCGAGAAACGGATATTGGGTATATGCTTGTCCAAGATCAGGAAGAAGTATTTTTACATAAAAATGAGGCATCTGGTGAAGTTGAAATAGATCAAGAAGTAACTGTATTTTTATATCATGATTCTAAAGGTAGACTTTCTGCAACGATGGAAATGCCATTCATTACAACAGAAGGTTATGGATTTGCAAAAGTAGTCGATAAACTTGATGGAGTAGGTGTTTTTGTAAACATCGGCATTTCAAAAGATATTCTTTTAGAAAAAGGTGACCTTCCACCTCTTCAAGAAGTTTGGCCTGAAGAAGGCGATGAAATTTTTTGTACGTTAAAGCAAACAAACAAAGGTAGACTATTAATTAAAATTGCTACTGAACCAGTCATGAGAGAGTTCTCTGTTCCGGCTGAACCTAGTATGCTTAATAAAAATGTTACAGGAATCATTTATCGTACTTTAAGAGTGGGTTCTTATATTTTAACTGATGAACGATTCATAGGTTTTATCCATGAATCACAGAGAAAAACTGAACCTCGCATTGGTGAAAGAGTAAGCGGACGCATTATTGATGTTAAAGATGATGGAAGTATTAACGTATCACTTTTACCAAGGGTGCATGAAGGATTAGATCAAGAAGCAAATGACATTTATGAATATATGATGAGTCGTGGTGGGGCAATGCCTTACTGGGATAAAAGTGACGCAGAGGATATTAAAGTAAGATTTAAAATTAGTAAGGCTTCATTTAAACGAGCGATGGGTAGATTATTAAAGGAAAATAAAATCTATCAAGAAGACGGTTGGACATACGCAAAAGAACTTTTTGAGAAGAAAGAGCAATAATTAGAATGTGAAACCACTTCATTGAATGAAGTGGTTTTTTATAAGGGGCGAACAGTTTATTTACATCAAATCAAAAGACAGTAAAAGTTGTTCAGAAAAAAGGTAAGTTAGAGATAAATTCGGATTAAGCATTAAAAATCTAACAAACATATTTGGATATTGATTGATAATTAGCCTTAAAATTTCACCTCAAGCTTTTAATTGGTATTTTCGAAAACTAGTAAAACCACTTTATATTTGAGCGCTTTTCATATTTTGAACAATAGGGAAAACAGATATTAAGTGAACAATTTGAAATGAAATGCATTTTTGATCAACTATTAATTCAATTAATAATAACAAATTCTAGTATTTTTTCAGAAGTTTAAAGACTATAAACAGAATAGACTGCTTATATACTCAAAGTAAAGGATACTAATTTAGCTTTTTAATGTTAGACTTTTTTGATGAGTAAGTTGATTGGAACGAAAGGGTGCTCGACTCCTATGGGATTAGCGGGAAGGCTGAGACCCCGCAGGCTTGCCGAGGAGGCTCAGGTCTCGCCCCATGGAAAGCGAGCATCCTGTAATGGAAATCAACATCATTCTACTCCTTTTACGAAAATTTGGTAATTAATTGACAATAGAGTTTTTCAACAGCAAGAAACCACTTCTATTGGTTTTTTGCTATTTTTTTACAATTTACAGGCATACTAAACATATGAATATTTAGGAGGCTTGTAGGTGGATGACAAAAAAGAATTGTTAATAAAAGTTCTTGTAGTAATATTTGGTGCATTTATGAATGCTTTTGCGATGAATTGTTTTTTAATTCCTGTCAGTGTTTATTCAAGTGGTTTTTCTGGTTTAGCTCAGTTACTTACTAATTTATTAAATGATTTTACACCTTTTTCGGCTTCTACTGGTATTTTACTTGCAATATTAAATATACCCGTCATCATTTTAGCATGGAAAAAAATTGGTCGATCTTTTACGTATTTTACGATTTTAAGCGTTGGAATCACGACGTTATTTTTAGAAGTAATCCCAGTAACACCTCTTTTCTCAAAAGATATTTTACTAAACGCTGTATTTGGTGGATTAATTGTTGCAGTGGGGATTGGATATACATTAAAGTTTGGTGCTTCAACAGGTGGATTAGATATTGTTGCACTAGTATTATCACGTTCGAAAGGAAAACCAGTTGGTACATACTTCTTCCTGTTTAATGCGTTAATTATTTTAACAGCGGGCTATATTTATGGAATGGAGAAAGCACTTTATACACTAATTAACCTTTACGTAACGTCTAGATTTATTGATGCAATTCATACTAGTCATATTAAAGTAACTGCCTTTATTGTTACAACAAAAGGTGACGAGCTGCGTAAAGAAATTCATTCGAAGCTAGTGCGAGGAATTACTGCAATTAATGCAAAAGGTGCCTTTACGAATCAAGATAAACAAATTTTAATGATGGTACTATCACGGTATGAACTATATCATCTATCAAAGGTCATTAAATCCGTTGATGAAAAGGCGTTTACAAATATCGTTCAAACAATTGATGTATTTGGTGAATTTAGGAAGTTTTAAGAGTGGAATTTTATTAAAAAAATCATAAAAAACTGTTCGACTTTTACCGAAATTATTGGAAAAGTTGAACAGTTTTATTTTTTGAATCTTATTAATAATAAGGCTTTTTCAAGTTTAGAAAGTTCTTATTGTCTTTCAGAAAGATTTAAATATACTTAAACTATTGGATGAAATTCTACATGTTTTTTGAATCGTTTAAAACGTTTTTTAAATATTAAAGATGATCGACACTTTTAGAAAAAGATTTCTTACCAGCTTGTGCATTTTTTCTTTCTTGTGCATTTTTCTTTTCTCTTATAGCGTTATTATCTTTTGCTTTTTTGTCATTATCACTAGTAGGCATATTTAAGCTCCTTTATAAGAAATGATAATGTTAGGTTTGCCTTTATCACCTTAATTATGTATGTGTGTTCGTTTTTCCATTTTGGCTTTTGTTAAACAACTCTGATGTTTTTACAGAGGCAAATTTTTTATTATAGAGAGAAGTTTTATTTTTTTGAGGAGGAAGCAGAGTTGGTGGAAAGAAATAAAGAGCTTTTATTTAAGCTGATTGTCGTAATGATTGGTGGTTTCTTAAATGCGTTTGCAATGAATTGTTTTTTAATTCCTGCTAATGTTTATTCAAGTGGTTTTGCAGGTTTAGCGCAGTTACTTTCAAATATTATTACTGACTACACTCCGTTTACTGCAACGACGGGGATTCTTTTAGCGTTATTAAATATTCCTGTTATCGTCTTAGCATGGAAAAAAGTTGGACGTTCCTTTACGTTTTTTAGTTTCTTCAGTGTAGGGATTATGACATTATTTTTGGAAATCTTACCTATTAAACCGATTTTTTCTGATGATATTTTGCTTAATGCAGTTTTTGGTGGTTTAATTGCTGCGATTGGAATTGGTATGACATTAAAATTTGGTGGATCTACAGGTGGGTTGGATATTATTGCCTTAGTTCTTTCAAAATCAAAAGGGAAACCGGTTGGAACCTATTTCTTTTTGTTTAATGCAATTATTATCATTACAGCTGGTCAGCTATATGGAATGGAAAAAGCTCTTTATACTTTAATCAATTTATATGTTACTACTCGTGTAATCGATAGTGTTCATACAAGTCATGTTAAGCTAACGGCAATGATTGTCACTACAAAAGGTGAAGAGCTTAGAAAAGAAATTCATGCGAAGCTTGTCCGTGGAATTACACAAATGAATGCTACTGGAGCATTTACTAAACAAGATAAAGATATTTTAATGATTGTTTTATCTCGTTATGAATTATATGATTTGGAAAGAATTATAAAAAGGGTAGATCCTAAAGCTTTTACGAATGTGGTACAAACTGTTGATGTTTTAGGTGAATTTAGAAAGATTTAAATAGGAAAAGACTAGCAAAAAGGTTTAATTTTACTAGTCTTTTTTTGATTTATTTCAATTTAGTATTTTCGGGTTTTTCTTTTCCTTTTAATTCATTAAAAATTGAAGCAGAACTTTGAGTATTCTTGCTTAAATTATTATTGTTAACTTGAAATCCGTACGACTCCATTAGTGTTTTAAACTCTTTAATTGTTAATGGTTTCGCATCCTCAGCTAATTCAAATCCTAATAAGCCATTTGGCTCAATTGTAGCAAATTTAATATCCTCAAATTTATTAATTCCTTCATTTCGAATACGCATTTCTAATTGATCAACCGTTAAACGTAATTTTTTTAAATTTTTTAACATTCAACTTCCCGTTTTCTACTACAATTTTTGATTTTCCTGTAAAAAATTTTTCAAGAGTATTAGATTTCATCTGTAAATATTCTAATGCAAGTAAAGTTAATACAAAAACTGTAGCAGCAACAATTGTTTTTGTTAAGCCTTTTTCAATAATTGGAGTAACGATAATTGTACCAATCGAAATCATAACAATCGTTTGGGGCAACGTCATTTGTGAAATTGATTTTCTTCCAGCTATTCTTAATAGTAAAATGCCAGCTAAAATTAGAATAAATGAATGAAAAATAGTATGCATCATGTGAATTCCCCTTTCAATTATAGGTAAGGAGTACATATGTCATTGATCAAGCTTTATTATTATTAATAGACAATTTTAATGATTAGATAAATACTTAATTAATTTTTCTTTTAATTTTAAGATTTATGCATTCGTATTTAAATCATCTCAAACTGTAAGTAGAAATGACACGAAAGTTAAGTCTAAAGTTAAAAATTCCTAGTGTGTTTCAATTTACTAAGTATCAATAAAAAAGAGAACAGCAGAAGCGGTCTGTTGTTCTCAAATTCAATGATCATTTTTAATCTTTATTTATATACCTTCATTGGAAGATAAGTTAATGACTGCCCAGTTGCCGAAGCAGTTAAATTATTTTCTAATTCAAACTCTTTAACCGGTTCGATATCTAGTCAAAATATTTTTTATAGAGTACAAGGTAGTAGGATATGGAATATGATTGGAAATATATTTGATGGCTAGTAGTGGTAATTTTTTTGCGAGAAGGTGTTTTAATCTCGAATATTTTGTTAAAGTAATTTCTCAGCTTTTTGGTATAATTTAGGGTAAGGATATTAAAAAGGTGGAGATTATTTTGAAAAAGCGATCGATTCTCTTACTAGCTTGTTTGCTACTTCTTTCTGGTTGTGGTGCTAAGAGTGACAAGGAAATAAAACCAACACCAAGTACAAAACAAACTGTAGGTCAAATTAATGAGATAGACGTTGAAAAGCTTTTATCAACACTTGAAGTTACAGAAGCTAACGGGCTTGTAAAGATGAAATATTCATTACGTAATGATAATAAAATCCCTGCAAATTTTACATTCCCTTCATCACAAACAGTTGATTTTACAATTAAAGATGAGAGTGGACAAGTAGTTTATCAATCATCTCGAGAAATGGTTTATGCACAAGTCATTACAAATGTTGCAGTTCCTAGCGGAAAAACACAAGTTTGGGAAGAACAAGTTAATTTTGTAAATAAAAACCTTCCATATGGTAATTATGTAATAACTGCAAATTTCGTTGCATCAAAGGTTAATGAGAAGAATCTTAATGGGGAAATTAAACCAGTTACACAAACAGTTACCTACCAGAAACTTCTTCAGTAAATAAAGAACAAAGAAACCGAGAACTAGTATAAATAAAAAAACAACCAAAGGAGTATTCCAATGGTTGTTTTTTGTTTTTAATGCTTTAAATTAAGCATTAAAGCTTTGGCTATTACTAGCTTTTCGCTCTTCTGCTTCAGCTAGTGTAAAGTGGTAAGGGAATTTTTCAGAGTACTTTGTAACAGAATCAGAACTTTGTTGAATAAAGCGCTTAGACTTATTACTTTTGCCCATTATGATTCCCTCCTAAATAGGAAAGCTTTTTGTTTTTGACTTCTCAAGAATTTCCAATAGTAATTGATCAATATCAAAAAGTGGATAATCCCTTTGGTGAAGTCCTTTATAGAATGCTCATTTAGCAAATTGTTATAAGTGGTTATTATTAGTTATCTTTGTAATTAATGACAAAGAAAAATTATATTTTTAAGTTGAAAAAATCTTCGAGGAAAATCGCGATTCCATCATCTTGATTCGATAATGTTGTGTGATTTGCAATATTCTTTAATTGATGAATTGCGTTATCCATAGCAACACCATGACCAGCATATTCAATCATTTCCAAATCATTGTCCTCATCCCCAAAAGCTATAATGTTTTTTCGAGGAATATTATAAAAAGATGCTACTTTTTGTAGACCTATTGCTTTATTCATACCTGCTTTAACAATTTCGATTATATGATGAGGTGCTGCCCAGCGACGGTGATCAATTACTTCAGCGTGGACATTGGATAAGTGCTCACGAATACTTGCAACATGAGACTCTTCACTATCGATTAGAAGACATGTTGGCGCTTGAGTAAGATTTATCACTAAATCTCCGTGGATTATATCTTCTTTTAAGTAGTGGAAAAGTGGGAGGATCTCCTCTTCGTGTTTATCCGCGTATACATCATCCATTACTTCAGCATACATATTTTTTAATTCATACTCTCTACAAGAACTAATTACCTCTTTTGCCACTTCTAAAGGTAATGATTCGTGATATACTCCCCATGAATCATCTAGAGGGTGATGAACATAAGCACCATTAAAGTTTACAATTGGAGTTGTAAGTTTTAATTGGTCATAATACATTTTACTAGCTCTAAAAGGTCTACCAGTTGAAATACATACTTCGTGACCCTGATTCATTAACTGTTGGATCACTTTTAAAGTACGTTCGGATATTATTTTTTCATCCGTTAATAAGGTGCCGTCTAAATCTAGTGCAATTAAGTGTTTTGTTTTCATATTCATCACCTTTTATTTTTTAATGTTAATCTCTTTAAGAAAAAATATTATTGGATAAAAAGCCAATAATTACTAATGATACCATCTTTTTAAAAGAAAAAACTTTCTTTTTAGAGGAACAATAAGAACCTAAAAAGAAGGAGGAATGGATTATGGGACAAGCACATCAATTTCGACCAGGCGACAAAGCACCAAATAATGGGGTATACGTGGAAATCGGTGAAACAGGAAGTAACGTAACTCGCCCAAAACAAATTAAACTTCAGGCAGGAGAAGTTTTTCCAGATACACAAAACCATAACAGAAAATGGACATATAAATCTAAATTTAAATAATTGTGGATCATAGAAGAGTAAACAAAATAAAACACTAAATATGTATAAAAAAAGCGCTTTCGATTAATTGATCGAGGGCGCTCTTTTATGCGTTTACAATATACAAAATATTGAATGTATTTATCAAAATTTTAGTATTTTATAAATTATCTAAATCTATAATTGATGACATATGTATATACCAAGTTGAACGTTTTTGGGTGCTACAACATATGTTATATATAGATTTTAGTGGTGTTTTGCAACAGGTTCGTTAGGGATTATCGCTTCGCTAAGAACTGAAATAGCTAAAGATAATACTACAGCCATAACTGAAGCAGTTGTGAAATTATACTCTCCGCCAGTCATTGAACTTAAAACGTAAGCTCCCATTTGGCATAAAACAAAGCTCCAGAACAATGTCATAATAAAACGCACTCTAATCACTCCTATCTAGTTAGTTCTTATCATATTATATACCTAGAAATTTGATAATTGAAGTTATAATTAAAAAGTTTTAATTAAAAAAAGTAACTTAAGAATTTTTTCATACCTATTTTATAATTCCCCAAAAATACTACATTAATAATAAGGTGATAGGAATGCCTGTAACTGAGAGATTTTTTAAACAAGAGGATCAATATGCAGTTATTCATCTACCTATTAGACCGAATGGTTTCGGAGTACTCTATGTCGGTGGGAATACTCATTACGTAGATAATGCACATAGTTGCTTATTGCAGCATTTTGATAAAAGAAAGTTATTATCAACTTTAACAGATGAAGGGTACACAGTGTTCACTTCAAATTTGTATGGAAAAAATTGGGGTTCTGATGACGCTGTCGATTTAGCAGAAAGCTTATATCATTCAGTTATGAGAAAAGAAATTTTGAATCCATCAATTCATATAATTGGAGAAGGTACTGGTGCATTAGTCGTTTGTAAATTACTCGGCCACTTAAAGGGAAAAGTCAGAAGTATTTCATTGTTAAATCCATCGTTAAATTTAAAAAATGAATTAGATTTAGAAAGAGAAAATAAATTGTTCTATAAAAGAACAGTTCATGAAATTTTAAAAGCATATAAAGCGCCGGATATATATATGGTTATAGATAGAGAATGTTTTTTTTATGAAACAATCTCACCGATTAAAATTTATACCACAACAAGAAATCATTATAAATGGAAAAGCGATATTAGACTTTTAGAGGAAGAGCGACATAAAAATAATTTACCGATTTCGATTTTGATTTCATTAGAAGAGAAAAAATTTGATTGTGGCAGAAACTTAATAAGGTTTTTAAAAAAATATCAGGATGTTTTATAGTCTCTATATTTTTTTTGAATAAATTTCCTAAAAGAAGGAGGTTAATAATGAAAAAGTGTGCTGTTATTGGATCCAGTGGATTTATAGGATATGAGTTGGTTTGCCAACTAATGGAATATAACGATGTTTCAGCCGTTGTGATGGAAAAAGGAAATGAAAGTGATTTAATAAGTGAAGAAAAAATCTTTTCAATCGGAAGAAATGCAAGGGTCATCTTTTTAGATGAAGAGCAATTTTTATCAGAGAATGAGCAATATGATACTATTTTTATTTGTCATTTTTATGACGAACTAAAGTTAAAAGGCTCAATTAATAGTATAGAGTTTACAGAAAAACTATTTAACAAGATCATTGGCAAAAGTAAGGATATTATCTTTTTATTGTCTACAAAAAAAGAATTAGCAGATTTAGAAAGAACTGTAAATGAATTGAGTAAAAATATCGATTGCAATATTACTTATATTGAAATTCCATCTTTATATGGACCTTGGGAGCCATCCGCAGGCTTAGTTCATGAATTGATTGTTCAAGACTTAGGAAAGAGAAATGTATCCATAAAAAATGTATACGGTTCGAATGAAATCCTATTTGTAGAAGATGTAGGGAAAGCAATTCGGATAATTTCTGAGAAGGAATTAAAAGAACATAAATATATCATTACAGCTAAACAAAGTATGTTCTTACCAGAGGACGGGAATTTCACCGGATTACAAAATATGATCGACGGAATAAAGTTCACTCAAATGAGAAATTATATTGATGCAACTCCTTTTGTTATTATTAATACAACTTCATTTGAGGATGGTATACAAAAGCAAAAACAGCAAATTCAACAGCATTTTCATCTTTATTAAAACTTTTTTGATGAATAAATTGATTGAAGCTAAAGGGGTGCCCGACTCTTATGGGGTGTAGGGAAGGCTTAAGACCCCACAAGAACGTACGTGCCGATGAGGCTAAAGTTTCGCTCCATTGAAAGGTGGCAAGCGAGCATTCTGTGCGGAAATCAATCTTACTTGGGCTACTTTACGAAAGCATGGATAATAATGGAAAGATTGTTTTTCAACAGCGTGAAGGAAATGGTTCATTTTGAACTATTTCCTTTTTTGTAGTAGAATACTATTCGTTTGAAAATTCGCTTTGGCTTTGAGGTCCGTCCAATTGAGTGGTATTCTTTTTATGAAATGATTCATCTTTTTTACATAGCCTAGATTTAAAAAGATAAAAATGTAGACAAAGTACATATTATTTCATAAAATTAGTACCAGGTAATAATAAGAAGACATAAAAATAATAAAGTAAGGCGGGGATATTAATGAATGCTGGAATTTTAGGTATTGGCTCATACGTACCCGAAAAAAAGTTAACTAATTATGATTTAGAACAAATGATGGATACTTCAGATGAGTGGATTGTTAGTCGTACTGGTATTAAAGAAAGAAGAATTGCTAGTGACGAACAAGACACATCTGATTTAGCATATGAAGCTGCGGTAGAAGCTTTAAAAGATGCAGATGTAAAAGCAGAAGAACTTGACTTAATTCTTGTTGGAACTGTTACTCCAGATAAGTCGTTTCCATCAGTTGCATGTGTAATTCAAGAAAGACTTGGAGCTAAAAATGCAGCTGCAATGGATATTAGTGCTGCTTGTGCTGGTTTTATATACGGAGTTGTTACTGCAGCTCAGTTCGTAAAAACTGGTACATACAGTAGAATTCTAGTAATCGGAGCTGAAAAGTTAACTAAAATTGTTAACTGGGAAGATCGAAATACGGCAGTTTTATTTGGTGACGGTGCAGGTGCTGCGGTTATCGGTCCAGTAAGTGAAGGTAGAGGAATTCTTTCTTATGAATTAGGAGCGGACGGTACAGGTGGTAAACATCTTTATAAAGGTGGAGATCATTTAGTAATGAATGGTCGAGAAGTGTTTAAATTTGCAGTTCGTCAAATGGGAGATTCATGTGAAACTGTATTAAAATTAGCAGGATTAACAAAAGAAGAAGTGGATTTCTTAATTCCACACCAAGCGAATACTCGTATTATGGACGCTGCAAGAGAAAGATTACAGCTTCCTAAAGAAAAAATGAGTGTAATTATTGATCGTCATGGTAATACATCTTCATCTTCAATTCCAATTGCACTAGTTGAAGAATATAAAAAAGGAAATGTTAAAGAAGACGATGTATTAGTATTAGTTGGATTTGGCGGCGGATTAACTTGGGGTGCAATTGCACTTCGATTCGGAAGATAATCTAATTGAAGGAGGATTTTTAGATATGAAAAAACGAGTTGTTATTACAGGTTTAGGTGCTGTATCACCTATTGGTAATGATATAAATACAGTATGGGAAAGTTTAATGAATGGAAAGAGTGGAATTGGTGTTCTGACTCGAAAAAATCCTGAAAATTTCCCGGTTAAAGTTGCAGGAGAAGTAAAAGACTTTGATCCTGAAAAATATATTGATAAAAAAGAAGTTAAACGAATGGACCGTTTTACTCACTATGCAATTGCAGCTTCAAAAATGGCATTAGAAGATGCAAACTTTACGATTGATGAAGAAATTGCTCCAAAAGTTGGTGTTTGGATTGGTTCTGGTATCGGTGGTATGGAAACATATGAAGAACAGTTTAATACATTCCTAACAAAAGGTGCACGTCGAGTAAGCCCATTCTTTATTCCAATGCTAATCCCTGATATGGCATCTGGACAAGTATCGATCTTAACAGGTGCTAAAGGTCCAAATGGTTGTACAGTTACAGCTTGTGCTTCTGGTGCAAGTTCGATTGGTGATGCTTTCAAAATTATTCAACGTGGCGATGCAGTTGCAATGATTACTGGTGGTGCAGAAGCACCAATTACTGATATGGGTCTTGCTGGATTCTGTGCTGCTAGAGCTTTATCATTAAATCCTGATCCAGAAAAAGCTTGTCGTCCTTTTGATAATGCTCGTGATGGCTTTATCATTGGTGAAGGTGCTGGTATCGTATTCCTTGAGGAATTAGAACACGCATTAGCTCGTGGAGCAAAGATTTATGCTGAAATCGTTGGATACGGAACAACTGGTGATGCACACCATATTACAGCACCAGCTCCAGGAGGAGAAGGTGGCGCTCGTGCAATGAGAATGGCACTTGATGATGCTGGTTTATCAGTTGAAGACATTCATTATATTAATGCACATGGAACAAGTACTGAATTAAACGATAAATTTGAAACGATGGCAATTAAAGAAGTATTTGGTGAACATGCATACAATGTACCAATTAGTTCAACAAAATCTATGACTGGTCATATGCTAGGAGCTGCTGGTGGAATTGAAGCAATTATTACAGCACTTACAATCCATAATAAAGTAATTGCTCCAACAATTAATCACCAAGAAACTGATAGTGAATGTGATTTAGATTATGTACCAAATGTTGCTAGACCATTTAATGTAAAAGCAGCAATTTCTAATTCATTAGGATTTGGTGGACATAATGTAACTTTAGCATTTAAAGAATACACTAAATAAGTTTAAAATTTATTTAAATTTTGGACACACTAGCTTAGGTCTTTACCTAAGCTTTTTTTTATTAGAAATCACAGTGTAAAAAAAAGTAACTTTCACTAGTTAATTATCATACTTTAATAGTAAATTGAGGTGATTAACTTGGGATAATGCCAACTTATAAATGGGTTGATTTTATTGAAGATAAACAATTGGTAATGAAAAAACTTTTACCATATTTTCCGAAATATAATGAGGAAAGTTTATATAAATATCTTCTTTCCCACGGTTTATCGAGGCTGTCAACCTTGAGTAAAGATGATCTGAAACAACTAGATGAAGAAAGTATATGGAAAAGCCTTTCAGAAGAGTTTGAGAAGTTAAAAAGAGAATTTAATGGACCAGACATACCTATATTTATTTTACCTTGTCATAGAAGTGCAAGTATGTTTAAAAACACGACTTATCAAAGGGGCGGAATCGCACATAAAAATTGTATTTGTTTATTTTTGTCCCCATTAGAAGGAATTTTACAACATAAAGCAGTATTATTACATGAGTATCATCATATTGTAAGATTGACAAAGTTATATAAAAACAAAAAGGTCACATTACTTGATGCAATGATTTTAGAAGGGTTAGCCGAAACTGCAGTTTTAGAAAAATATGGAGAAGCAGTTCAGGCACCATGGACAAATCAATATTCTTCCAAGCAATGTGAATTATATTATAAAAAATATTTAATAGATAAACTTGAGATAACAAGTAATGATGATAATTTTTCAAAGTACTTGTATGGTGGGAACGGAATTCCAAAATTATTGGGTTACAGTGTTGGATATGACATTGTTAAAAGTTGTACAGAGCAGACTGAATGGTCAACTGATATCCTTTTACGAACGCCAAGTAAAAAGATTAAGGAAAACGCAATACATTATATTTCAATTTGAATGCAAACGATTCCAGGGCATATCAGAGCTTATATAATGTATTGCAGTATTAATGTATCAGAGATGCTTTAATCTATGATATTTTAATAATTTATTGACGATTTTTCATTCAGTTTGTAAAACACTTTTTGTAATTCAGTGGAAAATGGAATAAATTAGTGAATCACTGACCATACTGAAAGTTACATACAGTTGTGAAGTGAGGGGTAGTAAATGTTGTATTTACATGATGTATGGGTCAATTGGTTTGAAGGTGAAGAAAATGGTTACAATGTCTGTCATTTTTTTGAATGGAGAAAAGATGATAGTGTTGAATTATTAGACCAAGTTCCAGTCATTAAAGTTACTCCAGAGTTATATCAGTATATTGAAAATGAACTATTAGAGCTTCCTTCCGGTCTATTAACTGAAGTGTTTCAAAAGTCTTATGTAAGAAAGAATCATGAGCGTATTCAGCTAGATTATTGCTTTGTAGTAACTGACGGTAATGGTATTATTGCGATTGACACAATTGGGTATAATATTCCAATTCGAAAAAGTCGTTTAATACCAAGGCAAGAACAAATGGTGTATGATATGACAGCCGAGATTGAAGAGAGCCATTATAATCTTCAAAATTTAGTAAATGATGAAACAAAAGAACATCATATACTGTCACCGTCGCCAATTATTATGAGCGGACTAACAAGAAAAGAAAGACAACTAAAGCAGTTATTATTTATGGCGTTAGATCAACTTCATTCATCAAAAAATCCTTCGGAGATCAGGTATTGGTACACTGAGTGGAATCCAAGATCGTATCAACATATTCAGGATTTGTCATTTGAGGACATTTGGTCTCAATTATATGACGAAATAAAGAGTGGTTGGTCAGAGCGACATGAGCAATTATGTGGAAGAATCGTTAAAGGTCAACCTTTCTTTGAAAAACTATGGGAAATGGAACATGAACAAAAAGTAAACTAAAAGAGGTTATTTAATATGACCTCAAAACGAAAAAGACCCTCAAGGTGATATAAAGTGCCTTGTGGGTTTTTTAGTGATTTCTTGATACTTCGACCTTTTCCTCAAAGTAAAGAAAAAGGTGTCTCTAAAGTCCTTTGACTTATAAGACACCCATTTCTATTTTAATTTTTACGTAAAACAGAATTATTTTTTTCTTTTGCGACCTAATCCCATAGCATTTTCCATTTTTTTAATCATTTTACTCGCAACGGCATTTGCTTTTGCAGCTCCTGCATCTAAAATATCATCTAATTCAGTTGAAGAAATAATTTCTTTATAGCGTTCTTGTAAAGGACGTAATCCATTTACTACTACATCTGCAACATCTTGTTTGAATTCTCCATAATTTTTACCAACGTATTTATTTTCCAATTCCTGAATTGTTTCACCAGTAAATGCTGAGTAAATGCTTAATAAATTTGAAATACCAGGCTTATTTTCTTTATCATACTTAACAATGCCTTCAGAGTCAGTTACAGCACTTTTAATTTTCTTTTCAATTACTTTCGGATCGTCTAAAACAAAGATCGTAGCTTTTTGATTTTCATCGGATTTACTCATTTTTTTAGTTGGATCAGCTAAACTCATAATTCTAGCAGCGTCTTTACTAATTCTAACTTCAGGGATTGTAAAGATATCGTTATATTTCTTATTAAAACGCTCTGCTAAGTCACGAGTAAGCTCTAAATGTTGCTTTTGGTCATCTCCAACTGGAACTAAGTGGGTATCGTATAAAAGTATATCTGCGGCCATTAAAGGTGGGTAAGTTAATAAAGCAGCAGATACACCATCTTTACCAGTTGATTTATCTTTAAACTGTGTCATACGCTCTAATTCACCGATATATGATATACATTGCATCATCCATCCTGCTTGAGCGTGTGCAGGTACTTCAGATTGAATGAAAATAGTTGATTTTTCTGGGTCTAATCCAGCAGCAACATAGATTGCAGAGAGACTTTGAATGTTTTTACGTAAAGCAAGTCTGTCTTGAGGAACTGTTATTGCATGTTGATCAACAATACAGAAATAACAGTTATAATCATTTTGTAATTCAATGAATTGTTTAACCGCACCTAAATAGTTACCTAAAGTAATACCTCCAGATGATGTTGGTTGAATTCCACTAAAAATAGTTTGCATCTTAAAATCCTCCTAAATTAAGCTAATTAAAATAAAAAAAGCGGCATAATCTCTCTATTACATAGAGACGATTAAACCGCGGTACCACTCTAGTTATTCCAAATAAGGAATCACTTATGCATGAAATCATGCTCTCATCTATCGTTTGAGTTACGTCGAAGCCTACTTATACTATATGTTCGGTTCGAAGCTCAGAAGTCCATTCGACAGGGAGCATGACTTGTTTTCACCATCCACAAGCTCTCTTAACATGCTAAATCTGTGTACTACTCTTCTTCATAGCTTATATATACTTTCTATAGATAATATCTTAATTATATTCAACTTTCAAGATGTTGATACATCATTTAGTAAATAATGATAAAACTGAATAAAAAAGAAAGGATAACTAAAGTAATTGAAGCCATAAGTAATGGTTTTGTAATTGAAAATCTATATCTTCTATAGATCATATCCTTTTTAACAGTAAGTGATTCATCACCAGTCATCTCTGCCATCTGTTGGTCTCTCGTTCCGAAAACTTTACGCATTCCAAAGCGAGTGATATTAAAAAATCCACTTTGTACGATTAGTAAAAAACCACCTATAACAAATAATGTTAGTCCGATATAGAATATCGTGTTCGTGAAATGAAGGAAAAAGTTTAATGTTCCTTGGGTAAGAGAAAAGATTGCTGCTAGTACTATCGTAGATAATACGACAATAATATAGTGTTTCGACATTTAATTTGTGATCCTCCTGTTGGAAAGAATTATATCTTGTAGACTTAATAATGCTATACTATAATAACATTGTAAACAGTTTCAACTAATCGTTACAAAATATTTTTAAATTTTTAGCATTTTTAAGACAATTCTCTTTATTTTAACAAATTATTTAATTTTATTTGTCAAAATTGTTGTAAAACTCTAATAAAAATGTATAATAAAATTTGTAGAAAAAAATCGATACTTATCGAAAATTCTACTATAAAAATTCAGAATTGTATATTAACTTTCTGCATTTTAACCTACATTGCATTAGCATCTTAGGGGGTATACATCATGGATTGTGAGATATGTTACGATAAATAAATTTGCTATACAGGAATTGTAAATTTAATTTTTGGATTAGCATTCATTTTTTTACCAAATTTATGAATAAATATCTAAATTAGCTGTTTTTTATAAGGATCCCAGTTCAACTAATTAGGGAGAAATTGCAAGAAATAATCTGTTTAGAATAATAATTTAGAATTTTCCAGTAAAAAAATATTGACCAAAAGCGTCATTACGAATACGCTTACATTGTTGGAAAAAAAAGCTTAAGCAAAAATTTACACCATTTTACATCAAATGAAAAAAAAGGATTAAATGATTAATCCCATGTTTGAGAATAATATGGACAAGAAGTTAAATCGATCGAAAAAATTAAAGAATTATAATTGGTACTAAAGAGTATGTGGTATAGATCCAATAGGGGAAAGGTCCAAATGCTCTCATTTTTACAAAAGAATTATCAAAAAATAAAAAAAATAAAATATTTTTTAAATTAATAGGGGGGTGCAGTTGTGGGACGTTACGTGCTACAGAGATTTATTTACATGTTTGTCACACTATTTTTGATTTGTACTGTTACATTTTTCTTAATGAAGTTGTTACCAGGTTCTCCATTAAAAAACCCAGAGAAATTAACACCTGACCAAAAGCAAATTATTTTTGCTAAATATGGGTTAGATAAGCCAGTTCCTGTACAATATGCAAATTACATGAAAAATCTTGCTAAAGGTGATTTAGGAGATTCATATAAATACGATAATCGTAAAGTAACTGATATGATCTCGACTCGTATTGGTCCATCAGCTCAATTAGGTGCTCAAGCACTATTATTAGGAACATTTATCGGATTAATCTTCGGTATCGTAGCAGCATTAAAAAATAATACTATATGGGACTACGGTTCTACTGTTCTAGCAGTTTTAGGTATCTCGATTCCCTCATTCGTATTCGGGGCAATCTTACAGTATTATTTGGCAGTAAAATTACATTGGTTCCCGGTAGCATATTGGGAAAGCTTTAAATACACGATTCTACCAACAATTGCATTATCAGTATTCGTTACAGCAACAGTAGCTCGATTCTCAAGAACTGAGTTAATCGAAGTTATGAACTCAGAGTATATCGTAACAGCAAAAGCAAAAGGTATCTCGCAAGTAGGCGTAATCATTAAGCATGCACTACGAAATGCATTAATTCCAGTAGTTACAATTTTAGGTCCAATGGCTGTAAACTTAATGACTGGTACATTAGTTATTGAAAATATGTTTGCTGTACCTGGACTAGGTTCTCAATTCGTTAACTCAATTGTAACAAATGACTACTCAGTAATTATGGGTACAACGATTTTCTATAGTGCATTATTATTAATAGTAATCTTCGTTGTAGATATTTTATACGGTGTAATTGATCCACGTATCCGTTTAGCAGGAGGTAAATAAATAATGAACAACAACACAGCTCAAAAAATTTCATCTGATTTATTCCAACCTGCAAACGTAGATTTGAATAATGCAGACAAAATTACAAGACCTTCGGATTCTTTTTGGAAAGATGCAAGAAGACGTTTTAGAAAAAATAAAGGTGCAATGTTAGGGTTTATTATCCTAGGTATCTTATTATTCTTTACATTATTTGGTCCAATGATGAGTGGACACTCATATAAAGACCAAGACTTAAAAAGATCAAAATTACCACCAAAAATTGGTGTATTAGAAAATGTAAAATTCTTACCATTTGACGGATATGATCAATATGGAAACGATGTATATAAAAACAAAAATATAAAAGAAAACTATTGGTTTGGTACAGATGATTTAGGTCGTGACCTTTTCACAAGAACTTGGGCTGGTGCTCGAGTATCAATCTTAATCGGTTTATTAGCAGCAGTAATTGATATGGTAATTGGTGTTACTTTTGGAGGTATTTCAGGATTCTTTGGCGGTCGAACAGATACAATCATGCAGCGTATTGCCGAAGTCTTAATGGGTGTTCCTTATCTAATCGTAGTAATCCTATTCATATTAGTATTTAAAAATCCAGGTATTCTCTCAATTGCTTTAGCGATGGTAATCACAGGTTGGGTAGGTATGTCCCGTATCGTACGTGGTCAAATGCTAAAATTAAAAAATCAAGAATTCGTATTAGCATCAAGAACTTTAGGTGCAACAAATACTCAATTAATTGGAAAACACTTAATACCAAATATTATGGGTCCGATCATCGTAATGATGATGTTCACGATTCCAAGTGCAATCTTCGCTGAAGCGTTCTTAAGCTTCATCGGATTAGGTATTGCACCACCAAAAGCATCATTAGGTTCGTTAGTAAGTGATGGCTTCAAATCATTACAAACTTTCCCTCATATGATGATTATTCCAGCGGTTGTAATCAGCTTATTAATTTTAAGTTTCAACTTAATTGCTGACGGATTACGCGACGCTTTAGATCCAAAAATGAGTAAGTAATTTTGAAGGGAGAATGAACTATGAGTAAATTATTAGAAGTAAAAGATCTGTGTGTCTCCTTTTATACTCATGCTGGTGAAGTTCAAGCAGTACGCGGAGTTTCATTTGATCTTAAAAAAGGTGAGACATTAGCAATTGTAGGTGAATCTGGTTCAGGTAAATCAGTTACATCTAAAGCATTAATGGGGTTAATACCAAACCCTCCAGGTAAAATTAAGAGCGGTGAAATCTTATTCGATGGAAAAGATTTAGCTAAATTAAGCGATAAAGAAATGCAAAATATTCGTGGAAAAGAAATCTCAATGATTTTCCAAGATCCTATGACTTCTTTAAATCCAGTATTAACAATTGGATATCAAATAACAGAAGGTCTAATAAAGCATCAAAAAATGAGTAAAACTGAGGCAAAGAAAATTGCTTTAGAATTAATCAATCTTGTAGGAATTCCAAATGCTGAAGATCGTTTTAAACAATATCCACACCAATTCTCTGGCGGTATGAGACAACGTGTTGTTATTGCAATGGCGTTAGCATGTAATCCAAAATTATTAATCGCCGATGAGCCAACAACAGCTCTTGACGTTACAATTCAAGCTCAGATTCTTGAGTTAATGAAAGAAATTCAAAGAAAAACTGATTCAGCAATTATCTTTATTACACATGATTTAGGTGTAGTTGCGAATGTTGCGGATAAAGTTGCAGTTATGTATGCAGGTAGAGTAGTTGAAATGGGAACTGTAGACGATATTTTCTACAATCCAAAACATCCTTACACTTGGGGACTTTTAGCTTCAATGCCAGACTTAGATAATGAACAAGGAGCAGAATTAGTAGCAATTCCTGGTACACCACCAGATCTATTAAATCCTCCAAAAGGTGATGCGTTTGCACCACGTAATCCAAATGCTTTAAAAATTGACTATGAAATGGAACCTCCTATGTTTAAAGTGTCTGATACACACTACGCTGCAACATGGCTATTACATGAGGATGCTCCAAAAGTTGAACCACCTGAAGCCGTTAAGAAGCGTATTCAACGAATGAAGGAAGGTGAAGTAAATGTCAAATAATGCAGAAAAATTAGTTGAAGTTAAAAATCTAAAACAATACTTTAATACAGGTAAAACAACAGTTAAAGCAATCGATGATGTTACATTTGACATTTTCCGTGGAGAAACTTTCGGTTTAGTAGGTGAATCAGGTTCTGGTAAATCTACAACTGGACGTTCAATCATTCGATTATATGATGCGACTGATGGACAAGTAATTTTTGATGGTGAAGATGTACATGGTAAGAAAAGTCGTAAAGAGCTAAAGCAGTTTAACCGTCGTATGCAAATGATTTTCCAAGATCCATACGCTTCATTAAACCCGCGTATGAAAGTTGCAGACATCATTGCAGAAGGTATTGATATTCATGGATTAGCTCGTAACAAAGAAGAGCGAATGAAAATGGTTTATGACTTACTTGAAACAGTAGGTTTAAATAAAGAACACGCTAACCGTTTCCCACATGAATTCTCAGGTGGACAACGTCAACGTATCGGTATTGCAAGAGCACTTGCTGTACAACCAGAATTTATTATCGCCGATGAGCCAATCTCTGCTCTAGACGTGTCAATTCAAGCTCAGGTTGTAAACTTAATGAGAAAGCTTCAAAAGGAAAAAGGTTTAACATATCTATTTATCGCCCATGATTTATCAATGGTTAAGTACATTAGTGACCGTATCGGTGTAATGTACCATGGTAAAATTGTTGAACTTGCAGATAGTAATGAATTATATGATTACCCGATGCATCCTTACACAAAATCATTATTATCAGCAATTCCGCTTCCAGATCCTGTTTATGAGCGCAATCGTAAACGTATCGTTTATGATCCAAAACAACACGATTATTCAAACGAGGAACCAAAATTACGTGAAGTTCGTCCTGGACATTTCGTACTTTGCTCTGAAGCAGAATTTAAAAATTATCAACAAATGTATAAATAATAAATCAATCCTAGTGAGTTTATCGCTAGGATTTTTTTATTGGATTAGGTAGAAAAACAAAAGATGATGGGTTCCTGGGTAATTAGAAAATCAAAAAGATGGAAATAGGTTTTTCATAAGAAGTCCATGAGTAAGTAAAAGAGCAAAAAGAAGTAAATTGGTTCCTCTTGAGAAGTTCATGAGTAAGTAAAACAGGAAAAAAAAGCAAATGGTTACTCATGAGGGGTTCATGAGTAAGTAAAACAGGAAAAAAAAGCAAAATGGTCCTTCATGAGAGGTTCATGAGGAAGTAAAACAAGAAAAAAAGCAAAATGGTTACTCATGAGAGGTTCATGAGGAAGTAAAACAGGAAAAAAAAGCAAAATGGTTACTCATGAGGGGTTCATGAGTAAGTAAAACAGGAAAAAAAGCAAATTGGTTACTTAAGAGGGGTTCATGAGGAAGTAAAAGAGGAAAAAAAAGCAAAATGGTTACTCATAAGAGGTTCATGAGGAAGTAAAACAGCGAAAAAAAGCAAAATGATTCCTCATGAGGGATCCATGAGGAAGTAAAACAGCGAAAAAAAGCAAAATGGTTACTCATGAGAGGTTCATGAGGAAGTAGAAATACAAAAATAAGAAAAAACGTTTCTCAAAAAAGTTCAAGGGGATGTGAAAAAACAGAAGCCGAAAATATCTTACCCATTAAACATTCATACAAGTTAAGGGAAAATTAAGGTGGAGGTTTTATAATGAAAAGTGTAGATAAGGCTAGGTATAATAATGGTAGGACAAGCTTAGAAGAAAATTAATCTAGAGTGACAATGATAACCAAATTTTGAATTCAAAGCCCCTGAATTTAATATTTCAAAGTACTGTACCAAAGGCGAACTAGGGACCTTAATCAATTCTACATTAGTTATACACTAAACCTTATCAAGGCAAAAAAAAGAAAGGGCCTTTGCCCTTTTTTTAATCGAAATTTCTGACTGTTTTTAATAAGTTTTTTTACGGAACTTACCTTGGCCACCAACTTGTTTGAAGTTTGCAGACATTCTGTCAGACATATCAACAAATTGACTTTTTTTACTTCTACCAAATATTTTTTCGCCAATCGCGTTTGTAAACACACCATTAAGTGCAGTAATTCCAATTACTAATACTGCAACAATCAATAGATCAGTTATGTAAGCTGCCATAAGATTAGCCTCCTAGGAATGTAAGCGTTACTATTATTGTATTAAAAATTTAGTGAAATAGAAAGAATAAATAAGCTTTTTCCGAATAATTATTTTTGGGTCTTTTATAGAGCAATCTGGCTTTTAGTATTGTAATTTATAAGACTAAAGTTGTGTGAAACGAAAGGGGTACTTGACTACTTTGGGAAATGCTGTTCGTTGGTAAGTGACTGCAAAATCGGTTGAAACTTGGAAGCAGGTTTTATTTACGGATAGTGAGGTTTAAGGCGTGAAAAGCAGCATTCACATACGAAAAATGTATAAAAAAATTAGCCAATATTTTACTTGTAAATTTACTGAAAATTGTACACCTTTTGTATAGGTTTTTTTAAATTTTTTTACAAATTTGTATATATTTATTTTGCGCAATACTGTATAATGTGAACATATGGTGGTAGATTAAACTAATTATAATTAACCAATTCTTATAAATTAATACACATAACTATATTACTTTTATTTAAAAGAGTAGTTAGGGGGAGAGCAAAATGGTAATTTTGTATAATTCACCAAGTTGTACGTCTTGTCGAAAAGCAAAAATGTGGCTAGAAGATAATAATATTCCTTATAAAGAAAGAAATATTTTTTCAGAACCATTATCAATTAATGAGATTAAACAAATTTTACGTATGACTGAAAGTGGTACTGATGAAATTATATCAACAAGATCAAAAATTTTCCAAGAATTAAATGTAGACTTAGAAAGTCTTCCTTTACAAGACTTATATGAAATCATTCAGAAATATCCTGGTTTACTTAGAAGACCGATTATTATTGATGAGAAACGTTTACAAGTTGGTTATAATGAAGATGAAATTAGAAGATTTTTACCACGTTCTGTTCGCACATATCAATTACGTGAAGCGCAACGTTTAGTAAATGAGTAAATCTACGTTTTGAATTGTGAAAAAAATTACAATTCTTGATTAAGATTCTCAATCATATTGAACAAATACTTATTCATATTATATAAAAAGCTGTAAAAAGTTAAATGCATACTTTTTACAGCTTTTTTTTAACAATTAGGATGTTCGCTTACGGTATCGAATATTATTAAAATAGTAACCTATAACAATGGTGAAAATTATACAAGATGAACCGACAATTAATTCCATATCGTTCCGCCCGTTTATATATTGACTGATAAATGGCTCGTCTATTAACATTTTGCTAGCTGTTATTGAAAGTACAGAAGCCCCTACAAAACTCAATATTGGATATCTTTCTAAAAACCATAAAACGATTTTACTTCCCCAAATAATAATTGGAATTGAGATGGAAAGGCCTAAAATGACTAATGATGGCTTTCCGTTTGATGCCCCAGCTATTGCTAATACGTTATCAATCCCCATAACTAAATCAGCAAACACAATTGTACGAATTGCATGGAAAACTGTGTAGTTCTCCTTTATAGAAGGGTTGTCATCCTCCTGAATAATTAATTTGCAAGCTATGTACAAAAGTAATATTCCGCCAATTAAATGCAAGAATGGGACTTTAAGGACGAAAATTGCACCTATTGTTAGGATAATCCGTAAAACAATTGCGGTAATACTACCGAAAATGATCGCTATGTTACGTTGCTTATATGGTAATTTTCTACATGCTAATGCAATGACAATAGCATTATCTCCACCTAAAACAATGTCTATAATTACAATCATTAAAAAGGACCATATATAATGAAGATCTATCATGAATTCACCTCTCTTATTAAAAGCTTTAAATGATTGTCCTAATATTAATAGGTATATGATGATTTTTAAAAAATAGGTGAATTTTATTTCCAAAATTTTAAATTGTATCATAAAATATAATTGTAGTTACTATTCGCATTTAATAAATTTTCATGGTAAGATAGATAAAAATTTACTTATTATAGCTAAATTTTTAAGAGTATTTTTCTAATTTACTATTTCAGAATTTTATATTTAACATAAATTTCTTTTACTTTATTTATTCTATTTCGTCTAACGCAATTACTTGTTGTTCATTAAAGGAGGGGGAAAACAAATGGAAATAGAAAGAATTAATGAAAATACGTTTAAGTTCTCCATATCCTACTTAGACATCGAGGAGAGAGGTTTCTCTAAAGATGAAGTATGGTTAGATCGAGAAAGAAGTGAAGAGCTTTTCTGGGAATTAATTGATGAAGCGCATTTGACTGAGGAATTCATTGCTGGTGGCCCCCTATGGATTCAGGTACAGGCACTAGACAAGGGTTTAGAAGTTGTTGTAACAAAGGCTGTGATTTCTAAAGACGGCAAAAAAGTAGAAGTGAATTTAGGTGAAGGAGAAAAGAATTTAGAAATTCCATTTATCTCTGTAGATGATGACGATGATGCAGATGAAGATGATGATGACGATATTTTTGAATCGATGGATGAAGAAGAAACTGAGCTTATTCTATCCTTTAAAAATTTTGAAGACATTATTTCATTATCACATGCTGTGAATCAAGAATCATTTGAAACTACACTTTATTCATTCCAAGATTATTACTATCTTTATGTTAAATTTGAAGAAGAATTGCTTGATGAAGTTCAAGTTGATTACTTATCATCTATGTTACTTGAATATGGTCATCGTTCAAAAGTAACTATACATGTTTTAGAGGAATACGGAAAATTGATTTATGAAAAAACAGCTTTACCTCATTTTAAATCAATTTTTCCATTATTGTAATAGCCGATGCCTTAGGGATCGGTTTCTTTTCTTTATAAAGGAGAATATTGATGCAATTTCGATTAAAGATTTTAATATTTCTATCAATTGTTGTATGCATTTTATATTTTGCTTCTCCAACTATTAAATTCATTTGGTTAATGAATTTTGCATTTTTTGAAAAATCTACTATTTTTAGATTAATAAGTGTAATGTTCTCGATAACGGCTATAGGTGTTTCGATTATTATTTTCCTAGAAAATAGAAATCCTGCTAGAACTTTAACATGGATCATTCTTTTGGCCATTTTCCCGTTATTCGGTTTTGTTTTTTATTTAATTTTTGGACAAAATTACAAAAAGAAAATGGTCTATCGAAAAAAAGCAATTAATGATCAAAATGCAAATGGTTTAATTAGTGGATCAGAAGATGTAGAAGTGAAAGATTTTATAGCGCAAAATCAAAGATTAGAGTATCTAATAAATATCGCAGCTAAACAGAGTAATACACCAGTCACAATGAATACCTTTACAAAAGTTCTTACAAACGGAAGTGAAACATTTCCAAAAATAATTGAGGAACTAAAAAAAGCGAAGCACCATATTCATATCGAATTCTATATCGTAAGAAATGATGAGATTGGTAATCAGCTAAAAGATATTCTAATTGAAAAGGCACAAAATGGAGTAAAGGTTCGATTTCTCTATGACGCTGTAGGTAGTTGGAAATTATCAAGAAATTTTGTAAAAGACTTACGAAAAGCTGGTGTAGAAATACTACCATTTTCTCCAGTTAAAATTCCAGTTTTAAACGATACGATAAATTACCGAAACCATCGGAAAATTATTGTCATAGATTCGAATGTAGGATTTGTTGGCGGCTTAAATATTGGAGATGAGTATTTAGGGAAAGACCATTATTTCGGAAAGTGGCGTGATACCCATCTATATCTTAATGGAGAAGGTGTACGAACACTACAATTCATATTCTTGCAAGATTGGTATTATATGACGAATGAGTTAATTGATGACAAAGAATATTTTGACATTAATGCTAGTAGTTATTCTTCCAAAGGAGCAATACAACTTGTATCTGGTGGACCAGACCGAAAGCATGAAGTGATAAAAGAGTTGTTTTTTGCAATGATTACAAGTGCAAGGAAAAGTATATACATTGCTTCACCATATTTTGTTCCTGATGAAGATATATTAACTGCTCTTAAAGTTGCAGCAAATGGTGGGGTCAAAGTAAAAATTCTAATGCCTGATCGTCCCGATAAGAAAATCGTATTTTATGCTTCGCGTTCATACTTTCCAGAGTTATTAGAAGCAGGGGTCGAAATCTATGAATATAGACAAGGATTCTTACACAGTAAAATATTGATTGTAGATGATGAAATCGCATCTGTTGGAACGGCAAATATGGATATGAGAAGCTTCCGTTTAAACTTCGAGGTCACTGCATTTTTATATTTAGAGGAAAGTATTAATCACTTAGTTAATGATTTTAATAATGATATCCGTGATTCTGAAGCAATTATTTTTAATGATTTTAAAAAGAGACCTATATACAAAAGGATATTTGAATCATTATCAAGATTAATGGCACCACTTTTGTAACGAGCTATCTTATTGATAGAACATTGATAGAACATTTTTATAATATTTCAAATAGTCACCTACCAAATAGAAAATTTAATTTGGTAGGTTTTTTAATTGAAAAATCGTTTTTTATTTTTTTGAAGGATAATGCGATATGAATAGTGAAGTAATTTGGAAAGGAGGTAGTGGTATATGATCGTCGCATTAAATACAAAACGGCATACTATTAATTTATTTGAAGTTAAAACGACTGAGGATTTATTAAGATTAAAGCAAAACGGACCATACTTTTGCCCGATTTGTAAAAAGCAAGTGAGGCTCAAAATTGGAGTAAAGAGGGTAACTCATTTTGCGCATATAGATTTGACCGAATGTGAAAATGAGAAAAAAGAGAGTATTGACCATTATAAAGGGAAGTTTGCTTTGTACCAATTTTTTAAAAAGTTTAATGTAAATGTTGAGGTTGAAAAATTTATACCGGAATTAAATCAAAGACCTGATTTATTTATTAAACTTAATACTCTTCAAATGTGTGTTGAATATCAATGTTCGGTTATTCCTTTAGAAACAATGATAAAGAGGACAAACTCTTTTAAAGATAGTGGAATGAAAGTTTTGTGGATCCTAAATGACAAACTTATAAATCAAAAGAGATGGTCATCTTTCTACATTAATTCAATTTCTATTTATTCACTTGTTAGAATAAACGTTTTTTCACTTCTCTTCTATAATCCTACATTACAATCATTTACAGTGCTTTCCTCGTTAATCGCATTTTCTCCAGTCCAATATATTGGTCAAAAGGACGTATTTCCAATAAATAATTTCAGTTTTAAGGAATTTTTATCACCAAATAGAATTGATAAAAAGGTATTTGTATCTAAATGGAATCGTTTGAAAAAGGATTTTAGACTATATCAACATTTGCATACTAAAGGTAATTTAAAGGTTTTTAAACAGTATTTATACAATGCAAATAATAATTATTTTCCAGCGGTAATTGGAGTTCCTTTAGAAAGTAACTGCATAATTAAAGAACATTGTATCGCTTGGCAAGGGCAAATATATTTTAAATTTTTTCATGAAGTAGAAATTGGACAAATGATTTTTATAGATAATATAAATCAGTCTGTAAAAATGGAAGTACAGAATGGTAATTGGAGAGTTAATCAATTCCAAGAGAATGAAATTGTTAATTTGGAGAAATGTGTAGAAAAGTATATTGACTTTTTAGTGAAAATTAGAATCGTAAAACGTATTAATAATGGTAAAATAATGAAGATAGCTAATGCTATTATTCCATCATCATTCCAACAAGCATTGGATGAAGACTGTCTGAGCACTAATACAGCATTTGATTTGTTGTTTAATGCAAGAACTGATTCAAATGATCATTAATATCAGACACTGGAATGTTATTAATACTAATAATAATTTTAGGGGGATCAGACATGCTAGAACAAAAAGCTGTTAAAAAATTACCAACTAGAAGTGAAGTTCAAGAAGAATTAACTTGGAAGTTGGAAGATATTTATGAAACAGATGCAAAATGGGAAGCAGAGTATAAAAAAGTACTTGAATTAATCCCATCGTTTTCAGAGTTTAAAGGTAAATTAGGTGAGTCATCTCAAACACTTTTAAATGCATTGAAAAAACAGGATGAAATTTCATTTTTATTAGGGAAATTGTATACATACTCTCATATGCGTTACGATCAAGATACAACAAATTCTACATATCAAGCATTAGATGATCGTGCGAAAAATCTATACACTAAGGCTGGAAGTGCAATGTCATACTTCGTGCCTGAATTATTAACAATTTCAGAAGATACATTGAAAAAATTTATTGAAGAAAATAATGAACTGAAATTGTACGAGCACTCTTTAGAAGAAATTTTAAAACAAAAACCACATGTTCTTTCAGCAGCTGAAGAGGAAATTATGGCACAAGCTTCTGAAGTGTTATCTTCTTCTAGTAATACGTTTGGAATGTTAAATAATGCGGATTTAAAATTTCCGACCATTGAAGACGAGAATGGTGAAGAAGTAGAAATCACACATGGTCGTTATATTCACTATTTAGAATGTGCGGATCGTCGCGTTCGAAAAGATGCTTTTGAAGCAGTTTATCATACGTATGATGCGTATAAAAACACTTTTGCAAGTACTTTAAGTGGTGCTGTAAAGAAAGATAATTTCAAAGCAAAAGTTAGAAAATATGATAATGCGCGTCATGCAGCATTAAGTAATAACGAAATTCCTGAAATTGTTTATGATCAATTAGTTTCTACTGTAAATGATAATTTAAATTTATTGCATCGTTATATTGCGATTCGTAAAAAAGCGTTAAAGCTTGATGAAATTCATATGTATGACTTATTTACTCCATTAGTAGAGGAAGTAAAAATGGAAGTTAAATATGAAGAAGCAAAAGAAATATTATTAAAAGCATTAAAACCATTAGGTGATGAATATGTTGAAATTCTAAAAGAGGCATATGAAAGCCGTTGGGTAGATGTTGTAGAAAACAAAGGAAAACGTAGCGGAGCATACTCTTCTGGTGCGTATGGTACTAATCCATATATCCTAATGAACTGGCAGGACAATGTAAATAATTTATTTACATTAGCACATGAATTTGGTCATTCAGTGCATAGTTATCATACTCGTAAAAATCAACCTTATGTTTATGGAGATTACTCAATCTTCGTAGCTGAAGTTGCTTCTACTTGTAATGAAGCAATTTTAAATGATTATTTACTAAAAAATACTGAAGATCCTAAGCAAAGACTTTATTTATTAAATCACTATTTAGAGACCTTTAGAGGAACTGTATTCCGTCAAACGATGTTTGCGGAGTTTGAACATCAGATTCACGTATTAGCTCAAAATGGTGAAGCATTAACGCCAGATTTATTAACGAAAACATATTACGAGCTTAACAAAAAATATTTTGGTGACGAGATCGTAATCGACGAGTTAATTGGTTTAGAATGGAGTAGAATTCCTCATTTCTATTACAATTACTATGTTTACCAATATGCAACAGGTTTCAGTGCAGCAACAGCACTTTCAAAACAAATTCTAGAAGAAGGCGAACCAGCAGTTGAAAGATACTTAGGCTTCTTAAAAGCAGGAAGCTCAGATTATCCAATTGAAGTATTGAAAAAAGCTGGCGTTGATATGACCTCTTCACAACCAATCGTAGAAGCATTGAAAGTATTTGAAGAAATGTTAAACGAAATGGAAGAACTTTTATTTAACGAATAACTTATTCAAACAAACACATGTAGCATCATAGCTATATGTGTTTGTTTTTTATCCTAACTTTTTCTATATCTTTATACCTACTATTTTGTGTCTAAAATGTGAAATATTTCTCAAATGGTTGCCAAACTCTAAAATAAATTGTATTATAAGGGTGTGAATTACTTCACAAACACAAATACCCCTTTGTTGAACGTGAAAATTTCTCCCATCCCCTTGATGTAAAATATTACATCAAAAAAGAGACCTAGCGAAAGCTAGGTCTTTTTTTGTTTCTTAAACAACATACTGATAATAAATTTGATCTTTTTGAACAATTTTCTTAACTTTTCTACGTAGGATTAATTTTTTTAATTCTAACTCCATACATTGAGTAGATTGTTCGTAAATCATACATAATTCTTTAATCGTAACAAACGGTTGGAATTTAATGAATTCAGCTAAATCAGGCAGTTCTCGTTTTTCTAATTTTGTATTAGTCATTAGTTCTAAAATTTTTACATAAGTCTGATAGCTTTCAAAACCAGAAACTTTCAAACCTTCTTCTTCAATATTTTCATTAAAAAATACAACGCTTGGAATTTCAGTTACATGCATTTCTTTCGTAACTTTAATATCACATTGCAAAGCTTTAATAGAGTGGGTACTGTGTAAATCTTCCATAAACTCTTTTACATCAATATTTATATCTTTAGCACATTCGATAAGAACATCTTGATCTGTAATGTCTAAATCCTTCAAGAAATAATATTCTTGTAACTTCTTTAAGTAGTTAACGCCAGCAACTCTACCTTGAAGCTCAGCTGCTTTTAATGCAATTGCAGAGTAGTATGGGTAAAGTTCTTTATTATCAATCCATAAGTGATCGTCGCAAAGGATATCCGATCTGCTAGCCGTCTTCTCCCATACGAATGCAAGCTGAGAAGGGCGTTTTTCTAATAGTTTTTTAGTTGTGTAATATCGATTAACTGGAATATAAGTAGATGAGAAATATTGACCATATTCTAAGTGGAACTTTTTTAAAATTGTACTAAAATCCCAACAATTTCTACAAAGTGGATCTATGAATACATACAATTCAATCGATTTTTTTGTACAATTCTGCTCGGGAAGCGTGATTGATTCATTTTTATATTGTTTGTCATTCATATATTTCACCCTTAATGCAATTCATAAGTCCGTACTATAACAGACTTGAAAATTAATTTGTAAGATATAACACGTTTATTCTCTAATCGTATTGTAGCAACGGATAGTTAATATTTCAAATATGATGCACTATTTTTCATTAATCTATTAATATTTCCTTAATTCATGTGAATAAGTTCATAAAAAGGGGGTGTCACAGAAATCTGAGTGGATTGCAAAATACAATTGTGAAATATATATATAAAACCGAGAGCGGAGAGTTTGATCTGCAAAAAAGGAGATTTTCTGTGTAAATAAAGTATGATCTGCAAATAAAATTCCAAAATCGCAAATAAAATCGTCATATCTGCAATTAAAAAAAGAGAAACGCAAATAAAAATAGCTATATCGCAATAAAATCCTTAGTAATAGCAAATAAGAGAAATTAATACCCATACCGGTTAAGGCATAATGACAAAAAAATTGGACAAAAGTAGTTATTTTCAAATGGCAAACTAGCAAAGCAGCTTTAATTGTAGATTATCGTTTAAAAAGTTGGGTGAAATCTTCTATTTAACAATAAAAAGATTGATAAAATTGCCTTCATACTAATAAAGGCAAAAAATATACCCTTTAGGTTTCTTCGGCGTTTAAAAATAACTATTTTCGTTGGGCTACTCAACAAACTTTACGTATACTCAGTAGGTTCACAGAGCATACGTAGACATTCCTTTTAAACTAAAAATGGTGCTCATATGTCAGTTAGTTTGATTTCCTTGTTTAACATTAAAAAAGCGTCTAATTTTATTCAAAGTTTCACGCTGAGGGATTTGTTGCTTTTCTAACAGATTGATAAACTGTTGTCTACCGATGTTTTCATCCGAAACTTCGAATTCTAACTCATAATCCTCGTGATTTAAATATGTACTATGGTCTAAAACTAAGAGCCCATTTTCATATGGAAATTCTACTCTGTTTGTTGTTAAGTCACCTATTAATACTAGGGCATTTAAGTTTAATTTTACTTCGTTGATATAATCTTTTACTTCTCCATCTGGAAGAACGAAGGTTTTTAGCATAGTTGATGCTTCAGTTTCACTTATTTTTTGATTAATTTCTAAATGTCCGACAGCTTGTTTTATTTTTAAAGTTAAAGTATAAGAAGTTAGTGACTTTTTGCGGATTCTTAATGCTCCACCATGTTCTTTAATTGTAAAATCAGGTGTCTCAAAATAATAATTAGTTTGCGATTGAAAACTTGACTCGTTAACTTGGAAATACGATTTAAGCTTTTCAAATTCCTCTTTTGTTAATAAGTTCTTAAATTCAATTTCAATTTCTTTAGCCATAATTAACTCCTTATTTTTAAGTATAATTTTTGTTATTGAATGTGCTAGTCTTCGTCTATTTTCTATTTGATATGTTACAATAGAAATGGTCAAAATTAAATAAAATACATACATTAAAAAGGTTGAGGTTTTAGTGATGAGAAAAATGCTTGAAATAAATGGAATAAATATAAATGAAGATGGTTTATTTCTGTTAATCGACGATACAAAAATGGATTTAGAACAGTGTCATGAAGTAGGAACAATGATTGCAGACTCAGACCAAGGTTCACTATTGTATATATTAGAAGAAAAAGAAGAATTTGTATATGTTACAGTTCCTTATGAATATTGGTCGGACTTGAAAAAAGCAAATGATCAAAATTTAAACGTATTTTTAAAGGTCGGCGAAAAGGATCTTTCGCTAAATAATTGGAATGAAGAGTTAACTTATTTGATCCAAAATGTTGAAGGTAATTTTAACTATGGAGAAGAATTTGTTAAGCAAGTTCAAAGTGCATTTTTAGAAGAGAAGTAAGTTGGTGGTGATTGGATGAATGGTCAATGGGAAAGTTTTTTAGCACCTTATGAACAAGCAGTAAGTGAATTGAAGGTAAAGTTAAAAGGGATTAGAAAACAGTTTGAAGAAACTAATCAGCATTCCCCAATTGAGTTTGTAACTGGGAGAGTTAAGCCTATTCATAGCATTGTTAATAAGACGATAAGAAAAGGAATTCCTTTAGCGAATTTAGAAACGGAATTACAGGATATTGCCGGTCTTAGAATGATGTGCCAATTTGTTGAGGATATTAAAAATGTAGTGGAGCTTCTTCGCAAACGCAAAGATTTTACAATTGTCGAAGAGCGAGATTATATTACAAATAAAAAGAATAGCGGGTATCGTTCTTATCATGTTGTTGTTGAATATCCAGTTCAAACAATTGAAGGAGAACGAAAAGTTTTAGTTGAAATTCAAATAAGAACTCTTGCGATGAATTTTTGGGCAACAATAGAGCATTCTTTAAATTATAAGTATAAAGGGAAATACCCTGAAAATATTCATGAACGGTTACAAAGAGCAGCTGAAGCAGCGTTTCTATTAGATGAAGAAATGTCCCTTATTAGAGGAGAGATTCAAGAGGCGCAAGCAGAGTTTTCGAAAAAAAACGACCAATAAGGAAAGGGCGAGAAAATGAAATTCGTAATTATGTCTAAGGGCGATCAAGAGTCCAATGAACTGACGAAACGAATGAGAGATTATTTAGAGAGTTTTAATTTTAAATTTGATGAAGAAGAGCCTGAAATTGTCATATCTGTAGGTGGTGACGGTACCTTACTTCATGCTTTTCATAATTACACTCATCTTCTCGATAAAGTATCTTTCGTAGGGGTTCATACTGGTCATTTAGGGTTTTACGCTGATTGGGTACCAAGTGAGGTAGAAAAGCTTGTTATTGCAATTGCTAAAACTCCATTTCAAGTAGTTGAATATCCTTTATTGGAAGTAATCATCCGTTATAAGGATGGAAGAAAAGAAATGCAAACATTAGCTTTAAATGAATGTACGATAAAAGGTCTTGAAGGTACATTAGTGATTGATGTTGAAATAAAAGGTCAGCATTTTGAGACATTTAGAGGTGACGGCCTTTGTATTTCTACACCTTCAGGAAGTACAGCGTATAATAAAGCACTTGGGGGAGCTATTATTCATCCATCAATTGAAGCGATTCAAATTGCTGAGATGGCTTCAATTAATAATCGAGTTTTTCGTACAATTGGTTCACCTCTTGTTTTACCTAAACATCATACTTGCTTACTTAAACCTGTAAGAAACGCAAATTTTCAAATTACATTAGATCATAAAACAATCGTACATCAAGATGTTAAATCGATTCAATGTCGAGTAGCTCATGAAAAAGTACGTTTTGCACGTTTTAGACCATTTCCATTTTGGAAGCGTGTCGTTGATTCTTTTGTTAAATAAAATGGTGAAGAATATGAAGCAATTTAGTCTATCATGGGAAGTAAAAAAAGAGCATAATGGAATATTACTTAGAGAGTTTCTTAAATTAAAGGAGCTCTCTAAACGTGCTCTCACAGATATAAAATTTCAAGGTGGAAAAATTACAGTAAACGGTGAAGAAAAAACTGTCCGTACAATTTTAAACGAATTTGATCTTATTCAAATCTATTTTCCAATCGAGAAACCAAGTGTGGATCTTATAGCTGAAGATATTCCTTTTGAAATTGTTTATGAAGATGATGCTGTATTAGTCATCAATAAACCTTTTGGAATACCAAGTATACCTTCTAGAGAGCATCCTAATGGTACTCTTGCAAATGGATTATTATTTTATTATCAAACAATTGGGCTCCAATCGACCATCCATATAGTCACTCGATTAGACAAAGATACTTCAGGATTAATGTTAGTTGCCAAAAATCGTTATATTCATTATTTATTTTCGAAAAATGAACTAAAAAATGTACAAAGAAAGTATTTAGCAATTGTTCATGGACAAATGAATGGCACTGAAGGGGTAATACGTGCAAAGATTGCTAGGAAAAGTGATAGTATTATCGAGAGAATTGTTTCTGAAGAGGGACAAGAAGCAATCACACATTTTAAAGTCCTTGTAGTAAATAGGGACTACTCAGTTGTTGAATTAGAATTAGAAACGGGTCGAACACATCAAATCCGGGTACATATGTCTTCGATTGGACATCCATTAATCGGGGATGACTTATATGGAGGTAATACTGATCGATTAAAAAGGCAGGCGTTGCATAGCTATCAATTGTCATTTGTTCATCCAATTGATCATACGGAAAAAAACTTTGAAATCGCTTTACCTGTTGATTTAGAGAGGTTATTGGAATCGTGAATGTCAAGTAATAAATTTGTCTAAATTTTGTATAATTTATTGACAATATATGAATAATAGATTATTTTTAGTATGTAGTGTTTCTCCATGGGGATGGAAGAGACTAATATATTAAGCTGATAAGTGAGCGCTTACATTATCAGCAAAAAAGTAGGTTCCGATCAGAAACCTACTTTTTTTGTATCTATTTTCCTAAACTCTGCTTTCTTTTTCTTCGTAAAAACTAAATTTTTCTTCAATGTATGGCATGGAAGATTGTACTTGGGTATATTTATGTTCTGGATACGAAAATGCTGTAAGTTTACCACCGAAGACGGCGCCAGTATCAATATTAATTGTATTATTTAATTCTCTTGGTTCTTTTATTGGAGTATGACCATAGACAATTAGTGCTTTACCTTTATACTCTTTCGCCCAGTCTTTTCTTACAGGCATCCCATTTGGGAGCACTTCTCCATTAATATCTCCATATAAAACGAATGTTTTAACATTATTTGAATGCTTACCAATCATGTCCTCACGTATACCAGCATGACTAACAACTAATTTTCCATTGTCTAAAACATTATATAGAGGGGAGCCTTCATAAAGTTTTTTAAACGATGCTTGATAATGGCTCCTTTCTTTACCGCTAACTGATTCTAATTCAGCAACTGTTGTTTCAAGTCCATGTTGAATTTTTACATTGCGACCAAGAAAATAACGATAAAGTTTATTACAATGATTCCCTGGTGAATAATGTGCTTTCTTATGCTTTATCACAAGTTCATATACTACTTTTATAACTGCAAGCGAATTAGGTCCGCGATCCGTTAAATCACCAACAAAAACTAACTTTCGATTATCTGGGTGAACAGGAATATTGTTCTCCCACGAATAACCAAGTTTTTTAGTTAATTCAACAAATTCATTATAACAACCATGAATATCGCCTATGATATCGTATTTCATCCTATCATTCCTTTTAGTCTGTTATTTCAACTAGTAATAATCGTAGTATGCCCCAAATTAGCAGCGTAAAAGAACTTTCTAAGAAGTGTATTAAATATAAAAAAAGAAGGGTAAAGATCTTCATTAGATCTTTACCCTTTGTATTTCTACTCTATCAGTCAAACATATACTTATTTGTTCTAGATCTTACATTAAGGATGAATCCAATTGCAAGTAAATTAGTTGCTAGAGAACTTCCTCCGTAACTTACAAATGGTAGAGTAATCCCTGTAATAGGAAGTAGACCGATCGTCATACCAATATTTTGGAAAATCTGGAAAGTAAACATTCCTACAACACCGGCACAAATATAGCTACCAAATTTGTCGTTACTTTCTAAAGCAATATGAATCATTCGATAAATTAATAAGAAGAATAATGAAATTACTACACTTGCTCCTATGAATCCGTATTGTTCACAGATTACTGTGAAAATAAAATCTGTATGTGGTTCAGGGAAGTAAGCTTCACCGTTATGGAACCCCTTACCAGTAAGCAAACCAGAACCAGCTGCCATTAATGCCTGAGTAAGCTGATAACCTTGAGAAGGGTATTCATAAGGCGCTAACCAACCGTAAAAACGATTTAATTGGTATTCCTCAAGCACATGCGATGTGAAAAATTCAAAATGATAAAAGTATAGATAAACCATGAAAGCACCAAGGGCAATCGTGAATAAAACTAGTCCAAGAATATAGCGCCAACGAATTCCAGAAATTAAAATCATTGTTGCGATAATTGCACACATAACCATTGTATTACCTAAATCAGGCTCTTTCGCAATCAGAAGTAGAGGAGGTAACGCAATACCGAATATTTTACCTAAAAGTAAAATATCTTCTCTCTTTCCACGAACAGCGTACATTTCATTATGTCTTGATATAATGGTTCCTAAAATAATGATCATAAAAATTTTCATTAATTCAGATGGTTGAAAGTTACCAATACCAGGTAAGGTGTACCATGCCGTTGCACCTTTGATGGTTTTAGCACCTGGAATATGCAGTTCTAAACCAAGTAGTAGGAGTAATCCAAAACCATACATATACCAAATAACATTTTTATATCGATCAAAATCAATAATCATAATAAAGGCAATACCAACAAGTCCAATGATATACCATTTAATTTGTTGTCCAGCGAAATTGATGTTTCTTAGATTTGCAGGAAGGCTTGGCATTGCACTAGTAATTGCAAGATAACTTACAGCGGCAATACAAAAAAGGATAAAAAGTAATTTGAAATCAATTTGAAAGGGAGATGTACGGTCTTCCTTCATGTCCTCACCTCTCTATAATAAGTTTTATTAGTATGCTTTTAAATAGGCACTTTTAATGTACGACAATCATCATTATAGTTTATTTTTGTCCTTAAAGGAATTCAAAACTATAAACTCTTTTTAAATAAACTATTATATTTATATTTTTTGTGGATAAAGCTATAAATAACTTTACTATTTTCAATTCATCGTATTTGTGCTACTATTTTAGTATCTAGTACTAATAACTAATAATAAAGGAGATGAATGATATGATTTCATTGCAAGGAAAAACTTTTGTTGTTATGGGTGTTGCAAACTTCCGTAGTATCGCTTGGGGTATTGCACAATCATTACATAGCGCGGGAGCAAATTTAATTTTTACATACGCAAATGAAAGATTAGAAAAAGGTGTTCGTGAATTAGCTGACTCACTAGAAAATCCTAACAATCTTTTAGTTCAATGTGATGTAACTAGTGATGAAGATTTAGCAAAATGCTTTGCATCAATTAAAGAGCAAGTAGGCACAATTCATGGTGTAGCACACTGTATCGCTTTTGCTAATAAAGAGGACTTAAAAGGTGATTTTGTAGACACAAGCCGTGATGGATACTTATTATCACAAAACATTAGTGCTTACTCATTAGTAGGTGTAGCTCGTGAAGCAAAACCATTAATGGTTGAAGGCGGAAGCATTGTTACGCTAACTTACTTAGGTGGCGAGCGTGTAATGCAAAACTATAACCTAATGGGTGTATCTAAAGCAGCTCTAGAAGCTTCTGTACGCTATTTAGCAAACGATTTAGGGAAATACAATATTCGCGTAAACTCAATCTCTGCAGGACCAATCCGTACGCTTTCTGCAAAAGGAGTAGGTGACTTTAATACAATCTTAAAAGAGATCGAAGAAAAAGCACCATTACGCAGAAACGTAACACAAGAAGAAGTAGGAGATTCTGCTTTATTCTTATTTAGTGACTTAGCAAGAGGTATTACTGGAGAAAACATTCATGTTGATTCAGGATACCATATAATGGGATAAGAATAGTAAGAACAATAGAAGTCTAAATGGCTTCTATTTTTTTGTGTTGATATTACATACTTAGTCATGGGTAAATTTAATAACTCATAAGAGGTTCATGAGTAAGTAAAACAGCGAGAATCTGAAACATAATAACTCATAAGAGGTTCATGAGTAAGTAAAACAGCGAGAATCTGAAACATAATAACTCATAAGAGGTTCATGAGTAAGTAAAACAGCGAGAATCTGAAACTTAGTAACTCATAAGGGGTTCATGAGTAAGTAAAACAGGAGAATCTGAAACATAATAACTCATAAGAGGTTCATGAGTAAGTAAAACAGCGAGAATCTGAAACTTAGTAACTCATAAGAGGTTCATGAGTAAGTAAAACAGCGAGAATCTGAAACTTAGTAACTCATAAGGGGTTCATGAGTAAGTAAAACAGCGAGAATCTGAAACTTAGTAACTCATAAGGGGTTCATGAGTAAGTAAAACAGAAAGAATCTGAAATTTGGTAACTCATAAGGGGTTATAAGTAAGTAAAACAGCCAAAAAAAGAAAATAATATACTCAAATCAAATTGAAACTGATGTTGCTCACTCATCTTGAGATGCGGTAATAGAATGCAACGAGGCACTCAGCTCATGCCCACATCGCCATGAAAAGCGTGCATCCTTCAAAAGAAAATAAGTGTGTTCTTTATATGGGTAAACATTCTGTTGGGGAAATCAACCTGACATTAGTCAAACAAAAAAAAGTGCTTTCTTATGATGACATAAATAGGCACTTTTTTATTGTAAAATGTGGCATTTTAATTTTATTAATTCTTACGGAATAAAAATTGATTTTAAGTGACGAAGACCTACTAATTTGCTTTCTCCTCTAGATGTAGTCAACTCTATGAAATTTGAGTCAATAGAACTCAACTTACCTATATATTCGTAATTTTCTCCACTGTTCATTACGACTAATTCACCAATCAACTTATTTAATTGAACGTCTAACGTGCGTGCTAGAGGGATATTAGAAGGATTAACAGGTAATAAATTATTACTTAACATATAAGGGGTCTTTTCAGTGAGATAAGGGGTTAACCACTTTAAATGCTGTAGGGATATATACATGATTTTATAGATCGGTGAATAGAATACAAAGTAATTATTCATGATGGTTGTAATAAAGCCATGAAAAGAACGATTATTTGAAAGATTAATTTCAACAAAAATCCCTTTGGCAGCAGTTAAGACTTTACGTAAAGATAACTCATCTTTTTCGTGTTCTAGTTCTTGTAGGGAGGGAACAACACCAAATGATTCTTCGAGTGTACTTTCACTAAGATTATGAATATGAAGTAGTGGAATATAAAGGAAATTTTCACCATTGAAAACAACTAATAAATCATTTCCAACTTCAATTAAGATTCCATCAACATTACTGTTACCAGATATTTCAATTGTAACTTGTTTGTTGAGAAAATTTTTGAAACTTGCCATGATTTTCTCCTTTCTTAAAAAGATAAATCATTATGATTCAGACACGTTCATTTCTGAAAAAGGATTTTCAATTTTATTTATATGGGCATATCGATTAGAATGATAGTTTGTCTAAATAAAATCAATCATTTCATTTAAAGGTTGGCAAGATAGATAGTGCCTGTCTTATATGAATGAAAAAAGATTATTAAGTTTGAAAACTTTATAGTTGGATCAGTTAGTTCATAACAGCATACTTCCAATGATTTATTGATTACCACTCAAAATTAAGTATAGTTTCAAATTACTCTATAAGGGTTTTACATAATTAGAATGGTATCGAGGGTCAAAGTTTTATAAAAAAAGGGTCGTTTTATTTCATAAAACGACCTTTCTAAACATTATTTTCTTCTTCTTAATGTTTGGCTTGTCGTATTACTTCTTTCGTAAACTTCAAATTTTTCTCCGAAACTTACACTTTTTACATGATAAGTAGCAAGATACACTAGTTCATCGTTAAAAGAAATTTCTACATAATCATGGTTTGCATCAAGAAGAATACCTTCAACTTTGTCGTGGCCACCGCGATTAATTTTTACCCATTGTCTAACTTGAGAATTTAATAAGTCTACAAAACTCTCGTTTGGTAATAATTCAATCGTATTGTACATTTCATCATAAGATAATCTACCTTTTGCAAATGAAGTTACGCTTTTAATATGAGTATAAGGGAAGTAAATTACACCTTCAGCCTCTGTAAAAAGAGCAATATGTGTTTCATATGCACCAAGTAATAAACCTTCTTTAGATTCATGACCTCCTCGACCAATTCTAACTCCTTTACCTACGAATACTGAGAATAACTCTTTATTCACTTTTTCATCGCTCCTTGTTTTTTCTGTGCGGTTACAATGTATTTATATGTGCCCTGTCAATTGTTTGTACTAGGATATTTGTCCAATTTAGATGAATATGTATAAAATTAGTCAAGTGTTGATGGGCAAATATTTGGTATTTCAATTAAATTTGTAGATTACTTGATTGAGAAAAAAGTAACATGATAAATATTGTCCGTTCATATAATTTATGAGAGCACACTTACGAGGGAGGAACAACAATGGCAAGAAAAGAGTCTAAAGAGGGTGTAAAGCCATTATTATATATTGCACAGCCTGATTTTCAAGAAGCCAAGTTGAACGTACAACACTCATATGTGGTCAAAGTAAATAATCAGGATCAAAAACAAAAGGATAAAGAATATGTAGCTTCTAAATACGTGGAAGTTGAAGAACTAGATGAATTAGAAGAATTAGAAGAACTGGAAGATGTTGTAGATTTAGATGAACAAGAAGAGCAACAAGAACAAGAAGATCAAGAAGAACAAGTCGAAGCAGACAATACTTGGATGAAAAAACCATTTAAAGCGATGACGAATGAAGAAAAAGTATTATTTATGATAAATAAGCCTCATTATATTCCAAAAGTTGAGTGCCGAATTCGTACAGAAAAAGATTTATATATTGGCTATATTATGGGTTACAACGAAGGAAAGGTTTCAATTAAGGTTTCTTCAAAAATTAATGATGTTGAATTGGATATTCAAAGTATTGTAAGTATTCAAATGGTAGGTATTTAACGCGTTAAAAAGGTGGTAGATACATGATCTACCACCCATAGTTTTTTAGTTTACATTAAACTTACAGATTTGTAACGTGTACGTCACGTAGGCATTGGATTGCACAGAAGCAATCTAGGTCAACTGTTACACAAGTGTTTGATGCTACAAACATGTCAGAGTCTACTAATTCGCAGAAAGTATTTTGGTTGTTGTTTTTGTTGTCTTTGTTGTCTTTGTTGTTTACTGGAATTAATGCTCTTAACACTGCACAGCAATCTTCATCTACACTTTCAACACGGAAAACAACTGTATCTTGGCAATTGTTCATTTGACCGTTTTTGTTGTTGTTGTTGTTGTTATCATTGCCATCACGATTTTGTGCCATCATCATCATATTATTATGATTAAATGCTGGTACTCTAAATAATTCACCGTTTGCTAAATACAATAGGAAAGGGCGAGTATTTGCAAGTGGTACATTAGGGTTAGCACCTAAGAATGGAACGTCACAACCTGTTGGGCAAGTGTTTGTTGCGCAATCTTGTAGATCATTTATGAATTTTACAACGTCACATACGCAATGGTTTCTTTTTTTGTCGTGGTTGTCTTTGCAACTCATCATTTTCACTCCTTATCACTTTAGATGGATATTACATTACTATGATATTAAGCAGGCGAAAAACGGTTACTGAAGATTTTTGCTTTTTTAGATAAATGGGCTTAGGAGCAAAGTAGTACAGTTTAAGCAGGAAAGACAAAGAAGAGCTTAGATCTGTAATATGTAAATAGGGAGAGAAATAAGAAAAGGGGAGGAGAAGGGTTGGAAGGGATTAGAGGAGCATAAATGTAGGGTAAGGAAGTGAGATTATTTACCCATTGCATCCATATCCCTTGTCCTGCGTACTTAACATGGATATAAGTTGGTTGTTGCTATTCATCTTAATTTTGGCAAGCTTTCGATTGACTCGTTTAGTAGTTCACGATAAAATAACAGCTTTTCTAAGAAGGCCTTTTATTGATGAAATAACGCTTGAAGAGAATGGGATGCCAGTTACTTATACAAAGATTAAAGGAAGTGGAATCCAATACTTTTTTGGTGAGCTATTAAGTTGTACTTGGTGTAGTGGAATTTGGTGTACAGCGTTATTACTATTAATATATGTGTTCTTTCCATATGTGGGTGAGTTCATCATCATTTTGTTAGCTATTGCAGGGGCAGCTGGCGTAATAGAAACGATTGTTAATAGACTGAATTCATAATTTTAGGTAGAACGATTGAAAATTCCTTTCATATACTATTGTGAATAGACTTAATTAGGAGGGAAGATATGTACAATCAAGGTCAGGGTCAAATGACTCCTTTTCAATGGCAACAACTCCAACAACAACAGCAGTACCAAATGCAGCAACAACAAATGCAGCAACAAATGAATCAAGCGAACTATAACCCTTATTACCAAGGAGCTCCGGCAGGCTACGTGAAAAAATCAGGTTGTGGCTGTGGCAGTAGAACAACTAGACGATAATCCATAAAAAAAGGTGAGCATATTTTGCTCACCTTAATTTTTTATACAAGAAAGTTGTTCAATCTCATTTCTTATTAATAAAACGTCGAATTAGTCTTGATGTATTAGCTTTTTTTCCTCTTCTTTTTTGAAGAATCGATAAGTATAATAGCTTTCTAGCTCTTGTACATGCCACATAAAGAAGGCGACGTTCTTCTTCTAGTTGATCTAAGTTACCATTTTTTAAGGATTCTAAAGCATAATCATGAGGGAATCCTCCGTCTACAACCCCTAGAATATAGACATAATCATATTCTAATCCCTTTGAACGGTGAGCTGTTAAAAGCGAAATATTACCTTGTGATGATTGATTTTTTTTCTGCTTATATTCTTTAAATTTAGCAGAAATATGAAATGCGTGTTCAATAAACTCTCGAATTGATTTGAAATTTTTGCTTACGACCTTCAAATCTCTCAAATCATCAGAAGGTCGTTCGATTTTATTAGACTCATTTCCACGCTTTTTAATATAGTCCATAAATGCTGGACTTTCTTCAATTCGCTCAATTGCTTCTAAAGGAGATGCGTGTTTTAAATAACGTAAAATCTTGATCAGGTTTTCAATTTTTTTAATTTGAAATGGTGCTGCACTTTTAATCGTGGTGAATGCTTCTAAGAAAGATAGATTTTGCAATACACTATTCATTTTTGCATCTTGAAATGCTTGTTGTTTTAGGAAAAAGACCGGTAATATTTCTTTCAATGCTGCTTGGTGGTCCTCATCACCTATTAATAGTAAGAAAGAAATCATTTTTCGAATAATAGGTCGATCATAAAATGAATCACCATCTTGGTCGATTGTAAAAGGCAAGCTTGTTCCAATTAATCGCTCAAAAACAGCCCTTGATGCAGTATTTGTGCGATACAAAATAGCAAATTGTCCTGGATTTGCACCGTTATTAATTTTTTCTTTCATATCATTAATAATCATCGTTGCTTCTTCCTCTTCATCGTATGGAAAGAAGAAAGAAGGTACTTGATCGTAGTCATATTGAGCATGCATTGATTTTACAAAACGGTTTTTATTTGGCTTAATGACTTCGTTTGCCAATGATACAATCCCGTGGGTGGAACGATAATTTTCACTTAAATGATAAATTGTAGATCCTTGGAAATGTTCTTTAAAGTCTAATATAAACCTGGGGTCACTTCCCCTAAACGCATAAATTGACTGGTCATCATCCCCAACAGCCGTAATATTTTCTGTATGTTGAAAAAGGATTTTGAGAATATTGAATTGGATTTTATTAATATCTTGGAACTCATCCACTAATAAACACTTAAATCGATTTTGATAATGTAAAAGTAATTCATTATTTTCATTTAGCATTTCAAAGCAACCAAGTAACATATCGTCAAAATCAAATTGCCCGTTTTGCTTTTTTAATGATTCATAGCCTTCATAAAGAGAAGCGACCTGTTCTTCCCAAGCATCTTTTGATCGAATCTCATGTGGATAAACACATGAGTTCTTCCATAAGCCAATTTGTTGAATGGCTTGGTCGTATGCAAATGACTTTTCATCAATTTCAAGTCGTCGACCAATTTGCTTTAACATGATCTCCTTTTGAAAATCCGATTTAATTAAACGGCTTGAATCCCATTTTGCACGATCAAATCGTAAAAGCATTTTATAGAAAATGCTATGGAAGGTACCAATTTCCATCTGTTGAATAGGGTAACCTAGACCTTTCATTCTTTCTTTCATTTCTGCAGATGCTTTTGACGTGAATGTTACAAGCATCATTTCATGAGGAAGTATACCGCTATTCATTAAATGCATTGCTCGAGTTGTTATGACTCGTGTTTTACCACTTCCGGCTCCAGCAAGTACAAGTAAAGGTGAACCGATATGTGTAACAGCATTCCATTGTTGAGAATCTAATGAAATTTGATTGATCACAAATTGATCCGTCTTTTGTTCATTTATTTTATATGGTGGAATATTGTAAAAAGGTAGTCTGTTAATAAATTGATTTTCATCTGTTTTTTCGATTGTAGCTGTATTTGAAATTGAACGCTTAGTAGGTAGTTTAATAATACGATCAGTATTTTCCGTAGTAGAAGGATTATTTTCAAATCTAGCAACCATTTCTTGCTCCAACTCTACGTTATGATTCATACATGCTAGATTTTGCTCTTTGTTTATATGATAAAAATGAGGAATATCATAAATAGTTAATGTGAAATTTAAGTTTTGATGGCAATTAACACATTTAACTTCCCCGCGAATACTGGCTTGATATATTTCCTCATATCTTGATCGAGGGAATTCTGGTAAATAGATTGATTGATTTTGATAGTTTGCAATTTTCATTATTTTCCCCCTTAAAATTAAAGCAGACTCATCTATGTTACCAAAAAGATTTGTGTACGAAAAGTGAATTTTAATGGGAAAAAAGTATCTTTTGATATGTATCGAACTAAATACATTAGTAAGACCGTTGTTTGTTTCATAGCCACGAGTATATTAAAGCCCCATGAAAAAACTATGATTCAATTGAATCATAGTTTTAAGTGTGTTTAATTTAATTTTAGTTTCATTTCTGCGTGTGGAATGCCAGCTTCAAAAAATATTTCGGAAGAGATTTTATAACCTAATTTTTCATAAAAAGGAATTGCAGATTCTTGTGCGTGTAGGACTAATTGATCTAATCCTTTTTCCTTTGCAGTTTTATGAATTAAGTACATAATTTCATTCCCAATTTTTTTTCCTCGATAGCTACTTAACACACAGATTCGCTGAACTTTTCCAGTCGATTCGATTAATCTAAGTCGACCTGCAGCAATCGGTTGTTCTCCATCGTATGAAACAAAATGTATACATTCTTCGTCAAGGCCATCAAACTCTAATTCTCTAGAAATTTGTTGTTCCTCTACAAAAACTTCTACTCTTACTTTAAGAGCGTCTTGTATACTTTCGTCTGTTGCTGCTACTATAGTGCGAATGCTCATTTTTTTGCTCCTAATTTAAATGTTTCATATACTTCCCAAGCACCGTTTTCTAATTGGTAAACTAATTTAAAGTTATCTACTACTTCATTGTAACTAAATTGAATCATGCGTAACTGGCCTAGAATATCAGCAAATTCAGCATCTTGTAATTGCTGACCAATTGTAATATGCGGTACGAATGCATAATCTTTTGTTTCTGGGAAAGCGCCAGTGTGCATTTTTTCATGAAGCTCTTTCAATGCTTCAACAGGTGTAACTTTTAAATAAATGACATTATTAACTGGTGCAAAAGAACTTACTTTATTAATTTCCAATTCAAATGGTTCAATTTGACTCGCAATTTCATTTAATTGTGAAATAATATTTGGAAGTTGATCTTCACTTAGTTCGAATCCACTTCTTAATGTAACATGAGGAGAGATTAACGTATACGCTGGATCAAAACGTTTTCTATACTCATTAGCCTTTTCTTGAACGAAATTAGATGGGAAAAAAACAACGCCACATTTCATAAAAATTACCTCCTGTTTGCGATACTTTATATTTTAATTTGAAAAAATTAACGAAAGAAAAATAACTAATTTTAATTATACCAAATTTTTTGAAAATCGCTAAGTTTCACGAATTATTTTGCTAAACTAATTTTTAATACCTCTTCAAGCTGCTTTTCCCAGTTTGTCCAAGTATGGTCCCCTTCATATTCTTCATAATGTAATTCTACAGGGAAGTTAGCTAAATAATCTTTTAACTGTAAACCACCTTTGACAAAATTAACCCATTGCTTACTTGGTGTAAAAACATTTTCTTCTTGTTTTCCAACAGTTTGAACAATTGAAAGAATTGAATTTAATTTTGTATTCTCTAAAAATTCTATAACATCATCATTCACAAATGGAGATTGCATAACGACTTGTCCAAATGTATTTGGATATGTAAATGCAGCTTGTAATGAAACAGTCCCACCTAATGAATCGCCGATTAATGTCCTGCTATGGGCTAATCCAAGTAAAGGTAAATGATCATCTAAATACGGAAGTAATTCTTCAGCTAAAAAACGAATATAATTTTTTTGACCAGGTTGGGAAGGGTGGTATAGCTTAAAGCGCTCCTCTGGTGAAGAATATGGTATTCCTACAATGATTGTAGGTTGAATTGAACCTTCTTTTGTTAATTTTTCAATTACTCGATGAACTTTTCCTAAATTAAAATAGTCTTGTCCATCTTGAGCGATTAATAAGTGATGTTTTATTAACGGAGTGTACATGCTTGAATAGTATATTGTAAATGTAATTTCTTTTTTTAGGTGTTCACTATATAATGTATGTTCTTCTCTAGTCCCATTTGTTTGAATCATAAAATGTCTCCTCTTCTTTTCCCTAGGATGATATAATTAGATGTTACTTCATACTAAAAATTTAGAAAAGCAAAATGTTTTAAACGCTTACAAAAATAAGTCGAAATGAGGTGAAACATGAGTAAAAAACAACCAAATGCAATGATGTCTTTATTAATTTTGTCCATTATTGCGATTTCAACTTCAGCTATATTAGCTAAATGGACGAAAGCTTCTCCATCTGTTTTAAGCATGTATCGCCTCTGGTTTACATGTATATGGATGCTACCATTTGTATTGAAGCGAAAAAATGAGTTAAAAGCCTTAAAAAAATCGCATTATAAATCATTCGCTTTAGGTGGATTAATGTTAGCTGTTCATTTTATTTTATGGTATGGTTCATTAGTTTTCACTTCAGTGGCGAGCTCAACGATTATATTAGCTCTTCAGCCATTAGTTGCAATGATTCTTGGATTTTTTGTATTTAAAGAGCGAACGTCTATGCAATCTAAAATATGTATGATTATCGCCATTATTGGTGTATGTCTAATAGGATTCGGTGATATCGGCTTAAGTATGTCAGCGTTTAAAGGTGATATTCTTTCATTTTTAAGTGTAATTGCTGCAGTACTCTATTTAATGGTTGGACAAACAACCGTAAAAAATACATCTCATTGGGTGTATAGTTTTTGGGTATTCGCATTTTCAGCTGCATTTTTAACAATCTATAATATCGTAACGATGGATAATTTCTTTGATTACCAATCAAAAGATTGGATCATATTTATTGCATCTGCCATTATTCCTTCATTAGCACATATCATAAATAACTATTTATTAAATTACGTAAATGCTACAACAATATCAATGAGTATACTTGGGGAACCAGTTGGTGCATCTATTTTAGCAGTTTTCCTTCTTCACGAAATGTTATCATCATTTCAGCTAATTGGAGGTACGATCGTAATTGTGAGTGTATTCTTGTACTTATATCAACAACAAAAAGAAGTTACTTCAATACAAGTTAAAACAGATAATTCTACATCAGCTTAGATCAACTAATTAATTTTAAAAATTTCAAAAGCTTTCAAATCATTCATATGGTTTGAAAGTTTTTTTGTTTTTTAACTAAAAATAGGTAGAATAGATAATAGCTATTAGAAAAAAATTCCATAAACTTTTATCCAGCCAATTTAAAGGAGAAAAGAGCTACTTATGAAAAAAAAGAAGAGAAAAGCCAAAAATCCTCTCCATTACATATTTATTTCTTATATCATCATTACATTTTTATTTTCATTCTTATACTTTCTCCCATTTACGCGAATTTCGAATATAAGCTATATAGACAGTTTATTTGTTTCAACAAGTGCAATTAGTGTGACTGGGTTAACAACAGTAAACTTAGTTGAGACCTTTAATGTGTGGGGAAAAATACTATTAATGATCCAAATGGAAATTGGGGCAATCGGAATTGTTGTATTTATTAGCTATGGTTTTATGATACTCGGTATTCGAATTACGATTTCAAATCTATTAGTCGTATCGAAGGATCAAAATCAAAGTAGCATTAAGTCAATAAAAAGATTAAGTTTGTCAGTTTTATATACATCATTATTTTTTCAATTTATAGGTGGACTCTTTTTTTATAGTCAATTTAGAGGGAAATATGACACTGCATTAGAAACCTTATTAGTTACTGCTTTCCATTCAATTGCAAGTTTTACAAATACAGGTTTTGATTTATTTGGGAATAGCTTAATATCGTTTCAAAAAAATAATTTAGTTTTAATTGTAACAGCAGCTTTAATTTTTATAGGTGGATTAGGATATCCGACTATTATGGAGTACATCTATAAATACAAAAAGAAAAAGTCCTTATTTACAAGGGTTAATATGCGCCTACATTTTTCGTTTATGATTCTTGGAACAATTGTATTTTGGCTTTTAGAAAGAGGCCATGCGTTTAAACATTTAAATTTTTTGGATCAACTAACTAATTCATTTTTTTTATCAGTTACGAGTCGAAATGGAGGATATGCACCTCTAGATATTGCCGAACTAACATTACCTGCCATCTTAATACTTTTAGTGCTGATGTATATTGGTGGAGCTTCATCGAGTGCAGCAGGCGGGATTCGGCTAACAACAGTATCGGTCTTAGCCGCTAAGATGTTTTCAGTCATTAAGTCACAGGACGATACAATTATTTTTAGAACAAGTGTAAAGAAAGAGGTTGTTGACCGTGCATTTGTAATTGCGATGAGCTTTATCATTTTAATCACGGTCGCAACCATTATAATTTCGATTTTTGAACCGTTTCAGTTAGATTTAATATTACTAGAAGCCATTTCGGCAATTACAAATACTGGATTGTCATTAGGGATTACAACAAATATTCATAGTGTGTCAAAAATAATATTAATTTTACTAATGTTTATTGGAAGAATTGGGATTTTCACACTGATTTATTTCGTATTTAGAGTCGATAATCAAAAATTAAAATATGTTGAAAAAGATTTAGCAGTTGGGTAAGGAGGAGAGTATATATGCCAAAACAATATTTGGTAATAGGTGCTGGACGTTTTGGGCGAGGAATTGTAAAAGAATTTGATCGGTTAGGTCATGAAGTCGTTGTATGTGATAAAGATAAAAAGACTTTAGAGCAATTAGAAGAGTACACAGAATATGCAGTAATTGGCGATTTACGTGAAGAGTCTATTCTAGAGGATTTAAATGTAAGTCAATTTGACGCAGTATTTGTAGCGATTGGAACGGATTCTTTAGCCTCGATCTTAATTACGAGAAGATTGAAAGAGAGAAAAGTTAAAAGAATTATTTGTAAAGCAAATAATCGTGAAGTTGGTGGGATTTTAGAAAGTATTGGAGCGGATTTAGTTATTTATCCTGAAGAGGAGGCTGGACATAAAGCAGCACGAATGGAAGCGATGAGTGGAATCATCGAATACATTGAAATTACAAAAAACGTTGCAGGTGTTGAAACGGTCATTCCTGAAAAATTGGTTGGTAAAACATTAAGAGAAATGAGTTTTTCGATGAAATATGGCATAACTGTTGTCCTAATCATCCGCGATGGTGAACCGATGGTATCGCAAATTGGAGACGTAGTTTTTCAGAGTGGGGATTTAATTTTTATTGTAGGAGAAAAATCAAAAATAGAATTGTTTAAGAAGAAAGTTGGATAAATATAATTAGGGCTCAATTACAATTACCTATTTGGAACGTTTAAACATTATATTTGAATATACTAATCCTAAATGACTAATCAAGGATTGGTGTATTATAATGAGCCAAGTTATGGAAGTTATTGGAGCATGGGTCAATGCAATTGGAACAATCAGTTCTGCTATTAGTAGTACACCCATGAGAGGATTAAGAGGAGAAAACCGAAAAAGATGGGAGGATATAAGTTTTCATCTTGATTTTGGTGGAAATTCTTTTCAAGCAATCGGAAATTTAATAGAAGCTTTTTTAGGCGAACCTAGTGTAATAGAAGATGCAGGTGAAATTATCCAAGCTTCCGGTAACGTCACTGTATTATTTAGTTTATTAGCTGCTGAAGCAGAGGAAGAAAAAGTAGAAGAAGAAAAAGATGCAGATCGAGCAATAAAATTAAATATTACAGGGAATGCACAACAAGCTTTTGGTGGATTAATTGCTGCCTTAGAAGAAGTCAGTTCAGAGGACTTTGATGTATCTGGTTTTATGGGGAACTTTTTACAAGCTATTGGAAATACATTGCAAGTATTGGGTGGTCTTGTAGAGTTAGAAATAGAAGATTTAAAGGACTATTTAGAAGAAACCGGGCAAGTAGAACAACCTAGCGATTTATCAGATGGAGTGATATTTGACGTACTTCAAGAATATCATGGCAGTGCTCCTGTACCTGAGGCTAGTGAACTATCGGATGGGATTATATTTGATGAAGTACAAGAATACACTGGAAGATTGCCAGAAGAAGAAACCGTTGAACTTACAGATGAAATGGAAGATCATAATGAAAATATACTATCAACCCAATCTAATGAAGAAATATTAAATGAAATAGAATATCTTTTTGGTAGAATACCAGATTACGAACCGATTGAAATGCAAGACGAAACGATTCCAAGTCACCAGGATGGATCCATTTCTAGCGAACAAGGCGGGCCAAGTGATCTGTCAGATGGGGTCATTTTTGATGTACTCCAACAATATGAAGAAGAAACTGAAACAAATCCATTAGTGAAGGAATACGAAGAATTAGCATTACTTTTAAAATACAGTGGAAGTTGGATTCAAGCTGGCGGTTCAATCGTATCCGTTTACTCTGAACAAAAAGAGTTATTTAAGGGGGATGCTGAACAAAAAGAGGAAGAGAAACAAGAACTAGAAGAGAACAAAAACCCTAGAAGAAGAAATAGAAAGAAAAAATCGACGGAAAATAAGGTCGAATCAAATCAAGAGAAAAGCAAAACTTCGAAATATACAGAGATAAAGAAAAAGAGCTAACAAAAATAAGCTATAGTGTTGATGTTAGTTCTAGATACATAGATTATAGAATAAAGCCATTTCTTAAAGGTGCATAAAATGAGCATGTAGAAAGAGAAAGAATACTAGGGTTTTGCAGTGCTTGAATAGTAACAAAGGCAACAAAAAACTAAAATTGAAAACGTTTTTGGAATTTTTGATTACATAATAGGCAAAAAGGAAAATATTAATAATAAAGAGAGTGGACCTTCACTATTTTTGGGTTAAGGAATATTATTATTTAACTATTGGAGAGATTGCCTATGAAAAGTAGAATGATTAAAATCGTTAAAAACTATAAAGTTCAGACATTTGTGTTTGGTGTGGGTGTATTACTTTTGTTCTTAACAATTGTAGTTGGTAGTATTCTATTAAGCAATATACCAAGAGACAAAGATTTGAGATGGAAAGATTTGATGCATACAATAAACGAAATAGAAGCAAAGTCGAATAGATGAGCGTTTTTCAAAATTGAAAAATACATTCTAGTGGACTTATATTCGAAATTTTTTGTTAAATATTGGTTGAAGAGTATTAGACAAAACAGTATAATAGACTTAATAAGAGAGAATTGTATCTCCAATATATTACGATTCCATAGCTCAGCTGGGAGAGCACTACCTTGACAGGGTAGGGGTCGCTGGTTCAAGTCCAGTTGGGATCATAAAGATGAGAAGGCTCAAACCTAAGTATATAAGGGTTTGGGCTTTTTCTTTGTTTTCATCTAATTCCATCTTTTTATTCCTCTTTTAATGTTGAAACATTATCGAATGTAGCACGTTGGCATCCTTCAATTCTATATCCTAGGCCTTACAGAAGGATAGAACTCCAATTAGTAGATAATAAATAATTAATATATTAAAATTGAGTTTTTTCATTTTTTACCTCATTAATTTTGATTAGGTAGACTATATTTAAGACGTCTAATGTCTTTCCTAGTTAAATATATGTTAATTTTTCCAATTAAAAAAAGTATATTCAAAGATTCAAATATACAAAAATTATATTGTAAAGAATTTTAAATTATGTCAGTATAGAAATAATGATGCTCTAAAAGCAATACTAAAGGAGGGGATAGTTCATGGTCGAACTACCAAATTGTCCAAAATGTAATTCAGGCTATACATATCATGATGGTAATCTATTTGTGTGTCCTGAATGTGGGTATGAATGGACACTGGATGTTGAAACTGAAATGGATGATAAGAAAGTTGTAAAAGATGCCAATGGAAATATATTAAATGATGGTGATTCAGTGACTGTCATCAAAGATCTTAAAGTAAAGGGAACTTCTCTTGTTGTTAAAATTGGTACAAAAGTAAAAAGTATCCGTCTTGTTGATGGTGATCATGATATAGATTGCAAAATTGAAGGTTTTGGAGCAATGAAATTAAAATCTGAATTTGTAAAAAAAATATAGATGTTTCTTATTTAACTCATCACCATTAGTAAAGAACCTTTTTTCGAAAAGGTTCTTTTTTTTCTCTTTTTGTATTTGTTCAATTTATTTTTGTACTATGGAAATTGGAAAATAGTTACAATTTCTAATTGTAAGATTTTGTTTGACGAAAAAGAGATCTGTTATTATGATTATATTAAATATTCGTATATTCAAATAATCAAATATACTAGAAGGTGCGATAAAGTGAAATGGCGAGGGAGAATTGAAAATTATAATAAAGTATCTTTTAGAAAGGATTTAATTTCAGGAATAATAGTTGGAATTATTGCAATTCCTTTAGGAATGGCTTTTGCGATTAGTTCTGGAGTAAAACCAGAGTACGGAATTTATACAACGATTATTGCAGGGGTATTAATTTCAATTTTTGGAGGATCAAAGTTTCAAATAGGGGGCCCAACAGGCGCATTTATACCTATACTTTTATCAATTGTAATTCATTATGGTTATGAAAACTTACTTATCGCAGGTTTTTTAGCTGGTGTTATTCTCACATTAATGGGGATCTTTAAAATGGGTTTTCTAATACAGTTTATACCTCGTCCTGTTACCATAGGATTTACAGCAGGGATAGCGGTTATTATCTTTACTGGACAAATTGTTAATTTTTTAGGACTTCAAAATATAACTAAACATGAGGATTTCATATCAAATATGAGTGAAATTGGACTGCATATTTCGACAATAAATACTTATAGTGTAATAACCTCAATCATATGTTTAATTACAGTTATTACAGTTATTAAACTATTCCCAAAAGTCCCCGGATCATTAATTGGTCTAATTTTTTCTAGTTTAATGGCTTACATCTTTTTTAAAGGGGAAGTTCCAACAATTAGGTCCACATTTGGTGATATTCCGAGTAGTATTCCAGTATTTCATTTAATAGAGCTGAATTTTGAAAAAATACGTACACTTATTGGACCAGCCTTTGTTATTGCGATGCTTGGTGGGATCGAATCATTATTATCTGCAGTAGTTGCCGACGGTATGTCAGGTAGCAGACACAATAGTAATAAGGAGTTAATGGGACAAGGGATTGCTAATATGGTTATTCCATTTTTCGGAGGAATTCCAGCTACAGGAGCAATAGCTAGGACTGCTACAAATATAAAGAGTGGAGCTATTTCACCTATCTCGGGAATTATCCATGGTGTTATTGTCCTAATCATATTATTATTGTTTGCACCATTAGCATCACAAATTCCTTTAGCTAGTATGGCCCCAATTTTAATGCTTGTAGCATGGAACATGAGTGAAAGAAAAGAGTTTATTCATATTTTAAAAACTAAATCTAGTGATTCTATTATTTTAATCTTAACTTTTTTACTGACTATTTTTCTAAATTTAACAACAGCCGTTGAGGTTGGTTTAATCATTGCTGTGATTTTATTTGTTAAAAGAATGTCTGAACTTCTGATCGTTAGAAAGGTATTACCTGACCGTTCACGACAGAATCAAAAGTTGATGACATATATGGTTAATGAAAATCATGATTGTCCTCAAATTAGCATTCTCACAATTGAAGGGTCAATTTTCTTTGGAACTGCTAATCTATTTGAAGAAACAATTTTGAAGTTATCATATAACAAACCAAAGTTTTTAATTTTAAGATTTGGAAGGGTTCCTTTTATTGATACAACAGGTGAAGCTAAGTTAGCAAGTATCGTCAAATACCTCAGGGACAATGACAGTGTTGTGTTACTAACTGGTCTTCAATCACAACCAAAAGAATTATTAATTCGTACCAAATTGTATGATGTTATTGGTAAACAAAACTTTTTCGAGCATTCAGGTGAAGCAATTGGCCACGCACTATTAAATATTAATTATAATAAGTGCTTAGGCTGTAAGCACTATGCATTTTTAGAGTGTTCAAGCTTATCCAACTCAAATCTATTAGATTTAAAAGATCAAAAAATGGAGTAGTAGATCAAAATAGAACGGACTCTGTTGAGTAATTATCCTTATAAATTTTATAAAAACATTCTGAATAGGTATAATGATAATAAATATTTTAAAATTAGGATATGGATCTTATAGATAGTTTGGAGGAACACAATTGAATTTAGAACTACAACAATTTAAAGCAGATTTTTTTAAAGCACTAGGTCATCCACTACGAATTCGAATTCTTGAAATTCTAAGTGAAGGCGAGAGGAATGTAAATGAAATACAAAATTTAATCGGAAGTGAAGGGTCAGCTGTATCGCAACAACTTTCAATTTTACGAAATAAAAATATTGTATATGGTACAAAGGAAGGAAATAAAGTTACTTACTCCCTCAGGGATCCAATAATTTCTGAGCTATTAGTAGTTGCACGCCAAATTTTTAATAATCACTTAGTTGATACGATTAGTATGTTAGATAAATTTAAAGAAGAATAATAAAGATGAAAAAATTAGTTATTCATAGAAAGGAATATATTTAATTCTAGATAATTAATAAAATCATTTTTTTGCATAGACCATTATTAGAACAAACTAATCTTCATTGGTCTTTTTTTAATGATTTTACTGACAAAAGATTATGCGGGATTGTTATATAAGGATGTAGGAGAGAAGTAGAAACGACTGATTATGATAATACTACTGCATTAATATAGATGAATACCATAGTAATGGAGCGGTGACGTATGCATTTGAAATTAAAATATGAAATACAAAAACGAGCAGCAGAGAGCGTAAAAGATATAGTAAAAGAGATGAACGGATTATCGGAAGAAGGATTTGTCGACAAGTTCTATCGAGACCCGTATTTTCGTAAAGGTTTTGACACATTAGTAGAATTTTATATACAAGCAAAAAGAGATGTGCATAAAGATGTACAGACGTAATTTCAGAATTTAATAAGTGTTTCTGAGAAATAAATAACAGGTTCGGTAACCCGGAATCACACGACAATGGTAACAAGGTTTTCTATTTCCTTCGAGACCCATTGATTATCGAATTACTTTTTGTTGTTCGGTTAATGTTTAACAATTATTTGTTTGATACGATCTCAATGATTGATAAATTCAAAGTTTTTAAGATTTCAAGTGTTTTCTAAGATCAAAACACTCTCTTTTAGTAAAAAAAGAAAGGATTAAAAGTGATGGATACTTATAAAAAGGAACGTCTCATGACAAGAGAAGAACTGATACAGTTTGGACATCAGTATTTAAAGGGCGTTGGTATTTCATCCATATGTAATGTTTGTATAGAAATTGGTGGGTCTTGTTGTAAGTTTTGCGATGAGTTAGAGGAAGGAAAGGGTTGTAAAAATAGAAATACGAGCTGCACGGCATGGTTATGTGGATATTTAAAGTTGATTCTTTATAAGGCAGGATTACTCGATGAATGGGAACGATTTTGGGAGCAAATACCAGGTCAAGCATACAGAATGGATTATACACCAGCAATTGTTTCTATCCAAAAAGAAATAGAAATCCCTAGTATTCAATTATTAAGTGAAGCTTTTGCAAAAGACTTAATTCGTTTGAATGCGAAACATAAAAGTTCAGAAAATATTATCGAACTAAACGATAAATTAGATCAATATATCACAAGATTCTCGATATATACAGATGAAGAAATTTTGGAAAAAGCTAAAAATGAATTAGAAGAATTAATCAGTTGTTTTTATTCTTTCGAGTTTGCTCTTCAATCTAGTAGTAACGAAAAATAATGCACCCTACCTCACAATAAACTATTACATTTTCGATTACACAAAAAATTGCACAGACTTATTCGAAACAATAGAAATATAAGACTTTCAGTGAATAAAATTGCAGTGTTTGCTTTATTTACTGGACTTAAATGAACTAAAATATTCATAATTATTGTATAATACTCGTACTCTGTATTTGACAGGGGAGGGGTCGCTGGTTCAAGTCCAGTTGGGATCATACCTAAACCTCTTGTATATCAAGAGGTTTTTTGTTTTATAACAGTACCTAATTTATAAGGAAACAGTTTTATGGGGCAGGATAGGGGCAGAAATCCTTTATTTATATAAAAGTTAGTATAATTTCTTATGCAGCTAAATGGCAGGTTAGTTCAATAAAAAATCACATAATTATGGTAAAATATACCAAAGAGGTGATAGGAAATTATGAAAAAGAATTATACAGTTTTCTTTTTGTTATTGTTTGTTGCATCTATTGCTGGGGGTATGGCACTTAAAGATTATTTAGATTATTCAATGATTATAGGAGTTGGATTAGCTATGATATTTCTTTTTGCTTCAGTTTATTCTCTCGGAAAAAAGAATAGGGATAATAACTTTAATAACTAAATAGTTTATGCAATTAACGCAGTGCCTTAGTTGTATATCGGTAGGGGTTCATAATTTTACTAAATAGGGGTGAGAAAGTGGATAATATATCTTCATATTTTATCAGTTTATTAATTCCTTTTCTTATGGTTATTATTGGAGTTGTACATAAAGTAAGGGCTCCCAAAAAAATCAATCATTTTTATGGTTATCGCACTTTTCGTTCTATGGCATCACAAAAAGCTTGGGATCATGCTCAAAAATTGTTAGGTTATTATTCCGTTAGATTTGGCATCTGTAATATTGCGATTGTGATATTACTTTTGTATCTTTTACCTTTTTCAGTGGATGTAGTTACGTTTATTAATATGGGGTTAAGTATAATTTTTTTATTTATTCCTATTTTCTTTATCGAAAAAAATTTAAAGAAAAACTTTCAGTAACATAACTTAGATTTTAAAAGTTCTTATTCAACTAAAGCATGCGATAGTTACATAAGAATATTTAATTTACTTGGTAAATAATTTCAATATCTCCATCGACAAAGCCTATGCCTATTGCCTCTACACTCTTAAGTATATGTCTATACGTTCCTTTTTCAAGGTAGCGTTTATTAGTAATGTAATGTAACTTTGTCCTTCTTCCCAATCTTGAATTTCACTTGTTCTTTTAATGAAACAAAGATTTTCACATGTTGTAAAAAAGTCAGTACACGCCCAATTTGGATCTTCTTCATCAAATTCATCAGAGCCAATTAGCTCTATATCATATGTATCTTCTGAACCCTCATATAAATTAAAATTGAATGCCTTAATTCCAGTTGGAATGTTTTTCTCTAAAACTTCATTAATGGTCCACTTTTAATTTATGAAAGATAAAAAACTTCTGTTTGTCACATGGACGATTGTCAGATTCACTTCACCGTAATTTACAAAAACTAAAAGAAATATTTACAATATTACTAAATTAAAATGAAACACTCCTACTATTCTAATCTTGTTAAATAAATTTTAGAAAAGATCCAAGGAGGAGAATTATGAAAAAAGGACGTTTGACTAAAAAAAGAGCAACGATAGTATTAGCACTAGCATTAACGATTCCCGCTGTAATGCCTGTTTCGGCCATGGAAAATAAAGGACATGTAACGATTGATTCTGTAAAATTTAATGGGATGGATGCACCAAAAACTATTGATAAGATGGTTCAAACCTATTCGAACGCATCTCTGGAAGTAAAATATAGTAATGGTGAAGTAAAGAATTTCCCGCTTTCATATAACAGGCTTTTCAAATCTGAAGATAAAATCGCAATGAACAATGGAGAGTTAATTCCAGCTGGTACACCAATTGATGTGAACGGGAAGCCGATTGTTGATAACAGTGTACCAGGAAACTCTACATATTTTGTATCTGATGCTCCCGATTCCAATAGTCTGTTAGACCCTATTGGTGGGAAGATTTATATGGTCACCCATTATGAATATCAAACATTTGATGCCGCTGGTAATTCTGCTTATGGAATCGTTCCTGCTTCGATGTCATTATCAACTATCGAGCAGGATAAGAATTCAGGCAAACTCACTCCTAAAAGTGTAAAAAAAATTGATTTCTCTAGCGTAAACGGTCTTTGGATCCCTTGTAATGGTTCTCTATCGCCTTGGAATACCCACTTAGGTTCTGAAGAGTATGAACCGGATGCACGTAGTTTTGAACTAAATCCAACCTCATCTGCAAGGACTTCCGTTGAAAGCTTTGCCCAGCTCTATTTTGGGGATAAATTAAAAGCAAATCCTTATTTCTATGGATTTATTCCAGAAATTAAGGTAGATAATCATGGAGCAGCTTCCGTTTCAAAACACTACAGTATCGGCCGTTTTTCTCATGAATTAATGAAAATGATGCCTGATAACCGCACTGCTTTCTTTGGTGATGACGGTTCCTACACAACGATGTTTATGTATGTAGCCGATAAAGAGAAGGATCTTTCTGCTGGTACACTTTATGCCGCGAAATTCCATCAAACCGGGACGGAAAATGGCGGTTCCGGAAACCTGGAATGGATTAATTTAGGACATGCTTCCGACAAAGAAATAAAAGCAATAATTGATAGAGGCGTGAAGTTCAGTGATATTTTCGAAATATCTGAAGGACCTAAAGAAGGATTCAAAGCGATTAAGCAATACACATATGGAAAAACAGAATACCTAAAAGTAAAGCCTGGAATGGAAAAGGCCGCAGCATTTTTAGAATCCCGTCGTTATGCAGCGATGCTTGGTGCTACCTCCGAATTTAATAAAATGGAAGGTGTTACTTTCAACGAAAAAGATAACAAAGTGTATATTGCCATTTCTGACCAAAGCAATGGTATGCTTGAAAATGCTAGTGATCCTTCCGATGATATAAAACTGCCAAAAATTAAATCTGGTGTTACCTATCAATTGAATTTGACAGGTGATCAAAAAGACAGAAGCGGACAAAAGATTTACAGTCAATATGTGGCAACCAATATGCTTGGATTAATTAAAGGTGAGGATCTACCTGGTCCAGATGCATATGGGAACACAGCTAATGTGGGGAAAATAGCGAATCCTGACAACTTAAGCTACTCAGAAGCACTAAGAACATTATTCATTGGTGAGGACAGCAGCATGCATACAAATAACTTCGTATGGGCTTATAATGTTGACACTAAAGAATTATCAAGGATTTTATCGAATCCTGCAGGAGCAGAATCAACAGGTTTGTCTGCCATCGATAATCGTAATGGATTCTCCTATATTATGAGTAACTTCCAGCATCCAGGTGATGAATTAGAGGGTAAAAACATTACAGCTGTCAATAAAGCTGAATTAATTAAAGCAATGGAAACTGAAATCGGTATTGATCGTACAGGTGGCGTAGGCTATATTTCTGGTCTGCCATCAGTTGAAGACCTGCTAAATACGAATCGAGATGTGAACAGCATCTTTAAAAAATAAACAAGTAATAAGCTATTGCAATAGAATATAAGGTTTAAACTCCGGTGTTCAATGAATACCGGGCATGATAATTTAATTGTAATACTTGTACTCTGCAATTGACAGTGTAGGGGTCCCTGGTTCAAGTCCAGTTGGGATCATAAAGAAGAAAAGGCTCAAACCTAAATGTTTTAAGGGTTTGGGCTTTTTCTTTGTTTTCAATTACTTCTATTTTTTGTCATGAATAATATTCATTGCACAAAGACTGCACAGAAACTTCACGTGTACTTTAATCTAAACCAAATTTCTCTTCGAATCGATCAGCTGAATTCTTCTGCATTTCTTCATTGGAATGTGAGTAAACTATATAATTCAAACAAGGAGACCCTACCGGTCTTTTCATTTAGAAGAAGAGTATGGTGTACAAACGATAACAAGTAAGGAAACCAAATGCCGATGTAGGGAGTCGGATAGCAGCGTAGTACCTATGAAGTTGGGAAATGCCAATGGAGGAAAGGCTGCTACCAAAGTATCACCCTTAATAGGCACACATTTACTACACACAGAGGTAGAATAAATGGAAACAAAACTATTAAGGATAGTAGAATTAGCAATTTTAAGATTGCTACATTCTGTGAATGATAACTTGGAGGAGCCGTGTGCATTAATAGTGCAAGCACGGTTCTGAGAGGGGGTGGAGTTCAATTTACCGCAAGGTAAAAAGACTCCATTCTACTCGACTAGTTTTACAACATTTAGAGGGTAATCATTTGATTATCCTCTATTTTATTAAAAAGGACTAATTGACTGTTAAAAAGAATAATAAGAAGAAGGTACTTGAAAAGTTTTAAATTTGATGAGAGGTGGAGATTCGTGAAAGTACACGATTGTCCTAATTGTAATACAAATAGTAGAGAATGTATTTTTGTCATCCAAAATGCTCCGAACTTATCGGAAGAGATATTAAAGTGCAGTATTTGTTCCTGGATCGGCAAGTGGTCTGACATGACAGTGCGGGAGGTCAAATTACCGGAGATTCCAGGTGGGATAGTGATCCCTGGTGTTGAACCTATTACTGATTATTATGTACTTCATTCAGATCAAATTAGAATTACTTATACAGGAGGGTGTTGTCCTCATTGTGGTGGAACTGATCCTTTATGTTGGTGCATGATGTAATAAACGATTAGGGCCCCAAACTTGGTAAGCATTATTAACTTTATAACACATAGATAATAAATATCATATTGAACTTGCGTATGCGCTTGTTGTATAACGAATATGCTGATTTGCAGACTTTCTTATTTTACTAACGGATTTTTATCTATAAAAAACCAACGTAATTTTTGAATTAATCTTATAGTTCTTAACGAGGTGATTTTTATTAAATCATGATCATTAGGAGGAAGACAGAGTGTCAAATGAAATTAAGAGTTATATTGACTATCAAATGGTAAAAATTCCAGGGGGAAATATAGAATTAAGAGACGATAGAATAAAAAGTAAATGGAAAACTGAAATAAGACCATTTCTTCTTGCCCAGTATCCTGTAACTATGGGGATATACAATACTATAACAAATACATCACTTAATACTTTTGTCAGCGATCTAAAACCAGTTGTGAATATTTCTTGGAATGATGCAATTTCTTTTTGTAATCTACTTTCACATAAAGCAGGACTGAAAGAGTGTTATTCAATAAGTAATGATGGTGAAAACATATATTGTGATTGGGAATCAGATGGCTATAGACTTCCTACAGAAGCAGAGTGGCAATATGCGTGTAAAGCAGGGACGACGGGTTATAGATACGGTGAACTTGATAAAATTGCCTGGTATAATGAAAATTCTGGAGATAAAATACATGAAGTAGGAAAAAAGGAAGCGAATGCATGGGGTCTGTATGATATGTTAGGAAATGTTTGGGAGTGGTGTTGGGATTTATATGATGAACAGGTCTATGGGTCATATCGAATTTTTCGAGGTGGTAGCTGGGCAGAGGTAGCAAGAGGTTGTGGCGCTTCATGTCGTCGTCGTAGCCATCCGTCATTTTGCATAGACGACCTTGGATTCCGTCTTGCACGGTCTTTTTAATTTCCTGAAAGGAGGGGAACAGTTATTAGTTAATGCTTAAACGTTCTTATGCAACTGATATGAACGAAACTGTCAAACCACCAAACCAAAAAGGTTTTAATTTAGAGATTTTTCATTTTTTAGACAGACTTAGATTAAGACTACCAACCTAGAATTTAAAAATTAGATTTTCTAAGTCTGTGAATGACAACTCTATAATAGTAGATTTTTTTGTATTATGTCTTAATAGCTTGGCACGAAGGCAAATAAATTAACGGAAATGTGAGTTCTTGTTCAACTAAAGCAATGCGATACTTCAATAGAAGGTTGCTTTTTAATTGTACTAAAAAGCAAATTATTGAAAGAAATGAATCGAGAATCTTTTGAACTACTTTAGTTTGATTTGTTACAATTACTGGAGGAACAGTAGGAAGAGGTAATATTAATGATAAAATTTATGTATATGTTTTGCTTGATTGTATGGGGACTTAATTTTATTGCTGTAAAAATTCAAGGAACTCCAATAAGCTTGGAATTATCCTTAACTTTTCGACTAGTTATGACAGCCTTTTTATTTTTAGTTCTTGTTTTGTTCATTCGCCCAAAGGGTAGACCAACAATAAAGGATCTCCCCTTTGTAATGGCATTTGGTATATGTAACTTTGCATTAAGCTATCTGTGTCTTTATTACGCTACAATTTTGAGTTCTGCAGCAATCGTAACACTGGTATTTTCTTTAAAAGTGATTTTAACTCCGATTGCTCTCCGGATTTTTTTAAAAGAAAAATTACATTCGCGAGTTCTAATTGGAGGTATTCTTGGTGTAGTGGGAGTGTGTATTCTAATTTATCCTTCACTGGAAAATTTTCAAGGGTTCCATGACATAAAAGGAATTATTTTCGCTTTCCTAGGTACTCTCCTAACAGCGGTTGGTGACGCCTGCTCGGCAAGAAATGCAAATCGCAAGGTTGATCCCATTTATGCAAATGCAATTGGATTTACAGTGGGCAGTTTATTGATGGGAGCAATAATACTGTTTCAAGGGAAAGAAATTATTATTTCAACTTCTTTTACGTACTTATCTGCGTTGCTATATTTAACGCTGGTTGCTTCTTTTGCTGCATGGTTATTCTATTTGAAGCTAGTAGAAAAAATTGGAGGAGCTCAAAGTGGCTATATGGTCGCCCTTTTCCCCGCAATTGGTGGAGTAGCCTCTGTTTTAATCGGTGAGTCTGATCCATCAGTGTATTTGATTGCTGGTTGCTTTTTTTGCTGTATTGGCGCCGCGATTGCATTAGGTTTTGGAACGAGAAATCAGAATATGAAATTGCCTATACAGGGTTAACTAAGGCTTTTCTTGTGTAACTAATGTATTGCTTTAGTTATATAACGGTGGAAAAGACTTCCAACAAGAAAGGTAAATAATTAATACAATACATAATAATTTTTATATAATAAAGTACAGTTACATTTTTCTTTTTTACCAATATCACCTATTTTTTAGGGAAACTCTTTATCCTGCGAGTTTCTCTTTTTTGTCAGTCTAAACATAACAATGTTAATAGATAAAAAGAGCCTGTATCGAAAATTACTTGGTATTTGAAGATACAGGCTTTTAATTTCAACGATTAATAGTTATATATATTAGTTGATTACAAGAAGTAGAGCTTGATCTCATTTTAAAAAAGAGAAGGCATAAGAAATGTAGTCAATGCCTGCAATTTAGTAGTCAGTGAAACTAGGTCTACTCAATTATCTTGTTAAGAAAGATTATGCTACATTTGTTTGCTTACCGGAATCAAGTGATTTAATATAAGCTTGCGCTTTTTGTTTATCGAATTGACCTTCTGATTTAGAAATAACAACTGCCGCAAGAGAGTTACCTACGACGTTAACTGCTGTTCTCGCCATATCTAAAAGACGGTCAATACCTGCGATAAACGCTAATCCTTCTACCGGAATTCCAACTGTACCGAGCGTTGCCAACAATACAACAAACGACACTCCCGGAACCCCTGCAATTCCTTTAGATGTTACTATCAATACAAGTACTAATGAGATTTGGTCGCTAATCGATAAATCAATACCATACATTTGTGCAATAAAAATGGCCGCTATTGCTTGATATAACGTAGAACCATCTAAGTTGAAAGAATATCCTGTTGGGATAACGAACGATGTGATTCCTTTAGGGCATCCAAATTTCTCCATTTTATTCATAATACGAGGTAAAACAGTCTCAGAACTAGCCGTTGAATAAGCAAGGATCAGTTCATCTTTTAATAACTTAATAAAATGAATAATATTAATGCCTGCCCATCTTGCAACAAGTCCTAAAACAACTAACACAAAGAAAATCATCGTTGAATAAACAAGAATCGTTAACTTACTTAATGGGATTAGTGATTGGACACCGAATTTTGATACCGTTACACCAATTAATGCAAATACACCAAATGGAGCAAACTTCATGATTAGATTTGTCACATAGAACATTGCTTCAGCTGTTCCCTCGAAAAACTTTATGACCGGTTTTCCTTTTTCACCGATCGCTGCCAAACCTAGTCCGAATAAAACAGAGAAGAAAATAATGGCTAACATGTTTCCTTCTGTCATTGCTGAAATGATATTTGGTGGAACGATATTGACGAAAGTTTCAGCAAAACCGTGGCTTTTCGTCATTTCGGTTGTTTGTATATAGCTTCCGATATCTGTTTTCTGTAATGATGACATATCAACGCCGCTACCGGGATGAAAGATATTTGCCACTAGCAATCCAACAAGAATGGCAATAGTTGTGATGATTTCAAAATATAGAATCGTTTTACCACCGAGTTTACCAAGCTTTTTCATATTCCCAACGCCGGCAACACCGACAATTAAGCTTGAGACAACAATAGGAATAACAATCATTTTGATTAAACGAATAAAAATATCTCCAATCGGTTTAAGGTATCCTTCAATATTTGGATTTCCATAAAAGGCAGCTCCAACTGCGATACCTAAAATGAGACCAATTACAATCTGCCAAGCTAACCCGAGTTTTAGTTTTTTCATCCCATACACCCCTTCAAGGTTATTAAGAATATAAATGTAAGCGATTCCACTCGAAATCATACCGAATCATACAAAAACCTACAAATAAAAAATAAAAAATAAATAATTTTCTCACAACTATTTCAATTTTCCAAAGGTTTGAGTAAAATGTTTAATGTTTGGAGGTGTCGAACTGAAGGAACGAATTTTAGCAGTTGTATTTTTGATGATAACCGTTCCGCTCGCTGGAGAGTTTAAATTCTATCCGTTCAATGATGCTTTCCGTGTCAGCCTGGGGACTCCGGCATTTTTCTTATTTTTGTTATTGGGAAGGGGCATTCACCCGAATATTGCAGGAATTTTGACTGGGACAAGTGTGTTTGTATTTCGTTTTTTTTTGGCGGTCCTAATCAGTGGTATACCAGTTGATGAGGCATTTTACAGTCATTTTCCGGTACTCTTTTATTACGTGGTGTTCGCTTTCATCTTTCATTTTACTAAGATGAATGAGCAGCATAACAAGCCATTTATGATAGGGTTACTAGGAATGGTCATAGAAATTGGTGCAAGTTTAGTTGAAATGGTGATTCGATACTCTATAGCTGATAAAATGATTGCATTTCACTCAATCGAACAGATTATCTTTATCGCGTTTATTCGAAGTTTTTTCGTACTTGGCTTTTTTAACATTTTTAAACTGAGAGAATCAAAATTGGCAGTGGAAGAGCAGCGTAGACAAAACGAGCAAATGCTGTTGTTCATTTCGAATTTGTATGAGGAATCGGTACAGCTTAAGAAAACAATGCAAAATGCGGAAGAAATCACCCGCATAAGTTATGATTTTTATCGTAGGTTGAAATCGGAAGTTTCTCATGTCCATTTTTCCCAAACCGCACTGCAAATTGCAAGTCTCGTGCATGAAGTAAAAAAAGATAATCAGCGAATTTATGCTGGACTATCACAGTTGATTTCTACTGAAAAGCAAGAGGACTACATGGGAATTGAGTTATTGAGTAACATTATTCTTGTTTCCAATAGACGGTATGCAGAGTTATTGAATAAACACATTTCGTTTTCTATGCACCTCGAAGGGGAACATCCGCCATATCATGTCTATAGGGTATTATCTTTGATCAATAACTTGATCGCAAATGCGGTGGAAGCTATTGAGCAAGAGGGACATGTATCGTTGTATGTCATTCGAAGAGACTGGATTGTAGAATTTCATGTTAGTGATAATGGACCAGGTATTGCACCGAAGTTTAAAGAAGTCATTTTTAAAGAGGGGTTTACATCTAAGTATGATGCTTCCGGCAATCCTTCTACAGGAATTGGACTTTCATATGTGAAACTAACCGTGGACAAGCTTGGCGGACATATTAAGCTAAAAGAAAGTCATAATGAAACAGTATTTGTCATCGAGCTTCCAATTAATGCGATGATACAGAAAGGATAAATCAAATGAATTATTTTATAATAGACGATGATCCAGCTATTAGAGCGATGCTGATAGACATGATTGAGGATGAGGATTTAGGCAAAGTTATGGGTGAAGCAGAAGACGGATCATTGGTAGATAATGACTTGCTTGCGCTCAAAAAAGTAGACGTAGTACTTATTGATTTACTGATGCCAAAGAGGGATGGAATTGAAACAATTCGTGTTCTTTCTTCTGAATTCAAGGGGAAATTCGTGATGATTTCGCAAGTAGAGGCAAAGGAGCTCATAGGGGAAGTATATAGTTTAGGAGCAGAATACTACATCACTAAGCCGTTAAACCGGATTGAAATCTCAGGAGTGTTAAAAAAGGTTAACGAACGGGTGATTCTGGAAAAATCAATTCGAGGCATACAAGAATCGTTAACTTTATTAAAAGGTCATCAGTCGCCACCATTTGGCTCTTCTCATACAAAAAACATAATCGAAGCCGGTCGTTCATTGATTTCGGATTTAGGGATTATCGGAGAAAGCGGTAGTGAAGACTTGATGAATATTTTAGAATTCCTGCAGGACCAAAAACAAAAGTTTGGATCCTTCTACATCTTACCGTCTCTAAAAGACATATTTTATGGATATGCAAAAAAAACGCTTGGAGAACAGGCTACCGAGGCGGAAATACAAAAAGAATCGAAAGCCTCCGAACAACGGGTTCGCAGAGCTATTTACCATGTGCTCATCCATATTGCCTCATTAGGATTAACAGATTACACGAATCCAAAATTCGAAGCGTATTCATCCACATTTTTCGATTTCTCGGAAGTCCGAAAGAAAATGTTAGAGCTTGAAGGTAAAAGTGAAAAAAGCAATAATCAAAGCCGAATCAACATGAAAAAATTCATTCAATCGCTCTATTTAGAATCAAAGCAGTTGGTGGATTAGCCAATAAATTTGTTTCTTCAAATTGCAGGTAGTGTAAAAGTGTTGTAGTCAGGTTGTAACAAGGGTACGGATATTAAGCTAATGCTGTCTTTGTTTATTCAATATTAGAAAAGGATATGAATATAGTCTTTCTACACATTTTCTGAATATTTTATTTTGTTGAAAAATGCTTTGTGTAGTTACAAATCGTATGATAAGATAAAAATCGCGTTCAATTCAAACAATTAAATTTTTATGGTTTTAGTTGTCTGAATTTTCTTTTTTCGCAAACAACTATGAAAGTACTAAATAATTAAAATTGGAAAAGTAGCACAAGAATTTAGAGGAGGTTTTTATGAATTTATTTCGAAAAAAATCAGTATCGAGTGGATTATCTAACAGTTCACTTAATAAAGTTTTAGGTGCATTTGACCTAACAATGCTAGGAATAGGTGCAATTATTGGTACCGGGATTTTCGTTCTAACTGGTGTAGCAGCAGCAGATTATGCTGGTCCAGCACTTATACTTTCATTTATAATTGCAGGTTTAGCCTGTACATTTGCTGCATTATGTTACTCTGAATTTGCATCAATGATTCCTGAGGCAGGCAGCGCATATACGTATAGTTATGTCGCATTCGGTGAAATTGTGGCATGGATTTTAGGTTGGGATATGGTACTTGAATATGGACTGGCTTCATCAGCTGTAGCTAGTGGATGGTCTGGTTACTTCCAAAGTTTATTATCAGGTTTTGGAATTCATTTCCCAACAGCATTAACAAGTGCATTTGATCCTTCTAAAGGAACTTTTATAGATTTACCAGCAGTTCTTATCGTATTATTAGTTACATTCGTTCTTACTAGAGGTGTAAAAGAATCTGCAAAACTAAACACTGTAATGGTAATTGTTAAATTAGCAGTAGTAATTCTTTTCATCGCTATAGGTGTTTGGTATGTTGAGCCAGGAAACTGGACACCGTTTATGCCAATGGGATTCTCTGGTGTAACAGCTGGAGCTGCAGTTGTTGTTTTTGCTTACTTTGGTTTTGATGCAGTAGCTACTGCTGCTGAGGAAGTAAAAAATCCTCAACGTAACTTACCAATCGGTATTATTTCTGCATTAACAATTTGTACAATCTTATATATCGTTGTTTCCTTAATTCTTACGGGTATCGTGCCGTTTGATCAACTTGGTGTTAAAGATCCTGTTGCTTTTGCTTTATCATTTATCCACCAAGATTGGGCAGCTGGTTTCATTTCACTAGGTGCAATAATTGGTATTACTACAGTTTTAATCGTAATGATGTTTGGACAAACACGTTTATTCTATTCAATCAGTAGAGATGGTTTACTTCCGAAAAAATTATCAAAAGTTAATGGTAAAACTCAAGTACCGGTTGTAAGTACATGGGTAACTGGTGGGTTAGTTGCTGCATTTGCTGGTTTAATTCCATTAAATAAACTAGCTGAATTAACAAATATTGGTACATTATTTGCCTTCTCAGCTGTATCACTTGGCATTTTAGTCTTAAGAAAAACTCATCCCAACTTAAAACGTGGATTTAAAACTCCTTGGGTTCCTGTTGTTCCAGTATTAGCAATTTTATTCTGTGGATATTTAATGTTCCAACTTTCAGCATTTACTTGGAAGGGATTTGTAGTTTGGTTAGTAATAGGTTTAGTAATTTACGCTACTTACGGTTATAAAAACAGTAAGTTAAATCAGAGTGATAGTATAGAAGAACCACAAATAAAGCTGCATAAATAAAAATTGGGCTATCCCTTAAGTTAAGAGAACTGACTTATGGGAAGCCCTTTTAAATACAAAAAATCACCTATTACTAAGTGGATTGCACATACTTCCTATGCAAGTTCTTTCCGTCTTAACAAAATAAAACTGTTTTCCCTTCAAATTAATTCCAAAATGTATTGGTGGTCTCCATAGCTGATTAATATAAGCTAATCACAGATTTTCCCAACTCATATCACTGATTTTTTATTCCTTGCCTTGTTTTTGGAACATGTATATATCTTCTTGTATGATCAGTTCTTTCGAAGATTTGAGTATTTGGTAATATTATTTTTCGGAATTCCATTTGGTATTTGGAAAATCTCAAGTATATGGACAACATTACTGCCTGTATTATGACACTAAGGAAAGGAGATTTTTCGATGAACTCCACCAAACTATGAATATAAACAAATTACAGATGTAACCGATGAAGTTATTAAAAAATTTTTTCAATTTGACTTTCTTCAATAATTTTTAGAAGAATTGGTATCTGCATGTATTGTTTTCCAATCGTCTTTTTTAGTTGAGTAATCAATAACTAATTACAATATGCACCATACCTCAAAATAAACAATTACTTTTCAATTGCACAGAAATTGCACGGACATATTAGAATCAATAGAAATAAACGAATTACAATGAATAAAATTTCATCACCCATTGATTTACTGGACTTAATTGAACTAAAATATTCATAATTACTGGATAAGACTCGTACTCTGTAATTGACAGTGTAGGGGTCGCTGGTTCAAGTTCAGTTGGGATAGTGATGATTATTTTACAATGAGCAAGCAATCAAAACTCCTAAATTTGAAAATTAGTCTAAAACGCTATCTACTTAAAGATGGCGTGTTTTTTTTATATTAACCGATTATAGCAATAGATTTCATAAAATCAGAACACTAGTTAAAAATTAAACAATACAAATTAATTATCAGAAAATTTAAAATAAAAATATGAACGCTTGTTCAAAAGTAAATCAAGGAGGATTTTTGTATGTCAAAACGCAAATTGATTCATGCATCAACGGTTCTTGCTTTATTTCTTTCATTCGGGTCTGTTATGTCTTTTGCATCTGCAAAAACAAATGATTCAATTAAAAGAGAAACCAAAAACACAGTTATCTCAACTAAATTATCAGTGAAAGCGAATACTGATATTACGTCGCCTGAGGAAAATCTTGGATATAGTCTAGGAACTCAAGCCTTTATTTATGGGTATCCTTTACTCACGTTGGAACGTACGAAACAACTAAGAGCCACTACTCAATCAAAAGATTGGTTATTATTAAATAAATTTCGATATAGCGAAACATTAGCGACAGCAGATGAGAAAAGTGCAATGGCTCCAAACAATGATACTTTATATTATGATGCATGGTTAAATCTTTCTAAGTATCCCGTTATGATAAATGTACCGGATACAAATGACCGTTACTATAGTATTCAACTAGTTGATGCTTGGGACAACACATTTAACTATATTGGTCGACGTACGACAGGGACAAAAGTTGGTCACTTTGCAATTGTATCGCCTAATTGGAAAGGTGCATTGCCAGAAGGGGTTACAAAGATTCAAGCACCTACTGATCACGTTTGGGCTTTAGGACGAATATTCGTAAAGAATGATGATGACTTAGCAGAAGCAGTTAACTTAGAGAAAAAGTTTACAATTACGAAATTAAACGGGAAGGATCCAATATTTAAAGAACGTAGGAAGGATTTATTAACGAGTTCAAAAGTGGAAGCGTTGTCAGCAAAAGAATTCCTAAGATTAATGAATGAAAATATTCTTAAGAACATGCCATCTCAAGAAGAGAATACTTTATTAGATCAATTTAAAGAAATTGGTATTGATTCAACTGTAAAAGATTCATTAAAAAACATTAGTCAAGATACATTAAATGGAGTGGACAGAGCGATTAAAGATAGCATGGACATCATTAAATATAAAACTCAACAGCGTGCGTATACAAAAGATTGGCGTTTTAGTTTTGATGGTGGTGTGTACGGTCATAACTATTTATTAAGATCGGTTATTGCATATAATGGTACAGTTGCAAATATACCTGAAGAAGCGCTTTATTCCAGTACTTTAGTTGATAGCACAAATACTCAATTAAATGGAAAAAATAAGTACGTACTTCATTTTGATAAAGGTAGATTACCAGATGTACAAGCATTTTGGTCGCTAACTATGTATGGTACAGACTTTTTTCTAGTAAAAAATCCAATTAACCGCTATAAAATTGGTAATTTTTCTAATGAAATAAAATACAATCCTGATGGGTCACTAGACATTTATATCCAACACGATTCACCGAAAGGAAAAGAAGCCAATTGGTTACCAGCTCCAGAAGGTGACTTTAAATTAATTATGAGATTTTATCAACCTAGTTTTAATGTGTTAAACGGAAGTTATAAAATGCCTTCTGTCCAAAAAATAGATTAATAAACTCAGTACCGACATTTTCACAATACGTAAACTTAAAATATGGAGAGGGATGTTCCCAGATTTTTAGTTAATTGATAAAGCTTTGAATACTAGTAATCAAGCATTGCACAGTTTATAAAACAACATTTTAGAAAAAAAAAACAGCCCCCAACTTTTTATGAGGGGGTTGTTTTAGTTTATTCTATTTCTTTTTTTAGTAATTGAAGAAATCTCTTTGTGATACTTGAAACGGGTTTATTGTTAGCCTGAATATACCATATAGGATTTGGATTAAAATTAGGTAATTCAATCGGAATTGTGAATATCTTACCGGTCAACACATTTATATCTGAATCTAAAGTCTTATCATATGTTAATGTGATTGCCAATCCTTCGATCACAGCATTTTTAATTATTTCTGTATTAGTAGCAGAAAAGAGAATGTTAACCTCATCAAAAAATAAGTCAAATATTCGCTTTACGTGCCAACCATCATATAAAGCAAATTTCTCATTAATTAAATTTTCCGGTGTAAGTAATTCATAGCTTCTCAAGGGAGAATCTTTACCAACACATATACATAGTTTCCCTTCATAAATTTTTTTATAATTTATATCAACTTCACTCTTTAGCTGGAATTCATTGATCGGAAGTAATCCTAAATCAGATTTTCCTGACTTAATATTGGCCAATACTTCCATTGGACCCATTTCATACATATATACATCAATTTCGGGAGATTCTCTTTTAAGTTCTAATATTGAATCAAATACTACATTCGTCACGCTCGGTACGTAAGCTATTTTTAAAATAGTTTTCGATAAGTTAGCTTGAACATTTATCTCTTCTTTCATTTCTTCGTATTTAGATAAAATTTCAGCTGCTTTTCTAATAACAACCTGCCCTTCCTCAGTCGGAATTGTCCCGGTTTTAGTACGCGTAAAAATCTTCAATCCCCACTCTTTTTCCATTTGAGTAATGAACTGACTGATTACCGAAGGAGAAGTATGAAGTTTCTCCGCTGTTTTTATAATTGATTTTTCTTTCGCAACCTCTATAAGATAGTTAATTTTTTCTAAGTACATCTTGATCCTCCGGGTATTTTGGGAATTCCATACATCTTTTAATTTTTTATTATACATGAGAAGGCAGAATATTTGTTGAATTTCGCAGAATTATATTTGGTAATTTTTATAGAATTTTACTATTTTGATATAGTAATCAATCACCAGAAATAAATCTATAAAATAAATTTTATAATACATACTTACCCTACATGGGTTTTCGTGATATTTAAATACCAATTAAATAATCCCTATTATGATTAAATAAGCAGAAAATTTAAAATTATTATAGACAAATAGATTGTCTAAATATGTAACTATTTCTGAATAGCTTACTAGAAATGACTAAAGAAAAGATGGGGGTAAGAGAAAGGTATGAGAAAAGCAGGGAAAAGTAAAATTTCTAAAAGTGTTGCAGTTTTTGCATTAACATCAAGTGTAATGATTGGGGCATTTGGTCATGTATCAAATGTTACAAAAGCAAGTAGTATCACGAATGCTGATAATATGCTTGCTAATTTAACTCCAGCCCAAAGAGCAGCAATCAACCAATTTTCTACAAATGAACAAACGGGACTTAATATTTCTTCCAAAATCGATTTAACATCAACAAACCAAACATCTGTCATTGTTGAATTTTCAAACAAACCAGCTAAAGTTGCACAAATTGAAGCAAGTGTAGCGGGGAAAGAACTTTCTAAATCTGAGGCAGAGAACTTAGTGGATAAAGACCACGAAACATTTAGCCAAGACGTTGGGAAAGTATTGGTTAATGATAATAATAAAAAAGTAGATTACAAGATCAATCATTCATATAAACACGCATTTAACGGTGTGTCAATGAGTTTACCAGCAAACCAAATTAAAAATCTATTAAAATCTAACGCTGTAAAATCAGTATGGAGTAATGAGAAATTTACGATTGATCCGCCTGCTGAATCAAAGCCTGAACAATTAAAAGCGGATGAAGCAAATGTATCAAATTATACTCCATACGATGCATTAGACCGCTTACATGCGGAAGGTTTTACTGGAAAGGGAATTAAAGTAGGAAGCTTGGATACGGGTATTGATTACAATCACCCAGACTTGAAAGATGCATATAAAGGTGGATATGATTTCGTTAATAATGATAATGATCCAATGGAAACAACCTATGCTGATTGGGTGAAAGCAGGAAAACCTGGTACTTCAAATGGAGCAGACTACTATACAGAACATGGTACCCATGTTGCTGGTATTATTGGTGGACGTGGTAAAGCGGATAGTGAATATAAAACAATGGGAGCTGCTCCTGATGCAGATCTTTATTCTTACAGAGTTCTTGGTCCAGGTGGTAGTGGAACATCTGAGTGGATTATTGCCGGAATAGACCGAGCTGTAAATGATGGTATGGACGTAATTAATATGTCACTAGGAAATACAATAAATGACCCCCTTTATGCAACGTCGGTAGCTGTTAATAATGCAGTATTAAGCGGCGTAACAACTGTTGTTGCAGCAGGTAATACAGGGGATCAAATGTATACAGTAGGTTCTCCAGCCGCTGCAGCTTTACCTATAACAGTAGGAGCATCATCAATTGCTTTAGACATTTTTCAATATGCTGGCGTACAAAATGGAGCGAATTATTCGTTAAGACAGTTAGCAAGGAATTATTCCGACGATTTAACAACTTTAAAAGGGAAAAGCTATCAACTTGTTGATGTTGGCTTAGGTAATACAACCGACTTTAATGGGAAAGATGTTAATGGAAAAATAGCATTCATTAAGCGTGGATCTATTGGATTAATAGATAAAATAAAGAACGCAAAAGCAAAAGGTGCTATTGCAGTATTAATGTATAATGATGAAACAAATAAAGCTGAAGGCCCAATTCAATCATTCCTTGGAGAATCTGTAGACGCAATTCCAGCATTTTCAGTTTCGAATGAAGATGGTTTAGCAATCGCAGCCGCGTTAAAAGCAGGTAAAACTGATTTCACTTTTGGTGATTATACAAAGTTAAAAACAAATGGTGATGAGTTAGCTACTTTTAGTTCAAGAGGACCATCTCGTGTTAATTATGATATTAAGCCTGAAGTAACTGCACCTGGTGTATCGATTCTTTCAACAGTTCCATTCTTTGTAAATAATAAAGTAGCGGATGGATCAAAACCAGAAGATTATAAATATGCTTATGAGCGCTTATCTGGTACTTCAATGGCGTCACCTTATGTAGCAGGTGTGTCGGCTTTATTATTACAATCTAATAAGGACCTACAACCAGAAGATGTAAAATCGATTTTGATGAATACTGCGGATCCATTATCAAAGAATTATAGTGTATTTGAAATCGGTAGTGGACGAGTTGATGCATATGAAGCAATCCACTCAAATGTCGAATTAGAAGTAGTTGATCAAACACCATCAATTATTAATGGGAAGCAAAAATCGATCAAAGAACTAACAGGTGGAATGAGCTTTGGCTCAATTGGATTTGAGGATCAAGATATTACAGACTCTCGTAGCGTTATTTTGAAGAATCGTAGTGAAAAAACAAAAACATTTAACGTAAATGTAAAATTTCAAACTGGATTAAGGGGATCTAAAGATGCTGCAGCAAATGGAGTAACACTGTCTGGGCCAACATCCGTTAAGTTAAATGGAATTAGTCAAAAATCAGTTAATTTCAACTTTAATTTTCCTAAAACAGCTGAAAAAGGTACGTATGAAGGTTATGTAACGTTTACGAACACTGCTGATCCAACAGAACAATACCAGATCCCATTTGGAGGACGTGTTGTAGAAGAAGGAATTAAATCATTTAAAATAGATAATCCATTATTTGGTGTTGATACGATTTGGTCAGCAAATGCAAATCCAAACTTAGCATTCGAATTTTCATTAAAAACACATATGAAAACGTTAGATGTTATCTTACAAGATGCAAAAACTGGTGAAGATCTAGGATTAGTTGGTTCCTATAATCCAATCACTTTAAATGAGGACCAAGTTTATACTAATTTCTATGGGTTTAATGACCTTTACTATCCATTTACTGGTGATTCAAAAAATCCGATTAGCAACGAACCAGTATTTGCAAAAACAGGACATTATAAATTAAGACTAGTAGGAAGTAACGAACAAGGTAAAACATTCTCTGCTGCATCAGACTTCATTTTTGAAGCTGGAGCTCCAAAAATGACGACTAGCTTTGATTCATTAGATCAAAAAGTAATTGAATATGATAATAGTCAGTTTGATGCAAACGGACAGTTTTTATATGATTTTAATATCAATCTATATGATCCAGAAACAGATGAAGCGAATCGCTTAGGAATCCCAGTTGATCAGTCAAGTAATTCAGTTGTTTCGTTTTACAACGGTCCACGTCCTGCAAATCCAATTCATACTGATATAAATGGCAATTACCATGATAAGATCCTTGTGAAGAAACAAGATAAACCTTTAGAAGTATCATTTTATGGTTTTGATGCAGCAAGAAACTTTAATTTGAATGCTACAAATAAGTACAGAGTTGCTTTTGTTGACAAATCATTACCTTACTATTATCTAAAAGCAAATAAACAGAACATTACAAATGGAGATACAGTAAATTTCACTGTTCGTTCAAATAATGTGAAAAACTTAAAAACAACGAAAATTACGATTCCAGTATTTAATGGTGAAGGTTCAATTGATAATGTAGTTGTAAATGATGAGGTGAAACAGTATGGTGATGCGAATGTTTCGTACAATACTACACCGTCAGGAACAAAAACATTATATACAATTACGTTTAATTATTTAGGTAATAAAACATTACCGGAAGATCTGCCGCTATTTAACTTTGATGTAAAAACTGCAAATATATATGTGAAAAGTGTGCCTTATGATTGGTTTACAATGAGTGCATCAACGATTGATCAATCGAATGTCACAACAAATGGAGTATATGCTTTTATGGAAAGCTTTACGATTAAACCTAGCTATTCAAGATTAGATGGTGCAATCCAAGCTGAGGGAGCATTAAATCCATTAACTGGTGGTCTAAACTATGCACTTGATAAAAGTAAACTTGGAGCAAAAGTAACCGTTACTTCGTATGATGGTAAAACAGTTGTAGAGCCTACATTAAATAAGGATGGTCAGTATATTGCAAATACACTTAAAGCTGATGAAAAACCTTATACATTAAAAGTAGATATTCCAGGTCACTTTACAATGAACAAACAATTTACATTATATGACGATGTTCGCGGTGAAATGGTAGGAAAGAGAATAGGATATAATATATCAACAGCTGCTGCAGGTGATGTGAATAAAGATAATGTCATTGATATTTTAGATGCTTTAGCTGTACAGACATTCTGGGGTACAAATAAAGCGTCTGCAGACTTTAATTTTGATAAAGTAGTAGATAAAAATGATATGGATTATATTGTCAAAAACTTTGGATTACAAAACCCTACAGTAACAAATGCGCCAAAGCCGAAAACGACTTATAAAGGAGCTACATTAGAGAGCATTTTAAGTCAATTAGGTTTAGAGTAAAAGAATACTATTTTTAGAAAGCATCCTCTATTTTTAGAGGGTGCTTTTATTTTGCAGAAATTGTGATTCTATGTTGAGTTTTGTATCGCTTGAAGACAATTAAATAAAGTTTCTAATTGCTCTCGTCTCAAAAATATATTTCTAAATGAATCATTACCCTATCTAGAATTTCACGAATTTTAAATACCTGTTAAATATTCCGTTTAACAAATAAGTAGGCAGAAAATTTAAACTAATTATAGACAAAATATTTTGTCAAATTTAGTAGTTTCTAGTACTGATAAATAGACTACTAGTGTTAGTGATTTATTCGTTATTACTAGAGAGAAAAATGGGGGTAAAGGAAAGATTATGAGAAAACTTGCACCAAATAGTAAGATGTCAAAAAGCTTTGCTGCAATTGCCTTATCATCAAGTGTTGTTTTAGCTCCACTCGGACCTGTAACAAACGTTACAAAAGCTGAAAGCCTTTCAAAAGCCGAAACGATTTTAGCTAATTTAAGTCCGGCACAAAGACAAGCACTAGAAAAACTTTCGACAAATGATCAATCTGGTTTATTTTTAGATTCAAACGTGAATCTAGAGAGTTCTAGTAAGGTGTCTGTTATTGTTCAATTTAAAAACAAACCTCAAAAAGCAGCTGTTTTAGAAGCAGCAGTAAAAGGGGAAAGTTTATCTAATGAGCAAGCAAAAGCGAATGTTGAATTAGATCATTCGACATTTAAAAAGGATTTAGCCGCTAATTTTAAAACAAAGTCAGAAGGAAGCTTTAAAATCAAACGTCAATATAAAGATGCATTTAATGGTGTAGCACTAGAAGTACCTGCAAATAAGGTTAAGGATTTATTGAAATCAGATGCAGTTCAAGCAATATACAGTGATTCAACTGTTAAAGTAGAAGAGCCAACAAGTGAAGCACAACCTTCAAAAGAAGCTCAAGGACAAGGAATGGCTGCAGAACGATCTTATTTAAATATCGATAAACTTCATGATGAAGGATATACAGGTAAGGGAGTTAAAGTAGCCGTACTTGATACGGGTGTTGATTATAATCATCCAGATATTAAAGATGCATTTAAAGGTGGATATGATTTCGTTGATAACGATAATGATCCAATGGAAACAACATATGCTGATTGGATAAAAGCAGGTAAGCCAGGTGGAAGTACTGGGGCTGCTTCATATGTTACAGAACATGGTACACATGTTTCTGGAATGATTGTAGGTCAAGGGAAAAATAATAGCAACTATGCAACAACTGGAATAGCACCAGATGCAGATTTATATGTGTATCGTGTTCTTGGCCCAGGTGGAAGTGGTACTACTGAGAACATTATTGCTGCGATTGATCAAGCTGTAGCTGATGGAATGGATGTAATGAATCTTTCATTAGGTGCGAACTATAATGACCCGTTATTCCCAGAAGCTATTGCAATTAATAATGCAGTGTTAAGCGGAGTGACAGCAGTGGTTGCTGCCGGGAATTCTGGAAACGGAATGTATACAGTCGGTTCGCCTGGTGGAGCAGCTTTAGCTTTAACAGTAGGAGCAAGTGATGTACCTTCACAAATTCCAACAATGAAGGGTCATCTTGACACAGCCAATTCGGACATGCGTTTATTAGCAAAAAACTTTAGTGATGATATTTCAACTTTGTTAAGCAATACTTACGACATTGTCAATATTCCTGGAATTGGACAAGCAAGCAATTATAATAATCTAAATGTAACCGGTAAAGTGGTACTCGTTGCGCGTGGAACAAGTACAATTAACGATAAAATATTACAAGCTAAATTAAAAGGTGCTGCAGCAATTCTTATTTACAATAACAATCCAGATGAAGGATATTTGCCTTACTACTTAGGTGAGGGTACTGATTTTATCCCATCTTTTAATTTAACAAATGCTGATGGGCTTGCACTACAGCAAAAAATTACATCAGGTAATACAAAGTTTTCATTTAGTGATTTAGGACAGTTATCAACAAAAGGTGATAACTTAGCTGATTTTAGCTCTAGAGGACCTACTCGAGTAAATTATGAAATAAAACCTGAAATTACAGCTCCGGGTGTAAGTGTTTTATCAACGGTACCTGGCTTTATTCATAGTCCAAACGATCCAACCAACTACCAATATGCATATGAACGTATGTCAGGTACGTCGATGGCAACACCTTTCACGACAGGCGTTGCTACCTTATTAAAACAAGCAAATCCAGATTTACAACCTGAAGATATTAAATCGATTTTAATGAATACAGCAGATTCGTTAAGTCAGCCTTACTCCGTATTTGAAGAAGGCGCAGGTCGCATTAATCCTTATAACGCAATTCATTCTACAATTGAAATAAAAGTAAAAGAAAGTACACCTACAATTATTAATGGAGAAGTGGAACAAATTAATATTGATACTGGTGCACTTAGCTTCGGGAATAAGGCTTACAATGGATCTGATCTTTCAGATACTCGTACAGTAACACTGCTGAATAGAGGAGAAAAAACAAAAACGTTTAATATTCAAGTAAATTATCAATCAAATATACGAGGTTCGAAAGTTGCCGTAGCAAATGGAGTTACCGTTCAAGCGCCTACATCTGTTACATTAAAAGGGGTTAGCCAAAAGAAACTAAATATAGCGTTAAATATACCTAAAACGGCAGATAAAGGAATTTACGAAGGTTATGTTGTCTTTACAAATAAAGATAATCCAATAGAAACTTATCGAATTCCATTTGGTGTGCATTATGTTGAACAAGGATTCCAAAGCTTGAACCTTAGTCGTCAATCAATTTCAACTGATCGAAATAATCTATCTGCACCATTATATTCGCCTTACTTAACGGCTAATTTTACGTTAAAATCGCACATGAGATATATTTACGCGGTACTAACTGATGCGACAACCGGTGAGGACTTAGGAATTTCAAATGCATTCGATGGAGTAGCCTATAATGAAGGTGTTCAATATAATATTCAACCGTTTATGGGATACTATTATCCATTTACAACCGATTCAAGTAGTCCTTTTGACAATAAACCAGTTAAAGCAAAAGAAGGTCACTACAAAATGAAATTGATTGGTTATGATGATAATGATAAAGCTTTTACGATTGCACAAGATTTATTCGTTGATAATACAATGCCAAATCAATTTGATGTCCAAGTACAAGGTGAAAAACCTGGTAATCCATTTATTGAATATAAGCCAGAACAAAAAACAATTCCTATTACAGCTTCAATTAATGATAAAATTGTCGATCAAATGAAAGCAATTGGTTTAAAGGCTGATCAATCTCAAAACTATATTGGTTATTATTACAATAGTTTTTATCTTACAGGTAAGCTTTCACTTGATGAAAATGGAAAAGCAAAAGATGAAATTGCGATGCAACCAAATTTATCAGTTTTAAATGTTCGTTTTGCTGGAGTAGATCAAGCAACAAATTTCAACGGAATGAAGCAATACCTATTTGTTAAAGAAGGTACACCTTATGTTTACGGACAAGCAAATGTCGCGACAAGATTAAATCAAGTAAATGCTCAAGTTGGGGACAAAATTACAGTAACTTTAACGGCAAATAATCTAGCGAAATTACAGAAAGCTAATTATAATTTTACGACGAGTACGTTAGATACAAATATTGTCAATATTGCTTTAAACCCTGAAGCAAAAAAACTTGGTGGGCAATTAAATGTAACGACAACAAATCTTTCAAGTACAACAGTTAAATCAAATGTAGATGTGACATTTGATGGTACACAAGATGTATCTGGCGATATTCCAATGGTTGATGTAACGATTAAAATACCAGAATTAAATGATGTGTATAATTATTCTAGTTTTTATAGTGTTAATTCAACATTTACAAGTGTAGATAATGTAGTGACAAAACCACTTACAGCTATTGTACCAATCAATATTTTATCAAATACCTCAAGTGTCATTGGTTATATTCATCCTGAGAGTTTCAATAATGCAGACGGAACATTAAAATATATCGATTATACGAAACTTGGTGCAAATGTAACAGTGGTAGATAGTAAAGGAAAAAAATACACTGGTACAATGGATTCAAGAGGTCAGTTTACGATCGGTGGTTTACCAGTAACGAAGGATGCATTTACAGTTGTTACGGATATTCCTGGACACTTTACAACTTATGGAAAATTTGATACTGCATATAACACAATCGATGGATTCATCTATGGTTATAAATTGAGACTAGGAACTGAAACAGTAGATACTGCAACAGCTGGAGATATAAATAAAGATAATGTGATCGATATTAATGATGCTTTAGCTATTGAAACGTACTGGGGAACGAACAAACGCTCAGCAGACATCAATTTTGATGGAACAGTTGATGCGAAAGATTTTGCTTATGTAGAAAAGAACTATTTATTGCAAAGTACAGCTGTTGATAACGCTCCAAAACCAGCTAAAAAATATAAGGGGAAAACATTAGCAGATATCAAAATTGAGTTAGGAATTCAATAATTTATAAATTTTACTTCAAGGCATAAAGCACGCTTTTAACATAAGCGTGCTTTTATTCTAATTAGATAGTATGGCAAGATTTAGAGATTGAACATCATGGTTAAAGCTGATTTTATTATTTCTAAAAGATAACTTGGGGGAGAAGTAATGTTTGAAAGAGAAATCATTAAATATTATAGGAAGGAAAAAGGATTTAGCCAGGATGAGCTTTGCGAAGGGATTTGCTCAAAATCTCATTTAAGTAGAATTGAAAGTGGGAGAGTTAGTTTATCTTCTAAGATTTTAGCCTTATTATCAGAACGATTAGGGATTGATATAAACGAAAAGCTTAATTCGTATCATATGATTGAAAATTACTTAGAAGAGTTAAACAATGCATTAATTATGCACAACTCAAATAAAGTCGACGAGATTATACAAAAATTAGAACAGATCCCATTTATCTCATCATCTCAATACGTAGTAAGAAATCTTTTAATATTAGCTAGATATTATCTTTGGAAAAATAATTTAAAGCAATCACTAAAAATAATAAATTCTGTTGAGAGAAAGTATAGTGAAAATCTGTCTGAATATGAAAAAAACTTTCTGTTACATATTAAAGCAATCTATTATTTAAGCATATATAGGTCAACGACGAGTGTAGATTTACGAGCTGCGGTAGGGATTTTAAATCAAATAAATCTTAAAGAATATAAAAATAAGGAAGTTTACTATCATTTTGCACTATCCTATCATTATGCAGGAGAGAATCTATTAGTCTATATAAATGCGAAAAAAGCACTACATTATTTCAATGCTACTCATAATTATGTACAGTCTATAAATGCACAAATCCTTATTTTAATTCAATATGAAAAGGAACAAGAAATAAGTTTTGTAAAGATTGTTGAAAAATATAAGGACTTAATCTGGAATTGTGACAGTGTTGGGGCAAGTAATCAAAAAGCGATATTATTAAATAATTTAGGTATAAGTTATTTTAAAAGAGGAGATTTTGAAAATGCTGCGCATTACATTGAACGATCACTTCAATTAACAGATAAGACATCAGTTTATTATTTAAGGAGATATTATAATTATACTGAGACTTGTTTGGAGGGTAGGTTATTACCTAAAGATGAACTTTTAGAGCTTACTAATGAAGGAATAAAATTAGCAGAAAAAAATAATAGTTCAATTCATATTACTTTATTTAAACTTTTAAAACTGTGTTGTGAAAATAACCAAATTCAATATTATCAATACTTAAATGATATAGCAATTCCACAATTTAAATTAACAAATAATATTTCATACTATAATCAATATGGAAAAAAATTATATAAGCATTTAATTGCTAATAAACAATATAAGAAAGCTATTGAATTAGAATGTGAATTTCGATCATTATGATTTACCGGGTGGGGAATTATTCATGTGGTCCAATGAACACCTAATAAAAAACTTTTTGTAAGTAGTTATTGAAACTGCTTACTTTTTTTATTTACAAAAAGGATTACAAAACTTTCATAAACTATGAAAATACTTTTCATCAGAATATGATAGACAGGTAACAAAACATAGTACATCATGCAAGAAAAATGGAACCGCTTTCTACAATTATTTGAGCGATTGGTAAAACAATGGATTCATTCGAGATGATAAAACTATTTTAGGAGGGTTAAAAATGCAAATTCCAATTAAGAAAACGCTTGATAAAATTCCAGGTGGTCTGATGGTTGTTCCACTTTTTTTAGGAGTATTAACGAATACCTTTTTCCCACAATTTTTACAAATTGGAAGTTTTACAACGGCATTATTTAGTAAAGAAGCATCGTCTACCATTTTGGCGTGTTTTATGTTTTTAATTGGTTCACAAATTAATTTCAAATTAGCACCAAAGGCATTAAAAAAAGGTGCAATATTATTAACAGGAAAATTTATAGTGGGTGCAGGTATCGGTATAACTGTAGCAATACTTTTTGGGCCTGCCGGAATATTAGGATTATCACCATTAGCGATCCTAGCAGCATTATTAAATGCAAATGGCGGATTATATGCATCTCTTGCTTCATCATATGGAGACGAAACCGATGTAGGCGCATATGCTTTATTTTCTTTAAAAGATGGTCCATTTTTTACATTAGTTGCATTAGGTGCATCTGGTCTTGCCACAATCCCTTTTCAAACACTTATAGGAGTATTAATTCCAATCGTAATAGGAATGATCTTAGGAAATATTGATTCTGATATGAGAAAGTTCCTTGGAAGCAGTAAATTATTATTAATCCCATTCTTCTCATTCCCATTAGGTGCAGGAATGAATCTTTCAACTATTATAAAAGCTGGAGGTCCTGGGATATTACTAGGATTAATAGCTGCATTCACTGGAATTGGAGCTTATGTACTATTAAAGTTATTTAAAGAAAATCCGATCGTTGGTTTAGCAACAGGGTCAACTGCAGGGAATGCTGTAGCTACACCAGCTGTTGTTGCAGCAGCAGATCCAACCTTAGCTGCCATAGCACCAGGAGCTACTGCGCAAGTTGCAGCAGCATGTGTAATATCAGCAATAGTATGCCCTATTATTGTTAATTATGTATTTAAAATGTCCGAAAAGAAAAAAGCTAACAAATCAATTGCAAGAGCATCATGACAATAAAGTAAAAATTTACTGTAATCCTGGCCATCATGCTTCCGGAGCTTTTAAGCCAAATTGAAAAAGAAACAAAGAAAAAGCAGTCAGCCGTTTCACTTTCTGCTTTTTTTAGTTACAAAAAAGGGTTTTTAGTTAAAGAAATAGTAGGATAAGGAAAATTTTATTAACATGGTTTCGGTATTGTCTAAAATAGCTAATTTAAGATAGAAGGAAGGAAACACCATGAATGTACTTGAGAGTGTACCCGAGAATGTTATTATAACTACAATAAAAGGAAAAGAAGTTCTCTCAAATCCTTTTTTGAATAAAGGAACAGCTTTTACGAAAGAGGAAAGGGAAGAACTTGGGCTTGAAGGTCTGTTACCTCCACAAGTAATAACCCTTGATGAACAAGTTAATAGGGTTTATGAACAATATTCGATGCGGACGACCAATCTATTCAAAAACGGGCTGCTTTATGATTTATATAACCGTAATGTTGTCTTGTTTTACCGCCTTTTGAAAGAACACCTGGCAGAAATGCTCCCAATCATCTACACTCCTACTGTCGGCGATGCAATCCAGTCATACTCCCATAGATACCGACGGTCAGATGGCTTATATCTTTCAATCGATAATCCTGAGGGGATTGAAAAGGCATTTTATAATCTTGGAAAACCAAAAAATGGTGTTGATTTAATTGTCGTGACCGACTCTGAAAGCATTCTTGGTATTGGGGACCAAGGGATAGGCGGTATTAATATAGCGATTGGTAAACTTGCCGTGTACACGGCTGCAGCAGGTATTGATCCAAACCGTGTTCTACCAATCGTGTTGGATGTTGGCACGAACAATCAGGCTTTGATTGCAGATCCTATGTATATCGGCAACAAATTCGCACGTGTCCGAGGTAATCGTTATGATCAATTCATTGATTTATTCGTTCAGACTGCAAGGAAGTTCTTTCCAGAAGTTCTCATTCACTGGGAGGACCTTGGCAACGTGAATGCACGAAATATCTTGGACAAATATGGAGACAAAATCCTAACCTTCAACGATGACATTCAAGGGACAGGTGCTGTTACCCTTGCTGCTATTATGTCTGCTTTGAAAGTAACAGGAGAATCCTTGAAGGACCAGCGCATTGTTGTCTTTGGACCAGGAGCTGCTGGCATCGGTAACGCAGACCAAATGGCAGATGTCATGGTTCTAGAAGGATCGACCAGAGAAGAAGCCTTTGATCGTTTCTGGGCTGTAGACTATCGGGGTCTATTAACAGATGAAACACCAGATGTTCTGCACTTCCAGAAGCCTTATGCAAGAAAGGTGGATGAAGTTAAGGATTGGGATAAGAATGAGGAAGGGATCATTTCATTAATGGAAGTAGTTCAAAGGGTGAAACCAACAATCCTGATTGGTACTTCAGGACAAGCCGGCGCGTTCACTGAAGAAATTATTAAAGAAATGGCCAAGCACGTTGACCGACCTATCATCTTGCCTATGTCCAATCCGACTGCATTGACTGAAGCAGTGCCGGAAAACCTGATTAAGTGGACCGATGGTAAGGCTCTAATTGCAACAGGTAGCCCGTTTGCCAATGTAGAATACAAAGGTGTTTCCCATGAAATTGGACAGTCAAATAATGCATTTGTATTTCCTGGCCTAGGTTTGGGGGCGATTGTTGCAAAAGCTGAAGTGATCTCAAAAGGAATGTTTGCAGCTGCTGCTTATGCGGTTGCAAGTATGTCTGACACTAGTAAACCTGGAGCATCCCTGCTGCCATCTATTGAAAAGCTACATGAAGTCTCAAAATACGTAGCCATTGAAGTAGCCTATGCAGCTATACACGAAGGAATTGCAAGAGCAGATATTCAAGATGTTGAAAATGCGATTGAAGATGCTATGTGGAAAGCTGAGTATAAAGAAATTAAGAGTATAGCTTTAGAAGTATAGAAGTCAAGGGGATAGCAAATAAAGTTAGTCCTTATTAATAATACAGAGCCTAAATATTGAAAAAAATAAAGATGGAGCAATTGTTTTATGTTGACGCCATCTTTATTTCTTTACCACCTTGCTTAACCAAATCGTGGCGGGTGAAATTTTACTAATAAGTTGATTTAATATAGAGACTGCAAAGCTCTTCAAGAGAGCGTTGCGGTCTCTTAGTATGTAATGGATAAACCTTATTCATACTATAATTAAGCAGATAACCTGGAGGAGATTATGAAAAAGGGCAGATATAGTTTACAAGCCATCATTATTATTTTTGTATGCCTTGTTGTCGCTTTGTCACTAGGTATAACCGATTTGCTAATCAGTAAGAGAATTACTTCCAGTGTGGAAGAGACACAGAAAGAAAAGGTACTCAATATTGCAAAAATCGTGTCTCTTAACCCGCAAGTAATTGGGTCTCTTGAGGGGAAAACAAATTCGACAGAAATAGAAGCTTTTGCTAATCAAATAAAAGATTTAACGCATGTTAACTTTGTTGTTGTCATGGATATGAAAGGAATCCGGCTTTCCCATCCGGATCCCAGTGAAGTTGGAAAGAGATTTAGGGGAGGAGATGAAGGACCAGTCCTTCGAGGGAAAGAGTATGTATCTATCTCAAAGGGGATTCTCGGGCCCTCCATGCGGGCATTTACACCAATAATGAATTCAAATGGAAAACAAATCGGCGCTGTTGCGGTTGGGATTTCTTTGGAAAACGTAACGAAGGCTGTACATAAAGGTCGGATGGGGATGATGATTGGGACAATAATCGGAATATTAATCGGGGTAACCGGTGCGGTGGGCTTAGCCAGGTTTATCAAAAAAATCTTATTGGGCCTCGAGCCGTTCGCTATAGCTAAGCTACTTGAAGAGCGGAGTTCCATGCTCCAGTCGGTGCGTGAGGGAATTATAGCCATTGACCAAGAAGGAAAAATTACCCTTGTAAACAGGGCTGCACAAAAGCTTTTTAAAAAAGCCGGCCTAAAAGGGAATCCAAAAGGACTCAAAATAGAAGATTATTTACCTGAGACCCGCTTAACCCGTATTTTGCAGTCTGGAGAAACCGAGGTTGATCAGGAACAGGATCTGCATGGGGTTACTATTTTGGTAAACAGGGTGCCAGTAGTGGTGGATAATCAACCGGTTGGAGCAATCGCTACATTCCGTGATAAAACGGAAGTTCAGTTATTGGCCGAACAGCTCACAGGGGTGCGTAATTATGCGGATGCCCTTCGTGCCCATGCCCATGAATTCATGAATAAGATGCATGTTATTCTTGGCCTAGTCCGTACCGAACAATACGACACACTTGCGAACTATGTGAGTGAAACGGTTAACCATCGGGAAATGGAAATGGGTTTTGTAACAAAGAATGTCCTGGATCCGGTTCTAGCTGGATTTTTGATTGGCAAGCTAAGCTTTGCAAGAGAATCAGGTGCATCACTATCATTTGATTGCACAAACAAGATCCCCCAGCCTGTGAATCCGGAAATCACTCAAGAACTCATAACGATTATTGGAAACCTTGTCGATAATGCAATGGAAGCGATCGCGAACAGTCCTGTCAAAAAAGTTGACTTAAAGCTTGACTACGCAGAGGATATTTTAACAATCGAGGTTAAGGATACAGGTATGGGAATGACAAAAGCAATACAAAATAAAATATTCGATAAAGGCTTCTCCACGAAAGGAGATAACCGTGGGGTCGGACTATATCTTTTAGCTCAGGGTATTGAAAGACTTGAAGGGGACCTAATCATTTCTTCTAAGCCGGGAAAGGGAACGAATTTTGCGGTTTATATACCTTATAAAGCAGAGGATGAAAAGGCATGATCAATGTAATGATTGTAGAAGACGACCCTATGGTGGCGGAAATCAATAAACAATACCTTTCTAAGATTGATGGCTTCCGTTTAACTAAAATAGCCAATTCAGTCGATGATGCGATCCTTGTGCTTAGAAAGCAAGATATACACCTTATACTTCTGGATATTTTTATGCCGGGCAAACATGGGTTAGAGTTATTGACGTACCTCCGGAAAAATGAACTTGAAGTTGATGTAATTATTATTTCAGCAGCTTCTGATCTAGAGCGAATCAAAACGGCATTAAGGTATGGGGTTGTCGATTATTTAATAAAGCCTTTTGAATTTGAAAGGTTCAATGCTGCTCTTGTTAGCTATCAGCAAAAGACCCGGTTTACCGATAAACTGGAAACAGTCAGCCAACAAGAGCTCGATAATTATCTTTTACACAGGGATGAAACTACAATAATTGAAGAGCTGCCAAAAGGGTTAACTAAGGATACTTTAAAGCAAATATGGGAAGCAGTTCAGGAATTGAAGGAGGTGCCGTTTTCCACCGAAGAAGTGGCAAATGTTGTAGGCATTTCAAGGGTATCAGCGAGAAAGTATATGAACTTCTTAAAGGATTTAGGAATCCTTAATGTAAAGGTTATATATGGAACCATCGGAAGACCAGTTTACCAGCATGAATATAACCAAATTAACGAGTACTTAATAAAAAATTTTCTGTAAGTGTTTATGACTGAATTAAGTGTAGAAGCCGGTGGTTGTTCTCGCTTATTAATAATTTACTTAAGAAATAGCAAATAGATTAAAATAGAAAATGGTAGCGTGGGTGCTTAAACCAACCCTACCATTTTACAGATTAACCATAATTTTAGCTACAATAGAGTTGTCTAAGCCATGAACGAGCCTATTTTTCTTACTAGCCAAATACATAAACATGTGGAAGAATCGAATTAACTAATAAAGAGCCCCGAAAAATCGAGGCTTTGATAACAAACTGAAAAAATACTATTTTACATGATTTTTCTTATTATTTTTTAACCACAGGTACCCAAAATTCGCCGTAGAAAGTGCCGTCGCCGTTATCTTTGCGATAAGTCGCGTTTGGACCACCAACGTACGCATAGTCAGTGACTTGGGTCAAGACTTCGCCAAAAGCACGGTATGTTAGCTGATCAAACAAAGTTTCCTTATCGCCATTTCCTGCGACCACGATGTATTCGCTCTCTGGGAATTCGATGATGCGTGTTGCATCAGACACTGATTTACCAGCTTCTACTGCAAAATAATTCCAAGGTTTTCCTTGATAAACTTCGTTGACTGACCATTCGCGATCGTCTTTTGCTGCGTCTTTGAGCTTATCAAAACGTCCGTCAGCCTTAAGAATACTCCAAAACTCAGCTTTTTCCTTTTGCATAGCTTGCATGTCTTGGAAATTCGACTGGATTGAAAAACCATAAGCGGTCAATGTGAACGATTTTTTATGTTCAAGTGTGTAATTTTCCATGTGAGTACTCCTTTTTTTCAGATCTTGTTTTTTTAATTTTGACAAATTTAGCAGAGTTTAGACTTCTACTTTTTTTACACGAAGCCACATTTCGCCGTAGAATTCACCGTTTTCAGCTGATTTGACGAATGTTGAGTTACCAGGTCCAACGTATTTGTAGTCTGTGATTTCTTGCAACATGCCGCTGAAAACCTTGCCTGTGATTTCGTCAGCAAGGCGATTTTTGTCAGTGCTTGTGCCAGGCACGACGAGATAGTCTCCAGCAAGGAAGTCGAGGACGACCGCGCCTTCCACGTCGAACTCACCCATCACGCCAAATCCGCGCCAAGCCTTGTGTTCGATAGCATAGTTGATTTGATATTCTTGCCCGTCAGCAAGCGCGAGAAGTTCAGCTAGCTTGCCATTTTCAGTAATTTCGGCTTTTTTCGCTGCAGTTTTTGCAGCATTACCTGCCCAGTCATTGTAGTCTTCAAGCGAAACACCGAAAGCAGTCATTTTGTAGTTTTCTGTGATTGTTTTGATTGAGTATTTAGACATTATATTCTCTCCTTTGTGGATTTATTTTTTACAAGATTGATTCTAATAGCCAAATGTATCAAAAAATGATACTGTTTTTCGAAGATCAAATAAATAAAGTTTTACTAACTTTTCCCTTTACATATTTTTTTAGAGAGCTGATCAGCACAAGCTGCTTTGCTGATTGAACTATTAAGTATTTTTGATTTTTGTTCATTTTACATTTTCAATAATTAATGTAAATCTGTTATTACTGTTATTTATTTGATACATTTTTGATACAATAAAAATATGAAGAAAATAGAACGAGTAAACCTGATCATGCGTTACATAAATAATCGCGCACATTTTACGATTGCTGAAATTCAGCGAGAGTTCAAGATATCCCGCGCAACGGCGATCCGCGACATTAACGAGATTCAGTCTATGGGATTTCCACTGACGTCCGAGATTGGTCGTGGTGGTGGCTACTTTGTCATACAAAATCAGTATCTGCCCGCAACCCGCTTCACGGCAGAAGAGCTGAAGGCGATGTTTATCAGCTTTATCGCCTCGAAAAATTCGCAGCTGCCTTATCTGCAAAATCGCCGCTCAATCACTGAAAAACTCATCGGCATCGCGTCCCAAACCCAGCAAGACGAGTTGATCGAGCTGAATAATATTTTGCTTTTTGAAAATACAAATCCTGCCAATCCGAATCTTTTGGAGCTCGATGATGCTGCGCCTGAAGAGCTGAACCAATTGATTTCTCTTGCAGTACGGGATAAACATTTACGCGTGACTTATGAGATGACTCCTGGCTGGCCGCAGTTGATGGACGTTTTTTTACTACACATTTTTAACTCGAACGCTCAGTGGCTGGTTGAGGTTTATGATTTTGATTCGGATGAGTTTCATTATTTACCTGTTGATATGCTGCGGGATTCGGCAATTTCTGAGAAGGAGATGAAATGGTCTGAGCAAGAGATTTTAAACAAAAAACGGCTTTTTGCACGTGAGTCTAATCTTGTAGTAAAACTTGATACGACCGGTATTCAGCGCTTTAAACGTATGCACCCGCCGGGAATTGTTTTGTCATTAACTGGGATGTTTCAGTCGAGTGGGATTTTCAATGTACAGTTGGATGTAACCGATGTTGAGGCGCTAGAGTATTATGCGGATTGGCTTTTGTTTTTGGGGAAAGGGGTCGAGTTTGAGAGGATTCCTAATGAGCTGCGGGTGATTTTGGAAGAGCGTTTAGTCAATTTACGATTTCCTTGAGTTTTATCTTAGATATTTAAAATGGGAGTACGATATAAACTTTCATTCACTGTTGTGAATCTGAGGATTCATGGATGGCTAACGCATGCATATGTTACATAAAACTTGGGAGCTGATGATTAGCTCCCCGTTATTTTGTGTAAATGAAAACCCTAAGCTAGGCAAAAACCTTAGATTGTATTACACCGATGATCAGTAATCAAAGATTTCGTTCTCTGTTTGTGTTTAGAATCTCCTTAGCCTTGCTTGTTAGATTAATTCCTGCCCTACCTCTATTTGTTTGCAAATATCCTCTAATTTTTAGGGAATTCAACCGGTGTCTAACCTGTGCTTCAGATAAGTTCATTTCGACTTCTTGACTCTTCTCAGAAATAATCCTTCTTCCGATGATCTTTCCATTTTCCTCATAATTCATGATGAGGTTAAGGATGAAAAGTGATTCTTCATCAAGAGTGGTTGAACCTGAATAAAAGGACGGTATACTCTTGATTGTGTAGCTATTTGTATTCCTATGAGGAGATTTTTGAAAAAAATGTTGATTAGGCAAATCATTTTTCGTTATTTGGTTTCCAGTACGGACTGCAAGCATGTAATCTATGGTATTTTTAAGTTCTCTTACATTTCCATACCATGGATAAGCTTGAAGTTCTTCAATTAATTCATGTTCAATTTTGACTTTACGGTCCGATAGCGCAACAAAATGTTTAGCCAATAATTCAACGTCATTTTGACGAACCCTTAATTCGGGAAGGTGTATAAAGAGTACCTTAAGCCTATGGTATAAGTCTTCTCTGAAAACATTTTCTTGAATCATTTTCAATAGATTCTTATTGGTTGCTGCAATAATCCGAACGTCAATGGGGATGATTTGACTTCCACCAACACGCATGATTTCTTTTTCCTGCAATACTCGAAGTAGTCGTGCTTGAAGTTTGAGACTAATATCTCCAATCTCATCCAAAAAAATAGTGCCACCATTTGCTTGCTCAAACAATCCTATTTTTCCGCCCTTTTTTGCTCCTGTAAAAGCTCCGTCCGCATAACCGAATAGTTCACTCTCAACTAAATCATCCGATAAAGCACTAAAGTTAACGGCAAGAAAAGGGCCGCTATTTCGAAAAGAAGCATTATGAATGGCACTTGCAAACAACTCTTTTCCTGTACCACTTTCACCTTCAATTAAAACCGTTAAATCATTCTTAGCTAACCTTTTGGCAATCTGTTTCGTTTCTTGGATGGAAGAGCTAATTCCGACGATATCAGGAAAGTTGTATTTTGCTATGTATCCTTTTTTAACAAATTCTTTTCTTAATTTACGTTCATATCCAATGGTCTTGAGGGCATTTCTAAAAGTTACAATAATTGATTGATCATTTATATGCAGACGTTCTACGATCACATCTAATCCGTTTACAACAAATATACCGCTTTCTTGTTGACTATTTGAAAGGATAAAAGTTAACAAATCAATATTATCAATAATGGAATGAATAGGATGACCAATAGCATGTTTGTTTTCTATTTTTAGCATATTTTCCAAGAATTCATTAAAAACAACAATCTTTCCTTTATTATCAATAGCTAGTATTCCGTCACCAACACTATCAATTACTTGATGAAGTTGTCGATGAGCTTTCGCTAGATTCTTCGTCAAATCTACTATTTTTCGATAATACCTTTCAGAAACATGGTTACCGTATTCCTCCATTAAATGGAATCGCTCCAAAATGGACATAATCGTTGTAATATCTATTAATCTATGACCTATATTAATCACTTTTTCTACAAAGTTGGGGATAATTTTAAGTTCGCCAGGTGTGATTGCAAGCTTAATCATTTGTATGTTAGTTTTTCCTGGATAGTAAGGGATATATTCAATATGGTTTAGTCCTAATTGACGCATGGTTTCAATCGATTCATATACTGTTTCAGGATTATCATTCACATACAGGGCTTGTGTTCCTTCTGGCAAAAATAAAAGTTGATCTACGTTTTCATAATTTAATGTCCGTTTTGCAATGATTACCTCGCAATTCTTCCCAATATAGTCTTTGACCGTTTCTATCGTAAATTTATTAGGTAAAACGATTAATGTAGAATGAAATACTTTTGGAATACTTTCTTCTACAGAAAAACTTTCAATCTCTATGAGGTCACTTAACATCTCTGCTAGTTGTTGATGCAGTGCTTTTCGTGTTTCTTTTAAAACGGTAATCAATACAATGTGATTGTTTTCAAATTCGGTCATAGAACACCTCTTTAGTTGAATTTTATTGGTCTAAAGTTGGTTGAATAATTTGGTTATTAAATAACCAAATAATAACCAATTATAATCCAAATCAACATGGCAAGCACTGGGAAAACAACGAAATATTTAAAAAAATGTAAATAATTATTTACATTTTAATGTTGGCACGACACTTGCTTATATAAATAGCGTGTAAAGAATTAATGAAATTTGTAGAGTAGTAATCCACCTATTCAATTCTTTATCATTTGTTAGAAAAAGGAGGAAGGTAAGAAGATAAAATCACTCAGTGAAAAACAACAAATAGATGAGGTGAGAGGAAATGAAACCACTAATTGGCGTTACCGGATATTATGTTGACCATAGTGAGATAGGAAAGGAAGGCTTACGTGGATTACCAGGTCAAGATATGGCAATCTTTTCTTATGACTATATCCGTTCGCTTCAACGGGCGGGTGCTACGGTTGTACTACTTCCAATTGAAGAAGCTGATCAAATCGATTCCACACTTAACCAATTAGATGGGTTATTATTGGCTGGTGGGGCGGATATCAATCCACTTTATTATGGTGATTTACCCAAAGCGTATTTAGGCACAGTAGAGGAAGAACGAGATAACTTTGAATTAAACCTGGCAAGAAAAGCTTTAGAAAAAGATATGCCTATTCTAGGAATCTGTCGAGGATTACAAGTGTTGAATGTTGCATCTGGTGGGACTCTATATCAAGACTTAGAACATGAGATGGGCCCTGAATATTTCCATGTTCGGGAACAGTTTCGTAAATGGCAAGGCTCCCATTCTATTAATGTTCTTGAAGGGAAAAAAATTTATGAGGCTATTGGCCAAAAATCCTTAATGGTTAATTCTTTTCATCATCAAGCAGTCAAAACGTTGGGAAGAGATTTTGAAGTGAGTGCTTGGTCGTTTGATGGTGTAATAGAGGCAATCGAATCCAAAGCTCATCATTATGTAACAGCTGTCCAATGGCATCCAGAAATGATGTCGGAAAGGGATATTCTACAGCAGCGTTTATTTAATCACTTTGTTAATGTAACTAGTAAAAAGGTGGTTAAATCTTAGAGTGCCATGAGAAATAGGATCGATGGCATTCAGTTACCTCTTAAAGATATAAAGAGTTATTCGTAATATGAGAGTCTGGTATGCTTTCGCAGACGAGGTAACCAGACTATCTGTTGCCAAAAATTTATTGAAAAGGGGATCGGAATATGAGTCAACTGTCAGGAAAAGTAATTTTAGCTGAGTCAGGAGAAAAAAAGGAAAAAAGAGAATGGAAAATAAACGTATTTGCACTGTTACTTGTCTTTTTAGTCATTTCAACCATAATTACACATATAATGCCAGCTGGAGAATATGCACATATTGAAAAAAATGGGCATACAACGGTAAATCCAGATTCATTCAGATGGATTGCATCAGCACCGCTTGGATTTTTTGATATGGTAAAAGCTATTCCTACAGGGATGGTAGAAGCAGCTAATATTATCTTTTTTGTGCTTATTATTGGAGGGTTTTTTGGTGTATTAAAGGCATCAGGTACGGTTGAGGCTCTTGTTTCAACCATGGCAAAAAATCTCGCTAACCGTGAAAAGCTGATGATTCCTATTATAATGCTTTTCTTTGCACTTGGAGGATCCTTAATGGGGATGGCTGAAGAAAGTTTGGCTTATGTACCTCTGTTTATTCCATTGGCTCTTGCACTTGGTTTTGATACGATAACAGGAACTGCGATGGTATTGGTAGGGGCGTCCGTCGGATTTACAACCGCAATTATGAATCCGTTTACAGTGGGGATGGCCCAAGGGATTGCAGGTCTTCCTATGTATTCTGGGATGGGTTTCCGCCTCGTATTATTCGTAGTCATGTATCTTATTGCTGTTACATTTGTCTATCGTCATGCTATGAAAGTAAAGAAAAATCCATCAACTGGAGTTTTTGGAAAATTCGATACAAATAAATCAGACAATCTATTAACAGCGAATGTAGAGCTAACAACAAGACATAAGTGGATTTTAACAGCATTTTTTATTAATTATGTTATTCTTGTTTTCGGTGTTATTAAGTATGAATGGTATATAACAGAAATTGCATCCTTATTTATTATCTTAACGATAGTAATTGCAATCCTTGGCAAGATATCTATTGAAGATACTGTAGAATCTTTTACACAGGGATCGGCATCTTTAGTCAGCGGAGCTTTAATTATTGGTGTATCGCGCGCCATTCTGGTCGTATTGAATCAAGGTCATATTATAGATCCCCTACTTCACCAAGTATCGGAAGGAATGAAACATATTCCTGCATTTTTAAGTGTTGTCGGAATGTACAACTTCCAAGCGGCTATCCATTTCATATTATCATCAGGTAGTGGTCATGCGATGTTGACAATGCCTATTATGGCACCGCTTGCAGATTTATTACATATTACACGCCAAACAACAGTATTATCCTTTTCATTTGCGGATGGTATTGGAAATATTATATTTCCGACAGGTGGAACGCTAATGGCTGGGTTGGCAATTGCAGGAATTTCCTGGACAAGGTGGGCAAAGTGGATTCTCCCTTTGATTTTAATTGAATACACAATCGGTTTAATAGCGGTTATAATTGCTCATCTTATCAATTATGGTCCATTCTGAGATCGGAAGGATCGTTCTATGTTTTTTGTATTTTAAGCATAGGAAATTTGTAGTTAATTTATGAGGAGACAATCGTTTTAAGAGATCATCTATATGGATGCTCTCTTTTTTTTATGTAATATTAATCGATTTTTTAATTGATTAATGTAATGTCCTATTGGAATGATATCTTTCAATAGTTTTTTTTGTTTATGAAAGTATAAATTGGAGAGAGAAAATTTAATTCCAAGTGGTGCCAAGTTTTAGGAATTAAGTATAAGTCAAACTACGTCTTTGTTTTCGCTTTAACGGCCGCTAGTAGGTTTGATTAAAACTACTATGTTGCTCAATATTTTTAGGGAATATAGTCGAAAATCGTAATATTTTTATAGTACTTGCGATAATAAAGGGTTAAAATAACCCATTTGACCGAAAAGTGAATTTTCTGAATAATTATAGAAAGAAATTAAATGATCGTTAAACAGATCGTAGCCATCATTTAATTTTAGTGGCAATAATTAATTACTAGGAGGAAGAAAATGGGGAAATCGGTACAAAGAAGTAAGATTGTAAAAAGCATGACTGTTTTAGCTTTATCGTCTAGTTTTCTTTTAGCTTCATTTGGTAATGTAACGAATGTATCAAAAGCTGTTAGCTCTACAAACGTTGAGGACATGCTCGCTAAGTTAACACCAACACAAAGGGCTGCTTTAAATCAACTTTCAACGAATGAATCTACAGGTCTTAAAATTTCTTCTGATAAGGATTTAAATACTACAGAGCAAGCTAATGTCATAGTTGAGTTTGTACATAAGCCTGCAAAAGTTGCTCAAATTGAAGCTAGTTTAGAAGGGCAGCAATTATCTGCAACTGAGGCTACACAATTAGTTGATCAAGATCATAATACCTTTCAAGAAGATGTAGACCAAATATTAACAGATGAAAATAATTCAAAAGTAAACTATAAGATTAATCGTATTTATGAACATTCTTTTAACGGTGTTTCGATTAGCTTACCAGCAAACCAAATTAAGAATCTATTAAAATCGAAGGCTGTAAAAAATGTATGGAGTGATGAGACGTTTTCAATTAATCCACCTAATCTAAAGGAACAAAGTGAACAATTGAAAGCAGACGAATTTAACATCGAAAACTATTCACCTTATGATGGATTAGATCGTTTACATGCTGAAGGCTATACAGGGAAAGGCATTAAGATAGGAATTCTTGATACAGGTATTGATTATAACCACCCAGATTTAAAAGATGCCTATAAAGGTGGCTATGATTTCGTTGATAATGATAATGACCCGATGGAAGCTACATATGCTGATTGGAAAAAATCAGGAAAACCTGAAATCTCGGGATCAAATACATTTTATACAGAACATGGTACACATGTTGCAGGAATAATCGGCAGTCGAGGTGTTGCTGATACTGAATATAAAACTGTTGGAGCAGCGCCAGAGGCAGATATTTATTCATACAGGGTTCTTGGACCATATGGATCTGGAAAAGGTGCTGACATTATAGCAGCACTAGATAAGGCAGTAAGTGACGGGATGGATATTATTAATATGTCACTAGGTGCAACAATAAATGACCCGCTTTTTGCGACTTCGGTAGCTGTAAACAATGCTGTTCTAAGTGGCGTTACGACTGTAGTTGCCGCTGGTAATAGAGGAAATGGAATGTATACACTTGGCTCTCCAGGATCATCAGCATTAGCATTAACAGTTGGTGCATCAACTAGTGCAATAGATCTTTTCCAGTTTTCAGGTTTTCAAAATAGTAAAAAATATACTATTAGAGAATTAGCCAGAAACTATACAGACGATCTAACAGCATTAAAAGGAAAAACGTTTAATCTAGTTGATGTTGGTTTAGGAAAAGGCGTTGATTATAACGGAAAAGATGTAAAAGGAAAAATTGCTTTTATTCAAAGAGGTGATACTTCTTTTATTGATAAAATCAAACTAGCGAAGGCTAAAGGTGCTGTTGCAGTAATAATTTATAATAATGACGTCAACAAAGCTGAAGGGATCATACAAGGGTATGTCGGTGAATCTCTATTAGCCATTCCTACATTTTCGATGTCAAATGAAGATGGCCTAGCAATCTCAAATGCGATTAAACAAGGAAGTTCTGACTTTACTTTTGGTGATTATACGAAATTTAAAACACCTGAGGATGAACTAACATCATTTAGTTCAAGAGGACCATCTCGCATAAATTATGACATAAAGCCAGAAGTAACGGCGCCAGGTGCAGCAATTCTTTCGACTGTTCCATTTTATGTAAATAATAAAACAGGAGATGGATCAAAACCGGAAGATTATAAAATTGCATATGAACGCCTATCTGGAACATCAATGGCGACTCCGTATGTTGCAGGAGTGTCAGCACTATTACTACAATCAAATAAAAATCTACAGCCAGCAGATATAAAATCTATATTGATGAATACGGCTGATCCTTTAAAGAAGGATTATAGTGTATTTGAAGTTGGTAGCGGAAGAGTAGACGCATATGAAGCAATTCACTCAAACGTAGAATTAAATGTGGTAGATAGTACGCCAACAATTATTGATGGAAAAGAAAAATCAATCAAAGAATTAACAGGTGCGATGAGTTTTGGGTCATTTAGTTTCAAAAACGAAGAAATTGCGGCGAACCGACAAATTATACTAAAAAATAGTAGTGAACAAGTGAAGACATTTAGTATTGATGTTAAATATCAAACTGGATTAAGAGGTTCTAAAGATGCAAACTTAAATGATGTTACCTTAACTAGTCCTTCCTCAGTAACTCTAGATGGAAGTAGTCAAAAACCGATTAACTTTCATTTGAAAATACCTGCAAATGCCGAAAAAGGAATTTATGAAGGGTATATCGTCTTTACGAATGATGCAGATCAAACAGAACAGTATCAAATACCATTCGGTGTTCACTATGTAAAAGAAGGATTTAATTCAGCGGCTACATACAATAAGATGATGACATCAGATTATACTAATTATTACCCATTACTTGAATTTAACGCAGGTGCAACCTTTAATTTAAGTTCTAGTATGGAAACAATCGATTTCGTTTTACTTGATAGTGAAACAGATGAAGAAATCGGTTATTTAGGACAAATCCCTGCATCGCAATTGGATGAAAATACTGATTACTATGTCACTGGTGTCTTTACCGGATACTATAATCCTTTCACTAATGACCCGAAAAACCCAGTATCACCTACAAGTGTAAAAGTACCTTATGGGCCAGCACATTATAAGATAAAAATGATCGGTACTAATAGAGATGGTAAAACATTTTCGATGACGGACCATGTAATGGTTGATATTACTGGTCCTACTTTTACAACAGATTTAGAAGAAGGCGTTATCGAGGTTAAACCTGGTACAACATCTTATCCAATTAAAGGTACAGTTTTTGATAAAACCCAAGATGATTATCGTACGCAAGGTATTTCTATTGATCAATCGGGTAATTTTGTGATGATAAAAAATAATAATACTACCTTTTCAAATGGTTTCAATGTTGATGCAAAAGGAAATTTTGCATATAATATCCCGATTGACCCTTCTGCTAAAAGCGTAAATGTTGAACTTGCAGGATATAATTCAGCTAAGATTGGTACAAGAAACAAATATTTTACATTTATTCCAGAAGGCACTCCACTTGTTTATGGAAGTGTTGATCAAAAAATTGTAAATGCAGGTGAAAATGTAAAGGTGAACCTAACAGCATATAACGTTACTGATGCAAAAAAAATAGCTAGTAGCCTTTCATTTTCAAATAATCAATTAGAATTTGTAGATGTAAAGCTTAATCCAGCAATTGAAAAATTTGGTTTGGCGAAACTCACATCTAATTCAGCTCCATCAGGATTGAATACAAATGTAAATGTCAATATAGAGATGACTAACGGAAAAGTGACAGGTGATGTACCATTTGCAGAAGTAACGTTAAAAGTAAAAGATAATACTTATAATTTTTATTCGCCTTTTAAATCATCTTCTGCATCTTATATAAATGAATCTAACCAATCAATTGCAATGAATTCAACAATACCACCAATTTGGTTCAAACCAACTTATTCAAAAATTTCAGGAAGTATTGGAATTCCAGTCTCATTGCAAAAAGAAGGTAAGAGTTCATGGAGGGTAGCCCCTTCGCAGATTGGTGCAGTTCTATCAGTAAAGGATCAAAACGGTAACATCTACCCAGGAGTTATTAATCAATTTGGCCAAGTATCCGTGGATAAATTACCAAAAACACTCGATGAAATGGTCGTATCACTCGATATTCCTGGCCATTTCACAATATATGAACCTTTCCATGTGGGCTTCCTAGATGATGAAGGCGTACTAACTGCTCATTGGAATCCTGAAATAAATTTTAATGCTGCAATTCCTGGAGACGTTAATAAAGATAATGTCATTGATTTGAAGGACGCCTTAGCAATCCAAACTAATTGGGGAACTGACAGTCGCAGTGCAGACATTAATTTTGATAAAATCGTAGACGCAAAAGACTTTGCATTCATCGAAAAGAATTACTTAATGCAAAATCCAACGGTGGAAAACGCTCCAAAACCTCTAGAAAAATATAAATCAAAATCACTTGAGGATATTAAGAAAGAGCTAGGGTTGAATTAATTTTTCTAATGGAAAAGACGACTGTTATTAAGTCGTCTTTTTCACGCTTTGAAAAACAACTTTGTCAATTAAATTACCAAATTTTCGTAAAAGGAGTAGGTGATGTTGATTTCCATTACAGGATGCTCGCTTTCCATGGGGCGGGATTCTTTAGCCTCCTCGGCAAGCCTGCGGGGTCTTTAGCCTTCCCGCTAATCCCATAGGAGTCGAGCACCCCTCCATTCCAATCAACTTTTTCATCAAAAAAAGTATACACTAAATCCTAATCAAATAGCCTTTACTTAGAGTAATCTAGCAGTTTTTATTAATCAGTTTGTAGTTCAATTAATATCGAACATTAAACTAAATTAGTCAAA
>NZ_MDKC01000006.1 GCF_001712755.1 Gottfriedia luciferensis
GAGCACCCCTCCATTCCAATCAACTTTTTCATCAAAAAAAGTATACACTAAATCCTAATCAAATAGCCTTTACTTAGAGTAATCTAGCAGTTTTTATTAATCAGTTTGTAGTTCAATTAATATCGAACATTAAACTAAATTAGTCAAATGAATTTGTTTTTCTAAGAATAAGCTCATAATTTTTTAACTTCTGAAAAAAAATGTCTAGTGTTATTGGAATCATAAAATTGCTCGAACATATTAACATTTAAAACCATTACAAGATCATGCAGAAAATGATAATTTCATCATTATTAAATGTTCATTTAATGTCCGTTTTCCCTATTGATCATTTTATATTTCAACACTCTGAAAAAGCTAACAAATTAGTTAGCTTTTTTTACTTTACATATTAAATTAATTTTATTTTATCTTTATCTTTACCGAACTAATTTAAAATGAATAACTGATTAGTGTTTGCTCTCGACTTATTATAAAAATATTTACAGGAAGGGTATATTTGTATTAATTAATAGCATATAGAAAAAAATACGGATTCTCCTTTTTTTGTAGAAAATTAGTGAGATTCTAAGGTTTAGAACGAGCATTCTCAAATAGCTGATTTGATGTCGGAGTAACATTTATAAAACTATTACTGGATCAAGATTAGATTTGTATTAAATCATATATTTGATACAAAAAGTTTATATTTTAGAAACATTTATTTGCTATGATTAGATAAAGGTCAATAATGCACACATCATTTTGAATTTAGAGGTGAAAATATGAAAAACAATTTTAAAAAATTATCAATGATTGCGATTAGTAGTTTCATATTATTATCTGGTTGTATCGAAGCTAAGGCTCAGAACAATGTTAGTGTTTCAAAAACTGATCCGATACTTGTTGAACTAAATAAACTGACTCTTAAAGAAAAAATCGGACAAATGATGATCGCTGGTTTTGACGGAACAACATCAAGTAATGCAGATACTCTTTTAAAAAATTATAAGTTAGGCGGCGTAATTCTCTTTGGAACGAATATAAAAAGTCCGAGTCAATTAGTAAACTTAACAAATGACATAAAAACATACAACAAAAATAACAAGGTACCTTTGTTTATCTCTGTCGATCAAGAAGGCGGTAGGGTAAATCGCATGCCTTCAGCTGTTTTAAATACACCTTCTGCGAGAACAATTGGAAATAAAAATAATATGCAGTACGCATATAATATAGGTAATATGATTTCAAAAGAACTATCATCCTTTGGATTCAATACAGATTTTTCACCAGTATTCGATATACAAAGTAATCCTAAAAATACAGTAATTGGAGATCGTTCGTTTGGTACAAATTCGAGTATTGTTTCAAATATTGGTATTGGAATGATGGATGGAATTCATAAAGGAAACACAATTCCTGTCATTAAACATTTCCCTGGGCATGGGGATACATCAGTAGATTCTCATTTAGAACTTCCTATAGTGAATAAAGACCTAGCAAGTTTAAAAAAGTTTGAGTTAATTCCATTCAATCATGCAATAAAAAATCATGCGGATATGATGATGGTAGCTCATATAGTAGTAAAAAAGGTAGATTCAAAGTATCCAGCATCTATGTCAAAAGCGGTGATAACTGATCTTTTACGAAAACAATATGGTTATAATGGGGTTGTCATAACGGATGATATGTCAATGGGCGCTATAGCGAAACACTATAACTTAAGTAACGCAGCGGTTACTTCTATTAATGCCGGAAGTAATATAATTTTGATTGGACATGGAAATGAAAACGTTAAAACCATCTACAATAGTATATATTCAGCCGTGCAAAATCACAAAATATCAGAAGACACAATCAATAAAAGTGTCTATAAGATTTTAGCTTTAAAACAAAAATATAAACTTAACAATAATAAAGTTCAACCTGTCAATGTTACAAATTTAAATAATCAAATTAAGAAAGCAGTTACTTATAACAATGAAACTAGTAATAAGCAGTACTTACTCTTAAAAAATATTTCAACAAAGGCGAATGAAGGAAAAATTATCAATGCAGATTTTAATGTAACGAATTCGACTATTGACGGGGTAAAGGAAAAATGGGGAAAAGAAAACAGTAGTGTATATGTCGCCGCTGCTAAAGGAACATATAACACTTACACAAAGAGAAACGTAGTAGTTGGCTATCAAAAAAGCCATTTAATATTTGAATTACGTTCTTTTGATCCACAGTTAAACTCTTTAACTATTAATAATATAAAAAATTATTTTGGCTCACCTAGTTCAGAAGTTACTACCTCAAACAATGAAAAAATCATAACGTATTCAATTGGATCAAAAAAGCTTAAATTTGTTTTTCCTTTAAAAAAACAAATTGTATTGGATCATTATTCAATTTACAATCCTAATAATGTTAATAAATAATATGAGTAATTAAGTGGTTAGTAAATACGTAAAATAACAAACTATCAACCTGTTCCTGAATCGGAGCAGGTTTTTTCTTTTTCTGAAATTGTAATTTTAAATGTTAGTGTTTTGTTATCAATGTGATATTGAGTAAGAAAGCATGAAGTAATATCTTTACATGAGTACATAATTTTTTATAAGTCGATTTTGATTTAATTTGATCAATGCGAAAAAGGGTGAATTGTATTGTTTTATTTATTAATCGTTGTTGGAACTATATTAGCGTACATTCTGTTAATTCTACCTGTATATGTATGCGCAATATTTCTGGTAGTTGGTTCATTATGTTCATTTATTGCAATATATATTGAATTAACTATTATAGAGAAAAAAGTAAGAGCTAATTTATTATAAGCTATATAAATAATCGCAAAATAAGTAATTGTTTTTAGTTAATTTTAAAAAAAAGAGTGTAGAATTTTTAAAATTACTACACTCTTTACTCTATTACATATCCTCTTGATCAAACATATAACCATATCGAGGAACAGATATAATCTTATGTCCGTATTTACCTAATTTCTTACGTAATCTATATAAAAGGGTATTAATTTCTTCCCGTCCTACATCAGGCTGCTCAATATCTTTCGTCATTCGTTCCGGCCAAACATTTATTTTAATTTCATTATAGCTAACTGCGCTATTGGCTCTTTGATATAACAACAAAAATAATTCTGTATCTTTACTAGTTAGATGGATTCTTACGCCGTCAATTAAAATTTCTCTTTTAACTACATTTACAGTTATTCCAATGCTATCGTTTATTTGTTTATCTAAAACTAATGGCATATCAAGTGTGTCTCCAAGGTTCTGCTCTGATAGATTATGAAAAATAAGTACAGCGGCACCACTTGCAAGACTTATACAATCGCCATCACGAAGGAAAAATGGTTTATTTTTCTCTATAGAAATATGATTAACTTGTGTTCCATGTTTACTCATGAGATCAACGATGGTGTAATTTTCTTCTTTATCGAAACTAATTAAAGCATGTTTTCTTGAAATATATTGACTTGTAAAAGGAATATCTGGGAAATCATCACCCCACGTACGACCTAGCAACGTTTCATTAAAGGAAATGGGAATTCTATTTTGGTTTGTGGCTGTTTCTCCTTGTTTTATAGAAAGATACACATTTTGAATACTCATGAAGTTACTCCTTTGAAAACTAATCTAGTTAAACCAAAAAAGAGTATATCATATGCAACTAATTTGTAAAGATAATTGATTGTTTATTGTGTCTTCTAATTTGTATATGCAAATTGAAAAGAGCTAATCGTCATGTATTCGATTAGCTCTTTTTTCTGTTAATTGAGGCATACTTACAATTATTTCAGTTTAGAATTCTTATTCAGCTTTTCAATATTTTCATTTCTTTCTCCGCCATCAGAAAGGTCTTCTGAAAATTCATGGTCTGCTTTCTTGCCTAACAGAAGCTCAGATGTTCGGATTGTGCTAGATGGCAAATTATTATTCGCTGCGGCTTGTTCATTCCATTTACCCATTAAAATCACCTCTTAAGATTAGTATTGGAATTTGTTCATGTATTTATTTAGAATCATGTAAAGAAATGAGTATGCCAGAAGAGTAAAAGTAGAGGTGAAGACATTTGTAAGAATACTTTACCAGTTGTCTCATATCGTTTAATAGAGAGAAACGTGATGAATGAATAGTGTTTTATGGAAGAGAGGATGCCACTGATGAAACGTTTTGCAACGTATTATCCATATGAACAAAAATTAGTGATCGAGGGTCATCACAAACTCATTCAAAAGGAAACGAAAAATCGACAATCGTTTGTTGATTCAAGATTCATGTTCGCTCATCTGGCGAAAGAGATAGGAAAGAAAGTGGTACTAGTCTGGTTCGGAGTAGTTGTAGTAGGTTTACTGATTCCAACAAGTAAACTTTTTCTACACCCAGTCTTCATGACCATAGAGAATGCTTACTACCATGCAATCGATTGGTTGTATTATGATGTTGGGCAACATATTCATAACTTATCATCAATGAAGATGAGTTCGAGTCACTATACTGTTTCAATTGATGCACATCAAACACAAAGTAGTCCCATTGCAAAAGACGGTCATTTTATTCTTGAGAAAATCGATGGAAAAATGAAGCATCATTTCGAAGGAGTTAAAGATTTTCTGGAACGAAATAAATGAAGAAAAAACTCCTTGCCATGTTGGGGAGTTTTTATATTGGTTATATCATAATATCAGTTGGAATTGAAGACTATAGCAAGGCATACTTGCATAAAAGTCGATGGAAATTATATTTGTTTTATAAATCACACAATTATATAATTGTGTGAAAAAAGGATGCATATTATGTCAATTAATTCTTTCGAAAATTATCCGATGAGTTGGAAGCCATCGATTGATAAAAATAAAAAGCCCATCTATCAGGCAATCGCAGGGCAAGTGGAAAAAGATATTTTAAATGGCGTTTTATTACCTGGGACTAAACTTCCCCCACAGCGTGAACTGGCCGATTATTTAGATCTAAATCTTAGTACAATTTCAAAAGCGTTTAAAGTCTGCGAGTTAAAGGGATTGTTAAGTGCAACAGTGGGAAGTGGGACATTTGTATCTTATGATGCATTATCGAATGCGTATTTACTTGAAGATACTAAGCCGAAGCATTTAATTGAGATGGGTGCGACACTTCCTGATAATGCTTCATATGAGCCATTATTACTTCAACTGAAAAACATGCTGCAAGAGTCAGATTATGAAAAATGGTTTGGATACGGAAGAGCAGGGGAAAGTTTGTGGCAAAAGGATGCAGCTATAAAGCTAATCTTAAGAGGTGGATTTGAAACAACAGTTGATCATATTTTATTTGCAAATGGGGGTCAAAATGCGATTGCTGCTACACTGGCAAGTCTTTGTAAGCCTGGAGATCGCATTGGTGCTGACGATCATACTTACCCTGGCTTAAAAACGATTGCAGCGATGCTTAGCGTACAAATCGTACCAATTAAGTCAGAGAATTATGAAATGAGTCCAAATGCTTTTGAATATGCTTGTAAAAATGACAATATTAAAGGCATCTATTTGATTCCGGATTATCATAATCCGACAGCTTCTTGTTTGTCTATTGAAAATCGTAAAAAAATTGCAGCAATAGCTAAAAAGTATAATCAGTTCATTATTGAAGATGCGACATATAATCTCCTTAATGAAAAACCAATTCCAGCAGTAGCATCATTTGCACAAGAACACAGAATCTATATTGCGAGTTTATCAAAATCAATAGCACCGGGGTTACGGTTAGCCTGTGTTGCTGTGCCTATTCGATTCAAAGAGGCAATTTCAAAGGCACTTTATAATCTAAATATATCAGTTTCCCCTTTATTTTCAGAACTAGCGGCACGTACAATTGTATCGAATCAATTTGAAAACATAATTAAGATTCATCGTGAAGAAACCATTCGTAGAAATCAAGTCGTAAATAAATATTTGTCAGACTATACCTGTTTAGGTACTGAAACAGGTATATTTCATTGGTTACTGTTACCGGGAAAACTCACAGGTGCTGAATTTGAAAAGTTAGCTGCACAACAAGGGGTACAAGTGTATGCGGCGGAACGCTTTGTGGTTGGAAAAAGTTGTCCAGAGCGGGCTGTTAGGGTTTCCGTCTGTGCACCAGAAACGCTTGAAGAGCTTGAGCATGGATTGATGATTCTTGAACGATTACTACAAGATCTTAAGTAGTATCAATTACCATACACTTATTAAATTGTTTGCCACACAATTATAATGTTGTATGGTTTTTTTGTGCGTGTTAAGATGTTTGAAAAATAGAATTATTAAGTAGAATTAGTTTTCTAGAAAGTGGATTGAATGTGTTACGGGTTAGAGATTAATCGTTTTAGAATTATGATTAAATTACGTTTATACAATATTGACGTTGTCAGAGGGAGGACAATATATGGACAATCCTGTAATTATAGTTGGTGCAGGTTTAAGTGGTCTACGTGCTGCATCACTACTTACTGAAAAAGGTATTAAATGTAGAGTTCTAGAAGCAAGAGATAGGATTGGTGGTAGGGTTTTGAGTACTTCTGATCTAAACAGACCGGACCTAGGCAAATTTGACCTTGGCCCTACGTGGTTTTGGCCACAGTTTGAGAATCATATAGCTAACCTTGTAAAAGAACTAAATTTAGAAACATTTGAACAATATATGAAAGGCGAAATATTAAAAGAACGTTTTCAAATAAAACCACCAGAACGCTGTGTACTGAAGGAAAACTCAGACGAAAAATGGCTTAGATTAACTGGAGGTGTGCAGTCTCTTATCGATGCTCTAGCAGACACAATACCCTCAGAAATAGTTGAGTTGGAGACACGAGTTGAGAAAATTCAACTGAATGAATCTGGTAATATCACAGTTGAAGCAGAGCTTTCTAATGGGATGAGAAAAAAATTTCCTACAGATGCTGTTATTTTGGCATTGCCACCACGTCTTGTGGCGAAACACATTGAATTTTCACCTTCACTTCATCCAAATCTTATTACTGATATCGTAAAAAAACCTACGTGGATGGCGGGACAGGCCAAAGTAGTAGCAGTCTATGATCGTCCCTTCTGGAGAGAATTAGGACTTTCTGGATACGTATTGAGTGTAGTTGGTCCCTTAGAAGAAATATATGATGCCTCTCCTATTAAAGGCTCTGGTGCATTATTTGGTTTCTTTGGAATGCCACCAGAAGCACGTAAAAAAATGGGTCAGGATAAAGTTTTAAAATTGGTTGTTGACCAATTAGTTAAACTCTTTGGAAGTGAAGCTAAAAACGTAAAAGCTATTTTTTACAAAGATTGGTCCACAGATTCTGAAACTACTGTTGAGGAGGACTTAAGTCCTCTTAAAAATTACCAAAGCTATGGTCCACTCTCAGTAGAAGGCATGTGGGGAAAGAAAATTATATTTGCTGGTACAGAGACGAATTCAGATTATAGTGGACATCTTGAAGGTGCTCTTTTGTCAGCTGAAAAGGCGGTTGCTGAAATCATTAACTATCGATTGAAAGGAGTACGATAATGGATTTATACTTTGATCACCTAGTTTGGTTCTTCAAAAAACCAGAGAATGCAATTTTACCCTTAAAGGAAAGAGGAATTCATGTTGTAAAGGGAGGGCGTCATGAATCTTGGGGTACATATAATACCCTAACTTATTTTGGCTTAAGTTATATTGAATTTTTAGGAATTGAAGTTTTATCAATAGCTGAAAAACATGAGGAAAATCGATTAATTACGCAAATCGTAGAACAGCTAGCAAAAGAAAATCGGGAAGGACCTGCGACAGTAGCAATTAGAACGAATCAAATTGATGAACTAGCAAGTAAACTAAAAGCAAAAGGACTTACAGTATATGGACCGCTTACTGGGGAGAGAGTTCGTGCTGATGGTCAAGTAATCAGATGGTCATTGTTATTCCCAGAATATCCGGAAAAAAAGGTTAAGTTACCATTTTTTATTGAATGGGAAAAATCAGATGAAGAAAGGCATTCGGAATTAGAGGAACAAGGATTTATCGGATCACATATAATAGGTCAACCCAAATTGGAAAGCATTGGTTTTGTTGTAGATAATTTAGATAAGACATTAGAAATTTGGGAGAATTTGTTTGGCCTTAAACAAGAAGAAGAGTTCACTGATTCCGAAATCAATGCACGGTGTAGAATATTAAAATTGAACGGAACTAATTTATTATTTTGTACACCTATTGGAGATGGTCCGGCTGCTACGGTATTAAAAGAAAAAGGGCAGACACCTTTTTTAGTAAACCTTTCTCATACGAATCAAAATCACTTTTTTGAAATGTTGGATGGTTATTGGAAGTTCCAATAATTTATTTAAAGGTGAACCCATTACATATTAGCGTCAAATTCGTTGGAACGATAGCGGTTTGACGCTTTTTTTTATGTTTCTAGAAATTTTTAAGATTTCAATCACTCAGGTTGAGTACACTATGATTATATGATTTACTAATTATTTTTTTTAGTGTTGCAAAGAGCTTGTAAAAAACTTGTAAAAAGAGTGTAGTCTAATTTGCATTAAATTGTTACATTTCTAAGTTAACATATATAAGTATATGTCAAGCTTAGGGAGAAAACGATGAAACGAATTATTAATAAACTAATATTAGTAGCTGCAAGTTTATCACTCACTTTACTTCCAAAAGGTGTACTTGCAGAGACTTTACCAAATACAAAGATTAAGAGTATTCAAGATAAACGAGTAAAAGTTCAAAAAGAAGCGCAAAAAGCGAAAAATGAGATGGATCAATTAAAAGATCAGCAAAAATTGTTAGTAAACTCTTTAGATTCAATTAACTTATCCATTGAGAATGCAAAAATAAAGATGAGCCAAAAAGAGGCAGAAATAATAAATGGTAAAAAAGTAATAGAAGAATTACAAGCTGAAATAGAAGGATTTCAAAAACGGTTAGATCAGCGTCAAGTAATTATAAATAATCGTTTAATTACAATACAAAAATCGGGTGGAAATAACTCATATTTAAATGTTATTTTTGATGCAAAAAGTTTTGGTGATTTAGTTCAGCGAATAAATGCTATTGGTAAATTTATGAATGCAGATCAAGACATTGTTAAGGACCAACGGAACGATTTAGAAAAAGTTGAATTAAAAAAGAAAGACTTAATGTTAACTCAAAATAAGTTAGAAAATGATAAAAAAGATCTTCAAAATATAGAACTTACACTTGTTAATCAAGAAACTCAAATGAAGGCAATATTAAGCAAACTTAAGGATGATGTAAATGAAAAGGAACAAGATATTTTGAGTTTAGAAGAACAGGAAAACCTATTAAAAGATCAGGAAAAAGCAATAAAAGCCGCTTCAAGTATTACAGGTGGTGATTTTACTCGACCAGCGGAAGGATATGTATCTTCAGGTTTCGGATATCGTTCATTTGATCATGAAACGCATTTTGGCGTAGATATTGCAAAAAATGGAAGCACACCGATTGTCTCAGTAGCAAATGGCGTTGTCATACGAGCTTACCATTCATCTAGTTATGGTAATGTTGTCTTTATTACACATAATATCAATGGAAAAGTATTTACATCAGTTTATGCTCACATGCAAAAGTATCAAGTCTCAACAGGGCAAACTGTTTCAAAAGGACAAAAAATTGGAACGATGGGAAATACTGGGCATTCTTTTGGACAACATCTTCACTTTGAATTACATGATGGACAATGGAATGAAGCAAAATCAAACGCTGTAAATCCAGCGAAGTATATTAAGTTTTAGGATTTTATAAAACTATTCCTCCACACACATAAATTTTCATACATCTGCTGGAATAGAAGATATGGTGTAAATCCAAATGAAATTAATGCAGGAAGAAGTAGGAATCGATATTCGTAACCAAACTTCTTATGAAATATATTATGAATCTAAATAGCCGAGTTGATTCTCGGCTATTTTTTATATTTTTTCAATTATTTGATCCAGCAATGTGTTGTTCACCATTTTTTGTGGGACAAGTGTCGGTGAGGAGGGAGGGATCATTAACTTCCATTTTAGTTTCTTGCAGTATTGTTTTATAAGAAAAAATTACAAAATAAAATATATATTTGTTTAAACACTTCTGAGCAATAAATATTAGGAGGAAAAAATTTGCTTGCAGTCTTACCGGCTTTAATAATAATTTTTGTAATTTCTATTATTGTTTATTTTATTTTCAAAATAGTTAGAGGTATTAAATGAAATTCTCAAGATGCTACAACCGGACTTTATATAATGGAGGATAATAATGAATGAAAAATAATTATAGTAGAAGGAGTATAAGGCGGTGCTTCTGTAGACGCTCGTCTATGTAGGCTTAAGGAGCAAAATCATTTTATATTAAAAACAAATTATTGACGATATACCCCACAGGGTATATAATCACTTTTGTAACATAATATTTTTTAGTAAGTGAGGTATCAAATTGTTTTTAATTTTAACATTGATAATTGGTTTGAGCTTAAGAAAACTATATATTAGGTACTTTCCAATACGTGATATTAAATGTGTGGATTCATCATCTATAACAAGTGAAATATCAACAACTCAAATTATAGATGTAAGAGATTATAATGAGTCCAATAAAATGCCTATTATAAATGCTTTGAATATTCCTATAGGCTAAATATGAAGAGGATAATGATATTTTTAAATTTTGGATTAGAAAGGGAAAATAAAATAAAGTAAAAGGCGCACGGCTAATTGTGCCTTTCTTTATATAAAAAAATTATTCGAAGAGCAAAAGAGAATTGTAAAACACCTTACTTAAAATAGAGGTATAAGCATGGATAATACATTAAAAAAACAGAAAGAAACAACTGATTCTAAATATATACAACAACATTTGGCAAATGAAAGAACATATCTTGCATGGGTAAGAACATGTATAACAATTATGGGAGTAGGTTTCTTAATTACTAATCTCCATTTTGCTACTCTATCTTCTAGTGCAATTTTAGGGGATACACTATCAAAGATAATTGGTTTATCATCAATTATAGTTGGAATTTTTGCTTTAATAATATCAACTATTAGTTATTTTATAAAAGGAAATGATATTAATAATCAAACATATAGATCTTCAAGGATACTCGTGTTTTATTTATCGATTTCATTAGTGCTTATTTTTCTAATTTTTGGAGTTTATTATATAGATGTTTGGGGAATTTTTTAAATTCCTAATTATTATTAAGGTATAAAAATGATCCTCAATTTGAGGGTCATTTTTTTATAGCTTTAAATATCTCAATATAAAGTAACACACCAAAACTTTATAGGGCATTTAAAGTTAGTAGCATTAAATGAACCATTATGAATATGATTAGAGATGATAGTATTCCTTAAAAAATAAAAAAAGAATAGTTATTGTAATCTATTAAGAAATAATAAGTAGCTTTGAGTACCACAAAGATAGTTCTTAAAATGGAGGTACAGTAATGGAGCAAAATGAGCTTTATACAAAACCATTCATAGGTGATCTGTTTCCTGAATTAAAAGTTCAAACTACTCTTGGTGAATTAGTTCTTCCAACAGGTTTTCAAGGACATTGGTATGTATTATTTAGTCATCCAGGTGATTTTACTCCAGTTTGTACAACAGAATTTGTAGCATTTCAAAAAATGATGCCTGAATTTATGAAGTTGAATACTTATTTAATAGGATTATCTGTTGAGCAAGTTTACTCCCATATAAAATGGATTGAATGGATAAAGCAAAATCTTAATGTAGAAATAACTTTTCCAATCATAGCAGATAGCCTTGGCAAAATAGCTTCTAGATTAGGGATGATTCATCCGACGATTGGCACAAAAACTGTTCGAAGTGTTTTTATTGTTGATTCGACAGGAAAAATACGGTTAATATTGACATATCCAGATAATGTTGGACGCAATATCCATGAAATTATAAGAGCTGTAAAAGCATTGCAAATAGCAGATGCAAATAAAGCAGGGACACCAGCAAACTGGCCAGAAAATGAACTTGTAGGTGAACGATTAATTATGCCGCCACCAAATACAATTCAGGATGCAAATAAACGTATGGAACAATCAAAAGAAGGACAGATTCAATGCTATGATTGGTGGTTTTGTTCAAAGTAATTTAATAAAAGGAAAACAATCGATAATTATGAATCTTTCAAAGTTGTAAGCTAGTGTTGCAAAGGGGGAAAATCCATTTCAACTTTTAGTTTTTAATTAGAAAATTCATAAAAGAAAAATGCCGCGGAAAATCGCAGCATTTTTTCTTGTCCAATTCGTTTTTCAACAACTTGAAATCCATGAAATCATTTGTTTGATTTCATTTTTTTTACTCAATTTTTTCAATCTCTTCAAAAGATGATCGTTTATTTTGTCAATTTTGTCATTGTGATAATTTGACCTTGATGAAGCATTTCATGACTAATAGAGAAATGTACCATTTCGCCTACTGTTTTAAAATTAGCAATCTCGAATGGTGCAGCAGCCTCGTTTGTTTCATTAGCCACTTCAACTACACGTGCCATTTGACTTTCAAGTTGTTCTTTTATTTCTTGTAATGTTGGTATTTCGCCTGTCCAGTTTGCCGGACTCGTACCATTTCCAAAGAGCTCCTTATAACGAGCCGAAAGTTGCATTTTTTCAGGGCTGCCCAAATGCATTCCCAATTCAGTGACCGTATAAATATGACCGAGTTGCCAACGAAGCGTGTTATTCAAACCATCTAACTTTACATCTGCCATTTCCTCTGTAATGGCATCAAATTTCTTCAGTGTGCCCATGCGAACAAATTGAAATTGTTTGATTAGACTTTGTGATTGCATAAGATTATCCTCCTTATTTCCATCCGATAATTATACTTACGATGTAATGGAAGTGTCAAATAGACATTAAAAATATCCCCTTGTTAATTGATAGCTAAATGTATGTTACTAAATAAGCCAGGTTAAGATTCAGCCTTTTATTTATGTATGATGTGAATCATTTCTATTTTTGTAAATCAAAAAGTAACTTAAGAATATCATTTTTTTATTGAAGTAACTGGGAGTTTAGTTCAATGAGGATCAAGGATGTATTTTATATGGTCAGTCTTTATTTGTTTATAATCATATGTTTACTATAAGTAAATAAAAGTTGGTAAGAATAGAAAAATAAAATACTTTCTAAGATCTTAAAGAGGAGAGAAACTAAGTGAATAATTATGATTATCACCACTTAAATCATGTTAAGGAGCAACTTAAATCAAAGAAAACATTATGGACTACCTTTTTTCTAACCATATTTTTTACGGTTGTTGAAATTGTTGGTGGAATCATTTCACATTCGTTAGCGCTTTTATCAGATTCTGCTCATATGTTATCTGATGTAATCGCTTTAGGATTAAGTATTACTGCTATCTATCTAGCAACGAAAAACCCAAATAAGAAATATACTTATGGTTATCTTCGATTTGAAATAATAGCGTCTTTTCTAAATGGACTTGCCTTAATAATTATTTCGATTGGTATCTGTATTGAAGGGATCAAACGGATTATCAATCCGACTGTAATTGATTTACGTATCATGTTAATCGTTTCATCGATTGGGTTACTAATAAATATTATTCTTACGTATATTCTAATTCGGAGCATGAAAGTAGAAAACAATTTGAATGTTAAAAGTGCACTTTGGCATTTTATTGGTGATTTATTAAACTCAATCGGTGTGATCATATCGGCAATATTAATTTATTTTACAAATTATACAATTATAGATCCGATTATCAGTATGATCATTAGTGTTGTTATCATCATTGGTGGTATTAGAATTACACGTGAATCCTATCAAATTTTAATGGAATCAGTTCCAAATAATTTTGATCTTGATTTAATACGTCAAGATATAAAACTAATCGAAGGAGTTGAAGATGTTCATGAAATGCATCTTTGGAGTATTACAACAGAACATTATTGTATAACAGCTCATGTTTTTTTAAGAAAAGATTGTCAATCCTTTCTTACCGTTTCATCTATCAATCACTTATTGAAAGAAAAATATGGGCTTGTACACGCAACAATTCAAGTTGAACACCCTTCGATTAATGAGCATGGACAATATGGAAAGGAATTTTTAGAACATAATAAATATCTATCTCCTATAAAGTAGAGAGACTAAATAAGTTTAAATAGGAAAGTGATCATAAAAAAGAGCCTTGATTGGCTCTTTTTTAATGTAAAGTGTTCATTTGCATGGTATAACATATTTCTTTTAATGATTTTAGTTCTTTTATCAAAATAGGAGAAAATGATGTTTTGCCAGAATTTTTATTCTTCACTAATAAAAGGAGCAATTATTTTTTTTTCATTAGAAGATAACACGATATTCGTTGATGGTGTACCATATTGCATTGATTCATCAATAAATTGTTCTAAACTTTCTACAGAATGCGTTGCTAATTTGACAATATAGCTAATTTCACCAGCTACTCTGTAACACTCAAGTACATCTGGATGATTATTGCAAAAGTTAGCTAATGCTTTACAATCTGTTGATTTAAACAATATAAATGCAGAAATTTGACGGTTTATTTTTTTAGAGATACATGTGCATAGTATCCTTCAATAATTTGTTGGTCCTCTAATTTCCGTACTCGCTCAATTACTGACGGAGAAGATAAGTGAACGGCTTCTGCTATATCCATACTCGATTGCATCAGCAAAGAATATTGGATAAATGACAAGTTGAGGAGCAAACAAAATTGCTTTTAAAAAGAGATACCGATTAAGACTATAAACTTTCATGTGCCCAAATATCTAATCGATTTATATATACCTATTAAATTTTTAATTATATGTTTTGTGTTTGGATAAACTTATTTAAAATATTAAATTATTGTTCAATTCAGTATAAATGTGTGAGATACTAAAATTGTTAATGGAAATGATTGAGAGGACGCGAATCAATGCAGTATCACTTTCCTGTTATTTTAATACCAGCTCTTAGTCCAGATGATCGATTGATCCATTTGGTTAAGGAATTGAAGTCTAAATTTAATCCACATATTATAGTCGTTAACGATGGTAGCGATGCACAGTACAATGGAATTTTTCAGAACTTACGTCAATTAGACCGATGTACCGTTCTTGAGCACCCTCACAACCTAGGAAAAGGGATGGCGCTTAAGACAGGGATTTCATATTTTTTAAAAAATTTCTCGAATTCGATTGGTCTTGTGACAGCAGACTGTGACGGACAGCATACACCGAAGGATATTGATCAAGTGGCAAGAGCTTTGATGGCATCGCCAGATAATTTAATCTTAGGAGTGCGAAATTTTTCTGAAGAAAATATACCGTTCCGTAGTCGATTTGGAAACACACTAACTCGCTCAATTTTTAAATATCTAACAGGTTTGTCTATTACGGATACACAAACGGGCTTACGTGGAATTCCCGTTTCATATATGAATTTTTTACTTAATTTATCTGGTGCGCGGTTTGAATATGAGTTGAATATGCTCCTGGGCTGTAAACAGCAGGGGATTGACATCAAGGAGACAATGATTGAAACAATCTATTTAGATAAAAACAGCAGTTCACACTTTAATCCTCTTGTGGATTCTATTAAAATTTATTTTGTGTTCTTTAAGTTTTTATCATCATCTCTAATTTCTTTTGTCGTTGACTATGGGTTATTTGTGCTATTTATTTATTTATTAGAACATAGGATTGGCACAAGTGCAGCTGTGTTATGGGCTGGCATTATCTCACGTGTCATTTCATCAATCGTTAATTACATATTAAATGCAAAAACCGTTTTTAAACATTCTTCTGCAAGGTCTGTCGTACGCTACTATATTTTATCAGGGATTCAAATGATCGTTTCAGCGTATGGTGTTACTTTCCTACAAGATGCCTTCCATGGCGGAGCGAGTATATTAAAAATTGTTGTGGACTTATTGCTTTCTTTCAGTAGTTTCAAAATTCAAAACGAGTGGGTATTTGAAAAAACAAAGAAACGTCAAAAAGTTAGCAAAACGTAAAATTATTCAGAATCTATGATTAAAAATTTTTATGAATTAGGCGAATCAAGCTAAACGATTCGCTTATTTCTTTGGAAAAGTGCGCTGAATTAATGTTTCAAAGTCGAAAGAAAGGTAACAGTTATATGCTAAATAAATTCATTGGACGGATTTTGTTTGTGTTGTTCACTATTTTAATAATACTGACTGTCGGATTCGGGTTCGTACATAACCTAATTTTAGATAAAAATGCAGTTGTGACAAATTCTCTGATTCCGAAAGATTCACCAAAACGAATGATGCTTATCTTTCCGCATCCAGATGACGAGATTACCGTTTCTGGAGAAGTTTTTCGTGAGATTCATGAAAAAAACGCCAAGGTAACGATGGTTGTTTTGACAGAAGGTGAAGCGGGTAAAACAGGTGGCGTAGTCTCGAAAGATGTCCTCGGAAAAGCACGCGAGAAAGAAGGAGAGCTTGCAGCAAAAAAGCTAGGTGTAACACCTGTTCAAGCAACTTTCCCAGATGCCAAGCTTTCTGAAGTCAATCCAATCGAGTTGAAAAACTACATTTATCAACAAATAAAAAAATATAAACCTACGACGATTCTTACTTATGATGATGTTGTGGGATATTATGGGCACCCAGATCATATTTTTGCGGCAAAAATGGTTCGAGAAGTATTTCGTGAGCATAAGGACGATTCGTCTTTTTCTGCTAAAAGATTATACATGGTAACACTACCCCCGAAAGTCTGGGATGGTCTTTCGAAGTTTGGAAAGAAACTTCGGGAAAAATATCCACTTAGGGAGAATCAAAGGCCACCGACACCAACTAATGCTGTAATTGTTAAAGTCTATGGTAAGCAAATAGATGAGTTAGCAAAGGGATACAAAACGCAACAGCAGGCTGTAGATGCATTGCTTCCAGGGCATCGGCAGATTCCTTATTGGATTTATTTTAAGGTGCTAGATAGGGAGTATTTTTATTTAGCTGAAGAAAATTAATGCTTTGGATTGTGTTGTTTGTATAGTTGACGTGAATGATTTTTGTTGTTTAGTAAAGCTCCCAAAGTTGATTTCGGGAGCTTTTTTTATGATTTGAGAGTTATATCCGTTTAAAATCGAACAATTATACAAATATTATTTACTTACGTTTTTCTAAATTTATTAGGACACAAATTTGATTACCTGAAAATATTAACGCCAAAAATAAGATTACTTTAAAGATAACTTCGACATAAATATATATCCTCTCTAGGTTTTTACGACACGAATTTAATTACTTCACAAGTTTATTGCTTCAATTGATTATATAAATATATAAATAACGAATATTTGTAAATGGTTGTGTACCGACACAAATGTGTTTACTCTTAATTATTAAAAAACGTTGATATATAAAGGCAAGTAACATATTTATGTCGTTTATTTACGAAACAAATATGTTACTTCAAAAAATATTGCTATTCTAGTGAAAACCATTAAGTTAATCAAATTTTGATATGTAAGAATAATATTAGTAATTAAAACGTTCATTTATCCTATAAATAACCTGTTCTCAAATCGGAGCAGGTTTTTTTAATTTTTTTATTATTTTCATGCCATACTTTTGATTTCCAATCCTATTTATTAATAACTGAAATGAATCATTTTGATAACTAGAATGTCATTTACCCCAAAAATATATCACCATATAATAAAGTTAACATTTTAAATAGTCCTAATTTTTTGATTAAAATTATTTTTTAATCCCGTTATCCTAAAATGTAATTTATCTTATCTTGAACTGTTGGATTACATATTAAATTATGACTAGTTTTATACGACCTAAAAGAGGATTAAGAAAACGATTTACTAAAGGCAATGAATAGAAGGAGGATATTATCAATCTGAATTTACAGATTGTTCAATATAAAAAATTATGGAGGTTAACAAATGAGAACAATGATGACAAAACGGATTACTTCATTAACACTCGTACTAACTTTATTTCTGTCTCTATTTAGTAGTTTAGCTTTTGCCTCAACAAAAGAGTCAGTAAAGTTAAGAAAGGATCCACAATCGAAGGAGATTGTAAAACTCATTCCAAGTGAATCAACAGTTTCACTCTCACTGAATCAAGGTCATCACGATCTAAAGATTGAAGCAGAATATAAGGATGGTAGTAAAGCAGATGTAACAGCAGAAGGAAAATGGACATCCGTAAATGAAAAAGTTGTAACTGTTGAAACTGGAAGACTAACAGCAGTAAATGTTGGGTCTACAAATGTACAATTTAGTCTTGGTAATGCAGTTTTAAACGTTGAAGTAAATATTAAGAAAAGTGCACAAGTTTTAAACCAATTGTCAGCTACTTCAGAAAGTAAAAAAATTGTATCACTTGTTTTAGAAGCGCAGCAAATTACATACATAGATGAAGGGCAAGAGCGTCCGATCGCTTTGAAAGCGCTTTATAACGATGGGTCGACGGAAGATGTAACGAAATTAGCTAAATGGGAATCACAAGATCCTTCAATTGCATCGGTTGAAAAAGGTGCATTAAAAGGGTTATCAAATGGGAATGTTGCAATGAAAGTAACTTACGCAAATTTTCCAGTAATAAACTTCTTTGCTTCGATAAGAGGTATTCCTCATGGTGATGAGCTGTACCTTTCGGCTGACATGTTTAGGCTAGAAACCTCTGATAAGCCGGTTCAAGTAAATGCCAATATAAAGAACACCTGGGGGAATGGAGCATATACATGGAAAGATGTTACTTCTTCAGGTAGTTGGACAACGACAAATCGTAATGTTGCTACCGTAAGTAAAGATGGTCAGATTACCCCAGTTGGAATAGGCCAAGCATATATCTATTTTAAATATGATAAGTTGGTTGGTGCTGTACAAGTTAATGTTGTTAAGCCTACAAAGCTTGTAACTGATGAACCTACAGTTGAATTATTGCCAAATCAAAATTGGCCTGTTAATTTAACCGAAGTATTCACTAATGGAATATCAGAAGGTGGTATTAATTTAAATGAAAATGTAAATCCTTATGATGTCAAATGGACCGTCGATGATAACAGTATTGCAACGGTTACTAATTCAGGATATATCAATGCACGTAAGACAGGTAAAACAATTGTGACAGCTTCATATCGATCGGATGTTCTTCCTCCAGTTAAGATTGAAGTAAATGTTACTAATAAACTTGCTACTCCAAGAGTTATTGGTTTAGCAGCTTCTCAATCAAACCTTACTTTAGGAACAGGTGAGGAAACGCCTATTACAATAAATGCAATATACAGTGATGGGAGAATTGAGGATGTCTCAGGTTCAGTTGAATTTTACTCCGACAATTCCAAAGTAGCTTCCACTCAGCGAGAATTTGGTGGTGCACCTAAGGTTATTGGTCAATTGAGTGGAACAACTGAAATGCATGCTATCTATTATGGTGGTCGTTTTACTTTAGATATCCCTGTAGCAGTCAAAGATAGTGTCAATCAGAAGAGGGCTCCACTCCCTGAATCAATTTCTGTTTCACCAGATATGAAAAATATGGTATTACATCAACAACTGCAGTTAGAAGTAAAAACGAACTATTCAGACAAAACAACGTTAAATTCAACTTCATTTGCGACATATAAATCGTCAAATCCTGATGTTGTTAAGGTAAATAAGGATGGGCTTCTTACTGCTGTAGGCACTGGTACAACAAATATTACAGTAAATAGCTCAGGTAACTCAAGGCAGGTTCCAATTATCGTTTCAAATGAACCTTCTAAAGATTTTGTAAATAAAATTGTTGATCTGATTCCTAGTGAAAATGACATCTCCTTTAGTTTATCTGAGCACACGCATTCGTTCACGGTAAAAGCAAAATATAAGGATGGTTCAACAACTGACGTTACATCAGACACAGGATTCACTTCATTAGACCCAGACAAAGTTACAGTTAAGAATGGTGTTCTTACAGCAGTAGCACCAGGAACAACACAAGTACTGATCGATTATGGCACAAGCACAAAAATCTTGAATGTTTCAATTCATTCTGGGAATGATGCATCAATTAAAGATTTAAAAATTGAATCTTTACTCGTTTCCTCATTGGATGTTGTTGTCCAAAAAGATAAGCTTTATCCAGTACATGTTTTTGCTCAATACAATGATGGAACTCAAAGGGAGATATCGAATTCAATCCAGTGGACAACAGAGAACCCTTCAGTTGTAAGTGTTAAAGACGGGAAGTTTATTGGAATGAATACTGGAAAAACGACGGTTAGTGCAACAATTGCAGGTTTCTCTACTATTAAAATTCCAGTAAAAGTACAAGATAAAGCTGGACCAGTAAATTTAGTAGGAATTGTTAGCACGGGGATGGTATTACAGCCTGAATCAGGATCTATAATAGATGCGATAACTGGTACGCAAAATGGAATGATATTACACCCTGAATCAGGAACTATTGATGCGAACGCGTTTGCTGAATATACAGATCATAATATCGTTCAGGTTGATACAGAAGGGAAATGGGAATCTTCCGACGAAAATGTAGCAACTGTTGACCAGAACGGGGTCATTACATGGGTCGGCACTGGTGAAGCATACATCTGGTTCATTTATGGAAATATGAGAGATGCTATTTGGGTAAGAAACACTAAGCCTGTAAATTTATATTGGGCTGAAAACGATAGATGGACAACTAGTAATATTATGTTAGAACCTAATAAGTCTACTGACGTCTCAATTAATGGATCTTTTGGCCATCCTCGCAGAGATGGAAATTGTGATTGTTATAATCTTAATAGCAAAGCAAAATTGACGGTGGCGGACGAATCAGTTGCATCGATTTCTGCTGATGGACATCTCATCGCTCACTCTGTTGGAAAAACGACAATTACTGCTACTGTTTTTGGAATGTCAACCACAATTGATGTTGAAGTTGTAGCAAAGTATCCTACATTTACTAGAGGGATAAGTTCTGCACCTGGTTATATCGTAAATTCAGCAGGTTCAAAAAATGAGATAATTATTAATGCTATGTCAAGCGATGGGACGATAAATGATGTTACAGCTGATGTCAAATATACTAGTTCCAATCCGGAAGTAGCGGAAGTGACCGCTGATCATAAAATCTTAACGAAGTCTGAAGGAGCCGCAGTAATAATTGCGGAATATGATGGATTTAAAATTATTGTTCCTGTTATCGTTAAACCTTAAAGAATAGTTTGTATAATTGATGTTTAGATAAACTATACCTTTAAGATAAAAAATAGTCTGGTTTTTATGTTCACCCCACCCCCGTAAGTTAGCAATAATTACGGGGTATTTTTATGGGGAATATTGCTAATTCCTACTATTATATATTACTTTTATATTATCTAATTTCTTAATCATTATCATATAAAATACTAAATTGTTTTTATCAAAATAATTATAAGGGCAAGTTATCTTATTTTAAACCTGTATCCAAATCGGGGCAGTTTTTTTCTAATGCAGCTTTTACCACTGTTATTGGTGTGTAATAGCTGTATTTTTTAATGAATAAGCTGTTCATTCAATGGAAAATATAAACATGTTTATACAATAATTTACTAGTAGAGAAGGAGGTCTTGCTCGAATTATGAATAATGAAAAAATTTTCATAAGTGCAGCATTAATCCTCGTACTACTTTCCAGTTTATTTATGAACCATTTTATAATGATTTCAGCATTACTTGACATAGCCGGAAGAGATGCTTGGTTATCAGTAGTTATAGCTCTCCCATTTCTTTTAGTCTGGCTTTGTATTTTATATTACATCATGAGAAAAACGAAACAAAAATCTGTCACCCTACTGATAAAACAGAACTATGGAAATTTAGCCTTTTCTATAATAGTCATTCCATTATTAGCTTTTTTATTGATAAATACATACATTACTTTAAAGTCCATTTCATATTGGATCACAGTAATCTATTTACCGAAAACACCTACAATTGTAATTGAAGTATGTTTATTAATGATCTGCACTTATTGTGCTTATGCAGGATTATCATCCATTGCTGTCATATCAGTATTTTTTATTCCTTTTATTCTAATTTTTGATTTTTTTCTTAATGGAGCCAATATCCAATTTATGCATATAAATTGGATGAAACCGATGTTACAGAATGGTTGGAATCCAATTTTTAAAGGTAGCTTTTTTATTGCTGGAGGATATATCGAACTTTTGTTTTTATTATTAATTCAGCATCGAATTAACAAGGAAATAAGATTTTGGCAAATATTCTTTTTAGGAATTTTGATGTTAATATCTTCAATTTTCCCATTGTTTTATTCAATTTCATTATTTGGTCCTCAATTATCAGAAAAAATGCGCTACCCCGTTTATGAGCAATGGCGCCTTCTAGGAATTGGTCATTTTATTCAACACGTAGACTTTTTCTCTGTTTTTCAATTTATGTCATGTTCCTTTATAAGAATATCCTTAACTATATACATATTTGTAGATATTTTAAATATTAGATCAAAAAGCAGGTTAAAAAAAATGTTTTGGGCTTTAAGTTTTGTGTTATTAGTAGCCGTATGTATACCAGTAACGGATTTAAAACTCCATTCATTTATGAAACATAATTATGTACCTATATTTGTACCTGTTATCTTTTTAATATCAATTTTAATAGTACTCTTTGTCTTGAAAATTAAGGTGAATCTAAAAGGGGATGAGTCCCATATCTAAAGTAAATGAACAAAAAATAAGAAAACTTTTCAAAAATTGTGCAGATGTGCAAATAAAAGTACATCACTTAAATAATAATCCGAGAAATAAACGTGTGCTTTTTGTCTATTCTAGCGGAATGATTGATACCATACATATGAACCAGTTTGTATTACCTAATCTGCAAAATAATACTTTACAACTAATACCGTTAAATAGTAGTGAAAAGGATACTGAACAACAAATCACTCTAAAAGTTTTTTCTGGTGAATTAATTTTAATATTTGAAAATACAAATGAAATTTTTTCTGTCAATATATCAAATATTCCACAACGTCAAACTGAGGAATCAACTTACGAAGTTTCAATTAAAGGTGCTCGTGATGGTTTTACAGAATCTCTAGAAACAAATGTGGCATTACTTCGAAAAAGAATACCTAGTAACACTTTATGTAATGAATTATTTAAGATTGGTACACGAAGTCAAACTAGCGTTTCTTTACTTTATCTATCAGATGTAATAAATGAGAATATTATCGCTGAAGCAAGAAAGAGACTTAAGTCAGTTGAAGTAGAAATACTAAATGGAGTTTCTCCTCTTGAAGAATTACTATCAGACTCGCCATATACAATTATTCCATCTTTAACATATAGTACAAGACCAGATATGATCATCGAATCACTCCAAAGAGGACGATTTTGTATCTTAATAGATGGTGCTCCAGCTGCATTGATTGCTCCAATTAATATAAATTTATTACTAAAATCTGCTGAAGATATGTACATGCCTTATTACTTTGTTACACTTCAAAGGATACTAAGATATATGGGATTGTTACTTTCAGTATTACTTCCTGGTTTTTACATTGCAATGACTACATATCATTTAGACCAGATTCCTTTTCCAGCACTTGCAACAATTGCATTAAATTGTATTGGTATACCATTTTCTCCAGGGATGGAGTTAATTTTATTGGTCATTCTTTTTGAATTACTTCGTGAGGCAGGTTTGCGCTTGCCAAAATCAACAGGTCAAACTGTTACAGTGGTAGGAGGGTTAATAGTAGGAGATACAATGATTCGATCAGGACTTGCTTCTCCGAATGTAGTTGTCGTTGTTGCAATTACACTGATGGCTCAATTCTTAATTGTAAACCAGTCTTTTGGAAGTGCCGTTATTTTAATGAGAGGTTTATGTATTATTATGGGGTGTATATTAGGGTTGCCGGGTTTAATGCTTGCTCTTTTTTTAATATTAATCTATCTCTCAACTTTAAAATCTTTCGGAGTATCAATCATGTCGGCATTTAAAAATCCAATTGATAGTGACTACCTTAAAGATATTTTTCAATTGCCCAAACCATTTATGAGAAAAACACCAAAATTTTTATATACGAAACATGGACGAAAACAAGGAGAAGAATCAAATTGAAGCTGAAGCTTATTTTACTAATTGTTCCAATCTTACTTTTAGCCGGTTGTTGGGACCAAAAACAAATAAATCAAGTAACATTTGTCTCGGCTCTTGGTGTAGATTATGTAAATAATGAATATGTTTTATATGTACAAGTATTAGATTTTACAACAATTGGTAAATCTGAGCAAGGAAGTAGTGGAGCAGAAGGCCCTAACATTTGGGTTGGTAAAGGGAAAGGAACAACATTTTCACTGGCCTGGAACGACTTGTATAATAGCATCCAACAAGGGACAATCTTTGGTCAAATTAGTTCGGTTGTGTTTAAGGAATCTGCTTTGGGTAAAGAACAAATAGACGAATCATTAGATACATTTGAAAGGTTTATAGATGCAAGACTTACACCTTGGCTTTATACAACAAAAGAACCAATTGATAAAATTTTTGCAGTGCAACCAATGTTACCAAATTCACCAATTATGAGCTTATTACATTTACCTAATGAAAATTATGAAGAACATTCAATCATTTCACCGATGAAAATGGTGGAATTCGCCGGACTTTATAATGAACCTAGTTCATCAATTATCGTTCCAACACTTGGGGTAAATGAAGAATTGTGGAAAAAAGATGCCAAAAAAATGCCGATGATGAATGTAAATGGAGCTTTTGTGTTTCAGAATGCCAAAAAAACACAATGGATTTCAAAAGACGATTTAATAGGTTTACGTTGGACTGATCAGAATACTGTGATGACGCCTCTCTCTTTAAATGAAAAAAACGGAAAACTTAAAGCATTGCTTCCAATTGAGAAGCCAAATATAAAGATTCAGTCAAAAGTTAACAAATCAGGTGTTCCAAAATTTAAAATGAGTATTAAAGCACATGCATCTGTATCTCAGTTAAATTCCAAAATCAGTAATAGAGTACTACAAAATAAAGCAGAAAATGAAATTAAAAAGGAAATCCGTAAGACGTATTTGAAAGGATTAAGTAAAGATTTAGATGTATTCCATTTAGAAGAAGAACTGTTTAGAAATAACTATAAATCCTGGAAATCAATTAAAAAAAATAATAAATTTCCACTTGCGTCCAATTCTCTTGGGACTATTAAAGTAAAGATTACAGTCATTGATCGAGAAGAAAAAGAATAAAGAATTTCTATTTGTTTCATTTATTATGGAGATAATCCCTTCACATAACTATCGTAAAACTAAAATATAGTTGAGTGAGGGGATTAGTTAAAAATAATCTAAAGTAAAAAAAGTGTAAATATTATTTCAATTCGTTAGTAATATTATTACTTTCTATTTTAAATTGGTAAATGTCATTGACTAGATAGTTAATCAGTATTAATCTTATCCTTGCATTCAAGATATTGTATTTTCGAAGTTCACATAAAAGAATGAACGGTAAAGAATAATTGTTTACCGTTCATTCTTAATATGTTATAAATGTAAACAAGAGGTGGTGAGGAAGTATTAATTGTACTTAAAAATAGACTTTTAATAATAATTTAAGAATGAATATTCTCAAATGTTGTTTAAAAAGAATATCGGTCTCTTATTTCCGATTTAATACTTACATTCGTTATCAACTGTTTTGTAATTATATTCTCTGTCAGACAGTTTTTAAAAATTAGTGATTTTAACCGGTATAAGAAAAACCTCGTAACTACTACTTAATATTAAACTTAGATTAAATCAGTATATTTGTTATTAATTGTTTATAGTTTTAAAACATATCTATTATTTTTTCGAAAACAATATTAACATATGAAAAAAATTTAGAGGTGAAACTTTGAAAAACAATATTAAAAAATTATCGGTGATTGCTATTAGTAGTTTCATATTATTATCTGGTTGTATTGAAGTTAAAGCAAATAAAAATGATAATACAGTTATTAAAAACCATGAAAATACAATATCTAAAATAAAGAACAATGTAGCCACTGAAAATAATAATAATACAATATCTAAAATTAATAACAATGTGACCACTGTAAATAATAATACAGTATCTAATATAAAGAGCACTGTAAATGTTTCAAAATCTGATCCAATACTTGATGAACTAAATAAATTAACTCTTAAAGAAAAAATCGGACAAATGATGATCGCTGGTTTTGACGGAACAACATCAAGTAATGCAGATACTCTTTTAAAAAATTATAAATTAGGCGGCGTAATACTATTTGGAACTAATATAAAAAGTCCAAGTCAGTTAGTTAATTTAACAAATGGAATAAAAACTTACAATAAAAATAACAAGGTACCATTATTTATCGCTGTCGATCAAGAAGGTGGTAGGGTAAATCGAATGCCTTCAGTAGTTTTAAATACACCTTCTGCAAGAACGATTGGAAATAAAAATAATATGCAATACGCATATAATATAGGTAATATGATTTCAAAAGAGCTATCATCTTTTGGATTCAATACTGATTTTTCACCAGTTTTCGATATACAAAGTAATCCTAAAAATACAGTAATTGGAGATCGTTCGTTTGGTACAAATTCAACTATCGTTTCAAGTATTGGTGAGGGAATGATGGATGGAATACATAAAGGAAACACAATTCCTGTCATTAAACATTTCCCTGGGCATGGGGATACTTCAGTAGATTCTCATTTAGCACTCCCTATAGTGAATAAAGACTTATCAAGTTTAAAAAAATTTGAGTTAGTTCCATTCAATCATGCAATCAAAAATCATGCGGATATGGTGATGGTGGCCCATATATTAGTAAAAAAAGTAGACTCTAAGTATCCAGCATCTATGTCAAAGTCAGTGATAACAGATCTTTTACGAAAACAATATGGATATAATGGGGTAGTCATAACTGATGACATGTCAATGGGCGCTATAGCTAAACACTATAACTTAAGTAACGCAGCAGTTACCTCTATTAATGCCGGTAGTAATATTATTTTGATAGGACATGGAAATGAAAATGTTAAAACCATCTACAATAGCATCTATACAGCAGTTGAAAATCATAAAATATCAGAAGACACAATAAATAAAAGTGTCTATAAAATTCTATCTTTAAAACAAAAATATAAACTTAACAATAATAAAGTTCAACCTGTCAATGTTACAACTTTAAATAAACAAATTAAGAAAGCTGTTACTTATAACAATGAGACTAGTAATAAGCAGTACTTACTTTTGAAAAATATTTCGACGAAGGCTAATGAAGGAAAAATAATCAATGCAGAATTTAATGTAATGAATTCCAATATTGACCAGGTAAGAGAAAAATGGGGAAAAGAGGACAGTAGTGTATATGTGGCGGCCGCTAAAGGAACATACAACACATACACAAAGAGAAATGTAGTTGTTGGTTACCAAAAAGGCCATTTAATATTTGAATTACGCTCTTTTGATCCTCAATTAAAATCTTTATCTATTAATAATATAAAAAATTATTTTGGTTCACCTAGTTCAGAAGTTACTACCTCAAATAAGGAAAAAATACTTACTTATTCAATTGGATCAAAGAAGCTTAAATTTGTTTTTCCATTAAAAAAACAAATTGTAGTGGATCATTATTCGATATATAATCCAAATAATGTTATTAATAATATGAGTAATTAATTCTGGATTTATCAAATAAAACTAGCAGTCTTTAAACCTATTCCTGTATCGGAGTAGGTTTTTTGTTTTACCGAAATAATTTTATTGCCATTCTTTTTTATTGATAACTAAAATGAATCATTATGATAACGATAATGTCATTTACCATAAAAATATATCACTATATAATTATCTTAACATTTTAAATAGTCTAAATTCCCCTATTTTTATAGGTTTAATTCCGCTATCCTAAAATGAATTTTTTGTTAGAGGTGATGCAATCGATGAAAAAAAGAACTAGGTCGTTTAATGTAGGAACTTCAACTTGTATTTTTGCTTCAGCTTTATTAGTCCTAAATTCCCAATTTACTTTTGAACCTAAAATTGGTAGGGCACAAGAGACTAATCTAGATGATGCGATGACACGCGTTATAGTTGAAATGGAAGATACCCCTGCGACTCAAATTATGCAGAAATCAGATCATATAGGATCTTTATCCAGGACAACAGAAAGGAAGTTAAAAGATCAAATTGAAAGTTTAAAACAGTCACATGGGAAAGTGTTAGACGAAATAAAGGAAAAAATGATTCCATTCAAAAAGACTAACGACTATACGTTCACATTCAATGGAGTTTCATTACAAGTACCAAAAAGTAAAGTGAATGACCTACGTTTACTTCCAGGTGTAAAGGCTGTTTATCAGGATCAGCAATATCACTCAGACTTAACCAATAGTGTCCCATTGATTGGTGCTCCTGATGTTTGGTCTAAGCATGACCAGAATAATCAAGAAGTTACTGGAAAAGGTGTCACAGTCGCTGTGATTGACACAGGTGTAGACTATGATCATCCTGACCTTGGCGGAGCGTTTGGTCCAGGGCATAAAGTAGTTGGTGGATATGATTTTGTCAACAATGATAATGATCCTATGGATGACTATGGACATGGTACCCATGTCGCAGGCATCATTGCTGCGCATGGGAAATTGACAGGTGTGGCACCTGACGCCTCTATCACAGCCTATAAAGTCTTAGATAATAACGGATCAGGAACTACATCTAATATTATTGCAGGAATTGAAGCGGCTATTTCACCGGACAATCCATTTCCGGCTGATGTCATTAATATGAGCTTAAGTGGACCTGGTGATGGAAATGATCCAATCTCACAAGCTGCTCAAAATGCTGTTGATGCCGGTGTGGTTGTCGTCGCTGCAGCAGGAAATGCAGGACCTGGATATGGTACTATTGGTGCCCCAGCAATGGCTGAAGGTGTACTTGCTGTCGGTGCAAGTGTAAGTGGTATCAAAGTACCTGACGCGAAGATGGTAGCACCAATTGACGAGAATTTATCTGTAACTCGCCTTGGGTTTACCGCTAATCCACCTGAAACAGCAATTACAAGTGATTTGATAGATGTTGGTGATGGTGGAACCGAAAATTATAACGGGTTAGATGTAAAAGGAAAGATTGTCTTAATTCAACTACCACTAGGTTCAGATGGACGTACAGAAGCGATTACTGCACAAGAAAAAGGGGCAGCCGCTGCGATCTTTTTCCAACCCGAGCAAGTTGGACCCGTTTTTAAATTAGGGGATACACTTCCAAGTCAATATACATCCAACTCCTATGAAGAGTTACAAACACAACATCAATTCATGACAGGTTCTACTGAAGACGGCCAGTTAGAATCGTTAGTTGCTATGAAAATTGATGGAACAAAAGCTGGTGAATTAAAGTCATATTTGACAAAAGGACCTGTTAAAATTACGATTTCAGGCAAAGACATAACGGATCAAATTGCAAACTTTAGTTCACGCGGTGATTCTGAATTACGGGCTAAACCTGATTTAGTTGCTCCAGGCGTCGAAATTAATTCGACCTACATCAAGACAGATAGTAATGATTCAGGTTATACAAGATTAAGCGGGACAAGTATGGCTGCTCCTCATGTGGCGGGTGCAGCTGCACTTCTGAAACAACTTAAGCCGTCATGGAATGCTAGTGAAATTTCAGGCGCATTAAAAGAGACTGCTAAACCACTAGCATCATATGATGTGCTTACACAAGGGACAGGAAGACTTGATGTAAAGGCGGCAGCGGATACCAATGTAATAGCCTCTCCTAATGTATTAAATTTAGGATTAGCTGATTTAAAAGACTCGGAGATTAATAGAAACGCATCATTAACTTTAAATAATCCAGGAGATGTAGCCGTTGATATGGATTTCTCCATTAAAGAGGATATAAAATCCGGAGCTAAAGTAACTGTGAACCCTTCACATATTCATATTAATTCAGGTCAACAGGTAAATGTTGGGTTGAATATTAATTTAAAACGTCCGGATCAAGATACGAATATCTCAGGTTGGGTAGAAGGTAATATCCAATCTGTAAAAGGATCGCAGCATATACGCGTGCCATACAAGTTAATTGCAAGACATTTTAAAATTACTGCATCACCGGATCCTGTTGGATCAACAGTAAAAGACACAACAGCCTATATTTACAGCCCGGTTAATCTAACACAAGCTCCTAATGTCACAGTACATACTCCAAGAGGGAAAACAATTGAAGTTGAAGCTGTATTAGATCATGACCGTTGGTGGAAAGCGAATGTTCCAACAAATGAAGTAGGAATATATCGAATTGATGCAAGTACGATCGTCAAAAATTCTGCAAATGATGATTCAACAATAATAGGTTCTAGCTTTTTGGAAAAATTACCAAAAGAAAATGAAAACGTTTCATCCTGGAATTCTATTGGGCCATACTCTAATGCAGGACTGATGAATATTGATTTGAAAAATGCTAAGAACATGACAGTTTTACCTTCATCTACTTTATCTTTATTCCGTACTGAAGATAAGGCAGAAACTTGGCATGAGTATCGAAATTTCCCTGTAGCTGGAGGAGTAGCAACTAATCTAGTGGTTGATCCAACAGATGAAAAAAATATATATGTGGCAATTAATTCAAAATACAATGATCTAACTTATACTGGTAAAATAGTAGCCAGCCAAGACGGAGGAAAATCATGGAAGACATTATCTTTTCCGGATATAGAAATATCTGATTTACAAATTGATAATAGTGGACAAAAGTTGATTGCTATTTCGAGGAATGAAGTATATGTCAGCACGGACAGAGGATTAAATTGGGTGCAGCTACCTGGTTGGTGGGGAATGCTTACTAAAGCTAAACTACTAAATAACAACTTATATATTTCAGCAGGTTATGAAGGGCTTTACGTATTTAAAGATGTATTCTCTGGTTCAGCTACATCTGAACTATTGTATCAGCCTCCATTTCCTTATAGAACTACAAAAGAGATTGTAGGAGATGGAAATCTCTTAGTTACTAGTACTTTCGGTGGTGGATTGTATGCTTCATATAATAATGGGAAAGATTGGAAGGAACTAACACACTCCGATCTACCATTTAATAATGTATCTCGTTTAGAAATTCTTGAGGGTGATATTTATGTAGGGACAGCCTATGATGGAATATTGGTTAGTCACGATAAAGGAAAAACTTGGGAAACATGGAAAAAACCTCTTCCTGGGTATAACTCATTCGAAATCGATTTTGAGTTAGGTGGTAAATCTTCTCCTAAAGGTATCCGACCAATTTATGTATCTTCTGAACAAGCAGGGATATATGGAACTCAGGATAAAGGTGAATCATATAAACGAATCGGTATTCCTGGGGCAACGGTTTATGACTTGGCTATTACACGGAATTCTAAAGGATATCAGTTACTTGCTGGAACTGACTCCAACACATACATGACAGCATTACCTCTTCAAAACAAGATTGATTCAGAATGGGGTGCTGCGGAAGGTGAAGGTAGATTTGGAGAGCAAGTGTTTAAAATTGCTACTTCTCCAACAGAATTGAATGTAGTTTACAAAATACGCTATAGTGCGATTGGGACTATGAATGTATATCAAAGTAAAGATGGCGGAGAAAAATGGGATCAAAAATTTGTAGATATTGGAGTCCCAACTGCTATGCTGATTAACCCGGCCGACTCCAAGCAAATCGTTATTTCTTATACAATTCCAGGAACTAATGAATTAGGAATCTATATTAGTAAAGACGCTGGAGAGACTTGGAAAAAGATTAAGCAGGAACACAAATTTACAGCTTTAACATCCGCTGATCCTCATGATCCAAACAGGATTTGGGCAGGTGGAAACGATGGTCTATTCTTGTCTAAAGATATGGGTCAGACATTTGAAAAAATTCAAAACGTTCCTATAAGCAGTATTGCAATTGATTCACACAATCCAAGCCATCTAATACTCGGAGGAAACCATCTATATATTAGTAGTGACGGTGGAAAAACTTTAGAAATGGCAAAAGGTGCGGGTACCGCTGAACTCAACATGTATGTAAATGATATTATCGTTTCACCTACTCAGCATAATACTGTTTATGCAGCCTCAGGTTCTTTTTATGAATCAGGACTACTTAAAGGAGGTCGAGGTGTGTTAAAAAGTGTGGATGGAGGAAAAACTTGGACAAATCTTTCCAAGGATCTCGAAAATAGAAATGCTATAACACTTCAACTTTCTCCAGACGAGGAATATTTGTTTGTCGGTACACAAGGTGGCAGTGTTCAGCGATTAAAATTACCTAAACATCAACAGTAAGAAACTTCATTAAAAAAAACATTCCTTACTTCATGAAGTGGGGAATGTTTTTTTGTATAAGCTGTCAGGATTTTATTAAGGAATCTTCAGTATCTCCTACATAAAGACCTTTTTCATTCAAAAGTGAAAGCAACAAGTCTATGAAATTTCTAGCTGCAGCGCCAATATACTTTTCTTTGTGATGTACAATAGCAACTTCCTTACTAATTATAGGATTTACTATTTTAATAACTTTAAGTGATTCAGTATTCGCCGAAGCGAGAAGAGCATTGGGAAGTATAGTAGCTCCAATACCAGCTTTCACGATACTTAAAATAGAATGAGCATCATTTAATTCTATGATTGGTTGAATGTCAAATCCCTTAGACGTAGCGACTTCATTAATAAATTTTCGGCAATTGTAGTTATTTGGACATAAAACAAGTGGAATATCTTTGATTTCTTCAAATTCAACAATATCCCTTTTTGCCCAATGATGGTCAAAAGAAACTGCTAAATATAATTCTTCATTATATAAAGGGATACTTTTTAACTGTTCATTCTCTAAAGGCAAGAGTGTCAAAGCTATATCGATTTCATTTTGAATAACTTTTTCTTCAATATTATCTAACTTAATGATCTTCATTTGTAAATAAGGATGCATTCTGTGAAGCTCTAAGAATACTAGAGAAGCCAACTTACTTAACTCCCCAGACATTACTCCAACAACCAATTTTCCTCTTTTTACTTTTTGAAGCTCTCCAATTTGTTCATAGATAAATTCTATATTGGAAAATATTTTATCGGATTCTTCTTTTAAAATTTTTCCCGCTTCAGTAATAGCAATTTTTTTACCTAAGCGATCAAATAAACGAACTCCTAATTTATCTTCAAGGGCTCTCATTTGACGGCTTAAAGCAGGTTGTGATATTCCTAATTTTTCTGCTGCTCTTGTAAAATGTAATTCATCACAAATAGCCAAAAAGTATTCTATTTCCCTTAATTCCATTAAATTTACTCCTCATTAGTTTTATAAAGTAAAAGAAACATTAAATGAAGAAGGTTATGACAATAAAACTTACTAAAGTTTTTATCTTAAATTCAAGATACTCACTCGATAAACCATCATATAACGTTATGATTTCGAAGATGGTTTCCACATTTTCATTATAAAAATGCTGTGAAAATTTAAAACATCCATTTTGGAACTTTTTAGCCCATCCACTAATTTTCGGCGATTGTGTTTATTAGGAACATAAGCCAAATGGAATGCAATTCAACAATGTTCAAAATAAAGGAACTTCTAATAATCTTAGTTATTTAATATTTTTTTTGAGAATTTTCGTTCTAATATAAGAGATCTTCCCTAACTCCTCTACAAAAAAGCTAGCGATAGTCTCTATTTTTCTATAGGTTATAATTTAATTTCTCCTCATATATATTATATAACATTTTGAGAATGAACGGTAAATAACTACTTTTTACCATTTGTTCTAGGATTTTCATTGCAACCTGATTAATACCATAAAACGAATGAAAGATTTGGTTACTTCAATGGATTCTAATTTAGATATTTAATTATTAAAGATAGCTTCTTTTAAAATTTATCCAATACATTAAGTAAAATTTTGAAAATAAGCTAATGATAAAAATGGAAATTTAAATTTATTCTAAACTCTATAAGTCATAAGGTGGTATACATGCGTAAAAGATTTTTAATCATACTATTTACTTTTTTACTCTTATTTTTACTTCCATCCATTACAACTTTTGCATTCGTAATATATGAAGTTAAACCCGGAGATAGTTTAAATAAAGTTTCCTCACAATACAAACTAAATGTAAAAAACTTTGCTCAATTAAATGGACTTGAAAAAAATGATAAACTGGTTATCGGCCAAGCAATGATCATTCCAGGGTCAACATATTATGTTAAAGGAAATGAATCGTTATGGGATATTTCTTACAGACATTCGATTAGTGTTCAGTTATTGAAATCCAAAAATAAGTTAACAAATGATAATATAAGTCCTGGACAAAAATTGTTTATTCCGTCAACTTCAAAAAAGAAAATATGGACAGGAACTTATTTTATACTTAAAAATAAAAAAACGGATAATTGGATGCTTGACCATTATAAAAAAACTTTAACAAGTATTTTTATTTTTGAATATCATTCAACTAAACAAGGAAATTTGATTAAAGTAAAAGAAAATGGCGCGATTAAACAAGCATGGAAAAAAGGTATAACACCTTATGCGACCTTTACTAATATTAGTGAAAAAGGTTTTGATCCAAACTTATTACATAATCTTATAAGTAATAAAACTTTACGAAAAAAACTAATTTCAAATATCTATACATTATTAGATCGAAATGATCTTAAAGGAATCAATTTGGATTTAGAAATGGTTAAACCTAATGACCGAGTATACCTTAATCAATTTATTAAAGAACTATCAGTTAAGCTGCATCGTTCTAAAATGGAACTTCTAATTGCGATGCCCCCAAAAGAAGCAGATAATATTCCAAGTTATTATTATGCTTATGATTACAAAACATTTGGAAAATATGTTGATAAGATGTTTATAATGGCTTATAACTGGCATTGGTCGAGCAGTCCATCCGGTCCTATAGCTCCCATACAAAATGTGAGAAAATCTCTACAATATGCTACAAGTGTTGTACCAAAATCAAAAATATTACTTGGAATTCCTCAATATGCATACGATTGGCCAATAACAGGTGACATCCGAACAGGGAGTGCTATTTCCACACAAAACGCGATTAATATATATAAGAAATATAAAAGCCAAGTCTACTATGATCAAGATGCATCGGCACCAGCATTTCGTTATATAGATAATAAAGGAACACAACATGAAGTATGGTTTGAAGATCCTCGAAGTTTACTTGCAAAATTTCAGCTAGTAAAAAATTTTAATTTAGCTGGATTAGGGTGCTGGCATATAGGGATAACAATGCCACAAACAGAAGAAATATTATTAAATGAATTCTGGATTCGATGAAATTTTTACAAATTGATGATAAATTAGAGAAGAACTTTTTAAATAAAGTTCTTTTTTCAATTTTTTTATTCAAATAAGAATAAGTGCTAAATGTACTAAGTTGGTTTGCTTTCAAAAAGATAAATCAGTAATTGCACTTATAGTACCTTATTATTCGGTGAGTCTTGTTCGTCCCATTGACCCATTAAAATCTCAACTTTATAATAATCATGGAATTGTCCATTATTTTTAATAACCTCAAAATGAAACGTAATGAACCTCTGTATAGATGCTTATATTAAGATAAAATAGTAAGCATTTTATTAAAAAACAATGAGTAATTAGTTATAAAATTTCAGTATTGTTTTATTGAATATACAAAGATTATTTATAAATATGCTATAATCTTTCAAAAGGAGGTACGAACGTGGCCAGACATAAAGAATATGACGAAAAAGAAGTTTTACAAAAAGCAATGGAGCTATTTAGGCATCAAGGTTACGAAAAAACCTCATTGCAAGATCTAGTTTCTCATATGGGGATTCATAGAAGAAGTTTATATGATACATTTGGTGATAAACATTCATTGTTTATCAAAGCATTAGAACTTTATAATAACAATGTAATGAAAAATATGAATTTAAAAGCTAAGAAATCATTATCTGTAAAAGATGCTATTAGAAGTATATTAGAAATAGTAATTACAAAAGATGATAAAAAATCAGTAGGTTGTTTAACAGTGAATAGTGCGGTTGAGTTGTGTTTACATGATCAAGTTGTAGCTGAAATTGTTGAACAAAACTTTTCTAAAACTGAAGAAATTATTTTTGATTTACTAGTTCTTGGACAAAATTCGGGTGAAATAGCTAAACATCATGATTTAGAAAAATTATCTCAGTTTATTCATAATTCTTTTGTGGGATTAAGAGTATTAACAAAAACAACTAACGATAAAAATAAGTTGAAAAATATAATTGATATGACACTACACTATCTATATTAGATTAATTCTCTAATTAAAGTGTATAAAAAGAGTTAACTAATCCCAGTTAATACCTTTTCATTATTCAGTTTGTAATGATTTTAGAACGAATGGTAAAAAATGATTATTTATCGTTCGTTCTCAATATGTTATATTAATATACATGAGAAGAACACATGAGAAGAAAATAAATTATAACGTTTAGAAAAATATAGTTTATCGCTTTTTTTGTAGAGTAGTTAGAATCCAACAAACTATAAATTTTTTTTGTTCATTTGAGAATGTTCGTTCTTGAATAAATAAAGGAAATTATTATTTACTAATTATCTAGACAAAAATAGAAAATGAGGAGATCACGAAAATGGAAATTTCGAAACAAATTGCATTAATTACAGGAGCAAATAGAGGCCTAGGTCGTCATCTTGCACAGGAACTACTAGTTAGAGGAGCAAAGGTTTATGCAGCGGCTAGAAATCCAGAATTAATTAATCTTCCCGGAGTCATTCCAATACAGATTGATATTACTGATGAAAAATCAATCGCTGCAGCAGCTGAGATTGCTAATGATGTTACATTACTAATCAATAATGCTGGATCGAATACTGAGGGTACATTACTAGATGGTTCAATGGATAAAATTCGATTAGAGATGGACACTCATTTTTTCGGCACTCTTTCGATGATAAGAGCATTTGCTCCGAAAATGGAGAAGAATGGAGGAGGAACAATTCTTAATATTCTATCCGTTCTATCTTGGTTGAGCTTGGACGGAGGAGGAGCTTATCAAGCAGCGAAATCTGCAGAATGGAGTATGACGAATACGTTCCGCTTGGTCTTAGCTCCTAAAAATATACATGTTTCTGGGTTGCATGTAGCGTATATGGATACAGACATGACAGCGAACATAAAGGCACCAAAGGCTAATCCTACTAATATTGCAAAGATAGCCATAGACGGTATAGAAGCTGATAAATATGAAATTTTAGCAGATGATTTAAGCCACATGGTACTGCAAAATTTATCTGGTGGTGTAAAAGCGATATACCCACAATTATTTAAACAATAAATAAGTATTGGTAAGACTTCGTATAAGAGAGTAAAAAGCAAAAAGATTGTTTGAATCAAATTTCTTTTGAACTGCTAAGGGACGTTTAGTGGTAGGTTGTAATGAAGTAGATATGAAATCAGACTAATACTGTAAAATTACTGGGCTTAGACCACCAATCTAACAATGATTGGAGTAAAGCTTTGGATAGGAGTTAACACCATGAAAGACAAAATCGTAATGCCGTTATGGACGTTTGGATTGTTCATCGTCGTTATGAACACAACAATGTTTAACGTCACTGTTCCAAGCATAATTAAAGATATCGGGGTTTCGACGTCTCTTGGATCTTGGATTGTTTCAAGTTACTCAATAGGATATGCATTATCAACACTGATTTACAGCAGGCTATCAGATGTATTGACCATTCGAAAGATGCTGTCAGTAGGTCTCATAATAATGGGACTTTCATCCATCTTCGGCATCTTCGCAACGAATTTTCAAACTTTGCTTATTGTTCGGATTGTTCAGTCCGCTGGAGCCGGCGTAATGCCAGGACTTGGACTTGTTATAGTTAGCAGGTATATTCCTTTTGAAAAGCGAGGCAGAGCAATTTCAATGATTTCGGCTGGATCTGCAATGGCATTTGGACTTGGACCAATTGTCGGTGGGTTGATAAGCGAGTACATCGGATGGAACGAGTTATTTACTGTTTCTTGTATTGTAATTCTTCTTCTCCCGATTTTGTTACGCCAAATCCCTAAAGAGGAGCCAAAGCCTTTCCAGTTTGACTTGACTGGTGTTAGCCTGACAGTCGTTAATGCGGTGGCTCTTCTGACCGCCGTTACGCAGCGCTCAACTACTTGGTTGCTAATCGGATTGATATCCATCGAAGTCCATACTTGGCATCTCAAACGCAAGAAAGAATCATTCATCAATCCGGAACTTTTTACAAAGTCAACTTACCGAAAACTACTTTTTGTTGGTTTTAGCATTCTTGTTCTGAATCTTGGTAATTTGTTTTTAATGCCTCTAGCACTTGCTAACTTATTTGGAAAAACTCCGTTGGCTATCGGACTTACAATCGCACCAGGAGCCGTTTTATCAGCTTTACTCATGCTGTTCGTCGGACGCTGGATCGACAAGTTCGGAAGCGTTCGGTTTTTACTTGTCGGTCATGTCATTTTAGCACTTGTTTTGATTGTCTTTTGGACGGACCTCAGTCAATCACCGACTGTCATCTTGTTTGGATACTTATTTTTCTCGCCAGCGCTTTCTATTACGTTAGCATCGTTAAACTACGAAACGACGCGCATTTTGCCTACTAAGTTGATCGGTTCTGGCATGGGACTCATGCAGTTGATGCAGTTTTTTGGAGGTGCTTTTTCAGTTGCGGTTTCCGGTATGTTACTCGCGTTTCAAAAAAAGAATCCGCTGGTCAGTAACTATGAAAATGTATATGGCATTTTAATTGTAGTATGCATTATCTCGTTATTCACGCTTCTATTATATGTTATACCTGACCGTCAGTCCGAGTCTTTAAGAAGTAGCCATCTGAAAAAGCAAGGGTAGAAAAACAATATCTTTCACTTTACTTTAAAGATAAAGTTGTTTAATTAAAATTTCAGTATTTATAGAAATACAGAATCTTATTTCGGTATCTATGCAAATATTAAAATTAATAATATTTAGGGGGAAATATTGAATGTCGAATACAGCAAAGATTTATATTTTAGCATTGATCAGTTTTTTAGTAGGAACTTCTCAATACATTATTTTAGGTATTTTGGATAAAATGGCATATGCTCTAGGTGTGTCAATTTGTGCAGCCGGTCAATTAATAACTGTTTATACATTAGCCTATGCAATTGGTACACCGATCCTAATGGTATTAACAGCCAAAATGGAAAGACGAAAATTACTAATCTATACTTTATTTGTTTTTATCTTAGGGAAATTACTTTCAGTCATTGTTCCAGGGTATTGGTTATTTATGATCGCTCGTATTATTATGGCATTAAGTACAGGTGTAGCAGTCGTTACAGTTTTAAGTATTGCGGCAAAAATTGCACCCGCAAATAAGAAGGCAAGTTCAATTGCATCAGTTGTCATGGGATTTACAGCGTCATTAATTATTGGTGTTCCGATCGGACGTTTTATTTCATCAACTTATGGATGGAAATTTGTATTTATCGGTATCGCATTATTAGTTTTACTTGTTATTTTAATTGTTTTAAATACAATACCAAAAATGAATGGTGGTGTTTCAATACCTTTAACGAAACAAATTGCATTGTTCAAAAAACCCAAAAATGCTTTAGCATTATCAATCACATTTTTCATAATGACAGGATACGGGATTATTTTTACTTATTTATCACCATACCTTGTAAAAACAGTAGGAATGAGTGATCATCTTTTAAGCATTACTTTACTGGTTCTTGGAGTTGCAAGCTTATTTGGTTCAAAAATAGGTGGTTTAAGTGCCGATAAAAGAGGTGTAATATTCACCTTAAAAAGAGGATTACTTGTAAACATAACATCACTAGTAGCTCTATCATTCGTTTCACATTCAATTATTGTAGTATTTATCATTTTGGTAGTATGGTCATTTTCAGGCTGGTCATTAGGTGCAACTCAGCAATATAATTTAGCAACGATCTCACCTGAATCATCAGATGTGATGTTAGGACTTAATCAATCGATGATGCAATTAGGTTTTGCCGTTGGTGCAGGTTTAGGTGGAATAATTGTGGGGCAAATATCATTATCTTCAATTGTTTGGTTTAGTACAGTAAGTGTTGTATTTGCAAGTTTTACAACATTTGGATTATCACGTTTCTTAACTAAAAAGGTAGTCAACCAAGATATTACAGTAGAAAAGGGAGCTTGATCAACCGGTAGTACTAATTCAATATTGTTTTTGTTGTTAATTCTCAAATATATTATAAATATATTAGTAGGAAGTATTAATCCATAAAATTACTGTGCTGTATAGCCCTCATCAACAAGAAGGGTTGTACCATTTATAAAACTAGCATCATCACTTGCTAAAAATAAGACAGCCTTTGCTATTTCTTCTGGTTTTCCAAGTCTGCCTTGCGGGTGAAGAGAAGCTAAATATTCTTTTTTTTGCGGATCAATACTTTTTAGTAGAGGTGTGTCAATATACCCAGGACAGACCGCATTTATACGAATACCTTCTTTTGCATAAGCTGTACATAAGTTTTGAGTTAGTAGTTTTACAACACCTTTTGAAGAGGAATAAGCTGTAACGCTTGGCAATGTCACAAAGCTATGGATCGAACCTGCATTAACAATGACACCAACTGTGCCTTGTTTAATAAACTGTTCAATAGCATATTTATCAGATAGAAATACTCCTGATAAGTTAATATCAATGATTCGTTTCCAGTTTTCAAATGACAGTTCAAGTGCGGGTGCATCATTGGCAATTCCCGCATTAGCATACATAATATCCAGTTTCCCGAATTGATTCACGGCTTCATTTATCAACTTTTTAATATCTTCTTCTTTTGATACATCAGTTTTAACAAATAACGTATCATATCCTTTGGAATTTAATTCGATTGATAAGTCATTACCTCGCTCTGAAAAGTCAGCTATGATCACTTTAGCGCCTTCCTCAACAAAGAGACGAACTGTTGCTTCTCCAATTCCACTAGCTCCACCTGTTACAATTGCTACTTTGTTTTCAAGTCTCATTACAAATACTACCCATTTACTTATAAAGTCATATTTAATACGAACAATGAATTCTTGTTATTAGTTTGAAATCGGATTCAATAATATTCAATTCCTTGCCGCTCCCAATTTACTACAATCATTTTGAGAAACAATCACTTATGTTTTCCTGAACCGTCCAAGCACTTCAAGGGTTTGTGAGATGTTTACAAAAGCATTCGGATCAATCATTCTGATGGCATGTTTTGTTTCATTCAATTCGAATCTAGTAATGACAGTTGTAAGGACTTTTTTTGGTTTATGTGAGTAGGCACCTTCAGCATTATGTACTGTAATTCCTCTTAGATGTAAATGGATAAGGGCGTCTATTAATTCGTCTCCCTTCTCAGTAACAATTCTTAAGGTTAATTTGTTTTGGGTTGTATATACCATATCGACTGCACGACCAGCTACATAGATAGTGATCATGGTATATAAAGTGATAGTCCATCCAAATATAAAACCAGAAGCACAAACTACAAATAAATTCATACATGCACTCAAAAATCCTACCTGCATATTCTTTTTTTGAGAAAGAATCAGACTAACTATATCCGTCCCACCTGTTGAACCACCATGCTTGATGATCATACCGACAGAAGTTCCATAAAGAGCGCCTCCTATAATAGAAGAGAGTAAGATATCATTGCTTATTGCATGGATAGGTATTATTTTTAAACTTAAAGATAAAACAGCAACTGAATAGATAGTAAATAGGATAAATCTTTTTCCAAGATTTTTAATACCCAATAGGAATAAAGGAATATTAATAATGAAAACAATCCAACCAGTATTTACATGTAAAAAATGATGAATCATAAATGCAATTCCGGTAACTCCACCGGATGCCAATTTATGAGGGATAAGAAAAGTGTTATAGGCAAATCCAAAAAGTATGGAGCATAAACCGATTAAGATGACTTGATATATTAATCGAATCAAAATAAACACCTCTAAAAGTTTCTATTAAAGTTAGTATGGATAATTTACGTTTTTATAATTATAAAAATAGTTATTAGCATAATTAGTGAAAAATGAAATAATTGATGTAAGCAGTTTAAACTGAAGAAGAGGGGAAATTGGATTTTTTTTAAAGATTTAGAGGGGATTTATAACAAAAAGATGCAAGTATTCAAGTGATAATACAACTAATCTTACCTATTAAACATATAAAAAAAGGTTTGAAATAATCTTAGTTAGATCAAACCTTTTCCTTTATTAAAAGTATCTATTATATTCTTGTTATGAACAAACTGTTGAATAAAAAACATTAAACAAAAGCTGGCATTTATTAGCTTTAATTATTTATTATTTTTATCTTTATTAATGTTATTAATATTTATATCATCAATTTTATCAACTTTGTGTTTTACCCCATAACCTTTATTTACTGTTAAAACAAAAGCACCGAATACAACAAAGATTATGATTCCACCTATAACATATACAGCTGTCATTGACATAAAATTACCTCCAAGTTTATTTTAATGCTCCAGATAATTAATCATTTATATCGTATTAGGCATATCCCCAAACCATACAGAGTAAGGTACCGAATACGGTAACTAGTGCGATTGATAATGCGTAAAAGATATTTGTATAAATAGCTCCTTTTTCTCTTGTTTCACCTGCATGCATAAACACTACTAATTGAAGACTCGCTTGTAAAAATGCTGTTACAAGCAATATTGTCATCCCAACTGCAAATGACAAGTTAAAGAAGTAAACTACAAGTGCAATGCCAGTAAGAATCATTGAAAAAGCAAAACCTTTAACTTGCTTAAGCGGAAATAATTCTTTCATGTTACATCAATCCTTTCAGATAAACAAAGCTAAAAATGAAGATCCATACAACATCTAAGAAATGCCAATAGAGTGAAAAGATAAATGTTTTATTAGCAATTTCTGGAGTGATTCCTCTTTTTCGAATTTGTAACATGATAAATAATCCCCAAAAAAATCCAAGTATTACATGGGCTCCATGTGTACCTAAAGTTGTTAATAGAATCGCTGTAAATGCGCTTGTTTGTAATCCTGCACCCATATGCATATAATGTGCGAATTCTGATATCTCAAAACTTACAAATACTAAACCAAGAATCAGTGTGATTGCAAGAAATGAGATTACTGCTTTTTTTCGACCAATACGCATCGCATGAATTGCTAATCCTATAACAAAGCTACTCGTTAATAAAACAAACGTTTCAATTAATACAGGTGTAATTTCAAAAATTTCTGCCCCTGTAGGACCATGTCCAGTACGATTGACTAATGTAAAATAAGAGGCAAAAAGAGTTCCGAAAAGCATGATTTCTGCACCTAAAAAGATCCAAAAACCTAATATATTTATTTGATTTTGCTCTGTACTATATTCTAAAGGGAGTGATTTTATTAATTTCATAGTTTATGCACCTCTATATTCATTTTCGTTTTCTTTAATTGTTTCTACTGGAATATAGTGGCCCTTATCAATTTCAAAGGAACGAAGACCCATACAAACAAATATTGCTATTGCAGAGACAATTACAGGAATCCACATTGAAAAGACGAATGAGAATCCAAAAACAAATAGAATGCAGCCCATGATAAAAGGTGCGCCACTATTATTTGGCATATGAATTTTGTCATATTGCCCTTTAAAGATCGGAATTCCTAATTTCTTCGCATCCCAAAATGCTTCAATTGAATGTACTTCAGGCGTAATGGCGAAATTATAAGAAGGAACAGGACTATGAGTAGCCCATTCTAAAGTACGAGCATCCCATGGGTCTGAGTTAATATTTCTAGATGCATAACGAACACTATAATAAATGTTATACACTAGTAAGATAAAACCGCTCGCCAATCCGATTGCTCCGATAAAAGATAATAAATTCAATGGACCAAATCCTGTTGACTCTGAATAAGTATACATACGACGAGCTTGCCCATTTAATCCTGTAAAGAACATTGGGAAAAATGTTACGTTAAAGCTAATTGCGATAAACCAGAATGCCCATTTTCCAATTCGTTCATTTAACAAAAAACAAAACATTTTAGGCCACCAGTAAGTAAGTCCAGCAATCATAGCAAAAACGACACCAGGAATGATAGTGTAATGGAAATGGGCTACTAAAAACATCGTATTATGGTATTGATAATCAGCAGCAGACATTCCTAGCATCACACCAGTAACCCCACCAATCGTAAAGATCGGAATGAAGCCTACAGAATATAACATAGGAACGGTAAAAACGATTTTACCTCTCCAAAGTGTAAACAGCCAATTAAAGATTTTAATTCCAGTTGGAATGGCAATTGCCATTGTTGTAATAGAGAATATACTATTCGTTAATGCACCTTGACCCATTGTAAAGAAGTGATGAGTCCAAACTAAGAATGATAGAAACGAGATAATTAACATGGAATAGACCATTGACTTGTATCCGTATAAGTTTCGACGTGCAAATGTGGAGATGATCTCACTATAGACACCAAAAGCAGGTAAAACTAGGATGTATACTTCTGGGTGTCCCCAAATCCAAAAAAGATTTGCCCAAAGCATGTCCATCCCACCATTTGTCGTTGTAAAGAAATTTGTACCGAATAGTCTGTCCATAGTACCCATCAAAAGTGCCACTGTTAAAACAGGAAATGCAAATATTACAATCACATTTGTAGTTAGAGCAGACCAAGTAAAAATCGGCATTTTAAAGAGTGTAATACCCGGTGCTCTCATTTTTAAAATCGTTGTGACAAAATTAATTCCAGAAAGTAAAGTACCAAGTCCAGCAATTTGCAGTGCAATCATATAGTAGTTTGTACCAACGGATTTACTTAGTTCATTACCAGCTAGTGGGAAATATGATGTCCATCCTGCATCTGGAGAGCCACCAATTACAAATGAGATATTTAATAACATCGCCCCCATAAAAAACAACCAAAAGCTTAGTGCATTTAAACGTGGGAATGCTACATCACGTGCACCAATTTGAAGCGGTACAACAAAGTTCATAAGAGCATAGATAAATGGCATTGCCATAAAAATAATCATGACAAGGCCATGAGTCGTAAATATTTCGTTATAATGCTGTGCATCTAATAGCGTATTTTCGGGAACGGCCGTCTGAGCCCGCATCAAAATGGCATCGACACCACCACGGAAAAGCATTAGCAAAGCAGATAGTAGATACATTATCCCAATTCGTTTATGATCAACAGTTGTTAACCATTCTCTCCATAAATAACCCCATTTTTTGAAATAGGTTAAACCAGCTACAATAGCAATTACAGTTACCCCAATAGCGATCATCGATGCATAAATAGCAGGATTTGGATGTGGAATCGCAAATCGATTGAAAAATTCCATAATATATGAACTCCTTTAACTACATTTAAATTTGAAAATGACCGAAAGATTAATGACTAGAGTGTTTTGAATGCATATCCATTTCAGAGTCCATTTCATTTTCACTAGAGTGATGTTTATGACCTCCTTCATTTGGAGGTAAGTACTCCAAATGAGTTCCAGTAAACGTTAATTCACTAAGGTGACCTGGTTTTAACAACAGTGTGAACTTTTCTTTCGTTAGAGGTGAAGCTGTTTTTTTAACATCTTTGACCCATTCATTAAATTTGTTTTCAGGCACCGCTTCGACATTAAACGTATTTTCAGCAAATCCTTTACCACTGAAATTTGCATTACGTCCCATATATTCACCTGGAACATCAGCAGCTAAGTATAAAGTATTGACCATGTCTGACATCGCGTATTTTTGTCCCCCCAATTGTGGAATCCAAAAACTTGTGATTGGCCCATCTGAATATAATTTAAATTCTAGTGGTCTATTTGTAGGAATATATAAATAGTTTACGGTCTCAATATTTTCTTCAGGATAGCTGAAATGCCATTTCCAATCAGATGATGTAGCGTAAATTATTAAAGGTTTTTTATTTGCGTATCCAGTTGGGGCAGACTCTACCTTATTGTTGCTTTGTACCGAAACGATTGAAAGAAAAATAATGATCAATACTGGAATCCCGACACAAATTAATTCAACCAATACACTACCTTTAATTTTAGGAGGTTCATAATCACTACTCTGTTTAGAGGAACGATATTTAAAAAGCATATAACCTAAAATAAGGAAAACGACCAAGACAATAAATGACATAATCCAAATGGATAACATAATATCTTTAGCTTGAGTTTGAGCTTGAGGTCCTTTAGGATCTAACACCTTTACTGGCTCGCAACCAGATAACAAAATGAGAATAGAAATAAAAATAGTTTGTAAGGTCCATTTATTCTTCATGAACAAAATCCTTTTCAATTTTTATTTTCATAACGTCATTATTGAGTTAATTTGATTCACAATTGGTTAAAATATAGAGCCATAAATATTGAAAGTCAACGAAATTACAATTTCTGTCAATAAATGTTCACAATAAAAAAAAAGTGAATTTAATAGTATTTGAAGTGATTTTTGATTTCATAAATCAGGATCATCAGTTGATAATTCTGGTTTTCCTCAGAATGTCTAATTAACTAATTTTTAAAGAAATTTTGTTTTTTTGTGAAGTGGATGGGGAAACTATAGGATAATTGGATGAGTAGGAAAGTAGAGAATTAATCTATAATAGTTAAATTATTTTATTATTATTAATTCGTTAAAATAGATAACATAGGTGTTTAAAAAATAAGAATTAAAGATAAATTTTTGTAAATTGCGAGGAATATTGTCAATGGAATGGAAACCTGATCGTGAAGCGAAAAAAGCTATCTATAAACAACTTGCGGAATACATAGAAGAAGGAATCGTTAACGGTACTTTTCCACTTGATAAACACCTTCCTTCCGAAAGGCATTTAGCAAAAGAATTTAACATTAATCGAAGCACAGTAGTTGCTGCTTATGATGAGTTGGAATCAAATGGGCTTATTGAAAGAAATAGAGGAAGCGGAACAACAATTAGTAAAGATATTTGGGGGATTACTAAGAAGCGAATACCAAGTTGGAACAGATATGTTGAGGCTGGCTCTTTTCAACCAAACTTGCCTGTAACTCAAAGAATTCGTCAAAAGACAGCAGAAGATAAGCTAATTAATTTAGCAAGTGGAGAATTGTCAGAAGATCTTTTTCCAATAAAATCATTAAGAGAAATTACTTCAACTAGATCATTTATTGGAAGTCTTGGATATGATCATCCTCAAGGTTATAAAATATTAAGAGAAACGATCGCAAAGCATGTTAAACAATATAGAAAAATTGAAACGGAATCTTCTTCAATTTTAATCACATCTGGTGCTCAACAAGCTTTATATTTAGTTGTTCAATGTTTGCTAAACCCTGGAGATTCAGTAGCTATTGAAGACCCTTCCTATGCATACAATCTACCGATTTTTAAATCAGCGGGGGTTAAGACCTATTTATTACCGGTTGATGATAATGGAGTTAATCCAGCCGACATAATCGAATTACATAAAAAACATCGAATCAGAATGATATTCTTAAATCCAACCTATCAAAATCCAACCGGTACCAATCTTAGTCTTGAACGTCGTAAGACCATATTAGATATATCTTCAGAACTTGGAATTCCTGTCATTGAAGATGATCCGTATAGTTTAACGTCTTTTAAAGGAGAAACGATCTCTACATTAAAATCACTAGATGAAAATGGAAATGTATTATATATAAGTTCATTGTCAAAGATTGTAGCTTCTGGTTTAAGAATTGGTTGGATTATTGGTCCAAAGCCTGTAATTGAGAGATTATCTGATGCTAAACAACAAATAGATTTTGGTCACTCTGGATTTACACAGTGGATTGCAAATGACTTTTTAGAAGCTAAAGATTTTCATTTGCATATTAAAAATTTAGTGAAGCAACTAGAAAAAAGAAGAAATCAAATTGTCAAAAGTCTTCAATTTTATTTAATGGATCAGGTAGAATTTACTCAGCCTCAAGGAGGAATCCATATTTGGTGCAAATTAAAAAAAGAAGTTAATGAAGTACAATTACTAGAAGAATCAATTAAAAGAGGGGTAATCTTTGCACCGGGTTCAACAATGGGGTCTAAAAAAGGTTTTGTTCGTTTTACCTTTGCAAGAGAAGACGAAGAGTCAATAGATGAAGGGATAAAAAGATTTTCTAAAGCACTAAAATCTATGTGAACTAGGAATCATGTACTAATCATGATTCCTTTTTTATTCATTTTTTAAGTGGATGGGGTAAAAAGTACCACAATGGATGGTTTAAATTTTTACAGATTTTTTATAATGAATAGGTGGAAAACAATCCACGAATTCATAACGGTATAAGATCTATTATCGAGTGAATTGATTCACAATTATCTTTCACTTTCTAACATACTAAAAAAATGAAGTCGATATAAAGTTTCAAAATTTGTCAGATTCAATTAGAATCAGCACAGAGTTAAACACAAATTAATTGATAAGGTGGAGTAATACATGAAATATACAAATATTATTGATCGCACATTATTATCGCCAGAGACTGATGATGTAGCCATTATAAAGTTATGTAATGAAGCGATGGAATTCGGATTCGCTTCGGTAGTTGTAAATCCAGCTTGGGTAAAATTAGCCTCAAAACTCGTGAGACAATCTGATGTTAACGTATGTACTGTTATCGGATTTCCACTAGGTGCTAATACAATCGAAACCAAAGTATTTGAAACTAAAAATGCTATTGAAAATGGGGCTACAGAAGTAGATATGGTCATAAATATAGGTGCATTAAAAAGTGAAAATTATGATCTAGTCGAAAAAGACATTAATGCAGTGGTGGAAGTTGCAAGTGGAAAAGCTTTAGTCAAAGTTATTATAGAAGCATGTCTTTTAACAGATAAAGAAATACAATTAGCATGTGAATTATCTGTAAAAGCAGGGGCTGACTATGTAAAAACATCGACTGGCTTTTCTTTACATGGAGCAACCCTTAAAGATGTTGCCTTAATGAGAGAAACCGTTGGAGAATCGGTTGGAGTAAAAGCGTCTGGTGGTGTTCGCAGTATAGAGGATATAAAAGCAATGGTTGAAGCAGGGGCAACCAGAATCGGTACAAGCTCAGCTGTTCAAATTTTTACTGAAAATACTACTCTTAATTCAATTAAATATTAAATTATACTATTAAAAAATAATTTAATGTAACTAACCATGTATCGATCGCCGATTATAAGTTGTATATGTTATATGGGTGAAGAGTAGTATTAGTCTTTTAAAATAACGAGATGAAACTAAAAACAGGAAGAGTATAAAAAATTCCCGAGGAACCATCTAATAAAGTATTTTATCAATTCTTTAAAGACTGTCAATTTGACAGTCTCTTTTCAACTATTCGTTAAATCATAGAATCCTATGATTTTTAAATTGATTGGTTAAGTGGAGCAAAAAGAGTAATTAAAACTGGTTATAAAGAAAACAAGGTTGGTGAGATCCATAGATGAAAATTTTGATAGTAGAAGATGATAAAATAATCGCCGCAGGACTCGAGTACTCGCTTCAGAACGATCAATTTTCGACCATTCTTTGCTATGATGCATCATCTGCAAAAAAGATTCTGCAAGAACAAATGGCCCAAATTGATTTATGTTTATTTGATTTATCACTACCTGATGGAAGTGGTTATGATTTGTGCTGGCTAGTTAAAGCTCAAAAAGATATCCCTGTCATTTTTTTAACAGCGATTGACGATGAGGTGAATGTGGTAATGGGACTTGATATGGGGGCAGATGATTATATTACAAAGCCCTTGCGTATACGTGAACTCATTTCCAGGATTTAGACTGTTCTAAGACGCTATCAAAAGCAGGCATTAAAAGTAAATATAGAAATCAAAAACATTTTGATTAATACTCTTGAGGGAAAAGTGTATAAAAACGGAGAAGAAATTCTATTAACAGCCATGGAGTACCGTCTATTTCTTATTTTTGCTAATCACATCGGACAGGTTCTATCTAGAAATCAGCTTTTAAAGCAGATGTGGGATGTAGCTGGGGACTTTGTCAATGATAATACTTTAACAGTGTATATTAAGCGATTGAGGGAAAAAGTGGAGGATACACCGCAAAATCCTGAACGTTGAGAAAATAAATGGTATTGTGATTGACAGGTGCATCAGTAAGAATCCAAAATCACATAAGATTACTGAAATGAAGACTATTTATAAAAAGCCAGGTCAAAGATTAAATCTAGTCTATACAGATTCTGATTCAGGCAAAGAAACTGCATTAACCAATGTGACCATTGCGAATTTGACTGATCAGTTTCCAATAGGTGTATCGTCGGTAGGACTAGGAGGATTAAATTTAATTGTCTCTGAACCTGTAATGAATAAACTTATTTCGCTTAATCCCAATGGTGAAGTCAACTTATATTATTACTTAAAAAGCAAGGACCCAATGAAAACGCAGCAGGATATTGAGAATATGAAATCCAGTAAAATGCAGGTTAATAATCGATTTCAAACCAAACAACAGCAAGAACAGCTGCTCATGCTGTTGACGATTTTTACGTATGGATTTATTACACTCATTACCCTGATTTCCGTTGCCAATATTTTTAATACAATCTCTACATCTGTCTCACTACGAAAACGGGAATTTGCCATGCTGAAGTCTGTGGGTATGACACCAAAAGGCTTTAATAAAATGATTCATTACGAAAGCATCTTTTATGGGATCAAGTCCTTGCTTATTGGTCTTCCTATTAGCATTGTTATCATGTATTTGATTCATCTTGCTATGATGAATACCTTTAGTTATAATTTTACACTCCCATGGATGTATATCTTCTATTGCTTTACTACTGTGTTTATCATTGTAAGTTCTACAATGCTATTCTCTAGTGCAAAGATAAAGAAAGAAAATATTATTGATGCATTAAAGCAGGAAAGTATATAGCATTATATATGGAGTATCTTTTTAATAATCGAGAATCCGTTTATTTGCAAGTTGTAATGTATTTTAAGCAACAAATTGCGAATAATCTATTAGAAGCCGGACAAGAAATACCATCTAGGCGAGTACTAGCTGCCCAATTTAATATTAATCCTAAAACGGTACAGAAAGCGTACAAAGAATTGGAGCAGCAGGGATTGATCACAACGGAAAAGAATTCCCCTAGTAAAATTACTACGGATATAAATTTTATAAATGGTATTAGATATGAATTAATTATGGAATTAGTAAATGAATTAATAGATTCCATTAAGATTATAAATGTACCTTTAGATGATTTACTTGAAACAGTTAAGCAAAATTACGAAGAGAAACAATATTAATAGAAAAATTTATCTTCTGTTGTGAAAGATTGTAACTACTCTATAGTGCGATTGAAGGTTTATGGAGGCCCTGCAAATATAGATGGTTCTAAGATTTAAACTTCAAATAATTTGCAAGTAATTTAAAAATATCTTAGAGCAAATTTCCAGGAAGATTCAAACCAAATTAAGGAGACATAAAAATGAGAGCAGTCGTAGTAAATCAACCCGGAGGTCCAGAACAATTACAATTTCAGGATTTTCCTTTACCAAAGCTACAAATAGGAGATCTATTAGTAAAAGTAAAGGCATCTGCGATAAATAGATCAGATATTATTGCTAGGGAAGGTCAGTCTAATTACCTGGCCACACCTATTCTAGGAATTGAAGTATCCGGAGAGGTTGTTGAAGTAGCTTCTGGGACAAATATCGAAGTTGGAACCCGAGTAATGGGGTTGGTTAACGGTGGTGGATATGCTGAATATGTTGTAATGCCAGCCGATAGAGCAATGAAGATTCCAGAAAATCTTTCTTTTGAAGAAGCTGCAGCCATTCCAGAGGTATTCTTAACAGCTTATCAAACTCTGTTTTGGTTAGGTGAATTGACTGATCAAGATACTGTATTGATCCATGCAGGAGGAAGTGGTGTAGGTACTGCAGCAATACAATTAGCAAAACAAATGACTCAAGCAAAAGTCATTACCACAGCTGGTTCACAAGATAAATTAGATTTTTGCCGTTCATTAGGAGCAGATGTTTGCATCAATTATAAAGAACAATCATTTGAAGAAGAAGCATTAATAGCTACAAATAACCAAGGTGTAGATTTGATTCTAGATTTTATTGGGGCATCCTATTGGGAGAGAAATCTAAAGAGTTTAAAAACCGATGGGCGTTGGATCATGATAGGTATTTTAGGTGGGTCTGAAGTTAACAAAGTGAATTTAATGGAACTTCTTCAAAAGAGAGTTCAATTAAAAGCTACGCTATTAACTCCTAGAAGCGATGAGTATAAAAAAGAATTAACAAAAGAATTTGTTCAAAACGCAATGCCGTTATTCATTCAAAACAAAATAAAAGCTATTGTTGACCAAGTATTCCAATTTGAAGATATACAAAATGCTCATAAACATATGGAAGCAAATAAGAACTTAGGTAAAATCATTTTACGTGTAAACTAATAGATGACAAATGTACCTAAATACCAAGATATGATATGGACCAGATTTCTGGTCCATATTTTTGTTTAGCATACATGGAAATTGATGACTGTAGAGAAGAATTAAATCGATGGACACTTTCTAGTACCGGAAGTTCCTATTATTTAAGGATAATGATAGTTAAATGAAGTTGGCAGCTTGCTCGAATATGGGGGTTGACTTTTTGTGCTTCCTTTTACAACTAGAATAGTGAGTTTTTCTTTACAATTCTGATTAGTATGTTACTTCGTTAATAGGGAAATCTAACTAATATTTATAGGATTGTAAAATTGACGCTTGTTAAGCAAGAAGTAAAGACGAAGTAATTAAAACGAATGTAGCAAAAATAAGGGAGATTAGCGACTGGAGGCGAATTGAAATTTAAGAGTTCAAGTATAGTAATAAAACTTCAAAATGGAAGGGTATCAAAATACATGACTAATACAATGATTAAAGAAAAAAATGATCTAAAAAAAAACAATGAAGAACAGTCTAATTTTAAAACACCTATTGTTTATGATACACAGAATTTATCTCTTTGGTATGGTCAAGATAAAGCGTTAAAAGATATCAATTTAAGTATTTATGAAAATGAAGTGACAGCAATAATTGGACCTAGTGGTTGTGGTAAATCCACCTATTTAAAAACTTTAAATAGAATGGTTGAATTAGTACCAACCGTTAGAACTGAGGGTAGTATTTTATATCGTGATCAAAATATTTTTGATAAAAATTATCCCGTTGAAGAATTACGAACCCATGTTGGTATGGTATTTCAAAAACCAAACGTCTTTCCTAAATCGATTTGGGAAAATGTAGCTTATGGACCAAAAATTCAAGGTATTAAAGATAAAAAAGAGTTAAATCAAATAGTTGAAAAAAGTTTAAAGGGTGCTGCGATTTGGGAAGAGGTGAAGGATCGTATCCATGAAAATGCTTTTGGTCTTTCAGGAGGTCAGCAACAACGATTATGTATAGCGCGATGTTTAGCAATTGAACCAGATGTTATTTTAATGGATGAGCCCACATCTGCATTAGATCCTATATCTACATTAAAAGTAGAAGAGCTTATACATAATCTGAAAAAGGAATTCAGTATTATTATCGTTACTCACAATATGCAACAAGCTGCTCGTGTATCTGATCGAACTGCTTTTTTCTTAAGTGGTGAAGTAGTTGAATACTCTGATACGAATAAATTATTTTCTACACCAAAAGATAAACGTACAGAGGATTATATCACTGGACGTTTCGGTTAATAGAAGGATTAGGAGGTGATCATTTATGAGACATAAATTTGAAGAAGATTTAAGGACCTTGCAAGAATTAATCATCCAATTAGCTGAGAAAACAAAAAAGGCTGTAATTAAAAGTATGGATGCTTTTCGAGCTGAAGATATTGAAAAAGCTTTAGAAGTAATTGATGAAGATGATCGTATTAATAAACTAGAAGAAGAGATAAATGAATTAATCGTTGTAATCATTACTAGACAACAACCCGTAGCCGTAGACTTAAGAAGGAATTTAACAGCTATAAAAATTTCACATGACCTTGAACGAGTAGCAGATTATGCTGTAAATATTGCGAAATCGACGATTAGGATACGTGATCGACAAGAAAATTTACCATTAGAAAATATTGAAAAAATGCATGAACTAGGAATTGATATGTTATCTAGAGCGGTGGATGCTTATCGCTCAGAGGATTTACATGCGGCTAAAGAAATTGGTGAAATCGATGATCAAGTAGATGATTTATATGGAGAAACTGTTAAATTTTTAATGAATAGTATCGCCGATTCACCTGATCACGTTACAAATTTAATGCAAATGGCATTTATTTGCAGATATCTAGAAAGAATTGCAGACTATGCAACAAATATTGCTGAAAATATTTATTATCTTGTAAAAGGTAAACATTATTTTTTAAACCAATAACGGTGAAACTATAAAAATTTTGAAAAGTAAAAGAATCGAGAGTGAATGAATCTACATTGAATAGCAGCTTTTATTTGACATAAACTATTTTTTGTAAATATAAAGTGCAACACTTTGAAAGTTAAACAAATTGCTTTTTGGAGGTAAGTTATGAAACGTAATATTAAACTGATATTTTCATTTTTATTAGTAGCAGTCATTTTAGTAGGATGTAACACTCAAAAAAATACGAATAAAAAGAATCAAACTGGTGGCGGAAAATTAAGTGGCACAATTACAGCGGCTGGTTCAACTGCATTGCAGCCTTTAGCTGAGGAAGCTGCTACAGAATTCATGAGTAATAATCCAAGTGTTTCGATTACTATACAAGGTGGAGGAAGTGGAACCGGGGTGAACCAAGTAACATCAGGAGCAGTTCAAATTGGGAATTCAGATGTACCAGCTGCTGAAAAACTTAGTGATCCGGCTCTTGCAAAGGATTTAGTTGAAACAAAAGTTGCAGGTATCGGTTATTCGATTATTGTTAATAAAGATGTTACTGTTTCTTCATTAACGTTAAAACAAATTCAAGATATCTTTTCAGGGGCAGTTACTAATTGGAAAGATGTTGGGGGCAAAGACGAGAAAATAAATGTGATCAATCGTCCAGCTGCTTCTGGAACAAGAGCAGCTTTTGAAAAAACAGTTATGAGTGGTGTGAAAATAAACGATTCAGTCGGTACAGTTCAAGATTCAAATGGAGCTGTAGAGCAAGCAATTAATAGTACTCCTGGGACGATTTCATATCTAGCAAATTCATATCTAGTTGGAGATAAGAAGAATGCCTTAACAATTGTTAAAATTGATGGAAATGATTCTTCAATTGATAATATAACAAATGGAAAATATCCATTTTATTCGTACGAGTATATGATTACAAAAGGCGATTTAAAAGACCCTGTAAAAAGTTATATAGATTTTGTTAAAGGCGATGATTTTTCAGCGAAAGTTGAAGAAATGGGTTATATACCAATGTCTAAAATGGGTAATTTAAAATAATGATCTAACTCTAAAGGGTGTTCTATTTCAAATTAAGTTTGATTAGGCACCCTTTATTAGCACTTATATTATTATTAGGAGTTATTTATGAAAATAAGAAAAAAAAATTATTTTGCAAATGAATACTTAGGAAGAACATTAGTAACCTTTTGCGGTATTTTAATGGTACTTACTACGATTTTGATTATTATTTTTATTGTAGGTAAAGGAATACAATCATTTACTCAGAGTAATATTTCATTATTTGAAATGCTATTTTCTCCTAATTGGAGCCCAAATGACGCACAAAATCCTAGGTTTGGAGCATTAAAATTTATTACTGGTTCAATCGTAGTATCAATTGGGGCAGTTATTATTGCAGCACCAATTGCAATCGCCTTAGCTATTTTTATGAATTATATTTCACCGATTTTTGGAGATAAAATATTAAAACCTGTTTTAGAAATACTAGTCGGTATTCCTTCAGTTGTCTACGGATTTCTGGGGGTAACAATTCTAGTTCCGATTATTCGGAATCATATTGGTGGGGTTGGTTTTAGTTTAATTGCCGGAATAATAGTATTGAGTATTATGATTCTTCCAACAATTGCCAGTATAGCATCAGATGCTATTAGAGCAGTTCCAAAAGATTATTTAGAGGCTTCTTATGGATTAGGTTCTACCCGATGGCAAGCAATTACTAAGGCTATTGTTCCTGCTGCTATCACTAATGTATTGACTGGTGTAGTACTAGGTTTAGCTAGAGCTTTTGGTGAAGCTTTAGCAGTTCAGATGGTTATTGGTAATACTCTTCAATTCCCTAAAAGCATCTTTGATCCCACTGTCACATTAACTGGTATATTAACAATGGATATGGCGAATACGATGAATGGAACCCCATGGAACAATGCGTTATGGTCATTGGCGATGATTTTACTACTCATTTCATTTTTCTTTATTTTAATTATTCGATTAATTGGTAAAAGATAGGGGGACAAGATTAATGAATGCTCGAAGTATTGATAAATTATGGACAATCATTCTCTATATCGTTTCATATTTAATTGTTTTACTACTTATTTATCTACTATGGGAAATCATTTCAAATGGTTGGGGATTTTGGGACCCAAACTTTTTATTTGGAAGACCAAGTAATACGCAAGCCGGGGGAGGCATTGGTCCTCAATTATTTAATTCATTTTATATTTTAGTATTAACATTGGCTATTTCTATACCTCTTGGATTAGGATCAGGTATTTATTTGGCAGAATATGCAAAGCCAGGGAAATTTCTAACTTTTGTGAGACTTTGTATAGAAACTTTAGCTTCTTTACCATCAATTGTAGTTGGCTTATTCGGATTACTTGTATTTGTTACAATGACTGGTTGGGGCTATTCTTTAATTGGAGGTTCTTTAGCAATTACAATATTAAATTTACCAAGTCTTACCCGTGTATCAGAAACAGCACTACTAGATGTTCCGAAAAATATTAAAGAAGGTAGTTTTGGGTTAGGGGCTACAAAATGGCAAACAATCGTTAAAATTAGTATTCCAACAGCAATTCCACAACTCATTACTGGAATTATTCTATCCGCAGGCAGAATATTTGGAGAAGCAGCAGCGCTAATCTATACAGCAGGATTAACAACTCCAGTTTTAAATTCGATTGCTCCAATTAATAGTCAAATGAATCCATTTAATATTTTTCGTCCTGCAGAAACATTAGCAGTTCATATTTGGAAATTGAATTCTGAAGGTATTGTTCCAGACGCTCACGAAATTGCTGCAAAGTCGGCTGCAGTGTTGATCGTTATGGTACTATTATTTAATTTATTAGCTCGATTAATTGCTAATTTTATTCATAGAAGATACACAGGTACTAATAGAAAAGTGAAAGTAAAAGAAATTATGTGATTTTGGTCCAATTGTCATGCTCTTCACCACGCATTCTCGTGAATCATCAATTATTAAAAAAGTGTATGGAAATTTAAATAAAAATAGCTGTACATTACTTTGTGATAATAATGATCAAATTAAAATTTGAGAACAAATGGTAAAAAATAATTATTTACCGTTCGTTCTCAATATGTTTAAATATATAAGTAAGGAGCTAATGCTTTTATGTGTAACCAAATTATATTTATAATTTCAATATTTATAGAAATACAGAATAACAAAATTAAATGAGTATTTTACGCCAAATAATCAACATGTTAGTCTCGGAAGGAATATTTGTTTTTCAATTGAGAACGATAAAAGAGTTAATAATCTATAAGATAAAAGATAGAAATGATGAAAGATTTTTTAACTATTAAAACGGAGGTGACGGCATGATTGAACATGTTGTAATCATCAAGTTCGATAAAATGACCACAAAGGAACAAAAGGATAATGTGATTCAACAGCTGCAAAGTTTGGCAAATTCGATACCAGGCATTGTTGATTTACGTTGTAATCACAATTTTTCCGAGCGGAATCAAGGATTTGATATTGGCTTAACTGTTCGATTTGAAAGCATAGAAGCACTAAAAGCCTATGGTCCACATCCAGAACACCAAAAGGCAGTTTCGTACATGATTGAAGCTGGTATGACTGACAGTATTATTGTGGATTTTGAAATTTAATTGTTTAGTCTTCAATAGTAATGACCAATCAGCATTTTATAAAGGGAGAAATTTTACTTTTATTTGTAATCTATAGGAGGAATGAAAATTATTTTAGAATGAACATTCTTAAAATAGCAACAGATAAAATGTTTGTGAACATACAAACATTTGAATTCCATTATTTTTAGCACAATTATTTTTTTGATTTTTTGAGAACGAACAGTAAAAAATAGAAAGGAATGTAAATATGAAAAGAATGTTATTAATTATATTATTGATGTCATGTGGTGCAACTTTTGTTACGCCAATGTTTTCTTTGTATAGCGAATATTATCATTTAAGTAGTTTGCAAATTACAATTTTATTTGCTATTTATGCTGTTTTTCTTTTACCAACTTTACTTATTGTTGGAGCAAAAGGGAACATATGGGGATTAAAAAAAGTAATCCGTATTAGTATCCTATTTTCTATTGTTTCTACCATATTATTGCTAAGTAATACTGAAGCGTGGATGTTATATGCTGGAAGAATATTAGAAGGGATTGCATACGGTGCTTTTACAGGTACTGCAGTTGCTTTCTTAATGAGACATACTTCTCCAAAAGACACAGGTACAGCACTCAAATTATCAGGAGTTACAGTTCTTGTTGGTTTTGGACTTGGACCATTAATTGCTGCTTTCATGTTGCAATATATCCCCGTTCAACCGTTAAAATTACCATTTTACATTCTGATTTTTTTCTTGATCATTTCAATCATAATTCTTGAAACGTTGTCAAAAGATATCGTTTCACCTGAGCAAAAGCGTGCAAAAAACAAGATATCACTAGGTGTTCCCAAAAAGATTCGTTCACATTTTTGGGCAATGTCAGCACTTCCTATTTTTACAGTTTTTACGTTACAAGGAATTGCGTTTGCTCTAATTCCTATTTTTGTAAAAAATATAATTCATACGTCTAATCACTTTATTTCAGGTTTAATATTTTTCGTCCTTTTAAGTGGATCAGCAACAGCTCAGTTCATACCTAGACCGAATCATCCAATTACTCGTATCAGATTAGGTATACTGTTTCTACTTGTTGGTACGTGGCTTATTGTTATTTCAGGTCAAACATCAAGTTTACCCTTACTCTGGATAGGTGTATTCACACAAGCTCTAGGTGGAGGATGGACTTTTCAGAATGCGTTATTTTTTGCAGGTAAACTGCCAGAACCGGAGTCTAGACCTCGTGTAATATCAGCTTTTTATTTTGTTGCTTATATTGGATTTATCGTTCCTGTTATAGGAGTCGGAGTACTTACAAAATTTTTCAATTTAAACTTAGCACTAGTATTTCTTAATTTGTTTGCAACGATAATTGTTGCCTATATATTGTTCTATTCAGTTAAATTTAAACGTGAGACATATAGCACAACAGTTCCAAATCAAGGCGCATCAAGATAATATGAAGTAAAGAACTGAAAGGGGGAATGCAAACAAATTTTAATTTTTTTGTTTATTTGAGAATGAATGTTCTTGAATGAAGCGTTTTACTATTTGTTGTGATTAAAGCAACTGCATATATGGTTTAAAGATTGGAGAATCTCCTTTAAGATTTTGCAAACTACGTGAAGGTTGCAATATGTAGAAAATTTTTAAGGGATACTATTAAAAATAATCAAATTAAAATAAGTAATCGATCGATCACTGTCAAGGTCAAGTATTGTCATTAAAGCAGAGGATTAGATCTGAACTAATAAAAAAGGGAGAAATGATAAAGATGAGTAAAGTATGGTTTATTACAGGAACTTCAACAGGATTCGGTAGAGAATTTGTGCAACAGCTGCTAAATGCAGGAGACAAAGTGGTCGCTACAGCGCGCAATATTAAATCTATACAGGATTTTAAAGAACTGGCACCGGATCGTGTTCACATTGTTTGAATAAGGATAACGTTTATTTGAAACGGTATTACCCGCCACGGTTGAATCGTTTAAAGCAGGCAGACAGCTCCCTGCATTTCAATTTAATTAAAGTTCGAAATGTAATTTATTATTCAAAGGAGAAGAATGTGGAGCAGTCTACACTTCCTTTAGATCATAAAAGGAGTAAACGTGTAATGAATAAAGAATCGGGTTTTACGAAAAATGATGTGGAAATAAATGCTGAAGGAACCATGCTTAGAGGATGGATTTATTTGCCTCAACGCGATGATATTACGCCGATCCCGGCCATTGTGATGGCACATGGATATGCGGGACTGAAGGAGATGTTTTTGGAGCCTTACGCTGAGAAGTTCGCTACCAACGGATTTGCTGTATTGTTGTTCGATCATCGGAATTTTGGAGACAGCGATGGAACTCCAAGGCACGAAATAGATCCTTGGCAGCAATTGGAGGACTACCGGCATGTAATAACATACGCAAGCTCGCTACCTCAAGTCGACAGCAATGCAATCGGGGTATGGGGTACAAGCTACAGCGGGGGACATGTTTTGGTAGTTGGCGCGACCGATAAACGAGTAAAATGCATCGTATCTCAGGTTCCGACAATCAGCGGCTCGAAAATTGCCCAAAGAAGAGTGAACGGAGAAGCGCTAACAGAGTTGTTGTCTTCGTTTGCAGAAGATAGATTAAACAGGCAACGCGGTGAAGATCCCGTTTATTATTCGGTCGTACCAGGAGGAGAATTTGAAAATAGCGTATATAAATCGAAGGATGCAATTGAATTCTATTTGAAAGGCTCAGAGAAATTTATTAACAAAGTTACGCTTCGTTCGATTGAGTTATCTAGAGGTTATGAGCCGGGAGCTTTTATTGCCAATATAAGTCCTAGCCCACTGTTAATGTTGGTTGCAAAAAACGATTTTATAACTCCTACCGATCTGTCACTTGCTGCTTACGAGCAAGCTCTTGAGCCCAAAAAATTGGTGCTGATATCGGGAGGACATTTTGACCCATACAAGAAGTATTTCGATCAGTCGAGCAGCGAAGCCGTGGAATGGTTTAAGACTCATTTGTTCAATTGGCAGTAACTTTCAATGAAACTTTTTTCCAATACATCGGGATAATTCGCACCTACAGATATAAAAGTTATTATTCTAAAGTTTATAGCGATAATCAACGTCATTTTTTAATTATAAAGATAACATTATATAAAAAGGAGAGAGAGAGAACATGTATGAACGGTTTTTGGTTCCAGTTGACGGGTCTGAACACTCCAAACATGCATTGAAATCGGCTGAATGGTTGGCGCAAAATATGGGGATAAATGCACATATAACGCTTCTTCACGTTATTCCAAGTAACAATTACAATACAGTTGCTTTCGGAGTGGATATTAAACAATTGCTAGAAGAGGAAGCTAAGATGATTTTTGAGGAATCTGAACAAGTTCTTTCAGGGTCATCTATCCAATACGATTGCGAATACCATATTGGAGATCCTGCAGAGATGATATGCAAGAAGGCAAAAGAGGGAGATTACGACCTAATCGTAATGGGAAGCAGGGGACTTAGCCTCTTTTCAGAACTGCTCGTGGGAAGTGTAAGCCATAAAGTGGTCCAGCATGCGCATTGTGGTGTAATGATTGTAAAGTAACAATGTGGTGATTGTAACCCCAAGAACTAAAAGAAAAAAAGACGTTCGTATCCGTAAAGAAAAATAATACTAGAATGGAGTTGAAAGTTAAATGGCAGAGCACGTTCGAATCGGGAAAACAGATTTATATGTCAATCCAATTGGTTTAGGAACAAACGCAGTAGGCGGTCACAATCTTTTTCATAATCTTGATGAAGAAACTGGTAGGGAATTAGTTCGCGCAGGGCTAATAAACGGGATAAATTTATTAGATACAGCTTTTATGTACGGTCCCAAACGTTCTGAGGAGATCATTGGTGAAGTCGTAAAAGAAAATGGTAATCGCTCAGAAATTGTAATTGCTACGAAAGCAGCCCATAAATTTGTTGGTTCTGAAGTTGTAATTGATAATTCGCCTGCTTTTTTAAAACAATCTGTCGAAGAGAGCCTAAAACGTCTGCAAACGGATTACATTGATTTATTTTATATTCATTTCCCTGATCAGGATACGCCAAAGGATGAAGCCGTCGGAGCCCTAAAACAATTGAAGGATGAGGGGAAAATCAGAGCAATCGGTGTTTCCAATTTTTCGATTGAGCAATTGAAAGAAGCCAATAAAGATGGTTATGTGGATGTCTTCCAAGGGGAGTATAATCTGCTAAGCCGCGGGGCCGAGAAAGAATTGTTCCCCAATGTTGCTGCAAATAGCATTTCCTTTATACCGTACTTCCCACTTGCTTCAGGATTATTAACAGGCAAATATAATAAAAATACCGATTTAAGTGAAAAAATGAGAAAACGCCAGCAATTCCGAGAGGGTGTTTTTGAGGAAAACCTGAAAAAAATCGAAAAAGTTCGTAAAATTGCCGGTGAAAAAGGAACAGAAGTTGCCCATGTCGTTCTTGCCTGGTATTTACCCGTGAAGCCATTGACGTCATCATTCCAGGAGCAAAACGGGCAGAACAAGTCTTGCAAAATCTGAAAACACTTGAAGTCAATTTAACGAATGAAGAAATTCAAGAAATTGATCAGATTTTTTCCTAAGAATAATATGATGCAAACAGGAAAACACAAATTATCAATCTGGAATGAAACTAATCTGAGAAAAAGATTATAAGCCATTAGCTATGATGATTATTATAAAATTTTTAAATAGTCTTTTGATAGTACAATTTCTTTACTTTAAGGAGGGCATATAAATGGATTTTCAAATAACTGATTCTGCAAAGGAAGTATTGCACAATAAAATAGGAGAAAATCAAATTATCCAATTATCATTCGATCGTGGAAGCTGTGAAAATCTTAGCAATGAGCTAAATCAAGTCCTTTTTTAATGTACTAAATGACAGTTCAGTTCAATTAAAAAAATGAGTGGCTATTCATTCATTTAAATGTTAAATTTAAAATCAGAATATTTAAAGTATAAAAAAATTTAAGCATTATATATCTTTATTATTTAATACTAAGGAGATGAAAGGTGATGTTTTTAAAGAAAAATTCAAACTTAGGAGAGAAAAATGGCGTCTCCTACTTGAATGGGGAAGTTAAATATCTAAGTGTTTCATTAAATGTTTACAGTTATTTAGTGGATGGAGTTTTAATTGATACAGGATCGCAGTCTTTACATAGATATTTCGAATCTTTTATTGACCAAGCAGATTTTGATCAAGTAATGATAACTCATTCTCATGAAGATCATTCAGGTTGTGCTTCTTATATTGAAAAAACTAAGAATCTACCAATTTATTTAAGTGAAAAAACAATTGATTATTGCGCAAGACATGCAGATTATCCTTTATATAGGCAACTTTTTTGGGGAAAGAGAAAGCCGTTTCACGCTAAGGCTATACCTGAAACGTTTACATCAAGAAATGCGACATGGAAAGTAATCGATACACCCGGCCATGCTTTTGATCATAAAGCATTATTAAATCAGGAGACTGGTCAATTATTTACGGGAGATTTATTTGTAAGTGAGCGGACAAAAGTCGTATTAGCAGAAGAATGTATCCCTACAATTATTAACTCATTAGAGCGAGTATTAACTTATGATTTTCAAGATGTATTTTGCAGCCACGCAGGGTTTATAGAAGATGGTCGTGCAGCGCTTGAACGAAAACGAGACTATTTATTATCTATTAAACATAATGTATTAACCTTACATAAAGAAGGGAATTCAGCTGAAGATATCCGAAATAAGCTATTTCCAAAAAAATACCCGATTATAAAATTTTCAAGTGGAGAATGGGATTCACTACACATTGTAACATCGATCATAAATGAAATGATGTAGGTAAACCTGATCTATTTTAATAGACATTAAGGACTAAAAATTACAAAGGACGGCCAACACGCAGTAGAAGTAATCATAATAATTGTGAGGAGACTAAGGTTAAAGCAAAGAGCTCATTTTAAATGAACGGAAGTCATAAAAACTGAATACATAAAGAGGCTATGTATTTTAATCATAGCCTTTTATCAATAAGAGATACTATGTTCTTAGATTTTTTTATTTTGAAACTGGATAGACGTTTAAATATTCTTCTAAGGTTAAGTTTCTTTTTTTTATTTGTTTTGCTGTTGTTACGCCAACATACCGAATATGCCAAGGTTCGTATTTGTAACCTGTGATCTGCTCTTTACCTTTTGGATATCGAATAATAAAACCATAATTAGAGCTATTTTTATCAAGCCATTTAGCTTCTTTTGTATTAGCAAAACAGCTTGTAGCCGCACATTTTCCAGTGCTACTACTTACATCAATTGCTAATCCTGATTGGTGTTCACTTGAACCGGGTAATGCACTATACTTTCTTGCATTAACATAGCCATCTTCTTTTACATATCGATTAAAAAGAACTTTTTGAGTCGCATATGAGCGATATCCTGAAACACCACTTAAATAGATATGATCTTTTTGAGCTCCAGCAAATAATTTCTTTAATGCGATTGCTGCTTCTTTTCTCATTTTTCGTTTTTCAAGCTTTTCTTTAAAAATGAATGAAACATTTGGATAAACTAGATCTTTTGGAACATAATTTTTAGGTAAAAAATATTTTTTGTTTACTAAAACTGTCATTACATCAGGGTGTGAAACAGTTCTAATTGCATTACTTTGCTTCGTTTTATTCATTACATTTTCAGGTATATCTAATGTTGCGTTTTTCTTTATATTAGCGTTTTCTATATTTATTTGGTGATTCTCTTTTTTTGCACTAGAATCATTATAATTATTGTTTTTGGAAAAACAACTATTAAAAGATAATAGTAAGCTAATCATAATTGAAAGAACTAAATATTTCATAAAAGAAAGTACCCCCAGATATGGCTTTGTCTACTAGTTTGTGGATAAATAATACAAAACTTGTTCATTTTTAAATCTCCCTTATATTATTGTCTAAAAAGCTCGAACTATATAAGAGAATGATAAGAACTGGATGTTTCGAATTTAGGTACAACTTGTTTCAAAGTTGTAAATTTACTTGTATCTTCCTTGTAATCACCCAATACACTTTGTTGAGTACAATGTATAGATTTCCTCTAAAAATGTAATCTACTATTATAAAATACAGTCGAGTTTACATTTATCATGTAGGTAATAAACCGAATCTTCGCTCGAAAAATAAATGAAGAAAATAGAAGGAGATATCATAAAGTTGAACATAAAATATTTAGATTTACTTGCACATAAATATGATAGTGAAGAAAAGGTGGTAACTGAGATTATTAATCTTGAAGCCACCCTTAATTTGCCAAAAGGGACAGAGCATTTTGTCAGTGATTTACACGGGGAGTATCAAGCTTTTCAACATGTGTTAAGAAATGGTTCGGGTAGAGTAAAAGAGAAAATAAGAGACCTATTTCAAGACGAACTATCTGATACAGAACTTAATGAATTTGCGACGTTAGTTTATTATCCTGAAGAAAAATTAAAATTAATTAGAGATAAGTGTGTAAATAAACAAGAATTACATCAATGGTACACAGTAATCATTGACCGTATGATAAAGTTAATTTCTTATTCGTCATCTAAATATACACGCTCTAAATTACATAAAGCATTGCCTCAAGAGTTTGTTTATATAATAGAAGAGTTACTTTACAAAACGGATGAATTCACAAATAAGAAAGCATATTATTCAAAAATCGTTCAGCAAATTATTTCTCTTGGTCAGGCAGATAAGCTTATAACAGGTCTGGCTTATTCTACTCAGCGGTTGGTAGTTGACCATCTACATGTCGTGGGTGATATTTATGATCGCGGACCTGAACCTGATAAAATTATGGATACTCTAATTAATTATCATTCTGTTGATATTCAATGGGGAAATCATGATGTCCTATGGATCGGCGCCTTTGCTGGATCAAAGGTTTGCCTAGCTAATATTATTCGTATCTGTGCCAGGTACGACAACTTAAGTATTATTGAAGATGTGTATGGGATAAATCTTATACCACTTCTTAATCTTGCGGAAAAGTACTATAAGGACAATCTAGCGTTTAGACCCAAGAGCAATTCGGATAAAAAAAAGTCTGATCATGAACTTTTGCAAATCACTAAAATCCATCAAGCGATTGCAATTATTCAGTTCAAGCTTGAAATGCCAATTATAAAGAGACGACCATATTTTAATATGTCAGAAAGGCTTTTGCTTGAAAAAATTGATTATGACAAAAATGAAATAACAATTAATGGGAAAACTTACCCATTAGAAAATTCTTGCTTTGCAACTATAAATCCAGATAATCCTAGTGAATTAATAGAGGAAGAAGAGCAAGTCTTGGACAGACTATTGTTTTTTGTCCAGCATTCGGAAAAGTTGGCTAGACATATGAATTTTCTCATGAAGAAAGGCAGTCTTTATTTGAAATATAATGGGAATTTATTAATACATGGATGCATCCCAATTGATGAAAATGGAAATATGGAAAAAATGGTGATTGAAAATCAAACCTATGCAGGTCGCGATCTACTTGATATTTTTGAACATTATTTACGACATGCATTTGCACATCCTGAAGAGACAGATGATCTTGCAACAGATATGGTCTGGTATTTATGGACAGGAGAATTTTCATCATTATTTGGGAAAAGAGCAATGACGACCTTTGAAAGGTATTTTATTAAAGACAAAGAAACCCATAAAGAGATTAAGAATCCATACTATCATTTACGTGAAAAAGAGGAAATCTGCTGTAAAATTTTAGCAGAAATGAATCTTAATCCTAACATAGGCCATATAATAAACGGCCATACACCTGTTAAAGAAATAAAAGGAGAGAATCCAATTAAAGCAAACGGGAAGTTGATTGTTATTGATGGAGGATTTTCTAAAGCTTATCAATCAACAACTGGTATTGCTGGTTACACTTTATTATATAATTCCTGCGGTATACAACTCGTAGCCCATGAAAAATTTAATTCAAAAAAAGATGTTCTACTAAAAGGGTCAGATGTTTTATCAGTAAAGAGATTGGTGGAAAAAGAACTCGAGAGAAAAAAGGTTCTAGAAACCAATGTGGGAGAGCGGTTATTACAGGAAATATCTGTTTTAAAAAGTCTATTGGAAAATCGCTATACTAATCCACAGTGGTGAAGAGTATATGTTATCAAAAGGATCAAACTTTAACATTCCAGTTGGATTTGGGGAGTTTGTTTTAGATGGTGATTGTGAATAAATTAATTGTTTCACATACCTAAGTGCAATTTAATAGTAGAAAAAGAATCAGGAAAATTGCTCTGATTCTTTTTTTATTTTAATGGTTAGCATTTTAGGAGCTGATCTAATTCTAGAAGAGTCACTTCAGTGCGATTCATTGGACTTTTGTCAACACCCCAATAAAAAGTTCAGAAACGCTTACAAACTATCCGAAAAAAATTACGATTTAATTCTTCAGTATTTGAAGACAACTGTAGTTAATTATTACAGCAAAAATTACAATAGTATTACCAGTCGGAAATGGAATTTTGAATGTTCGGAAACTTATTTTGTCAGGTCTTATTATTTAAATTACGGATATATTTCTAATATGAAGGTGAACAATTTTTTTCATGGGGAACTTTTGTTAAGGGGTGTAGTAGTAGATGAGCCAAGATCATTGTACGGAAAATATGCTGATGAAAGTAGCCTGGTACTACTATAAAGAGAACTTAACTCAAAATGAGGTAGCTGATTTACTAGAATTGTCAAGGGCCAAGGTTGTTAGAATGCTGGAGCGGGCCAGGTCTGAAGGAATTGTACAATTCCAAATTAAAGGGATTGGTAAAAATGGTTTAAGTATCGAAAAAGAATTCAAAGAAGGCTTTTATCTAAAAAATGCCTATATTATACCAAGCCCTCTAAATAAAGTGGATTTGAGCGTTTCTTTATCAAAGGCAGCGGCTCAGTATTTACAAAACAAATTGCAACCGAATGATATGGTTGGCTTAGGTTGGGGAAGAGCCGTTTCTAAAACGATTGAATACTTGACAATTGAACCCATTAGTCATATTTCAGTTGTAACCTTAACTGGGGGAGTTCATTACTATCTCCATAATCATCGCCAAAAATAGGGCGGTTTGGAAAAGTTCCAGGATATAAATGTAATTCCTGCTCCATTTATAGCTCCAACTGAAGAAATGGCAGGAAAATTTTTATCTGAACCTTCAATAAATGAAGTTCTCGAGCTGGCTAAATTCACAAAATATATCTTTGTTGGAATTGGCGGTATTTATCCAGATGCCACAATTATTCAGGAAGAAAAAATGACCATGAACGAACTGACATTTATAAAACATCAGAATGGAGTCGCCGATATTTTAGGTCAATTTTACGATCGAAATGGCAAAATTATTGATTTGCCACACCATAAAAGGTTAATCGGAACAGACTTGAAGAGTCTAAGGGCCTTAAATGTTATAGCCGTGACCGGTGGAGAGAAAAAATTGATGCCAACTACAGAGCTTTAAAAGGTAAGTATATTACGACATTAATAACAGATGAAGTTACAGCTATTTCATTACTCAATATGGAGGTGAAATAAATTAATGGCGTACATTCTAGCAATTGATGCTGGTACTGGCAGTATTCGCGCTGTTTTGTTTGATCAATTAGGAAATCAAGTTGGGTTTTCACAAATAGAATGGAACCATTTATCAAATGAAAAGTATCCAGGATCTATGGATTTTGATTGGGAAACAAACTGGAGGTTAGTCGTTCAGTGTGTAAAGTCTGTTATTGAAGAAACAAGAGTTGACGCAAAAAAAATAAAAGCGATAAGTGCTACGAGTATGAGGGAAGGAATTGTCCTTTATGATGAAACGGGTAAGGAGATCTGGGCTTGTGCAAATGTAGATGCTCGAGCTTCGGATGAGGTCAAAGCTTTAAAGGAACTAGATCCTGAATTAGAATACAAGATTTATAGGTTATCAGGTCAAATGTTTGCATTAGGGGCATTGCCTAGGCTTTTGTGGATAAAAAATCATTTACCGGGGATTTATGAAAAAGCTACTGACATGACTATGATTAATGATTGGATTCTTTATAAATTGTCAGGGAAACTACAAGTGGATCCTTCAAATGGATGTACTACAGGAATATTTGATATTGAGAAAAGGAAATGGGAAAGTGATGTAGCAAAAATGTGCGGACTAAAAAATATTTTATTTCCACCGGTAAATGAAGCTGGTACCGTTATCGGTTACGTGACGGATGGAGTAGCATCGTATACAGGTTTGAATTCAGGAACTCCGGTTATTTGTGGAGGCGGAGATGCTCAAATGGCTTCAGTTGGCGTCGGTGCGGTAAAAGCGGGGCAGACTGTTGTGTCAGGTGGATCATTTTGGCAGCAGGAAGTCAATGTGAGACAGCCTTTAGTTGACAAAAGTGGCCGTATCCGGGTTAACTGCCATGCCGTACCTGAATTATGGCAGCTAGAAACCATTGCATTTTTCCCTGGGCTTGTAATGAGATGGTTTCGTGATGCATTTTGTGATTTGGAAAAAGCAGAGGCAATAGTGTCCGGTAGAGACCCGTATGAAATTTTAGAGGAAAAGTCAAAAAATGTTCCAATCGGGGCAAATGGGATTATTCCTATATTTTCAGATACGATGAATTATAGCTCTTGGCGCCACGCATCTCCAGCTTTTATTAACCTCACTCTAGACCCACTAATGACTGGTAAAAAAGAAATGTTTAAATCTATTCAAGAAAATGCTGCACTTATTACGCTAGGAAACTTAAAGATTATAGAAGAAGAAACTGGTTATTATCCTAGTGAAGTTATTTTCACAGGTGGTGCTTCGAAAGGAAAGCTTTGGAGTCAAACCCTTGCAGATGTCCTTGGAGTGCCCGTGAAAGTACCTGTAGTTAAAGAAACAGCAGCACTGGGCACCGCATTAATTGCGGGGATTGGCATAGGAATTTATGAGAATATCCATCAAGCAGTTAACCAAGTTGTAAAGTGGGAGAGGACACACCTACCTAACAATGAAAACCATGACCAATACCTAGAAATCTATGAAAAATGGAGAAGTGTATATCGAGAACAGCTTCAACTTGCTGATCGTGGTTTAACGACTCATATGTGGAAGGCACCTGGTATAGAATAATGTGAAAGGAGGTGAAGGGATGAAGAAAGTTCACGAAAATGAATTCGATTATCGGTTTGGCGACAACGGGCCGAAATATTTAACAAAAGGTCCCAACGTAGATCTTGGTGTGGTTGTATTGAAACCAGGTCAAGACTTCCAAAACCACTATCATACAGTTTGCGAAGAAATTTTCTATATCCTCGAAGGGCAGATAGATTTCTATATTAATGGTATTAAAGTTCCTACAATACCAGGTGATATGATTCAATGCCGACCAGGCGATGCTCATTACCTTATCAATCAAACTGACAAAACCTTTAAAGCCCTCTTCATTAAATCTCCGCATATTTTGGAAAGAGATGTTGTTAATATAAAGAATCCAGAAATCAAGTTAAGGAGTGAATAGATAGTGAGTTGGGGATTTCTAAATCGATTAAACAAAATATTACCAAATAAGAGGGCAGTAATGCTTGCGATAGATCATGGCTATTTCTTAGGGCCAATAAGAGGTTTAGAAAAGCCTGAGGAAACTGTCAGAGACTTACTTCCATACACGGATTCGCTATATTTAACAAGAGGTACACTTGCAGCATGTATTCCGAAAAATACGGAAAAACCAATGGTACTTCGTGTTTCAGGCGGTCCTACAACGTTAGGGAAGGATCTAGCGAATGAAAGGATTGTTACTTCAATAAAAGAAGCAATTCGTCATAATGTTGTTGGTGTAGGGGTTTCGGTATTTATCGGTTCTGACTACGAAACTCAAACAGTAACGAATCTAGCTCAAGTTGTAACTGATGCTCATGATTACGGAATACCTGTACTTGGAATTACCGCAGTCGGAAAAGAGCTTGAAAAACGGGATGCCAGGTTCTTAGCATTAGCTTCAAGAGTTCTAGCTGAAATGGGAACCGATATTGTTAAGACTTATTACTGTGACGATTTTGAACAGGTAACGAGTAAGTGCCCGGTTCCAATAGTTATTGCAGGTGGCCCAAAATTTGATACAATTCGTGAAGCACTAGAAATTACGTATAATGCTATGGAGCAAGGTGCAGCTGGTGTGGATATGGGAAGAAATATTTGGCAATCTCAGCATCCTCTTGCAATGATCCAAGCGATACATTCTATTGTTCATAAAGGATTCACAGTAAATGAAGCGGTAGATTTATATGAATCTTCATCAAAAATAAAAGCTTAATATGTGTAAAAAAAGGAAGCATTTTACAATACCACCCTAATGTTACGAACACTGTATCAGCGAAGTGGTTAGTAAACAACGCTTTAAAGTTACGATAAGTCCAAAAACAATAACTGTATCACAAAAATAATTATTCAATTAAGAAAAGTGTAGGGATGTAAAAAATTCTTGCACTTTTTTATTAGTTAAAAAGATTGTTAGTTTTAATAAGTGAAGATTGATACGAGCAACTTGTTTTCCCAGTTTATATAGTAGCTCGAAAATGCAATTACACTACAAAATAGGAATTATCTTTTATTAGAATATTTTAATATATCGAAATTTTATCTAAATTATACTATACTTTAGATAACGATTCCCATTGTCAGCATGATCATTATTTGGAGTATGAAAATTGTAATTTTATATTACCTTGTATGGTAAAACTGAAGTTTAGTGATTATTTTGCTTCTAACGACATACAATTCAAACGATTTGTATTTATTACTATTGTTTTATTGAATAAGTCTGTCAACGAAGAAGAATTTAAAGTAACTATTTATTTTTAAATACTCCTTGAATATTATCCCTAGTAGGAATCGAACGATGAAATGAAAAGCTATTATTTTAACAAACTACTACACTTTAAGGAGGATTAAAAACGTGGTCAACGAAAAAATGCATCCTGATATTGAAAATATCATTACAAATATCGAAAATGTAATAATTGGTAAAAGAAATGTAGTCGAATTAAGTCTGGTAGCCCTTCTTGTAGGGGGGCATGTTTTATTGGAAGATGTGCCGGGTGTTGGGAAAACAATGATGGTAAAATCACTTGCCAAATCCATTCATGCAAATTTCCGTAGAATTCAATTTACCCCAGACTTGTTGCCTTCAGATGTAACAGGGGTTTCAATTTATAACCCTAAAGAGATGGAGTTTCAGTTCCATCCAGGACCTTTAATGGGGAATATTATCCTTGCTGATGAAATTAACCGAACATCCCCAAAAACACAGTCTGCACTATTAGAAGGTTTGGAGGAAGCAAATATAACAATTGATGGGATAACTTATGAACTACCCAAGCCCTTTTTTGTTATGGCGACTCAAAATCCAATTGAATATGAAGGTACATATCCACTTCCTGAAGCACAGCTAGATCGATTTTTGCTAAAGATTACAATGGGATATCCGACTATGGTTGAAGAATTAGAAATATTAAATAGGTTCCAAAATCTCCCTCCAATTGATAAGCTAAAACCTGTCATTGACATTGATGGTTTACTATCACTTCAAAAGGAAATGAAGAATGTTTATATCGACGAATCAATTAAGCATTATATTGTGAGTATTGTTAATAGTACGAGAGAGGACCGAAATATTTATTTGGGTGCAAGCCCAAGAGGTTCAATCGCACTTATGAAAGCGGGACAAGCATATGCATTCATGTACGGACGTGATTACGTTTTACCGGATGATATACAATATTTAGCTCCATTTGTATTATCCCACCGAATTATTTTAAATTCAGAATCAAAATTTGAAGGAATTACTGCTGAAAAAATTATTAAAAATATTATTAAAACGATTTCTGTACCTGTTAAAAGGAATGTGAAATTATAATGAAAATAAAATTACGTTTCCTCAAAAAAGCCAGAAAGTACCTACTTTTATATGTTCTATTACCAATACTGTTTTTGAATGCTTTGTTTCAAGGGGGATTTGTAAGTTGGTTTTTATTCTATAGTTTTCTACCTTTTATCTTATACTGTGTTGCATTTTCATTTTATCCGTTGGAAAATCTAAAAGTGACTAGAGAACTTCCTGAAAACGGTTTCAAGGTCGGAGATCCAATAAAAGTTATTTTAACCATGAAAAAGTCAAATTTTTTTCCAGTATTTTATTTTTTAATAGTAGAAAATTACTCAAATAGTTTACAAACTACTAATCAACAAAAATTTACAAAAGAGCTGATTTTAACAGGCTTTAAAAAGGAATGTTCCTTTAATTATTTGATTTACAAATTACCACGAGGGGAGTATATTTTTAATTCCTTAACAATAAAGGTTGGTGATCCTCTTGGTATTTTCGAATCGAAAATAAAGTTCAACATTATTAATAGGTTCGTAGTATATCCCCAATATTCGGAGTATTATTATCATTCACTTGAGCATCAAAATAATCAAGCCTCAACAGTATCGATTCATCACTTTCAGCGGGATATATCTATGGCTGTTGGTATAAGAGAATATCAGTCTGGAGACCGGTTTTCCTGGATTAATTGGAAAGCTTCCGCGAAACGAAATGAGATGATGACAAAAGAGTTTGAAGAATTACAATCTAATGATCTGTTTGTCATAATGGATTGTGCTCAAAATAATCTTTTCGAATCAATTGTGTCGTTTACAGCATCTTTTCTGCATACTGTACTGAAAAAGGGTATTCAGGTTGGGCTTTTAACAAATAACAAAAAACTAGATTCTTTTCCAATTAGAGGGGGAGAAGGACATTTTCAAAAGCTTTATTACCACCTTGCGAAAATAGAAGCAAATAATACTTCATCAATTGAGATGGTTTTAGAAAAAGAACTTCGTTTCATTCAACAAAGTGTATCTTATATCCTGATAACTACCCGGTTATCGAAAAATTTGGTCGAAAAAGCTAGTTTTATTAAAAATAGAAAAGGCTCATTTACAATATTTGTGATTAAGGAAGAGTCTATGGTCGTATCAGAAAGTGAAAAATCACTCATTTCAATCGCCAATGCACACGGGGTGAGAACAATCATTGTACGTGAAGGTAATTTTAATGCAGCCTTTACAGGGGGAGATATACGATGATAAAAAGTAATTTCACCTTATTTTTGTTGTATTCATATGGCTGTTTATTGTTATTGGAATGGATATGGCCCATTGATCATTTTCCCAATACTGATCATATGAAAGTCTTCATACTATACATATTAATAGTTTTTACATTATCTTTTTTTAAAGTAAAAAGAATCCTTCAATGGATTATCAACATATTCTTAGTTTTAATCTTGGTTAATCGATTCCACTACGATATAGGTTTCTTTCATTTTAGATGGATATTAATCTTCATTAAACATGTATTTGAGAACATTATTTGGCTTACAACTGGCCATTTAAATGAATTGACTTACGAATTCAAGACATTATTATTCTTACTTTCACTTTCTATAATCGCCTATTTCATCAATTTCTTTTTAAACCGCAATTGGATATTTTTCTTATTCCTTTTGACAGTTTTATATATTTCTCTTTTAGATTCGCTTACCGATTACGTTGGCAAACCTGTCATTGTTCGAACAGTAATACTTGGTTTTACAACAATGGGTTTATTAACTTTTGAAAATCTAATGGATAAAGGAAGAGTTAATTATTATTCAGAATATGTAAAAAAATGGATGGTTCCACTCGTTAGTATGATTACTCTTTTTGTCCTAATTGGATCTTTGGCCCCTAAGCCTTCACCAATTTGGATTTCCTCAAACCGGTTTTTCCAAGTATTTAACCAGGATGACAATGTTGGTTCCGGTGGAGGAACAAAAACGGTGGGGTACGACACCGATGATTCAAAACTAGGTGGACCTATAAAAGATAATGATGATCCGATTTTTAAATATGAATCAAATCAAAGTATATATTGGAAAATGGAGACTAAAGACACCTATACAGGTCGAGGTTGGGTTGATTCTGCATCGACGCAGCGTCCTATAAAAAAAGAGGATTTTGTAATGTTAAATACTTATCCAGATCCGATTGAGACCAAAATCGAAACAGCAAGGATCACAATCAATGATAACTATCAGTATAACTATATTATGTATCCTGAAGGAATTAAAAAAGTAGTAAATATTCTACCTTTTAATCCCGATCGAAATGTTTTCAAACTTGATACAACCATTGACAGAATAAGCTATTTCAATAATAGCATTCCAGAGATTCCAGCCAGTTTTGAAGTAGAATATGAAATACCTAGATATAAAGCAAAAGATTTAATCAAAACAGTAAAACTTGATTCAAATTTGATCAATGCTGTCTTTTACCAAAATTATACTCAATTACCAGCAAATTTACCTAAGAGAATAGGTGAGTTGGCGCAGCAAATAACAAAAGGAAAAACAAATTGGTATGACAAAGCGAAAGCAATAGAGACTTACTTTGATAGGGATGAATACAGATATACTAAAAAGAATGTTGCTTTTCCAGGTAAAAATGTTGATTATGTTGACCAATTTTTATTTGACACGAAAGCTGGTTATTGTAATAATTTTTCAACATCGATGGCAGTAATGCTTAGAACGATAGGAATACCAACACGTTGGGTTAAAGGATTCTCTGGCGGTAATTATGTTAGAAATAGTAAAGGAGACCCATCAAAACAAATTTACGAAGTGAATGCTAACGATGCTCACTCATGGGTTGAGGTATTTTTACCAAATCAAGGCTGGGTGGCATTTGAACCTACTAAAGGGTTTTCTATTTCGAATGAACAAAATTTCACTAACAGCAACGAAAATTCCTCTACCACCCAACAGCAAGATTTACCTACAACTGTACTTAAAAATAAACCGATGCATGAACTAGAAGTAACAGGTGAAGAATCAAAGAACCCTAAAAAAACAAATAACTCTTCTAGTCTCTGGTCAGAGATTAAACAATCAATTATGAATGGTTGGAAAGAGATTTTTCTTTCTCTAGGGCTGATCCTTGCTATTATAGGTATCATTTATCTAAATCGTAGAAAATGGCTCCCTTACTATTTCTTGTTAAATTACCGTTTTAGTAAAAAAGACGATAGACTAGAATCAGCTTACCTTACTTTATTACGTCAATTAGCTCGTTATGGATTAAAACGTAACGATAACGAAACACTTAGAAATTATGCAAAATATATTGATTCTCTTTTTACTTCAAGCGAAATGACCGAATTAACTATATATTATGAGCAATACTTGTATCAACAAGTTAGCCAAGAAGATAATTGGGAGATATGCCTAAAATTATGGAAGAATTTAATGAAGAGGACGATCTAAAATTTTTAAAAATGTTGAATTAATAAAAATCGCTGTTAATAAACTTTTAACAGCGGTTTTTTATATTTTTAAGGAGAGTTACTACTTATTGAAAATACAATTGATAAAGATAAATTCCCAATATTAATGAGAAAAAATGTAGATTATGTAATATATTTATCCAAGTAATCAAATTTGTGTAGTATGAAGAAGAAAAGCTTAAATAAAATATAAACTTAGAAATACTTAAGTAAATGAATAGGGTTTAATTGTTCGGATTTGAGCGGTATTTACTTAACGAATTTCCAATATTTGTAAAAGGTATCAAATTTGTGTCATAAAAGTAGACAAATTGTTGTCTTTGAACACGTCATGTCCACCGACACAAATCTGTTTACTTTTTATTTCATATAAACGTTGATTTATCAAGGAGAAGTAACATATTCTTGTCTGTGGATTACGACACAAATGTGTTTACTCGGAGGGAATGCGACACAAATGTGTTAACTTGAAGCACTGCTCTTTAAAAATTAAAATACGACACAAATGTGTTACTTTTATATTAATTGATGAAAATTGGGACAGAAAAATTAAGTCAACTCCAATCTGAAATTAAATCAAAAAAAATAAAAAAGAAGTGAAGATGTTGTTGATCTTCACTTCTCTAGATTAATAGATATACACAATAGACCTCACATGGGACTTTCTTGTATACGTGTGCTTTTTATCAATTATTTACAACAATTAGAAGAATAGCGACCTTGATTTTTGAAACGTGATGCTTGTTTTATATGAAAAAAACTGGAAATACTAAAGATAATACGTTTTTGGAGGTGTCGCTTTATGGTGTTAAAGAGAATCGGGAAATGGATTGAAATAGTATGCATCGTAGGGTGCTTCACATTCAGCATCTCAAGTGTGGCATTTGGTTCAACCATAAAGAAAGAACAAACAGATTTCGGGGAACGAACAATCATTGAAAGTACGGTTGGTGAGTTCTCACACATGGACGGTCTCGATGTGCGTGTCGAAAAAATTGCAGTCTAATCCTATGATTTTGACCATATTTTTAAAAGCACGAACCACGAAGGGTTAAAAAACACTAGTCACTATGTATATGTCAAAGTGTGGTTTAAAAATACATATGATGAACCGAAGCGAATCGATGACGACTTAATCAATATCACGGATGTAAAGGGGAATCGATATAATGCGGTTAAGTGGTCTGCAACAGATGGATTAATTTTAGATGGTGCCCGAACATTTGAAAACGAACTGATTAATCCTGGGATCGATGTCACAGGCTATGTGCTTTGTGAAGTTCCAAGTAATATCAACCCAAAAGATGTCATCGTAACGGTGAAAAACAAAAGTTGGTTCGCAGATACGTTTGTCGTTGTTAGCGGGAAATAACTATTTTGTTCGAACTAAAGAAGCAGACCCCAATGGATCTGCTTCGTTTTATGATGGATTTGTTGACCATAATCCAGCTGTTTTAATGAAAACTCTTGGATTAAATTTTAAACTAGCCACGACTAATTCTGCAAGGTCTTCTGGGTGCATAACGTTTTCTTCATTGCCTTTAACAAGATTTGTATCAATGGCTAAATCAGTAACGACCGTACTTGGTGTTAAAGCAGTAACACGGACATTATGTTTTCTTACTTCTAGCATAAGTGATTCTGTTAGTCCTAAAACAGCGAATTTAGAAGCACTGTAAGCACTTGTAACAGGAGCACCTTTTTGGCCAGCAGATGAAGAGATATTGATGATATCTCCTGATTTTCTTTCGATCATTCCTGGTAATACTGTTCTTGTTACATTATACACACCCATTAAATTGACTTGGATGATTTTTTCCCATTCTTCTGGTGTCAGATCAAGGAACCCACCAAATTTAGCAACACCAGCATTGTTGATTAGGATATCAATTGGACCTAAGTCTGATTTGATATGTTCAACAGCATGGGTAACGGATTCAAGATCGGTTACATCTGCTGTTGCTGCCGAAACCTTTACATCAAATTGTGCTAGTTCAGCAGCTACCTTTTCTAGATTAGATATATTTAAGCCAATTAGACCTAAATGAACGCCTTCTTTTGCTAAGGCGATAGCAGTAGCACGTCCAATGCCTCTTCCTGCGCCAGTAACTATTGCAGTTTTTCCATTTAAAGAAATCATTTTATCACTCCTAAAAATTATTACAAATTGAAGTATTTATTGTAACAGAATGACCGCAAGCTTGCATGGAAACAGCTTGCGGTCTTTCCTAATTAGAACTCAAAGAATAATATATTTATTCTAAGTTGGCGTGTCTACCATACATTTTATTGGTATCCAAACCTTTTTTCGCCATGAACCGAAGAATCACAGCGTCGTAAAATAGTAAAAGTGTTTGCTCAAATAATGAGCCCATTGGTTGAATCGTCTTAAAATCACTCTCCGACTGATCTTTAGGTGAGCCAGGCAACTTAATTGTGATATCCGCTAATTGTCCAATAGTGGACTCAGGGAAAATGGTTACAGCTGCAATCGTCCCACCGATGCTTTTTGCCTTCTCGGCCATGAAAACTAAACCTTTCGTTTCTCCTGAACCTGATCCAATGATTAAGATGTCATCTTTTTCAAAGTTAGGGGTTACTGTTTCGCCAATCACATAGGAATCTATCCCCATGTGCATCATTCGCATGGCGAATGATTTAGCCATAAATCCAGATCTACCTGCGCCTGCAACAAAGATTTTTTTTGATTCAAGAATCCCATTAACTAATTTTTCAGCTTCATCATTCGAAATTAAATCTACGGAGCGATTTAACTCTTTTATGATTTCAGCTAGGTATTGAGTTGTATTCATAATCTGAATTACCTTTGATTAATCATTTGTTGCATTTTGGCAGCAGCAGCTTTTTTATCAGCTTGTCCAGTTATCCCGCCACCTACAATAACAAGGTCTGGTTGTACTTTGATGACTTCTGAAAGTGTGTCTAACTTAATACCACCTGCGATTGCGGTTTTAGCATTTTTTACAACACCTTTGATGGTTTGTAAATCTTCAAAAGAGTTCTTTCCAACTGCTTGAAGATCATAGCCAGTATGAACACAAATATAATCAACACCCATTGCGTCCACTTCTTTTGCACGTCCAGCAAGGTCTTTTACAGCAATCATATCAACAAGGATTTTTTTACCTTGTTTTTTCGCTTCTTCAACAGCACCTTTGATTGACATATCTTCAGCAGTTCCAAGAATTGTGACGATATCAGCACCTGCTTCAGAAGCTTTCATTACTTCATAACCAGCAGCATCCATGATTTTTAGGTCTGCTAATACCTTTAAGTTAGGGAATGCTTTTTTAACTGCTTTTACAGCATGAAGACCTTCATTGATTACAACCGGTGTACCGATTTCAACGATATCAATGTGCTCCTCCACTTCTTTAACTAACTCAATTGCTTCTGGGATATTAACTAAATCTAATGCTAATTGTAATTCCATCTATATTCACTCCTATAATTTTTTTATTGTTGTTCAGTAATAATGTCTCCAAAGTGTAAAAATACTTTTATAGTATCCTTATAGTGCTTTATCTATAACAGTAAGCAATAAGGAATATCATGTCCTCTCACTGAACAATTGCAAGTATATAACGTATGATTAAACATTGAAAGTACGCACTTTTATTTTACATAGTGTTAAAAAGTATACTATAAGACAAACCGCTTATATAGTCTTACTATTAACTTTAAAAGAAACAATGCACCATTCCGCATGGCCAATTTTCTGTATAAGTTGCTTGATAATTGCCCAAATTGTCATTGTTGTGGTGTGCGTCTTAATATTCAGAAAACAATGGTGAAAATGTTACTGGAGTTAGGATTCAGTCAAGTTTGTCATTCTAAAGAGGTACGAGATTATATGGAACGTGCTCATAAGCTTTGTATTAAACACTTTGATATTCTAAGTTCAATGTTAAAAGAGGAGAATTCTTCATGTTCCAAAGTTATTTGAAACAGAAGTAACAGATTCAACAGTTCCACCCTTTTCAGATGAACTTATGCTATTTCATATTGCGACACTGCTTTCTGCAGCAATTGCTTATTATAGTGAGGCATTCTCAATGGGGCAAAGAAGAGACTTAACGGCAGATTACGCACAAATGAATACCCAAATTGCCTTAATTGCTGAAGATGGTATAAAACTATTAATAGAAAAGGGATGGATGGAACAACCTCCTTCTGCCACTGATTACGAAAGTTTGGAAAGAATTAGATCAATGATAATTGTGCTTTATGAAAAAGAAAGGACCTTGTTATGATGGGTGTCAAAATGGTTGATAAAAAAATAGTCGGTGAAGAAGCAGCAGAGTTTATAAAAGATGGCATGGTTGTGGGGCTTGGTAAATTGCTATTGTTGTAGCAGATTCATCTAAAAGGGTAGAGAAATTAGGTGCGTTTCGATTGCCCATAGAAGTTATTTTGTTCGGTTATGAAATGACGGAAATACATATTAGAGCCATTGGATTAGTCCCAGAAATTCGATTAAACAGAGAAAATTCGTTTATTACTGATAATGGAAACTATATTTTTGACTGCCGAATTCCTGAGTAGGTTCAGCCTGAAACGTTAGAACGAATACTTAAAATGATACCGGGAGTCGTTGAAAACGGTTTGTTTGTTGGAATGACTGACTTGGTGATCACTTTATATCAAGGAAAAAATGTTGTCATGTTAAGAAGGTAAAAACATAAGAGAGAGACTTTGAGTCCCTCTCTTATGTTTTCTATATCTTTACAATGATTCTACCTCTTGCTTGTCCTTTTAAAATAGTAGGCAAGTTTTCAGGTAATTCTTTAAGTGTAATTTCTTTCTGTATAATTTCAGAAAGAGTAGAAGGTTTTAAATCGGTTGCCATGCGATTCCATAGTTCTTGCCGAACATCCATTGGACAATAAACAGAATCAATTCCGAGAAGGTTTATGCCACGTAAAATAAACGGAAACACGGTGGTAGGAACGCTTCCTCCACCAGTTAAACCACTGACCGCAACTGAACCATTATAGTGGATTTTACTTAGAATGGAAGCAAGTGTCTCTCCTCCAACTGGATCAACCGCTGCAACCCAATTTTGTTTATCAAGAGTTTTTATTTTACCATTAAAGACATCTTCACGAGAGATAATCTCTTTTGCACCGAGCTTATGTAAAAAAGTATGCTCAGAATTTTTACCCGTACTAGCGACAACTTCGTATCCTCTTTTTGAAAGCATGGAAACAGCTAAACTTCCTACCCCACCAGTAGCTCCAGTGACAAGGACTTTGCCTTTTTCTGGCGATAAACCGTTATCTTCTAACCTTTGAATGGAAAGGGCTGCAGTAATACCTGCTGTCCCCAAAATCATTGATTCCATCAACGTTAAATTTTCGGGTAAAGGGACAATCCAATCACCAGGAATGCGGGCATATTCACTATAACCACCATAATGGGATACCCCAATTTCATAGCTTGTTGCTATGATCTCATCTCCTTCGCGAAAGCGTGGATCTTGAGACGCTACGACTACACCTGCTAAATCAATACCTGGAATAAAGGGATAGGTTGTGACAATTTTTCCATTCGGAATACTAGCTAAACCGTCTTTATAGTTAATCGCAGAATAAGTAACCTTGATTAAAACATCATCTTGAGGTAACTCATTTAAGGTAATATTTTTGACTTGAACAGAAAAATCGTTTTCATTTTTATCTACCATCAATGCTTTAAATTGTTCCATCATTCTTTAACTCCCTTCTTGTACAGCAGAATAGACTATATATTCACTGCTAATATATAATGTATGGATGGACATTGCAAGTACATACTTTTTTTTTATATAGTGAAAAAAGTATACTTTGGGTTATAATAAATATGGAGGTGAAGTGAAATGTCGCGAATGCAGGATAAGATTTTTAATTGTGAAAAAGAATTAACTCTTTCCGTTATCGGTGGTAAATGGAAGATGCTTATACTATGGCATCTAGGAAAAGAGGGAACGAAGCGATTTGGTGAACTGAAAGCTCTTATGCCAGGGATCACGCAGAGAATGCTAGTTAATCAATTGCGAGAACTGGAAGAAGACTTGATTGTAAAACGTGAAGTCTATCCTGTGGTTCCTCCAAAGGTAGAATACTCCATTACTGAACAAGGAAGAAGCTTGATGCCGATTCTCGATGCTATGTATAACTGGGGAAAAGATTATATGGAAACTGCTGGCTTGAATCCTTTAGTAAGACAAGAGGCCATTAGGTAAATTTTAACTGGTAATCTAAGGTTGACTCCGCCAAGGGGGTCAACCTCTTTTCTGATAATCTAATAATTATTTTTAGTATTTTGTAATGCCTTAAAATAAAGCTGATAATTAACTTTTACTTTCATTTTTCCCCAAGCGGCTAACCATCCCTTCTCGCTGATGGGTTTGGAAAAGGGACTAAGGGAGTGTGTCCCGATTTGAAGAGGATCCACCTTCAGCTCTTGCATTTCTTTTATGAGGTCCGTAGTTTTCATTTCTAATTCAGTTTCAATTTCCTTATTAAGCTGCTTCAGTTCATTTCCATTGAGGAAATTTTTATTACCTTGATATTCCTCAATTCTTCCATTTAGTTTCACGTTTATTGTAACTAGGGAAAGATTTTTATCTAAATCCACATTTACTCTTGAGCGTAGATGTCCAATAACCACATCTAATTTGGGTATTGGGAAAAACTTCAAATAGTGATCATTATCAAGAAGTTGAAATATTTGATCTTCGGTATTTGTGACTGTTTTTATTAATTTATCATTGCTAAATAAAGCAGTTCCCTCGTAAGTAAAGTTATCTTTCACTACTTTGAAAACAGGAAGAACGGGATCTGAAAATGGTGAAAACAGCTTATTTTTATATTCATGCAAATTGACAATGGTCATTTCACCTTGTTTTTTCTTCTCATAGTGTCTTAGCATCCGATATAGGTAATAATCAAGGTTTTCTTGCTTCTGTTCTTGTCTGTTAATATATTCGTCAAAATTACCTTTAACGATTACTAAATACATTCGTTGCGAAATATCATAGTCTGTCAATAGCGTGTTAATCAACTGAATAATCCCTTGTTTCGCTAGTTCTTCATGAATTAAAAACATACGGAGTTGTCCAACCTTCATTTCACGATAATATCTTAAATTAAAGTCTTTTCCTCCCTGTTTAAGGAGATCAACTTCGAGTGTTAATAAGCTTTTTGGTACATTTGCTAATGGAGGGACTAATGTACTCATTTTTATTTTTTCTTTTTCCCCTTTACTAATTGACCAAAAAGTGACAGGGGCAATATCTTCAATTGTGTTATTCTCAACAAATGGGGCACATCCTGGAATAATGACTAATGAAACAAAGATTCCCCAAACCAAAAGAATTTTCTTTCGTCTCATGCTTTCACACGCCCTTTTAGCTTTGTCAATAGGAGCAAGAATGTTGGTACGATAATGTAAGTAATTCCACTTAACCAAATATGAATATTCAGGAGAATGTTCTGTTCGGTTTCAATGGACCAAATCCAATTATTCACAATTACAAAGCAGAGAAATAACATAATACAAGTGACAGCAAAACCCATACGTGAAGGTTGTTTACTTGTTTTTTTTAGGATGATTCTTGTAGCCCCATATATACATAACAAGAAAATTGATATAGCAAACACCAATAAAAACATATGTAGTGAAATCAGGATAATATCCAGTCGTTCAAACAAGGGAGATTGTAAGTATCGGATCATATGGATAATAGGGTATTTATTTTTACTTAAATAATTTGAACCGAAAAAGAATATACTCGCAATAAACAATAGCAAATACTCTGAAGTAGAAAGAGCATTCGCATAGGTTAAATATTTACTCATTTTTTGTTGTGGTTTGATCCAAGGAATTAAACAGATTAAATACTCTGGTCCTGAATATGAAGCCCAAATTAGTAACAATCCTTTCCATGAATCAGTTGTCCAATTTGTTGGTATCAAGGGATACAAATCATGTAATGCAGCGATTGGTGGAATAAAAAAGGGATAATATAAAAAAATCATCCAAAAAACACATAAAAAAACAATTACCACAAACTGTATGGTATTTTTCATTCCTAGTGAAGCAACATAGGAGCTCGTAAGTAGAATGAAAAAAATAATCCAATTTGAATTCATTGATGGGAAAATAAAATCATGAATGACTTCTAAGTATCCGAGTGTGATCACCGTAATTTTGATTAGCATCAATATAAGGCCTAAAAAAGTCAAAAGCCTTACAATTCGAACACCAAAAAGCTCTACAAAACCTTTATATCCCTTTTTAGCAACATTTGATTCTAGCCATTTGCATAACAGCCATATATTGAGTTGGGAAAAGATTGCCATTGCAACAATGGCCCAAATCATATACGGGTGTAATAAGTAGGTAGGCATTAAAAAAAATAGGTAAAGCATTTGGAAACGGTTAACGATGAAAAAGGCATAGATTCCGTCAAATTTAGATGATTTATCAAATAAAGAAAATGTGGTCAACTTTAAATCACATCCTTCGTTTGTATCTCCATTTCTGTAAAGGGTGTAAATGTTCCGGACGGGCTTTCATCTTTATTAAAGGCCCTCTAATAAAGAGATCGATCCAGTCCTTCCAGTAAAATGGAGCGATTGGTGAAAAATAGGGTTGTTTTAAGGAAGTAAGACCATTTAGATGTGCCAAAATGGCAACTGCTCCCATGGCAATTCCAAAAACACCGAAAAAGGATGAAAGGAGAAGAAAACCAAATTGAATGATTGTATTTGCCTTCGTCATCAAATAGTTTGGTACTAAAAATGAGGAGATGGTTGAAATACAAACTAATACAATTAATACTTTGCTCGCAAAACCCGCTTCAACCGCTGCTTGACCGATAACTATACCACCAATAACCCCTAAGGTTTGACTTGATTTGGTCGGCATCCGTAAACTTGCTTCTTTTATGATTTCAAGAATAGATAACATCACTATTGCTTCCCAAAATGGTGTAAAAGGTAGTTTACTTCTAGATTCCACTATTACAAATAGTATTTGTAAGGGAATCATTTGATAATGGTGGGTTGTTAGTGCAACATAAAATGGTATTAGTGTGACGGACAGAAAAAAGCTTATATATCGAATAACTCTTAAAAAACTTGCAACCGGCCAACGATTAATATAATCCTCAGGTGATTGGAAAAGGTGAAAAAAGGTAATTGGTGCAATTAATACAAACGGTGTGTCATCTACCAAGATAGTTAATTTACCGAGCCCTAAGGAATAAGCACAAACATCTGGGCGGTCAGTTTGTTGGAATTGTGGAAAATTCTGCCAGTGCCATCGCTACCGAACGTCTGAATGCAGAAATTCCAAGAGCGTTAACAGAAGATGCAATATTCGACTTAATCCAAGACTTTAAAAAAGCGACTGAACGTGCAATTAAAGCTGGATTTGATGGGGTAGAAATTCATGGAGCAAACACCTATAAAATCCAACAATTTTCCTCTCCACACTCAAACCGTCGTGAAGACCAATGGGGAGGAAGTATAGAGAAACGATTTAATTTCATAAACCAATTAGTTGATTCTGTTACTGAGGTCGTGGATAATTCAAATGTTCAAGATTTTATTGTGGGATATCGATTTTTCCCCAGAAGAATATGAAGAACCTGGAATAAAAATGTCAGATACCCTTTATCTTGTTGATAAATTAGCTGAAAAGTTAGACTATTTGTATATATCATTAGGTGACTTTAAGCGAGTATCTGTATCTGAAGATTATAAAGAAAAATCTATTATGCAATGTGTTCATGAGAAAATAAATGGAGGTGTACCTTTAATTGGTGTTGGTGATATTCGTACTAAACAGGATGCAGAGGATACATTGACAAACGCTGAAATAGTGACAGTAGGGCGCTCTCTCATCATTGACCCTCATTGGACAAGTAAAGTGCTGGAGGGAAAAGAAGATACGATCAGAAGAGTACTAGTTGATCAAGATAGAGAAGAACTCATGATAGGGAATGGGATTGTAGATTTCCTGAGTATTATGATGCCTGATCGATTACGCTAAACCAAATTCAATAAAAGTGCGGGTCAAAAAGAAAGGGACGATGATGAAATGGTTACAGAAATCCAACTAAATGATACTAAAATTAAAATCACACAATATGATGAAAAAAAGATAGAAGGTAAAACACAGATATCGTTAACTTTTTATGTTACAAGTGACGACTACCATGACATAGCAACGTTATTATACAAAGGAACATTTGATGTAATCGTACTCGAGAGACATCTTGAGTTCCGCGGAACGATTCAAGAATATTCAACATCAATTACGAATCTATACGAAAAAGGGCAAATTGGTGAATATAAACTGACTTTGAAAGAAACGGAATAATAGAAAAGGGGATTTTCATCTTATGAAATTAAGCATTTTAGATCAGTCTCCTATCTCAACTAATCAAACGGCAAATGAAGCATTACAGGAATCAATGAATCTCGCACGCATTGCGGAGACATTAGGATATTCACGTTATTGGATTGCTGAACATCATGCAATGCCAGGGCTTGCATGCTCCGCGCCCGAGGTAATGTTAGGGTTTATTGGTGCAAATACAAAACATATACGAATTGGCTCTGGAGCAGTTTTATTGCCATACTATAAGCCGTATAAAGTAGCAGAAACCTATCACATGTTATCCACTCTATTTCCTAATCGAATTGATGTAGGGATTGGAAGGGCACCGGGTGGTCCTGCTGAAGCATCAAATGCATTATCGGATAACTATTTGCAACATGTCTATAAAATGCCTGATTTAGTAAATGAATTAATTAAATACATAGATAATGAAGGGACCGTATTAGAGGCTGCTCCGTTACCGCAAATTAGTCCTGATCTTTGGATGTTAGGTACAAGTAGAAAAAGTGGAAATTTTGCGGCGGAAAACGGTTTAGCCTATAGTTTCGGACAATTTATGAGTGATGAAAACGGAGCAGAAATCGTCCAACAATATCGTCAGTCATTTCAACCAAGAAAAAAAGGCCAAAAACCATACGTCATTATGGCTTTATCAGTAATATGTGCAGAAACTACTCAACAAGCAGAAGAAATTGCTTTAAGTTCAATTGTTTGGAAACTACAAAATGAGAGTATGGAAGGAAACAAAGGAGTTCCTTCTGTTGATGAGGCAAAAAAAATTCTATTAAATCTACGTAATCAAAAGTCTATTGAAAGAATAAAAAAGAAAATGATTATAGGTACTCCTGAAGAGGTGAAAAGTAAAATATTAGAAATTCAATCTCATGTATTAGCAGATGAAATCATGATTGTAACTATCACTTATTCATCAAAGGATAAGCATCAATCATATCGATTAATCGCAGAACAATTTATTAAATGAAAAAGTTAAGATTAAAAGGAGGAATTAAAAGGCGTCGACATAACAGGTTTCAAATCAATAAGGAACGATCTAACAAATGCAGGTGCTAACTACAAAGATGAAGAAGTTGTAGTAAGCAATAATATTGTAACAAGCCGTTTTCCGGATGACATTCCTGCCTTTAATCGTGAATCCTTAAAACTATTAGCTGAATAATAGGTACTAATAGTATCGTTTTAGAAATAAATTTCACATTGAATGATCAATACAAAAAATTTAAGAAGGAAGGGTTTTACTATGTCATTAAATGGTAAACGAGTAGTTGTTTTAGGGGGTACTTCTGGTATTGGTTTAGCAACTGCTAAAGCGTTTCTAGATCAATCTGCTCAAGTGATTATTGCCAGCCGTTCTGTTTCCAAATTAAATGAAGCAAAACAAGTTCTTCGTGGCAGTGTAGAAGCAATTGAAATCGATTTTCGAAGCGAAGAAAAAGTAGCAGAATTTTTCAGTAAGGTTGGAAAATTTGACCACCTTGTGGTAACAGCAGGTGAAGGCGCAATGGGGCACTTTAGCGAACTGCCTGTGGCAAGTGCTAAAGAGGCGTTTGATAGTAAGTTCTGGGGGCAATATATTACTGTCCGTTCAGCACTTCCATATTTAAGCAATGAGAGCTCAATCACCTTAACCTCTGGCGTATATGGCGTTCGTCCTCCTCAAGGCGCTACTACGTTAGCGGCAATCAATTCAGCCATTGAAGGATTGGTTCGAGGACTTTCCGTAGACCTAGCCCCTATTAGGGTAAACGTGGTTTCACCTGGTATTGTAGACACTCCAATCTATGCTGGAATGTCAGATGATCAGAGGCAAGCACTGTTCAACGGCATTGCACAACAGCTCCCTGTTGGACGGATTGCAAAGCCGGAAGACATAGCTGAAACCTATGTATACCTTGCTAAAAATGGTTTTACTACTGGGACGGCTGTTCTTATTGATGGTGGTGCTCACTTAGTATGATGCCTAAATGGATGTTGAACCGAAGCTTACCACCCTACCAAGCAGCAGTTCTAACTAAAATAGAAATAAGGTAAGAATTGAGTGATTTACTGGCGGCAACACTGCAAAAGAGTATTGCCGCCTTTTTTGTTCATTAAGTACATAAAAAGATACAAAAGGAAGTGTTGATTTTTATGAGTGTACAGGACGAAAATAAATTAACAAAAATAAAAAATTCCCTTGAAAGTTGTGTAGTTACATTGCCTGATGGAACTTCTCTACCAAGAATAGGACAAGGAACTTGGTACATGGGAAAAAATCCTCAAATGAGAGAAAGGGAAATCAAAGCTTTACAACTCGGAATAGAATTAAGAATGAAACTATTAGATACGGCGGAAATGTATGGTGATGGCGATTCTGAACGCTTAGTAGGTGAAGCAATTAAGGGACGTAGAGATGACGTCTTTTTAGTATCAAAGGTGTATCCTCATCATGCAGGATTAGATATGATTGCCAAAGCGTGTGAAAACAGTCTAAAAAGGCTTGGAACCGATCATCTTGATTTGTACCTTTTACAATGGCGAGGACGTGTGCCATTAGCAGAAACCATTGAAGGAATGGAAAAGCTACGCAAGGAAGAAAAAATAGTAAGATGGGGAGTCTCCAATTTTGATACCGATGTTATGAAAGAGTTATGGAACACCACTAACGGAAAAAATTGTATGACTAATCAAGTGTTATATCATCTTGGTTCAAGGGGTATAGATTATGATCTCTTACCATGGCAGCGAGAACATCACATGCCTATTATGGCATTAGCCCACTAGCTCAAGGAGGTTCATTAAGAAGACAATTGTTAACGGATTCAACCATTAAAGAGATTGCAGAAAAATACGCTGTACAACTCTTACAAATCGCTCTCGCTTGGACAATCTGTTCTAACGATTGTATAGCTATTCCAAAAGCTGTTCAAGAAGAACATGTACTAGCAAATGCGGAAGCTACTATAATTGAATTAACAAAAGAGGATTTAAATAGACTTGATGAGGTATTTCCGCAACCGACTAGAAAAATGCCTTTGGACATTATTTAGAAATTTTAGAGGATAGACAAAGAGAGAGGGGATTGAATGTGTATGTCAACAGAGGTATTGGAAGATTTACTCAAGATGCAGCTAAAACCTCTTATATGAATATTAGCTTCTATCTTATCCAATGCAAAGCAATAATTAGGAGATGAATGAATATGAATGCAATCATTGAAAGGTTAACTGGAATGGATGGACTATCTGATCAAATGGTTGCAATGGATTAATTAATTGCAGCTAAAAATGGAATTAGAAATTATGCGTTTGCAGTTACCGAATCAGGAATGCCTGAAGTTAAAGAGATTCTAACTCGTCACTTGGTGACCTAAAAAACTGTTCTTAAAAACCATTTTTTTGTGAAATGGTCGGAAATATATGAGTTTTAAGATTGAAGGTAGACTCGTCAGCTAATTCCCGGATAAAAACCGATTAAACCTCACCTGACGTATTGTAAAAATTATTCAACTATTTTTTATTACGAAAAGGTAGAAGCAGGGAATTCATCAATTTTCATACGAAGTAAACTATAAGGTTTCTGTCGCAGGTCTTTTCCATAATGAAACTTTGCCTGCCGATGTAATTGGTTCACAATGACATATAAGTATTGATCCGGCCCAATTGAAAAAGTATCTGGCCATAAAATTCTCGGATCATGAGCGATTGTTTCCATTATGCCATTCGGCAATATCTTTCGAATACTGTTGTTTTCATAGTCTCCGTCATAAATGGATCCTTTTGCCCCAGTGATCATTCCATCAGACGTACCTTTTTCTCCCCAGTACTCCACCTGATATAGTAAATCCATGTCAGGTATCGTTCTGTCTCTTAGAGCTTCTGTTGAGATCGAATACAAATCCCGACTGGTAAGTGGACAATAAAATAAAATCTTTCCATCGGAAGAAATCGCTATACCATCAGACGCCAATCGCTTCTAGAATGAATTGGAAATCTTCGTTAGAAATGTTTTTTGTTGGGTCAAATTTTTTTGTTTCATAGCGGAATTGAAATGCATTGATAATTTCTTGTTTTGTTGTTGTTGTTTTATTCATCAAAATCACCTTTAATATTTGATTTGTCTTCTACTTCTCATTTGTTTCCAATGATGTATCCAAAATGTAGCCCAATGAATCCACCGTGAAAGAGTCCACCTCTGTAAGAAAAATAAAATGAAATACGTTTGTTTTTTCGTACATTTAACAAGATATGACTGTTTCGTGAGTGGTTATAGGTGCAATTATCATTGCTATTATTAAATGGAGGAAAATAAAGATAACTATAGATATCAAATTGAACTAATTGGTTCTTTAGTTGTGCTAACGCTTATTAGTGTGTTTTTCCAGAAGTGAACAATTAATTTATATCGTATTCCCATAAACCTAATTTTCCTTTAGCAGGTATAAAATCGATTAACATTTCTTTATTGGAAACTTCCCAAATATAATTCCCTACTCTAAAATCTCCTAAGAAGTAGTCATTTCCTGAAACAATACGTCCATCTTCCAATACTGCACTTTCTTGATTATCTTCTATTACTTTTAAACAATTAATAAGATTACAGACACCAATAATCTTGCCGGTTGGTAGATTGCTCCTATTCACCTCGTGCTTACTAAGCAAATACTGAATTGCTTTGTTATTACAAACATTACTATCTATTTTTTTACTTGTGTGAATCGCCAATGGACCACGATATTTAGTTTTCCATGTTCTTGTTTCGTATTGTGCTTCATTAAAAAGGAAAAGGCTGGCCCAAGGTTGAATCATTGAAAGTACCTTCATATATGTAATTACACTTCCTTCTTATTCATTTGTTTAGCTTTTTCCAATCTGTATGGCACACAGTCAACAGCAATAACTCGTTTAGCGCCCTGCGCATGTAAGTCACTTCAGTAAGCTGACTGAAGTACATCTGATAGAAACAGCGCCGATTCGTCCGGTAGTTCGCATGATTCTGGAATAATGAAGGGAAGATTATTTCCATACGGCACTCGAAGCAATTCTGCTGCGCCCATATAGTCGCCATAACGGTCTGTAAAGCTAAAGTACCCTCCAGTGTCTATTTTATAGAGATTAGGATATGTATTAGCATTATCACATTGGCTTTCCAAGTAGCTTTGACAATACTGACATTGACCACAAGCAATATTGAACGGTATCACCTTTTTTGACCTTTTTGTTACATCTTTACCAACTTCTTCAACAATTCCCACTGGCTCATGGCCAATTACGTAGTCTATTTTAGACGGCAATGAACCTTGATAAATATGAAGATCCGAACCACAAATCGCAGAAGATGTAATTCGTACGATAATATCATCGTCTTTTACTAGTGCAGGATCTGGTACATTTTTAACCTGCATATTTTTAATACCTTGGTACGTGACTGCTTTTATGTGTTACCTCCTGAATTTATGATACTTCCATAAAATATCCAAATGAAATAAACGTTATTCAATGCAATTTTTAAAAATTCTTTTTCTTTTCTTAATGCAAATGTGTAAAAGAAAATACCTTTTTGTAGAATCAAGTCGCAGCAGTCAACTCAAAAAAGTTCTGATGAATCAATTACTAGAAAAAGACATTTAGGCTTATGCATAATACAGTACGAAGAGAGTAAACAAGATTTTACATTAAACTTAACCCAAGTGTTAGTTTTCTAAAAGTACAATAAACTAAAAAAGCAATAGTTTGTAGATTGAATCTCCTATATAACTAAATGATGCGTGTGCGGCCGAGCCTAGGTCGTATCATATAGCAGCGGGTGGAATTCCCGTCGAGAAAGAACTAGCCATTCACTCGTAGCGAGTCTTGGAGGATTAAAGGTAACTTTAATCTTTAAGCGTAGACAGTTAGGTTGCGGACCGAAAGCCAAATGGTTGAAGGGATTGAGCTTCGAAATGTTAGTAAAGCGAGAGGGCTGATGCCTTACGCATAGCAGAAAGCAACATTTTACCTTTCGTTAAGGCAAGAAGGGTAAAGCCTCTCCGGAGTCAGAGACCTTGGCACGTAACACATTGATATCATACGGCAACTCGGGAGACCCTACCGGTCTTTTCAATTAATAGAAGAGTATGGTGTACAAGCGATAACAAGTAAGGAAACCAAATGCCGATGTAGGGAGTCGGATAGCAGTGTAGTACCTATGAAGTTGGGTAATGCCGATGGAGGAAAGACTGCAACCAAAGTATCACCCTTAATAGGGACACATTTACTACACACAGAGGTAGAATAAATGGAAACAAAACTATTAGTAATCGACGTTATGCTTACATTTTATCAAATCCTAATATGGAAAAAAGTATGTTTGTTCATGCGGATATCAATATGCCGATACAGAAAATATTGTGGAAATGTTTCGTAATTTCCAGCAGAAAATAGAAGTAAAGGAAACTTTTAAGATCAAAATGAATCAATTAATAGAAAAAGAATTTATCAGCCAAATCATTTTTTCTAAAATCGGTAGTAATCAAGACTTAAATAGGCACCTTCAGCGGGTAAACCAATTAAAACAAACCGGAATGATAGAAGAGGGGATTGAGACGAAAATATTAATACCCCGTAAACTCATTTCTATTTCAAATCTGGAACTTCAGTTAAAATTAAATCCATTTCATGAATCTAATGAAATTTATAAAGAGCAAAAAGCCATTTATAAAAGTATTGCTCGTAAGTTACGTAAAACTCAATTAAAACAGCACAGGCACTGTATTCGCGATCTTACATTGAAGGGAAGTTTTAGTGATATTTGTCATCATGCGCATGCATATGTTTGCTGGAGAAAATTTATAGAAGGAGCAAATGGATATCACAATGTTCATAATGGACAAACAAGGAAAGATAAATATTATACCCCCCCAAGAGCGTATTATTCACAGCTGTTTAATGAAGACTTGCGTAAATTTGAGTCAGAATGCGAAAAAGCATTTAATATTATTAATGAAGAAAAAGGAGCGTCTAACCTAGATTTTGAACGATTATCAACAAGTATACGAAATTGGTTGTATGTGAGTTAATACTAAATAATTATTATCAATGGGTAGAAACTTTTAAGAATGCAAAAACAATGAAATTACTTACTTTAACAATATTCCGTTTAATCCGATAAAGCTCCTTCAGAACGTTTATGTAAATATTAGCAAACTTCAAAACAAACAAATTTCATATATCAACTGCATAGGTAAATTTAATAAATCAAAATTGTGGTGTGATGTAGTTGGTGATTATTTATAGCAAGTAAACTACTTGCTTTTTTTTATACAAAATCTCTATAAGCGAGTAAACGGATTTGTGTCGCAAAAAAGCCGTAAGTAAATGGATTTGTGTTCAAAACTGCTATTCAAGTAAACAGAGTTATGTCGTAAAATTTCATTAAGTAAACAGATTTGTGTCGCAAGTATATAAAAACATGATTATTTCAAATTGAAAACAAAAAATGGAGTAACTAATTTATAATCGAACGTTCGGCTTTTAGAAGAAATTTTTATGAAATCTCCATAATTTACTAAAAGTAACAGATTAGTGTCGGAGGACAAGAAGGGTAGCTTAAATAGCTGAGGTATTTTATTTCATTTTTTCTAGTTTACATAATATATATTATAGGAAGTTGAGGTGAAATCACTATAATCCATCTCAATTAGCAAGTATTCTTAGTGTTTTGAGATGAAATAGAAAAAATCATCATTTTGTATAATTAGATCAAAAATATCAAATTCTGTTTAAGTGTAACTTATTTATTAAAACCAAAATTCTATCTATTAATTTAATCATTTAACATTTAGCAAAAATAATTAATAAAAATTCTTCAATAAAAAATAAAATTTAATTTGTTTCAGCTTCTACAACAATTCAAACTTTTTTTCTTTATTTAAACTCACTGATTAAGCAATTTTTTTATATGATTTCAATTACCGTTCCATCATTAAAAATTAATATTTGAAACCTTCAATTTTTCTTTTTTTAAATTTTTATATCCTTTTTTCAAACTAATAAACTTCATTTAATTTTTTTGTGATTTCTCTCACAATACTGGTTTCAATAAAAAACATCACGAATTTGTGATGTTTTTTAAATTGAGTTACCTATCGATCTGTTTCAATATATGTAATTCCTAAGTACCTTTCAGTTCTTGGTTCAAATTCAACATTTACATATACCCCGAATTCCCTGCTTCCATCTTTTAATCTTAACCATAATTTGAATTTTTCTACTGAGACTGTTGGTGTTTTTTGTTCCCTTCCTATGTGTAAATAATCTATAACATCCGATTGTGGGTATTTTTGGATTGTTTTTTCAACTGCAATTTTCCCCCATTTAGCATATGGAGGCTCATAAACAGGTTCTGCAGCAACTGAGTTTACATTGCAAAAAATACAAAATAAGAATGAGAAAATGAAAATGGCTCTGAATGTTCTTTTCAAAATACCTCCTCCTTTTTGCTCCTATCTTTACTATTCGACCTCTCTACTCAATCTATTCGCTTCTTGTTTGTGCAATTTATATCAGTTTTTACGCTTTTTACTAATAAAAAGAAATTTTTTACAAATAGTAATCCTATATGTATTTGATTAAGGAGGATTTATTTTGCAAAAAAATTTTCACTATAAAACTGCATTTGTTATCTTATGCATAATATGTATTTCGCTGATTACTTTAAATATTTACTTACCTAAAAAACAAGTTGATGCATTTAGTAGTCAAGTGCTTAGCCGTGGTTCAACAGGTCAAGATGTTAAGGAACTTCAAGAACGACTTATATTTATAGGTTTTTTAGACGATAAGGCTGATGGCGTTTTCGGCTGGAATACTTACTGGGCTCTTCGTAATTTTCAAAAGGAATTTGGTATGAAGGTTGATGGTGTCGCAGGAACAAAATTAAAAGAAAAGCTGACAAAAGCAACTAAAAATTATAAAGGTAATACGGCCAATAATACATCAAATAATAATACTTCTAATAACAACAATAAACCGGCTAAACCAAATACAAGTAACCCTAATAATTCGAATGCAAAACCAAATAATAAACCGATTGCAAACGCACCAAACGGTTATACAGATAACGATATTAAATTAATGGCAAATGCTGTTTATGGAGAATCACGTGGTGAACCATATATCGGTCAAGTTGCTGTTGCAGCAGTCATTTTAAATCGTTTAACAAATGCGTCTTTTCCAAATTCAATCGCTGGTGTTATTTATCAACCAGGTGCTTTTACGGCAGTAGCTGACGGTCAAATTAATTTAACACCTAATGCTCAGGCTAAAAAAGCCGTAATTGATGCAATAAATGGCTGGGATCCAACCACTGGATGTATTTATTATTACAATCCTAAAACAGCAACAAACCAATGGATTCGGGGCCGCCCTATTATTTTAACTATTGGTCAACATATTTTTTGCAAATAATTGTAATGAGGTGTAATTATGAAAGGAAGTTGGATTGTTGCAGGTGCTTTAGCAGCCGCTCTAGTCGGATCTGGTTATTGGGGATACACGCAACATCGTGAATTGAATGAAATGAATTTAAAAGCCGAAAATAATTATCAAAGAGCTTTTAATGAATTAACATACGATATTGATTTATTACACGATAAAATTGGAACGACATTAGCAATGAATTCTAGAACGTCTCTCTCCCCTGCTTTAGCAGATGTATGGCGAATTTCGATTCATTCTAAATCTGACATAGCACAGCTCCCATTAAAATTTGTGCCTTTTGACAAAACTCAAGCCTTTTTAACTGGAGTAGGAAACTTTAGCTATAAAACAGCGGTTCGAGATTTAAATAAAGAACCTTTAACTGCAAAGGAATATAAAACTTTACGTGATATGTATTCGACAGCTGAAAAAATTCAAGATGGACTCCGTAATGTACAAACAAACATCATGAATAAAAACTTAAGTTGGATTGATGTTGGTCAAATGACTGAAGAAAGAAAAGCGCCTCGAGACAATAGTATCGTGGATGGTTTTAAACATATTGAACAAGTAAAAGCAACAACTGACCAAGATTTTGGTCCTACCTTCACAAATGGGCAAGAAGAATCTAAAGGATTAAAGAAACTTACAGGTAAAAAAATCTCTCAGGATGAAGCTAAAAAAATAGCCCAAAAATTTGTTCCGCTTAAAAATGTAAATAAAACTCAAGTTACTAGAAGTGAGAACAAAAATTTCGAACCATTTTATGCTGTTACTATGGCTCATACTAACCCGACCGCTGATACTTATATGCAAATAACTGAAACTAAGGGTTTACCGATCTTTTTTATAACAAATAGACCAATAAATAAGCAAAAAATTAGCTTAGATGATGCAGTAAAAAAAGGTCTAAACTATTTAGATTCTAAAAACTATAAAGATATGGAATTATACGATAGCTCTCAATATGATACAATCGGTGTGCTTCAATATGTTCATGCAATAGACGACGTACGCATCTATCCAGAAGCAATTCAATTAAAGGTAGCGTTAGATAACGGGCAAATCATCGGCTTTAATGCTAAAAACTATATTACTTCAAACCATGTACGTAAAATCCCTACTCCTAAGCTTACGCTTGAGCAAGCAAAAGCAAAGCTTAACAAAAATGTTAAAGTCGAGGAAGAACGCCTAGCGGTTATCTTAAATAGTTTTAATAAAGAAGTTCTTACTTATGAATTTTTAGGTACATATAATCACGATACATATGATATCTTTATTAATGCAATGACTGGTGATGAAGAAAAAGTTAAAAAACTATGAGTAATCAAAAAAGCACAGGTTAATCACTTCCTGTGCTCTTTTGTATACAAAACGATAACTTATCATTTTGTAATTTTTATCGATTTACATTTAAAATATCTTTAAATACTGAAGCACTACGATACTAACCCCTAAAAAGATAACATAATAGCCAAAAATATTCAGTGATTGTTTTTTCAATAAATTGATCATCCAGCTAATGGCTAGATACCCGAATAAAGCGGCGGCTAATGTACCAAGAAATAGCGGGAAAAACGCAATTTGTTCCGCGTTTCCACCAAGTAGATCTTTTCCCTGGAAGACGATTCCACCTAAAATTGCAGGGGTAGATAATAAGAATGAAAAATACGCAGCGCTTTTTCGTTCCATTCCTTTAAATAATGCTGCAGCGATTGTTAATCCTGAACGAGAAACCGCTGGAAATATAGCAAGTGCTTGAAATGAGCCGATGAATAAGGCATCGACCCATGTTAGCTCCTCCATTGTTTTCTTCCCTTTTCTCCTTTTATCAGCAATAAATAAAATAATACCAGTAAAGATAAACTCCCACCCAATCGTTTTACCCGAAACAGATATCTTATCGAAAAAATCTTTAAATAATAAGCCTACAATTACTGCGGGTAATGTGCCAACAAAAAGCAATAAAGTTAATTTTGAAAAAGGTTTTTTTATCAAACCTTTCCATTCTTTACTGTAAAAAACAAACACCGCTAATAAAGTACCAATATGCATTAACGTATCTAATAACAAGCCTGCCTCATCTAAGCCGAATAAATGTCTACCAATATATAAATGACCGGTACTACTGATTGGGAGAAATTCAGTTAACCCTTGAATGATGCCTAATATAATTGCTTCAAAGTTAGACATAATCAATTCTCCTTTCATTCAAATTAGTAAATTATATGCAAAAAAAATTCAATTCTTGTCCAAATTATTAAAAATATAAAAAAGCATCATGTAAGATGCTTTTTGGTTGGTAATCTTGAAAATAACTTACTAGTAGGCTCTTCATTTAATTGGTTTGAAATATAGTTTGTAGCGGCAAGTAGTTTTTCTTCGTCGACATCAGTAGTAATCTCAAGTCGATGCAAAAATGAAATTAAATCTTCCGTTTCAATCATTCGATTTTGTTCATTAGATGGAAAGCAACCTCCAAACCCTCCATTAGCTGATTCAAACCGCTGAATCCCATATGAAAGTGATGTATAGATATTAGAAATGCCATTCCCAAAAGTATTATAAAATTGCATTGAGCAACGCTCTTTAGGAATGTTTATTAATAAATCCTCCAAAAATAACTTAACTTGATGAGGTGTTGCTTTGCCTTGCGTATCAACAAATGATACCTCCTCCACTCCATCATCTAATAATTGCGATGCCAAGTCGATTGCCTTTTGATGACTTACTTTTTCATCGTGATCGCCAAATACTGTTGTAATATAAGCACGCGTAAGCTTTTCATAATCTTTTGTTACTTTTGTCATTTCTTTAATATCTTTCAAAGATTGAGTGATCGAGCAATTTTTAACTTTAACATTGTATGACTCGCTTGTTGAGATAAAAAAGTTAATTTCATCTGCATCTACGACAAATGCTCTCATTAGACTTCTTTTATTTGGTACTAATACTCCATATGTTATGTGATGCTCTCTTTTTAACTTCAATACTAATTCGGTAGCCTTATTAAACTGGAGTTTATCCGGAAAATTCATTAACGTGGACACTTCGATGTGATTTAATCCACTATCAATCAGATAGTTAATCCATTGTAATTTTTGGTCAATAGATAATCGTGATCCATATTGAAAATTAATACGAGGTCCAATTTCTTTTATGAATACAGACTGTGGCAAGTTCAATATGATCGACTCCTATTCTACTTTTTATTTTTTTAAAACTAGCTCCTCTGAAAATATCCTTGTATTAATTCTACTTTAGTCGAAAGTTATTTATGATAGACAAAGTGAATCCTAAAAATAAAAAAAGCTCCCGATAAATATCAAGAGCTTTTTCGAAATCATTGTTTTAAATGAATAACCAAAACAAATTAGTGAAACTTCCATATTTTGCATAAATATCCGATTCAAGAAATATAAACCCGGTATTTTTTGGAAGAATATACATTTATTTGGTAGTTTATACTTCTAAATCTTCGCCTTCTTCAATTACATGGAATAATAGATGAACTAAATGATGAATTGAACTAGAAGCATCCAGTTCAACTTCCTCTTCTTCAGAAGTTTCATCAACGAATTCTAAATCATTTAAATATAAAGCCATGAATTCATAAAAATCTTTCATTGCAAATGAATAGCAAGCAACTGGTTCTTCATCTTCTTCATTATATTGAAGGACTAAATGTGATACATTTCCTTCATTATCCTCTGAATCTAAAAACACAAAAAAGCCTATATTCGTATCGATTTCGAATAAATGTCTAGTTCCACCTTCAGTAGACTTATGGTATTCCTCGTCATTCAATTTTTGGATTAACATATTATCTACATTATCTTCTTTGTGAAATGTTACATTAAAAGATTTCATCATCATTCTCCTTTTATATCGATTGATCAACGCATGTCTTCATTATGTAACATTCCCTATTTTATAGCAATTATTTCCATAATTAAAAAAATCAATAAACGGGAAATCTATAACTAAAAAGGAGTGGGTTTGATGAGTAGAAAGAATAAAATCTTAGTTCCTGAATCTAGAAAAGCACTTGATGCACTAAAAGCAAAAGTAATGCATACAACAAATCCTGAAGATGCTAAATTCGAAGCGGCTGAGGAAGTTGGAGTTCCTTTAACGAAGGGATATAATGGCAATTTAACGTCTCATGAAAACGGTAAAGTTGGTGGACGTATTGGTGGCAATATGGTAAAAGAATTAGTTAGAATGGCGCAGGAGAATTTGAATAAACGATAAAGGTTTTAGAGCATGTGATTGTCATATTAACTATTCGAGACTATTAAATTAAAGTAAATTTAAAAAAATAACCCTGAATCCAAAAAGGAAAAGGGTTTTTTTTCGATCGTATCTCTTTATAAAATTTTTTAGAAAAGTCCATGAATAATATATTTCACAAAATCAGTAAAACCTTCTCCTACACCTGTAAAAACCATTTCGTGATAGGCATTATTCATACTTAATGCAACTGATATACATATAAGGATTGGGACTATAATCATTACTTCCTTTTTCATATAAACAACACCCCTTAAAGTACAATTTAAATTTTAATTTTCTGACTATATCGAAATTGTATACAATGTGTACGTATTATTCAATTGTGAATTTTTACCAATAAAAATTACTTTTTAAACGATAAAAAAATCAGATTGTAAGAAGTAACTTGCTTTAGCAACTACTACAATCTGATTTTATTTTTTTAGAACTTGAACCTGAAAATATTTACTAATTTGCATCGTCAGTAACACATTTGCAAATTGTCAAAAAAAAATAGGAGTGTGCATAGCACGCCCCCTATTTCTACTGATTAAATTTAGAAAATGTATTTTTGTTTTTATGCTATTCTTTTTTCCATTTCCTCAAATTGCTTTTCTACTTTTGGATTTGAATTTGAAGTTAATAGACTAACTACAATAACTGCTAGTAAGCTGAAAAAGAAACCTGGAACCATTTCATATAAGTTGATTGCTTCTTTAATCGCATCGACGCTGATCCAAATGATAACAGTTGCTGCCCCTACTAACATGCCTGCAAGTGCACCCCAGCTAGTCATTCTTTTCCAGAATAAACTTAATAATATAGCCGGACCAAATGCAGCACCAAAGCCTGCCCAGGCATTACCAACAAGATTTAGAATCGTATCATTCGGTGTTAACGATAAAAGTAATGATACGATCGCAACGACTAATACAGCTATTCTACCAATACGAACAAGCTCTTTATCAGATGCATTCTTTTTACCAAAGATACGATAAAGATCTTCTGTTAAAGCACTTGCAGTTACTAAAAGTTGAGATGAAATAGTACTCATAATCGCTGCTAGTATAGCAGATAACAAGAATCCAGTAATTAGTGGATGAAATAATGTTTCTGAGAAATAGATAAAAATTGTTTCTGGATCATCTAATGTTAAGTTGTTAACTGAAATGTATGCAATTCCAACTAGTCCTGTTAATGTTGCACCAACAATCGTAAAAATCATCCATCCCATTCCAATACGACGCGCTGGCTTTAATTCCTTTACAGTTGAAATCGCCATAAATCGAACAATAATATGAGGTTGTCCAAAATAACCTAATCCCCAAGCAAGTAAAGAAACAATTCCAATAAATGAAGTTCCAGTAAAGATATTTAATAACTTAGGGTCTATATTTTTAATTTCATCGAAAGCAGGCTTTACTCCACCTACATCTGTAAAAGCAACAAGTGGTACCAAAATTAATGCAATAAACATAATTAGACCTTGAACGAAATCTGTTAAACTTACAGCTAAGAACCCACCAAATAATGTATAGGCAATTACAACCGCAGCTGTAATAATTAATCCTACTTTATAATCGATCCCGAAAGCTGATTCAAATAATGTACCTCCAGATACAAAACCAGCTGAGCAATAAAGTGTAAAGAAAATGATAATAACAACAGCTGAAGTAATTCTTAAAATTCGAGTTGAATCTTGGAATCTTTTTTCAAAGAAATTTGGTATTGTAATTGAATTATCGGCTACTTCAGTAAATACACGTAGTCGGGGTGCTAATAGTAAATAGTTTAAATATGCTCCAAGCGTTAATCCAATAGCAATCCATGCAGATGAGATACCAGTTGCGTACATTGCACCAGGTAATCCCATTAACATCCATCCGCTCATATCGGCTGCACCAGCTGAAAGAGCAGTAACTGCAGGTCCAAGACCACGATCACCAAGCATATACTCGGATAAACTATCAGTAGATTTTTTATAAGCGTAAAAACCTATAGCTAACATAAAAATAAAGTAAATAGAAATTGATATGAGTACTTGCGAATCCATTTTATCCCTCCGTTATAGCAACTTCTTATAATCTGATTTTATTTAGTCTTCGTCCTTTACATCTATATCTTCAGGAATTGGTTCGTTATAGTAATCTGCAATCATTTTTTTTGCTTTTTCCATTTGTTCTAGATGATTATTAAATTGCTCTTTGTAGATTAAATATTGTTCACCATCATGGACTGCTCTTATTTTTCGTTCTTGAATTAACTGGTTAATATAGGATTCATCAAGATCTAAGTATTCCGCTGTTTCTTTAATTGTTAAATACATTTTGTTCTCCTTACCTACTCATTCTTACATTATCTTACTATTTTTTTGAATATGTTCTTTTGTTTAATATACATATACATTACCTAAATCTCTGTTGGTGTGCCCTGGTGAAAATACATTTTCCATTGACCATCTTTTAACTTCCAAATTGAACTACGTAAGGAATGTTGTTTTTTTATTTCATTAAAAATTCGATAGGTTACTAATGTAATTTCGTCTGATAATGGATGAATTTCAAAATCACTTAATGTCATTTTTACGATTCCAATGCCAGTTTCGAATTGATCTTCTTTATATAAAACCCTTCCTGAACTACCAAATTCAAAAAATTCATCGGCTAGTAGCTTTTTTAGTTCAATTTGTGAGGTGCGAATTTCTGGTTGTAGTAATTTTTCTTCTAACATACAAAGATGCTCTTTTAAAAAATCTAAACTTTCCATTAATCATTCACCCTCTTAGGTTGATTTAGATTGATGTCAAATTAGTAAGCTTTACCCCAATAGACCATTACATCCGTTTTCTTTCCACAGCATACACATGTTTCAGCAAGTTGTTCTTGTTCAAATGGAATACATCTTGAAGTTAAACCAGCCTCTTCTTTAATTTGTTCTTCACAAGCTAGATCCTGACACCACATTGCTTTAATAAAGCCTTGTTTTTCGTCACTGATTTGTTTTAGTTCTTCCATTGAAGTAGCTTCATATGTTTTTTCTGTACGATTGTTTAATGCTTTTTCGTAAAGTGATGTTTGGATTTCTTGAAGTAACTTTGTAATATTTTCTTCTAAAGCATCTAATGAAACAATCGTTTTTTCTCGCGTGTCACGTCTTACTAAAACTACTTGATTCTTTTCAATATCTTTTGGCCCAATTTCAACACGAACTGGAATTCCTTTCATTTCATATTCGTTAAATTTCCAGCCTGGCATTTTATCTGAAGTATCAATTTTTACTCGAGCAATTTTTGAAATACGGTTTTTTAATTCAGTTGCCTTTTCGATCACACCTTCTTTATGTTGAGCAATTGGAATGACCATTACTTGAGTTGGAGCAACTTTTGGTGGTAATACTAATCCGCTGTTATCACCGTGAACCATAATTAAAGCGCCGATTACTCTTGTTGTCATACCCCAAGAAGTTTGGTGTACATATTGTCTTTTAGAGTTTTTATCTGTGTATTGAATATCAAATGCTTTTGCAAATCCATCTCCAAAGTTATGAGATGTACCACTTTGTAATGCTTTCCCATCGTGCATTAAGCTTTCAATTGTATAAGTAGCTTTTGCACCTGCGAATTTTTCTTTTTCTGTTTTTTGCCCTTTAATAGCAGGAATTGCTAAGAAGTCTTCTAAGAAATTAGCATAAACATTTAGCATTTGAATTGTTTCTGCTTGTGCTTCTTCAGCGGTTGCATGAGCTGTATGACCTTCTTGCCATAAGAATTCAGTCGTTCTTAAAAATGGTCTTGTTGTTTTTTCCCAACGAACTACTGAACACCATTGATTATATAGTTTTGGTAGGTCATTATAGCTTCCAACTGTTTTTGAAAAATGCTCACAAAATAGTGTTTCTGATGTAGGACGAACTGCTAATGGTTCAGCTAATTCGTCATGCCCACCATGCGTAACCCAAGCAACTTCAGGAGCAAATCCTTCTACATGATCAGCTTCTTTTTGTAATAATGATTTAGGGATAAACATTGGCATATATACATTTTCATGATCTGTTTGTTTAAATTGAAAATCTAATTCTTTTTGGATATTTTCCCATAATGCATAACCATAAGGTCTTATAATCATACAACCTTTAACACTTGAGTAATCGACTAATTCTGCTTTTTTTACGATATCTGTGTACCATTGTGCAAAATCAACATCCATATCTGTAATTGCTTCAACAAATTTTTTTGTAGTCATTTTCTCTACTCCTATTCATTTTTAGAAAATAAAAAAAACGCGCGAGAATAATCTGTAAGGGACCATTCTCGGCGTTACCACCCTAATTACTATATAGAAAATACGAAATAAGCGGATTTTTATAAACAAAAAACGCCATGAATGATCAAAAGGGACCATTCATGGCGTTACCACCCTACTTATTATGTAAAAGCTCTACATAATCTCTTAACATCTTTAACGGGAAAACCGCTGTAGCCTACTATTATTTCGGTACAGAGACTCCAAGGCTGGTTCAGAATACTTGCTTTAGGAATTTGCACCGACCATTCCCTCTCTTAAAAGCTTATAAACTTACTATTCCTTTTCTAAGTCGTTTATTAATTTAAAGTTATAATACGTGAACAAATTGTATCTGTCAATGTGAATTCTACCCATTTTTTTAAAATTTCTTACATTTCTTACTAGATTGCCTCATTTTTTACTTCTTTTGTTCGTTTCTTGGGTAAGGGAACTTCAGATAGCAGCATACCACCTACAATAAAAGTCCCACCGATAATTGTTTGGATCGATAATGTTTCATTTGCAAAAAGTACTGCGGTAAATGCGGCAAAAACAGGTTCAAAAATAAAAATTAATGCTGCTTTCGTTGAAGAAATATGTTGTTGAGCAAACATTTGGACCCAAAATGCGATACTCGTACAGAATACTGCTGTTACAATGACTGCAAAAATGAATGTCGGGTTGACCCAAAGTTCTTTAGAAAATGAAACGGAAGTATCTTCAAAAATTAGAGAGAAAATCGTACTACTAATGCCAACAGTTGCTAGTTGAATCGTTGTAAAGCTGAGTGGATCCATTTGCTTCGTATATTTTCCTGATAAAATAATATGGAATGCAAATGCAACCGACCCAATTAGTGTTAGTACATCTCCTAGATTTACAGAGAATGAATCACCTAAAGTTAAGAAACTTAGTCCAAGTAATGCAATTAAACACGCAATTACAGTAGACCAGTTAGACCGTTCTTTATAGACTAAATATAAAAGAACAGGTACTAATACAACACATAGACCAGTAATAAAACCTGATTTTGATGAAGTTGTATACTTCAATCCAAATGTTTGAAGTAAATACCCTAAAAACAACATAAATCCAATACCACTAGTAATAACGATTTGTTTAACCGTTAATTTAGTTTTTTGTTTTCTTTTAACTAAAAATGGTAAAAGGACTAAAGTTGCGAGGATAAATCGAAATGCGTTAAATGCAAACGGTTCAACGTATGCAATCGCATTTTGGACTACTACAAATGTTGTGCCCCAAAGTAATGTTACGATAATTAATGAGATTGTAGCTATTCTTTCTATTCTCAGGTCTCTCATCCCCTCTCCCTAAGTTGGTCCCATAAAATGCAAGTAAAGAAAACTCGTTGATTGACGAGCCTAAATGGCGACTATGCTGAAATCACTAGATTGCTGCCTATTTTTTCCCACTTAACGAAAAAAAGATGTGATATTCCCACATCCAAGTACTATAATTTTATTGGTTCCACATTAAATTATATCTTTATTTTATCATAGTGTGTAATGAATTTGTCTCATAACTGTAAAATTTCTCTATCTTATGATAGTTTTTATGGAAATTTTGCCCAAAACTCGATTAGTTCATGATTGACTCATTGAAGCCTCATCCATATACTTAAATACAGAAAAATAGGAAAAGGTGATTGGATGGATTTTGAAATTACATACTTATCGTTTTATGTTGTAACTGTTGAAGGGAAAGGTGAACAATCTGATAAACGATATAAACATTTTCAAACATTAGATGAATCAATGTTTGAAGAAAGCGAATTGAAAGGCTTTTTAGAAGGTGAACTTGAAAGAATTGTAAATCGAAAAGTTGAAAAACATCCAAAATCTGATTCTGTACCTACAAAATTAGGTCACTTTATCGTCGAAGAAGGCCATTCTTTAGACTCAAATCCAAATTATAATTTATTCCAGCGTATACGTGATGCAAAATCGATTGAAGATTTTAAAGCAGAAAATGAGACTTTAGTCATTAATTATATTGATACAAGTGCAGTTCGCGGAGGAGCATTTCTAGTTATTCAAGCGAAACTAAGAAAATATTTTGATGACCCTTTCTTATTTGTACTAAAATGTGATTTTGAACCAAAAGTAGCCTCCATTTCAGATGAATCAACACTCATTAAAACAGTTGAAATGGCAATTACCACGAAAAATATGAAATCAATTCAATACCCTTATATGGAAGAATTAGGGATGATCTCAGAGAGTGAATTAAAAATCCATCAAGCATCTCACGCAAGATATTTTGAAGACTTTTTAAAATTTGTTTCCTATTCTGAATCAATGCCTGAAATTGTAAAATCACAAGTAATGGAAATGGTTTATGACAAAATTGAAGACGTTTTTGAAGAGGAAAGTGTTGAAAGACAACAATTTGATGCAGCAATGGAAGTATGGGCAGCAAGTCCTAAACGTGAAATTCAAGAGCATTTTACACCCAATGAAGTCATCGAAGCAGCAGCACAAATCGTGGAACATACACCAGAAATTGAATTATCATTTAAAGCGGATCATTTTTCTGTAAAAGGATTATTAGCTGATTTTGGTGATAACCTGCATATTGCGAAAGTAAACGGTCGATATGTCGTAATTTTAGAAGCTGATGTATTGCAATTTGAAAAGGGATTTTCTCCGATTGAGTTTTTGAAGCCGGACGAATTGGAAGATGTAATTGAGCGAATTGGTCAGAAAGTAAATATTCCAGGTTATTGATCCATTGTTTAACTCAATTTAAAAATAATGAATATAATTAAAATATTAAAAGACAGTTGGCTATTACTAGCTTGCTGTCTTTTTGATTTCAATTAGAGTAGAATTACCCGCTCCACCAAAACCAATAACTATAATTTTACTTACTCTCTCATCTATAAAATCTTCCAATTTCTACTCTGATCTTTAATTCTCTCTTCTAAGTTTTTTCTAGTTTTCTATCTTACTATAATATATGTTAACCAACTAAAATATTTAGTTGACATATAATTTGAGTTTCATTAATATGAAAGAAGTTATTAGAAAATTGACATTAGGAGAATTAAAATGAAGATCAAAGAAATTACATTTGTAGCAATGTTTGCAGCAGTTATGGGTGTCCTTGGACAAGTTCCTCCGATTATGTTATCCTTTACACCAGTTCCAATTACTTTACAAACACTTGGTGTTCTTCTTACTGGTGGTGTTTTAGGTGCTAGATTAGGTGCATTAAGCCAAACTATCTTTTTATTACTAGTTGCAGTTGGAATGCCGCTTCTATCCGGTGGTCGTGGTGGTTTTAGTGTATTTGCAGGACCAAGTGTTGGTTATTTAATTTCATGGCCTATTACGGCTTTTGTAATTGGGTATTTATTATCTCGTTTTAAAACGTTAAAATTAAAACATGTCTTATTGATTAACTTGACTGTTGGAATTCTATTAATCTATTTAATCGGTATCCCAATTCAAGCGGTTATGATGGGAATTCCAGTTATGACAGCGGCTAAATTAAGTTTAGTTTATATTCCAGGAGATGTATTAAAAGCGATTCTTGCTTCAATTTTAGTATTCAAACTAAGACAGCAACCAGTTTTTTTGAGCACATTGACAAAAAACTATTCAAATCAATCAACAGAAAATATGTAAATCTTTGAGACACTCTAGTTGTGTCTCTTTTTTATAGAGGTGATTTAAAATGGCAAATATTACAGAAACCTATCAGAAAAACGCTAATTTGTCGCCTGACAAAATTGCGATACATACGAGTACGAATCAAATCAGTTATAAGGAATGGAATCAATTAATTAATCAAACGGCTAATTGGCTACACTCTTATCGATCAAATTCGAGAACAATAGGTATCCTTTTACCGAATGGTATCTCGTTTTTGCAGATGTTTACAGGAGCTTCTAAAGCAGGTTGGATCGCTGTTCCCTATGATATGAAATGGAATCTTGCTGATTTGGAAAAAAGGGTAAAGCTTTCGAATCCTTCAATCATTGTTACAACAAAAGAAATGTACAATAAGATTCATTCGATCCATCCAAATGTGAAAGTTTTAGATGATATCCTACAAGAAATAGCCCTATTTGATAGCTTATCTTCAATGGAGATAAATGAGGACCTACCTTTCTATGTGGGATTTACTTCAGGCACAACCGGTAGCCCCAAAGCATTTATCCGTTCTCAAGATTCATGGGTTGCTAGCTTTGATTGTAATCGATTTGACTTTGGATTAGATGAAACTGATCAAACTCTCATACCTGGAGCTTTGATTCATTCTCATTTTTTATATGGTGCAATTAGTACTTTATATTTAGGTGGAACAGTTTACCTTTTAGAAAAGTTTTCTCCTTTAAACGTTATATCAAGAATTAATTCTTTTCCTATTACAACAATTTATGTTGTCCCGACAATGATTGAAGCGTTAATAAAAGAAGGTATTCAAATCGATCAAGCGATGAAAATACTTTCGTCTGGTGCAAAGTGGACTGAAAAATCAAAAGTTGAATTTCGTCATTTGTTTCCTGCGATGACGATTTATGAATTTTTTGGCGCTAGTGAACTAAGCTTCATTACCGTTTTGTCTGATAAAGATGGTGTCCATAAGGCAAAAACGGTCGGGAAACCTTGTTATGGTGTGGAGTTACAAATTCGTCGACCAGACCAAGAGTTAGCTAAACCGAATGAAACTGGAAAAATATATGTGAAAAGTAAGTATTTAATAAATGGGTATTTTGAAGAAAATGAAAGAACTATTCATTCAATTCAAGATGATGACGGCTGGGCTACAGTTCATGATATGGGCTTTATTGATGAAGACGGTTTTTTAACAATAAACGGTCGTGAAAAAAACATGATTTTATACGGAGGTATTAATATATTTCCTGAAGAAATCGAAAAAGTTATTTCTCTTCATCCGGATGTTGAGGAAGTTGCAGTCGTTGGTCTGTCAAACCCGTATTGGGGTCAGATTGTTGCTGCAGTGATCAAAGGTAATAGTAATTCTTTTGAGCTAAAAAGATTTTGTAAGACACAACTATCAGCATATAAAATTCCTCGTAAATGGTTTTTTCAAAATGAAATGCCGTATACGACGAGTGGAAAGATCGCACGCGCAGAGTTAATTAAACAAATTGAAATGCAGGTGACTAACAATTAAAAGAGCTGTCATTGTCAAAGCAAAGCGAACACCTATCGGAAAAAAAGGTGGAATTTTACGAGATTTTCAACCACATGAGCTTGCTGCCCCATTGCTCAAGCATTTGGCAGATGGGTTAAATGAAAAGATTGATGACATCATTTTAGGAAATGTTGTTGGACCAGGAGGAAATGTCGCTCGAGTTTCTGCATTAGAAGCGGATCTTCCTCTCTCAGTCCCTGGGATTACAATTGATCGTCAATGTAGTGCAGGATTAGAAGCGATTCGAATGGCTTGTTACTTAGTTCAAGGTGGTGCTGGTAATTGCTATCTTGCTGGTGGTGTTGAAAGTACTAGTACTTCCCCATTTCCTGCTAGAGCTAGATTTGCACCTGACAAAATTGGTGATCCTGATATGGGCATTGCAGCGGAAAATGTAGCTGAAAAATATGGTATCTCAAAAGAAACTCAAGATGAATATGCGTTATTAAGTTATACACGAAGCTGGGAATCTCATCAGAATGGATACTTCAATGAGGAGATTATTCCAGTTGGTGGTTTTGACCAAGATGAAGTATTTTTCAAAAAAAGGAAAATGGAAGAACTTTTAAAAAGAGCAAAACCAGTATTTAAAAAGAATGGTACAGTCACAGCTGCAAATAGTTGTGGGATTCATGATGGCGCATCCGCTGTTGTCATCATGGAAGAAAATGAAGCGATAAAAAACGGTTTTAAACCAGTTTTACGATTTGTGGATAGTCAAGTTTCGGGTGTTCATCCTAATTATGCAGGTGCAGCACCGATCCCTGCTATTCAAGATTTATTAAGTAGAAACAAATTAACAGTTGCAGATATTGAACTTTATGAAATAAATGAAGCTTTTTCTTCAAAAGTAATAGCTTGTTCAAAAGAACTTTCCATCCCCACTTCCAAGTTAAATAGTTGTGGAGGAGCATTAACGATCGGCCATCCATATGGTGCATCTGGAAGTATCATGGTCACGAGACTTTTTTATGAAGTACAAAGAAGAAAAAACTTACAATCAAGTTATGTAGTCGCTACAATTGGAAGTGGTGGTGGAATCGGATTAGCTGTCTTGTTCGAGGTCGTAAAATAAAATTAATAAATCATCAAGTAGTAAGAAGTATAAAGAGAGGTAAACATATGAAAGTAATTGGTTCAATCGATCTTCATACACGCTGTAAACATTACCATACTGCAAGAGATATCATTGCCATCAAATTCAAGTGCTGTGATACGTACTATGGATGTTATTATTGCCATGAGGAAAGCACTAATCATAAACCAAAAACATGGAATAAAGACGAATGGCAAACAAAAGCAATTCTTTGTGGTAATTGTCATGAGGAATTAACTATAGGGGAATATCAAGATTGTAACTACAAATGCCCTAAATGTGAATCTGATTTTAATCCAGGGTGCAAAAACCATTACCATTTGTATTTTGAGTGAATATGAAATACTTTATTAGTTTATGTTTATGGAGCTGAAAATTCAGCTCCTTATTTTTGTTTAATGTAATTTTAGCTTTTTTTGTTTATTTCCCTTAATATTAAAGCTTCATCTTCAGTTATCTCACCGCTTTTTACTTTTTCATCTATTATTTGTAAAATTGATTGTTTAAAATTTTGTTCCATTTTTACTCTTAGTTTTCTTCTTTCTTCCCATTCTTTTTTAGTACGGTATTTTAAGATAACATTTTGAATGAATTGATTAAATTTCTCTTGTGCTTCATTTCGCAATTCGGCTGAAAAAAGTATTATGCTTTTAGGCTTTTCTGAATGTTTCTTAATCGAAGAATCGAAAAATAGTTCTTCCTCTGTCTTAGAATAATCTTCAAAAAGAATATCCCATAATCCTTGATTGTTTTTATATGCTATCGCCTCAATTTCCTCTTCATATTCTTCTATGAAAAAAGTAATATGCCAATGACGACCTATTAAATGCTGCTTGATTTCATCGCAATATGGATGAAAAGAGGTTTCTATATCAATTAACTCCATGCCATTTGAAATTGACTCAAGTTGAATTGGTATTGGCTTCGGAAGTGATTCATTATCATCTAAGATTCCTGCTAAGCTAAATGCTAATTTTTTCTTTGCCTCTTTGATTGCTTCAAATTTTGTTCTGCCATTTGATAAGGAAATTTCCCAACCATGTTTAGAGAAAAGAGTAGGAAAATAAACACCAAAACCTCCATCTACTTCTTGTTTAATTATTGCTGGATATCTATATTTTTCAAAATTAATCATATGAACTCACCTTTTTTCAAAAAATTACTAAGGTTTAAATAGAAAAAGAATAGAATAGTTTCTCAGGTAACTATTCTACTATCTGAGATAACAAAAAAATTGATTTAACAAATATTATGTGCAACAGAAAAAGGATGCCAGTCGGCCTACTTTTTCTATTGAATATTATTAAACTATTACGATTGCGTTTGAAGAGCAACTCTTAAACCTAACCCAATATAAACTAAACCAATTGCCTTCCCCATCCATTTTGGTCCTTTTGTCTTCTTACTAAAGATTTTTTTACCGATTACACTTGATAAAAGCACTAGTAAAGTTGTGTACAAAATACTCAGTAATACAAATGTCAAACCTAGAGTTAAAAGTTGAATGAATACCGGATGTCCATTGTGTTGAACAAATTGAGGTAAAAGAGCTAAGAAAAATAGTGCAGTTTTAGGGTTTAATACTTCGATCAGCACTGCTTGACGAAAAGAAAGTTTACTATTTACTTCTTTTTGTTCAGTTGCTTTTTTACTGTTTTTCGATTTTTTAATGATTGCAGTAATTCCTAAATAAAATAAATAGGCTGCACCTAAATATTTAACGATTTCAAAAGCAAATGCAGAAGTCATTAAAATTGCTGATAATCCAAATACTGATGCACATGTATGAATTAAGTCACCGACAGCAATCCCAACGCCTGTTAAGATGCCATTCCATTTCCCACCTTTCATTGTTTGGGATAATGTTAAAAGTACAGCGGGTCCTGGTATTAAAAATAGCATTAATACAACTAAAATAAATGAAAGCATGATGTTCTTCTCCCCTCGTTACTTTATATTTAGACTATTATACAACATAATTTTGCACTAATTGCCTAAATTGTCATTAATTTCAATAAAAATAAGCCGCTTTCCACATTTGGAAAAACGACTTATTCATTCAACAATTATAATATTTCAATATATCCTTCTGTTCCATGAACACGAATTCTTTGCCCATCTTTTATCAGTTTGGTAGCATTCTCTACACCGACAACTGCAGGTAAGCCATATTCTCTTGCTATGACCGCTCCATGTGTCATCAGTCCACCAACTTCAGTGACCAGTCCTTTTATTGCAACAAATAATGGTGTCCAGCTTGGATCAGTAAATGAAGTAACTAATATGTCACCCTCTTTTAAGTTTGCATCTTCCATATTTAAAATTACACGTGCTCTTCCTTCAATTACACCTGAAGAAACAGCCAAACCTACAATCGCTTCAGGTGGAAGATTTTCTCGTTTGTATTCACCTACAATGATTTCACCATCAGATGTTATAACACGTGGAGGAGTTAGTTTATTAAATAATTTGTACTCGTCTTTTCGTTTGTTAATGATTTTGTAATCTAGTTTTTTTGTGCGAACGACTTCGTGAAGTTCTTCAAATGTCAGATAAAATATATCTTCTACTTCAGAAATGACGTTCATTTTAACGAGTTGTTCGGCTTCTTTCAATAAAGCTAGCTTATACACAAAATAGCGACTAATCATTCCATACTTTGGATATTCTCGATATCCAATAAAATTCCTGATTAGACTAATCACTTCCTTTATCTCTACCGCTTTTTGTTTACCATTTGGTAATTCCATCAATCGTTCTACAAGCTCTTGTTCTTTTTTCAATGCTTTTTCTAGCCCTTGCTCAAATTTCCGTCTACTTGCATGCGGCTCAAAGTTTTTGATGTTACTAAGAATCATTGGTATGAGTGTAGTTGGTTTTTCGCTCCAACGAGTTCTAGTCAAATCAATTTCACCAGTACATCGCATGCCATATTTTCTCAGATATTCATCGATTGCATCTTTCGTTTCCTGTCCACCCTCAAATTTAATCAATTCATCCAAAAAGTTATCATCTTCTATATGTTGCAAATAATCGACTACTTCTGGATAAGGACGAATTACATCTGCAACATCCATTAGTGCTAGACCCATTTCTGAAGTAATATTATTTGGTACAGATTGCGTAATGATATCTCCTACAGTCTTTTCATCTAACCACTCGTATATTTTTTCATTAATCCATTCTGTCGCATTCATAGCAGACATAAAGACTGCCGAACTTCGTGGGTCAAATAATAACTCTCGTAATTTCTGAAGATCTTCTAAAATAAAATCCATTAAATCTGATCCTGATTTCATTTGAATGGTTTGTTTTAATTTTTCGATTGAGGTTTCGTTTTGCTTAATCAAATCTGATACAATTGTTGGATCGTTTTCAATCAGTGCTTTAAAACTCGACGACGATTGTGCTTGATCAGTTCTAGTTGGTGTCGGTGCCTGATTCATAGATGATGATGATTCGATAAAATCTTCTTGGCCTACAACCTTTAATAGAGCGTCTTTTAAGAGCGGATCTGATTTTCCTATTGCTTCTATAAACATTTTTCTTCTGTCAGGTGAAGCAAGATTTTGTGAAATATCAACAAATAATCTACCTCCAGCTTTTCGCATAGGTGCCCTAGACGTTAACATCCAAAACGATAATCCCAACGGTTTGATTGGATCGGTCATCATCTGTTGATGTCCAACAGACAGATAGACGTGATCTTCTTTGTCATCCACTTCAGGAATCGGATATAGAGTTGTGATTGGACGACTTTGGACAATATAAAATGTATCTTCTACTAAACACCATTCGATATCTTGTGGAAAACGGAAATAAGCTTCTATTTGTCTACCAATTTGTGCAAGTTGTAAAATTTGTTGTTCAGAAAGTGTTTGAGCCATTTGTTTTTTGGAATCAATCTGCTGTGCCTCTGTTCCGCCTTCTTTTCGACCATAAATAGCCAATTTTTTTGTCGCGATCCTTTTATCGACGATTTCATTCCCTTGTAATTTATAACAATCGGCCGATACTAAACCAGAAACTAGAGCTTCTCCAAGTCCGAAACTTGCATCGATTGATAGTACCTTTCGATTAGAAGTAATAGGATCAGCAGTAAATAATATCCCTGAAGCCTGTGGGAAAACCATTTTTTGAATAACAACGGATAAATAAACTTGATTGTGGTCAAATTCATTTTGCATTCGGTAGATTACCGCGCGATCCGTAAATAAAGAAGCCCAGCATTTACTAATATGTTGTAAGATATTTTCTTTACCAATAATATTTAAATAAGTATCTTGTTGGCCAGCAAAAGAAGCATGTGGTAAATCTTCAGCAGTTGCACTAGAACGCACTGCGTATGCAAATTCCTCACCGAATTTGGAGAGATAGGTAGAAACTGCATTTACAACATCGGAAGGGATTGCTGCTTCCAATATAATTTCTCGAATCTTCCTGCTAATCTCACTAATTTGATCTCGATCTTTTACATCTAACCTATTTAGTTGATCCAATAAAGCATGGTATGAATCGTTTTGTTCGATGGCTCTTTGAAACCCAGCTGTTGTAATACAAAATCCTTCTGGAACTTTTATATCTGGAATTTTTGATAATTCTCCTAAATTTAACCCTTTTCCGCCAACGAGTAAAAGTTGGTTTTTATCAATCTCCTGGAAATCGAGAACTAAAGAATTCATTCCACATCTCTCCTAACCTTTAATGTCTATTGATTTTATCAGTAGAAAATAAGAAGATAAAGTCTATTTTAGCCATTTTTTTTATGGTATAATTAAAGTAGGAAGAGTATGTAACAAAATCAAAACAACAAAAATTGAATTAACTTCTATACATAATGAAAAAAGCACAGAAATTAATCTGTGCTTTTTTCTATTCAATTGATGCGATTGCTTTTCTTCCAAATTGTTTATTATATAACTCTTTATATAATCCATTTTGCATTAACAATTCTTCATTTTTGCCTTCCTCAACAATTTGACCATCCTTTAACACAATGATGTGATCCGCGGCCATAATAGTTGAAAGTCGGTGAGCAATTACAATGGACGTCTTATTTTTTAATAATCCTTGTATTGCACTTTGAATATAAAATTCAGATAAAGTATCTAATGAGGAAGTTGCTTCATCAAGAATAATGATTTCAGGATTTTTCAATAATACACGAGCGATTGAAATTCTTTGTTTTTCGCCTCCTGAAAGTTTAATTCCTCGATTCCCAACAATTGTCTCATATCCATTTGGTAAGTCCATTATGAAATCATGAATATATGCAGCCTTACAAGCATTTGTAATCTCTTCATCTGATGCATCAGGGCTTGCATATAATAAATTTTCTTTAATCGTTCCATTAAATAAATAGCTATCCTGTGTAACAAGTCCAATATGAGACCTTAATGATTCTAGCGTGAATTCTCTAATATCACGACCGCCAATTTTGATTGAACCTGAAGTGAAGTCATATAAACGAGGGATTAAATTGGTAATGGTTGTTTTACCAGCGCCACTAGGTCCAACTAATGCAGTCATTGTACCAGATGGAGCAATAAAGGAAATATTCTGCAAAGCCGTTTTATCTTTCTGATAAGAAAATGATACATCGTTAAATTCTATATCTAAATGAGTAACATTCATTTCCGTCGCATCATCACGATCTTTAATCGTTAGTTTCATATCAAAATATTCAAAAATTCGTTCGAATAAAGCGATTGAACTTGTAATATTTACATATAGATTTGTTAATTGTCCAACCGGCCCGTATAAACGACCGAGTAAAGCAACAAAGCTAATAATAGCCCCAACTGTAATCTGACCATGAATAAATAAATATCCACCATATAAATAGATGAGCATTGGGCCGATGCTAGTAAAGGTTGATAAAATCATCATAAACCAGCGGCCTGCCATAGATTCCTTTATTTTAAGATTAGTAGCCTGTACATTAATCTCATCAAAATTTTTAAATTCCCTTTGTTCCTTTGTAAAAAGCTTCATTAGTAAATAACCACTAATATTTAATGTTTCTTGTATTATATGATTTTGCTCACTTGTTTTTTCCTGTGTCTGTTTTGCAATATTCCAACGAACATTCCCCATTTTACGAGTCGGTAGAATAAATAATGGTACAATAATCAATCCTAGTATTCCAAGCCTCCAGTTCACAATTAACAAAGTGGTAGCTGTAGAAATAAGAATGAATAAATTATTAGCGAAACTCACAATCGTACTATCAAAAACAGCTTTAACACCAGAAATATCAGCCGTCATTCGGGTGATTACTTCACCTTGCTTTACGTTTGAATAAAATTGGTATGGCATTTGTTGTAAATGAAGATACATCTGGTTTCTCATATCGTAAATAATTTTTTGAGAAACATATGCATTTAAATAATTTTGCCACACACCCAATAACTCTGAAATAATCGTCGTACTAAGAGAGGCAAGTACGAGATAGATTAGGAGACTTAAATCTTTATTTGGTAAGGCTGTATCAACAATATGTTGAATGATGATAGGCGGTAAAATGCCTAATACTGAAGTAACTAATAAAATAAGCACAACAAGTGTTGTTTGCTTCCAATATGGAATAAAATATTTTGCAATTCTGAGTAGTATTGCCTTTGTTATATTTGGTTTTTGAGCGTTTTTATCATATTTCATTCGCCCAAAACCATGAGGACCCATCGGAGGTCCACCACCCCATCCTGACATAATTAAACGTCCTCCTTATTTCGAACAATTAGTTTGTTCATTTGATAAATCAGTTAAAATTTTTTTTTGCATGTCTATAAGTATAGTAAGCTCATCCTGTGAAAATTGTTCCAGTGAATTTGCTAAACTCTTATATGCTTCTGATTCTTCGCGATAGCGTTGACATAATTCTTCTCCATCTGGCGTTAAAAATAATTGAGTTTCTCTGCGATCAATAGCTGACGTTTCTCTTTTTACATAATTTTTCTTCTCCAACTCATCAATACTAAGACTCACTCTGCTTTTAGCAGTTCTAATACGTTCAGTTAGTTCTTTTTGTGAGAGCCCTTCATTATTTCGAATTGAATTGAGAATAATTAACTGTTGGAAGGTTAATCCAAGTTTAGTTGCAGTTTGTAAGTTTATTCTTTTAAGTTGGCGCGCAATTGAAACAAACGAATTTGTTAAATCGATTGCTTGTTGAAAATTTGGCATCATATCACCTTTCATATTAGTTTACTTTATAAACTGTTTACATTGTAAACTAATAATAAATCTTTATTGTTCATTTGTACAATTAAAAGTTATTAATAAAAAAGACAATAGGATATTTTCTACTGCACTTCCTAATTTATTCAGTAATTTGTTATATCTTATATGAAGTGTATTCAAAGGTGATTTGTGAAATAATTGAAGGTAAGGATCGTCAGAAAAAATGGAGGTTAATTAAGAATGGCAGATAACACCCCGATTAATGGCTCAGTAAAGATGCATTTTATGCTAAAATCTATTCCCCCAAGAACAACCTTTCAACAGGACATGACAGATGAAGAACGGAATATTATGGGAAAACATATTGCTTATTGGACGGGAAAACAAAACCAGGGAATTGCTCTAGTGTTTGGACCGGTTCGAAATCCTTCATCACCTCATGGAGTTGCAATCATTGAAGTTGAAAATGAAGCGCAAGTCCCAAAACTTATCGAAGAAGATCCAGCTGTGATTGCTGGGATCATGACAACGGAATTTTATCCGATGCTTGCAGTACTACCTAAACAAACTTTATGACGTAGCTGTTGAAAAAAAGAACGAAATAAAAAAAGCAATCGGATCAGAAGTGAACTGTTCAATTGCTTTTTTTATTTCATCTATTTTATTTACTTTTTATAATTTTAGTCACTTATTTTAAAGTAAGTATCCTTAAAAAAGACCTGCTTCTTTTGCTGCTTCAAAACTAACTCTTGTAAATTCAACTGGATCTAAATCAACATTCTCCCAATGCATATACATTAAACGTGGTTTATCAAACAGCCAATGGTTATGAACTGCTGTCACGATAATTCCTCTTTTTCGTAAAGCTGTCATTAATGGGTTAATCTTTTTCTGACGGACAACAGATAAAAATTAAAGAAAATCCTTTAATTTCCATTTAAATAAGTGAAAAGACCTATTTTTTTAGTAAGACAATTTGATTATCTTAATTTAAATTGTTATTATATAAACATTAAATGTGTTCAAGCACATAAGGAGGAAGTAAAAATGGAACATGGTAAAGTAAAATGGTTTAATGCAGAAAAAGGTTTTGGATTCATCGAGCGTGAAAATGGTGATGACGTATTCGTTCACTTCTCAGCAATTCAATCTGAAGGATTCAAATCATTAGATGAAGGTCAAGCAGTTACTTTTGATGTAGAACAAGGACAACGCGGACCACAAGCTACTAACGTAAAAAAAGCATAATTAAAAAAATTAAAAAGTCAGATTCTATTTGTAGAATCTGACTTTTTTTATTTAATAAAAAATAAAAACCCCCTATTCAATTAAGAATAAGGGGAAATTCAAACGTGGAGATCTGGTAAAGAAATGGTTTAAAGTATTATAGCCTATAAAAAATGAATACACAACATTCATTTTATACCTTCATTAAGTTAATTTTTCACAATATTATGTGTATTTGTATCTTGAAAGTGTATGAGAATTATTAATGTTATACTCTTAAGATCATCGATCATCCTACAAATAATTTGTAACTTAATTGAATTTACAGGACAACACCCCTTCTGTGTCGAATTATATAATTTAGAAGGGAGATGTGAAAATGAGTAAGGAAAATCTTTTAAAGAACCTTCGACTTGCTACAAGAGGAAATTTCTTTATAATCGACATTAAAAATTCCTTGGAAAATGATACAAATATAATTGAAAAACTAGCTAAGGAACTAGAACTAGATGGATTAATCAAATTAAAAGAGTGCACACAGTTAGAAGATTCACTCTTTTTAAGTGGAATACTTAAATATGCATCCAAATAATTTGGATGTTTTTTTATTGTTGAACAAGTTAAATATGAAATAGATACTCGATTTCAGCATCAATATATAATGGATTAATTTTAAATTAGCATCATTATATTCTAAATGGAATTTAAAAGTAGGAACACTAGCAAAAATTGAGCTTTGCTAATGTCTTATAAAAGGGGTTTCGTTTCATACACGGTTTGAAAATTTTAATTTTTGTAATCTTCCTTTGTAAGTTGAGTGAAAGATTTTTAGCCGAATAATAGTTCTTTGGCTTGGCTTTCTGATATGCCTTTAACTAATTCAAGTTCGCTTATAAAAATTTTACTTGCGTTACCTAACATTTGTTTTTCACTTGAATTAAGAGATTTTTCTTTATCTATACGCATTAAATCACGTACTACTTCTGCGCCTTCTTCAATATTACCTGTTTTCATTTTCTCAGTATTTAGCTTGAATCTTTGTTTGTATGATAGAGATCGATCAGATTCTCCATTATGGAAATTTATTAATATATTGTCGAGTGTATTTGAATCAACGACCATTCGAATTCTTGAATTACTCATTTTTGAAATTGGAATCATTACTTCCATCTTTTTAATTAGTAATCTTATAATAAAATACTGCTGTATTTCACCTTGTACTTCTTTTTCTTGAATAGATTCGATTACACCTGCTCCTTGCATTGGATAAAAGATGTTATCACCAACTTCAAACATTATCTACACCCCCATTTAATTATGAACCTATCTAAGCATAACATTTATTATTTTTTTGTCAAAATAAATATTTTACCAGTATTAAATAAGTCATGTCAATAAGTAAATGTTTTTTTTAGCTAGTGTTTTTATTTTTAAAATGAATGTCTAAGAATTAAGTAAAAATTGATCATAAAAAATATGTAATTTTTCACCAATATTTAGGTGGATTTGATTTTCTTTACATTTAATGTTAAGATTGGATTATAACAACGTGTGTAAAGCGCACTAGGAGGAAACAAAAATGGAACAAGGTAAAGTAAAATGGTTTAATGCAGAAAAAGGTTTTGGATTCATCGAGCGTGAAAATGGTGATGATGTGTTCGTTCACTTCTCAGCAATTCAAACTGACGGATTTAAATCATTAGATGAAGGTCAAGCAGTTACATTTGATGTAGAACAAGGACAACGCGGACCTCAAGCAACTAACGTTAAAAAAGCATAATTAAAAAAATTAAAAAGTCGGATTCTAATAATAGAATCTGACTTTTTTTATTTAATAAAAATAAAAACCCCCTATTCATTTAAGAATAGGGGGAAATTTAAACGTGGAGCTCAGGTAAAGAAATGGTTTAAAGTATTATAGCCTATAAAAAATGGATATACAAATTTCTACTAAAAGAACATCGTTAGTAAACTATTAAGATTATTCATTTTTTTAATCATTATCTAATGTTTACCTGTATTCTAACATGATATTAAGAAAAATGAGGATAATCGTATAATGATTTTCCTCTATTCGTTCTTTAAATATGTTCTGATTCCAGGATCAATACTTTCAAACTACAATTTTAAGGAATTAGATACTTTTGAGTCCATTTCCAAATCATTTTGTTTTCCAATCGGTTTCGCAGCTTTTGAAAGCAGTCCAGAGATCGTTACAGCAATAAGTACGAAAATCAGAGCACGCAGTAGCCCTACTTGTTCACCAATAATTCCTAAAAATGGTGGTCCTACTAGGAATGCGAGGTAACCAGCCGTCGATACTGCACTTACTCTTGCAGCTACCCTGTGAGGATCATCTCCAGCAGCGGATAATCCAACTGGAAAACCAAATGCTGCCCCAAGCCCCCAAAAAACAATACCAATCGTTGCTACTACGAAACTATGGCTCAGTATAACAATAATCAGTCCAACAAAAGCCAAAAGTGCTGATGCGCGCAAAACGATAACTCTACCGAATCGGTCTAATATTTTATCACCTATCGCACGTCCAATTGTCATTGAACCGACAAATATACCATATGCAACAGAACCCATAGCTGGTGAAACGTTATATCCATCAACCATAATAAGTGGTAACCAGTCATTTGCTGATCCTTCAACGAAAGCCATTCCAAGTACAATAATACCGATCATGATTGTTCGTGGCTCTTTCCATACGGCCATATATTCCTTCGTTCTGTTTACTTTAAAAGAGTCACTAGCAGCTTCTCTACCTGTGTCAGCAGGTATGAAACGGTATAAATACAAAACTGTCAGAACGATAACTAAGGCTGTAAGGGACAGGTGAATAGGTACAGAGATTCCCGACTTAGTCATTGTCGAACCAAACAATGCTCCAAGAAGCGTACCCAAACTAAACGCAGCATGAAAACCAGTTAAGAGCGACTTTTGAGCAGCTTTCTCAACTGCGGTTCCCTCTACATTCATCGCTACATCACATATCCCTTGCCCAAAACCAAAAACAACTAGCCCTATAAATACAATTAAACTATTTGTCAGCCATGAACCACTGATTCCAACAATTAAAAGTCCGATAGAAACTACTAATAGACCAAAAACCATGACAAAACGTCCGCCCTTTTGAGCGATAAGAATACTGGCACTTATCAATCCGATGATCGACCCTACGGAAAGCCCAAATATGATTACACCCATCTCTGCTGTTGTAGAACCAAGCGCATCTCTAATAGCAGGCGTACGAGATACCCATGATGCAAATGCAAATCCAGTCAGAGCAAAAATAAAATAAATTGCGACCCGCCATAATTGAATTTGGCGGCTATTTAATAAAGTTTCCATATTTAACCTCCTAGTTATAACGTTAAAACTTTTTAAATGTGTTTAAAAAGTATAAAAAAACAAACTTATTAAACTCGTTTAAAAAGTACAGAATCAATTACCTAATTACCATTTTAATAAGTTAAATTGTCAATTCAATAAGATTTCCTTCTGGATCTTTAATTACACTCTCATAGTACCCATCACCAGTTCTACGAGGACCATTTATAAGAGGATAACCGCTATTTTTAAATTTGGCACTCATCTGATTGACAGCGTCTTCACTTCCTAAGGAGATTGCAATATGAACCCAACCAATTTGATCTTCGAGGTTAGCCTTAACAATGCCCTCTTTACGCATAATTTCTAATCGTGCGCCAGATTCAAAGGTAAGAAAATAAGATTCAAATTTCTTTTCACTATTATGATATTTATTGTTAGACTTACAATTAAAAAATGTTTCGTAAAACTCCCTCATCCCTTCCAAATCCTTAACCCATATAGCAACATGTTCAATTTTCATTTATTTTAACTCCCCAATATCATTTTTTCTAAATTTTAGTATTAAATGAACTCACACTCCACCTTATATGACTCCCTTTTAAATATTCAATCGATCATAAGTTTAAGACAAAGACTTTGTAATCCAAATAAATAATCTTGTTTCCAATCACTCGTCGTAAGTACAGGAAGATGTTCGGACGGAATATAATTTGAGCTAGCAATTCTAATTTTATCTAATATTACGTTTTCAACTTCATCTTTACAAAAAATAATGATATGAGGATTAATGATCGCTACAAATGAGGCGACTAATCTGCTGATTGCATCAATTTCATAGTCTTCACTTATTAATAGGTTTTTAAGTCCTCTTTTATTTCCTAATGCCTGCCCAAAATTTCTTTCATCATATTGAGGTACGAATGAAACCTCACCTGAGAAAAATGTACTTCCTCTTACAACATCTCTATTTACCATAATTCCTGCACCTGGACCGTTTTGACCTGAATACAAATAAACAAGGGATTGTTTATCCTTTATTCCTCTATTATTGTGAAAACCTAAAACAGCTGCATTCATATCATTCTCTACGATGACAGGAATCGAAAAATGTTCTTCATAATATTCTTTTAAATTCATGTTTTGAAACTGTTCGTATCCTGGGATATAAAAGATTTTTCCATTATCAACCGCCGCTGGTACTCCAATCGACATTGAACTGATTTTTGGATATTTAGTTATGATCTTTTCAATGGTCATCGTTAAAAAATGCAAACTATTATCTATTAATGCACTCGGTGCTTTGCCTTGTTCCTTTACTTCACCAATACAATTAAAAATGATATAGTTCGTTTCAGTTCCCTCTAAAAATATTACTAAACCTAACATATGTTCAGGATTGTAAGAGTATCTTTTTGCTCTTCTTCCACCACTAGAATGATCTAATCCGACTAAAAGAACTTCTCCTTCTTTTTCCATTTCTGTTAGAAACTTACTAATTGTCGGGAAACTAATTTCTAGACTTTGACTTAATTCAACTTTAGTTGCACTGCCTAATTTTAAGAGCGTAGTACGAATACCACGAAGAACCATTTTCTTCATATTGCTTGGAGTTGCTAAAAATTCATTCACTAAATTCACCGCCTTAAAAAACTTATTAAACGCCTTTAATAAGTTGATGACCTTAATTTACCATATACACTTGATTAAAACAATTGAAATTGAATTAAATGAAATTAAACCGTGGTGGTATGATTTAGCAGTTCTCCATCTCTTTTTTTCTTCGTATAGATTTTGGTCTATTTGCATGTTTGAAAATCGATTTATTTATTTTTTTAGTGAGATATCTTTTACTTTCATTTATAAAAAATAAGCAACTGAAAATAGTTGCTCTAAATCACATCTATACCAATACTTACAGCAAATACTAATAGAACCCAGTACATTTAATATTTCATTTTGGTTAATCTAAATATAGATATTCACGGACTTTAGTGTATATCTTAACCATACTAATATAGTTGTGATAAAATCCAAAACAAAATTGATTTATATTATAGTTTTCATTTCTAATATTTGTATAGATTCTAATAATCATGAACTTCTATATAGCAACGAGTATAAATAAATACTTATATAATTAGAAAGGAAAAATCCTTTGTCCATACTCCTTACCTTAATCGTACACCATCGTTATCTATTGTTATTTTCAGTGAATCTACTTGAACTTATTGCATTACCTATTTCAGGGGAAATCACTATGAGTTATACAGGGTATCTAATATACCAAGGTAAAATGAGTTATATTCTTTCTATTTTCATAGCAACTTTGGGTGCTGTTATTGGAATTACTGTATCTTATTTAATTGGTAATAGATTCGGATATAAACTTATTCTAAAATACGGAAAATATATACACTTTGGTCCCGAACGATATAATAAAACCGCAAAATGGTTTGATCATTATGGTAATAAACTCTTGGTATTTGCTTTTTTTATACCTGGAATTCGCCATTTTACCGGGTATTTTAGTGGGATTTCCCGATTACCTTTTAAAATATTTGCACGAAATGCATATATTGGTGCGTTTCTTTGGTCTATTACCTTTGTCACTCTTGGTAAGGTTCTTGGTCCTCAGTGGGAGAAATTTCATCACTCTGCAAGGAAATACCTTGGAATAGGAATAGTTGGTCTTTTAAGTTTTATTGTAATTTTATTCATGCTAAGGAGATACAAAACATCCTTAAAATACTTTTTAAATAATTATATAACTTCATTTTCAACTCGTTTTTTTTTATCATTAAAAAGAATTGAAATTTTTATAATTTGCCTTGCTGTTTTGTTTTTAAGTATGCTTATTTTTACTTTAGGATTGAGTGAACAATATTTACACAATGAGTTTAAAGAGTTAAATGAAGTTAGTATATATATAATAAATGAACTCTTTGGAGACAACTGGAATTTCATAATGAAGGGATTACTTGTTCTTCAAATACCTTTAATTTTGCTTATTATTTCAATGGTTTCTTTAATCTTACTATTTGTTAATAAGAGAAATTTAATATTGGAATTCTTATTTTTTATAACATCTATTGTTGGCGGTGTGATATTTAAAGAAGTAATTACGCATGTATTTCATTATTTAAAACCTAATACCGGCTCTTTATTACACTTTGAGTTTCCAAATGAACAATCTTATATGTCAATTGTCGTCTATGGTTATTTTGTTTTTGTATTGATGCGCCATTTAAAAAACGATATCTTTACTCGAATCAAATTGATCACTCCAATTTTAGTTTTATTTCTTTTAATATTAATTGGAGTAGCAAATATTTATTTCTCAATTCAAATTCCAAGTGACCTTATAGCAGGATATACATTTGGAGCTGCATGGTTATTTTTAAACTTATTACTACTTGAAATACTTCGTCTCATACAACAATATAAGACATTTCCAAACAAACGCGCCATTTAGACATTAATATATATATCTATGGATCGGAGTGCTAGGATGGATTTATAACCTATGTTTTTTATAATCATTCAATGGAATACTTCATTCTACTTACATTAGCTGAGTGTTACGAAAGAGTATTATAGTTAGTAAGATCCAATTTCAATCTTATAAATTTGAGGTATTTTAAATGAATTTAAAGTATTTTTTGTCGATTGCTTTTTTAATTAGTCTTTTGTCACTTTTTGGTTTTGGACTCATGGCATTACTAGTTAGCAATCATAGTATATATCATTTTGATAGTACAGTTATCAACTTTATACAAGGGCTTGAATCACCCTTCATGACATCTTTTATGAAATTAATAACTTTTTTAGGTTCAAGCGTATTTATAATTCTACTTTCTATAGGTATTCTATATTTTCTTTATAAAGTTTTAGATCACCGTTCTGAATTAATATTATTTATTGCCGCTCTTATTGGCTCAAATATTCTTTGTATTTTATTAAAACTCTTCTTTCATCGGATGAGACCTGATTTACACCGTTTAATTGAAATAAGTGGATTTAGTTTTCCGAGTGGGCATGCAACTAACGCTATGACAGTTTATGGAATCTTAACATTTATATTGTGGAGAAATATTCGTACAAAATCTGGGCGTTCTCTATTGATATTAATAAGTTTCATAATGATTCTTTTAATTGGTATAAGCAGAATTTATTTAGGAGTTCATTTTCCAAGCGATGTAATTGCTGGCTACTTTACTGGAGGATTTTGGATTAGTATTGCCATTTGGTATTATCAGCGCTATAAAGAAAAGCAATATGAACGAAAACAATGCGCTTAAAGGTTTTATTACTTATAGTAAAAAAAGAAATTTTATATTTGTTCGGATTGATGAGAGAAGCCTTGCATTATACAAACAATAAAGAGAGAGTGCCGTAACTCTCTCTTTTTCATTTGCTTAATATTATGATATTCCTTCAAAAAATTATGTTAAATTTCGTAGATTCTATTATGAAAATTCACTTTAAATTTCATTAAAACAATTTAATTATTAACCACTTATACAATCAAAAAAATGCCTAAATATATACAATAATGAATTTTATAGTCAAACATTAAATTATAGTGAAATTGATTAAAAAAATATAATCTTTTTTGCTTTTTTACTGTGCTATTATATAGCAATGCTATACATTTCACGTACTTATAAACAAATTAAAACATTCAATTTTAAACTTAGAAATTAAAGGGAGAATTAACTATGAAAGAAAAGAAAACAAAACTAGTTTATAAAAATGCAATGATTTTTCAATGGATTTTCAAAACTAGTTATTATTTGATGATCATCATATTGCTAATATATTTTTACATTTGTAATTCCTCTGGCTCATCAACATTTATTTATAATGAATTTTAATTAACTAATATTTATAGAGGTATTCAAATGACACCATACGAAAATTTACTATATTTTTTATTATTGATGTTATTATTCTTACCAATTGTTATTTATGGGTTAAGAGGAAAAAAAATAACATTTTACAATACGCTTGTTGGCTGGACACTTATTTTACTAATTTTTAAAGATGATCTAAAACAGTTGTTATTTTTTATATGTTTTACTATTTTCCAATCAGTATTGGTCATTAACTATAGAAAGTATCGTGAGAAATACAATAATCCTCGTGTATTTTATTTTTTAATCGTATTAACGTTATTTCCGTTAATTTTAACTAAGGTTCAGCCACTTTTAATTCCAAATTCAATAATTGGATTTTTGGGTATTTCCTATGTAACTTTCAAATCAATCCAATTACTAATTGAAATAAGGGATGGATTAATCAAATCGTTAACATTATTTGAGTTTCTACAGTTCTTTTTGTTCTTCCCAACTTTTACGTCTGGTCCGATTGATCGATATCGAAGATTTGAGAAGGATTTCAAGAATAGCTTTGAACCTGAGGAATATAAAGTTCTTTTATTTAATGGTATAAACTTAATTTTTCGAGGGTTTCTTTATAAGTATATTATTGCCCATGCTATCAATTTGTATATTATTTCAAATGTCTATTTACATGAAGACCTATTTGTCTTAAAACTTTTATACATGTATGCATACAGTTTTTATTTGTTCTTTGATTTTGCAGGTTATAGTGCTTTTGCAGTCGGAGTTAGCTATTTATTAGGTGTTCAAACACCACAGAACTTTAATAAACCATTTTTAAGTAGAAATATTAAAGATTTTTGGAATCGTTGGCATATGACATTGTCTTTTTGGTTTAGAGATTATGTTTATATTAGGCTAGTTTTTTTCTTACAAAAAAAGAAAATAATAAAAAATCGATATGTTATTTCGTATATTTCTTACTTTACCTTATTTTTTTTAATGGGTCTTTGGCATGGACTTGCGTTGCATTTCATTGTTTATGGTATCTACCATGCTATTTTAATTATTTGCTACGATCTATTTGAAAGGAAAAACAAAGAAAAGAAATTAATTCGGCGAACAAAATTCACTGATATACTTTCAATAATTATTACATTTCACTTTATTTGTTTTGGTTTTTTAATTTTTTCAGGAACATTATTCTAAAACAAATAATTAGACTTCAAATGAGGGATTAGATATGAAAAAAACTACTTTCGGTCCAATGTTTTTGGCTGTTATAGTTGTTATATTAATAATTACCATTCCAAAGCAATGGTTAACACCACTAGTTACAAATCGAACAGCTAGGCATCAATCTAGCTCACTTAGTCCTGCTATCTTCCAAGGTATTACAGTACAAAAACAAGTTATGAAAGATCCTACCATTATACCAATCTATGGTTCATCTGAACTTTCAAGATTTGATCAGTTTCATCCTTCAAATTTTTTTAAGGCATATGATCCAAAATATACACCTTTCCTAATTGGAAGAGGAGGAACTCAATCTTTAATACATTTCCTTAGTTTATCTGCTAACTATTCAAGTCTAAAAGGGAAAAAGATAATTTTTATAATTTCACCACAATGGTTTAATAAAAGAGGATTAGATGAACAACGTTTTGACCCGAATTTTTCGAAGTTACAAGCAATTGAATTTGCAAAAAATAATAAAATCCCTATGGATATAAAAGAAAGAGCAATTAATCGATTACTTGATTATTCAATAGTAAGAAATGATAAAATGCTAGCGACTTTGATGAGGCAGGCACTTGGAATGAAAACAGAAAAACTAACTAATAAACTAATTACTAATAATTTAGTTAATCCTTATTTATCAATTATAAATAAACAAGATGTACTTACATCAAAATTTAATTTTATCAGTAATATTAAAATAAATAATTACTCAACTTCAAAGAATAAATCATATAAAGAGCTCATGGCAATTGCAGAAAAAGAAGGAAAGAAAACTGCAACCAATAATCCATTTTATATTAGAAACAGTATTTATACATTGCATTTTGCTAATAAAATTAGTCAATTAAAGAACTCTAGATCCACAGCTTCCTATAAAGAATCACCTGAATACAAGGACCTACAACTGGAATTAGATTTATTAAAAAGTGCTGGCGCAAAACCACTTTTCATATCTATTCCAGTAAATGGGTATTTTTATGATTACGTTGGTTTTAAAAAAGAAGAGCGTACTTTGTATTATAAAAAAGTATCTAAAGAAATTCGTGATTCTGGATTTAAAGTTGAAGACTTATCGAACCATGAGTATGATAAATATTTTTTCAGAGATTCACTTCATTTAAGTTTAAAGGGATGGGTTTATGTGGATCAATCAATGGAATCTTTCTTGCACAATAAAGAAAAAGTTAATAAAAAATCTCAAAACTTAGTGGTTAACTGATTGACCATGGTTAAAATGTGTATATGAGATTAAATATTGGCCATAGAAAAAAGCTTCCGAACACAAAATTTGAGTGTTCGGAAGCTTTTTTTAAAATTCTTTACTTTAAGCAGCCATAGTTTCTAAAATTGTTCTAATTTTATTTGGTGTAGACCACTCATCGCGATCAAAATCAGAAATTGTTACATCTATCCATATGTTGTGACCTAAGGATTCTTTTTTGAAGTGATCTTCAAAAGGAAGCTCGCTACAATATTGGCGAGTTTCCTTCATTTTGCGATCTTTATCTGTCCTTTGAGTAAAATCAATTCGGCAGTTATTTTAATAACCTTCAAATTACCAAAAATAACACTACTAAACAAAATAAACGACATTTTCGTTAAATTTGTTTAAGAACTATTTTTTGGGACCACCAACATATTCAGTGTATCCATTCCAAAAATCTTCTAAGTCATTCCACCACTTTAAAGATACAGAATGTAAATATTTCTTCATTCCATCTGGGTTTGGGTTTATTCCCAGATTTTGAAGGTCTTCCAATAACCCGATAGTTGCTGCTTCTTGCACTTCCTCGTCTCCGTCTGTATGTAATCGTTCGATAACATCAAATACTTTTGGGAATTCTTCAAAATTTCCTTTGGAATACAAATCCGCCAAATGACGAGCAAAATCTGATAAATCATTATATAATAATGGACCTTCATTATCCTCATAATTGTCTTTAAGGTAATTTTCCCATCTCTTTTTATAAGAAGGACATGCATGGATTAATAAATTCATAACTTCATATTTCTTTATATCTTTACACATTAAATCACCTACTTAAAATGGCTAAGAAATTCTCTCTTAGACTTGGAACGAAGTAGATATTTATTTAAAGATTTTATTTTAAAAATGTGCTAGGCATTACAACAAGTACTATCTCTCCACGTGCACAAAGAATATCATTTGCGAATAATTCTGTATGAACTTTCCATTTTTTAGGATGGATTTCTTCAACAGTTCCAACTGCTTTTAGTGGAACATCTTGTGGAGTAGGTTTAAGATATTCTACATTAAGGGCAGCGGTTACAAATCTAGGTGGTACTGAGCCATCTCCTATTTCATTTCCATTCTTACGGTGTAAAGCGAGTGAGGCAGATCCTGTCCCATGACAATCAATTAACGAAGCTATTAATCCACCATAAATAAAACCCGGAATTCCCATGTACTTTGATTCCGGTGTAAAGATCGTAACTGTTTTATCACCTTGCCAACCAGTGCGAAGATGATGACCATCTTTATTTAAACGACCACATCCATAACACCAAGCGAAATCATCTGGGTAGATATCTTGAATTGCTTTTTCTATTACTTCTTCCATCATTCATCCTCCTTAATCGGTTTTTAAATAAAATTAATCATAATATGAGCAATCGTTCGATCATATTGTACTTTAAATATATACAAGGTCTTACTTATGTACAATAGTTTCCTGATAATTCCGTTAATATATACTATGCTTTTATAGTAGGTTAATATTTTTTAAGTATACAAGTAATTTTTTTTCGATAATAAAAATAGTTCAGAAGTAGTACTACTAGTGGAAAAACTTCTTATCGTTAAAGATAGAATAGCTTGCCCAAATAATTACATAAGTTAATTGAACAATTTCATTACTTTTCCATATGTATCTTCATAGTTCAAATTATTATAAAACTCATTATCCAATTCATTAAGTTCATCAAAAATAGCATCTTCTGATTTATCACTTCGATAGATCTCACTAGCCTTTTTAACTAAATTAGATAAGAAACTTATTCCTAATTTATCTAAGATCGCAACATTTTCCTGCCAATGTTCGCCAGTCCAATTTAAAAAATATTGATCAAATAATGTATTTTAATAGAACAAAATTAGAGTATATATATACTTGTTATTCGACTTAAGCAAAGTATCTGTATTTATCCAATACCGTTTGATTTTAGTCCCTTTATTTTTCACTTTAGGTTAAAACTCCCCTTGCCAGTTTCCATATCTATAGGCAATGATGAATGTTGATGAACTATAACCCAAGATTCGTTCACTTTTTTTAAACCATATGTGAACCGATTTGTGATTTGACGAAGTTTCTCTCCAGATTCTTCATGATGAGCAGCAAATGTAACAGCACAATGAAGAAATGCGAGATTCGAATTTTCATCAACTAGTAAGTCATTAAAATCTACTTTAAGTAAAACACCATCCACTCTCAATCCATTAAACCAATCTTCCACATCTTCCTTCCATGAGGAAATACCCTTGCACTCCCAATTCTCCCAGCAATCGTAAATATGTATATCCGGAGCATACATATTTATGAATCTTTCAACATCTTTTTCGTAAACTGCTGATTTATAATTTTCAAGAACGTCCTGTACTTTAAAAAAACTACCCATCATTAAATTCATCTCCTTATTAATTGGAAAAATAGTTTCTATTGATGAATTCTATATTCAACCATTTTTCCCTCTTTAAGTAAACTGCGAGTTAGAACAAAGCTCTCCTCATGGAAAGTACGTTTGACATTACATTTGTTGCAAAATAAACTTACTCTATGGAAAGTTAACTTTCCATAGCAAAGGGGGGAACACGTTGCTTAACCGTTTAGAAGAAATCCGCAAACAACGCGGAATTAAGCAAGAGGAATTAGCAACAGCTCTTGAAGTGTCAAGGCAAACGATTGGTTCTCTAGAAAACGGGCGTTATAACCCATCTATTCTTTTGGCGTTCAAGATTGCTCGTTATTTCGGTATGAGTATCGAAGACATCTTTATTTATGAGGAGGATGAAAGTATATGAAAAAAACTAATTCGATTTATTATCTTACTGTAGTAGCTTTAGTACTGTTAGTAGGTGGTATATACTTCATCAAAACAAATCAAAATCCACAAGGTTTGCAGCAAGTGTTGCCTTATATCTGTTTTGGTCTTGGCTGTAGTTTTTTAAGTCACGGTATAGGAGAAATATTGATCCGTTTGGTTATGAAAAATAATCCTGTCGCAGCAAAGCAGATAGAAATTAACAAGAAAGATGAGCGTAATTTGGCAATCGCTAATCAAGCAAAAGCGAAAGCATATGACATGATGGTTATAGTGTTTGGGGCATTAATTTTAGCATTTTCATTGATGGATATTGATTTTAAAAAGTTGGTGCTATTAGTTATTGCATATCTGTTTTTCCTTGGATATAACAGTTATTACCGTTTAAAGTTTTATAAAGAGATGTAATATAATTCATGTACTTTACTTTCCCTACCGACACAGGAGATTTTAGCTCTAAGCTATAAGAATTATTCATAACATTTCCCCCACTTATATAATGATATGTATAATAAAAATTTAATCCTTTATTTTATAATTTGTTATTCTAATAAACTACCAACTAGTTGAAGTTAAAATTATTCATTAACTTTAAATGTCCTCAAAATAAAAAAGAGGATTTCTCCTCTTTTTTAAAATTTTACATCCAAAATTTAGATTGTTTTCATCACTTCAATTACTTTATCAATATCATTTTTCGTAATCCAATAATGTGTAGCAAATCGCATCATTCCATCTTCATCCGGCGCAAAAGTAATAATTCCGTTCTCTTTAAAAATTGCTTCAATTTCCTCGGGACTTCTTCTCATATCAGTCATTTGGAAGAATACTAAATTAATATGAAGTTGAGATGTGTCAACATGAATTCCAGGGATTTCACTAAGTCTATTAGCTAAATATTGAGCATTTTCATGATCTTCTTGTAATCGTTTCGTCATTTTTTCTAATGCGATTAGACCAGCGGCTGCTAAAAATCCAGATTGTCTCCAGCCTCCACCTAGTAATTTACGTTTCTTTTTTGCTTTTTCAATAAATTCTTTACTTCCAGCAAGTATTGAACCTATAGGTGCACAAAGTCCTTTTGATAAACAAAACATGACCGAGTCACTATATTGAGATAATTCTTTAACATCTGTTTTTAAATAAGTAGCTGCGTTAAAAATCCTTGCACCATCTAAATGCACAGGAATATTTGCATCTTTTGCAATGCTATAAACTTGCTTCATATAGTCAATATCAACAACAGATCCACTTGAATAAGCATTTTCTAAACAGATTAATGAAGTTTCTGGATAATGGATGTCATCTGGACGGATCGAATGTTTAATTCGGTTAATCTCCATCTTACCGTGAGTTGTTTGTAATGTTCTCAAGTGAACTCCGGCAATAATTGATGCAGCTCCTACCTCATGTTCGAATATGTGACAATCTTCTCCAAGAATGACTTCAGTACCACGATCACAATGTGTAAACAAAGCAAGCTGGTTACCAAATGTTCCACTTGGTACAAATAAAGCAGCTTCTTTTCCAACCATAGAAGCAGCTAGAATTTCTAATTTTTGTACAGTTGGGTCATCTCCATAAACATCATCCCCAACTTCGGCTAAAAACATTGCTTGTCTCATTTCATCAGTAGGATTTGTTACAGTGTCACTTCTTAAATCGATAAACTTCATTTTCATTCCCCTTTTTAACTGTTTTCAGAATTATCCAAACTAGTTTAATAGACGCATCGAGATTTGATTTCTAATACAAGTACCCATCTCATTGTCGGAAATTGGAGAGTAAATTTAGTCATTAAATGAGTTGTTTTTTTCAAATTCCTTTAAACCCATTAGCAAAAGCTTCTCAGTAATATCCTCAATTCCAGTATGATGATCTAGTGCAATTTGTTTAATCTTTTCTTTTATTGAATCTTTCACAAAAATAGTTAGTTGTTCTTGATTACTCGTAAACACAATAAAACCTGGTCTAGTAGAAAGCTTACCATCAATTAAACAGTTTTGTAAAATTTCAAAATCTTGTTCAATATTGGCATCAAGATATGGTAGTTTAATTGGTTTTATTTCAACCTTAATTGAGTTGTTCATTAGATAAAGATTCATGTTTTGATGTCCAATATATTTATAAAATGAATCGATAATGCCAAAAATTGGGGCATTTATTGATTGAGGAATTGGAAATTGAAATGAGATCATGCCTCTTTTCGTACTATGACTCGCTTTTTTCATTTCATAAGCTTTTCTAAAACCACGGCTTGTCAGTTCTTCTTTATTTAAAAGTTCACCCATATTCGTTTTTGCTACGATATCAGAGGTCTCATCAAGTTCGATGATTCGGGCTTTTTCATTCGAGTTTGGAATTTCATAAAGTCCAAATAAGTAAAACTCTAAGTCTTTTGTAAAAAAAGACTTTTTTCTTGATGCATTTTTTTGTGAGAATTTTAGATTTTCAATTTCTTCTTCGGGAATAAATACAGTTTGTCTACCTTTAAAATTTACTTTACTTGCGTTAATTTTCCCATTTTTTATATATTGATGAATTGTTGCTTTCGATACTCCTAATAAATTAGCTGTTTCAAGAACAGTTAGTCCTACTGGTTTTACAGTTTGGGACTTTAACAGATTAAGATCCTCTAGATAAAACCTCATTGTCCCATCGATTTGCCAATCTTTATAAACAAGTTTAAGTTTTCCAGCCTTCACATAATTGTAAATCGTTTGTTTCGATACACCTAACAGTTCTACAGCCTCATTTGTTGTAACAATCTCTTTCATTTTTTGATCTTGTTCTAACATTTGAATTCTTCCTTTTTTTATTGTTTTATAGACTTATTATATCATAATTATTTCCAACAAATTGTTAAAAAGTAATTAAACAGATACAAGTAAATCAATTTATTTATAAATAATTAATTATACGTGATTTGTTTAAAGTAGAATAATAGTGTATTTTTCTACCTTAATCATTTTTAGTTTATTTATATTTATAAAAAAATGAAGACATTAAGTTAATTAGAAAAAGTATTCAAATTAAT
>NZ_MDKC01000007.1 GCF_001712755.1 Gottfriedia luciferensis
GCCTGCCTGTCACGCAGGAGATCGCCGGTTCGATCCCGGTCGGGACCGCCATTTAAGATGGCTCGGTAGCTCAGTCGGTAGAGCAGAGGACTGAAAATCCTCGTGTCGGCGGTTCGATTCCGTCCCGAGCCACCATCTTAAATAAATAGTAAAAAAACAAAGTGATTTAGATAATAAAATGCCGACTTAGCTCAATTGGTAGAGCAACTGACTTGTAATCAGTAGGTTGGGGGTTCAAGTCCTCTAGTCGGCACTCTTTAACCGGAGGGGTAGCGAAGTGGCTAAACGCGGCGGACTGTAAATCCGCTCCCTGTGGGTTCGGCGGTTCGAATCCGTCCCCCTCCACCATTTTATAGGGGCATAGTTTAACGGTAGAATAGAGGTCTCCAAAACCTTTGGTGTGGGTTCGATTCCTACTGCCCCTGCCAAATAATACAATAATGGCGGTCGTGGCGAAGTGGTTAACGCATCGGATTGTGGTTCCGACACTCGTGGGTTCGATTCCCATCGGTCGCCCCATTTAAATTGTTGTAACGATTACTCAAGTAAGTAATATAATTTATAGTAAATTGAATATAGTATATAAAGTTCTTAATTAATGGGCTATAGCCAAGCGGTAAGGCAACGGATTTTGATTCCGTCATGCCCTGGTTCGAATCCAGGTAGCCCAGCCATTTATGCGGAAGTAGTTCAGTGGTAGAATACAACCTTGCCAAGGTTGGGGTCGCGGGTTCGAACCCCGTCTTCCGCTCCAAATATGGCGGTATAGCCAAGTGGTAAGGCAGAGGTCTGCAAAACCTTTATCATCGGTTCAAATCCGGTTACCGCCTTTTAATTTACTTCTGCCGGGGTGGTGGAATGGCAGACACACAGGACTTAAAATCCTGCGGGGGTTGACCCCGTGCCGGTTCGAGTCCGGCCCTCGGTATCATTAAACCTCTTACTTTTGTAAGAGGTTTTTAATTACAGATTTGATGGACAATTTGTCTTTCATATATTATAATTATTTTATAACTTTTTGGCGGTGTGGTGGAATGGCAGACACGCCTGACTCAAAATCAGGTATCTTCACGGATGTGCAGGTTCAAGTCCTGTCACCGCTATATTGTAATCAGAGAAGAGGATTTTGCAGAGATGCAGAATCCTTTTTTTGTAGGTTAATTCTTCTTCATTAGGCATTATCTAATTGTCTTCTTATTGTTTTAAGGAACATCATAAAGAAAGGCAGCGACTATAACAATGGTCGCTGCCTTCTTTATGTGACTATGATTCATTTAGAAGTGCGTATTTTACATTTTTACATACTTACGTTTTTGCTTAGACGCAAGCCAATCAAATTGTTTAGGTTTTCTTTTATTTGCTAAAGTAACTACTAAACCAGTTGTTGCTATTAGTAGGCTTGCAGCAGCTACTTTAATCGTAAATTGTTTTGCATCTTTTAATTTCTCATTATTGTATCGATCAAGTTCCTTAATTGTATCCTGTGTGAAATCAATCCTGTCGTTTGTTTCTTCAATCAAACTACATACACCTTCGAAACTTTCGACCAAAGGATTTTTATCTTCATTTACTAAAGGATCTGACATAGTTACTCTCCTCCTATATTTAAACACCTATAAAGAAGAATTCTATGGGAAAATACATTATACCTTCATTCAAATTTCTACAAATCTTTCATATTCTCTGCTAATAGATAATGAATAAAAGTACTGTTGAATATTGATCTTTTACTTACTCACGTGATCCGCTATTTTTTACCTCTATAAACATTTTCTACTCTAGACGGTTTTATAAATCAAGCTTGAACTCTTTCGACAAAAAATGATTTTATTCTTGAATTTGTGACATATATATGATAAATTTAATAACAAGTTCATTAAAACCTACTAAATACATATTACATTTGTATTAGTAGTTTAGCACTTATAACTTGATAACAACGCAGTGTATTGATTCATTCGAAGAACGATACATTGCGTTTTTTTATATTAAAAAGTCTATTATTAAAGACTTTTGTGACATAATTAGATAAAGAAATAATTTTCTGACTAGAATAGTAATTATAATTTGTAAATTAACAGGCAGTTAGGTGATTCCTTGTGAATATAAAAGAATTTCAAAAAAAATTGATTTCATATAGTAAAGAAATTGGAATAGATAAGATAGGATTTACGACGGTTGATCCATTTTTAACATTAAAAAATCGGTTATATAGGCAGCAGGAATTAAATTATCAATCGGGTTTTGAAACAAAGGATATTGAACGAAGAGTAGATGCAAGAAAAATTATGACAGAAGCTAATTCAATTATTGCAATTGCTTTAGCGTATCCATCTAAATTAAAAAATCCTCCTAAAAGTAAAAAAGGATCTACAAGAGGAATTTTTTGTAGGGCTTCGTGGGGGGAAGATTACCATGTAGTTGTAAAAAAGAAATTACTTCAGCTTGAGTCATTTATATTATTACATTATCCAAATGCAAATGTTCAGTCGATGGTTGATACTGGTGAGCTAGTAGATCGAGCTGTGGCTGAGCGAGCTGGTATAGGTTGGAGTGCTAAAAATTGTTCAATTATTACACCAGAATTCGGTTCATATGTGTATTTAGGGGAAATGATTACATCACTGCCTTTTGAACCAGATTCGCCTATTGAGGAACAGTGTGGAGAGTGTACAAAATGCATTGATGTTTGTCCAACAAGTGCGATTGTTTCTCCAGGTCAATTAAATGCTAAAAATTGTATTGCTTTTTTAACACAATCAAAAGAGATGATTCCTGTTGAATTTCGAAAAGAGCTGGGAAATCGTATATATGGATGCGATACATGTCAGACAGTTTGTCCTAAAAATAAAGGTATTAATTTTACTCATCATACTGAGATGGAACCTGATCCGGAAACTGTAAAACCATTATTACGCTCTGTATTAAAGGTAAGTAACCGAGAGTTTAAAAGTCAGTTTGGCCAAATGTCTGGGTCTTGGAGAGGAAAGAATCCTATTCAGCGAAATGCCATCATTGCTTTAGCACATTTTAAAGATGAATCGGCATTAGATGATTTAAAGGAATTAGCGAAAAAAGATGCAAGACCAGTAATTAGAGGTACAGCTATTTGGGCTATTTTTGAGATTGAGGGAAAGAATAGTACACCATTTATTGAAAGTTGTTTGCAAAAAGAGCAAGACGAGATTGTATTAAAGGAAATTAATGCTGTTCTGTCAAGGTAATCAATATTGAGTGGTATAATCTCTTATTTTTCAACATCGTATAGAATAAGAATATATGTTGAAAAGGGGGATTATCTTGTTTAATCGTGAACTTTTAGAGTGTTATTTAAAAGAACGATTACAACTTTATTTTGGTGAAGGACATCGAAGTCATCCTATTCAAGAAAAAGAATATCAGGCAATCCGGCGTAAAGTTGAATTATATAATAAGCGTAATATTTCTTTAGTGAAAGTATATGGAAATCTTGATGTAAACAATATTTGGACTGATCAGGACGTAACGTATATAAATTATACATTCCATACGCGATATTTTTTAAAGCAAACTGATTTATATTTTGAAGAGGATCAACATGAAAGACAGATCGCGATTGAAAATAATGAAATCTTATATGACATACCATTCCCAATTGATAATCAAGTTGAAAATTTTGAACTCGAAGAAGACGATTTAAGTGAAAATGAATCATTAGATCGAAATAACAGATATAACCGATTTAATGCTGTTAAATATGCTGAAACCTGGTGGGATGGCCATAATAAAGAATATCCATTGTATGCAAATGATTGTACTAATTTTATATCCCAATGTTTAAGGGCTGGAGGCATTCGAATGGTTGGAATGCCAAAACCAGGGACAGGGTGGTGGTATAAAAATCATTCTAATAGTAGTTATAGCTGGAGAGTTGCTCACGCATTAAGAAGATTTTTACCTTCACCTAAAACTGGAATTAAAGCAGAAGAGGTGCCTTCTCCAAAAGATCTTACATTGGGGGATATTATCGTATATGATTTCGAAGGTGATGGTGTATGGAATCATTGTACAATCGTTGTTGCTAAGGATGAAAATGGTGAACCGTTAGTGAATGCACATACAGTAAATAGCCGTAAAAGATATTGGTCATACTATGATTCTTCTGCTTTTACGGAGAATATTAAGTATAAGTTTTTTCACTTCGTTGATGATTTTTCTAACCCTCCAATGGAATAATACCTTATTAATTACGAATTTGGTATAATATAAAACATTGAAACAATATAGAGGTGAAAAAGATGGGAATACACGTTGTATTATATCAACCACAAATTCCAGCAAATACAGGAAATATTGCACGTACTTGTGCAGGAACAGATACAAGTTTGCATTTAATCCGTCCGTTAGGTTTTTCAACTGATGATAAAATGTTAAAAAGAGCTGGTCTTGATTATTGGGAGCATGTAGATATCCATTATCATGATTCTTTGGACGATTTATTTGATAAATATAAAGACGGAAAATTTTACTTTATAACTAAATTTGGGGAAAAAACATATTCAAACTTTGATTATACAAATTTAGATGAAGAGATTTTCTTTGTATTTGGTAGAGAAACAACAGGACTTCCGAAAGAGTTAATTGAAAAAAACATGGAAACTTGTTTACGCATACCAATGACAGATCATATTAGATCTCTAAATTTATCAAATACAGCTGCAATTTTAATTTACGAAGCTTTGCGTCAGCAAGATTTCCGTGAATTGTTAAAGGTAAAGGATTATTCTAAGTAATAAAAGTCACCATTTAGGTGATTTTTTTTATTAAATTAAGATCCGATCAAAGAGTACACAAATAAAAAAGATGCTTCCGTTAAAACGGTCTAAATAAAATTAAGATCCGCGTTTAGAAGCATCCTTTAAAAAATATTATCTGTTTTTCAGTCCAGGTTTGTCATTATAGCCGCCTGTGAAAATTGCTGCTAAGAATGATGCTGTTACTAATAAAATTAATACTAGTCTCATCAGTATGTATCCTCCCAATTGAAAAATTCCCAACACCCTAAACCTTATTATACAGAAAAAACATAGAAATATGAAAGTAAATTTATGAGAATTGGATTTCGATAAAATATATTTTCCTACTCAAAGATATAGCATGAGTACGGACATCCTTGCATATCCTTTAATAATCTCTCTTACAGATGAGAAGAAGGAGGTACTTGTCCATGGATATTTTAAAGAAACTTGAGCAGCACCGGGACATGGAACAAAGATTGAAATGGGAAGGCACTTTTGCTGAGTATCTTGAAATGCTAAAAGAGGAGCCCTTGGTTGCACAAACTGCACATTCTAGAATTTATAATATGATTAAAGACGCAGGTATTGAAGAAGTGAATGGTAAAAAAACCTACAGTTTCTTCAATAACAACCTATATGGATTAGAAGAAGCGTTAGAGAGACTCGTGGAAGAATATTTCCATCCTGCTGCCAAGAGATTAGATGTAAAAAAACGTATTTTATTGTTAATGGGTCCTGTAAGTGGTGGTAAATCTACTTTAGTTACGATGTTAAAGAGAGGCTTAGAAAATTATTCAAGGTCTGACCAAGGAGCAATCTATGCTATTAAGGGTTGCCCAATGCATGAAGATCCATTGCATTTAATTCCTAACCATTTAAGAGATGATTTTTTCCAAGAATATGGAGTTCGAATTGAAGGAAATCTTTCACCTTTAAATTTAATGAGGCTTGAACAAGAGTTTGGTGGAAGAATAGAAGATGTTATGGTAGAAAGAGTATTTTTATCAGAGGATCGTCGAGTTGGTATTGGTACCTTTAGCCCGTCTGATCCCAAATCTCAAGATATTGCAGATTTAACAGGAAGTATTGATTTTTCAACAATTGCTCAATTTGGATCAGAGTCAGATCCTCGTGCCTACCGGTTTGATGGTGAGTTGAATAAAGCAAACCGTGGAATGATGGAATTCCAAGAGATGTTAAAATGTGATGAAAAGTTTTTATGGCACTTATTATCCCTGACGCAGGAAGGAAACTTTAAGGCAGGGCGTTTTGCATTGATTTCTGCGGATGAGTTAATCATTGCTCATACGAATGAAACAGAGTACAGATCCTTTATTAATAATAAGAAGAATGAAGCACTTCATTCTCGAATAATCGTAATGCCAATTCCTTATAACTTAAGAGTTAGCGAAGAAGAGAGAATTTATCAAAAAATGATCTCTGAAAGTGATGTTTCAAATGTCCATATTGCTCCACATACTTTACGTGTCGCAGCAATGTTTACAATTCTTACTCGTTTAAAAGAACCAAAACGAGGAGATATTGATTTAGTTAAGAAGATGCGTCTATATGATGGTGAAATGGTAGAAGGCTATAACACTGTTGATTTAGAAGAGCTGAAGAAAGAATATTTAGATGAAGGTATGCATGGTATCGATCCACGATATGTCATTAACCGTATTTCATCTACAATTATTCGAAAAGAGATTCCTTCAATTAATGCTCTGGATGTATTACGCTCATTAAAAGATGGTTTAGATCAACATCCATCTATTTCTAATGAAGATCGTGAGCGTTATATGAATTTTATCTCAATCGCAAGAAAAGAATACGATGATATTGCAAAACAAGAAGTTCAAAAAGCTTTTGTATATTCATATGAAGAGTCTGCAAAAACACTTATGGATAATTATCTTGATAATGTAGAAGCATATTGCAATAAGAATAAGCTTCGTGATCCTTTAACAGGTGAAGAGATGAATCCAGATGAGAAGTTGATGCGTTCAATTGAAGAACAAATTGGTATCTCTGAGAATGCAAAGAAAGCATTCCGTGAAGAAATACTAATTAGAATCTCTGCATATGCAAGAAAAGGTAAACGTTTTGATTACAATTCACACGAAAGATTAAAAGAAGCAATCCAAAAGAAACTTTTTTCGGATCTGAAGGATGTTGTGAAGATTACGACGTCCACAAAAACTCCTGACGAGCGTCAATTAAAGAAAATTAATGACGTTGTCAGCAGATTAGTTGATGAATATGGTTATAACTCAACATCAGCAAACGAATTATTACGCTACGTAGGTTCATTACTTAACCGTTAAATTGTTTAAGCGGCTATCGATTAGATAGCCGTTTTCTTTTGTAATTAATAACGTTTATCCTATAATGAGGATAATGATTAAAAAGAAGGGTGAGATAGTGTAAATGAAAAGAATTCAAATAGCTGAAAATCTTGAGTTTTCTCAAATTATTCACGGTTTATGGCGCTTATCTGAATGGAAAATGACATCAGAACAATTAGTCACTTTTATAGAAGAATGTATTGATTTAGGAATTACAACATTTGATCATGCCGATATTTACGGTGGGTATACTTGTGAAGAAATTTTTGGAAAGGCTCTAGCATTAAAACCGGAGCTTCGTGAAAAAATTCAAATCGTTACAAAATGTGGTATAAAGTTAAAGTCATCAAAGTTCCCTGAACTTAAAATGAATCATTATGATACTAGTAAAGAGCATATCCTTATGAGTGTTAATAATTCTCTGGAAAATCTACAAACAGATTATATCGATTTACTTTTAGTACATAGACCAAATCCGTTTATGAATCCAAAGGAAATTGCAGAGGCGTTTAATCAACTTCATTCGGAAGGAAAAGTACGCTACTTTGGAGTATCAAACTTTTTACCATCTCAATTTAATGCATTACAAGCATATCTAAACATGCCTTTAGTAACAAATCAAATCGAAGTTTCGCCAATGCAATTAGAGCATTTTGAAAAGGGAACGATTGATTTATTACTTGAAAAAGATATTGCTCCAATGATCTGGTCCCCATTAGCAGGTGGACAAATTTTTACTAGTCAGTCTGAATCAGCTGTACGAGTTCGAGCAATGCTTGAAGAGATTTCTAGTGAAATTGGCGCAAATTCAATCGACGAAGTAATGTATGCATGGTTATTAGCTCATCCTGCTAAAATGATGCCAATCGTAGGGTCTGGTAAAATTGAACGTGTTAAAACAGCAGTTGAGTCTACAAAGTTAAGAATGTCAGCGGAACAATGGTTACGAATTTACGTAGCTGGAATGGGTCATAATTTACCTTAAATAAAAATAAGTGGAGAACTTTTACTAGTTTTCCACTTATTTTTTTGTTCTTTTTTAAGTAATTTTACATATAGTTAAAGGCAAAAGTTTATTGGAATTTTTATATAAATATATCTATTTTTAAGGACTCGTCCAATTTTCTGAAAAAATGGGTGTAAAATTTAGAAGAAACATTGTCAATTATTGTGTCCTTCTGCATATGATAGAGTAATCCATAAAAAAGGGTAGAAAATCACCTACCGATTTAGTTTATGCAATTTAGCATTACTGTGTGACGATTTTTTTATTTTTAAAATAAATCATAACAAGTAAGGGAGGGAAAGAAAATGAGTAATGAAAATAATGAACATGAACAAAAGCATAATTTTACCATTTCACAGGAAGACTGGACCCTCCATCGTAAAGGACACGACGACCAACAGCGCCACCAAGAGAAGGTACAAGAGGCGATTAAAAAAAATTTAGCAGATTTGATCACAGAAGAAAGCATCATCATGTCAAACGGGCGCGATGTAGTAAAAATTCCAATTCGGTCACTAGATGAGTATAAGATTAGATACAACTACGATAAAAATAAACACGTTGGTCAGGGTACTGGAGACAGTAAAGTTGGCGATGTAGTGGCAAGAGATGGTTCACAAGGTGGCCAGCCGCAAAAAGGTGCTGGCAAAGGGCAAGGAGCAGGTAAGGAATCAGGCGAAGATTATTATGAGGCAGAGGTTTCACTAATGGAATTAGAGGAAGCTCTTTTTAGTCAGTTAGAATTACCGGATCTAAAACGCAAAGAACAAGACTTAAATACAGTAGAAAATATTGAATTTAATGACATTAGAAAAACTGGATTAATGGGTAACATTGATAAAAAACGTACAATGATGTCTGCGTTTAAACGTAACGCAATGAGTGGCACGCCATCATTCTATCCTATATCTCCAGAAGACTTAAAGTTCCGTACATGGAATGAAATTAGAAAACCAGAATCTAAAGCCGTCGTACTCGCAATGATGGATACGAGCGGAAGTATGGGCTTATGGGAAAAGTATATGGCACGAAGCTTCTTCTTTTGGATGACAAGATTTTTACGAACAAAATATGAATCAGTTGATATCGAATTTATTGCACACCATACAGAAGCAAAAGTAGTTACAGAAGAAGAGTTCTTCACAAAAGGAGAAAGCGGAGGAACAATCTGTTCATCTGCTTATCGAAAAGCTTTAGAAGTGATTGAATACAAATATTCTCCTGAAAGATATAATATCTATCCATTCCACTTCTCTGATGGAGATAATTTAACATCTGATAATGCTCGCTGCGTAAAATTAGTTCAAGAATTAATGAAAGTGAGCAATATGTTCGGATACGGAGAAGTAAACCAATACAATCGACACAGTACGCTAATGTCCGCGTATAAAAACATAAATGACGAGAAATTTCGCTATTATATTTTAAAGCAAAAGTCAGATGTGTTCCATTCTATGAAGAGCTTTTTCAAGCAGGAGTATGAGAAGGCAGCGAAATAATCGCTGGATAATTGATCTAAGATGAAGTTGGTTTACATTAGCAAGTGAAACCAGAAGAGCCCCGGTAGAGGGTTTTTCTGGTTTTTTTGTTGTGAAGCGAATTTGGATTCTTATTCAACATAATGGCAGTTTAATTGAACAATATTAGACAAGTTATTTATGTTAATTGTGTTATTCTATTTATAAAAACAAATTGTAATTATTTTCCAGTAAAATATATTAGGAGGTTTATTTATGAAAAGAAAATTAGTATTATCCATTGGTTTAGCAGGTGCTTTAGCATTATCAATCGGATTTACAAAAGACTTCCAACATACAAAGGTATATGCACAGACTAATGGAGACCAATACAAACATGTGACAAGAGAGGAACAAGATTATAGAGAAGGTAATGCAGCTGAAGGAAAAGATATTACCACAACTATAACAGTAGAAGAACAAAATATGGTGGAAAAAAGTTCATCCAAACAAGGGTTTGTATCGCAAGAAAATGGGACAGGTTTCTTTTTTGAAAAGAAATAAAGATAAAAACGCTATTCAGCTAACGCATGCGGTAGTTGAAGATGACGAGGGGCTATTAAGTAGCCCTTTTAGTATGCAGAATAGTTCGGAAACAATTGGTTATTTATGGTAAAATATTTAAAATGGAACATTAGATAAAATGAGTAATGGGAGCTGAGGAATGAAAATTAATAAAAAAGTATCAGAAATTATAGATTCTGTAGAAAACATTGAAAATGAATTCAAAGATCTTTTTGGAATTATCGATTAGATGTAAGTTTTCCAACTGTACTCACGATAAAAATTATAAACGAAAATATTTGATAGAAATTGTGTAAACAACGAAATTTTATATAAAATTGAACCTGAAAATTAATAAGCCAACAGTCGAGTCTTTTTATACTATTTGTTCAATAAGAGGGTTGCCACTATTTTTAATAGTCACATACAAAATGTGTAATGTAGAAAATATCAAAAAAAATAAAAATTACTGGATTTCAAAAAGTGGAGAAATTTACATGTAAAATATTGTATTCTAGTACTCCTTAGATACTTTTATCTTGGGAGTATTTTAGTGTATTAATATAGTTTTTATGAAAAACCAGAATAAAAGTTGAGGATGGGATTATGATCAATCGAATCTTAATTGTAGAAGATGATCACTACATTAGTGAGATGATAAAGGATACTTTGGTGAAACATGGATATGCAGTTTCCACCGTCTTTGATGGTGAAGAGGCATTACAGATAGTAGAAGTACAAAATTTTGACTTAATTTTACTTGATATTATGATTCCCAAAATTGATGGGATGGAATGCTTAAAGATTATTAGAACCAAAAGTATGATCCCAATTTTAATTATGTCTGCAAAAGGAGAAGACGTTGATAAAGCGTTAGGTCTAGGGTTCGGTGCAGATGATTACATTGCAAAGCCTTTTTCAATGATTGAACTTGTCGCTAGAGTAAAAGCCATTCTTAGAAGAGAAAAACATTATATGGACTTAACCAATCAAGTGGTTAAGCCGACTTACCAAGAAGAAACTATTCAACTAGGTGATTTGATCATTGATATGAAAAATTATTCTGTAAAAAAATGTGGTCATGACGTAAAGCTCACGTTAAAAGAGTTTAATATCTTAAAACTCTTTATTACAAGACCAAATCAAGTATTTACAAAAGCACAAGTTTACAGCCTTGTTTGGCAAGAAGAATACTATGGTGATGAAAATGTTATTAATGTGCATATTCGACGTCTCAGAGAAAAAATAGAAGATAATCCTTCAAACCCTAAATATTTAAAGACTTTATGGGGGATTGGCTATAAATTGGGGGAATTTTAACATGATTTATCTTCTTGTATTATTTCTAGCAGCTTCCTTAATTTTTAATATTTATTTAGTTCAACATCAAAGAGTTTCGAATCAAGAAATTTCCTATGTCAAAAAGAAGCTTCAATCCATCATTGAACAAAAAACTGATGAAAATGTTCTACTTTACACTAGCAACTCTCAAATGAAATCATTATTAATTCAAATCAATCGCCTCTTAGAACACAACCAGAAAACAGTGGCCAATTTTCATTCTGTTGAACGCTCAATGAGAAAAATGCTCTCGAATATCTCGCATGATTTAAAAACGCCACTTACTGTCATTCTAGGTTATATTGAAATCATTTTACACGATGAAATTATTAATCAAGAAAAAGAAAAATCCTTATTACAAACTGTTCATTTAAAAGCAGAAGAAGTTTTAGATTTAATCAATCGCTTTTTTGATCTTGTTAAACTTGAATCCAATGATGTTCATCTTGAAATGTCCAAAATCGAATTAGGAGAGATTTGCAAAAAAACAATTCTGGATTATTATGAGATACTAACAAAAAAAGAATTTGACGTATCTATTAATATTCCGAATGAACAGAAATTTATTTGGGGAAATAAAGGAGCGGTTGAGCGGATTTTAAATAATTTAATTTCTAATGCTCTTCAATATGGTTCAGATGGAAAGGTAATTGGGTTACACCTAAGAAGTACAGAGGATAAGGTTTATATAGACGTCTTCGATCGGGGAAAGGGCATTCTGGAAGATGGTAAAGATCGAGTCTTTGAACGATTATACACAATGGAAGATTCAAGAAATAAACTTTATCAAGGTAGCGGATTAGGTTTAACTATAACGAAAAGATTAGTCGAACAACTGGGCGGAAAGATTTCATTAGAAAGCATCCCAAATCACAAGACCACTTTCACTATTGAATTGAAGCGTATGACGTATTAATCGAAATTGTAATAACTTAAGAATTTTGTAAGAAATGGTTAAGAGAAAAGAAAACATTCATCGATAGAATGAGATTAATAGATGAAGGAGGGAAAAACATGACCTATATAATTCAAACAAATCATCTTACTAAAAATTATAAAGGTACCACGGTCGTTTCCAATGTGAATATGCATGTCAAAAAAGGCGAAATATATGGCTTCTTAGGTCCGAACGGTGCAGGAAAAACAACCGTTATGAAAATGATTATGAACTTAATCAAACCAACGAGTGGAGAAATTATTATTTCTGGCGAAACAGTAACCCCAAAATCTTATGAAATATTGAAGCGCATGGGGAGCATAATTGAATATCCCGTTTTTTATGACAAGTTAACAGCACGGGAAAACTTAGAGCTACACTCCGATTATATGGGTTACTACAACAAAAGTGCGATCGACACGGCTCTTGACATGGTACAACTAAAAAATTTTGAAGGAAAGGCTGTCAAAGATTTCTCTTTAGGGATGAAGCAGAGGCTTGGCTTAGCTAGAGCAATTATTACAAAGCCTGAAATCCTTATTTTAGATGAGCCAACAAATGGTTTAGACCCTGTAGGAATTAAGGAATTTCGAAATCTATTTCAAATGTTAAGTAAGGATTATGGAATGACACTATTAATCTCTAGTCATATTCTTGGAGAAATCGAACAAATTGCCGATACCATCGGAGTAATCAAGGACGGAAAGTTAGTAGAGGAAGTATTAATGGAGACAATTCGTCTTCAAAATACAGAGTATATAGAGTTAAAAACGGATGATGTGAAAAAAGCGTCATACATCATAAAAGAATCAATGTACATAACGAATTTTAAAATACTCGATGATGTTACCATTCGTATCTATGACATGAACACGGCTCAAGGGAAGATATCTAAAGCCCTTGTGTTAAATGGTGTATTAGTGGAGTCAATCAATAAAAAAGATAATACATTAGAAGATTATTTCTTAAAGAAGATCAATGGGGGCGTGATCCATGCTTAAACTTATTAATCTTGAAATAAAAAAATTTAAATTATGGCACTACTGGAAAGCTGTTTCTATATGCAATATCGCATTTATTGCACTTCTTAGTATGATGTTTTTTACAGAGATAGATGGTAAGAAAATACCTATTGAAAGTTTTGATATGGCGGCCAGCATAATAGGTGCAATGGTACGGACAACGTTTACAATTTTTGCATCAGTATTTATTGTGAAATTAATAATAGACGAATTTAGAAATAAATCAATAGATGTATTATTCACTTATCCCATTAAACGTAAAAAAATTATTTCCGCAAAGTTAACAATCGTTTTTATTTTTACTTTTGTCAACGTTTTGTTTTCGACATTATTTCTAGAAGGCCTCGTTAATTTAGCGGAAGTGAATTTTAATATTCTTCCAGGATCGATCGAATTAGAAGATATATCAAGACATTTATTGACTGCTTTTATGAATGCTATTGCGACAGCAGGTATCAGTCTTATTCCTCTGTTCTTTGGCATGCATCGTAAATCGTCGCCTGCAACCATTGTATCTTCAATTCTTATCGCTACAATTTTGAATTCAACAAGTGAGGATTTTACCTTATTTTCAATTATAGGAGTTCCTTTATCACTAGGATTGTTCGGTTTGTATATCGGGTACTATTCAATTCGAAACATAGAAAAGAAAGATTTAGTCTAATTCATTGATGAAACATTTCAAATAATAGCATGGGAGTTACAACTAGTTGGAAACAATTCTTTATTACAATAGTAATTGTTGTGATAATAATATATATTATTTTTCAGACCATGTTACTAACATATGGGATTTTGTTATTCAACTAACGCAATGCGTTAGTTGAATAAGAATTTCTTCTCAACCTCGCTAAAGTCTTCCAACAAAAGATCAAAATGCGTTATCGTTTAAATATGGTTTGTCTAGAGTAGAAACATGAGGAAGATGTGCAGAAGTGTGAACAAAAGAATATTTTTGGTTTTATTTACTGCGATTTTACTATATGTATTTGTTTATCCGGAAATTAGGGACTATGAAAAAATCCCTAGTTTTACTAAGGATTAAAATAATTTTAATTATGATAAACGCTTGATTTAGAATATACAAGTTCATAGTATGCAGACATTTCTGCTTCTGTTATATCGTATTTTCTTTGAATTTCATTGTGTTCTTCCAATAAATTTTTTGACCATTCCATTGATTGTCTATCTGTTATCTTACCAATCTTTAGTAACATTTTATTTTTTGCAAATTCTGACCTGAATTTAAGTTCGAATTCTGCAATTTCTACGATTTCTTCAGGAGAATGTTTGTCTTCGTTATTGCTAGAAGTGCTATTCATTTTAAGTATTATACCAATTATTACTATTACAATTACAATAAACCATACCACAATATCACCACCTTTCATTTTCATAATATCATGTATAAATAACTAATAGTTAAACTATTACAAAATTTATAAGGCTAAAATTTTTGTGTTTTCCCCAATCTGTGGATTGTGGAAAAATCACTGAACAGACTTCGTCAAAAAAAGTGCAGACCCCTACCAGCACGGCTTCTAAGATTGTTCAAACCAAGAAGAGTTCATCTTATGGTGACACAGAAAAACCGGCGAGCAATGAACCAAACAAAAGTGTTTCTGCATCTAGCACTTCAAAGGTAACAGGTCCTGTAAACAAAACAGAAAATTGTAATAAAGATGTTAGGAAAGTGGATACCAATCATAAGGGAAGCGTTACGATAGCTGGAGAATTGAATAAAATGGAGTACGAATAGATAGGAAGTGAAAAACAGAAAAGCCCCTTAAGGGTTTTTCTGTTTTTTTGTTGTAAATAAAAGGTTTCTTCAAAATAATAAAAACCTCTGCTGATCATGTAATATTAACTGGTAGAGCATCTTTAATATTGTGGGGTGTTTTAAAATTTTCAGATTTTTTGTTTTTGTAAAATAATTTATTTTTTGTGATATAATTTTAGAGTGAGATTGTAATATATGCATCTTAGAATTTCTAAAAGGAGCAAAATTTTTAAAATGAAATGGTTAATTGTATTTGGACCTGTAATAGAATTAGCATTATATGCAATAGTTTCTAAGTTTTGGGTAAGTGATTTTAAAGAAATAAAACCAATAATTATTTTACAAATAGTACTTTACACTTTTCTTATTACACCATTATTACTTTGGGGATATATGTTAAAGCACTAATAAATATAATTTTATAATGAAGTAAGCATACCAACGAAAATTCGGGAAGTATGCTTTTTTTTGCTTATTTTTCTTGGCCTTCATCTTTTTTACAATTTACAAAAAACAGATGTTTTCCATTCAATGAAGTTACATTTGGCATTATATTTGTTCAGTTGTGAATGTTGATTTTGTTACTTTTTCTGGCATAGTTAAAAAAATAACTGCTATGACGATACATATACCACCTAGTAATTGGTATACTCCGAAAGATTCCTTTAGCCAAGTAATAGAAACAATAGTTGCTACAAGCGGTTCGATACTAGATAAAATACTAGTCTCTGTTGCTGATAAATATTTTAGGCTACCGATGTAGAGAAGAAAAGAAAGAGTACCTATTATAATAATTAAAATTAGCAAAGAGAATGTTGACAATGTAAAGGTTTGTGAAAATTGCTTCCATTCAAAAGAATGATTGTAAATAAATAATGCAATACCTCCAATTAGCATACCCCAGCCAATAATAAGAGTCGTCCCCCATTGTTGAATAAGGGAAGTAGGGTGTAGTGTATAGAAGGTAAAACCAATAGCTGTTAACAGTCCGAATAAAATAGTTTCCTTTGACATGACAATATTATGGGCTGATCCATTTGTAATAATAAAGTATGTGCCGATCAGTGCGGAGAAAATTGCTAATACCTGCAAGGTAGAAGGCAGTTTTTTATTCTGTATTGCAACATAAATAGTAATCAGCACTGGCCCTAAAAATTGGAAAAGAGTAGCAGTCACAGCGTTACTAATATGCACAGTTTCGATAAAAGCATATTGTGCGCCAAGCATCCCGAGAATAGAGAAAATGATAAGATGTAATAGATGAACTGGTTGTTGCCAAATACGAAATATATTTTGTTTTTTTGTAAGTAAGAAACATAAAATAAAGACCCCAGCAAGTAAGAGGCGAATGACTAAATAGTCGATAGATGATATTGTCGTACGTTGAAAAAACCACTGAATTAATGGACCTGATAATCCCCATAGAGTAGCTCCTGTAAGAATCATAAATAGTCCAAGACGTCTGCTGTTTTGCATGATCATGATGCTCCTTTCAAAAATTGCTTTTATTCAATTTACATGATAAAAAGTATTATATATAACCTCTGGTACTATACAAAGTATCAATAATACATTTTATGAAGGGGTCAGATTACATGTTAGAGTTAACACCAAATTTAAATATTGAGTCAAAAATGCCGTTGTATGTACAGTTATATGGGTATATAAAAGAAGAAATAAGACGTGGAAAAATACCTCCTATGACGAAGCTACCAGCAAAAAGAAAGTTAGCAATGTATTTAGAAGTAAGTAAAAATACAGTTGAATCGGCATATGAACAACTTCTGGCAGAAGGATATATTGAATCCGTTTCACGTAAGGGCTATTTTGTATGTGAAATTGAGCAAATAATGCTTACTGATAAAAATAGAGAATTTGTTAAAGAAGTATCATACGGAGAACAGATTTATAAATACGATTTTATACAAACGGGTGTAGATCCTAAGTCATTTCCATTCGCTGTCTATCGGAAAATCTCAAATGAGGTATGGCAGCAAGAAAATAAGGATCTTCTATTTCTTGGTCATCCTCAAGGTGAATCGAACTTGCGTGAAGAGATTGCGAAATATTTATATGAATCAAGAGGTGTTAGATGTTCATCGAGTCAAATTGTAATAGGAGCTGGAACCCAATTTTTAATAAGAATATTGTTTCAATTACTAAAGGGAAAGCATTTTGCAGTTGAAAATCCAGGGTATCATCGAAAATTGGTTGTTTTTGAGAAGGGAGAAGAAAATGTTCAAATGATTCCACTTGATGAGGATGGGATCTCTATTGCAGCTTTAGAAGCTAGCAATGCGGAAGTTATTTTCGTTACACCGTCTCACCAATTTCCTTGTGGAATGATTATGCCAATTAAAAGAAGAGGACAACTATTACAATGGGCACAAGAGGAGTATGGACGTTATATTATTGAAGATGATTATGACAGTGAATTTCGTTATTCTGGAAAGCCGATTCCAGCATTACAGGGGCTTGACATAGAGGGAAACGTAATTTACATGGGAACATTTTCAAAAGCTTTACTCCCATCATTACGAATGAGTTATATGGTGTTGCCAAAACAGCTAATTAAATTGTATCAATCACAATATTTATTTTATACACAAAGTGTTTCGAGAATTGATCAAGAAATCATTAGAAGATTTTTAAACGAAGGACATTGGGAAAAACATATTCATAAAATGCGAGTTGTATACAGAAAAAAGAGAGATGTTCTTGTTTCGGCGATAGAAAGGTACTTTTCTAATAAAGTGGAAGTGATAGGAGAAGATTCTGGCTTACATATTTTATTAAAGGTTCATAATGGAATGTTAGAAGAAGAGTTAATTACAAGGGCGGCTGAAAATAGTATTAAAGTATATCCAGTTTCAATGTATTATAGCGAAGGGAATCATCCAAAAAATACAGTTTTACTTGGATTTGCTATTTTATCAGAGGCAGAGATTGAAAAGGCTATTCGATTGCTATATAATTCATGGTTCAAAATATAACATGATCGAAAAAAATAGTTCTCAAGAGCATGAGAGTCAGTGAAATAATCGCTGAACATGAGAATAAAATGAAGTACCAATAGAACAAGCAAAACAAAAAAAGCCCGTTAATGGGCTTTCCTGATTATGCCATATAAATAAAATGATTGCTAAACTTTACTTGTTTTAACCGATCATAAAATAATCCCACTTGTATACATAATTACCTTTGTACTGATCTCAAAGGGAACTTTTGAATAATCTTTTTCCCAATTTAATTTATTCCATGTATTTGTATGGTAGGCCATTAAATATCTGCCAATCCCTAATGCATCACAATTAGCGTCTTGAAGAATGCTAACTACTTCTTTTAACTCCTTTTCGATATTTTCAGCAATTTTGTTTTCTATTTCCTTTTTTTTAATATTACTAGCTAAATCTTCGCCAGTAAATTCGGTTAAATCAATCTTTATTTTTAAGTCGATCTTTACTTTAGGTTGCTTTTCATTTTTGATTTGTAGGTTTCTTTTTATACTTTTTACTTTAAAAGAGATAACTTCATTGTTACTACCCAATTGTTCAGACAAACTCATTGTATGATTTTTTTTGTCTTCCATTAGTAACAATAATTTTGATTGTTTATTATTTAATATTTTTCCAGTAAATTGATTGTTTTCTAAAAGTGCTACACCTTTAATTTTTATTGTTTCATCATCAGTTTTTTCTAAAAAAGGGAGGACTATATCAGTGCCTGGATCATCCATTTTTTTATAAATGGTCTCTTGTGTCTCTTTTGGAATAACAGATATATTTTCACCAGCTTCTAGCATTTCTGAAAGGGACTCACTAATAAAAATATCTTTGTAAGTTTTCATTTCAATAATACTAGAAGCTTGTCCTTTTACGATTGCTACTCGTGAAGTTAGAGGACTTCTAATAAATCGGAAAAAGTTATCAAAATAAGGATACAAATTATTTTTTGCAATATTTTCCCCTAAAAGCATCACTAGTAATTTGTTGGCAGAAAAACTACCAGGAATTTGGTAATCAATATTGTTTCGTACATCTCTTACAGAAGCACCTTGATCATTAATAATATAATTAGTGGCTTCGGTTTGGTCACCCTTTGAAATATTTGTTCTTACGCTTGCAGTTGCCTTAATACTGTCGTTAGTAAGTTGGTCAAATGCAATACTTAGTACAAGTGCAGAGTCTTTCAAGGAGTGCTGATCCCAGCAACCCGTTAAAAAGAAGATTAATAAAAAAGTAATGTAATGATTTTTTTTCATGACACGTTAACTTCCTTACTTTTAAGCTTAAAGAGAAGGGAAATACATAAAATCAACAATGGAATCAAAACGATAAAAATAAAGCTAGAAATAGATAAAATTTTTAATAATATATCTATAAATCCTTTTGAAGTTGGTACGAAATTACCTACTAAAAAGATAAGAAAGCAAATTGTAAGAGTAGAATAGATTCTATTTTTTCTAATTAAATTCGAGATTCCGATATTAGCCAAACTTAAATAAGATACATAGGAAGAGGCAATTATGACAAACCAAACTGAAAGAAATAGTAAATCTAGTCGCTCTAGTTCTTTAAAAAATGTTAAGGTTTTAAATAAATAAATTGTCGGTTCTGGAATTAAACGCATTTCCTTTTTACTAAAGAATATGAAGCATAAAACGACAGTAAATAGATTGATCATTGTAATAAATAATGTAGAAAAAACAGTACTTTTTATTGTTTTCCTATGAGCGCTATTTACAAATGGGTAGAGAACTAAAAGGCCCTCAAAACCATGTAAGAAAACATAAGACTTATAGCTTCCTTTTACTATTTGAGAAAAATTAGCTTGAGTAACCGGGAGTAAAAATTTCCATTCTACTTGTTGAAATGCTTCAACACTAAAAATAAAAATGATTAAAATTGTCCAAAAAGATAACTGGAAAAATCGAGTCGTAGTTCGAATATTTTCTTTCCCTAGATAGATTCCAATTATAAATAAAAGAAGTAAAATACTCCAAGATGGTGAGTTTGGAAAAACCCATTTACTAAATATAAATAGATAAAATTGGTTAATTAAATAAGCTATAAAAATAAAATATAAAATATAACTAATTTTCAATATTCCACCAAGCCATTTTCCAAAAAAATACGAACAAATTTCAAAAATTGTTAAATTCGGAAACCGCTTAAGTAAAAATGAATATAGAAATACAGTACAGATCGAATATAGGCAAGAAAGTAATAACGAAATCCATCCATCATAAGCACTTACTCGATATAAATGCATTGGTAACGTTAGAATTGCAACGTTTAATTGGGAGATTACCAAATAAAAAAATAATTGAAAGGATGAAATAGTCTCATTTTGCTTAATTATCATTTTTTCCACCCTTTCGTATCTTTTGATTGAATAGTATCAATAGGCTGTGCATTTGTCGGTCGAGTTTTCATTTTCCAATTAGGTACCCTTATTAAAGCATCCTTTAAATCTTTTAATCGAATCGGTGCAAGAGGTGAAAAATATGGAGTGCCAAAGGACTCGAGTTTAATTATATGTATAAAAATAAGAGTTAAACCGAATATAATACCTACAAATCCATAAATTGATGCCAAAATAATCATTGGAAAACTTAATAACCGAAGTGAAAAACTCATTTCATGAACAGGAACAATAAATGACGCAACTGCTGTAATGGCGAGGACGACTATCATTGTATTCGATACTAAATTTGCCTCTACGATAGCTGTTCCAATCACAAGTCCTCCGACAATTCCGATTGTTTGAGCAATTGGACTTGGAAGTCGAATAGATGCTTCTCTTAATAATTCCAATATTAATTGCATAATGATGGCTTCGACAAACGGAGAAAATGGTACAAATTCGATACTGTTTTGAATAGTAGTAACTAATTCATATGGGAGAATTTCATAGCTAAATGAAACAATAGATATGTATACTGCAGGTAACGTTATACATAGAAAAAAACTAAATAGCCTAATAATCCTTAAAAAAGTCCCTATTAAAACTCTTCCATTATAGTCATCAGGAGTTTGGAAAAAAGTAAAAAAAGAAGCTGGCATAATTGAAACCGTTGGACTTCCTTCAACTATTACGCAAATTTTCCCGTCAAATAAATTAGAAATAACTCGGTCAGGACGCTCCGTTTCTAGAATTTGTGGAAATGGTGAAAGTGAACTATCCTCAATAAATTCTTCTAACTTACCAGTTGTTAAGTTATTTTCAAGTTGAATCGAGTTAATACGGAATTTAACAATTTCTAGAATATCTTTATTTACGATATTATCTAAATATAAAATTCCAACATTTGTACTAGGACTACCAATTGGTAAAACTTCTATTTTAAAATCTGAGCTTCTAATTCTACTTCTTAGAAAATTTATATTTTTGTTAAGGCTCTCAACAAAACCGTCATGAGAACCTGAAACAACTTTTTCATTTGTGGGCTCACTTGTCGATCTTACTTCGAATAAAACAGTATCTATGATAAAAGCTTCATTTGAACTATCCACTAACAATACTGTATTTCCATTCGTAAGAGCCTCTTGTATTTCGTTCAAACAATTAGTTGTCGAAATAGTTGAAACAGGTAGATCGGTCATGATATTGCCTTGCTTAATATTTAAAAGTACTTTAATAATTTTTTCGTTAATAATATCTTTGTTCGAGATTGTATCAATAAAAGCAATACATAGTGGTTTATTATTGAATGTGATTTTTCTAGTTTTGAAATCAAAAACATTTGAAAACTCATCTTTTAATTTTTCTAAATTACTAGTAATGTCCTTAGAAATTGTAATTGTTGGTTGGGTTTTCAATAATATTCCACCTCCTGTTGGATATTATTTGTAAAATTGATAAACATATTCACTGATCAATTTATGTAACTATGTACAATTAATAAATGAACGATAATAACAAAAAGAAAACCATGAACAACAGTTCATGGTTTTTCCGACTATTAGTTTACACCTACAGAAGTATATGCATCCATAACCGCTTGGGTTTCTGCTGAAGGCAAGCCATTTTTATCTGGATATAAGTCGCGAGCAGACTGAATTGCAGCTTCCCTCATTTCTTTAAATCCAGAAGAAGGAGTTAGGTAAAGAGTTATTGCACGGTAGTAAATTTTTTCTGCTTTCGTTCTACCCATCCCTTTAATTGTAATACCATTATTTGTGCCACCTTGAGTTAATAAGTAAGCTGCTTTATTATTGATACCACTGTTTATGTGTACTCCTCCATTATCCTCAGTACCTAAATAGCGATCCTGGTATGTATCAGGATAGTGACCTGAAGCCATATATCTTGTAGCTTTTGAAGCTGGATCGCTCATTGAACGAAGCCCACCGTCACCAGGAATGTTCGGTGTTGTGATATCTTCTCCAAGTTCCCATTCAGTAACTCCTGTAGTATACATTTGAGCAAAGTTACCCATGACATCTGCTAGGGATTCATTAATAGCTCCAGATTCGTTCTTATAAATTAAGTCGGCTGAGTGTTCAATTACGCCGTGAGTCATTTCATGGCCAGCTACATCTAAACCACCAGCCAGTGAACTAAATTTTATACCATCTCCATCACCATATACCATTTGTCTCCCATTCCATGCAGCGTTATTCCATTTTACTCCAACATGGACTGTGTTAATTAATGTCATTCCGTTATTATCTAAACTATTACGTTTATGAATATATTGATAGTATTTGTTCACTTTATCTGAATTGTATACAGCAGATACTGCAGCAGGATTAGTGAATGTATTAGTTGGACTATTCGTCGATATTTCATAACCTGTAAATCCAAAAATGCCACCAAGTTGGAAAACGACTTCATCCATACGACGAGCGTCGAAAGTAGTAATTGGTACAATTTTAGAATTGTAAACTGAAGCACCATATAAATAGCTTGTTCCGGTTGAAGGATCTTTAACGGCAGTAAAAGATTGCATGTTTCCATGTAGGTCTAACCCTCTGCCAGTTACTGGAGTAAGAGTTGTTGCATCAATTTCATCTAGTGCATCGTACTGATCAATTACTTCTCCACTAATCGCATCTATAAAGTAGTGGAAGTAACCTGGTGCAGGTACTGAAGTAGATGCTTTTACTAAATAAGTTAAATAATATTTCCCTTTATAAGGGTAAATCATTAATTGAGAGTCAATTCCATCATAATTTTTAACTTCACCAATTTGTGATTGAATGTCTTCTTTAGCGGTTGAAATTGCATCCTCTTCAGAAATAGATGCCTCAGTAGGAATAAGAGTTCGAGATAGATTCTGAGTTACTTTACCGATCGAGGCGTACACATTATTATCTGCATCTAAAGCAACTGTTTGACCAGAACCATAAATGGGAATTCCTTTGTATTGCTCGACCGTACGTACATGATAAGTGCCAGTTGAAGGATCAGTTTGTTCACTTACAATTTTAAATTGCTCTCCAATATTAGCTAACTTTGTGAGCTGATTTTCTACTTTTGAATTAAGGTAGTTTTTTACAATTTCATCCTTATTCACTACTTCAGAAACAGTTGCTGCGCTAGCGGCGCTACCCCCAAATGTTGTTACAGTTGGTAATACTCCTCCTAACACAACTGACAATGATAACACCGCAGGAATAGCAATCTTTTTATTCCTAAACTTCAAATCTTTCTTTTTCAATTAACCCACCTCTTTGATAGAATTTTGTAACAATTACAATTATTGTGAAAAATCGAGGCGAAATCAATGCATTTTTCACAATTTCATTTCTGGATAATTTTTATGTGGTTTATTAATGTTTCTTCCGAAATCGACAAATTCTAACAAAATTCTTGGCGGTTTTTCGTCGAAATTATCCTAATTTTAATTTTCTGATAATTATGTATAATGAAAATCAATTACTGAAATTCACAAAGGGGAAAGTGCATGAGGAGTACAAGTCAAAAAAGCATTTTATTTTCGAGTCTAATTTGTATTTCTTTTTATACGGGAATTCAATTTGTAGGTGAAACTGATGCATCATTTTCTAGCCAAGCTTCATCAGCTCCAGTCAATCTATCAACAGCAATTGTTTTTCCCTCAAATGTAAAGAAATTAGAAGATGAGGCACAGAATATTGCAGATACGATAAATAAAGAATATAAAACAATTTTCCTTTCGCCTTCAAATGTTACATTACTGGAGTTACGTGAAAGACTTGGCAAAATTAAAGAAATTGAACGGGAGATAAATGTTCAATTAGGTGATTTAGAAAGTATAAAAAAGGAACTATCTACTACTAAATTAAAAATAAAAAATCAAAAAGGAGTAGACAAACAGACTTTTGCTTTTGTGGGGGAAGGGGATCAAAAGGTATCTAGTATTCTGAAAGAAGTGCATTCTATGATTGATTTTCAACAAATTGAAGCTGTTCGATCTTCAATTTCTAATCAGATAAACAACATAGAAGAAAAAGCTAAGCTAAATTATGTAGAAAATCATTCTAAGACAAACTCTGATGATAATAATGACTAGATATTTAGCATCTATGAATAATGAAATTTTAGTGAAGGGGAAAAAAATATGAAAAAATTAGTAATTATTTCGATTAATTTAATTAAACTAATTGGTTTAGTTATTTTATGTATTATGGCGTTTATCGTTCTTTCATCTAAAATAACCGGACAAGAGCCTACAATTAAGGGATATCAATTAAAAACAGTATTATCGGGTTCAATGGAACCTATTTTTCAAACAGGTTCGATCATACAAATAAAACTAGAGCCTAACAATTATGCCTATCAAAAGGGTGATATTATTACGTTTCATACAAAAGATAGATTAGTAACCCATAGAATTCTTGAAGTTAAAAACAAGAATGGGGAAATTACATATAAAACGAAGGGTGATAATAATAACGGCCCGGATTTATGGATAATTTCACAACGAGATGTCATTGGAAAATACACTGGTATTACGATTCCATACTTAGGCTATGTTATGAACTATGCCAATTCAAAAATCGGATCAGCGCTGTTATTAATAATTCCAGGTATATTACTTATTATTTCGGCTTTATACTCCATTATTGGTGCAAAAAAAGAGTTAGAAATTTTACAAGGTTAATCGTATTGGTTAGATCTCCTATGTATTAAATAGGACATACATAGGAGTTTAATATATTTTATTTTTATCCAAGGGGGAATTAAGAATGAGTTTTACGAAGAAGGTAAGTCAAGGAGTAATGAGTGCTGCGTTAGGTTTATCATTAGTTGGAGGAGGAACATTTGCTTATTTTAGTGATTCGGTAGAAACACAGAATACATTTGCTGCAGGTACATTAGATTTGGGGATGAATCCTAGTACGGTTGTTAATATTAGTAACATTAAACCAGGTGATGAGGTTTATCGCGAATTTACACTCGAGAACAATGGTACATTAGACATTAGTAAGGTACTACTAGAAACAAAATATACAGTGGAAGATGTTAATTCAAATAATCATGGTGATGATCTAGCAAAACACATTAAAGTCACAATAATGTACAATACAAGTAGTGCAACTAATCCAATTGTTGAAACAACCTTATATGATTTACAAACTCAACAACCTGATGTTACTCAAATTGATACACTATCAGGTCCTAAACCAGATGGTATTATTGCGGGGGACAAAGAAAAAATCTTTGTATTATTTGAATTTGTAGATAATGGACAAGATCAAAATCATTTTCAGGGGGATAGCCTAAAAGTAAGTTGGACTTTTAATGCACAACAAGGTAATTCAACGTATTATGATGATACAGATGAAAATAATAATTAATCTATATCTGATTATAAGTGACAATTAAATAGATATTAAAACACCTCTAAATAATTGCTGAAAAAGTGTAGTGAATTATTAGATGTGTTTTTTTATTTTATCTGAAAAAGTCTAATAGATTAGTTAAATATTTTCTATTGATATCCAATTTTTCTATTTGCAAATTAAAAAAGTTAATTTAAAATAATTGTTATTAATTATTGAAAATTCAATTAAATTAAAAAATGAATAGGAAAATTAAAGGGAGAAATAAAATGATAGAGGGTCAAATCATAAGATATTATCGACAAAAACTTGGGTTAACACTTGAACAACTAGGCAAGGGAATTTGTACTCTCGCATATCTCAGTAAAATTGAACTCGGTCAAACAATCTATTCCTCGGAAATCGTTGAATTACTGTCAAATCGTTTAAATATTGATATTAAAAATGAAGTGAATCTCTTTAAGAATACAAAAGATTCACTGAATCGATGGCAAAAGGCCATTTTTATGCAAAATATGAAAGAGGTTGAAGAGTTAAAAGAGGAATTGGAAAAAAATCCGTATTTACACTCCACCGAGTTTGCACCATTTTATCAGTTATTAAGGGCAAAGTATTACATTTTAAAGAAAGAATATGAAAAGTCTTATACAATTTTGAGAAGTGTTGAAAAGGAATATCCAGTTCTTCCTCAATATGAAAAGAATTTACAATTGCACGTATGGGGGATATACTATACCTCGATTTATGATACGTCAAATTCAAACAATAAAAATTTAGCTTTAAATATTTTGAAGAAAATTAATATGGATGAGTATAAAACTCCAGAATATTATTATAATTTGGCTGAAGCATATCATTTAGTTCAAAATAAAATGATGGCATATGTATATGCTGAAAAAGCTTTAGTACATTTCAAAGAAATGAATAATCTTGTCATGATGCTTGAAGCAGAGGCTCTAATGCTTGCACAAATTCAGAATGATCAACATGCCGATTTTGAAAAGATTGTAGAATCTTATAAAAGTCTTATTCACTTATGCGATTTACTACATGAACCAGATAAAAAGGTTAGTCTTCTAGGCAACTTATCAAATTTGTTCTATAGTAGAAAAGATTATATTCGCGCTCAGGAAATAGTGCAAGATGCATTGGAAATCGTTGATAAGAAGTCTATACGATACGTTAGGCAACTTCGTAATTATTTAGTAATCTGTTTGGAAGGTAATCTAATGAAGAAAACAGAAATGTTAAAAATAGCCCAACATGGGTTATTAACAGCAAAAAAGTTGGACAATCTTCTACTTCAAAAAGCATTTAAAATGCTTATCTATCGAATTGAAGAAAATATTGAACAATACTACAAATACATAGAACTGGATGCTCTACCATACTTTCAGTCGATGAAGTATTCAATGTGGATTAACAAGTATGCTAAAGAATTATATAGTCATTACATAGATACTGAACAATATGAGAAAGTGGCTAAAATGTCAAATATTTTAGTAGAAGTTAATTAGATAGATCGTTGTAGTAATTTAAATACTGAGTAATATTGATTAATATGTCTTAAATAAGGAATAGCATAAATTTCGTAAAATTACGGGTTTATGCTTTTTGTTAATCATGATTAAAATTTTCCAGATTGATAAAATGATATTTATGACTCAATATCAACAGGAGAATTAATCTGATCTTTGTACAAATCAAAATACAATTGACCATTTGTTCCACGAACACAATATGAAACATCGGATAAATTCAAACCTCGCTGTTCAATTTCAGTAACGATACCTTCTTTTGTTAGGTGATTTTGAGTGAGGTTTTTATAAATAAATTGGCCATCCATAATGATTTCAATAGGGAAATCAGATTGGGAAGGACTTGAAATCCCCAAATCTTCTCTAGTTACAAAACGATATATGGGTTTCTTTAATATTGATAAGTGTCCATCAGGTTCAAAAATAGCGAATTCCACTTCATCAATATCAAATATATCTCTCCTTCTTAGTGCTTGATTGAAAGAATCCATTGTAACTTTTAATTTTTCGATGTTTTTTTCAAGTATTTTTCCATCTTGTATGACAACAGTAGGTTCTCCGTTGAATATTGCTCTGGCTTTTTTATTTTTTAATGAAACTAAAGTAGCAAGAAATAAAAACAGACTGAAGATTATCAGGGCAGTAATATAGTTTCTGAAGTGTATAGAAGTATTAAACGTCAAGTTGCCTGCAATAGAACCTAATGTAATTGAAGTAATATAATCATGATATGTCATTTTTGATATAGTTTGTTTTCCAAGTAAATGGGTAATACAAATAAGTAAAACAAATGCTGTAAGAGTTCGAATTATGACTTCAACGGTTCCAATCATTACTTTCACCTTTAAGTTTTTAACTATATTTTTACATAAAAGCTATAGATAATACGTAAAAGATTTTTCAATAAAATATTAAACAAGTTTTATTAATGATTATATAGGTCCTGAATTCATGAGATTTTGAGCTTTTTAATTAAATAGATATTCTATTTCTTCAACATAATCAACATAATCTATATAATGCCCAACTGGGGGTTTTTCAACATCTCCTTTAAGGGGTGCAGTCTAGTTAGTCTGATTTTTGTTTAGTTCTCCGTATTAGCAGTTAAATTGAAGAAGGTATTTTTTTACTTTTAACGAACTCCCAATTATAAACAGTATAAAGATTGGGTGATATATATATTAAAGCAAAATGATACTTATTGTAGTGATCAAATTAAGAATAGTATAATCAAGCAACTCCGGAAAGCTGGTTGCGTTTTTGCTGAAGAAGAGGCTCAGCTTCTCATTTCTGGAGCTGGTACTTTGGAAGAGCTTTTAACAATGGTAAATCATCGAGTAACTGGCTCACCGTTAGAATACATCCTTGGTTGGGCGGAGTTTTATGGCAATAGGATTGCAGTAGTCCCAGGTGTGTTCGTTCCTCGCCGTCGGACAGAATTTCTTGCTCAAAAGGCGATTGACTTATCTGTGCCCGGTATCAAAGTGGTTGATCTTTGTTGTGGTTCTGGTGCAGTAAGTGTAGCGATTTCCAAGGCAGTGGATTTGATTTCGTTATATGCGGTCGATATTGATCCTATTGCAGTCCAGTGTGCCAAATGCAATGTTTCTAAACTTGGTGGTCTTGTATATGAAGGCGATCTTTATAATCCATTGCCACCTCAATTAATCGGCAATGTTGATATTATTGTGGCGAATGCACCATATGTTCCAACTGAGGCAATAAAGTCTCTCCCTCAGGAGGCACGGCTTTATGAGCCAAAAGTGGCACTTGATGGTGGTAAGGATGGAAATGATATTCATCGAAAAGTGGCAGAAAATGCGTCTTTCTGGTTAGCTTCAGGCGGGCATTTATTAATAGAGACGAGTAAAATTCAGGCTCCTCAAACAGTTGAAATTTTTACTCAAAGTGGACTAATAGCCGGGTTAGAATACAATAATGAATTGGACTCCACAGTCGTAGTTGGTACGAAACCTTCATTATAGATAAAATAAAAACAACCAGTGTAGCCCCCTTTATGGGTTACTCTGGTTGTTTTTAGTAGTAAAACTTATTTTTTATTAGACTTTTTTGCTAAATTCTGTAGTTCACTTTGAGGCTCAGTTGAAAATTCAACGTCTTTTCCATATCCTTGTGGATTAACACTTGGTGCTTTTTGTCCTCTTCCAGATGATTTTTTACTCATGTGCTTCACCTCCATGGATAGTGTTTCCGAAGAAAGTAGATTTATGAGTAAAAGTAATCAGTACATTTTATATAGAAAGATTTTTCTCTTTTTCAAAGCTGGAAGATGTACTAGAGTCAGATAAGACGTGGTTTAAAAATTTTTCTGTAATTGGCATAAAATAATTAAGTATTAACCCACCAAAACAAACAGTTAGTATTGTTCCAATGCCGATTGGTCCATTTGAAATTAATGCTGCTATTAAGAAAATAAGATAAATGACTGTTTTCGAAAAAAAGATATTTGTTCTAGTTAATTCCTGTAGGATTAATGTTAATCGATCCACTGGAATTGGTGCAAAGTTTGTGTGTAAATAGGTTGCTGTTCCGAGTCCTGAAATAACTAATCCGAGACTATAACAAGCTATTTTACTGTACCAAAATTCAGGTGTTATGAAATTGTGTAATAAAAAAAGCCACAGATCAATACCAATACCAGTTATAAAGGCAGTTACTAATCCTAAAAATTCTGGTCTTTGTCTTTTTAATAAAGAATTTAAACATAGTAATAATAAAGCAATGATTATTTCCCAACTTCCGACAGTTAGTCCCATATTTTTGGATAACCCCACTAGAAGCGCATCAAAAGGTGAAGTTCCAAGGTTAGATTGTATATTGATTGATATTCCCAAGGTTAATATTAAAATTCCTAATACGTAAAAGACATATTTCCCTTTAATTAATCGCTTTATCATTTAGTTATTTCTTTTAGCATTAGTATATGAGGGATACCGTCTTCTATAAAGACTTCAGAGGAAGTTCGATAACCAAGTTTTTTGTAAAAACCTTCTGCATGTGTTTGGCCATGTAATTTTACTTGCGAAGCCCCTTGTTCTTCCGCAATTTCTTCTAAAGCTTTAATTATGTTTTTGCCAAGTCCATATTTTCGGAAAGACTCCAGAATACAGATTCTTTCCAATTTCCCTACTCCATCAACAAACCTAATTCTTCCTGTCCCGACTGGTTGTTCGTTGTAATGAACTAATATGTGTTGGCAATCTCCATTTATTTTGTCGTATTGGTCAAATTCAACTTCTAGAGGTACACCTTGTTCCTTCACAAATATATCTTTCCTAATTGCAAATGCTACTTTTAGCTCTTCTTCATTCTTTATTTTTTTTGTATTCATCCTGTTTATCAGTCACCTTTATTTAATTTTTTGTTTTATTGCAAATGCAACAAAAATAAGTTAAATTCAATATATATCATTTTTATTGCATTTACAACAAAATTAATACTAAGGAGTTAATTATGAAGGAAATTCTTCGTGAAATTGGAATGATCGCAAGGGCTCTAGATTCGATTAGTAATATTGAATTTAAAGAGCATGATCTTACAAAAGGGCAGTATTTATATCTAGTACGAATAGCTGAAAATCCAGGAATCATACAAGAAAAATTGGCTGAGATGATAAAAGTAGATCGAACTACAGCAGCGCGTGCTATAAAAAAACTTGAAATGAATGGATTTATTGAAAAGAAAGAGGATAAAGAGAACAAAAAAATAAAAAAACTTTTTGCAACAGAAAAAGGGGAAAGTGTTTATCCATTTATAAAACGAGAAAACGATTATTCTAATATCGTTGCACTAGAAGGATTGTCTGAAATAGAAGTTGAAACCATTTTTAATCTTCTTCAAAAGGTAAGAAAAAATGTAGAAAAAGACTGGGAATTTGTAAAAAAAGGAAACAAGAGAAATTATTGATTAGATAAGAGGAGAGGCGTATTAATATGACGATCAATATAACAAGGTGTAGTTTAAAGGATTCACATATTCTTCAACAAATTGGTTATGAAACGTTTAATGAGACATTTAAGCATCAAAATTCACTTGAAAATATGAATGTATATTTAGAAAGTGCGTTTAATTTAAATCAAATAGAAGAAGAATTGTTAAATCAGTCTTCGCACTTCTTTTTCATTCATTTTAATCAAACCGTCGCTGGCTATTTAAAGGTCAATATAGATGATGCCCAATCAGAAGAAATGGGTGATGAATCACTTGAAATCGAGAGGATTTATATTAAGAAGGAATTTCAAAAACACGGACTTGGTAAAATTCTGTTTAAGAAAGCCATAGAAATTGCGGGGGAACTTAATAAAAAGAAAATCTGGCTAGGCGTATGGGAAAGAAACGAAAATGCGATCGCATTTTATAAAAAAATGGGATTTGTTCACAATGGGTCACACTCATTTTATATGGGTGATGAAGAACAAATAGACTTTATCATGACTAAAACACTTGGGTAATAGGTTTATTTGATATTGTCCACATTAAAATAATCTCTCAACTAGATTAATGGTAAAGACAAGAAGGAGATACGGTTATCCAAAAAAGCTTGATTAGTCACCAAGCTTTTTTGGTATTTATTTGGTGATTTTTATAGTGAGAATGAAAAGAGCGGTCAATTTGGATAGTTAATATAAATTTGTAAAGAATAAAATTAACATAAATCATTAATAAAATGGAGTAAAGTAAACCACTTGAAAACTATAATATTTTGTTCAATTATTTTTTTTCCTATTATTATGTATGGATTGGCTAGATTTAATCGAATATTTAGCACTATTTTTAATTTGATCGCAATCATTTCTTATGTAGTTTTTGGAGGAATATCAGCAATAGCAATTTATGAAATTATAAAACATGATGTTGTTTTCATGACCAATATTCATGCTGTATTTCTTAATATTTATTTTTTAATTTCTGGCGCTTACTTAGGAATATATGGCCTATATCAATTGATTAATCTGATGATGAAACAGCTTAATCAAACTAATAAGTAATGTACAAAGATTGTTCTAATAAAAAACATCACAACGCATCAATTCATGCATTGTGATGTTTTTTTATCGTTATTTTTCTATTTGCATTTCTAGTTTTGAATCATACTCTTTTTTCGAAAGTTCACCTGGCCAATATGCAAATCTACCTAATACCGTAGTAATTGCTGGAACTAAAAGTGGACGAACGATGAATGTATCAATTAAGACCCCAATACAAGTAACAATACCAAATTGAACTAATACTTGAATAGGTAGAGTTGCTAACACTAGGAATGTACCGGCCAAGATTAATCCAGCAGATGAAATAACAGCCCCGGTTTTTGCGACTCCATTTGAAACTGCTTCGCGATGAGTTTGTTTCTTTTTATTTTTCCAAATTTCAGAAACCATGAATATATTGTAATCTTCACCTAATGCTACTAAAAATACAAAGGAATATAATGGAATCGAACCTTGTATCGCGCTAGCCCCAAAACCGTAGTGAAGAATAAGCCAACCAGCACCTAATGCTGAAAGATAAGATAATATGACGGTTAGAATTAAGTAAATCATCGCTGTAAAGGAACGTAAATAAGTTAACAGTAATAATGCAATTAATCCAATCATTACCGGAATAATCACGGACTCATCACGCTCAGTTATATTTTTTGTATCCAAATTAGTTACTGTTTCTCCACCAATCCAGTAATGCTGATTTACTTTTTGAATATCATATTCGTTTAATAGCTTCTTAATTTTCTTTTCTAGTTGAGGTATTCGCTCTAATCCTTTAATAGAATATGGATTATCGACTAAAGAAATTTCATATAATTGTAATTTTTTATTATCTTTACCTGTAATAGGTTCAGACACATCTTTTACGAATGAAAGTGATTCTAATTCTTTTTTCACAGGGATATTTTTATTTTCCGTATCGATTATTACTTTAACAGGTGCTAATAAACCTGATGAATAATGGTCAGATATTAAATCGAACCCTTCTCTGGAAGGCATATCTTTAGGAAATGATTGAAGTAAATCATATGTGTATTGTACACGAGGAACAAATAGAGCTAGCCCTCCTAAGAGAATGATAGAGACTAGAATAATTGTCCAAGGTTTATGAGTAACTAATTTTCCTATTTTTTGATTAAATGTTACTTTGATTTTTGATTTTTTAATTGATTTTCCTTTTTTCTCAGTTCTTAATGCTTCCATTTCCTCTGTTCTTGGGATGAAAGGAAAAAATGAAACTCTACCAAAAATAGAAAGTAGGGCAGGTAGGATTGTAATTGCAGCAATCCCCATAATAAGAACTGCTAAACTAAATGGTATTGCGAAACGATGGAAAGCACCATACTGAGCAAATAAGAGTGTACCTAATCCAATAACGACCGTTAAAGCACTCATTGAGATGGCTCCACTAGATTCTCTGATTGCGAGCTGAATTGCTTTATATTTGTTTTCTTCCAAAAGTAAATATTCACGATATCTAGAAATTAAAAATAAACAATAATCAGTACCTGCACCAAATAATAATACTGTCATAATTGAAACGGCTTGAGAATCCACCGTTATAATGCCTTTATCACCTAAAACACCTAATAATGGATTTACGATTCCATATGCGAAACCAACGACTATTAACGGAACAATTGCCATAATTGGTGAACGATATAGAAGGATTAAGAAAACTAATACAAGTGATACAGTTGATAATAAAAGTTTAACATCGGCTTGTGAAAATAAACTGACAGCGTCTGTTTGAATACCTACTGGGCCAGAAAAGCGTACTTTTAGACCAGATTCTGTTAATTTTCGTTTTATTGGGTCTTCACCAGTATTATTTTTAATTTGTTTTTCTAATAAGTTGATATTTTTTTGTAGTACTTCATCATCTGCTTTTTTGTCAAAAAGAACGGCTGTAATGATTGTTGTACCATCCTCTGAAGAACTTCGTTTAATTGCCTGGATCGGCATTAAATCATATGACGGTGATGTTAATTGATTTTTTAATGGGTTATTTCGAAGTTCTTTATATACAGTTTGAATGACTTTGTAATCTTCCTCATTTAGTCCATCTTTACGGTTCCAAACGATTAATAAAGGATTTCCAGAATCAGTTGGAAATTCTTTTTTTATTAGCTGATCCGCTTTTTGGGACATGGTTTGCTTAGGTAAGTTATCTGCAGTATTGTTTTCTACTTCGTTTACAGATGGAAAAGTAAATGATAATACAACCGTTAATAATACCCACACCAATAATGTTATCCATCTTGTACGTTTACTACTTACAAATTTGCCCCAAGAATGAAAGGGGTGCTGTTTCATATGGAATTCACCTCACGTAAAATTTATTAACTTAATTATATATACTAGTTAGTTAATTATTCAAGAACTTTTATTATGCTATAATGAAAAGGAATTAAAAGGTTAGGAGAGAAGCAAATTGGAACAAATTAAACGGCCTCTTGGAAGACCACCGCAGGATTCGAAAAAAAAGCCTACAAAAACAACAATCATTGAAAATGCAATCCAATTGTTCCTTCAAAACGGATATCAATTAGTTTCAATGGATGACGTAGCTAAGAAGTGTGGTGTGACCAAAGCAACGGTTTATTATTATTATCCAACAAAAGCAGATCTCTTTACGGATGCAATGGTTCAAATGATGCTTCGAATAAGTGATCGAATTGCTGATATTTTATCTACAGATAAATCGTTAAAAGAAAATCTCAACGATATGGTTAAAGTCCATTTAAGAGCAACTTTTGAAATTGATTTAAAAGCTTTTACGAAAGAAGCGAAAGTCTCCTTATCAGATGAGCAATTACAACAGATGAATAGCGTAGAAGAAATGATGTATAATGTGATCGAGAAAGCTATGACAACGGCAATAGAGATTGGAGAAATACCTAACGGGAATCCAAAATTCTATACCCAATTGTTCTTAGCAATTTTATCGGTTGGAAATTATAGGGATACAGATCAAAATTCAATTTTCGCTACAATAGATGAAATGGCTGAACATATTATAGACTTCTTTTGGAATGGAATAATGGGCAATAAATAAAAGAAGATTTACTTTTTGAGTAGATCTTCTTTTTTGCGTTAAAACATATTCAAAATTGAGATTTTAGATAGTAGGTTAGGTTTATTTTTACAGTAATCTTTTAATGTCTTCAAAGAGAAGCAGGAATTTAACTGAACAAGTTGAATTAAGTACTACAACTGGTAAATAATACAAAAAAATCACAGTATTTATCCATTCAACTTTATTATTAAAAATAATTTTCTACTAGGCTTTCACTTTGATTCCTTAAAAAAAGTTTAAAAGCAAGGCTTAGGATGAAACAAATTAAATACCTAAATCTTCTGTCCAAAAATTTAAACTTTGAGGTGTCTAGATTGAAAGATATTTTACTAATTTTATTATTGCAATTGATTTATGTACCTGTCTTAACATTGAGAACTATTTTCCTAGTAAAAGGGTTGAGTGTATCTGCTGCGCTTTTTGGTTTTTTGGAAGCAATTATTTATGTATTTGGATTGTCTCTTGTTTTTTCTGGAGACCAAAGTACATTATCAATGATTGTTTATGCAGTCGGCTTTGGGATTGGCATTCTAATTGGAAGTTATGTAGAAAATCGCTTAGCGATCGGATATACGACTTTAGTAGTTAATTTAACGAATAAAAATAAATTGCTAATTAACCGACTTCGTGAGGAAGGATTCGGAGTGACAGTGTTCCAAGGAGAGGGAAGGGACAGCGAGCGTTATCATTTGGATATATTGACAAAACGTAATAGAGAACCTGAACTTATGGATCTTATAGAGCATTATGAACCAAGTGCCTTTATTATTTCATATGAAGCGAGAAGGTTTAAGGGTGGATTTTTATTAAATTCAATGAAGAAAGCAAAACATAAAAAATCGAATATATTATAGACCCTTATATAGTAAATAAAAAATCAGAGAAACTGAAATAAAGTTTCTCTGATTTTTTATTAATTTTACTTTACCTTCCTTGGCATTGACCTAACTCCAAACACATTAAAAAGTTTCGAGTTATAGACTAAAAAATGTTACGAAAGATAAGAGTATTGATGTGATGACGATTGCAATAAGCGGACGAATGGATTTAGTACGTAATTCTTTTAAGTTAATATTTAATCCTAAGCCAGTCATAGACATTGTTAAAATAAATGATGTAAAAACAGAAACGTCTGACATCGTTTTATTTGATATCGGAATTTTTTGACCAAGGATGTAGCTACCAACAAAACTCATAATAACAAAGCCAATTAAGAACCATGGGAACTCCAGTTTTGCTTCTCCGTTTAATTTTCCTTTACGTTTCATCCAAAATAAAAAGATAAAACAAACGGGAATCAATAGAAATACACGGACAAGTTTGGCTAACAATGCGTGAGTAAGTGCATCCTGACCTGCAGGTGCAGCTGCTAAAGCTACATGTGCAATCTCATGAAGGCTTATTCCGACCCATGCTCCATATTCAGTTGGGCTAATTGGTAATAAAGGATAGATTAAAGTATAAATGATGGAAAATATTGTGCCAACTAGTGCGATGATCCCAACAGCCATAGCTGTGTCATCATCTTTTGCTTTAATAATGGGTGATATGGCTGCAATTGCAGCAGCACCACAAATGCCAGTGCCGATACTTAATAATAGAGACAGATTAAGATCTGCTTTAAGCCATTTTGCAATAACCATAAGAACGACTATCGAAAATATGATAGTTCCCATACCTCTCAGTAATAAAGGCAAACCATCGCTAAAAATGACAACCATGTTTAGTTTTAATCCGTACAGTATGATGGCAAACCTTAAAAGTATTTTTGAAGAAAATTGAATTCCTGCGCGCAATTTTTCGGGATAACCAAAAAATTGTCTATACACTAAAGCAAGTAAAATGGCACATGCAAGTGGTCCAACATGATCGAACCATGGTAACTTTGCCATCAGAAAACCTAAAACAGCTATGATGAATGTAAAAGCCACTCCATAGATTAATGAAACTTTTAACTGTTTAGTAGGCTTTTTTTGTTGCTCTGGATTTATATTAACTATTGCCTTTTGTTCCAATGTGTTCATCTCCTCGGGGCGTACTATATTATTTATCGTATCGAATTCTTTACTATAAGGAAAATAAATTATTATTATAGTTATGATAAGCAAATACGATAGTTAGAAGAAAAGGATATAAATTGAACAGAGCTTAATTAGTAAGGGCTTTGTTTTTTTATTGAATGGATGTGTTAAGTAGCGAACAGAGATTTTCAGTCCGTAGAAGCTGTTTAATATAGTTTAAAATAAAAATAGTAAGCAAATTCAACGAAGAATTGCTTACCATTTTAGTTTATAAGTTAGATACGTTTTTGAATAGCTTAATGAAGATAATCAAAAGTATTTTTTGCTAACAAGATAAAGGTTACTGTAATAAAAAGGATTCGAACGTAGCCACTTCCTTTTTTAATAGCGAATTTAGAACCACAAATTGCTCCTGCTATTTGTGCAATTCCCATAGCTAGCCCATAGGCATAATGAATTTGTCCTAAATACATAAACATTAATAATGCAGCTATATTACTACCAAAATTTAAAAACTTTGCATTGCCTGCAGCTTTTAAGAAATCAAACCCAATCATTAAAAAAGCAAATATTAGGAATGAACCAGTTCCAGGTCCAATGAATCCATCATAGAAACCAATACCAAAAATTAAAAGCATAAACAGAGTAATACGAGTAACTGACAGTTTTTTATTGGTAGTAGTATCACCCCAATCTTTTTTAAAAATAGTATATATTGCAACTGCTGCAAGCATAACGAGCATAAGCGGTTTAAGGACTGTAGGGTCAATTAAATGAACTGTCCAAGCTCCCAAAATGGAACCAATAAATGTGAGTGGGAATAACTTATAGACGGATTTTAAATCAAGCTTTCCAGAACGATAGAACATGATTGTGCTCGTTAAAGAGCCAATTGACCCAGCTAATTTGTTCGTTGCCACGGCAGCAGCTGGAGATAGACCAGTAAATAATAATACTGGCAAAGTAATTAGCCCACCGCCTCCAACTACAGAATCAATAAATGCAGCTAAAAATCCAAATACAATTAAAGTTAATAATAACGACGGATCAATATGGAATATCATCAAATCTACCTTTCTTTTATTTACTAATTTGATAGTAGTTAAAATAGGAAACAAAGTAAATCATTAATTTAGTAATATAAGAATTATTTTTATTTTTACACAATAAAAAGCAATAACATTGTTTCCGTATAAATTAACTAAAGTAATTATTGAAATTAAATTCAACAAGTACCACTTTCTAAAATTTCGCATATATTGATATGTGATAATTTAATGAAGAGGTGTGTACGGATTGAATTTCAAACAATCAAATTCTATTACAGAAATAGGACAAGCTAAAGTAAAATACTTTGAAAAAAACATCAGCGGTTTGATAAAAGAGGTCGTGACAAAAATCGAAATGAAGATGGCGCTCGAAGAACTAAAGGTAAACCGTATTGTTCGACTAGGTGGTCTTGAAAATGATGATGTTATTAAACAAGTACAAAATGATTTGACGAAAATATTAGAGGATTCAATAAAAGAAATACAACTAAAAATGAGTGAAATGGAGATTTATCTTAATTCATTAGAAGAAATAAAAGGTAATTCAATAAAAAAGGAAAACGATTTTAATAAATAAAAATAGAGTGAGAAACACTAGGTTTCTTCACTCTATTTTTTGCCTTTGTTTGTGTTAGATTCATCTAAGAAATTGCTTATTTATTGTTAATGTTGATATTAATAGTAATTTTTTTATCGCAATGAGATGATGATTGACCATTTTGTACAACTAAAAGTTATTATTTAGGTCTTCTAACTATCAATATGTTTTATTTGGGCAGCTCGTCAGTGTATTTGACTATATTTACCTTTTTTATTTAGATGAAAATATGTACTAGATTTTAGTCCAAAAAATTTAAAATCTAAAATAGAAAAGGTAACTCTCAAATACAAGAGTTACCTTAATAAATTATAGTGAATTAACTTCCTCTGTTGAAATTACATTCTTATTTGATTGTTTTTTATGCAACCATTGATAAATAATTGGTATTACTAAAAAGCTATTTAAAGTAGAGGTGATCATTCCACCTATAACTACAATTCCTAATGTCTGTGAAATGACAGTATCACCTTGATGTGAAAACGCTAGTGGTAATAGTGTTAAAATTGTAGTAGCTGCTGTAATTAAGATTGGTCTAATCCTTGAAAGACTACCAGAAATAACGGCTTCTTCAGTATTCATACCGTTTTTACGATTACGCTCAATCTTATCAACTAGTACAATACCATTTGTTACTACAATCCCAGTTAACATTAAGACCCCAATTAATGCTGCTAAATTCCACTCTCCACCAACTATTACTAAAGAGATAACAACACCACTTAATGCTAGTGGGATACTTAATAATACTGAAACTGGAGCTCTCCATCCCTTAAATAATGATGAAGTAATGACCATAACTAAAAGAATAGAGAAGGCCACGGCAATTGACATATCAAAAATCATTTCTTTAACTTGTTGAGTAATACCTCCCATTGAGTAACTTACTCCTTTAGGAAGAGCTTGTTTACTAATTACGTCATCAACTTGTTTTGAAACTTTACTAATGTCATTTGAAGTAATTTGACCTGTAACGATTGAGTAAGGCTCTCCATTGCGTTCATTGATCGTTGAAGGAGCATTGTCTTTCGTAATAGATGCAATTTGTTCAAGTTTGACGGTTTTATTACTACTTGTTAAGAAAGTTTCATTTTTAAGCGAATTGATAACATCTTCTGGCGATGCATTTAATTGAACTTGACTTTTTCCACTACTAATTTGATCAAGATACATATCAACTGGCAGACTAATATGGTCAACTACAAATGTAGCATCTTTAGATTGTGACATATAACGGTTAATTACTTTCGTTATATCTGCTAATTGAATTCCATTTTGTTCAATTGCTTGTTGGTTAAATGTAATTTTATATTTTGGAAGACCAGATGTTAAATCTACTTTTCCATCAACGCTTAGTCCATCAATTTTAACAAGTTTTGATCTCATTTGATCTGCAATCTTGTCTAGAGTAGTTTGATCAGAGCCAGTAAATATGACTTTCAATAAAGAGTCATCACCGGCAATACTTTGACTTGAAACAGTATAAGCTACATTTTTAGATAATTGTGGCAGTTGTTTTCCAAGCTCTTTAATGACTTGGTCTGAGTCTTTTTCGTTCTTTAAAGCAACAGAAATGTTAGCTACGTTAGGTTTTTGTAGGAAACCTCCGCCTTGGTCAAATACATCATCACTTTGTGGCGTATTAGTTGATCCAAAATTAGATAGATAAGATTTTATTTTTGGATTTTCTTTTAATTGATTTTCTACCTTTTGAACCTCAGAATCAACCTGCATTAATGTACTTCCTTGAGGTAGTTCAAGTTTAATTGCCACTTGACCAGTTTTAGCACTTGGTAAGAATGAGACTGGTAAAAACGAACCAAATGCTACTGCAAAAATAAATAATAAAGCTGAAATGAAAATTGTAAGTTTTTTCTTTTTTAATGATGATACTAAGATCGGTTTCATCATTGGTTCTAAAGAAACAGCATTTGTTTTCTTTGTATTTTTTTTCCAACCCATTAGCGCAAGTGCTGGAATAACAAGAATTGCTACAAAGAACGATATAATTAAAGAGATAACAACAGACCATGCAAATCCGCTATATGAAGCACTAATAGCTCCACCTACAAAGGCAATTGGAATATAAACAGCAATTGTTGTAAGTGTTGATGCTAAAATTGCAGGTGTCATTTCATAAACTGCTGAACTTAATGAGTATAGTAATGATTTATCAGGATTTTGTTCTCTTTTACGGTACATATTATCAAGGATAACGATTGAATCATCAACAATACGACCCATTGCAACAATTAAACCTGAAACGGTTAAAATATTAAGTGTAATACCCATTGATTTTAGGATTGCTGTTGTTGCTAATAAAGAAATTGGTAATGAAATTGCAATAACTAATGTTGATTTTACATTGCGGAAGAAGAAAAATACGCAAATCATTGAGAAAAGACATCCAAGTAAACCTTCACGAATTAAACCGTTTAATGAATCATTTAATTCTTTTTCACGATCTAATTGAGGTGTTAATTTAACAGAGCCGTCTTTTACTTGTTGTAAGCTTTGAATTCTTTCCTTCACATTTTTTGCTACGTCGGTAATGTTTGCACTTTGAGTTTTAATAACATTTAATTGAACACTTGTTTTTCCATCTGTTCTTGCAATCGTTTTTACATCATTTAGGGCGTGAGTAACAGTTGCAAATGCTGAAAGTGGAATTTGATCACCATCTGAATTTTTGATTTTTACATCATTTAATTGCTTCTCATTTAAATTCCATCCATCAAATTTAACTGGAATAGACAATTGATTTTGTAAGATTGTTCCTTCGGGTAAAGATGGAACTGATACAGCTAATGCTTTATTTAAGTCATCTAAAGTAAGTTTATTTTTTGCTAGGTCTTTCGTTCTTACAGTTAATACGTATCCGTCTTTTGCACCACCGAACACTGAAACATCGGATACGCCTGGTACTGTTTTAAGGTGTTGCACAATATCCATTTGAGTTACTGATTTTAAAGTATTATCATCTAATTTATCACTAGTCAAACTGTAAGTTAGGATTGGGAATGAACTAGTTGTAAGTCTTGTAACTAAAGGTTTAGATGTAATTGTCGGAGGTATGTCCGCATTTTCTAAAGCTTTATTTACATCAATTTCGGCTTGCTTCATATCTGTATTCATTGGAAAATACAGACTCATAAAAACTCCACCATCATAGGAGCTAGTTTCAATATCTTGTAAACCCTCTGTTGTTCTTACAGCACTTTCAAGACTATTAGTAATATTTTGTTTTACTTGATCGGCCTGATACATAGGTAGACGCATGCTTACAGTAAGAGTTGAATTGTTTATACCTGGTAAGTAATCACGTTGCATTTGGTAAGCTGAAATAGCACCCCAAGATACAATCATAACGACACAAACAATCATTAAAATTGCTCTTTGCATGGTCCCTTCTATAAATTTTTTCATCTTATACCTCCTAAGATTTTTATTTAAAATTGAAAATTATTTCATAAATCAACTCCATGTAATTGTAAAATTCCTAACTGAAACTTTAATGAATAATCAATTAAAATTAGATTAAAATGAAAAAAATATGAATTAAAAGTTTTATAATGGCATTTATACAACGAACTTCTAAGACTAGAATCAGTCTTAAAAATAGAATAGCGTTATTCGAAACATTAAAACTATTAATAGAAATAGGTGAATAAAATGAAGAAAATTTTAATTATCGAGGATGAAGTGAATATTGCTCGAGTTTTAAAGTTAGAAATAGAATATGAAGGTTATGAAGTGTTAGTCGAACATAATGGAAAAGCTGGATTAGAGTCGGCTTTAAGCAATAATGTCGATCTAATTTTATTGGATGTTATGTTACCTGAATTGAGTGGAATCGAAGTATTAAGAAGAATAAGGAAAACAAATCAGTTTGTGCCCGTTATTTTATTAACTGCTAGAGATGCTACACATGATAAGATTATCGGACTCGATTATGGTGCAAATGATTATATTACGAAACCTTTTGAAATCGAAGAAGTATTAGCAAGAATTCGTTCAAGTCTTCGATCGAGCAATTTAGTTCAAGAATTTAAGAAAAATGAAGACTCAAATCCGATTTTAGCAATTGAGGATTTAGTTGTTAATTTGGAAGCTCGTGAAGTGAAGAGAAATGATAAAGTTATTCCATTAACACCAAAAGAGTATGATCTACTAGTTTACCTATTGGAAAATCAAAATAAAATCGTGACAAGAGAAGGCATCATAACAACCGTTTGGGGTTATGAGTATGAAGGTGAAACAAATGTTGTTGATGTTTACATTAGACATTTAAGAAAAAAAATTGAAGAGGACTTTGACGTTCCTTTAATTCGAACTATAAGAGGTGTGGGGTACACAATGAGGAAGGGTTAAGATGAAAATAACGACTAAAATAAATTTGCTAATTACTTCATGGATCTTAATCATTCTTATTTTAATTAACGGATTAGTTTTTTATTTGTTTATGAAAACGACTGTAAATATGGAAGAGCATGTTGTGAGTCAAAAGGCACATGAAATTTTAAAAAAACATGAAATCCATAACTCATTGATGATAAATCAAGAAGCATTATATCCATTTATGGCTAATCATTCTTATATACGAATCATTGATCTAAACTCAAAAATAGTAACAGAAGTTAGTAATGATAAACTATTGAATCGTATTAAACCTAAGTTCACTAAAAAAGAAGAAACGAAGCTAATTCCTTTTAGTGAGCATCAAAATATAGTCGTACGCGTACCAATTTTACAGGACCAAAAAGTGATTGGAACGCTCGAAATTGGTGAGTTGTTAGTAGGACTTGAAGGTCGAAAAGATCTGTTGTTAACAATAATGGCAATCGTTACTGGTATCTCTGCAATTTTATCAATGATGGCTGGAAGATGGTTAACACGCATCATAATGAACCCAATTACTTCTATGATTACAACGATGGAAGATATTGAAAAAAGTGGGGTTCCAAAAAAGATTTTAATAAAAAATGAAACGAAAGATGAATTACACAAAATGGCAAGCACATTTAATCGAATGATTAGCAGACTACAAGAAAACATCGAAAAACAGAAACAGTTTGTTTCAGATGCATCTCATGAGTTAAAAACTCCTATTACGGTCATTAGTAGTTTTGCTAACTTATTAAGAAGGCGTGGTTTGAAAAATGAGGAAATGGCGACGGAAGCCATTGAGACAATTTACTCTGAAGCCAATCGTATGCAAGATTTAACTAAAACCTTATTAACTTTGGCCGAATCGGAGAATTTAAAGAATATCGAAATGGATCCAGTCGATCTAGTTGCTTTATGTAATTCGACTTTAGTACAACTGCAAAGTGTGTATAAACGAGAAATTACTTTACATGCACAAAAACAGAAAATATTTATTAAAGGAAATGAGCTTAAAATTAAACAAGTTATTATTATCTTTTTAGATAATGCTATAAAATACAGTACTGAAAAAATAGAAGTAAATATTAGTTGTACTAGTGAAGCTGCTATTCTTCAAATAAAAGACTATGGAATTGGGATTCGAGAGGAAGAATTAGAAAATATTTTCGAACGATTTTATCGAGTTGATAAAGCGCGTAGCCGTGAAACTAGTGGTGGCACTGGACTTGGACTTTCAATTGCTAAAAATATAATTAGCTTGCATAATGGGAAGATTAATATAAAAAGTGTTGAAAATGTAGGAACGGAAGTAGAGGTAGTATTTCCACTAGATGAGATTAAGAGAAAATAATCAGTACATGAGTATTGAAAATTGAGGTTTTAATATGAACGAAATCATCCATTTATTAAATGAATATGGTTATATAATCCTATTTTTATCATTAATGTTGGAATTGATTATAGTTCCTATTCCGAATGAAGCATTGATGAGTTATGTAGGTGTTTTATGTTTTCATGGGAAAATGAATATTGTATTATCTATTATTTCTGCCGGTCTTGGAGGGGTAGTTGGGGTAACAATTTCTTATTGGTTAGGATATAAGCTTGGTACACCATTTTTTCGTAAGTTTGGACACTATATCCATATGGGCCCAGAAAAGATTGAAAAGATGTCAAAATGGTATGAAAAATATGGGAAGGTATTATTGCTAGTATCTTTCTTTATTCCGGGGATTAGACATTTCGCAAGCATTATTTCTGGAATCATTAAATTACCATATCGAGCCTTTGCTATTTTTTCCTATATAGGTGTATTTCTTTGGATAGGAACCTTTATTTGGCTAGGACAGGCAATGGGACCTAAATGGGATATCTATCAAGTAGAAATTAAAAAGTGGTTAGTACTAGGTAGTATATTATTAGGTTTTATTGTGCTCGCTTTTTTTGTTGTTAAAACAAATAAGGAAATAATTAAAGAGTCATTACTATTAATTTTTGAATCAAGTTTCAAGAGATTTAAAAGCTTCATGAAAATAAAATTGATCATCTTAATCTGTTTAATTTTTTTCGTTTCGTTTTTTATCTTAATGGTCGGGTTTATTCAAGATACAATTAGCAATGAATTTGATAAATTCAATTCTATATTCAAGACTATTGTTTTTAATTTATTTAATCAAAATTGGCATGGAAGTATGAATTTTATTTATTCATTATCGACTTGGAAGGTTTTAGTGACGATTTCACTTGCTACAATCTTAGTGATACTGATAAATAACAAAAATAAGTGGCTAGAAATGCTCTTTTTTATCGCTAGTTTAGCTGGGATTCTTATCCTATCCATAGGGATTCCATGGATATTCAACTTTATGTTGGGTGGTAATGTAAGTAAAAACTTTCCAAATGAAAAGTCTATGTTAATTTTAACAGTATTAGGTTATTTCATTATTATGTTAATTCGGCACAACAAAGCTTATATGCTTAATTTGATAATGTTCTTTTGTTTTATTTTTGTAGTAGTATTATTTTCGATTAGCAGTGTTTATTTGCACCACTTATTGCCTAGTGACATTGCTGCTGGGTTTGTATTCAGTTCGGTTTGGTTAAGTGGAATCATATTTTCATTGGAGTTGTTTCGATTTGTATCGCTGTTAAAAGAGAATATGCGTGAGGAAAAATTGTTAAAAACGTAAACCAAATAATCGAGCATAATTTAATTCTAATAGAAGAGAATCCCCGTGGCTAATATACGGGGATTTTTTATTTTTAAACTATATTAATTATGTTATTCAGAAATATTTATAGCATATTATTCTCAAGCCTTTCTAACTCAAGCTTTAAAAGATTTAAAAATTTATCATATAAAACTGGTGAGGCTAAAGTTTTTGAACGAACCCATCCAATAGGAATTGTAGAAGGTTCTACATTTACTAAAGGGATTGAAACAGTTTGTCCATTCAAAATGGAAGCCTCATTTTTCAGGGAGATCCTTGTATCAAATGTGATTGCCAAGTCTTCAATAACTGCACCTCTAATAACCTCTAAATTATCAGTTACAAATAATACATTCATTGTAAGATCCTTTAAATACTCTGATAAAGACTTAAAATAGTCATCATTATAAAGTACAAAGTTTTCATCTTTTAATTCATTAATTGTTACCGAATTTTTTAAAGCTAATCGTGAGGACTTACTAGCACAAATATGTATAGGGCTAGTCATAATAACTCCTGACGGGATTTTTTTTATATCATCCATTAAATAATTTCGAAATTGAATGAAACCAAAATCGTATTTTTGTTTTATTACACCTTCTACGATATCTTTAGACCCTTTCTCTACTACACTTAAAGACATATTTGGATGTTCCTTTTTAAAATTAGAAAATGTTTTTAGGATAGTAGCCATATGTCCAGGGATTGTAGCTATTTTTAATATCCCACTAGGTTCATTTTGAAGACTTACAGATTGTTCTATTAATTTTTGATAATTTTGTAGCAGTTCTTTTATTGTTTCGATTAATTGTTTTCCTTCAAAAGTTAGATTTGTTCCTTGTCGGTCTCGATTGAAAATTTTTATGCCTAATTCTTCTTCAACACTTGAGATTGCCTGACTAACTGCCGATTGTGTGACATGTAAATTTTGAGAAGCTATGGATATAGAATTTGTAACGGAAACTTCATAAATGTATTTAAGCCTTTCAATATGCATTGTGCCACATCTTTCTAAGTTAAGAATTTTTAATAACGGATCATAAAAAACACTAAATATATTTTATAATAATCTACAATTATAATTAACTCAATAATCTGTAAAAAGTATAAAAGGAGGCTTATCTTGTGATTCAGTATTATTTTGAGATAAGGACTAATAATTATTTACAAAGGAATATTGATTATGATATCGATCTAAACAAATAGAAATAAAGAAGTTTAAACCATACTAAATTGATCCCGGTTTCGTAAGTAAAATTAGGAGGAAATAATGTTAGTCGGAAAAATAATTAAGTTTTACCGTGAGAAAAGAGGATTTAGTCAAGAAATGCTATGTGAAGGAATTTGCTCTAAATCATATTTGAGTAGATTTGAATGTGGGAAAGCTACATTTTCTCCTGAAATGATCGCATTGTTTTCTGATCGATTAGGTATTGATTTAAATGAAAAGTTAGAATCATATTATCAAATTGAAAAATATTTGCATGGCTTAAACCTAGCAATTATAAAACAAAAAAACAAATGTATTGATGACTACATGAACAAACTTAAGAATATAGCTTTTATTATGTCAACAAAATATGCTGTGCAGTATTTATTATTGTTGGTTAGATTTTATCTTTATAAAAAAATATTAAAAAAAGCTAAAAAAACAATTGAAAAAATTGAAAAAGTATATGTTCATATTAGTGAATATGAAAAAAATTTCCTTCTGCATGTTAAGGGAATTTATTACATTAGCATTTATAGAACTACTGTAAGTGAAGATATGAGAGCTGCCGTAAATGTATTAAAGCAAATAAATACAGATACGTATAAAAATAAAGAATATTTATACCATCTAGCACTTGCTTATTATTTTGCGGGATCTAAGCTATTAGCATACGTATATGCAAGGAAAGCTCTAAATTATTTTAATAAAAACTATAACTATGTTCAGGCATTTAACGCTCAATCATTCTTATTATTTCAATACGATCAAGATATTGGATTTGAAGAGATAATTGAAAAATATCATAATTTAATTCGCACTTGTGAAAGAGTAGGTGCAGATCTACAAAAGGGAATTCTATTAAATAATTTAGGTGTTAAGTATTTTAAAAAAGGTAATTTTGAAATCGCTTCAAATTACTTTGAACAATCCTTGCTTTCAACAGAAAATTATACAATCTATTATTTGAGGCGTTATTATAATTATTTAGAGGCATGTTTAGAAGGTAACTTACTCCCAAAGACTGAACTTTTAGAGTTAATTCATTTCGGAACTAAACTAGCTGAAAAACGTCAAAGTTTAATACATTGTACCTTATTCATGCTCTTAAAGCTGAACTGTGAAAATAATCAAAAGAGATATATTACATTCTTGAGCGAAGTGGCAATTCCTCAGTTTAAACAAACAAATAATATTACTTATTACGAGCAGTACGGAAAAAAATTATATTCTTATTATATTAAGAGCAATCAGTATAAAAAAGCAATTGAATTAGAATTTCAATTCAAGTCATAAAATTAAACCATGAACTAGTAAATCTATTCATGGTTTAATTTTGTAGCAAAGCCCCAAAAATCAGAATTTCAGATAAGTTCAAGTGTCTAGTTTACATATCAGTAACTTCAGAAATAGCGCGATAAAGAATATCAATCATTTCATCAAGCTCCGATTCCTTTGAAGCTAATGGAGGCATAAATACAATAACATTTCCAAGGGGACGGGTGAGTAGTCCAAGCTCTTTTGCTCTTTTGGTTACCTTCACACCTATTCGTTCGTTCCAATGGAAAGCTTCTTTAGTATCTTTTGATTTTACTAGTTCAATTCCAATCATCAAGCCACTCTGACGTATATCTCCAACATGTTTTAACTCATTAAATTGCATTAGTTTCTCTTGGACATAAGATGAGATTATTTCGACATGTTGTAATAATTTCCTTTTATTAAATAAATCTAGATTCGCTAATGCAACAGCACATCCAAGGGGATTACCTGTATAGCTATGTCCATGAAAGAAAGTTTTTTGTTCTTCATATGTACCTAAAAATGCTTCATAAATTCTGTTTGTCGTTAAAGTTGCTGCTACTGGTAAATAGCCACCTGTTAACCCTTTTCCGCAAGTTAAAATATCTGGCGTAACTCCTTCTAGTTCGCAAGCAAACATTTTTCCGGTTCGACCAAATCCTGTTGCTACTTCATCTGCAATTAACAATACATCATACTTTATGCATAATTCTTGTATTGCTTTTAAATACCCTTTTGGCATGACAATAATACCACTAGCTCCTTGAACAATTGGTTCAATAATTAATGCCGCAATTGAATTAGCTTTTTCGATGAATAAATTTTCAACCTCTTTTAAATAGGAATTGATTATTTCTTCTTCAGTTCCCACATATTTTGAACGATAAAGATGTGGATAAGAAACCTTTATGCTTTGAAACAGTAATTCATTATATGCTTGATGATATAAATCGATTGCTCCGACAGATACTGCTCCGATTGTATCTCCATGATAAGCTTCCTTCATCGTAACAAAAGTATTTTTATTAGATTTACCTATGTTTCTCCAATATTGATAGGCCATTTTAATCGCGATTTCGACAGATGTAGCACCTGAGTCTGAATAAAAGACTTTTTCTAAGCCGTTAGGAGTGATTTCAACTAGCTTCTCTGCTAAAAGAATTGCGGGTATATTAGCCATTCCTAGAAGTGTTGAATGAGCAACCTTCTCTAATTGTTCATGAATGGCTTCATTTAATTCTTGAATATTATGACCGTGAACATTTAACCAAATAGAGGATACACCATCGTAATATTCATTGCCTAGTACATCATATAGTTTTCGATCTTTACCATGTGAAATAATTAGCGGATCTTCGTTTAGATAATCCTTCATTTGAGTAAAAGGGTGCCAAAGATACTGTTTATTTTTTTTAGATAAATCTTGATAGAATTCATGGTTCATATAAGTTACCCCCTGTTTTATATGTTAACCAAATTTTATAGTTAGGTTGACATATATTTCAATTGCATGTTAATTTAATTTTGTTAGTTTGTCAAATTTTGCTAATTTGCCAAACTCATAAACTAATAGGGGGGATACAATGCAAAATAGAACTTTATCATTAACAGTAATTTCATTATTTGCCTCACTAACATCGATTGGAGCCTTTATAAAGATTCCTTTACCAGTGATTCCTTTTACGCTTCAAATACTTTTTGTATTTTTAGCCGGCAATCTATTAGGAAGTAAAAAAGGGATGATGAGTCAACTACTTTATGTTGGAATTGGATTAATCGGAATACCAGTATTTGCTTCTGGTGGTGGACCTGAATATGTTTTAAAGCCAACATTTGGCTATTTAATCGGTTTCATTATTGCTGCATTTGTAATTGGATCAATCGTTGAAAAAACAAAGAAACCAAAACTTAAGCATTTTATTTTTGCTAATGTAATAGGGTTAGTGATTGTTTATATTTTAGGCATAACATATGTATATATTTCTTTAAATACTTGGTTAGATAGTCCCGTATCCATAGAAAAGGTGCTAATGATGGGACTCGTATATAGTATTGGGCAAGATTTGTTACTAGCTGTTTTTGGGGGAATATTGGCGGTGCGCCTACATTCCCATTTTGTAAAAGCTAGAGAAAATGAAAAAAAGGTGGCTGCTTAAGATGGGAAAAGGATATTTTGTAACTGGTATCGATACGAATATTGGAAAAACCTATGTTACTGCCCAAATGGTGAATTGCTTGCAGAACAAAGGAATCGATGCAATACCTTATAAACCAATACAAAGTGGAGTTGTTAATATTAACAATAGACTAATAGGGGAAGATACAGCCTATTATAAAGAGAATTTAGAACTAACAGAAGAGCATGAATACTACGGTACATATACATTGAAAACACCGGTCTCACCACATTTAGCTAGTAAACTAGAAGATGTTTATATTGATGAACATGTTATTTTAGAAAAATATAAGCAACTAGAAAATAAGCATGATGTTGTTTTTGTTGAAGGAGCGGGTGGAGTTGCGGTTCCGTTAAAAGATAATTTTGGAACGATAGATTTAATAAAACGATTAAACTTACCAGTACTCCTTGTTACATCATTAAAGCTAGGAACAATTAATCATACTGTATTAACAACTGAATATTTAAAATCACACCAAATTAATCTAATGGGATTATTAATTAATAAAGTACCATCCGTTATGGGTGAAATGGAAAAAGATAATTTAGTTATGCTAGAAAAATTAACAGGTCATAACATTCTTGGAGTTATACCGGAGCAGATGGATTCATTTACAGAAACATCTATTATAGAATTCCAGCAATTATTAACGAAAAATCAATGAAATGGTGAGTGATCATATGAATTGGACTAAATTAGCGCAAGAGGTTATTTTAGGTAAAAAAATTTCAGATGAGGAAGCTTTAAGCATATTGTCATGTGAAGATGACGATTTACTTTCACTTTTAAACGGTGCATTTATCATAAGGAAATATTATTATGGAAAAAAAGTTAAACTTAATATGATTATTAACGCTAAAAGTGGTTATTGTCCTGAGGATTGTGGATATTGTTCTCAGTCTTCAATTTCTAGTGCACCGATTGAGAAATATCCTTTTCTATCTAAAGAAGAAATTCTTGATGGGGCAAAGCGTGCCTTTGAATTAAAAGCAGGTACATATTGCATTGTTGCAAGTGGGCGCGGACCAACGAATCGAGATGTAAATGTAGTAACTGATGCAGTTAAGGAAATTAAAGAATTATATGGTTTAAAAGTATGTGCTTGCTTGGGGCTTATTAAAGATAACCAAGCAAATGAGCTTAAAGAAGCAGGTGTTGATCGATATAATCATAATTTAAATACATCAGCTGAGCACCATAGTTATATTACGACAACCCACACATATCAGGATCGAATCGATACGGTTGAGAAAGTTAAACAGTCAGGTATATCTCCGTGTTCGGGAGCCATTATTGGGATGAAGGAAACAAAACATGATGTTATTTCGATTGCGAGGTCATTACATAAATTGGATGCAGATTCCATTCCGATAAACTTTTTACATGCTATTAATGGAACGAAACTAGAAGGAGTAAACGAATTAAATCCACGTTACTGTTTAAAAGTATTAGCGCTATTCCGCTTTATAAATCCAACGAAAGAAATTCGAATTTCTGGAGGACGCGAAGTAAATCTGCGTAGTTTACAACCACTAGGACTGTATGCTGCAAATAGTATTTTTATAGGTGATTATTTGACTACGGAAGGTCAAGAGACAAATAGTGACCATGCAATGCTAGAAGATTTAGGATTTGAGATTGAGTTGGTTGGAAAACAAGAAGAGATATTTTCATAATAAAAAAAACGAAAATCTTAAAAATGAGATTTTCGTTTTTTTGTTAGATAGACGAAAAGTTATTCTTATATAATTTATGATGCGAAATACTTATCAATAATTCTATTAAGCTCTAATTCTTCTGTTGATGATAAAACAACATTTGCATGGCTTAAAATAGTAGAATCTCCAATTGCAACAGAGAACATATTTGCAGCATTAATTGCATCAACTCCTGCAGCCGCATCCTCCACACCTATACAGTTTTCAGGGTTAGCCGAAACTGCATTAGCTGCTTTTAGAAATACCTCTGGATCTGGTTTTGAATTAACGACCGTTGCAGCGTCAACGATATGATCAAAATATGAGGTAATTCCTAAAGCATTAGCAACCATTAATGCATTCTTTGAAGCCGAAGCCATCGCAATTTTAATGTCTGCTCTCTTGATTTGAATTAAGAAAGATTCAATTCCTGGTAATAGATCCTTTTCAGAAATATTACGGATTAGTTCAACATAATGAGCATTCTTTTTTGTTGCTAGCTCATCTTTTTCAGCTTCGGAGAAATCATTTTGTCTGTCTCCTAATTCTAGGATTCTTTCTAATGAATCTGTTCGGCTTACTCCTTTTAGCGTTTCATTAAACTCTCGGTCAAAAGGAATTCCTAAATCTTCACCTAGTTTTTTCCATGCTAAATAATGAAATTCAGCCGTATCAGTAATTACGCCATCTAAGTCAAAAATAATCGCTTCAATTTGTTTATTCAAAATGGTACCCCCATTACTTCAATCAATTTATTTTAGCAACTGATTTTCGTTCGACTAGTTTGGTTGGAACAATAATATGCTCTGATTTTTCAGGTTCATTTTTTATTCGCTTAAACAGTAAGTCCGTAGCTATTTCACCAAGCTTCATAATCGGAATTTCAATCCCAGTTAAAGGTGGTGAGAATAAAGGTGAAAAAATGCCATTATTATATCCAATAATTGATATATCTTTTGGAATAGATATTCCTAACTTTGCAGTTGTATTATAAAGTCCAATAACCTTAAGATCATCTATTGCAAAAATTGCAGTAGGCAAATCTTTTGATTTCAAAAGTGATTCTGAAACTTCATATGCTCTTTCCATTGTATAACCACTATCAATAATTCGATCAGGGCGAAGTGGAATTCCGTTATCAACTAGACATTTTTTATATCCTTCCAATCTGTCAATCGATACATGGTAATCGAGAGAAGAATGAAGACATGCAATGTCAGTATGTCCTTGATCGATTAAGTGTTGGACTAATTGATAACTATCGTTAAAATTATCAGTATCCACTGAATAAATATGTTGATAATTTCCTTCAACTCTTCCAATAACAACTACTGGAATTTCATATTTATCTAATTCTTTAAAAAAGTCTTCATTTGCAGGTGAACTCAGCATTAGAATTCCCTTAATCATTTTCCCTCGAATTTTCTCGATACATTTATTTAACTCATCTTTGCTATTTTTAGATGTTTGGATAATGACATCGAAATTTTCTACTTCTGATCTCGTTGAAATAGAGTGAATAATTTCAGAGAAAAACGTATTTCCGGCAGTTGTTTTCGTAGAACGAGACATCACCAAGATTGCATCAAAGCCTGATGATGTAAGTGCTCGAGCTAATTTATTTGGCTGATAATTTAATTCTTCAATTGCCTTCATTACTCGATTACGACTTTCTTCTGAAATATTATCTTTATTATTTAACACTCGAGATACAGTGGACTTTGAAACGTTAGCTACACGAGCAATATCATAAATTGTAGGGCCCATTTGTATACTCCATTCTTGTTTAAAGTAATTTTAGTAAAAACGTTTACATTTTTTCGTTATTATTTATTTTTTAAAAAAATTATGATTCCGTAACAATCAAAAAGTTATATCGAAATACTTTTTTGTTACTTATAGCTAGGAGCGGCTTCCAAAAAAATATTGTACATAATATACATTGATAGTAACGATTTATTTTAAAATTTGTCAAGACTGTGAACAGCGAATCGTAAAATTAAACTTATTTCATGGTGTATTTATTACAAGGGCAATTATAGGGAGAATAGTAAAAAGTAGCAATACTAAATATTTAGTCTTAAAAATAAAACGCTATAAATTATTCTATTAAAGTAAAAAGATTGCAAAAAAAAAAAAGAATTTTTATAAATATTTTAAATTGACAGTAAGCGCTTTCTATAATATATTGAATTTGGGAGCGGTACCAAGACGTGTACCATTTTTTTTACATCTCTGTGGGAGCGATACCACAAGGAGGAATCATATGAGTAAAATAAAAGAAAGATTAGCTTTTATTTATGAAAATGAAGATATAGATCAGATTAATAGCTTAATAGAGAAACGAATAGAAGAAGCTAAATTGAAAATTACTAAAAAAAGAAAACAAAATTGGGATGAGTCAGATGTTGTTTTAATTACTTATGGGGACCAGTTTCAAGAAGAGGGAAAACCAACATTAGAATCATTTAAAAAAATGTTTGATGAACATTTAGCAAATAAATTTGAACTTGTTCATATTTTACCTTTTTATCCTTATACATCTGATGATGGTTTTTCAGTAGTTGACTATAAAAAAGTAAATCCAGATTTAGGAGATTGGTCACATATTGAGAGTTTATCTAAATCAGCGAGAATCATGTTTGATTATGTATGTAATCACATTTCTAGTAAGAGTGAATGGTTCCAAGGCTATTTGAATGGTGATTCAAAATATAAAGATTACTTCGTCGAAATGGATCCATCAATTGATTTAAGTTCAGTAACTAGACCTAGAGCACTTCCATTGCTATCAAAGTTTAAATTAGCGAATGGTGAGGAAAAATACATTTGGACAACGTTTAGTGACGATCAAATTGATTTAAATTTTAGTAATCCACAAGTTTTATTAGATATGGTTGATGTTTTACTGTTTTACCTGGAACAAGGAGCAGAATATGTAAGACTTGATGCTGTAGGATATATGTGGAAAGAAGTTGGAACTTCTTGTATCCATCTAGAAAAAACACATGAAATCGTAAAATTATTCCGAGATTTATTAGATGAAGCTGCAAAAGGTACAGTAATGATTACTGAAACAAATGTGCCTCATTTAGATAATATTTCTTATTTTGGTAACGGTCATGATGAAGCACATATGGTTTATCAATTTCCACTACCTCCATTAGTTTTATATTCACTTCATAATGGAAATGGAAGTGTATTAACAAACTGGGCAAAAAATCTTGAAGGCTCTAAAGAAGATACAACTTTCTTTAATTTCTTGGCCTCTCATGATGGAATTGGTTTAAATCCTATTCGTGGAATTATCTCTGAAGAAGAAATTCTTTCATTAGTAGAAGATTTAAAAGTAGAAGGTGCATTAGTAAATTATAAGAAAAATTCAGATGGTACTGAAAGTCCATACGAAATTAATGTAACTTATTTAGATGCTTTAAATAAACAATCTTCAAGTGATGAAATAAGAGTAAAGAAATTCCTATTGGCACATTCGATTTTATTAACGTTCCAAGGAGTACCAGCAATTTATATTCAAAGTATGCTTGGTTCAAGAAATGATTATGCAGGTGTAGAAAGAACAGGAATGAATCGTTCGATTAATCGCCAAAAATATTCACTTGTTGAAATTGAAAAAGAATTAAAAGAAGAAGGATCATTAAGAAATAAAGTTTTTACTGAACTAACAAAAATAATTCAAGTGCGTAAGGGTGAAAAATTATTTAATCCAGATGTAAAAATGGACGTACTTGAAGTTAATAAGAAAGTATTTGCTATTAAACGAATGAATGAAGATGAGAGCATTATCATTCTTCACAATCTATCAAATGAAGAAGTTAATTGTGATGTAAAAGGAAAGTATATGAATATTTTAACTGGAGAAGTTGAAGAATTTAATGAATACATTTCTTTAGATCCATATGAATTCCTTTGGTTAAAACCAGTAAATTAGGAGGAAGAACAATGAAGAAATTTTTAAGTATGTTCTTGGTTTTAATGTTAGCTGTTGGATTAACAGCTTGTGGTGGTAAAAAAGAGAATGGTAAAGTAACGATCGAATTTATGCATTCTTCTGTTGAACAAGAAAGATTAGCAGTTATTACAGACTTAATTTCAAAATTTGAAAAAGCAAATCCAAATATTAAAGTAAAGCAAGTTCCAGTTGAGGAAGATGCTTATAATACAAAAGTTGTTACATTAGCAAGCTCTGGTAAACTTCCAGCAGTAATTGAAGTTGGACAAGACTATGCAAAAGTTATGGACAAAGATGAATTAATTGATAAAGATGCAGTGAAATCTGTCATCTCTAAAGTTGGGGAAGATAAGTATTATGAAGGTGCTTTAAAGCTTTTAAAAACTGAGGATGGCAAAAATTATACAGGTGTTCCAATTAGTGGTTGGGTACAAGGAATTTGGTATAACAAGCAAATGCTTGCGGACAAAGGATTCGCAGAACCTAAAAACTGGGATGATGTTTTAAAGATTGCAAAGGCGTTTACGAATAGCGGAAGCAAAAAATACGGAATCGCAATTCCAACTGTTGAAGGTGGTTTTTCTGAACAAGCCTTCTCACAATTTGCTTTATCAAATAATGCAAATATGTTCGATAGCAAAGGGAATTTAACATTAGATACACCTGAAATGAAAGAAGCTGTAAGTTACTACAAAGAATTATCAAAATACACAATGCCAGGTTCTAATGATGTTACTGAAGTAAAAGATGCTTTTATGAATGGCTCTGCTCCAATGGCGGTTTACTCAACTTATATCCTACCTTCTGTATATGAAGAAGGTAAAACAAACAATATTGGATTTGTCATTCCAACTGAAAAAACAAAAGCAGTTTATGGAACAGTATCTGCGTATACGATTTCTTCTGGTTTAGATGATGACCAAAAAGCTGCAGCAGAAAAATTAGTAGAGTTTATGGCGAAACCTGAAAATAATACTAAGTTAGTATTAATGTCTCCAGGTGGATCTCAACCAGTAAATAAAGATGTAACAAAAAGCAAAGAATATAAAGAAAATAAAGTTGTAAATTCATTTGGTGAACTTTCAACTGAAATCGCAAGCGCGTTTGATAACATTCAAGTTTTTGGTCTTGTAGATAACAAGAACTTCTTAAAAATGGGTGATGTGACAAGTTCAGGAGCAGTTGCTAAGTTAATTAATGAAGTGACTGTTGGTGGAAAAAGCGTAGATTCTGCTATTAAAGAAGCAGGAGAAAAATTAAAAGGTGTAATTAAATAAACTCTTAATTTACCTTGTATTAATTATTAGATTTCTAATTACTGAAAGTTGTTTAAGAAGAACGAACGCTTGAAAAGCAAGCTAAGTTGCTTTTTAAACAACTTTTCTTTATCACCAATCTATCAAATGAAAGAATAGATTGTTTTTTAGGAGGTAGTATGAAACCGATTGTCCGAAAAAAATCTGATATAAAGCTAGCCATGGTACTACTTTTACCAAGTATTTTCCTTCTATTATTACTAGTTGCTTATCCGATGTTATCTAATATTAAAATAAGTTTTTTTGATCAGCCAATTAACCCTAGATTACCAGCTAAGTTTGTTGGTTTATCTCATTACACAGATGTTATTAAAGATATAGAGTTTTATAAATCTTTAGGTATTACCATTCTATATACAATATTAACTGTAGTTGGTAGTACTGTAGTTGGTCTAGGAGTTGCGTTATTCTTTAATCGACCATTTAAGTTTCGTAAAACTGCTCGATCTTTAATTATCTTATCTTATGTAACGCCATCTATATCATTAGTTTTTGCTTGGAAATATATGTTTAATAACTCATATGGGATTATTAATTATTTAGGTACGGACGTTTTCCATCTATTTAAAACTGCACCATTATGGTTTGATAATCCAGTTAGTAGTTTTATAGTTGTAGTAGTTTTTGCAATTTGGAAGTATTTCCCTTATGCCTTTATTTCGTTTTTAGCAATCTTGCAAACGATTGATAAATCGTTATACGAAGCTGCTGATATTGATGGTGCTTCGCTTTGGCAAAAGTTTAAAGTTGTAACTTTACCTGCGATTATGCCGGTATTACTAACTGTTGTAACATTACGATTTATCTGGATGTTTTACATGTTTACAGATGTTTATTTATTAACAAACAAAGTAAATATTTTAGGTATTTATTTATACGAAACAGCGTTTGCTTTCAATAATTTAGGAAAAGCATCGTCAATTTCAGTAATCTTATTCATCATATTATTCATTGTTATTATCGTATCAAGAAAGAGGGTGAACTTAAATGGCAGCAGTAAGTAGCAAAAGAAACAAAATGATTAAGAAAACTGGTTTCTACGTTGTGCTGATTCTAGTACTAGGAATCATGTTATTTCCATTCTTTATTATGCTAATGACGTCATTAAAAAGTTCAAAAGAAGCAATTGCAACAAATCCGACAATATTGCCACATGAATGGACTTTCCAGCATTATATTGACATTTTTAATCCAACAATTTTCCCATATTTAAACTACTTCAAAAATAGTTTAATTGTTTCAATAATAGCAGCTTCATTATCAGTTGCACTTGGAATATTAGGAGCGTACGCATTATCGAAACTGAAATTTAAAGGAAGAGTCACAATTAATGCTAGTTTTTACACAGTATATATGTTTTCAGGGATTTTACTTGTAGTTCCTTTATTCAAAATAATTTCTGGCTTTGGCTTATATGATACAAAAATGGCATTAATCATTACGATGATTGTGCAAACTCTTCCAACTGCGATTTTTATGTTAAGGAGTTATTTCGATACAATTCCTGAAGATTTAGAAGAAGCGGCAATGATTGATGGTCTTAGTCGATTAAAAATAATCTTCTATATTATTATTCCTTTATCAATATCAGGAATCGTTTCTGTTTTCGTATATGCATTTATGATTGCATGGAATGATTACTTATTTGCATCGATTTTCTTATCAAGTTCAGAAAACTTTACGTTACCAATCGGTTTAAATACTTTATTTAGTACACCAGATTATGTGTGGGGTCGTATGATGGCAGCATCTTTAGTTACTGCATTGCCAGTCGTTATTATGTATGCATTATCCGAGCACTTTATTAAAGGGAACTTAACTGAAGGTGGAGTAAAAGGTTAATTCGAAACAATTTTTTACTGAAAGGAAGAAATAAAATGAAAAAATTAGTAGCAGTTGAACCGAGAGTTGCAGCATTAGTCGAGTACGAAGATCGTCCAGTACAACCAAATGAAGTAAAAATTAAAGTAGAATTCGCATCACCGAAGCATGGTACGGAAGTAGTTGATTTTAGAGGACTTAGCCCATTTATTGATGAGGAGTTCAATGAAGAGTGGAAAATGTTTATGCCACGTGAAGAAGGTTCTGCTCGTGGAATCGTATTTGGTGAATTTCAATTAGGAAATATGGTTGTAGGTAGCATTTGTGAAATTGGCGATGAGGTGACTGAGTATAAATTTGGTGATCAAGTTTGTACTTATGGTCCAATAATGGAAACTGTAATCGTTAATGCTGTAGATAACTATAAATTACGTAAAATGCCAGAAGGTTCTTCATGGAAGAATGCCGTTTATTATGACCCAGCACAATTTGCGATGAGCGGTGTCAGAGACGCAAATGTTAGAGCGGGTGATTATGTAGTAGTTGTCGGTTTAGGTGCGATTGGACAAATTGCAATTCAATTAGCAAAGAAAGCTGGCGCTAGTATTGTAATTGGTATAGATCCAATTAGCCACAGATGTGATATCGCTTTAAAAAATGGAGCTGACTATTGCTTCGATCCAACAGCTTGTGATTTAGGATACGAAATTAAAAAAATAACAAATAAATTAGGTGCAGATTCAATTATTGAAACTAGTGGTGTTTCAAGTGCACTTCAAGCAGCGTTAAGAGGAATTGCATACGGTGGAACAATTTCTTATATTGCATTTGCTAAACCTTTCCCAGAAGGATTTAACCTTGGACGTGAAGCTCACTTTAACAATGCAAAGATTGTATTTTCACGAGGCAGTAGTGAACCGAACCCAGATTATCCTCGTTGGTCACGTAAACGTATCGAAAATACTTGTTGGGAATTATTAATGAACGGGTATTTAAATTGTGAAGATTTAATTGAACCAGTTGTTTCATTTAATGAAGTAGCTGAATCATATATGGAATTTGTTGATCAAAAACCTGAACTAAGTATTAAGATGGGTGTTCAATTTAATAAGTAAAAGAAGAATATTGGGAGTGTTTAGCACTCCCCTCTATTTAGGAGTGAATAAAGATGAAAATTGGAACTCAAAATCAAGCATTTTTCCCAGAAAACATTAAGGATAAATTTAACTATTTAAAAGAAATTGGTTTTGAAGGTTTTGAAATCGATGGTAAATTTTTAGTTGATCATTTAGATGAGGTTAAAGAAGCAATCGCAGAGACTGGTTTACCTGTAACTACAGCTTGCGGTGGTTATTATGGATGGATTGGTGACTTTATTGAAGAGCGTCGATTAAAAGGGTTGGCTGATATTGAAGAAATCTTAAGTGCATTAAAAGAGGTTGGAGGAAAAGGGATTGTCGTTCCAGCAGCATGGGGGATGTTTACATTCCGATTACCACCTATGACATCACCAAGAAGTATAGAGGGAGACCGAAAAGCTGTTACTGAATCACTAAAATTTTTAGATAGAGTAGCAGGTGAAACAGGAACTACAATTTACTTGGAACCATTAAACAGATATCAAGATCATATGATTAATACTTTAAATGATGCACGTAAATATATTGAAGATAATCAGTTTAAAAATGTGAAAATAATTGCTGACTTCTATCACATGAATATTGAAGAAGATGGTATATCAGAAGCACTTCACAATAATCGTGATTTAGTTGAACATATCCACATTGCAGATAATCACCGTTTCCAACCAGGTAGTGGATCATTAGATTTTAAAAAGCACTTTGAGCAATTAAAAAATGATGGCTATGATGGTTATTTAACATTTGAATGTCGTGTTCGTGGAACAAACTTAGAAGATGAATATATTAAGGCATTTCATCATATAAAAGAAGCTTTAAATTGAGAGGAGTAGCATTGTGATTAAGAAGAGAGTAGCTATTATTGGCGGGGGACAAATAGCTGAAAAAGTTCACGTTGCTTACTATAAAACTAGAGAAGATTTAGAAGTTGTTGCAGTAGTTGGTGTAAATGAGGAATCGCTAAGGAGCTTTGCAGAGCGTAATAATATTCCTAACTATTACACTGATGCTACTGAAATGTATGCAAAAGAAAGTCCTGAAATTGTTAGTGTCTGTACTCCAAATAAATATCATTTTGAGAGTGTTATGCAGGCATTAGAAAATAATTGTGATGTTTTTTGTGAAAAACCACCTGCTATCTTAGCTGAAGATGCTAGAAAGATGTATGAAACAGCTTTAGCCAAGGGACGTATACTTGCCTATGATTTTCATCATCGTTTTGCTGACGATGTATCGATTGTAAAAGAAAATATAGAGCAAGGATTATTAGGTGATATTTATTTTGTTAAAGTAAAGGCTTTAAGACGAAATGGCATTCCTGGTTGGGGTAACTTCACTAATAAAGTAATCCAAGGTGGAGGACCACTAATCGACTTAGGAATCCATATGCTTGATACTGCACTTTACGTTTTGGACTATCCAAAAGTTAAAAAAGTAACAGCAAAAATGTTTAAGAAAATTGGTCATAAGAAAGATGAAGGTGCATTTGGTAAATGGGATCCTTCAAAATTTGAAGTAGAAGATTCTTTATTTTCTTATATTGAATTAGAGAATGGATGCTTAATCCAATTAGAAACATCCTTTGCATTGAATATAAAAGAAAAATCAGAAATGAATGTAGAACTTTGTGGAGATCAAGCTGGTGCTTCGATGTTTCCAGCGGAAATCTATACAGATGAAAAAGGAGAGCTTGTAACTCTTTTAAAGAGAGAAGAGGCTGATCCTGACCGTCATTCGAAAAGCATAGCTGCTTTTGTTGATCGTTGCCTAGGGAAGAATGTCATGTTAGCAGATGGAAAACAAGGTTATGCTATCCAACAACTTGTTGAAGCGATCTATCAATCAGCTGAAAAAGGTGAGAGTATATCTTTATGAATGAAGTAAATGTCATTAACGAAAATAAATTTGATTTACAATCTATCAATAAATACGCAACGATTATGGCTTTAGGAAATGGCTATTTAGGTTTACGAGCAAGTCATGAAGAATACTATTCAGAACAAACTCGGGGAATGTACGTAGCAGGAGTTTATAATAAATTCACATCAAATGATGTTACAGAAATCGTAAATTTACCAGATCTAATTGGTATGAAAATTGAAATAAATGGTGAGATTTTTTCTGTCCTTACAGGTGAAATCCTTTCATATGAGCGTATTTTAAATATGCAAAAAGGTGAACTAACAAGAGAAGTCGTATGGAAAAACAAAGATGGTAACCGTTTTTGTCTAAAATTTCAACGATTTGCTTCAAAAGATAATTTACATTTACTTGCATCAAAAATTACTGTGATTAGTTTGGATTGCGATGCATCAGTTAAAATAACAACTGGTATTGATGCACAAACATCTAATTTTGGAAAGCAGCATCTATTAGAGGAAAACATTCGTGTCATCGATAAAAAAGTCATGCATGCTGTCTATAGAACGACTGAAAGTAATCATACAATCGCTTTAGCAACATCATGTAATGTACCTAGTACAAGTGATGTTTCTTTTGTGGCCAAGAACCGTCAACTTATGGCAATCATTAAACAAGATTTAACTGTTGATCAGCCGTTCGAATTAGAAAAAATCAGCGCAATCTATACTTCAATTGATAAGGTAGAAGAGGAGCCTGCACAAGCTAGTATTCAGGCTGTTCAAGATAATAAATCAACTGGTTACGATCGTCTACTAGAAAGTTCAGCTATTAAGTGGAATCATTTTTGGGAACAAAAGCGTGTTTGCATTTCTTCAAAGGAAGAGATTGATCAAATCGCAATCGACTTTTCACTTTACCATATTGAAATAATGACACCATCACATGATGATCGTTTCAGTGTTGGAGCAAAGGGTTTAACTGGTGAAGGCTATAAAGGACATGTATTTTGGGATACAGAAATTTTTATTGCACCTTTTCATTTATTTACTGAACCAGAAGTAGCAAGAAAATTATTAACCTATCGATATCTTCATATAAAAGAAGCAAAAGATAAAGCTACTAAAAATGGTTATGCCGGAGCTCTTTTCCCTTGGGAAAGTGCATACTCTGGAATGGAGGAAACTCCTGAATATGCAGCTATTAATATATTAACTGGTACTCGTCAAAAGGTTGCTTCAGCTATAGCCGAGCATCATATTGTTGCTGATATTGCTTTTGCAGTATGCCAATACTATGAAAATACACTTGATGATGTATTTATGGCAAATGAAGGTTTAGAATTATTAAAAGAAACTGCACGTTTTTGGATTAGTCGTACGACTGATGAAAATGAAGTACTTTCCATTAATGATGTAATTGGACCTGATGAATATACAGAACATATAAACAACAATGCTTACACGAACTATATGGCTTATTATAATGTTCAACAAGCATTATGTTATATGGAAAAATATAATAAAATTGAAGAAGACCTAATAAAGAGCGGAAATGACTTTTTAAATCGACTTTACTTACCACAACCAAACGAAGACAAGATTATTCCACAGGATGATACATTTTTATTAAAACCTGAGATTGATTTATCGATTTATAAACAGACACAAGGTAGCCAGGCAATACTCTTTGATTATTCACGACAAGAAGTAAATGAGATGCAGATTTTAAAACAGGCTGATGTAGTTATGCTACTTTATCTATTCCCAAATTTATTTGATGAAGATGTAGTCAAAAAGAATTTGCATTATTATGAGGAGCATACAATTCATGATTCATCACTTAGTAAAGCGATTCATGCTATTGTTGCTGCAAGATGTGGAGAAAAAGAAAATGCTTATCGACTTTTCCAAGAAGCTTGCTTAATTGATCTAGGGCCTAATCCGAAGTCTTCAGATGAAGGAATTCATGCAGCATCACTAGGTGCAAATTGGTTAGCAACAATCTTTGGTTTTGCAAACATAACGGTGGATGCAAATAAGTTAAAGATTAATCCAAACTTACCTAAAAATTGGGACAAACTTTTTTTCCCGTTCCATTGGCAAGGTACAAATCTTAAGATTTCAATTACGCACGAATCTATAACGGTGACTAAACAAACTGATGCAGAAGTTGCGATTGAAATTAATGGAGAATTATTTAACTTAACAGATCAAATTATCGCTTCACTTTAAGGAGGAAAAATGAAAATTGTAATATTACCTGATTCCTTTAAAGAAAGCTTGGATGCAACGAATGTAGCTAATGCCATTCATAAAGGCTTTCATTCCGTATTCCCAAATGCAGAGTATCATTTATTACCATTAGCCGACGGAGGGGAGGGCACTGTTCAAGCTTTAATCGCATCAAATGGTGGAGATGTAGAAACCATTAATGTAACAGGCCCTCTTAGTGAAACTGTTCAAGCTAAAATTGCATTTTCAAAGGATAATAAAACGGCATTTATAGAAATGGCTGAAGCTTGTGGTTTGCATCTTGTACCGCTTGAAAAACGTGATCCCTTGCAAACTACTTCCTTTGGTGTTGGCGAATTAATTCTTCATGCTATTGAGCGTGGAGCTTCAGAGCTTATTGTTGGTGTTGGAGGTAGCTCAACAAATGATGGTGGGATTGGGATGGCTCAAGCGCTAGGTTACCAATTCTTTGATCAAAACGGTAGGGAAATTGAATGCAATGGTGAGGCATTGCTAAAAGTAGCTTCAATGTCTGATAAAAACAAGTCACCACGATTAGATCAAGTAAAAATCACTATAGCGGCAGATGTTGTTAATCCATTGATTGGTAGAAATGGAGCAACATATATATTTGGACCACAGAAAGGGCTTTCTGCGGATCAATTAGCTACAATGGATGAAGCAATGGGAAATTTCTATCAGATTACTGATCTTTATCTAAATAAGTCCGTCTCAGAGATCCCTGGTAGTGGAGCTGGTGGAGGCATGGGTGCAGGCTTAATGCTATTCGCAAATGCTTCAATAAAAAAAGGGATTGAACTGGTTCTTGATCAATTAAATGTTAAAGAAGTTTGTAAGGATGCTGACATTGTAATTGTAGGAGAAGGCAGAATTGATGGACAAACAATTTATGGTAAAGCACCTATTGGGGCGGCTGCTTGTGCCCCAGCTAATGCGAAAGTAATTGCAATTTGTGGAAGTATTGGCGATGGAATCGAGGAATTGTATAAACACGGAATCGATGCTATTTTTCCTACAATTCCTGCAATCTTACCGATTGAAGATATTATGAAAAACGCATTTGAAAACATTGAAAGAACTGCAAGAAATATTGCTGTATTGTTAAAATAATTGAAAATAAAAAAGCAGAAAAACCTTGTCTGAGTTTTTCTGCTTTTTTTATTCGATTGTTCTTCTATTAATAAATGCGAGGAGCGGTTCTTCTAGAGTTTGAACAGATCTATTCATCCAAATTAAATTTAGATTCTAGATATGATTTCCCCACTAATTGCTCCTACAAGTACAATAACCCATGGTGGTAATTTCATAATTACTAACATACTAAATAACATCGCTACGATTAGAAAGTCAGCAATCGAAAAAACAGAACTTATCCATATTGGATTAAAAAAAGCTGAAATTAAGATCCCAACTACTGCTGCGTTTACGCCTAATAAAGCTCTCCTTAATTTTGAACTACGACGCATACTAGACCAAAATGGGAGAGTACCTATAATAAGTAGGAAAGCAGGTAAAAAGATGGCAATCGTTGCAATTAAACCTCCTCGCCAGCCCAACATTGCAGTTCCTAAATAGGATGCAAACGTAAATAATGGTCCTGGTACTGCCTGCGTTACACCATATCCAGCCAAAAATGTTTCTTTGTTTATCCATCCTGTAGGAACAAACTCACGTTCAAGTAAAGGAAGAACAACATGGCCACCCCCAAATACCATTGATCCTGCTCTGTAAAAACTGTCAAATATAGATATCCATTTTGACGCTGTAAATGAACTAATTAAGGGTAATAAAACTAATAATATAAAAAATATAGCCAAACAAATGATTGAAACTTTTTTTGATATATTCGTAACTAATGTAGTTTTATCACTATTTTCATTATCTTGATATAGAAAAAATCCGCAAATTGAAGAAATTGAAATGACAGCAATTTGAGTGAATGTCGTTTGCCATATTAGTGTGGCGATCATTGCAAACAAAGCAAGAGCTTTCCTTTTTAAATCAGGCGTCAAGTTCTTTACCATACCTAAAATAGCCTGTGCAACAATAGGTACTGCAACCAGTTTTAGTCCATGGATCCAACCGGAATTTTTTATATCCAAGTCTTGTAGTAATAATGCAAATAACACAAGTACAATGACTGATGGTAATGTAAATCCAATAAATGAGACAATGCCTCCTAAGACACCTGCACGTATTACCCCAATACCAATGCCAACCTGACTGCTTGCCGGTCCAGGTAAAAATTGTGACAAAGCGACTAGGTCAGCATAGTTTTGATCGTCAATCCACTTTTTCCTTTTTACATATTCTGCACGAAAATAACCTAAATGAGCGATTGGTCCACCAAAAGAAGTTAAACCCAGTTTAGTAGAAACAATAAGTATTTCTAACAAAAGAGATAACTTATTATTTTTATGATTAGAATTCATATTTTCCTCCAACAACTGATACATAAAAACAGTATAGTTTGAATCAAAATCTAAACCAATCTCTTTTCATGTGAATTTACAAAAGATTAACAATCAAAGCTATTCAAGTGATAATATCTGATAAACTACATATAAACAGATTAAGTCTAGGAGGTATATAGATGGAAAGAATTGATATACAGACATATATAGAAAATTATCCAACCCTAAAAAAACTGATGAACTTAGAGGAATATCTTTGGTTGAACCCAAATTTTGAGACGTTTCAAAAAGCAATGAAACTGTCACCACTTACTCAAGATGATGTAAACGATGCGGATGAGCGATTAAAAAGGTTTGCACCATATATTTCAAAGGTTTTTCCAGAAACAAAAGATACAAACGGCATTATTGAATCTCCTTTAGTACAAATTCCTTCTATGAAACAATCGTTAGAGAAAAATTTCCAACAAACTATATTAGGAGAATTATTTTTAAAATGTGATAGCCATTTGCCAATATCAGGATCAATTAAAGCAAGAGGTGGCATTTATGAAATATTAAAGCATGCTGAAAGCCTAGCTATAAAGCATCATCTATTAAAGATTGAAGATGATTACTCAAAAATAGATAGTGATATTTTTAGAGAATTTTTCTCCAACTACTCAATTGCTGTAGGGTCCACTGGTAATTTAGGTATGAGCATTGGCATTATTAGTGCTAAGTTAGGTTTTAGAGTAACCGTACATATGTCAGCGGATGCAAAGCAATGGAAAAAAGATTTACTTAGAAGTAAAAATGTAAATGTTATTGAATACGAGGCGGATTATAGTAAGGCAGTAGAAGAAGGACGAATTCAAGCAGAAGCAGATCCTAATTGTTATTTTGTAGATGATGAAAATTCAAATGATTTATTTTTAGGATATGCAGTAGCAGCTTCACGTTTCAAAAAGCAATTTGAAGAATTAGACATTACAATAGATGAAAATAATCCATTATTTGTTTATTTACCTTGCGGAGTTGGAGGAGGACCAGGTGGTGTCGCATTTGGTCTGAAACTATTATTTAAAGATAATGTTCATTTCTTTTTTGCTGAGCCAACTCATTCTCCTTGTATGTTGATTGGATTAATGACAGGTCTTCACGATCAAGTTTCTGTACAAGATTTTGGCATTGATAATAAAACGGATGCAGATGGCCTAGCTGTAGGGAGACCATCTGGTTTTGTAGGAAAAATCATCGAGCCTTTTTTAAGCGGTAGCTACACAATAAGTGATGAAAAACTATACACCATGTTAAAAGAGTTAGTTGATACTGAGGATCTTTATTTAGAACCGTCGGCACTAGCTGGTATGATTGGTCCAATTAAATTATTTAAAGAAGGCAAAGATTATTTACTAAAAAATAATTTATCGAAAAAAATGGAAAAAAGTACCCATGTCATTTGGGCTACAGGTGGTAGTATGGTCCCAGAAAAAATGATGAAAGAGTACTATCAAAAAGGGTCTCTTTTTAAATAAAATAGATAGTGTAAAATTTTACTAATATTTTAAAAGTGAAAAAATTCTTTTAATACAGAATAATATGACATATATTTGTATATGTAAATAAGTTTTCTATTTAGATTTTGACGCAAGATATTTTCTAATTGGTTCTGTTTTAAAACTGATAAATTACTTTAAAAAAGCCATTCCGTCATGAGCGGACTGGCTTCAGTGCATTTTGTATAATACCCTATTGGGTATTGGAATACTCGGTTTTATCTTAATTATCTAAACAGAGCTTCCGATTAAAAAGCACACAACATTTTCTCATTAGGAGCGATAAAATTGAATTTAGAAAAGTATTTTTCACAATTTAGAAAAGAGATTATTGGAAATGAAAAAACATTCTTATCGCCATTTGGTGAAAAGAACATTATTTATTTGGATTGGGCTGCAAGTGGTAGGTTATATGGACCAGTTGAAGAAAAATTACTTTCAACTTTTGGGCCGTATGTTGCAAATACGCATACTGAATCAAATATTACTGGAAGCACGATGACGAATTGTTATCATGAAGCATTACAGATTATAAAAGAGCATGTTAATGCAAGCGCTTCCGACACAATCATTACGGATGGATCAGGTATGACTGGAGTTATGAATAAATTTCAACGCATTTTAGGCCTAAAAATACATGAAAATTTCCACTTCCGTTTAAGTATACCTGAGGAAGAAAGACCAGTTGTTTTTATAACAAGTATGGAGCATCATAGCAATCATACTTCGTGGTTGGAAACGATTTGTGATGTAGAAGTTGTACCTAATTGTACTAATAATGTAATCGATTTAAACTATTTAAGAAATCGACTTGAGTTTTATAAAAATAAACGAAAATTAATTGGATCTTTCAGTGCTTGTTCTAATGTATCTGGATTAATTACACCTTATCATAAGCTAGCTAGACTAATGCATGAATATAATGGCGTTTGTTTTGTGGATTTCTCAGCTTCTGCGCCGTATGTTGACATTGATATGCATCCTAGTGATCCGATGGAAAAACTAGATGCCATTCTGTTTTCTCCACACAAATTTTTAGGAGGACCTGGTAGTAGTGGAGTTTTGATATTTGACTCTACAATGTATCAAAATAAAATCCCTGATCATCCAGGCGGAGGAACTGTTGAATGGACAAATCCATGGGGGGAGAAAAAATACATTAACAATATTCGTGAAAGAGAAGATGGCGGTACTCCAGGATTTCTGCAAACAATTAGAACAGCTCTTGCAATTAAAGTAAAAAATGCAATGGGTACAGCGAATATATTAAATCGTGAAGAAGAATTGGCACACATCGTATTAGATGAGCTTCGTACAATTGAAAATGTAGTCTTACTTGAAGATTCAAGTAATCCACGATTAGGTTTTTATTCTTTTTATTTAAAAGATATTCATCATAATTTAGTAGTTAGATTGTTAAATGACCGTTACGGTATTCAAGTACGAGGTGGTTGTTCATGTGCGGGTACTTATGGACATATGCTACTGAATATTACAAGAGAAATGTCTAAAGCAATTACAGATGAAATCGATAATGGCAATATTAGCGTAAAGCCTGGTTGGATTCGCATGAGTGTCCATCCAACGACTACGAATGAAGAAGTAGTCATATTCACTAATGCTTTAAAAGATATAATTCAAAACATTGGCGAATGGTCTAATGATTATCTTTATTTAAAAGAGAAAAATGACTTTATTCATAAAGACGAAGCAGTTATGGAAGTAGGTACTTATTTTGAGATGGGGATGACTGTAAAATCTTAAAATTTCAAGGTAACGCTTGAAAAACAATCTTGTCAATTAATTATCAAGTTTTCGTAAAAGGAGTAGAATGATGTTGATTTCCATTACAGGATGCTAGCTTTCCATGGGGCGAGATTCTTTAGCCTCCTCGGCAAGCCTGCGGGGTCTTTAGCCTTCCCGAATATCCCATAGGAGTCGAGCATCCCTCCATTCCAATCAACTAATTCATCAAAAAAAGTTTATGATAAGAACATAATTTAATATCCTTTACTTAGTGCAATATAACAGATAGTTAATCAGTTTGAGGTCAATCGAGCACGAGCACCAACTTATATATAGTATCATTTGAAATTATTTTATCTAAAATTTGTTCTAATATTTTTAACTTCTGAAAAAAACAATTACTATAGTTTAACATTAAATAATAAATCACTAAATTTAACATTAATAATGTTCCACTTAATATTGATTTTCCGTTTAAACTGTTTTATATTGCAAAACTTTGAAAAAAAAGATTACATTATTGTGATCTTTTTTTACATATCTACTTTTAACTTACTAAAAGAAGACTAATTTATATAAAATTAAATGGTTGACAATATACCCTGTGGGGTATATATTCTAAGTAAGAATATCGCACATATATTCTTAAAAAAATGGTTAAGCTTAGTTTTATAAGTTAGGGGTGATTTAATGAATTATGATGATCCAGTAAAAAATAGAGTAAAGCGAATTGAGGGACAGATTCGTGGAATTTTAAAAATGATGGAAGAAGATAAAGACTGTAAAGATGTCATTACACAGTTATCAGCAGTTAAATCAGCTTTGGATCGTACGATTGGCGTAATAGTAAGCTCAAATTTAGTTGATTGTGTCCGAAATGCGAATGAAAACGGGCAAGATGCCGAAGATTTAGTGAAGGAAGCAGTAAACTTACTTGTAAAAAGTAGATAAGAAGAAATGGTTTGACACCATTTTTTATTTTTAATATCATATACCCATAGGGGTAATAGTATATATAAGATATAATATATTTTTTTGTTTTTTAATATACCCCAATGGGTATAAAGAACGAGAAGGAGAATGAATATGACAACTAAGAAAACAAATATCATTTTATTTAGTGGAGATTATGATAAAGCAATGGCCGCCTATATTATTGCGAACGGTGCAGCAGCTTTTGATCATGAAGTAACTATTTTTCATACATTTTGGGGACTAAATGCTTTACGAAAAAGTGAACATGTAGCAACAAAAAAAGGTTTTATTGAAAAGATGTTTGGAAAGATGATGCCTAGAGGCGCTGATAAAATGGGACTTTCTAAAATGAACTTTGCTGGTTTCGGTCCAAAAATGATTAAGGATATTATTAAAAAGCATAATGCAGTTCCTTTGCCACAATTAATTGAAATGGCCCAAGAACAAGATATAAATTTAGTAGCATGTACAATGACAATGGATCTGTTAGGTCTACAAACCGAAGAGTTATTAGAGAATATTCAATATGCTGGTGTTGCAGCCTACTTAGGTGAAGCAGAAGAAGGTCAAGTTAACTTATTTATTTAATTAGAAAGGATTTGAATGACATGAATGAAATTACTGCGATTGAGCTTGAAAATGAATTGAAAACTGGAAAAGAAGTAAATATTATCGATGTTCGTGAGGTAGATGAAGTTGCAGCTGGAAAAATCCATGAAGCAATTCATATTCCACTTGGGTTAATCGAATTTCGATTACATGAATTAGATAAATCAAAAGAATATATTATGGTTTGTCGTTCAGGTGCTCGAAGTGGGCGTGCAACGGAATTCCTTCAATCTCAAGGGTTTAACGTTAAAAACATGGTAGGCGGAATGCTTTCTTGGGAAGGAAACGTAGAATAATTTTTTTGATTAAATTAATACCCTAGGTGGTATCATAAGTGCGGAGGTCATAATATGGAGTTCATTAAAACTAACATGAAATTAGATGCAAAAGGATTAGCTTGTCCAATGCCGATTGTAAAGACTAGAAAAGCAATGAAGGATCTAGATAATGGACAAGTGATTGAGGTTCAAGCGACTGATAAAGGTTCAAAAGCAGACATTAAAGCTTGGGCGGAAAGCACTGGAAATCAATATTTAGGTACAATTGAAAATGGAGAAGTATTACTTCATTATTTAAGAAAATCTTCAGATGAAAATACAATTGAAAAAAGATTTGAAAACGTCATTTCGAACGATCAATTAAATCAAAAGCTACAAAACGAAAATATAATCGTTTTAGATGTAAGAGAAGAAGCAGAATATGTATTTAATCATATACCAAATGCGGTATCAATCCCTTTAGGTGAATTGGAGAACCGTATGACAGAATTAAATAAAGATAATGAAATATATATTGTTTGCAGAACTGGAAACCGTAGTGATCTTGCTGCTCAATTACTGTTTTCTAGCGGTTTTACTAATGTATTTAATGTCATTCCTGGAATGACTGAATGGTCTGGGAAAACAACGAGCATAAAAGGTTAATCTAATTTTTTTTGAATGAAAATATACTATAGGGGGTATAAGGTATGGCAGTCACAGCAATGTCTGCAAAAGAGATTACAAAAAAAATATTTGATAAAGAAGAACTATTTATTCTAGATGTACGAAATACTGATGATTATAACGATTGGAAAATAGAAGGTTCAAATTTTGAACATTTAAATATACCTTATTTTGATTTACTTGATGGGGTTGAAGATATTTTAGATAAGATACCTACAAGTAAAGATGTTTTAGTTGTGTGTGCTAAAGAAGGGTCTTCCATCATGATCGCAGAGATGCTTTCAGACGAGGGACTAGACGTAGCTTACCTTAAAGGCGGAATGAAAGAGTGGAGTGAACATCTAGAACCAGTAAAAATTGCAGATTTGAAAAATGGTGGAGAGCTGTATCAATTTGTCAGAATCGGCAAGGGATGTTTATCCTATATGGTGATCTCAAATAATGAGGCAGCTATATTTGATTCTACTCGAATGACGGATATCTACATTGATTTTGCAAATACAAAGAACGTAAAAATCACAAATGTATTTGATACTCACCTTCATGCAGATCATATTTCTGGTGGTAGAAAAATTGCTGAGATTACGGGAGCAACATACTGGTTACCGCCAAAGGATGCTAAAGAAGTTACTTTTGAATATAGTCCATTAGAAGATGGTAAGAAGGTATTGATTGGTGAAACGTCAATCAATATCGAGGCTCTTTATTCACCAGGTCATACAATCGGATCAACGTCATTTGTTATTGATGAAAAGTTCTTACTTTCTGGTGATATTTTATTTATCGATTCAATTGGTAGACCTGATCTTGCTGGTATGGCAGAGGATTGGGTAGGGGACTTACGCGAAACCCTTTATAAAAAATACCGAAATTTATCGCTTGAATTAATTGTGCTTCCATCACATTTTATGGTGATTAGTGAATTGAACGAAGATGGTAGTGTTTATAAGAAACTAGGATATTTATTTGATCAGAATCATGGATTGAACATTGAGAGTGAAAGTGAGTTTAGAAAATTAGTAACTGAGAACTTACCACCACAACCAAACTCATATCAAGAAATCCGTGAAGTTAATATGGGCAAAATTAATTTAAATGAAGAAAAACAGAGAGAAATGGAAATTGGTCCAAATCGCTGTGCAGTACGATAATGAGACTTGGAGGAGAATAGAATGAAAACTACAAAATTATTAGATGCAAAAGGTTTAGCATGTCCAATTCCAATTGTAAAAACAAGAAAAGCAATTGCAGAGATTGAAGCAGGCGAAGTACTTGAAATTCATGTAACTGATAAAGGTGCTAAAAACGACCTTGCAGCTTGGGCTAAATCAGGTGGACACGAATTATTAAATTATACAGAAGAAGACAATGTTTTAAAATTTTGGATTAAAAAGGGATAAGTTAAAAGATTAATATGAAAAGGAGAGTTAAGAGTCATATCTCCTTTTCTATTATAGGGGGACTTAAAATGGAATGGACCTTAATTTTAGTACTTTTCTTAGTTGGTTTTTTTGGGTCCTTTATTTCAGGGATGGTAGGAATTGGTGGAGCGATTATAAATTATCCAATGCTCTTATTTATCCCTCCATTATTAGGATTTGCTGCTTTTACACCACATCAAGTCTCAGGTATAAGTGCTGTCCAAGTAGTATTTGCAACTTTAGGTGGAGTATTAAGCTATCGTAAAAGCGGTTATTTAAATAAAAAAGTTATATTAAGTATGGGAATAAGTGTACTAATAGGAAGTTTTCTTGGTGGATTTGGTTCAAATCTACTTTCAGAACATGGTATAAACCTTGTTTATGGTATTTTAGCAATGATTGCGGTCGTTTTAATGTTTATTCCTAGAAAAAACGTCGAGATGTCAGCAGATGGTCAAATTTCAATTAATGTTTGGCTTGCTTCAGGTTTGGCATTTATCGTTGGAATTAGTGCGGGTATTGTTGGTGCAGGAGGAGCATTTCTGTTAGTACCAATCATGTTAACAATCTTAAAAATACCAACTCGTGTGACAATTGCTTCGTCATTAGCCATTACATTTATCTCTTCAATAGGCGTAACGATTGGGAAAATCTCTACTGGTCAGGTTGAAATTTTGCCTACAATTATTGTTGTTATTGCAAGTTTAATTGCCTCACCATTAGGAGCAAAAATAGGCAAAAAAACAAAAACGCAGGTCTTACGAGGAATTCTGGCAGTATTAATTGGTTTTACCGCTTTGAAGATTTGGATTACGATTATTAAATCATGGATTAGCTGAATGAGTATTAACTGTAAAAAACAGAAAAACTATCTTGGGAGTTTTTCTGTTTTTTTATTGGTCCCTATTATGGTGGTACTTATTGCAATATTCTTAAATAAAATTTGCTAATCATGTACTAATTTAATTAAAATGGAACTAGTCGTTTTTTTTAATAGACTTAACTATAAAATTAAAATGAAATGGAGAATGGATTAAATGTCAAATCAAAATGAAACGAACGCTTTACCACCAAAAACATGTACGATTGAACGCCTTGTTACGCTTCAAGAGGATGTCGAAAAGGTATTAGCAGGACAAAAAACTGCTACTCGCCGAAACGGAAGATATGCAGATGTTGGGGAAGTGATGACCCTTCAAAATCACCAGTATGTTGTTGAAAAAGTTTATTCTCAATCCCTTGGTGAATTAACAGATGAGGATGCTAAGCAGGAAGGCTATGCGACTGTAGAAGAGTATAAGCAATCGATCTTATCAATCCATCCTGGAATGCCTTGGCTGCCAAAAATGAGGGTATGGGTTCATGAGTTTCGTCTCATCCAAGATTAATTTTTATGCTGTATAGACTGCTTCTTTACATACATATTGCTAGTGTAATTTTATCGATTGGTCCTTTTTTTGTATTGATTCCGATACTTAAAAAGCTGCATACCACACAGTCCGCGATACAACAGAGCTATTTGGATGTATTCCGGTTTGCTGTCAGATTGGCAAAGCATGCTGGGCATGTACTGGTTGGATCAGGGATCTTGTTGGTACTAGCGGGCCATTGGTCGTGGAAAACATCTTGGATTGTGATGACTATTCTTCTTTTGGTGAGTTCATTATTATTCCTAGCTAGAGCCTTTTCACCGACCATTCGGAAATTCAGTGAACCAACCCATGACGGGAGAATGTTGATTCAGAAGCTTCGTCGATCTATCTGGATTTACATCGTTCTTTTGATGATCATGCTATGGTTCATGGTGGTAAAGCCTACATTATGGTAGGCACAATTCAAAAAAGTAGACAAGTTCTATCCTTGTCTGCTTTTTTTTCCTTCTTTTAAAATTACTAATAAAAACTAAAAAAATGTGTATCAAGACCTATTCCAATCGGTTTATGAAATAAGTTTCTTGACTTGAATATGAAGGACCTAAGACTTATGCCAAACAGTGTGTTTAATAAAATTACTATTATCAAAACTCAACTTTTACTAAAAAATTTAAAAATAATTCTTGACGGATTATAAAAAGAGAGATAACATGAACACAATAATTTAAAAACTTAATAAATTCTATTACTTATCCAGAGAGGTGGAGGGACTGGCCCTGCGATACCTCGGCAACGGGTTTGTTGTTTTGTAACAAATACCGTGCTAATTCCTGCAAATCGTTCATGCGATTTGAAAGATAAGAAGTAAAGTGGCTTATATATTATAACCCCTCTTCTTATCTGTTTTCTTGGATAAGAAGAGGGGTTTTTTGATGAGGTGCCATAGGAGAAAAAGGGGGAAATATAGTTATAAAACCTAGTTTTCAAATCTGTTTACTTAGTTATGGTGAATTGAAATAACTTGCATTGGGGGAAGTAATTTGATTGAAATTAAAAATGTCTCCAAGGTTTATCCTGGAAGGCCACCAATTAAAGCTTTAAATAATATTAATATGAAAATTGAGAAAGGAGAGATCTTTGGGATCATTGGTTTTTCCGGAGCAGGAAAAAGTACATTGATTCGTTGTTTAAATAGACTTGAAGAGCCAACAGAAGGATCAGTTTTCATTGATGGATTGGACCTAATGAAATTAAAAGATGAAGAGTTACGTAAGACACGTAGAAAAATTGGTGTCGTCTTCCAACACTTTAATCTACTTTCTGCCAAAACGGTATTTGATAATATAGCAATGCCGCTATACCTAGAAGGAAAAAAGAAACGAGATGTCCAGGAAAAGGTAATGGAGTTAATTGAATTTGTAGGACTTACAGGGAAGCAAGATGTATTTCCGGGCCACTTATCGGGAGGACAAAAGCAAAGAGTGGGGATTGCAAGGGCACTCGTAACAGATCCAGATCTTTTGCTATGTGATGAAGCTACATCTGCATTAGACCCTGAAACAACAAAGAATGTATTAGAGCTTTTAAGGAAGGTAAATAAATCCTATAATCTTACAATTTTCCTTATTACCCATGAAATGAGTGTAATTCGTGATCTATGCGATAAAGTGGCTGTCATTGATAATGGTGAAATTGTAGAAGAAGGTAATGTTTACGACGTATTTACGAATCCACAAAAAAGTATTACAAAGAATTTTGTTAACACAGTATTACAAAATGAGGTGCCATCTAAGTTATCGAAATCATTATCAAAGGGAAAATATTATCAATTAGTCTTCCTAGGTGACAAGGCAGGTAACCCATTATTATCAGAGGTTCTTAAAAAATTCGATATCCATTTAAATATTCTTTATGGATCCATTACAGAGCTACAAGAAAGACCTTATGGGAATTTGCTTGTGGCACTAGAAGGAACAAAAGAGGAAAGCACAAAAGCTATAAAATTTATTTCGGAAAAGGGGATAGACGTAAGGGAGGTTGAGTTAAATGGAGCTTAATTGGGAATTCTTTTGGCCGCAGTTTTTGCAGGCAACTCAAGATACATTTCTAACTGTGCTAGGGTCATTTATTTTTGGCACAATCATAGGATTGCCGTTGGGTATAATCCTAGTTGTAACAAGGCCAGGTCATATAATGGAAAACAAACCTTTATTTACGTTGTTAAATACCATTATAAATATTGTTCGATCTGTACCATTTATTATTTTACTAGTTGCCATTATACCGTTTACTAGATTATTGACGGGAACGTCCATTGGTGTAATTGCAGCAATTGTTCCGCTTTCAATCTTTGTAGGACCTTATTTGGCAAGATTGATTGAGAATTCCATGCTAGAAGTGGATAAAGGGGTGCTAGAAACAGCCTATTCAATGGGAGCAACAAAGTTTCAAATCATCGTGAAGTTTATTTTACCTGAAGCGATTCCATCGTTGATTCTATCATTTACAACTGCAACGATTGGATTGATTGGATCGACTGCGGCAGCTGGTGCCGTTGGTGCTGGGGGATTAGGTGACTTAGCTATTACATATGGTTATCAGCGCTTTGAAACATTGGTTATTGTCATTACAGTTGTATTACTAGTAGTTATTGTTCAACTCATACAAAGTTTAGGAAATACGTGGTCAAGATATGTAAGGAGGAAAAGAGGATGAAAAAGTTTTTTACTATTTTTGCAGCATTATTATTAACGGTTTCGGTATTATCAGCATGTGGTTCTAAAGCATCATCAGGTAACGGAAAGGAGAGAACGGTTAAGATTGGTATTAACGGTGATGACTATGAACTTTGGAATATTGTACAAAAACAAGTAAAAAGTGAAGGCATTAAATTGAAAATTATTTCATTTTCAGATTATGTTCAACCTAACACAGCACTTAATGACGGTAGTCTTGATTTAAATGCTTTTCAAACGATTACGTATATGAACCAATTTAAAGGTGATCATAATTTAGATATTTCTGCGATTGGCTCGACGGTGATTGCGCCAATGGGAATTTACTCACATAAGTTTAAAAAGTTAAGTGATATTCCAGATGGAGCAACTATTACGATACCAAATGATGTTACGAATGCAGGCCGTGCACTTAAACTATTACAATCTTCAAAGTTAATTAGTTTAGTAGATAATTTTGACCCTAAAGGAAGTATTGAACAAATTAAAGAAAATCCTAAGCATCTAAAAATCAAACCGATTGCTGCAGGGCAAACAGCTAGATCATTGGATGATGTGGCAGCAGCTATCATCAATAATGGATTTGCCGTTCAAGCAGGCTTAGACCCTGCAAACGATCCACTTTATAAAGAAGATCCAAATGATAAAGCAGCTATGCCGTATATCAATGTTATTGCATCTCGTACGAAGAATAAAAATGACAAGGATTTTTCAAAGATTGTAAAGGCTTATCAATCAAAAGAAGTTCATGATTACATTATTAAACGTGACAAAGGCGCTACGGTTCCAGTAGTCATTTCGGTTGATAAAATTAAAAATCTATAAAGCTAGTTCATGCTTATTTAAAAGAATGGAAGGGAGATCAGTTTAAATGACAGTTAAAATTGAAACACAAAGAGAACAAATTGTGAATAGTATTGAGGAATCGAAGGAAGTTTATCTTGAAATTAGCCACAAGATTCATGAGAAACCTGAAATTGGCAATCAAGAATTTTTTGCATCAGAAACACATACTAAAATTCTAGTAGAAGCTGGTTTCGATGTAACACGTAATATAGCGGGGCATGAAACAGGCTTTGTAGCAAGGAAAAAGTCATCTAAGCAAGGACCGACCATCGCTTTTTTAGCAGAATACGATGCACTACCTGGTCTTGGTCATGCATGCGGACATAATATTATTGGAACAACAAGTGTGGCAGCAGGAATCGCTCTTGCTGAAGTTATTTCTGAGACCGGAGGAGAGGTTGTCATATTTGGAACACCTGCAGAAGAGGGGGGACCAAATGGAAGCGCTAAGGGGAGTTTCGTAAAACACGGATTACTAGAAGGTGTTGATGCAGCACTTATGCTCCACCCAAGTGGTAAATCAGGTTTATCGAGTCCAACTTTGGCAGTAGATCCATTAGACTTCCATTTTTATGGAAGAGCTGCCCATGCTGCTGGATCACCAGAACATGGAATTAATGCTTTAGATGCAGTAATCCAATTATTCAATGGAATTAATGCCCTTCGTCAGCAACTTTCTAGTGATGTACGCATACACGGAATTATTACTCATGGAGGCGATGCACCAAATATTATTCCAGAGTATGCTTCAGCAAGATTTTTCATCCGTGCCAGTACTTGGAAGCGTACAGAGGAAGTATCAACTAAAATTCGAAATATTGCCGAAGGAGCAGCACTTGCAACTGGTAGTACAGTGAAAATTGAAAGATTCCAAAATGAAGTCCATGATTTTATTATCAATCAATCTCTTGATGAGATTGTAGGTGAAGAACTAAGCCTATTGGGTGAAGAAGTAAATGGCAAAAGCGGTGGTCTTGGATCCACTGATGCAGGAAACGTAAGCCATGTTGTTCCTACTTCTCACGCATATATTAAAATTGGACCTGATGATTTAATAGCTCATACGAATGAATTCCGTGAAGCTGCAAGGTCGCCACTTGGTGATCATGCTCTAGTAACGGGGGCAAAAGCATTGGCTCTTACGGGCTATCGTTTAATTACCGAAAAAAACCTTTTGGAAAAGGTTCAAAACGAATTTCAACAAACAGAAAAATAGTTAGATTGAACGGTCAGAAAGATGGACTGAATTACCATCTTTTTGATCGTTTTATTTTTGATAGCTAATACTAATGCTGTTATTTGTTCTATTTATATAGAAGTCTTCTGTTAACTCCTTCGTAAATAATATAGATTTACTTTACCCCATTTCAATTTTATCAAAACGTAATCTAAGTTTTACTAAATCTTAAATTTTAAAGATTAAACTAAAACTAAGATATGTTTTCGTTAAGTTTATCACTCTATAAATCTTTGATTGGGGTAATTTAATATGGTCTCTTTAAGTAAAGTAAATGATTTATCAGATGAAAGTGTTAAATATGCACAACAGCATCTAGCTAATGAAAGGACATATTTAGCATGGTTGCGAACTGCAATCTCAATTACTGGTGTAGGGTTTTTAACAACTTCACTACACTTTACAATTAAAATTAGTGATAACCAATTCATTAATACATTAGCAATTTTTCTTGGCATATATGCATGTGTTGTTGGTTTTATTACGGGTGTATTAGCTACTATTCAGTACAGTAAAAAGCGGAAAGAAATTCAAAATGGAAAATTTTTACCTACTCATAATTCAATTATTCTTGTATCAATTCTATTTTCTTTTTTAATATTCATGATTGTGTTGTATTTGTCATTATTATTATTTAAATAGACCCGAATCTTTTCAGTATTTTCTCTCTAGTTTTTATAGGGATATTTTTATAAAAATCGAATATTACATAAAGTGGACACTAAAATGAATGGAGTGATTAATATTTTCTATCCTGAGTCTCGGTTTGAATCGATTAATGGAATGGAGCTTCATTTTGCAGAATGGGGAGAAAGAAAAAATCCAACAGTTGTTTGCTGGCATGGTTTAACTAGAAATGGTAGGGATTTTGATATTTTAGCTCGTCATTTAGCTAAGGATTATCATGTAATTTGCCCAGATACGATAGGACGAGGATTAAGTCAGTGGAGCACCAATCCTGAGCAAGATTACTGTTTTGAAAACTATGTAAATATAGCGATTGGTTTATTAGACCGTTTAGAAATTGAACAAGTTCGTTGGGTAGGGACTTCGATGGGTGGAGCAATTGGAATGCGACTTGCTGGTACGCCGAAACATCTAAATCGTATTTCTCATTTAGTATTAAATGATATTGGGGCAGGAGCTTCAGAAAACCAACCACAAGATATTGAAGGAATTAAGAGAATTATTAGCTATGTTGGAACACCACCTCAATTTAAAACATTTACTGAATTGAAGAATTACTATAAATTAATTTATCATTCATTCGGTGTTTCGAGCGAAGAAGAATGGAATGATTTTACGCAAAACTCTTGCCGTAGAAGAGATGAGGGTGGAATTGGCCCTGATTATGATCCAAAGATTGCTTTACAATTTCAGCATACAGAAGATTTAACTTTGTGGAATTACTGGGAGGCTATTCAATCAAAAATTTTACTTATTCGAGGAGAAGTTTCGGATGTCTTGCCACTTGATGTAGCATTAAAAATGAAGGAAACCCAGAAGTTTCAAATGGAAACAATACCTAAAGTTGGTCATGCACCTGCATTAAATACGAATGAGCAAATTTCAATCATTGATGAATTTTTAAAAAAAGCTTAGGCAATATACGATATTTAGTCTGAAAATGGGGCTGTCCTAGAAAGTCGGTTTAACTGACACAGGGGCGTCCCCTTTATTTGTAAAAAGAACGCATCAATTTTAATGTACTTACGTTTCGTGTTCCTGGTAGTAGTGGGAGGTATCTCAGATGCGTTTTCATTTGTAGTTGAGATTTAAAGAAAATGTAGGTGGTTTTTATCAATTTTTTTATTCGATTTTGTATGAATTAAAGGGTTTTCCAATCGAAAGTATCAACAATCTTACAATTTTAAGGTCATATTACCTTTACTGGTATGGGTAATTTCTATTCTTATTTGCGATTTTCAGATTTTATTTGCAACTTTTCATCCTTTATTTGCGCAAATGCATCCCTTATTTGCAGTTCAAACTTTAAACACCATAGAATTAGACTTTGTTAGACAAGCTAGTATGTTTTATCATCAAAAATTAAATTTTAATAAACATAAAAAAACAGAAAAATCATAAAGATTTTTCTGTTTTTTTATGTTTCAAGAACCCCTGTACTTGATATATAAATATTAAATTTTGGATGGATTTGAATTGTAGGATATTTTTTGTCCCAGTCCAATGATTTCCATAGGTTAGGATTATGCTCCTTAATGTATCGTCCAACACCTATAACATCGCTATTTGCTTGTTGAGTTTGCTTAATTACGTCTTTTGCTCTTTTATTTAAATCTTTTTCAATCATTGACTTTATTTCTTTTTTAGATAAATGTTGTCTATTTGTAGATTCAGCAATTCTTAATTTTACTTTTATTGGAATATCAACATCAATTTTAGTATTTGACGCATGGACAATCAATTTTCTCGAAGGCCTGCGTATTTCGTAGGATAGAATATTGTACGGTGATACATTTGAATTTTCTTTATCTATCATAGTAGAGAGTAAACTAGTAGTGTTAAACTGATCCATCATCATCAACATTAACGGAGCATCAGATTTTTCAATATATTTACCAGTGTAAGATCCTTTATGAAATAGTCCAGCTCCTAACACACCAACATGTTTATCCTTTGTTTCATCAATTACAGGTAATACTAAGTCAATCCCAACATCTGTAATCAGTGTAAATACTTTCTGAAGATCCATATTTGGAATAATTGATAATCTTTTTGCTCGATCCACTGTTTCATTAATAATAAATGAAATTGGTTTATTCACGTTTTCTAATGTTAGAATATCTTTTGCTTGTTGTTTGTTCGTTACAACAACATTCACATTTACATTTGTAAATGGAGTACGGTTAAACTGGTCTAAGATAAATTGGAATTTTTCTTTCGAGAAATCTTCTCCTAATAAGAAAAGTCTTGTTTTAGCAGTTTCAATTCCACCAGGTAAAACCGTTTGAACTTTCACTGCGGCATCAGTTATTGAATCTGCTTCTGTAGTAATTAATTCATTTTCTAAATCAAATGCCCCAGTTCCTTTACCAATAATATTTAAAATTGAAGCATTTAATTCAATTTTATGATCTTGTTTAATGTCAAAACCTAGTCCATTAATTAACATTCGATCTTTTATTGGTCTCTGATCCCAGCAACCAGTACATATTACAGTAACGAAAAGTAGGGAGAGCAAACTGGTTAATTTTTTTATCAAGTTATCAACCTTCTTACTTTATTTACGATAAATAATAGGCACGGAATGACGATGATGAAAATAGTGTCAAAGTATATACTGATTCGTAGAAATTGTATTTTGTCTATAATTGGTATTGAAAATATAGGATATGTACAAATCAAAATTAATGAGATGACGATAACAATTAAAGTGCGATTTTGAAACTTAGATTTGAACTGTTTTAGAATGCCATCGCTAAGAATATAGAAATAAATAATTATTGATAAAGCGATTATGATTGTCCAAAAACTTAGTAAAATAATATGAAGATTTTCGACCATTTGTAATTGATATCCCTTGATAATATAGAGTATTGGGTACGTTATCTTTGTACTTTGGTAGTGACTTAGTGATATATAGCATGTCAATACAACAAATGTAAATAAGATTGTTGAAACTAGGTTGGCCATTGAAATAGTAAATAGCTTCTTTTTTGTCTTTTCAAAATGAGTGGATAGGAAGAGAAACACTTCAAATCCTAACATGTTTACAAATGATGAGCTCATTCCGGAGCTGATCTTTCTAATCCCACTACCGCCAACTGGAAGTAATCTACCAAAATGAGCATCTTTATAAGCAAACATTAAAAAGAGAATGACAAAAATAAAGATAAACGAAAAGGATAAAAAAGTTCGTCCAATCGTTTGAATATCTTCTTTGGCAATAAAAATTGCTGTAAGTATGAATAGACAGAAAATAATCCAAGGAGGAGTATTTGGAAACATCCAATTATTAATAACGTCAACAAACTCGATTGATAATTTGATACAAATATAAAAAAAGTATAAAAAATAACAAGCATTAATGAAGTTGCCAATATAAGTAGTCATTAACGTTTTTGTATACTCAGTAAAGGCTTTATCTGGAAATGACTTATACAAGCTGTAATAGATGAACAAAAGAACTTGGATGAAGACACCTGTCAGCAAAACTGAAATCCATCCATCAGGTCCGGCTTTTTTATAAACAGTATAAGGTAGTTGAGAAATCGTAACACCAAATTGTGTAGTCAGAATGATAAAGAATAAGTGTTTATTTTTAATCATGTTTTTTTACCTTTTTACTATTAAGAAGTGTAAATTCTTTAAAGCCTGGATTTTCAACATAACGCTCGCCGAACAACTTAATTTTAGAAAGATGGCAGACAATCATTAACATTCCAAAGGAGATACCTAAAAATCCAAATACTGAAGCTAGTATTGTAAGTGGAAGGCCAATTAATCTTGCAGCCGTTGACATTTCTTTCACTGGAATTGTAAAAGATGCAACAGCGGTTAAGGCTATTACTACAATCATTGAATTTGATATTAAATTTGTTTGGACAATAGATGTTCCAATCACAATCGCACCAACCGTACCAATTGTTGAACCTACTGCTTGTGGTAAACGTAAGGATGCTTCCCTTAAAAGCTCTAAGAAAATTTGCATCGTAAGGGCTTCTAAAAGCGGAGGTAAAGGTACATTTTCTACCGATAATTTAAGAGTATAAAATATTCCAATTGGTAAAATATTTGAATGAAATGCAGTAACTGCTATATAGAATGCTGGTAATAAGACGGACATCCAAAAAGCAATAATCCTAATTGCATAAAAAAATACGCCAAGCAACCACCGTAAATTAAAATCCTCGGGACTTTGAAAAAAACTATATAAATTAGAAGGAAATAATAATGCATTTGGATCGTTATCTAGTATTATTGCTGGCTTACCTTTTAATAAATGCTGAAATGTACGATCAGGTCTCTCTGTACGCATTACTTGAGGGAATGGTGAAAAAGGAGATTACTCTAGTAAAGTATGTACTTGGATAGATTCTACATAAGGTTTAGATTCAAGGGTTTTTAACTTTTTCTCTAACTTTTCAATCATGTTCTTTGGAATTAGCGTATTAATATATAACAATGAAAGAGTAGTAGGAAACTGTGACCCTAATGTCATATTTTTAATGACAAGTTCTTTAGAGCGAATTCTTTTTCGAATTAATGTAGTATTTGTTTTTAAACTTTCAACGAAGCTATCGTGCGTTCCAGCAATAACACGTTCTGAACTAGATTCTTCAATCGAACGATCAATTTTTTGAGGTGTCGAAAAGGCAATTCCTTTTTCCCCGTAAATAATAGCTACATTGCCATCAATTATTGCTTGAATGCAATCTTCTTTCGAATGTAATTCCATCGTTTGTAAAACAGTAGATTCCACTTTATCTTCTTTTGGATTATAGATGATTTTTTGTAGTAAATGGGTTTGAACATCATCAGAGTCTACCATCGTATCTAAATAGCAAAGATGAAGAACTTTACCATCACATATAAATTTTCGGTATTGAAAATCAGCACTTGAATGAAATTCATCTTTTAAGTCCTGAATAAAAGGGATTGTTTCATTTTCCTTCAAAGTGCATCAACTCCTTCACTATATTAATAGTATGAGTCAGCAAATAAATGGTTATGTATGGAAAGTAACGTAACTGTGGATAAATAAAAAAAGATTGAACCAATGTAATGTAACATCTGTTCAATCTTTTTTATTATTTAAAGAATGTTGCCCAAAGTAAATATACATTTAATACTGCAATAACTGAAGCAATCGTCCAAGCTACTGACTTGAGCCAAGTTTTATTAACAAATTTACCCATTTTCTTAGCATCACTAGTGAACATAACTAGTGGTATAACCGCGAAAGATAACTGTAAAGATAAGATTACCTGACTTAATATTAATAAATCAGCAGTTCCTTTTGACCCGTAAAAATAAGTGACGATAAGAGCTGGTGTAACAGCAATTAAACGAGTAATTAATCTTCTTATCCAAGGTTTAAGCTTAATATTTAAAAAGCCTTCCATTACAATTTGCCCAGCAAGAGTACCAGTTAAAGTAGAATTTTGACCTGAAGCCAATAATGCCAATCCGAAAAATGTACTTGCTAAAGTCGTTCCGAGTAATGGAGTAAGTAACTGGAATGCATCTTCAATTGATGCAACGCTTGTATGACCCGATTTGTAGAAAGTTGAAGCAGCTAATATTAAGATCGCTGCGTTTACAAACAATGCAATCATCAATGCAACTGTTGAGTCAATTGTTGCAAATTTAATCGCTTCTTTCTTACCAGCATCTGATACATCAAACTTTCTAGTTTGAACGATTGAAGAGTGAAGATATAAATTATGAGGCATAACAGTTGCCCCTAAAATTCCTAAAGAAATATAAAGCATTTTTGGATCTGTAATAACTTGAGAACTTGGAATGAATCCACCAAATACAGCTTTTACATCAGGTTGAGACATAATCAATTCAAAAACAAAACTACCAGTAATTAATATGATTAATGAAATAACAAAAGCCTCGATATACCTAAATCCTTTATTTTGTAAAAGTAAAACAATGAATATATCTAAAGTTGTCAAACAAATTCCATAAAACAACGGAATACCAAATAATAGATTTAAAGCGATGGCTGACCCTATTAATTCAGCTAAGTCACATGCAGCAATTGCAGCTTCACAAAGCACCCAAAGCATAAATGATACAGGTTTACTGAAGTGGTCTCGACATGCCTGAGCTAAATCTCTACCGGTAACGATACCTAATTTAGCAGCTAATGATTGTAGAATGATGGCCATAAGATTAGAAATTAAAATAACAGATAATAAATTGTAATTAAATGCAGATCCACCTGCTATTGAAGTTGCCCAGTTTCCAGGGTCCATATATCCAACTGCAACTAAATATCCTGGGCCAGCAAATGCTAGAAACTTACGAAAATTACTAGCTTTCTTTGGAACAGATAATGAACGATGAACCTCTTGCAAACTAGGTTGTGTATGTTCCTGTCTCCATCCAGCTTCTTTATATATGACTTTTTCTTGTGATTCTTGTGACATGTTTCCCACCACCTGTTTTATTGTGCACATCAAATAGTTTTTCCCTAGGGAAAGTTTTTTAAATTATATGCTGATTTTAACACAATAGTTCCCAAATGTAATAAAAAATTTTTGATAACTTCGTAAATTTTTAGTAAACAGATAATATACGTAGAATATTTTCGTTTTCTTTTGTTTCTGCTTTTTTAATATTTCTTATGCAATTTTTCAGATAGTTCTTTTTTAAAAATATACTGACGTTTATTATCGAGTTAATTATTTTCAAGTGTGATATACTAGTCGAAAAATTCAGTTATATTTGGGAGAGAGTTCTATGAAGTTTGTATTAGTATTTGGGCCTCAAGCAGTCGGAAAAATGACTGTAGGGCATGCACTAGAAAAAATAACAGATTTAAAATTGTTTCATAATCACATGACAATCGATTTAGTTAGTAAGTTTTTTGATTATGGAACAAAGGAAGGGAGTAGATTAGTTAATTTATTTCGAAATGAAATATTTGAAGAGGTGTCCAAAAGTAACTTATACGGCATGATTTTTACTTATGTTTGGGCTCTCGATCTAAAATCTGATTGGGAATATGTCGAGAAAGTTTGTACCATATTTGAGTCAAAAGGGGCGACAACCTATTTTGTTGAACTTGAAGCAGAACTCGATGAGAGACTTGCACGAAATAAAACTCCGCACAGATTAGAACATAAGCCAACAAAAAGAGACATTGAATGGTCTGAAGATAATTTATTGAAGACAATGGAAAAATTTAGATTAAATTCGATAGAAGGGGGAATTCAGAAGGAAAATTATCTTAAAATAAATAACACAAATATGAGTGCAGAAGATGTTGCTAAATTAATTAAAGAAAGATTTGATTTGTAAGTAGTAATTAATAGATTCACTTCTAACTTTCATTTTAATAATGTTTTCCCATTATTGTAGAAAATTGCTTTTGTGAATAAAAAAGTTTTTTCTAACGATAACGAATAGATTTATCCGTTTAATTTTACTTCATCACAACTTTGCAACTGTTAACTTACACCTACTTAATTGACAAGCTTCGCAAGCAAAGTGGTCAGCTTCTTAAGGGAAAGTTAAACCACCTAATTAGTATATTAGGTGGTTATTTGTTATGTATTAGTTGTTGTTAGGATCAGTGTCGTCGTAGTATGTACCGCCACCAGTTTGAGCATTAAATGTCCAATCAACTTTTAATTTATCGCCTTGGAATTGATTTTGGTCTTGTCCATTATCAACAAACTCGAATAATACGAAAATCTTTTCCTTTTGACCAGCAGGAATGCCATCTGGATCCTTTGTGCTACCTACGAATTGATTGATTTCTGTTAAATCAGGAGTTTGATTTTGTAAGTCATATAATGATGTTTCAACGATCTCATTTGTAGCACTGCTAGTGTTGTACATAATTGTAACTTTAATATTCTTAGCTAAATCTTCAGTGTTATCATTTTTTACGTCTTGGATTTGATATTTAGTGTTTAATAGAACTTTATTAATATCTAAAGTACCATTGTTTTCTAAAGTAAACTCACGATATACTTCATCACCTGGTTTTAAATTACTAATGTTTACAACAGCATTAGGGTTCATACTTAAGTCTAGTGTACCAGATGCAAATGTGTTATCAGTTTTAATTGTATCGCTAAAATACGCAAATGTACCTCCACTAATTAACGATAATCCAACTGCTCCACTCATTACTACTTGACCAATTCTCTTAGTAAAACTCATTCCATGTTCCCCCTTAAGGTTAAGTTATTAAACTCTTAAGCTTTTATAGTGCTTAAGAGATCTAACAGATTTTTTAACTCAGAGTAAGAACTGTTCTGTGATGTTTTCATTATCGAGAACTCCTTCGCAAAAAGCCCTGTTGGAATCCATTATTACTTAATTTTCAGAAAATTAAAACCGGGTTATTTTGATTAGAAATTCATGAAATTTTTATCGAATTTAAACGTAAAAAGACAAAATGCAAGGTAAATACTTGCAAAAAAGAACCCGCCCTTGACATATTGATTTAAAACATAATTTTCTGAATAATTAGAAATGTGGTTGCAACACAATTCAAATAAGGGGTGAATGTTTTGAAAATGAAAAATGAAAAAAGAATGAGAAAGAAGACTATTCCAGCTGTTATGGCTTTAACTGTTGCTTTTTCAGGTGGATTAACAACTTTACCTTCATTTGTAAATGTAAAAGCAAGTGCAGCAACAGTTAATGAAGCATTGAGTAAAGAAGAAGTAGTAAAAGCATACCTTAATTCAAAACTTGATAGTGGATTTACTAAATCTGTAACACCTTATGATCAATTCAAAATTATAAGCGAACAAACGGATAGTACGACCAATACATACCATGTAAGAACTGTCGAACAGTATAAAGGAATACCAATCTATGCCTCTGGACAGACTGTAGCGTTAGATGAGAATAATAACGTAATTGCCTCATTTGGTAATGTAACGAAAAATTTAAGTCGTTCTATAATTCCAAGTGAAGCAGCAATTTCTGAGGAAGAAGCGGTTAGTATTGCAAAATCAAAGGTAGAAGATCAAATTGGTGAAGTTAAACGATACGATGGAATTGATACAGAATTAACGCTTTATCCGTTTAAAGGTAAGTACTATTTAACTTATTTAGTAAAGGCATCAACTTCAGTTCCAGCACCTGGATATTTTCACTATTTTGTAGATGCGACAAATGGACAAATCGTTGATAGCTTTAATGCAATTGATTATGCTTTACCAGAGGTGACTCCAGTAGCGGGTAGAGGACTGGATGTAAATGGAAAAATGCAATCATTTGCTGCTGTGAAAGATCTTAAGACAGGTACAAGTTATTTACATGGTGCCTCTGTATATGGATCATCTCCTAGCACACTTAATACTGTTCTTTTGAATACATATGATGCTCATCGTATGCCAGAAACAGCATTTATCCTTCTTTCAGGTTTATTAGGGTTTACTGGATTTGAAGTACAAACAAATAGTTCATCTAACTTTTTCTATGACCCAGCTGCGGTATCTGCTCATATGAATGCTGATAAAATTAATAAGTACTATCAACTATCGGTGAAGCGTAATAGTTTAGATGGGAAAGGTATGTCATTAACAAGTACAGTACATGTTGGTTCGAAGTGGAATAATGCTGCTTGGAATGGAAAGCAAATGTTATATGGTGATGGCGATGGTATTGTCCTTGGTTCGTTAGCTGGAGGATTAGATGTAACAGGACATGAAATGACTCACGGTGTTATTTCAAATTCAGCGAATTTAACATATAAAGGGGAGTCAGGGGCTCTTAATGAATCAATTGCCGATATTTTTGGACAATTAGCGCAGGATTATTTAGAGTATCAAACAATCGCTACAACAGACCCTAAATGGGAAATGGGAGAAACGATCTATACTCCAACCAAGCCTGGTGATGGGGGACTTCGTTCTCTAAGTGATCCAGGTTCTAAACGTGTTAGTACAACCTATATGCCTTCTGGTTACTATCCGGATACGTATGATGAGCGATACTTAGGTGATTTAGATAATGGTGGAGTTCATATTAATAGTGGAATTAACAACAAGGCTGCTTATTTAATTGCAAAGGGCGGTACGAATAATGGATATACTATTAAAGGATTGGGTAATGCAACCTTACAACAAATATTGTATCGTGCTTTAACCCTTCATTTAACTCCTGCCTCTAACTTTAAAGATATGCGTGAGGCTCTAATTCAGTCTTCTAGAGAGATGTATCCTGACAAAAATGGAGTGCCTTCTGCACAAACAAAGGCAGTAATGGATGCATATTCTTCTGTAGGTATAAATTAATAAGAATCAACTTCTTAGACCAAACCGCGCAAGCGATTTGGTCTTTTAAATAAGTACTTTTTTCAAAACTTATAGAAATAGAATAGGAAGAATGAACTTCTTTAAGAGGAGTATAAAATGAAGAAACTATTTATTTTCTTTTCAATATTTTGGTTAACTGCATGTGAAAACAACTCTTTATCAATTGTTGTAAAAGAGTATGATGTGGGTAAGTTGAATATAAAATTTAGTGAGAACAAAGCATATAATATAGGAGCTAATTACAAAGGTATGCCAGTCTTTAAGGATACTAAAAAGGCATTAAAACAAGCTAAATTAGACTATAAAGAAGCCTTTAAGGCAATAGCTCTTGAATACAAATTAAAGCCGATCAGTCATCATAATTATAAAGAGTACGAAGTGTACAGCTGGCAAACTACGGTTATGAATGAAAGAATTCAAAAGCAATGCGTGGACATTTCAAAATTTTTGGATATATACGAGAATAGCTTTCCATAGCAAAGGAGATTAAAAGGTTAAAAAAATAAAACCACCTAACTAATCTATTAGGTGGTTTTATTTTTAGTTGTTGTTAGGATCAGTGTCGTCGTAGTATGTACTTCCGCCAGTTTGAGCGTTAAATGTCCAATCAACTTTTAACTTATCGCCTTGGAATTGATTTTGGTCTTGTCCATTATCAATAAACTCGAATAATACGAAAATCTTTTCCTTTTGACCTGCTGGAATTCCATCTGGAACCTTCGTACTACCAACAAATCCTTGAATTTCTGTTAGATCTGGTGTTTGATTTTGTAAGTCATATAAAGTCGTGTCAACTATCTCATTTGTAGCACTGCTAGTGTTGTACATGATTGTTACTTTAATATTCTTTGCTAAATCTTCATTGTTATCATTTTTTACATCTTCAACTTGATATTTAGTGTTTAATAAAACTTTATTAATATCTAAAGTACCATTATTTTCAAGCGTAAATTCACGGTAGATTTCATCACCAGGTTTTAAATTACTAATGTTAACTACAGCATTAGGATTCATACCTAAGTCTAATGTACCTGCTGCAAACGTATTATCAGTTTTAATTGTATCGCTGAAATACGCAAATGTACCTCCACTAATTAACGATAATCCAACTGCTCCACTCATTACTACTTGACCTATTCTCTTAGTAAAACTCATTTCATTTCCCCCTTAAGGTTTATTTATTAAACTCTTAAGCTTTTATTTTGTACTTAAGAGATCTAACCAACTTTATCCTGCAGTTTTTTGCTCAAACTCTTTCTTTAATTGAAACAAATTGCGTATTGCTGAAAGAGTTAGAAGAAGCCCTGGAACAATTAACAATAGTGCAGATCCAGCTTTTGAGCTTACAAAATTTAATGCATAACCAACATATGGAATCGTGAAATTCGAATATTTTCCTACGATATTCTGAGGGGACACGGTCCATAAGTCTTGGGCGTTATTGTTATCACCTTTTGTTTTATAGGAAATTTCACCATTTTTTTTATGGACAGCTGCTATTCTGTGAGTGATCAGCTTATTGTCCATGTGAAAGGTAACAATATCACCTTTCTGATAAGTTGAAGGATTTGCTCCTAGCTTAATGGCAATTATTGAGCCCGTATGAAAGGTAGGTTCCATTGATCCGGATAAAACAGCTTTTAATTGATAGCCTAAAATGGTGGAATCACCACCTGTAAACCTAGAAGAAATCACAATAAAAGCTAAGAAGCACAAGATGACAATAGAAATACTTTTAAAAATATTACCTACAATTGATAAAACTTTCTTCAACATGAGATATCACCTATTCGTTTTGAGTTGTATTTGCAGAATTATTAGAATTTTAATTTTGGTTTGAAACTGTATCGGAATTATTTGAATCGTGCTTTAGAGTTGGATCTGTATCGGAATTATTTGAATCGTGCTTTAGAGTTGGATCTTTATCAGAATCGAGCTTTAGAGTTGAAACTGTATCAGAATCATTTGAATCGTGCTTTAGAGTTGAATCTGTATCAGAATTATTTGAATCATGCTTTAGAGTTGAATCTTTTTCAGAATTATGACTTTTATTTGATTCTGTATCATTTTTAGGTTCAATAATATCGTTATTAATCTTCTCCTTACTTTCATTTAGCTCGGTTTGAATTGTGGATTTAATACTTTCTATTTTTTGTAGATTAATTGTTTCATTTACTTGAAGAATTAGTTTGTTAAGAGCTTGGTAGCCTTTTCTCTCAAATTCATAACTACTTTGTTCAGTTTCTGGAAGTTCATGGATTTGATTATGATAGGTGTCCATTTGGTCTTGAATGGTATGTAAACTTTGTAATTCACCATATAATTCATGTTCCTCATTAAGAACATTTGTAAGTAACTTGGACAATTCAGGTTCGCTACCAGATAGTGTTGCTTCCATAATCGATTCATATAATTGATTAGCTCTTGTTGAATGATCTTTTGCAGCTGTTGCTAGTTGTTGAATTGTTTTAGGAAACACAATTGCGGCAGAAACGACTTGTTCTGATGAAGCCTGACTAGAAAATGTTGCCTCGGTTTGACCAACTGTTTGCATTGCTAAGTAAAATTGAATCGAACATAAACTTACTATTATGTAGACTTTTTTCATTGGTTGTTTCAAATTTTCACTCCTTTGCAAAAGCCCTGTTGAAATTCATTATTGCTCAGTTATCAGAAAATTGAAACCGGGTTATTTTCGGACTAATTATAGGTAGTATTTTGTCGTAAATAGTCGTTAGAAGGATAAAAAGCTTAAAAGACAGCTCAAAAAGAACCCGGGTTTGACATATTGATTTAATTTAGAATTTTCTTAATAATGAAAATTGCAATCGCAACACAAATTAATAAGGGGTGAAAGTTTTGAGAATGAAAAAAGAGAAAAGAATGAGCAGAAAAGCAATTCCAGCAGTAATGGCATTAACTGTAGCATTTGGGGGCGGACTAACTTTACCTTCATTTGTAAATGTAAAAGCAAGTGCAGCAACTGTTAATCAAGCTTTAAGTAAGGAAGATGTTGTAAAAGCCTTTCTTAATTCAAAAGTAGATGGTCTAGCAAGATCAGGTTCTGCATGGGAACAATTTAAAATTGTTAGTGAACAAGCTGACAGCACAACTAATACATACCATGTGAGAACAGTTGAACAATACAAAGGAATTCCAATCTTCGGATCAGGACAAACTGTAGCACTAGATGCAAATAACAATGTATATGCATCATTCGGTAATGTAACACAAAGATTATCACGTGCAATCATTCCAACTGAAGCATCGATTTCTGAGGACGAAGCAGTTAATATTACAAAATCAAAAGTTGAAGAACAACTTGGTGAAGTTAAACGATATGATGGAATTAATACTGAATTAACCATTTATCCTCATGATGGTAAGTACTATTTAGCATACTTAGTTAAGGCTTCAACATCTGTTCCAGCACCGGGATACTTCCATTATTTTGTAGATGCTACTAGCGGAGAAATAATTGATAGCTTTGATGCAATTGATAACTTAGTAGATCCTGCAAATCTTACAGTTGCGATTGGAAGAGGTTTGGACGTGTTTGGTAAAATGCAATCTTTCCCAGTAGGAAAAGATGCGGCAACTGGTACTAGTTATATGTATGGTGGATCAATTGCGGGTGGTACAACAACGGCACCAAATATTGTTCCATTAGCAACTTTTGATGCTCATCGTATGCCTGAAACTGCATTTATTTTATTATCAGGACTTTTAGGTTTTACAGGATTTGAAATTTCTACTACTAGTTCAACTAATTTCTTCTATGATCCTGCAGGAGTATCAGCGCATATGAACTCTGATAAAGTAAACAAATATTATCAAACTGTTCAGAAGCGTAACAGCCTGGATGATAAAGGCATGACTTTAATTAGTACGGTGCACATTGGATCAAAATGGAATAATGCTGCATGGAACGGTAAACAAATGTTATACGGAGATGGCGACGGAATCGTACTAGGTTCACTTGCTGGAGGATTAGACGTTACTGGACATGAAATGACTCACGGTGTTATTGAAAAGTCCGGTGTTAATTTAACATATAAAAACGAATCTGGGGCTATTAATGAGTCACTAGCAGACATTTTTGGAACATTCGTTGAAATTTATTCGACTAAGGAAAACGAGTGGGAGATGGGTGAAGATGTATACACTCCAACTAAACCAGGTGACGGAGGTCTTCGTTCATTAAAAGATCCAGGTTCAGTACGTGTCAGCACAAAATATATGCCATCTGGCTACTACCCAGATACTTATGCTGAAAGATATTTAGGTACTGAAGATAATGGTGGAGTTCACATTAATAGTGGAATTAACAACAAAGCTGCATATTTAATTTCACAAGGTGGTACGAATGAAGGATACACGATTAAAGGTGTAGGTGTAACAACTGCAGAAAAAATTTACTATCGAGCTTTAACGAAATACTTAACTGCTTCTTCTGGATTTAAAGAAATGCGTGAAGCAGCTGTACAAGCAGCTCGTGATCTATACCCAGATAATAAAACTACTGGTGCGCCTTCTGCTCAAACGAAAGCAGTAATGGATGCATATTCTTCTGTAGGTGTAAATTAATAATAAACCTCAAACCATGAGCTAGCTTGCCTGTTCATGGTTTTCTTATTTTATATTAAATTTTTCCTAATTATTCCAATGTGATAGTAATAAAATACTATATTTTATTATTAATTCTTCATTAGATTATCCTAATAAATTGTGTGAATAGCATGATGGAAACTTAGTTGAACTATTGTATATTTAGTATAAGTTTTAGGATAGGAGGAGCAATCAATGATCGAAGGAGAAGTTATAAAATTTTATCGTACTAAAGCCGGTCTAACACAAGAAGAACTAGGAAAAGGAATCTGCTCTTCCAAGCACGTAGGAAAAATTGAAAGAGGGAATACATCCTACTCTTCTGAAATTATTACCTTGTTTTCTGAACGATTACAAATTGATATTCGAAAAGAAATTGCGAACTTTGAAAATCTTGAAAATAAACTACATAACTGGCATACAGCAATTATTAAACTAAGAATGAAGGAAGTTGAATCATTAAAGAAAGAGTTGGAAGAAAGTCCTTTTATTAATTCACCAAAATACGATGTAATGTATCAATTATTACTAGCAAGATATTATCTTTTAAAGAATGATTATAAGAACACTGATACGATTATTCAATTTATCCAAAGAAACTATAAGGATCTACCTCCTTTTGAAAGAAACCTCTTTTTGCACGTGATAGGGGTTTATTATTTAAATAATTATAATAATTCAAGTACAGAGAATCATCATAAAGCAATACAAACATTAAAGAAAATTGATATAAATGAGTACGGCAATCCAGAATACTATTATCATTTAGCAGTTGCTTACGGTTGGGCAGATTCTAAGGTGATGGCATATGTATACGCAGAAAAGGCACTTAAATATTTCAAAGATACAAGTAATTATTTACGTGCAATAAATGCTGAATCAATTATGCTTTATCAATCAAGTCATGATTCTCACTTGGATTTCAAAAAATTGAAACAATCATATAAAAATTTGATCCATGATAGTGAAACACTTAATGCACCAGATAAAACAGGGATGTTATTAAATAATTTTGCTTTGGAATATTTTAAAAGAAAAGATTATGAAAAAGCGCAAAAATATTATAAAGCTGCGTTGCAATTAGAGAAAAAGCCATCAGTAATCTATCTTCAGCGACTTAATAATTATCTTAAGAGCTGTTTCGAAGGTAAATTAATGCGCAAATCTGCCTTATTAAGTAGCGCTCAAAAAGGGCTAACAATCGCAGAAGATCTAAACAATGAACATTATCAAGTACTCTTTACTTTGCTAATCTATTCGATTGAAAATAAAACGAAAGAATATATTAAATACATAGAAAAGAAAGCGTTCCCTTATTTTAAGTCACGGAATCATACAGTTCTAATAAAACGATATGGTAAGCAGTTGTATGATCATTATGTAAAAGAAAAAGAGTTTGAGAAGGCAGTAGAAATGTCTAATTTCTTAATTGATCCTGTTGTTAAAACGTATAACTAAAGGATTGTTTTAGAACAGTTCTTTTATTGAATCTCTTTTATCTGACCAAAATTTTATCATTAATGCATGATAAAAAGTGGTCCTATAAAAGACAATGATTAAAAAAGATAAGATTCAAAAAAAGTTCCCTTAAGGAACTTTTTTTTTGATCAGTTATTATGTTGAAACAGTAATATCGGAAGTAGGTGCAGTACTTACTATTTCTAACACAATTGGAGTGTCAGCTATATTCCGTCTCCTCCAGCAGGTACAGTGATCGCTAATTAACTAACACCCGTAGCTCCAGGAGTATAAGCTGAAATACCACTCATTTTGTAGGTAGACTCTTTTCGAAATAATTGTTGTAAACAAGCTTTTTAAAGCTGATTGTTAAAACAAGGTGTGGGGTTTCTGTAGGAGTATCAGAAAAAGTGAAATAGTTTAGATGCTAACGGACTACTCTATGTTCAGACTAAAATCAACTAGTCATCTTCTTAATGAGCAACAAGAATTACGAAAACAGCTTTAATGTACTACAATAATAATTTTATGTTTAAAATACAAAAATGTATGGGGGACAAACTATATTACAGAAATTTTTTTTATAAAGTTATATTTCATCAGCATTTCTGCCCATGAAAAATAGAAAAAGGATATTAAAATTAAAATATGATATGATTTTTTAAATAATTGCACTAAATTCTAAGAATGGGGATAAAGTATGATTCGAATTTTAATTGTGGATGATGATTCTCATATAAGAGAGTTACTGAAAATGTATTTACAAACTGAAGGCTATACGACATTTGAAGCAGCTAACGGAGACGAAGCTTCTAGGTTGCTTGAGCAACAACAAATTAATTTAGCGATTGTAGATATAATGATGCCAGGTAAAGATGGGTACCAGCTTTGTGAAGAAATAAGAGAGTATTATGATTTTCCAGTCATATTGTTAACTGCAAAAAGTGAGCTTTCTGATAAAGAAAAAGGATTTGCAGTAGGCACAGATGACTATTTGACTAAACCATTTGAACCAAAAGAAATACTATTCCGGATTAAGGCACTGTTAAGAAGATACAATATGATTAGTGCTCAAAAAATAAAACTGAACGAAACCGTTATCGATCGAAAAAGCTATGAAGTTTACTGTAATGGAAAACTACTTATGCTTCCAATGAAGGAATTTGAATTATTGTCCCAATTGGCAAGTTATCCGGATCGAATTTTTACACGTGATGAGCTGATCCAATTAATTTGGGGTGCTGATTTTGAAGGTGATGATCGAACAATAAATGTTCATATTAAACGTTTACGTGAAAGGTTTTCTAGTTTAACGAATGACTTTAGTATAAAAACCGTTCGCGGTGTTGGTTATAAATTGGAGGTCACTAAAAAGTGAAAACTTTATACATAAGAATTGTTCTTACAATCCTCGGTGTAATGATTTGTAGCAGTTTATTGGCTTTCTTTCTTTCAAATGTGTATTACCACTATAATTTAAAGCCTTATAATGATAAAAAATTAACTAAAATGGCTTTAGACGTTGGTACTTTTTATGAAGAAAATAATGATATTGAATTAAGCAATTACTTAAAAAGTATTAGTAAATTAGGATATCAAATTTTATTAGTAGATCAACAAGGAAATCAATCTTTTTATGGTGGTTCTTTTAGAGAAAAAAAACTAGATCGTAAAGTGATTGATTCAGTTTTAAACGGAAAGGTCTATCATGGTATTGCCGAATTTCCAACATCATTATTTGTGACTGGATTTTTTGATAATACATTGAGTAATACAGTTGGTGTTCCTATAAAGTCGACTACTAATCATTTGGCGCTATTTATGCGTCCGAATGTACAACTTCAATTTGGTGAATTGCGTATACTCTTTTCTATTCTCCTATTACTGACAATTGTATTAAGTATTGTATTCGTTCTAGTTAGTACAAGATATATAGTAAAACCGATTATTAAATTAACTGAAGCAACTAAAAAAATTGCAGAAGGAAAATATAATGTTCAATTGCAAATTAAACGCCAAGACGAAATAGGAAAACTTGCTAATCACTTTTCGCATATGTCACAAAGATTAGGACAAATTGAAGCGATGCGTCAGGAGTTTGTTTCGAATGTATCTCATGAAATTCAATCACCACTTGCATCGATACAAGGTTTTTCGCAATCTCTACAAACTGAAACATTAACCGAAGAGCAAAAGAAACATTACTTATCGATTATAGAGGAAGAAAGTAAAAGAATGTCTTTGTTAAGTAAACAATTATTAACGTTAGCTGCATTGGATAAAGAAGAAAGTATTCTTCAAAAAACAACTTTTGATGTTGCCGAACAAATTAAACAAGTAGTTTTTACAACTGAATGGAGTTGGAGAAACAAAGAGTTGGCCATTGATTTGGAATTACCACAAACTTATGTGTTTGGTGACAAGAATCTACTGCATCAAGTTTGGACAAATTTAATGACGAATTCCATTAAATTTAACCATGAAGGTGGGTCAATCTCAATCAAACTTAGTAGTAATGAAGAGTATGTTCATATTGAATTTCAAGATACTGGGATTGGCATTTCCGAAAAGGATCTGGAACAAATATTTAATCGGTTTTTTATTGTTGATAAAGCAAGGAATCGAAAGGAATCCAGTAGTGGCTTAGGTTTAGCAATTGTTAAACAAATCATTGAATTACATAATGGCCATATAGAAGTTAGCAGTAAAGTAGGAGAAGGAACAAAATTTCATCTAACCATACCTAATATTAAAGAGTTCTGATTTAAAATTGTAATCGACTGTTCACCTGTTGTTCATCTAACATTCCTATACTCTGAATTACAAAGAGTGCTTCTACTTTTTACACTCTTTAAAATTTAGTAATTTAAAGGAGATGAATGACAGGTGTTTCTTGCATTAAGGGAATTTAAACACGCAAAATTACGTTTTTTATTAATTAGTCTAATCATGATCCTTATATCATTCCTAGTATTATTCGTTTCAGGATTAGCGAAAGGATTATCTTTTGATAATGCTTCTTCTATTGATAGCATGGCTTCAAACTATTTTGTATTACAAAAGGAATCAGGTAAACAAATTAATCATTCAATGTTAACGGAAAGTCAAATAAATGAAGTTCAGAAATTTGTTGATGAAAAGAATTCTGCAACTTTAGGAGTTCAAATGACTACTTTTCTAAAGGAAGGAACATCTAAAAAAATTGATGCTACCTTATTTGGAATTGATGTGAATGGTTTAGCGGCTCCAAAGGTAATTGAAGGCGAAATGATTAATAATTCAACAAAGAATGAAGTTGTCGGTGATATTTCTTTGAAAGAAAAAGGGATCAAGCTTGGTGACAGCATTTCTGATCAAATCTCGGGTAAAGAATTTAAAATTGTTGGATTTACTGAAAATCAATCATATAGCCACGCTCCAGTAATTCATATGAATTACAATGAGTGGTCGATGGTGAATAGCAAGAATTCATTTAATGCAATTGCGTTAAAAACAAACGAAAGTACGGCAAAAAAGGTAAGTGAAAAAGTCACAGGAGTAGAAGTAATTAATAAAAATCAAGCATTAAAAGGTATACCTGGTTATAAAGAAGAACAAGGTTCTTTATTAATGATGATTGTCTTTTTATTCTTTATCGGTGCTTTTGTGTTAGCAGTCTTTTTCTATATCATTACGATTCAAAAAATTAATCAATTTGGCGTGCTAAAAGCAATTGGTTCAAAAACTAGTTATTTAGCTAAAAATATTATTTTTCAAGTTTTAACACTTACACTGTTAAGTCTAATGATTAGTATTTCAATTACATTTGGATTATCTAAAGTATTACCAGCAAGCTTACCTTTTGTATTTGATACTCAGTTAATCATCGGAAGTTCATTATTATTCCTATTTGTAGCAATAGTCGGCTCGTTAATATCTTTATTAAAAGTAATAAAAATTGATGCGATTGAAGCAATAGGGAGGGCTTTTTAATGAGTAATAAACTAGTGTTAGATAATATTAGCAAAACATACAATGACGGAGATTCTTTAGCAACAACAGTATTAGACCAAGTTTCTATTCAAGTAAAAGCTGGCGAACTAGTAGCAGTTGTTGGTCCATCAGGCTCAGGTAAAAGTACCTTCCTTTCAATAGCAGGTGCATTATTATCGCCTACTAGTGGGAGAATTTTAATAGATGATATTGAAATAAGTAATCTCCCAGCAAATAAATTGAATGAATTTAGATTATCTAAAATCGGATTCATTTTTCAAATGTCTAATTTAATTCCGTATTTAACAGTTAAGGATCAGCTTCTATTAATTGCCGAATTAGCTGGAATAAAAAACAAAATTGCCGAGAAGAAAGCTAACGAATTACTTGAACAATTAGGATTATCAAAGAGAATGAAAAACTATCCAGAAAATTTATCAGGAGGAGAGAGACAACGAGTAGCCATTGCAAGAGCACTAATGAATGATCCAGAAGTGATCTTTGCGGATGAACCTACAGCTAGTCTCGATTCTGAAAGAGGAAGATCAGTAGTTGAAATGCTATCTAGAGAAGTAAAGCAAAGACAAAAAGCTGCGATAATGGTTACTCATGATAAAAGGATGCTAGACTTGTGTGACCGTGTTGTTTATATTGAAAATGGAAAACTTACTGAACAAATTTAAAGAAAAGCCCGTTTTTAATGAACGGGTTCTTTTTATTTTGTTTGAACATCGTTTAGACACTCTTGAAGCTGCTATGAATATGGGATATTCCCCAATTTTCTAAATAAGCAAAAGAACCCGTTCAATTCGAACGGGTTCTTTTTTATAGATGGAATCGATCTAAAAGATTCGTTTTAGCAAGATCAATTACATCACTTGCATGGCCATTTAATACAGCTTTTAATGTCCAAAGTGTAAATCCATGTGCTTGCTCAATACTTACTTTAGGAGGCATTGCAAGTTCTTGACGGTTTACTAAAACATCGATTAATGCCGGTCCATTGTGTTCAAACGCACGTTGTACAGCGGATTCTAAATCAGCAGGATCTTCTACACGAATTCCTTCAATCCCCATCGCTTGAGCTAATGATGCAAAATTAGGGTTTTCTAAAGTAGTACCAGTTTCTAGGTAACCAGCAGCTTTCATTTCTAATTCTACGAAACTTAGCGCGCTATTGTTAAATACAACTATTTTTACAGGTAATTTATGTTGATGGATTGTTAATAAGTCACCCAATAACATTGATAATCCACCATCTCCGCATAATGCGACTACTTGACGTCCAGGTTGGGAAACTTGAGCACCAATTGCTTGAGGCATGGCATTAGCCATAGTTCCATGATTAAATGACCCAAGTAATCTTCTTTTTCCATTCATTTGTAAATAGCGTGCAGACCATAATGTTGGCGTACCGACATCACATGTAAATATAGCATCTTCACTTGCAAGATCACTTACAATCTTTGTTAAATACTGAGGGTGGATCGGCGTGCGCCCTGGTTTTCCTACAGCAAATTTATCTAAATCTTCACGTACATTTTTGTATGCTGAAACATACTTTTCTAGATGGCTTGAATCTTTTACATCAGTTAAGAGAGGTAGTAACTGACTAATTGTCTCTTTTACATCACCACATAGTCCATAAGTAAGTGCAGCTCGTCGACCTAGATGCTCAGCTCGAACATCTACTTGCAAAATAACTGCATCGTCCGGATAAAATTGTCGATAAGGAAAATCTGTTCCTAGCATCAATAAGACATCGCAATCCATGATGGCGTGATAACCTGATGAGTAGCCAATTAATCCGGTTAACCCTGCATTGTATGGGTTATCGTATTCTAAGAATTCTTTTCCCCTAAGTGCAATAACCATTGGAGATTTTAACTTTTCACAAAGAAGCATTAAATGAGAATGAGCACCTTCACAGCCTGCTCCGCAAAGTAATGTAACTTTCTTACCATCGTTAAGAAAGCCAGCTAGTTTTTCTAATTCAGGTTTCGATGGACTAATCAGTGGATTAGTTATGTGAATAACTTGTTCTGGAACAGTTTGTTGATCTTCTAAAGCAGCAATGTCACCAGGTAAAACAAGTACAGATACACCTTTTCTTGCGATTGCATGCTGCATAGCAATTGTTGCTAGACGAGGCATTTGTTCTGCTCTATACACCGTTTCACAGAAGTGACTGCATTCTTTAAATAATTGCTCGGGACGAGTTTGTTGAAAATACTCACTTCCAATTTCGATGCTTGGAATTTGAGCCGCAATCGCAAGTACAGGAATACGGCTTCGATGACAATCGTATAATCCATTAATTAGGTGAAGGTTACCTGGACCACTGCTTCCCGCACAAACTGCGATACTTCCACTCATTAGAGCATCTGAACCTGCAGCAAAAGCTGCAACTTCCTCATGTCGAACGCCGATCCATTCAATTCTTTTTGAGCTTTTAATTGAATCCAAAACAGCATTTAAAGAATCACCAACAATACCATAAATTCTAGTAACCCCTGCTTGAATCAATGAATCGATCAGTAAATCTGCAATTGTTTTCCTCATTGTAATCTCCTTCTAGTTCACCATGATGGAACTAATTCAATTTATTAAACCTTAGGCTACAGATAAAGTTATGTTTTGCAGAACTTTAAAACGTTATACCAAAAAAAGGCAGGAAAAGTAGGAGGTATTGAGAATAAATACTTTAAAAAGTCTCTTATCCTCGAATTTTTTGTCGAAGGAATCTATCTTGAAACTTACGTTTACGTAAGATTTATAATGAATCTATAGCTAGAAGGAGGAGGGCATTTTGAAGTTTTATTCGATTCGAGAGATGACGAAGGAATTTAATACGACTCATAGAACCCTTAGATATTATGAAGAAATCGGATTATTAATGCCTACCTATACTGAAAGTGGTAGAAGAAAGTACTCCCAAAAAGATTGTACACGTCTTTATTTAATTCAAAGAGGTAAAAATTTAGGCTTTCATTTACAGGAAATAAAAGAAATGATTGATTTATTTATGATTGATCGAACAGGTGAAAAACAATTACAAAAAACAATTGAATATGGGAACCAGAAGATTAGAGAGTTAGATAAAAAAATAAACGATTTAATCCAATTAAAAGAAGAAATTATGAGGATTAAGAGCAATCTTGAGCGAAATTTATTAGAAATCGAATGAAATACTTCCGAAAAAGGATGTGGAAGGCTAAATGAATTTTTATAAAGAAGATCTTAATCTACAGATGATTTTAAGAAAATATTTTAATGAAGATTTTTTTACATGGGCTAATAGAGAACTAGAAGAATACGGAGAGCTTTGTGCGAATGAAATTGATCAACATGCAATCCACACTGACAGAGAAGGCCAACCCCGTTTAATCAAATATGATGCATATGGTAATGATATTTCACATGTTTGGGTAAATGAAGGTTACAAACAAACTGTAAAAGATACTTATAATAGAGGGATTGTTAGCTATATCCATAAGCCAATACCAGAGCTTGGTACTAAGGGGAATTATATTTATTCCTATGCCCAAGGTTATTTACTATCGCAGACTGAAGCTGGTTTTTATTGTCCGGTAACATTATCAATGGCTGCTACGTTTTTAGTTGAGAGATATGCAGATGAAGCATTAAAAGCAAAATATCTTCCTCATTTATTATCGACTGGGGAAACAGAATTATATGAAGGAGCGACTTTTTTAACCGAAAGACAGGGTGGTTCAGATGTTGGAGCCAATGTAGTGAAAGCAGTTAAGGAAGGAGACTACTATCGTATTTACGGAGAAAAATATTTTGCTAGCAATGCAGGTCAGTGTGGTATTACAACGATTTTAGCAAGAATTGAGGGAGCTCCTGCTGGGAGTAAGGGGTTAAGTTTATTTTTAGTTCCTTGGAAGAATGATGATGGTACAAATAACGGATTCACGATTAGGCGATTAAAAGATAAGCTAGGTGTAAGAGCTGTTCCATCAGGAGAAGTTGAGTTTAATGGAGCGAAAGCATTTCTAATCGGAGATCCTTCTAGAGGAATTAATTATATGATGGAAGCATTGAATCTATCTAGAATATGTAATGCTGTAGCATCAGTTGGAATAATGAGAAGAGCTTATGTAGAAGCGAAGAAATATGCAGAAAATAGGCCAGCATTTGGACAATTACTAACAAATTTTCCGATGATTCAAGAGACATTAGCAAAACTTGCATCGATTCAAGAAGTACAAACTAATGCAGTATTTAATTTAGTTGCTTTATATGATCGAGTAATCGGGAAAGAAAATGGAACAACTGAAGAACAAACATTAGTACGAATTTTAATTGCTATTTTAAAAATGCGTACAGCAGAAGAAGCAATTCATTTTTCTCATGAGGCGATTGAAATGCATGGAGGAAATGGTTATATTGAAGATTTTGTTACACCTCGACTTTTAAGAGATGCTCAAGTACTTACAGTCTGGGAAGGAACTGCCAATATTTTAGGTTTAGAGATTTTGAGACTGTTTAACAAAATGAATGGTTACAAAGCCTTTAAATTATTCATTGAAGAAAAATTATTAGATATACCTCAATCACTAGTAAATGAAGGTGAAATAATAAAGAAAAAGCTGGATGAATTACATGAAAATGTTCAGTATCTATTTACTTTAGATACTAATAAACAAACATATTATGCAAAGAAAATAGCAAATAAAATGGCAGATTTAGTAGAAGCGGTTACTGCTCTTGAAGATACAAAAGAGCATGTTCGAAAAGAGTATATTGCAAAAGTATTGATCCATGAACGATATTTTAAGGATGAAATTAATAAGGAACAAATTCATTTAAAGTATTTTGATGAAATTGTTAATTATAAAGTTTCGGTTAATAAATAATCTTAATATAAAAAAAAGGAACCCCTTACTCTGCGAATAAGGGGTTCCTTTTAATTCAATTTTAGTAAGTATAAATTGGCAGCGATGATGAGTACTCGCCGTAGTTGCCAATTTTAGTAATAAAGTATAAATGCCACGCTTTTGACTTCGCCTAAAAGGCCGTCAGTCGACAAGGTTTCTTTTTAATACACTATTTTGGTAGTTAGGTGAAAACTTATTTTAATATAACGATTTAGAAATAATTTCACTAGTTTTCAACAATAACGGTATATGTTGTTCCATTGATTTTTTATTCCAGCGAAAAAGAGGGCCTGAAATGGCTATGGCACCAATAACTTTACCTTTTGCACCGAATACAGGAGCAGATAATGCAGCTACATTCTCTGTAAGTTCTTCTTCATTAGTTGAGTAACCAGTTTTTACGATTGTTTCTAATTTCGCTTGAAGTATGTTTCTTTCTTCCTCGGATAGGAAACTTAATATTTGAGCTTTTATATCTTCACTTAGAAACGCTAAAATTACTCGTCCACTTGAACCTAGTTGAAGTGGTATTTTATTCCCAACTCCCGCTCTTCTGCTTATTTCCTGTTTACTTTCGTGTTCTACAACACATATCCGATCCATTCCCGTTAACATATATAAGCCTACAGTTTCCTCAGTTTCGTCCCGTAACTTCATTAAATGTGGATCAATTAAAGAAATAATAGGCACATCAGAAATTACTTTATTTGCATAATCAATAAATACCGTACCGAGTGAATATTTTTTAGAATTGAGATCCTGATAAACCATTCCCTCCAACTTTAAAGTCGTAAGTAGTCTATGAGTGATTGGAGGTGAAATATTAAGGTTTTCGCTGATATCTTTTATTCCTTGTGGCCCGTATGTTTCATTTAAATAGTTAATAATTTTTATTGCGCGTTGAACTGTTGACGAAATCTTTGAATTCATAAATATGTTCCCCCAAGCCAATTCCATTCCGATTTAGTTAATAAATACATTATATCATACTAATATAATTGGCCATACAGAGGTAAGGCGATAGTAGAATTGATCGATTTTAATTACCAAAAATATGAAGCAATTTCCAGTAAAAATTAATTGACCCTTAAGAAAATTATCTTTATATTCATAATAAAGGAATCTAAATTCCGATATTATGAATTAGTTAGTAAAGTTAGTATTGTAGGAAATGAAATAACAGATATTGCTTAATATTGGAATAGGTTTCCTAGATACGGGAAAACTTCCTTTACAATATGGAAATCAACGTCCGAATTTAATACATTATCAGAATTTTAAAACGAGTTATCGAGTTATTTTCTTTAGTGAAAAATTAATTCCATTCCCATGTAAAAGAAATCGAAAATAGAAGGTGTAAGAATAGGCAAAGAAGTGGTGTTAATGATGGAGAAGAATACATCTAATCGAACATGGACTGTAGTCTTTGTTACATGTTTTTTAAGTCTCTTGGTTGATGGTATGGACTTACAAATGCTTTCAATAACGATGCCAAGTTTGATGAAAGAGTTCAATATTGGAGCAGTGGATGCGGGACTAATTGCTACATGGTCTTTAGTAGGTATGGCAATTGGTGGAATTACTGGGGGATGGCTATCTGATCGTTTAGGCCGAGTAAGAATGGTTGCTTGGATGATGGTTCTATTCTCTGTCGGAACAGCGTTACTAGGGTTTGCTCAAACCTACGAACAATTTATTATTATTCGGCTTATTTCTGCCATCGGAATAGGAGCGGAATATACAATATGTACGATGTTGATGGCAGAATACGTACCTACAAAAAAGAGAACGACAATTCTAGGATCCTTACAAGCGGCTTATTCAGTTGGATATTTAGTGTCAGCATTATTAGCAGGCTCAATTTTACCTCAATACGGATGGAGACCACTTTACTTTATTGCGATTATACCTGTCGTATTGGCCGTTTACATTGGATTTAGGATTCCAGAGCCTAAAGGATGGACAGATAAAATACAAAAATTTCAAGAATCAAAGAAAAATGAATGGCTGGCAATCTTTAAAGATTCAAAAACAAGATCAATTTTTATATTATGGGTTATTACTGCAACCTTCTTGCAATTTGCCTATTACGGAGTAGGTACTTGGCTTCCTACATATATAGTAACTGATTTAGGTTTTGATTTTAAAAAGATGACAGGATACATTGTTGGAACTTATTTAGCAGCAATTTTAGGAAAAATCATTACAGGTTGGCTGGCAGACCGTTTTGGACGCCGCACAATGTTTATCATTGGAGGAGTGTCTACAGCAATTGTTTTACCAGTCGTTTATCTTTATCATTCACCGACTAATATTATTGTTTTACTTACAATATTAGGGTTTTTCTATGGAATGCCTTATGCAGTTAATGCAACATATATGAGCGAAAGTTTCCCTACTTCTATTCGCGGTACAGCGGTTGGAGGTTCCTATAATATTGGTAGAGTTGGGTCAGCAATCGCACCTTATGTTATTGGCATCATTGCAGAATCTCAGTCAATCGGATTCGGCTTAGCTACATTAGGAATTGCTTATATCATATCTGCACTTATTCCAGCATTGTTCATCCGAGAAAAAATGTATGATCCATTTGAAAATTAAAAAAACATAAATCAAAAAGAGAGCGCAAACAGTGTGCGTATTATATAAAATTCAAAAGCTGAAAAGCATTTATTGAAATTGAAAACCTCATTCTATTGATCAATAAGAGTACCTTGTAAGACGGTATATAAAAAGTAAAAAACAATTTGTAAAGAAGGAATTTGAAATGATGAATTTTTCACTAACGGAAGAGCAAGAATCAGTAAGAAAAATGGTACGTAAATTTGTTGATCGCGAAATTATTCCTTCTATTCAAGAATGGGATGAAAAAGGGCATTTTGAAAGAGGAATCTTGAAACGATTATCTAATTTAGAGTTAATGGGAGTTGGTATTCCGGAGAAATATGGCGGTGTCGGAATGGATTACAATACACTAGCGATTGTTTGTGACGAGTTAGAACGAGGTGATACTGCATTCAGGACAGCCTTATCAGTTCATACTGGCTTGAACAGTATGACTATATTACAGTGGGGCAATGAATCTCAAAAAGAAAAGTATCTAGTACCACAAGCGCGTGGTCAAAAGATCGGTGCATTTGGTTTAACAGAACCAAATACTGGATCGGATGTTGCTGCATTACAAACAACAGCGAGACGAGAAGGAAATAAATATGTTTTAAATGGCTATAAGACATGGATTTCGCTTTGTGATGTAGCCGATCATTTCTTAATTTTTGCAAAAACGGATAATGATAAGAACCATCATGGCATTAGCTGTTTCATAGTTGAACGAACGTTCCCGGGATTAACGACAAAAGCAATCAAAGGAAATTTAGGTATTCGAGCAGGGAATACTGGAGAAGTGTTTCTAGAAGAAGTTCATGTACCGGCTGAAAATTTATTAGGCGAAGAGGGTGAAGGCTTAAAAATTGCAATGTCTGCTTTAGATCATGGCAGTTTTACTGTAGCAGCTGGTGCTTGTGGATTAATTAATGCTTGCTTAGAAGAAAGTATTAAATATTGTCATGAACTTAAAACATTTGGGAAAGAAATAGGAAAACCTCAATTAGTACAGCAAATGATTGCCAAGATGTCTGCAAATCTAGAAATCTCTCGTCAAATAGTCTATCGAGCAGGTTCGTTAAAAAATGAAGGGGAACAAAATACCCATGAAACATCGATTGCAAAATGGTTTGCATGTGATGCTGCGATTGAAGCAGCGAATGATGCGATTCAAATACACAGAGCATACGAATATTCGAATGAGTATTCGGTAGAAAGATTTCTAAGAAATGCAAAAGCACCTGATATATACGAGGCCACAAGAGAAATTCACACAATTACGGAAGCTGAATATACTTTAGGTTATCGTGAAGATAAACCAATTAGTAAAAAGCTTCCATCATGGCCATTTGTCGAGAGTTTAGAAACTAGTAAATAAATAATATTTTTTGTATCTTAAGATGTGAAAAAAGAACAGACTTGAAAAAGAAATCTTCATGTCTGTTCTTTTTTTTGCTTTCCTCTATGTTAATTATTTTCTACTTAATAATAGCACTAAAGTTGAATAAATCAGCTTTTTAAAAATTTATGTGGATTTTGATCATAGTTTGAAAAAACAGTAGTTTCAAAATGAGTGAAAGAATAAAAAACAGTTACGATGAGCAGCAGGCTAGAAATAATAATTACTGGAAAGAATGATGATAGTAGTTTTGGGAATCGCTGACTTAAAAACATAGTAGAACAAAATATGGCCGAACAAGTTAATAATAATAAACAAATTAATAATAAAGCATGTGCTTCTGATATTGAAATCATAACGACGATCATGCTCCCCATCATACCGGCCATCATGCCAGTAAAGATCCCCTCAAGTAATGCAAGGAAATGTAATCGAAAGCCGATACATAATCCGATGAATGCAGATAAGCCCATCGAAATGAGTAAAGAATTGAAAAATTGTTGGTGATTTGAAAGTGTAATGAGCACACCTATTGTTAAACCAGTAGTCATACTGATCATCATCATATACATCATTTGATGCATCTGGTCATTTTTTGTTGGTTTGAGGTGGATCGAAATGATTGTGATAAAGAGCATAATGCTAATACATACCCAACTGGTGAACATATATGATACCCCCTAACTTTTCGCTTTATATCATCATATGGACAACTAAAAATAAATAGAATAAAAAATTGACACCTATACCCCCTATGAGTATATAATAATGGAGAGGTGATAAAAAATGGAAAATTGCCATGATGACCAAATGGTTCCAAGAAGTGAAGACGAAATTAATGATTTAATGAAGCGTCTTCGTAGAATAGAGGGCCAAGTAAGAGGAATTCAAAAAATGGTCGAAGAGGACCGATATTGTATAGATATTTTGACCCAAATTATGGCAGTTGAAGCTGCTATGAAAAAGGTAAGTTTTTCATTAATTGAAAGACATGCGAATCATTGCATGGTTAAGGCAGTTAAAGAAAATAATGGCGAAGAATCCGTAAACGAATTAATGGAGGTTATTAAGCGTTACGTAAAGTAAAGGGGGTTGATTAGAATGAATAATGCAAAGCAGTTAACCCTTGGTATAGAGGGTATGACCTGCGCCGCATGTGCAACCCGAATCGAAAAAAGCTTAAATCGAATGGATGGCTTGAATGCGAATGTGAATCTGGCATTAGAAAAAGCTACTATTGTCTATGATAACGGACAATATCAAACTTCTGATTTAATAGAAAAAATCCATTCGATTGGCTACGAGGTTGCAGTTGAAAAAATTACGTTAAATATTGAAGGAATGACATGTGCTGCTTGTTCAGCTCGAATTGAAAAAGTAATAGGGAAAATGGATGGAGTTGTTCAAATCAATGTTAATCTAGCTATGAATATAGCAACGATTTCATATTTACCTGAAGTACGTTCACTTCAATCGATAATCGATAAAATTAGTCATATCGGTTATGCAGCAGCTATAAAAGAAGAAAATGCAGTGAAAGAAAAAGATACAACAAAAAACAAACAGATTCAATTGATGATTTCAATCTTACTTTCACTTCCACTATTGTATTCGATGGTATCTCATCTTCCATTTAGTTCAAATATTTGGATGCCTCATTTATTAATGAATCCATGGTTTCAATTATTGTTTGCAACTCCTGTTCAGTTTATTATAGGTTGGCATTTTTATGTAGGAGCTTTTAAAGCAATACGAAATTATAGTGCAAATATGGATGTGCTCGTCGTACTCGGAACTTCGGCAGCTTATTTTTATAGCTTAGCTGAGTCGATTAAGACAATAAATAATAGCTCGTATATGCCACATCTTTATTTTGAGACAAGTGCAGTATTAATAACATTAGTCTTACTTGGAAAATATTTTGAGCATATCGCGAAAGGGAAAACGACTGAAGCAATTTCAAAACTAATGGAATTACAAGCTAAGGAAGCAATTGTTTTAGAAAATGGAAATGAAGTTTATGTACCATTGGAAGCTGTAAAAGTTGGAGATCTACTACTTGTTAAACCAGGTGAGAAAATTCCAGTGGATGGTGTTATTGTTTCGGGAGTATCTACAGTTGATGAATCAATGATTACAGGTGAGTCTTTACCAGTTGATAAAAAGACTGATGATAAAGTTGTTGGAGCAACAGTTAATGGAAATGGTATTTTAACAATACGAGCTGAAAAGGTTGGTAAGGATACCGCATTAGCAAATATTGTGAAAATAGTTGAAGAGGCACAAGGTTCAAAAGCTCCAATTCAAAGATTAGCTGATCGAATTTCGAATATATTTGTTCCAATTGTAATTGGCATAGCCATATTGACCTTTATCATTTGGTTTTTTGTAGTCGATCCACAAAATTTACCTAAGTCAATTGAAGTAGCAATAGCTGTTTTAGTCATAGCATGTCCTTGTGCTTTAGGGCTTGCTACACCAACTTCGATTATGGTTGGAAGTGGAAAAGGTGCGGAAAATGGGATTTTATATAAAGGCGGAGAATTTTTAGAAACTACACAAAAAATTAATACAATCATTCTTGATAAAACAGGAACTGTTACAAAAGGAAAGCCTGAAGTAACAGATATCATTAATTTAAATCATCGGGATGATTTATTGAAGCTTGTTGCAAGTGTAGAGAAAATGTCAGAGCATCCTTTAGCACAAGCAATTGTTCAATACGCTCTTCAACAGGAATTGCAACTAACGGATCTTACAGAGTTTATTGCTATACCTGGACATGGTGTAGAAGCCTTGATTGAAAATAAAAAGGTATATATCGGTACTCGAAGGTTAATGAATGAAAAGAATATCGATTTTTCTCCAATTGAAGAACAATTAATCGTATTTGAATCTGCAGGGAAAACAGGAATGTTAGTAGCAATTGACGACAAGCTAGAAGGAATTATTGCTGTAGCCGATACAATTAAAGAATCTTCAAGAAATGCGATTAAAGCATTAAAGGATCTAAAAATACAAGTTTTTATGGTAACCGGTGATAATAAACACACAGCAAAAGCGATTGCAGATCAAGTTGGGATTGAAAATGTATTTGCTGAAGTTCTACCAGAGAAAAAAGCAGATATAGTAGCTGAACTACAAAAACAAGGGAAAATTGTTGCGATGGTTGGAGATGGGATTAATGATGCACCAGCTCTTGCGAAAGCTGATATTGGGATGGCAATTGGTACTGGTGCAGATGTAGCGATTGAAACAGCGGATGTTACGCTAGTAGGTGGCGACTTATCACATATTCCGAAAGCTATTAGCTTAAGTAAGAAAACAATGAATAATATTCGCCAAAATTTATTTTGGGCGCTATTTTATAACAGTTTAGGTATACCGATTGCAGCTTTAGGGCTGTTGCAGCCTTGGATTGCAGGTGCTGCCATGGCATTTAGCTCTGTATCGGTTGTCATAAATGCATTACGATTAAAACGCATAAAAATTTAGGAGGATTTAGAAAATGGAAACAATTTTAAAAGTAGAAGGTATGACATGTGGACACTGCAAAGCTGCAGTTATGAAAGCTGTAGAAGGAGTGTCTGGTACAAATAATATAATCGTAAGTTTGGAAAATAAAGAAGTAACTTTCAATACTTCAAACGCTGAAACAGTTGAGAAAGTGAAAGAGGCTATTGAAGATCAAGGTTACGATATCGTTTAAAAGTGATATCGAACAAATAAAAGGCGAACTATAGGTTCGCTTTTTATTTGGGAAAAATACTATATCGGGGAGAGAATTAGATGAAATACTTATTGTTGATACTTAGTTTTTTTACTGTTATAGGTTTAAGTGGTTGTGAAAGTAAGACACACGTAGGATCAACCCATCAAAATATGAATCATGAAACAAAAGAAAAAAAAGATACTACTCAAGTGAGCTTTTCATTTAATGGTACTCCAGAGAGTAATAATAAAGTAGATTTAAACATACAGGTTAATAGTTTAAAAGGTAAACCAGTTGATCAGTTTGAACTTGAACATGAAAAATTAATGCACCTGATCATTGTAAGTAAGGATTTATCTTTTTTTGACCATTTGCATCCACAATATAAAGGTAAAGGATTATTTACAGTAATACCGAACTTTCCAAATGGGGGTGAGTATAAGTTATTTACTGATTTTATCCCTAAGGGCTCAGATAAAAATGTAAAATCCAAATTAGTAAAGGTAACGGGGCAACCAGCAGGACCAGTATCACTAATACCAGATAAAGTATTAACAAAAGTAATCGATGGAAAAGAAATTACATTAAAATTTGATAAATTAGCGACAGATCAAGAAGTTAAAATGACATATACGATCAAAGATGCTAAAACAAAAAAAGAGATTAATGATTTACAGCCTTATTTAGGTGCAGTTGGTCATGTAGTTGCGATTAGTGGCGACACTAATACATATTTACATGTGCACCCTATGAATGAAAAATCAAGCGGACCTGTTGCGGAATTCATGACGAGTTTTCCAAAAAAGGGATTATATAAAATATGGGGACAGTTTAAGCAAAATGGAAATGTGTTTATCGTACCATTTATAGTAGACGTACCATAAATTAAACAGAAAAAAGCAGGAAACTTTTAAAGTCTTCCTGCTTTTTTATTTAATCGCTTTATAAAATATTCGGCTTAATATCTGCTGGTCGACTATTGGTTTTATTTAAACCATCAGTCTTGCTAGCATCGTTAAGTGATAAGTATTTAGTTTGAGTCTAATTAATTTATAGAGATTTTATATAATTAGCCCTTTCAAAAACTAGTAAATTAGTAGTCTTTGAAAGGGTTTCTTTTTCAACCTAAAACTTTCCGATAGAGTTCCTTAGCAACAGATGGTTCCTTTGTACCGTGAATAATCGCTCGACCGTCTTTAAATAAAACAATGCGATGTTCTTCATAAGTACATGACAATAAATAAGGATTTACAATCAAATCATTTACTATCCCTTGTAATCTATCAGAAAGGTTAGTTAGTGTTGGGATTTTAGGAGATGATACTCTTAATTGAACTGCATCTCTTCCACATAAGACATATGACTTCATATGGTCATCATCTTTTAAAAATGGATAACTTCTTATAGGACCACATGTTTGACAGTTTTTATTTTTTAATTTTTCGATGTTTATATCAGACTTTTCATGCTTCCAAACATCAATCGATTGTAAGATTGGTAAGACTTCATAGTTAGTAAGATATTGCATGGCATAGGTTACTTGGTAGGCAGCAATCATTTGCACAATTGGACTAATTACGCCTACTGTATCGCAAGTCATATTTAAAGTTGGTATATGATTTAATAAACAGTTAAGGCATGGAGTTTTTCCTGGAATAATTGGAAACGACAGGCCATAGCTTCCAACACACGCACCAAAAATAAAAGGAATGCCATGCTTAATTGCTGCGTCATTCACTACCATTCTAGTTTCAAAATTATCTGTTGCATCTAGTATGATTGTTTGACCTTTAATCAGCTCTTCAATATTAAGACTAGTAATATCTTTTATTAAACTAGTTATCGCTACTTCACTATTAATTTGTTGAAGTCGATTTTTAGCTGCAATTACTTTAGGTAGTTTATTTTTAGCATCTTCTTCCGTATAAAGAGATTGCCTTTGTAAATTAGTCCATTCAACGTAATCACGGTCAACAATTGTTATCTTTCCAATTCCGGCTCTTACAAGCATTTCTGCTATTGATGAGCCTAGTGCACCAACACCAATTATAATAGCACTGGCTTTTTGTAAGTGTGATTGACGATCTCTTCCTAAAAATAATTCTTGCTTTGCATAACGGTTTGTCAAGAATTCACCAACCCTGTGATTGGGCTACTAGCTTCACCATATTTTTTTTCTTCAATTCTTCCTGCCTCATAACCAAGCCTTCCCGCTTCAATAGCAAGTTTCATCGCAACTGCCATTTTTACAGGATCTTTTGCGTTAGAAACCGCAGTATTTAAAAGGACTCCATCAGCACCTAGTTCCATTGCAAAAGCTGCATCTTTTGGAGATCCGATTCCGGCATCTACTATAACAGGTACATTGGATTGCTCGATGATAAATTTAAGATTTAATGGATTAATAATTCCTTTTCCGGAACCGATTGGAGATGCACCTGGCATAATCGCATGGACACCAAGTTCTTCTAGTCTTCTTGCAAGCACAACATCATCGGAAGTATAAGGTAATACAATAAATCCTTCGTTTAATAACATTTCTGATGCCTTCAATGTTTCGATTGGATCAGGTAATAATGATTTATCACACCCAATTACTTCTACCTTGATCATATCGCATAAGCCTGACGCTTTTGCCAATCTTGCAATTCTAACTGCCTCTTCAGCAGTTTTTGCACCAGCTGTATTTGGCAATAATTTATATTTCGTTAGATCTAATTGTTCAAGAAAATTTGGTTGAGATTCCTCAAAAATATTCATTCTTCTAACAGCAAAAGTTAGTATCTCGGCTTTCGATACTTCAACAGCTTCTTTCTGGACTTCAAATGAAGGGTATTTTCCTGTTCCTAATAATAATCTTGAATGAAACGTATGATTTCCTACTTTTAACATGATTAGCCACCACCTACAAAATGTATTAATTCTACAGAATCTCCGTTAGAGAGATGAGTTAATGAATACTGTTCCTTATAAATAATTTCTTTATTAACCTCGACAATAACAATTCGGTTTTCTAATTGATATTCATTAAGCAGATCCTGAATTGTATAGGTATTGCTCGAAATATCGATATTCTTTCCATTTAATCTTATTTCCAAATGCATACACCTCCAAAGAGTTAAAATTAACGATTGATTTTAAATGCTTCGATCCAATTACGATTGACTTTCCGCTTAAGAATCAAATCTCGAATTAACTTTCCAGTTGCAGGTGCAAGCAATATTCCATTTCGAAAATGGCCAGTAGCAAATAAGATTTGATCTTCTTCTGGATGAGTTCCAATAAAGGGATTATAATCGAGAGTTCGCGGACGTAATCCTGCCCAAAATGAATCAATTTTCATGTCTTGAATTTCAGGAAGCATTTTTTTAGCGCTTTGTATTAATGACTCAATCCCCCCTAAGCTAGGTTTCTCATTCCATTCGTTGTCGACCATCGTAGCTCCGATGACAAGGCGACCGTCATTCCTTGGAACAATATATTTTTGTTCATGGAAAAGAGTATGTTTTAATGCAACCTTTTCACTTCTAACCGAGATGCATTCACCTTTAACGGGAATAATTTCGTGATGTAATCCAAGCTGTCCAAACAATGGATTACTCCAAACTCCACTTGCAACTACAATGGTTTTTGCTTCAAGATTGCCATTTGTTGTTTTAATTAAATAATGTGAATCATTTTTTTGAATCTGAAATACATGTGTATATTCAAAAATAGATGCACCTAAAATTTGAGCACCTTTGCAAAATGCGTTACAGACAGAAACAGGCAATACATTCACATCGTCTTCAATATACGCTGCTCCAATTATGTTTGGATGAATGCCAGGTATTTGTTCTTTTAACTCTTCCTCGTTATACCAACGTGCCGAAGTTTGAGTGAGTAGGGGAGTTAATTGTTTTTTTTCTAAATCTGTATAAGCTAGTTTGAAAATACCACCTTTTTTAAGTTCAATATCAATTCCACATAATTCCTTTAATTCTTCTTGAAGGTGAAAATAAGTTAATTGACTGTTTCTAGCAAAAGTAAAAAATGACTCAGAGTGATCCCACTCGGAATGGGCACCAAGCATTCCAGCAGCTGCCTTAGTTGTTTTCTGCCCAACTTGCTGTCCTTCAAGAACTGCGACATTAATGTTTTCTTTGGCTAGATAATAAGCAATGGAACAACCTATTATTCCACCACCAATTACGACAACATCAAATTTCTTGTTCATAAGTAAATTTACACCTTTCAAAATATTGCAAAGCAGCTTCTAGGGGATTTCGGGCAGAAAATATACCAGACATTACAGCAATACCGTCAATGTCGTTCCTTTTTAGAACTTGTATATGTTCAGGTAATATTCCTCCGACCGCATAGATTGGTATAGTTAACGTTTTTTTCATTTCTGGAATTAGTTCAATTCCATTAGGGGTTAATCCATTTTTACACTCTGTTTCAAAACAATGACCGTACATAATATAGTCAGCTTGATCATTTTCTGCCTGTATTGCTTCAGTAAGTGTGTGAACTGATTTTCCTACTCGTAAATTAGGAAAATATTCTTTTACATCAACAAGTGGAAGACCATGTCCTGGCAAGTGAATATTTGTTAGGTTAGAGAAAATAGCTATATCTAATCGATCATTTAAAACAATTTTTTTCATATCTACTTTGTTCATTTTTAGTAGATTTAAGAGTGATATTAGCTCGATTGCCTTTTTCGATTTTTCGCGAATATGTACATAATCAACTGCATCGATTATTTGAATTATTTTTGTAGCAAGTACTTCCACTGTGTGCTGATCATCTGTAATTGCAATAAGTTCCATGTCCCAGCCACTTTCATTATCAAAATTTTTTCAACAAAAAAACCACTTCCCTAAAAAAAGAAAGTGGTTACATTGCACGCGAAAAAAGTATAAAATGCGCCACTTTCCTACGCAGGTACTAGCCTGTTCAGGTTTTGAGGGTTTAAAAGTAACTACTTTATTCTCAGCCCTTATCAAGGGATCCCCTAGTGATGAATATGTATGAAAATTAATCTTAGCATAGCATATAAAAAATAATATTCAATACTAAATTTATTTTTACTAGTCCAATTTATTACCAGAAATTGGGCTTGAAGTATAGTGAAATCAAGTGTTTTTAGTGGAATATAAAAACTAATAATTTTTTTAATTTGGAATTTCTGTAAAAATTTAGGGAAATAAAAACATTTACATTTTAAATTTGTGGGTTTATATTTAGGTGGAACAATTTAATCGATTGACTAGGGGTGTCCAATTAGTTGGGCTGAGAGAGAAACGCGATTTTAGTTTCTTAACCCTCAGGACCTGATCTGGTTCATACCAGCGTGGGGAAGTTAGAAATTTCTCATTAATGATTACATAATTGTTAATGTAGTTTTACTAACATTTTGCCGGGTCTTAAATATAAGATTCCGGCTTTTTTCATGCTTTAAATGGATTGGATTTCGTCCTTTTTAAACTAATTAAAAAGGGGAATGAAATCAAATGAACAATTCTGTAAATGAAATGAATTTTTCCATCATGTCTAGTTTTTCAGGGAGTAAGAAGGTGTATGTTGAAGGATCTAGACCTGACATTAAGGTGCCAATGCGTGAGATTCAATTAAGACCTACAACTGGCACTTTTGGCGAAGAAGAAAATGCTCCAGTTAGAGTATACGACACTAGCGGACCTTACACAGATTCAGCTAGCTCAGTTGATATTCGAATGGGACTTAAGGCGATTAGACAAAACTGGGTAATCGAACGAAATGATGTTGAAGAGTATGAAGGGCGTGAAATTAAGCCTGAAGATAATGGATATAGAAAAGAGTCAGATCAACATAATGTTGAGGTATTTAAAGGGTTAAAAAGAAAACCATTACGTGCAAAAGATAATGGAAATATTACTCAAATGCATTATGCTCGTAAAGGGATTATTACACCTGAAATGGAATTTATTGCGATTCGAGAGAATGTTTCAGCTGAATTTGTTCGCGATGAAGTTGCAAAAGGAAGGGCTGTCATTCCATCGAATATTAATCACCCTGAAAGTGAACCAATGATCATCGGTCGTAATTTTCATGTAAAAATAAACGCCAATATAGGTAATTCAGCGGTTACGTCTTCAATCGAAGAAGAAGTAGAAAAAATGACATGGGCTACTCGCTGGGGTGCGGATACGATGATGGATCTTTCAACTGGTAAGAATATTCATACAACACGTGAATGGATTATCCGAAATTCTCCAGTACCAGTAGGGACAGTTCCGATTTATCAGGCGCTTGAAAAGGTTAATGGAATTGCGGAAGACTTAAGCTGGGAAGTGTTTCGAGATACTCTAATTGAGCAAGCGGAACAAGGGGTAGACTATTTTACAATTCACGCTGGTGTATTATTACGTTATATCCCATTAACGGCAAAACGAGTGACAGGAATTGTATCTCGTGGTGGCTCTATTTTGGCTCAGTGGTGTTTAGCTCATCATAAAGAGAATTTTTTATATACTCATTTTGAAGAAATTTGTGAAATTATGAAGCGTTATGACGTAACATTCTCTTTAGGAGATGGACTGAGACCAGGTTCAATCGCCGATGCAAATGACGAAGCACAGTTTGCTGAGTTAGAAACTCTAGGTGAGTTAACGAAAATTGCATGGAAACACGATGTTCAAGTTATGATTGAAGGACCGGGACATGTACCAATGCACTTAATTAAAGAGAATATGGATAAACAATTAGAAATTTGTCAGGAAGCGCCATTTTATACATTAGGACCGTTAACGACTGATATTGCGCCTGGATACGATCACATTACATCAGCGATCGGTGCAGCAATGATTGGTTGGTTTGGTACTGCAATGCTTTGTTATGTAACTCCGAAAGAGCATTTAGGTCTTCCGAATAAAGAAGATGTAAGAGTAGGTGTTATTACATACAAAATAGCAGCGCATGCAGCTGACTTAGCAAAAGGCCACCCTGGTGCACAAAAAAGAGATGATGCACTTTCAAAAGCAAGATTTGAATTTAGATGGCGTGATCAGTTTAATCTTTCACTTGATCCGGAAAGAGCAATTGAATATCACGACGAAACATTACCTGCTGAAGGAGCTAAAACAGCGCATTTTTGTTCAATGTGTGGTCCAAAATTCTGTAGTATGAGAATCTCTCAAGATATTCGAGATATAGTAAAACAAGAAGAACTTCAGAATGATTCAATCATTGAAGAAGGAATGCAAGAAAAAGCACTTGAATTTAGAAAACAAGGCGGAGAAATCTATCAATAAGGGTGTGAGCCTTATATGAATAGGGTAGAAGAAATCATAAAAGAAATAAAGAATTTGGAAAGAAATATGAATCAGTTGAAAATTGAACTGAGCACAATTCAAAAAAACTGTGTACACGATTTCCAGAAGAAAGATACGATACAAGAATGCCTTAAATGCAATTTAATTGAAAGTTTAAGCTGGTAATAGGAATTAACAATGAAAAAACAAACCTCAAAACAAAGAGGTTTGTTTTTTTACTCGAGAATTAATGTTCCGACAAACTATTGATTGAAACTTCTTCCTCCCGATCTGGTTGACCAAGCGGATAGATTCTAGCAGTTTCATTTGTTTCATCAACATGTTGAATGTAAATTGGTACTCCATTATACGTCACATTTGCCATTTCAGGTGAAGAAGCAATCTCTTGAGCGCGTTGTTTATTCATAGTGAACCTCCTCTTAATTAAAAATAGAAACCTAACATATTATTAACCGTGGGGTGATTTGGTATTCATTTAAAATTTTTCTTAAAAAGCATGCCGCATTATAAAGACTTACGCTCTTAAATTTGAGAGAAGGTCTTTTTTTTATTGTTTTTTAAGAGAAATGCTGAAGGTAAAGAAATGAAGTAAAAGGGAATAGGAAGAATCAAGCAAAGAGGCCTTATATACAAATATTACCATTGAAAATGATTATCATTACTGCTACGATTGTAAACGGTAATTGATAATGATAACTATTTTCAATAAAATGCAAAGGAGGTGGAATTTATCGAGGATAATCAATTTTGAGAATTAAATATCAATTTTAAAAAAACACATGATATTAGTGAGAATTTAGAATTTCTTACTATAAAGAATTGGAGAACTTATTTAAATGGAATTATTCATTCAGCAACTAAAAAATAATGCTTTTCAATGTTTATTTACTTTAATGCGAATTCTATTTGGAATTGGTTGGTTATTTGCTGGGGTTACGAAAATTACTGAGAAGCGTTGGTATAGTGAACCTGGGACTTTTATTAAAACCTATTTTATTTTGGCCATTGAAAAGCCAAATGTCCCTGAGTTTTATAAATATTTCATTCAACATTTTGCAATGAAGCATTACTTATTTTTTAATTACACGATTCCTGTAGTTCAAATTTTAATTGGCATTCTATTAATAATGGGTTTATTCATTCTTCCTTCTGTATTATTTTGTCTATTTATGCATATTAATTTCATTCTTTCAGGTAATATGAACTTAATAAGTTTAACCTTATATACAAGCGCTTTTGGAATTTTACTTTCTTTAAATCGAGTTTACGTGTTAAGTTTAGATCGTTACCTTGGAATAGAAAAACTGTTCGTCTTAAAAAGTTCAGTACATATCAATACAATTCATTCAAAGCAAGCTCAGGCTTCTTAATATATAATAAAAAAACTCCTGTTAAAATTTAACAGGAGTTTTATAGTTTTTAAAGATTACCAGTGATGTCCATATCCATATCCGTCATATCCAGACCAGCAAGCTGCTCCAACAATGATTAATAAAATAAATAGAACAACGATTAAAGCAAAACCGTTAAGATGGTGACCGTGATGTCCAGTACTCATACATGTGACCTCCTTCATACGATATTTAAGGGAAACTCCCTTAGGGTCATGTAACTAATTGAAAATTACAATTAGGAGAGGTGGATAATGTATCGTATGTTTTTTTGCCAACTATGAAACTAGTCTATAATGTAATTAGGCTTATACCTAGACGTAAGTTTTAATAAATGAATTATTTTTCCTTAGGAAGTGAAATTGCAGTTTCAACTACATAACCATTTTGAAACTTCACAGCAATTGTACCTAAATAAGTGTCAGTAGGCTGAAGTGTTTCGGTACAAGTAAAATAACGAATATGTACAACTTCTTTCGTATCTTTACTAATCTTTTGACAAGCAAGTAAATTACTTAGTCGTTTTAATGCAATCTCTCTTTTCACTCCAATAAGATCTTTTTTAATAAATGATTCATAATAATTTTTTAATGGGAACATTTTAACAGCTCCTGTTCTTCGAAAATAAAATTTCCTAAGTCGTATCATATCATAAAGTAAATCTGTTTTTGTAAAGTTTGTTGTTGTGGATATTTATCATTATTCTAGATTGTTGTGGAAAATATGTAACTAACAAAAAAATCCCACTATAGGTTACTATAGTGGGATTTGCTTACTTATGCAGTTCGATTTGAATCCTTATCAAACTTATTTTTACCGTTTAGTTTAGAATTTTTATATCCGTATGTGCTATAAATTACTAAACCGATTACTAACCAAACTACGAAACCTTTCCAAGTAAATGATGAAAGTTGTAGCATTAAATATACACAGAATACAACAGCTAATACTGGTACTACAGGTACCCAAGGAGTTTTGAATCCACGCTTTAAGTCTGGACGAGTTTTTCTTAATACTAGAACACCAAGAGAAACAGCAGAGAAAGCGAATAGCGTACCAATATTTGTTAATTCAGCTAATTTGTTTAATGGAATTAAGCCAGCGAATAAAGCAACTAGTCCGCCAGTTACCCAAGTGCTTGTTACAGGAACTGCAGTTTTCTTGTTAACTTTTGATAATTTACCTGGTAATAAACCGTCTTTACTGATTGCATAGAATAGACGAGTTTGTCCAAACATCATTACGATTAATACAGTTGTAATACCGATGATTGCGCCAAGTGAAATGAAACCAGCAGCCCAATCTTGGTGAATAAATGCTAGTGCAAAAGCAACAGGGTCTTTAACACCTAATTGATCAAACGGAACGATACCAGTAAGAATTAATGAAACGACAATATATAAGATTGTACAAATTGTTAAAGCTGAGATAATACCGATTGGTAAGTTACGTTGAGGGTTTTTAACTTCCTCAGCTGCAGTTGATACTGCATCAAATCCAAAGTAAGCAAATACTACTACTGCAGCACCAGCTGTTACCCCATGGAATCCCATTGGCATAAATGGAGTCCAGTTATGCGGTTGAACGTACCAAACACCAACAACGATGAAAAGTGCTACTACTGCTAATTTTACAATTACCATGATCGTGTTAAGTTTTGCAGATTCTCTAACACCTCTAGTAAGAATGAACGTTACAAGTAAAACAATAATTACTGCTGGTAAATCAATAAAAGTATGTTTAGATGGATCAAATGCACTTGTTAAAGCTGTTGGAAGGTTTACTCCAAAACCATGTAATAAACTTTGGAAATATCCAGACCATCCACTTGCTACTGCTGAAGATGCAAGTCCATACTCTAGTACCATATCCCAACCTAATATCCAAGCAATAACTTCACCAAAAGCAACATAACTATAAGTGTAAGCACTACCAGCCTCTGGAATCATAGAAGCAAATTCAGAGTAACAAAGTGCGGCGAATGTACAAGCTAAACCTGCGATAATAAATGAAAGAACAAGTGCTGGACCTGCATAATCAGCTGCTGCTACACCAGTTAAAACGAATATACCTGTACCGATGATGGCACCGATACCTAACATTGTAAGATCAAACGCCCCTAGAACTTGTTTAAGTGAACTAGGTGAACTACCTGAAACGGATTTTTTTCGAAATAAATTCATATGAGCCTCCTCTAATCCTATTTTATTAGTTTTTTAATCTTCTATTTAGAAAGTTTATTATTTTCTAATTTTACCTTAAAAAATAGAAAATTCTGACAATTAGCTGCGAAGTAATTTAATATATTGTCTTGTTTAAGTGATTTTTATAATATCATACTTATAAAAATATTCAAAGAATTTTTCGACTTTTTTTTCAGTTTTTTTTAAAATGTGTAGTAAATTCGACATATTACTGAGTACCTATTTATTCAGTTAAAATGAACTAAATGGCGCTTGTACCATAAGTAACAACGATTCTCTAGAAACTTCATATTTCTTATGGTTGAAATTGTAATCAAACTAAATAATTAAATTTTTATGTTTTTTCTTCAAAAATAAAATAAACCTCCTTAATAGAGGTTTATTTTTGGGTCTTTTTTATCATTTAATGTTCTTTTAAGTGACTTAATGATACTTCTTTATCATTTTGTGGCTGATCAAGAGGATAAATTCTTGCTGTACCCTCATTTTTATTAACATGCTGAATATAAACTGGTACTCCATCGCAAGTTACATTTATCATACCAGGTGCAGCTACGATTTCTAATGCTCTTTCAGTGTCCATCATAATACCTCCTTAATTTATTAACCTATTTTATTATTTACATAGTAAAGTTACAGTATTCATGGAAAATAAGAGCTTTTTTAAAGGATTATGTAACATAGGACAGGGAGGAAAATTGTTTTTAGTTTTGCCTGCATTACTTAACTCGTTTCTTTTCTTGTTGTATGATGGCAATGAAAGCGAAAAATAAAATTGAACTACACATAAATAGTAAACAAAGTAAACCAAAAAGTATTTGCATATTCGTACCTCCTTTTTATTATGAGAAAAGCGTAAAGTATGGAACTAGTTTCAGAGCAAGAAAAAGTTTAGAAAAGGTGAGAAAATGTCTAATATTAAAGAAATTGCGAGGATTGCCGGCGTTTCAGTTACAACAGTCTCACGAGTTTTAAATGATGAACCATATGTTAGTGAGGAAAAAAGAAAAGCAGTCTTAAATGCAATTGAGCTAACCAATTATCAACGAAATCAAAATGCAGTCAATTTAAGTAAAGGAAAAACGAATCTAATTGGAGTCGTCATTCCGTTCTCGCAACATCCGTACTTTGGATTGCTAATTGATGGAATTGCTAACGAAGCGATAAAAAATAATTATAAGCTAGTACTATTTCAATCAAATTATGAGGAGAAGAGAGAAATTGAGGCATTAAAGATGCTGCAGCATAAACAAATAGATTCACTCATTATTTGTTCTAGAATTTGTTCAATTGAAATGATTGAGGCTTATAAGCAATATGGACAAATAGTATTATTTGAAGATGCGAGAAACACGGGGGTTTCCTCAACATTTATCGATCAATACAATTGTTTCATGATTGCATTAGAATATTTATATCAAAAAGGACATCGGAAAATCGGTTATAGTATTGGTCGTAGAACGGGTAAGAATAGTAAACAAAGAGAATCTGCCTATATTGATTTTCATAGTAAATATAATGAATCACTAAATAACGATTTTGTATTCGATAATTGTTACTATTTTGAAGATGGTGAAAGAATCATCCAGCTTTTATTAAATTTAAAAGAGAGACCAACAGCTTTGTTAGTAACAAGTGATCAAGTAGCTGCGGGTGTGCAAACTTGCTGTAATGATCATGGGATAGCTATACCTCAAGATTTAGCGATAATAGGGTTTGATAATCAACCAATTGCAAAAGTAATGAAGTTAACAACAGTCGAAATTCCATTAAGGGAAGTGGGTAAGAAACTTTTTATTCAAGCGATTAATTCTGAAGTTACACAAGAAGAAATTGCGTTTAAATTAATCGAACGGCAGACTGTATAATAAAAAAGCTAGTTGGGAACTAGCTTTTTTTCATGTCGTTAAATGGTGAAGTGCAAATAAAAAAGCCGAAGCTGCAAATAAATCATGGGAAGTGCAAATAAAAAAGCACAATCTGCAAATAAATTTGTCAAATCTACAAATAAAATAGAGGTATCTGCAATAAAAATCAGCTTAACTGCAATTAAAGTCTCAAAATATGATGGTATAGAGTAAATGAATCAAAAGAATAGAAGAAATAACAATAAAATGGACTGAGAAACCACTAAAACGAAATGAAATCCACTGGAAACCATATAAATACACAAAAATTTTCAAGGATTAGTCCGAATATTTTTCAAAAAAAGTTAATCAATAAAGTTTGTGACCGAACTTTTCCCTAAGTTTATAACTCCAAAGTAAAACCTATTTAGAAACTAGATTTAAATAGACTGATTCCATAAGGATGACTGATCTCTAACAACTTCCATAAATTTTCTAGCAGCACTGGATTGCCATTTGTTTTTATGCCAAGACATGATTGTAGATACACTTCCTAAATTTGTATCCCAATTTATGACTTTTAGTTTTTGTTGCTGCATTTCATTTTGAACTGCCACGAGTGGGAGTATGGATATACCAAGTCCACACATAACACATTGTTTAATTGCCTCAACACTCCAAAATTCCATTCCAGACTCAGTTGCGATACCCTTACTTCTTAGAAATGCTTCAAAATAATCACGATAACTGCCTTGTTCTGTGAGAATTATATTTTCATTCGTATTTAGTGTAAACGATGAAAGTGTTCTAGAGTCAGAAGTTGGAGGTAACAAAATGACAAGTGGTTCTTCAATTAGTGTTTCCGTATACAAATCTGAATCCGTTAATGGAGCCTGTAGGAAGAAACCAATATCCAGATCACCTCGACGTAATTCTTCTTGTAATTCCCAACAAGAACCAGATTTCATCATAATATTTACTTTCGGATTTTGTGATCGAAAGGCTTGAATAATTTGTGGAAGACGATAGATCGTTAAAGATTCAGGGGCTCCAATTCTTAACGTGGTTACCTCTTCATTTTCCATGTGAAATACATCTTTTGCTTTTGTATAGAGCTGAATCATTTCGATAGCGTGAACTAAAAAGTTCTCACCGACCTCAGTCAGATGTACCTTTTTACCTAATCGGTCAAATAAAGGTACTCCTAATTCCTGTTCAAGTGCTTGTATATGTGAAGTAACTGTAGATTGTGCATATCCGAGATGGACCGCAGCTCTAGAGAACCCGCCCATATCGACTATTGACTTAAACGTAATTAAATGACGGATTTCCATAATAGCCTCCTAAGTATCGGATTTTCCGATGGTTTATATCATAACTATTCATTTTACCAATGTTAGATTGGTTCATATAATTAAATTATACGAGATGACAATTTGTTTCAATAACTATTGGAGGGATATGAATGAGGAATCGAAAAATTGGTTTTCTATTGCTTAGCGGATTAATGATTGGACCTATTTTAGGTTCGGGAATTATCATTTTACCACCTGCAGTGTATGAAACTGCTGGTAATTATGCTATTTTTGCTTGGGTTCTTATGCTTGGCTTAAGTTTAATATTTGCACTATTGTTTGGTAAGTTAAGTTTGTTGATTCCAGGAGATTCTGGAGTGCCATTGGCAGTTGAACGTGCATTTGGTACACAAATAAAAAACCTTTCAGCTATTTTCTTTTTACTTGCAGTTTGTTTTGGACCAATTGCAGTTACAGGTACGGCAGGACATTACTTACAACTATTGACGAATCAAAGCTTCTTCAATGAAAAGTGGCTAGCTTTAGGAATACTATGTTTTGTTTATATCATTTTAACTAGAAGCATTGCCGATGTTGGAAAATTTGCCTTTTTTATGTCTAGTTTCATTGTAGTGACACTTATAGTTGGCAGTATTCATACATTATTTACAGTTGATGGGAGTTTTACTTTATCTAAACCAATTACTATTTCTGATTTTGGAGAAAGCTTACTTTTGTTATTTTGGGCTTTAATCGGGTGGGAGGTCATCGGTAGCTATTCTTTAGAAGTAAAAACTCCAGAACGAACAATTCCTAGGGCAGTAGTCTTAAGTTTCACGATTATAGCAATAGTCAGTTTAATAGTTGCATTTGCCTTCCAGTGGATTCATTCTAAAAATGGAAATATGATGAATCAATCATTAGCACCGTTACTTCAGAGCTTATTTGGAAGTTGGGCAACTCCTATTATTTCATCAATTACAATTGCACTATGTATTAGTACAGTTCTCCTAGTAATAGGAGCAGTATCAAGGCTAATCGCCGATCAAGCCAAAAACGGTTTATTACCTTCATGGCTTTCTTTTAAAAATAAAAATAATGTCGCAACTCGATCATTATTTAGTTTGTTTTGCATTCATATAATTGTATTTATTCTTTATTTTAATGACTTACTAAGCATTCAAACACTTGTAGCAATTGCAAATGCATTCTTCTTATGCAACGCTTTACTAGGAGTATTGGCATGTTTTCGATTATTTGATTCCGTATTTTTCAAAATCAGTTCATTTATTCTAGCAATTTGCTTTTTAGGAATTCTTTTATTTTCTTCACCAATCATTTTACTATTGATCATATTAGTTTCAGTGTACTTTATTTGGCTACAAAAAAGAGATTCAAAACAACATGAAAAAATTCTACAAGTTGGAAATGAATAACGGATTAGAAAGGAAACTTCTATTAAAAGAAGTTTCTTTTTTTGAAACTAACTTTTTTATATTAATTACCTATACTGAATATTTATTATTATTTTTTTAAAATGATATTTACTATAGTTTCACACCTTTTTTTTCATATTGGTAAAAGATGAAGATTTTGTAATTGGCCTTTTTAGTGCGGAAGAAGGGTTTATTATTATTTTAGAATTATATATTATTTTGTAGTTATAAGGTTTATTTATATCAATTTCTGATATAAAGGAAAATGCCTTTATAATTAATATTGTTAAGTATTCTAGTAGCATTGTTAATAGGAGTGTATTACTCTTTGGTGTAAATAAACAATCTGATGATCAAATGAAAAAATCTTATTTTATACAAGTGAAAAAAGGGATTCAATTGTAATTATTAATTAAGCTGAATTTCCGAATCCGTAAGTCTTCTTTCTATATTAATTATAGAATTTAATATT
>NZ_MDKC01000008.1 GCF_001712755.1 Gottfriedia luciferensis
ATTGAATGCAGTCGAAAAATTGCAAAAAGAATTAATGAAGACGCGCGAAGCGATCGATATCGTCAAGATCATCTTAGCGAAGAAAAACGACCCTCATCTCGAAGAACAGTTGAAAAGATTAATCACCGAACACAACGAAATTGTGACACAAATCAAGAGCATCCAGTAAGGATGCTTTTTTATCTTATCGCCCTCTACTCGTAACTACCCGGACGCTATCCATTAGGTCAACCAGTCCATCCATATTTTATGTCATGACTTTTTCATTTTTGAATGGTAACATTTTTACACATTCAACCAAACTAAAATGATATCTTTCCTTTTTTACACAAACCAGAAATGACCGATCGATTATCGTTCGAATCGAATCGAAAGGATGAAGTCAAAATGAATGATGAATCAACGCAAGCTGTTTTGGTGAAAACAGTCTTTTTTAGTACGCAAAAATCAACATTTTAGTTTAACAGAGCCTAAAAGAAAAAAGACAGTTATAACTGTCCTTAAATTTAATAGTAATTTATATAATTTGATATTGATTTTAACTTTTCTTCAAGAGAGGTAATATCTTCTGCTTTCAATTCCTCTAAATAATTTACGTCTCCATCTTCACTATCAAAATGTAATTTATTATCATTTTTATTAAATGTAATAGATTTTCCAATCGGAACCCTATATTCATTTTCATTTTGAATTAACTCAAGAATTTCCGTTTTAGGATACGTTTTAAAATCCTCATTCGTTATTAAAGAATTCATTTGATTAACTACCACAGTGATTATCTCTAATTTTTCATCGTCATGCATCATTAATTCACCTCATTTTATATTTCCCAACTTAAATTTTCTCGATTTCGATGAATCTTCAACTGTTTATTAACTACTCCAAATGGCATTTGTATATTTCACTCCTAAATTATATTATGGAGAAAAACGAATGGATTTAACCAGATTCTATAGTAATAATAACTCGTATATACGATAGGATGTGGCTTAAATGGAAAACTTTATTTATGTTTTAAAACCAGTTCGATCTACTTTTTTACATGATTCAACGGAAGAAGAACAAAATATTGTATCAGAGCATTTTCATTATCTACAGAACTTAAATAAAGAAAAGACAGTATCTTTAGCAGGAAGAACCGAACAAGCTGAGTTTGGTATTGTCATCTTAAAAACAGAAAGCTTACAGCATGCAAAAGAAATTATGCAAAATGATCCGGCTGTTAAAAAAAATGTAATGACTGCTGAACTATATCCATTTTTAATAGCATTAAATTAAATACAAAAGTGCATCGAAAATGACTAATTCAAGCCATTCCCGATGCACATTTTATTGTTAATTACTTAAAATTAAAAAATATATTTTCTAATTCTTGTAACGAAGTAGCTTTCTTAGCTACTTCGGACTTTTCTTGATAGAAATTAATATTACTAAAGCGATGTAGTAATAAATACGTCATTAATTCTTTTTGTAAGCTCTCATTTAATTCATTATTCGTATAACCATAGCTTTCTAGAAAAATTTTATTTAGTCCTTCAAAAGGATAAAACATAAACGCAATTGGGCCAAGTAAATCATATTTTGAGTTTCCTACAAAGCAATCAGCAAAATCAATTAAACCAGTAAATTTCCACATACCATCAACTTTATTCATGATTAAATTAAATGGCGTGTATTCTCCGGTTAATAACACTATCTCCACATTTCCTTGCAATGTTCTATCATCTACATAGCTTGTTAATTGTGTATATAACTCATCATTCATTCTGTTGTTTTTATGATGATTCTTTACTTGCTCCAATTGATTCTTAATAAATTGCTTCCATTGATCATAATCATCTTGTTTTGTTGAGATCGTTGCGTCATGGATTTCTCTTATTATTTTTCCTAAATCAAACGCAATTTGCTTTTTCTCCTCGAAAGTGAGGTCATCAAAGATATCAATTAAAAGAGTCCCTTTTAGTTCACTCATTATTAAATAGCTCCAGCCTTCGAACTGACCAGTTGAAATTAATTTAGGAACATCTACGGACAAAGTTCTCCTGTTTAAAAACTCAAGAACTTGCTTCTCTTTTATGAACTCGTCATTTACATAAGAAGGATATAATTTAATTACAATATCACCATCTATACTAAAAACAATATTTCCACCGTACGAAAATCGAGTAAGCTTCTCATAATCGATTTTTTCTAACTCACAAATTTTACGAATCTTACCTTCCCAAAAACAATTTTTCTTGCGCATTATTTTATATTTTTCTTTTGTTATTTTATAAAGATAGGTCATCTATTCTACCTCAATTATTAAATATTTTGTTTATTAATTTTCCTTCTACGCAGAAAAATTTTGATTTAATACCGCTCTTTTTTTAATATTAAGCACAAATAATGTTGCGACTAAACAAAAGATACCTGCTGCAATAAAAATCGATTGGTAGGCATTTAACCAAGAATAAATTAAACCTCCACCATATGCTGCGGCTCCAGCACCTAATTGATGGGCGGTATAAATCCATCCATAGATTACCCCTACCTTCTCTTTACCAAAATGATCCGTCGCTAGTTTAATAGTTGGAGGAACTGTAGCAATCCAATCCATCCCATAGAAAATGGCAAAAGCACTTAAATAAATGATTGAATTAGTAGATAAAGCAAAAGGTAGAATAAGTAGTGACAATCCTCTTAAACCATAATACCAAAATAATAACCAACGATTATCAAAGCGATCAGAAATATATCCGGATAAAGTCGTACCTATAATATTAAATATTCCCATGAACGCTAAAATACTAGCAGCCGTCACCTCTTTATATCCATAATCGATGCAAAGTGAGATAAAATGAGTACCGATTAAACCACTAGTTGAAAAGCCACAAACGAAGAAACTCCCTGCTAATAACCAAAAAACTTTCGATTTAGCACCTAATTTGAACCCATCAAAAGCTGCCTTAACTGGATTAACATTGTTCGCTTGCTTCTGATTACTTTTTTCAGCCCCTAAAGGTAAAACACCAACATCTGCTGGATCATTCTTCATAAAAATCCAAAGTAAAACATAAATGAAAACACCAAAAGAGAATATTGTTAAAACGGCATTTCTCCATGAATAATTTTCAACGATATAGGCCATAAGCGGCAAGAATACAAGTTGACCGGCTGCTGAACTAGAGGTTAAAAGACCTAGTGCTAAACCACGCTTTTTTTCAAACCAAGTAGTAGCAACATACGCATTTAACACCGTCAAAAATGCCCCCGCACTTAAACCAATAATGATTCCCCAAATGATAAATAAATGCCAAATTTGCGACATAATCGTTGTTAGTAAAATAGCCGTTAATAACGTTCCCATACCTACTAACAATACTTTTCTAACACTAAACTTTTGGTATAATCCAGCTATAAATGGACCAGAGAATCCAACAAGAGTTATACAAATCGCAAACGCACCAGAAATTGATGCTCTACTCCAACCAAATTCCTTTTCAAATGGAATCATCATCACTCCAGACATCGTATTTGTTACTGCGGCAATAATGACGGATAAAAAAGTAACAATTAAAATAATCCAAGCATAATGTATTTTTCCACTCTTCAATCAAACTCCTCCTTCATTATTAGACCATTATCTTACTCTCATTTAATAACATTTTTTTTAGTTGATCTACACTACTAACAATTGCATTCGCTCCTGCATCAGTTAATTCCAATTCACTTCCATAACCATAAGTTACTCCAATTGCATCAATATTAGCGATTTTGGCACCCTTTATATCGTGAAGTCGGTCTCCAACCATTACTGAATCTTCCTTAGAAAGATTATTATTCATTTCAAAAATATGCTCAATGATCTCGCCTTTATCGATTCTTGTGCCATCTAGTTCACTTCCAACAATATCAACAAAAAACTCATCGAGTTGGAAATGACTCAATATTTTCTTTGCGAAAATAGTTGGTTTTGAAGTCGCTACATATAGCCTTTTTTTCTCCTTTTGCAAATCGCTTAGAAGGTCACGTATCCCGTCATATACATTATTTTCAATCATACCACTCTGAGAAAAGTATTCGCGATAAAAACGAACTGCATTTAATATATCTTTTTCATTTAATTGAAAAATTTCAGAAAAAGATTGTTGAATCGGAGGCCCAATAAATTTTAAAAGCTCTGCTTCTAATGGAATAGCTATATTCATTTTCTGTAATGCATACTTTACCGAGTTCAAAATCCCTACTTTTGGATCCGTTAATGTACCATCTAAATCGAACAAGATTGTATTATAAGTCATCTTTTTTTCCTCCATCATTATTACTCCACAAAAAAGCGTTAGCATTTTTAGCTAACGCAAATATATTAATTTACTTTTTCCATTCATTTTTCAACATACTATAAACAGCAATATCATAAAACTTTTCTCTAATTTGTTGTGCTTCTCTTTGGACACCTTCTTGTTTAAAATCTAAACGTTCAGGAATTGCCCTACTCTTCCCATTTTCAACAGCTGCTCTAATCACAACTCGATTAAGATTAAGCTCATCATAACAATATGAAACTAAACCATCTACAGCACGAGTCATTATCCCTTTACCCTGTACATGTTCACTTAACCAGTAGCCTATTTCAGTTGTTTGATTCGACCAGTCTATATAATGTAATCCTAACATACCTACTAGTTCATTTTTATAAAAAATGCCCGCTTCAAAACCATTATTATCTGCAAACTTTTGTAACCACATAGGTATAATCGATTTTTGATAATCCTCGATCAATGGAATATTTTCAGCCCAAATCAACCATTCTTTTAAGGAGTTTTGATTTTCCTTCAGTGCCTCTACTAATGTTGCTGCATATTTGGGTGTTAATAGATTGAATGATAAATCCTCACTTATTTGAACCTTAAACATGTCCATCCTCCTTTTTTTACTAAGACATTATCCCTAATTAACTAATTACATTTCTTTAGATTTAGGAGAAGTGTTTTAACCAAATCTAATTTCTGTTTTTAGATTAATCTACTTTAATTCTCTATAAACGGATCTAAATCCTTTCACTTTCAAAAAAAATATTTTAATTCATTGTTCAACAGACATAAAATCTACACCTTATTAGTTGTTTATTTAATATATTTTGGAACTAGTTTTACAATTACTTGCCTAAATCACTAGTTACATAGTATATTTTTTCACAAGGAATATTAAAAACTTCTAATTATTTCTTGAAAATAAAAATCAAACCTGAGGTAATTTCATGCAAAACTGGATTATTGAAACAATGGATACATTTGGTTATTTAGGTATCTTTTTATTAATTGCATTAGAAAACATATTCCCTCCAATTCCTTCTGAAGTAATTTTAACGTTTGGTGGGTTTATGACCACAGAATCTTCACTTTCTAAACTAGGTGTTATTTTCTTTTCAACTTTAGGATCAGTTATTGGAGCAATCATACTTTTTTGGATTGGTACATTACTAGATATAAAAACGTTAGAAAAAATCGTAGAACGCTGGGGCCATTTTTTACGCTTAACTAAAAAAGATGTACATAAAGCGGACGAATGGTTTTCAAAATACGGTGTTTGGACTGTCTTTTTCTGTAGACTGATTCCATTAATACGCAGTTTAATTTCTATACCAGCTGGAATGGCAAGAATGAATTTTTGGATCTTTTTGTTATTTACAACTTTAGGCTCATTAATATGGAATACAATTTTAGTTTTAGTTGGTGCATCAGTCGGTGCATCCTGGGAAAAGATTGTTGAGTATATGGATTTGTATTCAAGTATTATTTATGGAATATTAGCAATTGGATTGGTCGTTTTGATCTTCCTTTTTATCAAAAAAAGAAAACGCTCTGTTTAAATAAAGCTAAAAAACTCAGACTAATTTCATTTAGTCTGAGTTTTTTAGCTTTATTTATATTTAACTACTCTCATCGAATTCAACACTGCCAAAACAGTAACTCCCACATCTGAAATTACTGCTTCCCACATTGTAGCGATCCCGATTACACCTAGTAATAAGAAAAATCCTTTCACTGCTAAAGCAAAAAAGATGTTTTGCCATACAATTTGTCTTGTACGTTTAGCGATTTTAATTGCATCTACAATTTTTGAAGGTTCATCCGACATTAATACAACATCAGCAGCTTCGATCGCTGCATCGGAACCAATTCCTCCCATTGCAATACCTATTTCTGCTTGTGCTAATACTGGTGCATCATTAATACCGTCCCCAACAAATGCAATTTTTTCTTTTGATGATTTTATTTTTTCAATCATTTCAAGCTTTTCTACTTTTTGATGTGGAAGAAGCTCTGAATATATATCATCTATTGCTAATTCCTTACCAATACTTTTAGCAACTGAGTTAGCATCACCGGTTAACATGACAGTCTTTTTAATTCCTACTTTTTTAAGCTCAAGTATCGCTTTTTTCGCATCATCTTTTAGTTGATCTGCAATAACAATTGATCCTATATAATGATTATTTTTTGCTAAATAAACTGTTGTGCCTACTTCTCTAGTTGGTTCATATAAAATTGAATGACTTTCCATTAGTCTTGAATTCCCTACTAACAGAGCATCTCCATTAATCTTAACGCTAATTCCATGTCCGGCAATTTCTGTATAGTTAGATAGCTTTGCTTCATCTATATCTTTTCCATACTTTTGACGAATTGATAATGCGATTGGGTGAGTAGAATAAAACTCTCCGTAAGCAGCTAATTCCAGTAATTCCTCTTTTGAATGACCGCGAGTAGGTATAATCGAACTTACTTGGAATTGCCCTTTCGTCAACGTTCCAGTTTTATCAAACACAATATATTTCAAATCATTTAATGCTTCTAAATAATTACTTCCCTTTACTAATACACCTGATTTTGATGCTGCTCCGATTCCTCCAAAAAATCCTAAAGGAATTGAAACAACTAGAGCACAAGGACATGAAATAACTAGGAAAATTAATGCTCGATATACCCAATCATAAAGTGTTTCACCTGGAATAAAAATTGGTGGAATGATTGCAATAATAGCTGCTGTGATCACAACTATAGGTGTATAAACTTTTGCAAATTTTGTAATGAAATTTTCAGTAGGAGCCTTTTTATTTGTTGCATTTTGAACAAGTTCTAATATTTTTGATACTGTCGATTCATTAAATTCCTTTGTGACTTCAATTTCGAGTAAACCTTGAACATTTATAAATCCACTTAATACTTCATCACCTTCAAATATTTCTCTTGGTAATGACTCACCTGTTAATGCAGAAGTATCAACACTTGAAAATCCACTTTTTACAATTCCATCTAACGGAACCCTTTCCCCAGGTTTAACGATGATCTTATCACCAATTTGAATCTTTTCAGGAGATACTTGTTCAGTTTTGTCTCCATTTTTTAAATTAGCATAATCGGGACGTATATCCATTAATTTTGAAATCGAATTCCGTGATCGATTTACTGCAATACTTTGGAACAATTCACCTAGCTGATAAAATAGCATTACAGCAACAGCTTCAGGATATTCACCAATAATAAATGCACCAATTGTAGCTACTCCCATTAAGAAATTCTCATCAAATACTTGCCCCCTAAAAATATTTCGGATCGCTTTTAAAACAACATCAGCACCTGCTATTAAATAGGCAGCTATAAAAATAATCAATTGAAAGAGCGTTGGTACATTAAGTAATTGAGCTAAAATTAATAAAGCAGTACCAATTCCTAATTTAACAATAAGTTTTTTTGTTTCAGCATTCATTCCCTGTTTCTTTTCTTGCCCAAGTTTTGTATCCATTTTTGAAACAGGATTAATATGCGGTTCTAATACACGAATTTTATCTTTAGCGCTCTCGATAATTGATTCTTTTTGTTCCTCACTCGTCGTAATTGTCATCGTTAAAGTTGCAAAATTTACTGAACATGCATCAACGCCTTCAAGTGTGGAAACTCCTTTTTCAATCTTCATCGCACAATTAGCACAATCAAGACCTTCTAATTTTAATTCACTATTTACTTGCCTTTGCCCCCTACTCAATAAACTCAACTCCTCTCTTTAAGAAACACCTATATTAATCCTCTAAAATATGTTCTAGTGCTTGATTAAAAATTTGTGTAACATGACTATCTGCTAACGAATAATAAACTACTTTACCTTCTTTACGATTTTTTACTAAATGCGCCTGTTTTAATACACGTAACTGATGTGATATGGATGATTGAGTCATTTCTAATAAATAAGCTAGATCACATACACACATCTCAGATTGACTAAGTGCATGTAATATTCTCGTTCTCGTCTTATCTCCAAGAACTTTAAAAAGTTCTGCTACTTCTGTTAGTGTTTCAATATTTAACATGCTTCCTTTTACTGAAAGAATTATATCCTCATGCATAACCGTTTGTTGACAAGCCTCATCACAAACTTCGTCAACTTTCTTTTTTTCTTCAATCATAAACTGTCCTCCTATGAATACATGAACAATCACTCATATGTTTTCTATATATATATTATATGAATAATTGTTCATATGTGTCAAAATATTATTTGTAAAATTTAAAGGAATATTACATATGATAAAGAAATGATTAGTAATGCATACAAAAGGAGAAAAATTAATGACTCTAATCGGATATCTTTTTTGGGGAATTTGCTTAGTAGCCGTAATATTTATCTTTTTAATCGAAAAAAAATTAGGAACCACTCCTCCTTACAAAACAGAGCATCAAGCATTATTTGAAGAAATTACAAAGATTGATCGATCCATTGTGCAGGAATAAGCGTATAAATAAAAAAGTCAGACAGTTACCGGAATTTCTCAGTAACTGTCTGACTTTTAATTTTGTCTTATATCCTTATCCCTGTTCTTTTGGCATAGGGGTATTTGTTGGCTTGGCATATCCATCTTTATATTTATTATCAATGACTTTTCGAATTTCTAACGGCGTTTTTCCTTCTTGCTGTAATTTCGCTGATTCAACGGCAATTTCCATACAGTTGACACATGAAGTTGCATGGCTATCCCACACGATTGAACCATCATCTTTTACTTCATGAATAAAGCAATCTAAATTACTTTTATGACCTACACTTTCACCACAACCACAATAACACGGAATATTTTTAAGTAAATCAACATGCTGAGCTGCCACCATATAAATTTGTTGAATCTGTTGTTCTTGATCTCCTAAAAACTTCGGCAAAGTTTCTTTATTGATTGTTTGTTCTCTAATATCACTTGTTTGAATATGCTCAGCATGATTTTCGTGATTCTTCGTATTATTCGTTTCAGCTTGTTGGTTACTGCATCCTGTAAATAAAATGGAAATCATAAAAGCTGAAAGTACATTATGATTTGTTTTTTGTTTCATCCTTTTCCTCCAATAAATATACGTTAATCTAATTTTAATAATTATTGGAGTGGAAAACAAATTCTTTTAATTATGAATAAATAACTGAATCGATCATCATTTGCAATAAACTTGTGAATAAAAAGAAAAACCTAATCAAAAAACCGGCCCATGCAAAACGTCTATATTTTTCCCATCGTTCCTGATTATCATTACGTTTACAAATCCACATCAAAATCCAAAATCCAAGTGGTAAAATTGGTATTTCAATTCGGTATTGATTAAAATTCAAATTAATACTAAAGACAAATAAACCGATAAGCATTGCAATAATAGACTTCCATACTTCTGGTTTCAAATCATTTGTTCTATAAATCCGAAATAGTAAAATGCCAAGAGTAATATAATTTACTAGCGTAATTATAATGGTAGAAACAAAATGATCTTGATCAAAATGGATATTAACGTCCATTAGATTCTCCTTTTAGATAATTTGATGGTTTCTAATAATTATGACGGTCTTTACGATAATATTTAGTTAATTCACCATTTTCATCATCAATTGATTCTAAAATTAAATTAAAACCCTTTTTCTCAAGGATCTTTACTGAATAGATGTTTTTTGCTTCAACGGAAGCTACTATAAAATTTAACTTTCTAATTCCAAAACAATAGTCTTCTATTAAACTAGCAATTTCAGAACCAAAACCTTTTCCCCATTCTTCTTCAGCTAATCGATAGCCTATTTCAAACTCATCTGCTTCATTTTTTATGACCGCACATGTTCCAATCAATTGATTAGTCTCATTTTTACAAACAGCCATTACTTCAAAATCAGCGTTTTTTTCCTTATACATTTGAAGAATCCTAAATAATTCATTTTCAGTTTCTTCTAATGTTTTGGGACGATTTGTAATATATCTCATTACATTCACATTAGATTGAAGTTTGTGTAATGAACCTAGGTCGTCCATTTTAAGCTCTCTTAAATATAATCTATTTGATTTCATATTCATGGATATCTCCCATTTCTTTCTAATAAAAAGTCACCTATAAAAATAGGTGACATATCAAATTAACAAATACATGTTTTTTTCTTAACCCCAAGCTTTCCTTTCGCTTCGACCTTTTCAATATAGTCGCTTGCTAGAGGTACTTTACAAGCCGTATCTCCTACGTCCACGTGGACTTTTCCAATCTTTTGACCAACCATCATTGCTTCAACTGTAAGGCTTGGAACAAAACTACCTACTGAAATTACAAACCCATTCATTGTATAACGAACTCTATTTTTTGAAGTATGTATATTATTTTCAACATAATTAAGTAATTCACGAACTTCTTCCTTATCAATCTCTTCATCAGGTGCAATTGATAAATAATGACTATAAGTGCTCCATCCACAATCTTCAATTAATTCATCATCTGACTTCAACCATTCTCTAGCTAATTCGATTGCATACTGGCTTTCTGCTGCAACAGCACCTACAATACTTTCAGCAATCATATACCAGTGAGCTTCTTTCGCCCAACTTTGAAGCTGTTCCTTTGTCATTAATTTTGGATTAATTGATAAACCCGCTAAATACATCGCATCTGAATTTCCTGTATGAAAAAGTGATCGTGCTAATTCCTGATCTTTTTTAACATATTTAACAAGCTTTTTCATATCACCAATTTTAACCCCAAAGAATGGCTCCTTTGCACCATGACGTAAAAAAGTTTTTTTCGTTTGCTCAGTTCCCATTTCCTCTAATGATTTCATAACTTCTTCTAATGTCATCATCTTCTCCCCCTTAATAAAGGTTTGTTCCGTTACATCGTTGTCTAAAATGTATCCTATCATACATATCAAGGAAGGACAGTATATAATGAACTATTTTTTTCTATTCATCATACTATACAGTTTTACACTCTCATCCTTTTCAAATAATCAGATTGCGCATGAGGTTCATCAAAATAAATCAGCAATTGCAACTGCAAGAAATGAAGACTGGTCTTACACTGGAAAAACTGGACCAAATTATTGGAGTTCAATCAATAAAAAATACGCACTTTGTTCAACTGGGAAACAGCAATCTCCAGTAAATATTGATCAAGCTATAAAAAAATCACTACCTTTAGGGATAAACTACCATAATGATCTTTTTAAAATAGAAAAGTCGCAGTACACGGTAAAATTCATTCCGGTTAATCACTCCAACTCAATTAATTTAAATGGATCACACTATACATTACTACAGTTTCATTTCCATACTCCAAGTGAGCACACAATCAATGGGAAACAAAGTGATTTAGAGATACATTTTATAAATGAAAATAATAAAAAATCGATTATTACCATCGGGGTACTTGTTGATAGTGGAAGATTGAATAAAGAATTCCAAAAAATCCTAAATGCAAATCCTGTGGATGAAGATTTCGAGAGAAAGGTTGTAAAAATCAATTTGCAGTCCTTTATTCCATATACTAGTAAAAAATTTTCGTACACTGGCTCTTTTACAACTCCTCCATGTACTGAAGGGATTAAATGGATAGTCTTTAACAAACCTATACAATTTTCCGAAGAACAAATCCATTCTTATCAAAATTATTTCGAACCAAATAGCCGTCCCGTTCAGCCATTAAATGATAGAGACTTATTTGAATCTTGGTAAACATAGTGGCGGCATGAAAAATGACATTAAATGAAATTATCATTTTTTGGATGATCTATTAATGGTTTTAAAGGTTAATATGTTCTAGCAATTTCATGAATCCAATAACACTAGTAATGACTTTTTTCAGAGGTTAAAAATATTATGATCTAATTTTAGAAAAACAAATTCAATTTAATAGTTTAATTAATGTTCGAAATTAATTGACCTACAAGCTAATTAATATGCAACAGCTAGGTTACTCTAAGTAAAAGCTATTTGATTAGAATTTATTGTAAACTTTTTTTAATGAACAAGTTGATTGGAACGGAAGGGTGCTCGACTCCTATGGGATAAGCGGGAAGGCTGAGACCCCACAGGCGTAGCCGAGGAGGCTCAGGTCTCGCCCCATGGAAAGCGAGCATCTTGTAGTGGAAATCAACATCACTACTCCTTTTACGAAAATTTGGTAATTTAATTGACAAGCTTCTTTTTCAACAACACAAAAAAAGTTATCCTACTTAAAGGATAACTTTTTTGTTTATCTTATATCGTTATTCAGCAGTTTTTTCATCTCGATGAACTACTTCTAACTTCCCTGTATGTGGGTCAATTACTAGACCATGAATTTCAACCTCTTTTGGAACAAGTGGATGGTTTTTAATAATTGAAACACTGTGGTTAACACTGTCGTATACATTCGAAAAACCAGTTAACCATTTATCTAAATCTAGACCTGAAAACCCTAAAATTTCAAGGTTTTCTTCTTTAATTCCTCGTTCAACCATTTTTTCTTTTATTCGTGTAGGATTTGTATTCCCCATTCCACACTCATGGTGACCGATTACTAATACTTCTTTAGCCCCAAGTTCATAGATTGAAACTAGAATACTTCTCATAACTGAACCAAACGGATGGGCAATAACTGCACCAGCTGTTTTAATCATTTTCACGTCACCGTTTCTAATATCAAGAGCCTTTGGTAAAAGTTCAACTAGACGTGTATCCATACAAGTAACAACTACTACCTCTTTATTCGGAAACTTTGAAGCTGTGTATTGCTCATATTCCTTATTTTCAACAAACTTCTTATTAAAATCTAAAATCTGATCTAACATCTAAATTTCCCCTCCAAACAAAAATAAAGAGCATTTTTCCTATACTTATATTGAAGGAAAAGCTCAAAATATACAACCATTTTGCACTCATTTATAGTATTATTCTAAAATTATGTTTTCATTTATACCGTTTTATTTTTATTTTTTAATATGGAAAATACACACCTAATCGAATTGCTTTATTATTATTTCCCTATTAATTTAGATCAATTTTTTTTATTTTTAAAGTTTATATTGTACACTAGATTTAGTCTTTAATAAGGAGGGAATTAAAATGAAGTTTGAACATTCTATTGCATTACATAATGGAGTTAAAATGCCTCAATTAGGTTTAGGTGTGTGGCGTGTGTCACCAGAAGATGGTGTAGATGCTGTCCGAACAGCTATCGAAATAGGTTATCGTCATATTGATACTGCAGCTGTCTATCAAAACGAAGAGCAAGTAGGTGAAGCAATTCGCCAATCTGGTGTTGCTCGTGATGAACTTTTTATTACAACAAAAGTTTGGAATGCTGATCAAGGGTATGATTCAACTTTAAAAGCACATGAAGAAAGTCTTAAAAAATTAGGCTTGGACTATGTTGATCTTTATTTAATTCACTGGCCAGTAAAAGAAAAATATTTAGATACATATAAAGCATTAGAAAGACTTTACGATGAAAAGCTTGTGCCAGCAATTGGTGTTTCCAATTTTCATGTCCATCACTTAGAAGATATTGCAGCTCATCGTAATATTAAACCAATGGTCGATCAAGTCGAATTACACCCAATGTTTCAACAAAACGAATTACATGAATATTGTCATAAAAACGGCATTGCATTAGAAGCATGGAGCCCATTAATGCAAGGTGGCGAAGCTTTAACAAATCCTGTTATAAAAGAGATTGCGGATCAATATGGTAAAACAACTGCCCAAGTTATCATCCGTTGGCATTTGCAACGCAATGTAATCGTAATTCCTAAATCAATTACACCTTCACGAATTCAAGAAAACTTTGAAGTATTCAACTTCGAGCTTTCATCAAATGATATGCAACAAATTGCTACACTTGATGCAAATAAACGTGTAGGTCCAGACCCTGATAATTTTGATTTTTAAGAAGCTGGATTAAATAATTAGAAATTCAGATGATTTTTTAAAAATGGCTACCTCATTGAAAGGTAGCCATTTCCATTATTTAAATTCCAAGTTCTCCTTTAATTGTATCTATTGTTTGCGTTTTGTATTTCTTCTTCGGAATTGGTGCATTTTGGTTCGATGGATTTTGTTTTAAGTAATTTTTTTCTACGAATTGGAAATCTGTCGCGTTTACTGTTCCATCATTATTTATATCTGCACTTCTTTTATTTGTTCCCCAATATGTTTGAATATAAAGCGCGTCATAAACATCGATTACGTCATCCCCATTTACGTCTCCTGCAGTTGCTTTGTCGCTAAAGTATTGTAATGTCTGTCCCCAAATCGTACCATTCTTATCTAATCCGATCGGGATTTCACGCTTCACCGTAAAATGACCTGGTACTTTTAATTCCCAAGTAAACGATTTAGTCGTTAATGGTAGATTAGAAATTTTGTAATCGCCATAACTTACTAGAGAAGATGAGCCATCGTATACTTTACCATTTCCATCAATCACTCGAACAGTTGCACCAGAAGTTGTCCAATTCCAATTTCGATTATAAATTGAAGCCTCTGCACCTAATGTACCAAATACTTCAGAGAATGTTGGTTGGATCAACCATTCCATACCAGCTGAAGAAAGTGTAATTCGATTACCTTGATCATTCGTATAAGCAATTATTGGATTTACAGGTGCACTCACCGCAAATGTTGTACTCTTCACCTTTAATTTTAGATTTATAGCAGGTATTTTTCCACTAACTGTTTTCGCTTCATCTAAAGCAAGCTTTACTTTTGAATTATTTCCAGACGTTTCAACAGTTACTGTTGCGCCTAAATCCTTCAATGCTTCATTTGCTTTCGCATCTAAAACCTCGAAGTTTTGACCTATATTATTAAGCGTCCATTCAGCTGATTTCAGATTTTGAACATTATTTAAAACAAACGTAGCATTAACCGTATCTCCCATTTTCACATTTACATTGTCAGTCTTCACATATCCGTAAGGCGACCCAGCTTTAACAAAGTAATAGTTTTTCTTTTGTGTCGTGTTATTTGCTCCATCTAATCCATTTAAAGTATAGGTTAAGAGTGTACTTGATTCGTTTATTGGTACACTTAAGTCGATTTTCCCATCTACTCCTACAGGAAGTACAGGATTGAAGTTACCATTAACTGAATAATTTACTTTGTTAATTGATTGATCAACTTTCATTCCGAATTCAATCATATTTGCAACTTCTTGATCAGTTACATTCACTTGAACAGGAATTGTTTTCTGACCTGGTTGATATTCTATAACAGGTGACTCATTTCCATCAAATGATGTCGACATTGTCGGGATATTATTGTCTATATATAAATCATTATAGTTAACGAATACTTTATCTCTAGCGCTCGTACCAATTATTTTAATTCGATATGGCCCTGGTTTTACATAACTTAATGTCGGCGAAATTGGCTGTGTTGTATTATCAGTATAAGCATGGTAAGTACCATTAAAGAAAGCACTTAGTAAATAATTTGTCCCATCGTATGACGAACTTAGATCAATTGTACCAATAACCCCTAAATCATTTCCTGTCTTTCCATCTTGTAATACGATGTCCATTCGTTTCATAGGTGATTTAAAATTAAAAATCATATCAATAAATTGATTTGCACTAAAGCTACGTTTCACATGTAAAAATGAAGGTGACATTGATTTATAAGATAATGTCGTTGAATTGAATCCTTCCTCTGTCGTGCGAACACTAAAAGGAATTCGATATTGTTCATTCTTGTCATCTTTATTTGTTACAACAATATACCCTTCATAAATTCCTGCCTTAGCGCTTGCTGGAACGGAAATAGATACAGGTATTTTCTTCGTATCTAACGATTGAACTTTAATTTCTGAAGGAATATTTACAATAACTCCGTTTTCGCTAGCACTCAGGGAGCCATTAATACCTGTTTGAAAGTTAACATCTACATTAAATTTCTTTAGTTTATCCTCCACATTTGTAAAGTTTACTTTCTTTTCTACTAAAATATCTTCATCTGCATAGTGACTACCAAAGCTAAGTCCACCTGTTATTTCTTTTACTTTTAAGTTCTCGCCATTGAGTGGAAAAACTGTTTCGTCTTGAACTTGTATTTTCATTCCCGTATGAACAGCACGATAAGGATCTACACGACCTGCACCTACATCAAAGACACTATAGCTATCTGCTAAAGGCTTAGCAGTATTCATTAAAATCGTTTTTATGTCACCAGGTTCAAGCGATGGATTTGCTTGAAGTAATAAAGCAGAAATACCTGTAACATGAGGTGCTGCCATAGATGTACCTGACATACGAGAATAAGCGTACTTATAATTTGTTTGGTCGTTTTTATAAATCGAATAAGCAGGCACGCTTGATAACACACTTACACCAGGAGCTGTAATTTCTGGCTTCATATCGTAATTACTTCTAGAAGGTCCACGTGAACTGAAGCTAGCAAGTTTATCTGCATCTGTATTAACTTCTTCCAAATCTTTAAAAGTCAGTTTAGTATGGCCGGCTGCTAATTGTGCTTTAAAATCTAAACCTTGTTCATAACTCATTGAAAATGCAGGGATAAAGTTTTGCTCCTCTTTTACGAATTGTGATGGGCCAGCATTTGGAATATTACTATAAGCAATGATTGCACGTGCTCCGTGATTTTTTGCATAGACAGTCTTGGATTGCGTACCAATTACACCTGTACTTACAAAAACAACTTTTCCAGCTACGTCTTTATTTAAATAATCAGAGTCATTTCCAACCCCTAAGTCTACTACATCTAAAGTTTGACCGTTAAAAACTTTTAAGTCTGAAACAAAATCATTATAGAGAGTACTTAATTGAAATGGTGTTTCTATTCCGTTAAGAACACCTGTATATTTAGTAACTGGAATAGGTGCACTACTTGCTCCTACCGTTAATGCAAGTGCTGCAGCCCCTGGTGAACCTAGTGTATAAGAGTTCGGTCCGCTATTCCCCGCTGAAACTGATGCCGTCACACCGTTAAGTACAGCATAATTTATCGCTGTGCTAGTCGGATACATTGGATCATTAATGTTTGCTCCTAGAGAAAGATTAATAACATCCATTTTATCTTCAACTGCTTTTTCAATTCCAGCTAAAATATCTTCCAATTCTCCAGTTCCATAAGGTCCTAAAACACGATAAACAAAAAGGTCAGCATCAGGTGCAATTCCCTTAACAGCCACACCACCAGTATTTTTGGCTCTACCTGCAATCGTTCCCGAAACATGCGTACCATGACTTGTATAGTAAGGTGAAAGATTTTGATCAGTCTCAGGACGACCAGATTTTTTCCAATCGTCATATGTAGTTTCCATCGGGTCTGGATCATTATCTACTAAGTCATATCCTCCTTTAAATGCATCCTTCAAATCAGGGTGATTATAATCAACTCCTGTATCAATTACGCCGACTTTTACCCCTTTGCCTGTAATCCCTTCTTCATGTAGCTTATCTACACCTAAAAATGGTATACTCTCTATTCTTTTAATTGAATCTTGTTCTTCTGTAGAATCCGGAGTTTCTGGTGGATCTATAGAAAATTCAACACTTTTATAAACAGCTTGAACTGAATCAGATTTTAATAGTTTTTCAACTTCATTCGCTGGTAGTTTCATAGAAACCCCATTGTAAACAGTATCAAATGAACGAGTAATTTTATATTGATCCCTGCCGCTTTTCTCCTTAGAAGCTGGTAAGATTTTCGCTAAATCTTCTTCAAAGGCAGTATGATCATGTTTAACCCTATTCTTCGCCTCAGTGGAAGTTAAAGATTTCCCTTCTAATGCAGATTCAAGAATAGCAACCTTTTCAGGCTTGGATTTAAATTCAACAATAACAGATATATCAGAACTACTCTTTAAGTCCTTTTTATCAAATCCTTGTAATCCATAGCCCTCAATCGATTTTAGCTTCGTTAAAGCATCCCTTTGTTCTTGGGTCAATGAGGCTAATATTTGTTCAGATGATTTGCCATGTATAGTTGTTGCAGATACATAGTCTTTTTGACTTGTTGGTAATAACATTCCCAAAAATATGGCTGCTGCTGCAGAGCCTTTTAACACTCTACTAAACTTTTCAATTTTTGATTTCTCCACCTAATCCCTCTTTTCTAGTGAATAACGTTTGTTCTCGTCCCTACTAAAACTACATTTACTAAGTAATGGCATACCAGAATATTGATTTACCTTACTCTGACTCATTAAATTTAATTATAATTTTTTCTAATATTCGGTCAATTGGGACATTTTTATCTATATTTTTCAAGGTTTCCGCCGTTTTCAAGTTATTTTCGACATATTTCTACCAAATAATTGTGCTTATTTATTAAATTTCTGGATTTTATAAAAAATTACAAAAAAAAAACGATCCTAACAGTTTTCACACTAGCCTTTAGGTTCGTTTTTTAGATTCAAATATTCTATTTAGATCATCAAATAAATTTCTATCCGTTCTTTCCCACCTCCTATATTGTTTCGTTTTAACTTTATTCCTTTAATTTCTCCTGTTCGCTTAATATGTGTCCCACCACACGGAACTTTACCAAAGTCTTTAATTTCCCAATATCTTCTTTGATTTTCTGGGTCATCAAACTCACTAAATATTTCTAAATCTGCTTCAATGAGCTCCTTTGCTTTTGTCTCTAAAAGTGGGAATGTTTCAGAGATTTTTCCATCCCAATAGAAATCAATTCTAGCTTTATCACTAGTAATATTTGCACCAATTTTTTCAGGATTATGATAGTTTTGATACATTAGCTCCAAGATGATTTCTGCAGCAAAATGTAGCTTCATAATTCGATATCGTTTCTCCCAATCGATTTCAATCACTACTTCTTGTCCTTTTTGAAGGTCATGATTTTCTGGTAAAGTGTAGATAATGTCTAATCCGTCCTTCTTAGCTTCAATCACCTCATAATGACCAATTCTCCCTGAATCCGATTGTTGCCCTCCCGAAAAAGCATAAATAATGGTTTCGTTTAAAGTAACATTCCTGCCATCTACTTCCGTAACAATTGCAGTAGTTTTTGAAAGATAAGGATCTTCCCAAAATAGTTTTTTTACTCCCATTGCTTTACTCCTTTTTCATTTTTGATTATGAATTTTGTTTCCACTAGTTGATCCCTTTTATAGTTAGTAAAAAAGGAACAATTTCTATAAATTGTCCCTCTACTAAATTAATCCATATAATTTACTTTGTTACAGCTTCACTACCTTTTACTAATTCTATACGTATTTTTTTCAGCCCATCTTTTTCATCAACATATGTACTTAAACTCCAGTTTGCTGCAAGTGTATGTTTAATTAGATTAATTGCTTCTTCAGATAAATAAAAGCCTTGAATTGCAGTTCCCATTTCTTCATAATCTTTTTCAACTTCAATGCCAAATTTATATCTTAGTAAAGTCATTAATGATCCTTTTGTTAAAAATTTGATTTGATAGCCATCATTAACAATTTTATTAAAATTTTCTTCATTGTTTTTGTACAGTTTTATTAATGTTTCCCAGTCAGGAAAACCATTACCATATTGATTTAAAAACTCGAAATTCTCTTCTTTCACAGCGTTAATTAACTGAATGTTTTCTACACCAGCACTACGTAAACTTTCAATCATAATTGCATTATTTATAGCAATGCTTACAAAGCTCATCTTTCTTCTCCCTCCGAATTAAAAGAATTTTCATTTTATTCAACTTTACCATAAAATAAGGCACTAAACTATTAAATTGATGAGACACCAAGTTAGAGAATAGGGAATGTTTAGTGAACTTTATTGAAAAAAAAAACCACAAGATTTTGTAACACATCTTGTGATTTTCTTCTTTTGGAGAATTTAGATACACATTTTATCTAAATAGTATTTAATGTGATGAAAGCAGTTGTGCCTTCTCCATTTTTACTTGTAATTTGTAGATTGCCACCATAGTTTTCAATTAGATCTTTTGCGATTGATAAGCCTAAACCATTACCGCCGTTAGCTCGACTTCTCGCTTTATCAGCTCGATAAAATCGGTCAAATATATGATTAATATCTTCTTCTTTAATACCGATTCCGTTATCTATCACTTTGATTTCAATCTTGTTTGCAACTTGTGCTGTAGTTATATCGATAATGGTATGTTCTTTACTGTACTTAACTGCATTATCAAACAAAATAATTAATATTTGCATTAAATGTTCTCTTGCAATATTTGCTTTATCGACAATTTGATTAGGAGTGTGGAAGTGAATTTCCAAATCTTCATGTAAGAGCTGATAATTGTTTATTATCTCATTTAACACTTCATTAATATTTGTTGGAGCATACTGTTCAATCTTTTCGCTATTTTTCTCTAGCTTTGTTAACTGTAGAAGCTCATTCGTTAAAATAATCATTCTGTTTGTTTCATTAATACATGTATTTAATGAGTTTTCTAAAACAGTTTCGTCTTTTTTCCCCCAGCGATTAACAAGTGATAAGTGACCATGAATGATTGCTAAAGGTGTCCTTAATTCATGAGAAGCATCTTCAACAAAACGCTTTTGTCTTGTAATTGAAGCCTCTAACTCATCCATCATTTTATTAAAAAGAAGACCGAGTTCAGATAGCTCATCTTTTGTTTCTCCTACAAAAACTCGCTCTTTTAATTGATTATTTTTTATTTTAATCATTGTTTGATTTAAATTTTTAATAGGATTTAATATTTTTTTAGATAAGAAATAACCGCTTAAAATACTTAAAATTAACGAAATGGTTGTTCCTAGAATGAGAATCATGAATGATTCTTTAATTAATTTCGAAAAGATTTCTACATTCATTGCAACTTCTAAAACACCATCAAAATTCTTATAATGTAACAGCTTACTATTAATTAAAATTTCTTGATTGTGTAGTCTATATTTTTGGATTTTACCGAAGTCTTTTTTATTAATATGAATTTTAGGCATCGTTCTTGAAACTGTAAATATTTCTTTTCCATCTTTATCGATTAATCGAATCATCTCATTATTTTGTATAATTTTTTCAAAATATGATTTGTTTTCTGCAAAAGAAGCCGCAGTAGGTCGTTTCGTTTTATATTCTTCATCTAAATAAGCTGACGTATCATATAATCTCTTTTCAATACGATGTTGCTGCTGATTCATGACTGACATTTGAATCAAAGCACTTTGAATAAGATTACATAATGTAAATATGACAAACATAAGCACAGCGATTGTAATTGTTATTTTCCATCTAATCGAAAGCTTATTTAACAAGGTAAGATCCACCTCTACATCCTCATTACATACCCAGTACCCCTTACAGTGTGAATATAGGTATTATTTTTATCATCTAGTTTTGTTCTTAAGTAGCTAATATAAACATCCACTACGTTTGTTTCAATTGTAGAGCCATAGCCCCATACAGTTTCTAATAAAATTTCTCTAGTTAATACACGATTTACATTGCTCATTAATAAATACAATAAATCGAATTCTTTTTTCGTTAAATCAATGATCGCTTCATCTTTTTTAACAACTCGAGCTGCAGAATCTAATGACAAATCTTTAAATTTTAAGCAGTGTAAATTTGTTGAACGATCGATGCGTCTAAAGATTGCTCGCATATGAGCTAAAAGTTCTTCAATAACAAATGGTTTTGAAATATAATCATCTGCACCACTATCTAATCCAGAAATTCGATCAAAAACACTATCTCTAGCTGTAATCATAATAATTGGTGTATCTTTATGCGCTCTAATTCGTCTACAAACTTCAATACCACTTAAATTAGGAAGCATTAAATCAAGCAAGATTAAGTCAAATTCTTGGTCGATTGCTAGGTTTAAACCGTCTCTTCCATCATTTGAAATATGAACTTCATTTCCTTCATACTCTAACTCTAATCGTATAAAATTTGCTAATTCTTTCTCATCTTCTATAATTAATATTTTTTTCATATATTTTATCCCTCATTTTTTTTTATAATAACATCTATAAAATTATTATTTGTATTGTATAAGGATATCTGTTTAAGATGAAAATGGCTTTATGAATATTTTAAAATTTAATTAGAGTTTTATTAGAAATTTTTAATAGTTTATCTTAATAATCTTGATATTACTACCTATTGTGTACATTTTCTAATAATTTCACTTAAAAACGATTAAAATTTATTTAAGAAAAGTCCAAAAGCTTTCCAAAAAATATTGTATAAGCTTTTTTATTTTAGGCTATTTTATGTAATTTTTGAAGTTATTTTCTCAATGTTAAAAAAAAATGACTTTAGTATTTACTAAAGTCATTTCACACTGTTGAAAAACTTCCTTGTCAATTAATTTACCAAATTTTCGTAAAAGGAGTAGAGTGATGTTGATTTCCACTACAGGATGCTCGCTTTCCATGGGGCGAGATTCTTTAGCCTCCTCGGCAAGCCTGCGGGGTCTCAGCCTTCCCGCTTATCCCATAGGAGTCGAGCACCCCTTTAGTTCCAATCAACTTATTCATCAAAAAAAGTCTGTAATAAACCCTAATCAAAAAGCCTTTACTTAGAGTAACCTAACCGTGGTGTATTAATAAGCTATAGGTCAACTAATATTGAACTTTAATTAAACCAATCAACTGAATTTGTTTTCTAATAATTTGATCATAATATTTTTAACTTCAGAAAAAAATCATTACTAGTGATTTTGAATCATAAAATTGCTTAAAATATTAACAGTTAAAACCAATGATATATCATCCAAAAAATGATTATATATAAATAAGTTCAATTTAATGTCATATTCCCTATTGACTATTTTATATTCGACTTTATGTTAAACAATTTGCAAGCTAAAATTGGTTGGACCAACGGCTTCGTGCATCTTAAAAATCTTCATTAAATACTTATTTATAATTTGGAAACTGAATCGGTATATTTAATATATGTTCTGGTTGGCCGTCTTTTGCACTTGCTACATATAGTGTAAGTACTCCATTTGGACTTGTTGGTTGATTATAATTAATTACTAGTTTAAAGTTCCCCCATTCGGGAGCACCCATATCAGCCATTGTGTGACCTTCGGCCAATACATTATGACCATCTTCTATTCGATAAAGAAATGTTGCTTCAAAAACACTAGCTTTCCCTTCAACAATTAACACATTCTTACCTGTTGTGTCATTTACGACTGAAGTGACTTTAAATGCATCGTTTTCAACTGGTGTAAAGGCTTTAACTGGTGGCTTAGTTTCATCCTTTTTTGGCGGATTATTATTTCCCTTATCTGGTGTATTTCCTTTATCAGTATTTTTGTCTTTATCTGGTGTATTGCCCTTATCAGTGGTTTTCCCCTTATCAACTTGTGATGACTGATCATCCTTTTTGCCATTACCGTAGTCACTTGACTGACAGCTTGTTAAACAGAATATGCTTAAAATGATAAGTCCAATAAATAAAAGTCTTCTCATTCTATTAATCACCTCTAAAATAATTTATTGATGTAAATTAAATATTGTTCTGAATCAAACTATTTATTTTTTACAAAAGATGAAAGGCATTTTTACCGAGTGGACTTCTAAGAAAAGGAATGAATTTTTAAACACATTAAAAGAACGTACTAGCAAGTTGTATTACGATTGGTAAAGTTAGACTACTTAATATAGTTGAAGTAACGACAGTTTGTGCTGCAAAATTTGCATGTGGACCTTTGAATGATAGTAATGCACTATTTCTTGAACTTGGGAAGGCACTACCAATAAAAAGGGCTTTTGCAACTACACCTTCAAAACCGAAAATTTTTATAAGGGCAAATGCAATAATTGGACCACCAATCAATCTTAAGAAGTTACTAATCGCTAAATTGTTCCAGCTAATTTCTTTCCCCGATTCAGCTAATTGAGCTCCAAGTGTAATTAACGCAAATGGGGCAAATGATTCAGTAATAGGATTTAAAATGGTAACCAATTCATGATTTAATTTCACATGAGATAGTTGAAGAATAAAGCCAAGTACTACACTATATATGATTGGTAGCTTTAGCATTTTCATAATTGCTTCTTTCATTTGAACTGAAGCCTCTGCATTATATACCCCAACAGTAAATGTCATGATATTTTGAAACAAAACAATTAAAACTCCAATACTCAATGCAAAAGGATCATTTTTAAAAACTAACGCATTTACTGGCAATCCAAGATTTCCTGAATTATTTAACGCGATGCTATTCGCAAATGTACCTTGCATAGATTTTTCAATTCCTCGCCATCTACATATTAATGTTGAAATTAGCGACATAAAGACAAATTGAATAACCAAGTAAAATAAAACAATACCTGCAACTTTACCAGATAACGGACTATCATATATTTTCATAAATACTGCGACTGGAAGAAATAAATAAACTAAGAGGGTTGTTAAAGTACGTAAGTGAAGTTTAAAAAGGCGATTAAATAAATAACCTAATAATACATAAAAAAATAGAGGAAGCATAACTTCTAGTAGTAATTTTATTACCATTTCTTTTCCTTCTTTCAGATGATTAACCGCTTTTTATTATCTCTACATATCTCCGTTAAAAATTTTTTCCTTTTGTTTCTGAAACTCATTTTCTGTGATTTTCCCGTCATTTTTTAATTTACTTAATTTACGAAGTTTCACTTCAAAGTCCTCTTTCTCTCTTGTAATATACTCTTCAACATTTGCTTCATAATTGGATATACCACGATTACTAAAAACGTTGTATCCATTGATTATCGTAATCATTAACGCAATTCCGATCCATATCAATCCGATCAAACCAGCTTTTGGTATTACAATTGTAAAACCGAGTACAATAAAAATAATGCCAATCATTAAACCAAAAAATGACTGCCCTTTACTTGGTTTAACTCGAATCTTTCTCAAGTTTCCACCTCTTTTCATTTTAAAGTTAAATTCTGAATGAAATAGAAGCTTTGATCTTAAAATTAAATAAAATATTATTTTGCTTTCGAAATAACTATATTCGACAAATTATGTTTAAATACCTATTGCAAAAATAAAAAACCACCTATTTAGGTGGATTTTTTATTTTTTTATCACGTTATTTAAAATGATTTAACAACATTTTTTCAAACTTCTATCAAAGAGTTATTTTGAAAATTTTTCTTTCCATTCACTTAAATACAAAACCTCATTTGTTTTTACTGATTCTCCATCAAGTAGCGAAATAAACTCTAAACTATTTCCATCAGGATCTCGGAAATAAACACTTGCTGCTGGCATCCAAGTATGTACTACAGGTTCAATTGGATTTAATCCAAAAAAGTTTTCAGATGGTTTTATCCCTCTCACTTTAAGCCATTCAATACTATTCTCTAGTTCATAAAGACTTACGCCAAAAGCAAAGTGGCCTTTGTGAAATTCCTTACCTTTCTCTACCTCCCAAAGTCCGAGCATTTGTTTGTCTTCACCAATAAAAAAGAAAGCAACTCTTCTTCCTTCAATTTTATGAGCGAGCTTAATACCTAGTTTTTCGTAAAACATAATGGATTCATCTAAATTTCTCACTTCTAAATGAGTTTCATATATACTTTTAATCATCGCTTTTTCTCCTCTCATCAGAATAAAGTAATTTCGTAAGTTATTTATATTTTAGCATTAGTCTATTTATTATGAAAAATTCTGAATTTACAACTCCTCGAGAATATCTCCAAGATGATATGATTTAATTAACTTTAATTCCAAATGTAAGGAGGTTTGTAAGTGATCTTCCAATCAAATAAGCTTACTATTCGTCAATTAAAAGAAAGTGATGTTCCCCTTCTAGCAAAATGGCTTTCGAATCCAAAAGTTCTTCAATATTATGAAGGTCGTGATCATCCGTTCGACGATGAAAAAGTAAAAAATATATTTTTTACGAAAGATCCCTCTATTCAAATGTGTATTGTAGTTTATGAAAATATTGAGATAGGCTATATACAATTTTATAAATTAGACAATGAATCAAAAATTGAATATGGCTATGAAAATACAAGTGAAGTTATTTACGGAATGGATCAATTTATTGGTGAAATTGATTTTTGGAATCGTGGAATTGGAAGTTTACTTGTCTCATCGATGGTGAAATACTTAGTGAATAAACAAAACGCAAAAAAAGTAGTAGTAGATCCACAAACATGGAATATACGTGCGATTAAGTGCTATGAAAAATGTGGATTTAAAAAAATTCGATTACTTCCGAAACATGAGTTACATGAAGGCGAATATAGAGATTGTTATGTAATGGAGTATGTTTCAGACTAAATTTTCATCACAAATTGCTAAGACATTTTTGAATAGATTATCATTGGAGATATAATGTTTAACTAATGGCAATTAATAAGGGATCTCTCACTATTTGAGAAATCCCTCATAATCTAATATTTTTAGTTATTGAACAAAAACTTGTTTTAAAGGTTGATCAGCTGGTCCTTCTAATACTTCGCCATAAATTGAAAACCTTGAGCCATGGCAAGGACAATCCCATGATTTTTCACCATTATTCCACTCGACCTCACAACCTAAATGAGTACAAGTTGTATCTACACAATGAACTTTACCATTTACATCTTTATATGCTCCAACTCTTTTACCATCTAGTGTTACAACTGAGCCCTCATCATTGTATAACTCTTCTATTTTTCTAGAAACAGGCTCTAATTTTCCTTCAATTAAATGTTTAGCTACATCTAGGTTTTGCATTAAGAAATGCTTGATACTAGGGTCTGCTTGAAATCTCGATGGAGTGAACACATCAGCATCTACAGCTTCTTTTCCTAAAATTAAATTACTTATTAACTGGGCAGATACTGTTCCACTTGTCATACCCCATTTACGGAAACCAGTGGCTACGTAAATATTTTGATGTTTTGACGATAGTCTACCAATATAAGGCATTTTATCTAAAGTAATTAAATCCTGGGTAGACCATCTGAATAATACATCTTCAATTCCAAAGGTTTCTTCCCCAAAAAGTTTTAAATTTTCATAAAAACTCATAGTACGAGTTTCTACTCCAGTTTTATGACTTTCTCCACCTATTAGTACTAGTTCTTCATTATTATATCTAAATGATCTTAGAGATCTTTTCGGATTTTCAGCACTTATGTACATGCCTCCCGGATATGCTGTTTTTACTTTTGCAGCTAAGGCATATGAACGATCTGCATGTAATTTCGTAAAAAAGAATTGATTACCATCGTAAAAAGGAAAATGGGATGCACTAACAACATGCTTACATTTTATTTTTCTTCCACTTTGAGTGACTACGACTGGGGTGTTACCTGTTTCAACGTCAATAACGACAGTTTCTTCATAAACCTTTAATCCGTTTTCAATTGAAGCTTTTAATAAATGAATCAAGTATTTTAGTGGGTGAAACTGAGCTTGATCCCTCATTGTAATCGAATATTTTGTATCAAAGGGTAATAATGTTTTTACTGCTCCAAATGAGTCGATTTCTAATTTTTCATAAGCTTTCAATTCATTTTCTAGATTCCTTACATAATCATCTGAAGTCGTATAAATGGTTGCATCTTGTGTCTCATAATTACATTCTATTTGATTATCACTCGTATATTTTTTTATAAAATCCATTGCATTTTTAGTAGAATGATAAAAGATTTTTGTCTTTTCTAATCCAAAATGTTGGATTAGCTCATCATATATTAAATCATGCTGTGCTGTTACTTTTGCAGTCGTATGGCCCGTTGTTCCATTAATTATTTTATTCGCCTCAATTAAAGCGACCTTCATACCCGCTTGTGTTAAAAAATATGCGGTTGAAATTCCCGTAATTCCGGCACCAACGATTACAGCATCAAACTCTTCGTCATCGTTAAACGGATCAAAAGTAGGAATATTTAGTCCACTTCTCCAAATTGGCTTTGAGTGCTTCGGCAAGCCATTATAATCAATCTTTTCATTCATCTTTGAATACCTCCATTTATGTTATGTGGTTATTATTACCAAATTGATGGATGTTCATTAAACTAACTTTTCAATACTACTATTTAGTAAATATTGTTAAAATGGAGATAATGATGAATGCTTATCTAACAAAGTAAAAAATTAAGTAAAGAAGGTAATTTACATGGCTTATAGAATAAAAGACACTTTAATTTCTGAAACTGATTTAAAAAATAGAGTAAAAGCACTTGCCGAACAAATTGAACATGACTTTAATAACGAACCACTAATCCTTGTAGTTGTTTTAAAAGGATCATTTGTATTTGCAGCAGATCTAGTTCGTGAAATGAAAAGTAATATTAATGTAGACTTTATTTCTGTTTCTAGCTATAGTAATCAAACTGAATCAACTGGAAAAGTAAGATTGTTAAAAGATTTAGATGAGAATATCACAGATAAAAACGTGGTAGTAATTGAAGATATTATTGATAGTGGCTTAACATTGCACTTTTTACGTGACCATCTTCAAATGCATAAGCCAAAATCGATTAAGATTTGTACTTTATTAGATAAACCTGAAAGAAGAAAAATCGATCTACCAGTTGATTATGTAGGTTTTGTCATTCCAGATGAGTTTATCGTTGGCTATGGAATTGATTATGCACAGCAGTATCGAAATCTACCGTATATCGCAACAGTAGAAGAATATTAATTTAATTTTAAAAATGCCGTTTGATTTTTTATCAAACGGCTTTTTTTATTTCTTGTTAACTTTTTTATTAATTAAGTCGATTAGTAAGTTTCGATCCTCTGGAAAACTAAGCTCTAACTCAATAATTTCATCTGCTGATTTCCAAGCAATATCATATATTAATTGATCAGGGTCTTGAATTTTAGCATAGCCACCAATAATTCTAACTTCAAAATAATGTACTTCTACTTGAAAACCATACGAGATTCCATCTTTAATAAACAATTGCTTAATTATTTCAACTTCATATCCTGTTTCTTCGAGTAACTCTCTTTTACAACACTCTTCAATCGATTCATTTTGTTCTAAACCGCCTGATGGAGTAGCCCAAAGCTTATGTTCGTCAGGCTTGCCTTGAAGTACCATTAATATCTGCCCTTTATGATTAATACAAATACCAGTTGCCCCAATCCATTTCTCCATGAATAGCCACCTCTTTTAGTTACTTTATATAATCTAGCTATTCGATCATTTAATATTTTTTCCTGTTGAATACGGTCCCTTTGATATTTATATAATTTCTTGGGAAAAATAACTCAAAATTAGTAAACGGGGTGAATTTATGAGTCGCAAATTACTACTCATTTTCTTGATCGTTGTTTGTTTAATTATTCCGAACTATAGTTACGCGGAAACTACAGCTAACCCATTAAAAATTGCGTTTATTCGCGATGGATTTGTTTGGATAAAAATAAATAATAAAGAGGAAAAAATAACAAAAGCAAAAGGGGTTTATACGAATCAACCCGAGTGGTCATTTGATGGAAATTATTTAATGTACCAAAAAGAAATACCTATTGGTCCTACAGCATCATATCCTACTCGCTCAGAAATATGGATTTATAATATGAAAACAAAAAAAGAGCAAAGGATCATTTCCGATGGTGAGAATCCAAAATGGTCCCCTACTAAAAATATTTTTGCATTTCTAGATAGTGGTGTGTTGAACGTTTCTGATTTTAAAAATTTTTATAATATTGCACTAGGTGTGGATGATTATAATTGGATTCCAAACGGTAAAGGCTTTATAGCTTCATCAGCCGCAGCACTAAATCCGGACGGTTGGACAAACCCAGTTTTATATAAAATCACTATACCAAATGATTTAAAAAATATTTCTAGCGCAACAAACACTGTAAAACAATTTTTTGTTGTTCCTAAAACCTTAACAAAAGGCAATACTTCCATTCCGTCCATAAATGCGTCAACATTTCAATTTTCGCCTGATCAAAAATGGATCTCTTTTATCGTTAACCCAACAGCTTCTTGGTCTATGGATAGCGACATGCTTTGTATCATTTCTTCAGATGGAAAAGTTTTTGAAGTTCAAGATGAAATTATTTTACATTTAGATAATCCAAAATGGGCTCAAACTAAAAATATATTAGGATACATTGCAGGTGGAGGCAGATTAGTTTTCGGCTACAAAAATAAGAAGATGAATATTACTGAAATGCCTGCATTTACATCAACAAATTTAACACCGCCACATTACGCTGAATTAGGATTTACATGGTGTGATGATACATCGATTGTTGTTTCAAGAGTAAAAGAAAGTGAGTGGTCAAATGATGAAAAGAAACGACCAAAACCATCATTAAATGTGATTAATCTTTCTACTCATAAACAATTAAAAATAACGAATCCACCAACTGGAAAAGGCGATTATAATCCAGTCTACTCTAAGATTACCAATAAAATAACGTGGACTAGAAAAGGCGAATTAGATGTTGTCGGTAATGTATGGATCGCCAATTTGGATGGTAGTAAACCTGAAATTTTATTAAAAAATGTTAGTTCATATTCTATTTTTGAGAGGTAAAAAGGATGAGGATGAAATTTTTCATCCTTTTTCTATTTCAAGACCATTAACGAAGCAATCAATTTGTAAAACTGGTACTACTTTAAAATAGTTTAATTGACTACAATGCCTAACATCTTCTTCAAAGCCCTTCATTCTCAGTTCTCTTCCACTTCCGCATTCCCAAATCAATTCTTTAATTTTATGTTTTGAGTGAAGAAACGCGCCAATACAAACTTCCGCTTCTGGTGATTTTGTTCCTTCTAACTCTGACAAAATTGCTCCTGCTCCTAAATAGTCTTCAATAGAAGGTCTTAGTGCATCCTCATTTTCATGTAAATCATTCCAAACTTCACCGCACGGAATAACTGTTATATTGACATTTTTTTCGTTTTTTAGGCGATTAGCCAAACTTGCAACCGCAGAAGCATTAAGTAAAGAACCAATCAATAACGCTGGCACCTTTGAAGCGATCCATGAACAAAATGCCCCATTTAGAGAACATAAAACAAATTTATGATTGGCATGACGTTCATTAAATGAGACCGGCGAAAGTGTTGCCTTCCCTAAAACTGCCGCTTCATTTCTTCCTAAAATATACTCCGCTCCAATCTTTTTAGCATAAGCTTTCCCATCTAAATTTGGTGGATATGGATAGACGATTGCGTTTTGAAATACTGCTGAAACAACAGTCGATGAAAAACTAAGAACATCAACAATAATCGTAATATCCCCGCGTTCCGCGGCTTCCCTAGCTCCCCTTTTTCCCCACTCTACACGGCATTCATAATTTGATTGATCGAACATGTTCTCATCCCCCTTTATTAATCTTTTAAAATCGTCATACATAAAAAAAGCAATACTCTTTTAAAGTATTGCACTAGTGTGGTGACAAAGTATTAGATTTTCAGACTGATTGCAAATGTTTGACTAGGAGTCTGAAACGGTTAACGATATGTAACTTCTGTATACCCTAAGCTATTTTTAGTTGTCTTCATTGGTTTATTAGGATAATAGAAGACTAAATCTTTATAATTCATCTTATATTTACTTGTTTTAAAGTACTTGTTCAAAAACACAGTTCTCATCTTTTCACCATCTACATAAATTGCTTTTCCTTGAGGGCGATCCTTATCAAATCCATAAATTAGATAATCATTTAAAAAATGCATTCCCTTCCCATCTCCGGCATACAAATGCTCTGCACCTGAAATCGAAGCAAAATTCATATTTAAAAACGATGATGTCTTAAATATATATATACTATGCGGTATATTAGTAATACAAAGAATGTATGGACTATTGGGAATTTTAACCAATTCATAGTCCACTTTTTTAAGTTCTGGTAAATCCTTATGAATAGCGAAACTAACAGCCTTTTCTTTTGAATTAAAATTTATTGATATGTAAGTAAATATGCTCACTAACGCTATAAAAATTAGCACATATGTAATAACTTTTTTATTCATATAAAACTTCCTTATTTAGAAATTAATTTTATTCAGGAAAAGAGCATACACCTAAACGATTTCCTTCTAAATCTTTGAATTCAAACCATTTAAATGTTCCATCTTCATTTAATTTCTCTACTTCTACATCATGTTCTTTTAAGTGATTATAAGCTTGTTCGATATTTGGAGTATAAAAATTAAAACTCATATGCTTATTTGGATTTTCTAGTTGATTAGTTTTTCTAACTAAAGTTAATGGTGTTTCGCCAATATTTAATGCTGCATATCCATTTATCGGATCATTCCATCTAACCGTAAAACCCAATACCGAGCAATACCAATCTACTGCTTTCTCAAAATCAATTACTTGCAGAAAAACTGTATCAATTCTTTTAAAATGCTCTGACATAGCTAAGTCCTCCTTTTTACTACACACTATTTATTCAACACTTATAAACTATTTCCTTTTATATTTCATGCTAAAAATAAAGGGATTTTACTGTAATTAGTCAATTATTTATAAATATTGAAACTAGAAATTGGAGGGGAAATTTTTGATAAAGATTGTTAAAGTAAAAAAAGCCGAAGAATCAAAATTACATAATTTGATGCAATTTTATATTTATGAATTTACTAAATATCTTCCTGAAATTAAACTCGGAGAAAATGGATCTTTTCATAAGTTTAACTTAGAAAAATACTGGCAGGAACAAGATTATCACGCTTTTTTTGTGTTGAATAAAGAAGAATTAATCGGTTTCGCTTTGATTGAAACTTTATCAGAATCCACTTCAAATTGTATAGAAGAGTTTTTTATTATTGAAAAATATAAAGGGCATGGTTTTGGTAAAAAGGTAGCAATAGAACTTTTCAATCTGTTTCCTGGAAAATGGAGTATCTCACAAATTGAAAAAAATGAACCTGCAAAGGCTTTTTGGAGAAATGTAATTAACTATTATACAAAAGGTAACTTTACTGAAAAAGTTGATGAGAATAAAAAGACAATTCAAGAGTTTGATACGAATGAAATTATGGAAAATTAATTTAAAACAAAGCCACCATATTAGTGGCTTTGTTTTGTAATATAGATAGATTTAATTTGCTTTGAAATTATAAAGTGGTTTAATAACTTTAATAACTTCGATTGAATCCTTAGTATTTTCAATGATTTCTTTCATTTCCTTATAAGCCATCGGACTTTCATCTAATGTACTCTCTAAAACTGATGTACTCCAAACATCCTTCATTGTTTCTTTAAACTCATCAAGTGAAAGAGTTGCCTTTGCCTTTGTACGACTGAGAATTCGACCTGCACCATGAGGGGCCGAGTAATTCCAATCTGGATTTCCTTTTCCAATTGCAATCAAACTACCATCTCGCATGTTGATCGGAATCAATACTTTCTCACCTTTTTGAGCGGAAATTGCCCCTTTACGAAGAATCATATTTTCGATATCAATATAATTATGGACAGTCGTAAATTGTTCAACAACTGTTAAATCCATATTCTTTACGATTTCATCCATCATTGCCTTCCGGTTCCATAAAGCATATTCTTGGGCAATTGCCATATCATGCATATATCGATCAAACCAAACTCCTTCTAAATAAGCTAAATCCTTTGGAATATATTGCGACGGAAGACTTTTTAAAGCAGTCTCAATTTCTTTTTCACGGCCTTCATCCCTTAATTGCTGAATGACTTTAGAACGATTTTCTGACTGGCTTTTTAATAATTCATACGCTTTTTTCTGATAAAATTCCGCTACAACTTTACCTAAATTTCGGCTTCCAGAGTGAATAACAAAATAAATATTTCCGTCTTCGTCAACATTGCACTCAATAAAATGATTTCCGCCACCAAGTGAACCTAAGCTAAGCTTTGTTCTTGTTTCATTTAATTCTTTAAAGCAGTGCAGCTTTGAAAAATCAATTTTCTTCACAAACTCATGCTTATTATTTCGAATTGAAAACCCTGATGGAACATGTTTACGAATGACTGCATCTAGTTTTTGAAAATCGATTTCTGTTTGTGAAACTCTTATTGTTTCCATTCCGCAACCTATATCGTACTTTAACCTCTAATTTCTTAGAGAGTGGACTATACCTTCTCTACAATCATCGGAGTATGCAGCTCCTTTTGTAGGCTCGCCGTGTTAATTATTCTATCCGACATTAGAAGGAGAATAATTCTGCACAGGTCGTCTGCTAACAACGTGCAAGTCTCTGAACCATTTGATTATGTCACCATAACCTCTGGCTGCTGATTGCCCTCGACTATATTTTACGTTAGGGTTTCCAGCAATTGAGCGAGTTTTTTTACGTTGGAGCCGTTTTAGTTAACCCCAACGAGATTTGGAACGATTTTATCTTGAATCGTCATTGTCGTTCCAATCGTGCATCCCTTACCTGCATGAGTATCTGGCATAATTCTAATTTTAGAACTTTTCACGAACTCTTGATTACATAGTTCAATAATTTGCCCAATTGCTCCTTGTTCCACATTATCTGTAAATATTTTAGCTTCATTAAATGAGCCTTTAACTGTAAGCATTGTCTTCTCCTTCAAGTTAGTTTTATTTTAAGGCATGACTTTATTAAACTATTTCAAAGCGCTTTATAATAGTTCTTTTTTGACGATTTACTCTAAAGATTTCATCTATTTTATTGATTTTCTAAATTTAATGAATACGAAAGAAATTCTTTATCAACTTGATAGCCATTTTTTTCATACAATGCTTGTGCCGATTTATTATCAATAGCAGTTTGTAAATCCAATGCTTTTGCTTTCGATACGATTGCAAATTTCTTTGCTGCATCTAACAACAATTGAGCTACTCCTTTTTTCCTTGCCGTTTCAGTTACATATAAGTCATTTAATATCCATAGCTTTTTCATTGATACAGAAGAAAATGAAGGATATAACTGAGTAAATCCCATAGATTGATCTTCTTCCTTCACAAGAAAAATAACAGAATCTTGTGTTTTGATTCGTTCCGTTATAAAATCAATCGCTCCGTTTAAATTACTTTCTTGTTTATAAAACATTCTGTACTGATCAAATAAATTTGCTACATCTGTAATATGTTCTGATTTTGCACGAACTACTTCCATCATGTCACCTCTTCTAACTAATAATTAATCTATTAGTTAGTTCGGTATATTTCATTAATTTCCTCTAATCGCTACACAGGGTACAAAACGTACGAAAAATAGTAATTTTTAATTGTAAAGTTAATAATATAAAAATGATCTAATAAATTTCCAAAATTTAGGTTTTCATATGAATTAACTTATAATAAGATTGAAGATGAAAAACTAATTTAATTTTTTCTATTATGTGAAGAAATTAACATGCTTACACTTGGGGTGACAATAAATGGATAAAAAAGCGCTCATTATTATTGATTATACGAATGACTTTGTAGCAGATGCTGGTTCATTAACTTGTGGTAAACCGGCACAGGAAATAGAACAAAGTATTCTTCAATTAACAAAAAATTTCATTAAAAATCAAGATTACGTTGTATTTGCAGTAGACGTCCATGATGAGAATGATCCGTTTCATCCCGAAACAAAATTATTTCCACCTCATAATATTAGACATACTAAAGGAAGAGATTTATATGGTGGATTAATGGATTTATACAATTCATCGAAAGGCAATTCAACTATTCAATGGATCGATAAAACTCGTTACTCTGCTTTTGCAGGAACAGAACTTGAGATAAAACTAAATGAAAGAGGCATTAATGAACTTCATTTAATAGGAGTTTGCACTGATATTTGTGTATTACATACAGCGGTCGATGCTTATAATAAGGGTTATAAAATAGTCGTTCACGAGCAGGCTGTTGCAAGCTTTAATGCAGCTGGACATGAATGGGCATTAAGTCATTTCAAAAATACTTTAGGGGCGGAAATAAGATGAATTACAACTTTCAAGATGATAGCCTTGCACTTCATACAGACCTATATCAAATTAATATGGCGGAAACTTATTGGGGTGACAATATTCACAATAAAAACGCTATTTTTGAACTTTATTTTCGTAAACTCCCATTTGGAAATGGATATGCAATCTTTGCGGGTTTAGAAAAAATAATCAGTTATCTACAGAACTTTAAATTTAGTAGTTCAGATCTTGACTATTTAAAAGAAGAACTCGGATATAAAGATGAATTCATTCAATTTCTGTCTAATGTAAAATTCACAGGTTCAGTTAGAGCAATTCAAGAAGGTGAATTAGTATTTGGCAATGAGCCAATCTTAAGAATTGAGGCACCGCTATTAGAGGCACAATTAATTGAAACTGCGTTATTAAACATTGTCAATTACCAAACATTAATTGCTACTAAAGCTTCACGAATTAAACATATCGTTGGTAATGATACGTTAATGGAATTTGGAACAAGACGAGCCCAAGAATTTGATGCTGCCATTTGGGGAGCAAGAGCCGCTTATATTGGTGGATTCCATGCAACTAGTAACGTTCGTGCTGGTAAATTATTTAATATTCCTGTTTCAGGTACACACGCTCATGCGCTCGTGCAAGCATATCGAGATGAATACATAGCTTTCAAAAAATATGCAGATCGTCATTACAATTGTACATTCCTAGTTGATACATACGATACACTAAAAAGTGGAGTGCCTAATGCGATTAAAGTCGCAAAAGAACTAGGTGATAAAATTAACTTTGCAGCTATCCGACTAGATAGTGGAGACTTAGCCTATTTATCGAAAGAAGCTAGAAAAATGCTCGATCAAGCTGGTTTCGTAAATACTAAAATTGTTGCTTCGAATGATTTAGATGAATATACAATTTTAAATTTAAAATCACAAGGAGCAAAAATTGATTCTTGGGGAATCGGAACAAAGCTTATTACAGCATATGATCAACCGGCTCTAGGAGCTGTTTATAAGTTAGTAAGTATTGAAGATGAAAATGGTAAAATGATTGATACAATAAAAATTTCTCAAAACCCTGAAAAAGTAACAACTCCTGGACTTAAGAAATTGTATCGAATTATTAATACTGTTAACCATCACGCTGAGGCTGATTATATTGCCCTAGAAGATGAAGATCCAGGGTCTGAGGAAAAAATAAAGTTATTCCATCCGATCCATCCATATATCAGCAAGTTTGTAACTAATTTTGAAGCTAAAGAACTTCATCATCAAATCTTTACTAAAGGTGAATTAGTCTACAAAGTGCCAGCCATTAAAAACATTCAGGATTTTGCTGAAAACAACTTAAGTCTACTTTGGGAAGAATACAAGCGTGCATTAAACCCTGAAGAATATCCTGTAGACTTAAGTCAAAAATGTTGGGATAACAAAATGGAAAAAATAGCAGAAGCTAGAAAGAAAACAGAGGAAATGAAAAATGGCTAAAATTGGGATTTATGGCAGTTCGTTTGATCCGATTACAAACGTTCATTTATGGACTGCAAGTACGATTGCTCATCGTTGTCAATTAGACAAAGTTATCTTTTTACCCTGCTCTTCAAAAAGAAGAGATAAACAATTACATAATACTGATGAACATCGTTGGAATATGTTAAAATTAGCGATTCAAAACAACTCAAAGTTTATTGCAGACGATTATGAAATGAGTAAAGAGGCTTGGGAAGTATTCACTTACTATACAATGAACCATTTTAAAGCTAAATATAATGAAGATGAAGTTTATTTCATAATGGGAGCTGATCTCCTAGAAGATATAGCAGAAGGAAAATGGAAATACGGAGATCAATTAGTTTCCGAAAATAAATTCATTGTAATGGCCCGTGATGGAATTGATATGCTAAAGACCATCTCTCGTTCTCCCTTATTAAGAAACAATGATAACGGTTCAAGATTTCATCTAATTGATAAAGGATTAGCGATGGAAATTAGTTCAACATATATTCGAGAAGAGTTTGCTAAAGGCGGCGAGCCAAGATATTTATTACCTGAGGATTGCTATGCTTATATAAAAAAATACAATCTGTATCAAAAGGAGAATGAAGATTGAACAGTTTACAAAAAGAAATTGTCGAAGAAATGAAAGTAAAGCCAGTTATCGATCCTAAAGAGGAAGTAAGAATAAGTGTTGATTTCCTAAAAAGCTATCTTAAAAAACATCCTTTTTTAAATGGTTTTGTATTAGGTATTTCAGGTGGTCAAGATTCAACTTTAACAGGAAAACTTGCACAAATAGCAATAGATGAATTAAATAGTGAGCAATCAGAAAAAAATTATCAATTTATCGCAATTCGATTACCATATGGCGTTCAAATGGACGAAGAAGATTGCCAGGAAGCGTTAAAGTTTATTCAACCAACTAAGACATACACAGTGAATATTAAAGCTGCTGTAGATGCTAGTGTAAAAACTTTAAAAGATATTGGCGTTGCCCTTACTGATTTTGCAAAAGGGAATGAAAAAGCACGTGAAAGAATGAAAGCTCAATATAGCATTGCTGCTATGAATGGGTGTGTTGTCCTAGGCACTGACCATTCCGCTGAGGCGATTACTGGTTTTTATACTAAATATGGCGATGGTGGTTCGGACCTTTGTCCGATATTCCGTCTAAATAAGCGTCAAGGAAAGATGCTACTAAAAGAATTAAATTGCCCACCAAAGCTATATGAAAAAGTTCCAACAGCTGACCTTGAAGAAGATCGCCCACAATTAGCAGATGAAGTCGCTCTTGGAGTTACATATGATGACATCGATGATTACTTAGAAGGTAAAGAAATTAATAGTGACTCTCAAGCAAAAATCGAATCATGGTTTAATAAATCTAGACATAAGAGACAAATGCCATACACTGTTTTTGATAAATTTTAATTCATTAAAGCTACCTATTTAGGTAGCTTTTTCACTTTTGTGCTCAATAAATGGATATGAAAGTTAAAATTGGACAACGTAATAATACAGTCATTAAGAAAGGAATGTTCATATTATGTGGATTTTATTTTTTATTCTTTTGATCTTATGGGTATTAGGTTATTTTACTTTCCATATCGCAGGCGGACTAATTCATATTCTATTAATTATCGCAATTATAGTCTTTATCGTTAACTTATTTAGACGTAAAAAGTAGCAAATCTTTAGGACTTTTTCTACAAACTAAAGAGCTTGATTTTTCAAGCTCTTTTTCTTATGCCATTTCGATTCCTAATCCTGTTTTTTACCCTCTTCTATATTCCTCTATTTTTGAATAAACTTCTATGAATGTCATAAATAAAAGAGGAGCGATATTATGCCTGTTAGTATGGAGCCTCCTATATCAATGGAACAAATGCTTCAAACAATTCGTACAGGACTTCCAAAAACACTTGAACCTAAAAATATAATAATTGTTGGTGCTGGTATATCTGGTTTGGTAGCTGCTTCACTATTAAAAGGAGCAGGACATGAAGTCACAATTCTAGAAGGAAATAATCGAATTGGTGGTCGTATTTTTACTAATCGTAATTTTTATGCAGGACAGTATATGGAAAATGGTGCTATGAGATTACCTTCCATTCATTTACTTGTTTTAGAATATATTAAGAAATTTAACCTTCCTGTAGAAGAATTCATTAATAGCACTCCAAACGATATTATATTCGTAAACAATGTAAGGACCATTCAAAAACTTTATGAAGAAAATCCAGACATTCTAAACTTCCCTACTTCACCACCTGAAAGAGGTAAAACAGCAGAATATTTAGCTCAATACGCCATGCAACCTGTAACTGACTTCATTAAAAAGAATCCAAAAAAGAATTGGGAAATCGTTATTAAATTACTTGATCGGTATTCGATGGAATATTATTTGAAATATAATCCTTATGGCAGAACATTATCAGTTGGAGCTATTGATATGATTAAGGTTATGCTTGGGATGGAAGGCTTTCCTGAGCTATCATTCACTGCCTTACTTCGAGAAGTAATGATTCTATTTACTCCTGGACTAAAGTTTTATGAAATAAAAGGTGGAAACGATCACTTACCGTATTCATTCCTACCTGAATTACAAGAAAATATTATTTACCATCAAAAAATGAAAAAAATTGAACAACACGACTCCTCTTCTGTAACTATTCATACAGAGGATACACAAACCTCTCAGGCATATACGGTAACCGGAGACTTAGCCATCATTACCATACCTTTTTCATTACTAAACTTCGTTGAAATCATTCCACGCGATTTATTTTCTTATAACAAATATAAAGCAATTCGACAATTACATTATGTTCCTTCGACTAAAATTGGTCTACAATTTAAAACTAGATTTTGGGAAAAAGCGGGTTTTATTGGGGGAAAAATGATTTCTGATCTACCTGTTCGTTATTCCTATTTCCCAAGTCAATCAGTTGGTTCAGAAGGTCCAGGTGTCATATTAGCAAGCTATACATGGGAAGATAACGCTTCAATTTGGGATAGCTTAACTGAAAAAGAACAAATAGAGAATGCGCTAGAAGATTTATCTAAGATTTACGGTAAAGAAATATATAACGAGTTTATTACCGGTAATACATTTAGTTGGTCAGAAAATCCTTTCTCAGGTGGAGCTTTTGCTATTTACAAACCTGACCAGCAAACAGAGATTGCCCCATATATATCAACTCCAGAAGGACTGATCCATTTTGCTGGTGATCACACTTCTACAGCCCCAGGTTGGATTCAAGGTGCAATCGAATCTGGAATAAGGGTGGCTTATGAAGTTAACGATTTACCTAAAACAACGGCTAATGAGAATTTTGAAACACATGGTCAAGGTTAAGCAATAGAGTTTTTTAAGTTATAACCTTAACAGCAATAGTTCACAAAATGCTTTGATTCAATTAATTAAACCCCTATGCCACGGAATTCAAGAAAAACATAAAACCCACAAGTACATAACCTTGTGGGTTTCCATCATGATTTTATCCAATTTTCAAATAACCTACAGAAGGAACAAAAGAGTATCCTTGATTAATAACCATATCTGTTATTTCTGTCGTTTCACTATCTTTGACTTGATGAAACAATTTATATTTTATTGATTTTACTTTCTTTCCTCTTAATACATTATTTAAATAAATTAACTCAATGTCTAAAAAAGGTATTCTGTACTTTAAATTATTCGTGATTCTATTTGTGATTAGTTCATTAAACTCAATATCGGCATTATTAACTGAATTTTTTTTCATATCATCTACTAATTTATTCTGTTTATCAGTAAACTCACTAATAATATATTCGATTTCCACTTTTGATAGGGAACGAGTTTCTTTTAATGGCAATGTAACTTGATTTGTTTTTTCTTTACTAAATAGTCGTTTAAAAAATTTAATCATAGTCCCGTCCTCTTCAATTTTTCTTATTTATATTTTGTCATGATTAAACAAGATTGTAAAAATAATTTTTTAGGCACTAATACTATTCTATTATTAAACCGAAATTCCTTTGTAGAATTGCCTCTCTTTTAAAATTTTTAGACCATAAATTTAATAATTCCAAGAGTCAGGGATTGAATTCGAAAATAAAAGACTGAATCAGATAAAAAACACCTAGAAATAGGTGTTTTTACTCTGTTTCACATGCGTAATTATCATGATCATGATCCATTTGTGCTTGGTAGGCTTTATTCCCTTTTGGTACTCCGTTTGGATAGACTTTTCTTAAGTCCGTGCAATTTTTAAAATACGGTTTATTATTGTTTGACGAATTATTCGTTTTTGTATGATTGGTTCTATTTTTGCTCCATAAACCAACACCTTGCTGCTGGGCAGTTGCTTGTAAGCTTCTTAGCTCTGATTCATAAGAATAATTACCATAATCATAAAATTTTTCTACATAACCTTTTTTTATGATTTCTTTTTGAATTAGTCTGCCATCAATCCATACCCATGCAAGTGTTCGATTATATTTATCCTTTTTGGGACCATCATATTCAAGCTGAATTGTTTTTGCATTTTTTAATAGATTACATGTATATGCTGAAGCTTCTTTTCCATATGGCTCAATCGTTTTTGTACTTTCTGGCGTATCAATATATAAGAATCTTGTTGTACCAACTTCAGTAAATTTGGCAGTATCACCATCAATACATTTTATAAGCTCGACTGTAAATTTTGAATCAGTTTTCGTATTAACTGATGCTGTTGACTGTGAACATCCACTAAGTCCAAGAATAGCCATTACAGTTAATAAAATAAGTCTTTTCATGTTGCTCCCCCAATTATACCTGTTACTACACATTATTTTAACAATAAAAACCAATTATGTATCGAAATATAGGGGGATATTTCAATCTTAATAGACTTTGCTTTGTATTACTTATTTAGGAATATAATGATCGCCATAAATAAAATGTTACGTAAGCTTCCCAGCCCTTCCATTTTGTAGCCATTTTTTTAATTTCTTCGATTGAAGGTTTTTTCTCTAATGATAGTTGATTTTTTAATGCATTATGAATTCCTACATCGGCAATTGGAAACGCAGATTTCTCTTGTAAACATTTCATCAAAACGTAATCAGCAGTCCAGTTCCCAACTCCTCGAATTTCTAATAGCTTATTTAACTTATTCTCGTAAGAATCTAAACGATTTAGAGCTTCTTTTGAAATGCATCCTTCTGCCATTAATTTTGCGATCCCAATCACGTATTCAGCTTTTCGTTTAGTAAATTTCATAGTGGTTAAATCGGAAACTTCAATTTTGGATATGACATCTGGAGTTGGAAATAACCAATATATTTCATCCTTCCACTTAAAGCTTTCTCCATATTTTTCAACAAAGCTTCTTTTTAAAGAAAAAGCAAATGACAGATTGATTTGTTGCCCCATAATTGCCCATGTAAATGCTTCAAATAAATCCGGAATTCCAATTACGCGAAGTCCAAAATGCTGTTCAATAAGTAATTGTAGCATTTGATTATCTTTACTTAACTCATAGAACTCGGTTAAGTCTCTGCCTAAATCAAATAAATCCCATATAAATCCTGCTGCAGCTACTTTTATTTCTTCACTTGGATTTTGGTCTGGAAATTCAATTAATAATTGGTCAAAATCACTACTTACTTTTAGTAAAATTATTTTATTTTCTATTTTAATAAGTTTAAAAAAATATTCCCCATTCACTTGATGGAGTACCTCATTTTTAGATCGTGCCAAAAATACTAAGCATTCTTTAAACCTAAAATCTTTTGGTGTTAAGATGGATATCGAATTCTTATTTTTATCTAATACGAGTGATGTATTAAATTCTTTATACACATTAATCACCTCTTTCCACAAGATTAGCATTCAAAAAGTATAATTATTGCCTCTTTTTCGTTATTTGAATTTCACTTAATAAACTTTCATAAATTAACAGTTTCCTTATCTTGCTGTACGGACTTTCCCTTTTGTGATAGATAGCTATGTAAGATCATACCGATCATGATAATAATCATTCCAATCCAAGAAATAATTGATGGAGATGCCGCTGATAAGAAGATCATTTCACCTATTACTGTGAATAATACTTCCATGGATTGGGTTGCTTCTACTGCTCCTAATTTTTGCATATTTCCCCTTACTAAATCAGTAGCCTGAAAAAATAATACAGTAGCAATTACACCTGATGAGATCGCTACAATTAAAGATTGTGATACTTGGTTTTGACTTGGTAGTCCTTCAGTATATAAACCATAGATTGATAGAATAATCCAAAATGGTAAGCTTGCTAAGGTCATTCCTAAAACACGTTGATATACATCAAGTTTTCCATCACATAATTCCATCATTTTCCGATTGCCAAGTGGGTATGCAAATGAAGCAATTATAACTGGTAAAATACCTGTTAAAACCGTTGAAATAGCTATTTTTGTAGCTAACTCAACTTGCATTAATAAAATACCAAATATGATTAATAAAGACATTCCTAATCCTTTAAAAGGAATTTTTCCACGTACCTTTCGAATTCCACTTGATGTTTCAATTGAAATGAAGAAAAATGGTGCTAATAGTGACCCAGATAATATTGTGATCTGCCATGAACTAGCTATTAACCATCCTGGAGAATAAACCGCTGCTAGACATATTGGTGCATAAAATAAACCGAATCCAATTGTTGACCATATAACCCAACTTTTTAGTTTGCCTTTCATTTCTTGCAATAGATCATAAAAATTTCTTCTAGAGATAACGATGATCAATAAAAAAGGTACCATAAAAAAGTACCTTAAGGATGCGCTCCAAATCCAACTTCCACCAGATAATTCCATCGAGCGGTTTAAAATAAATGTGATTGAAAAGAAAAATGCCGCTAATATTCCTAATAATATCGGGCGCATATTACCACCTCTATAATGTTCAAATATCTTTTACGATTAAATTAAATACTTTGTTCTCTGACTTAAATACAACATCCATTATTAAGACCTGACCTTACATGTTATTATTAGAGGCTTTTTCAACTAAATGAACTCCTCCAACCCACCAGTCTATTCCAATTAAATTCATTCGATTTGATTTTCCCGTTAGTACGTCTAATCCCCATTTAGTTAATGCAATTCTTGCTTTTGGGTTATGTTGTTTATAACTTGGTAATTCACTGTCACTACTTATTAAAGGGTGATCACCTTCCATTAATTCATTTAAAATTGCTGCGAAATATAAATCGCTTAATCCATCATTTGTTCTTTGTCTGACGAGTTTATTAAATAGTTCTGCAAAGGAATTAATACCTTCATTGATCATTGATAATGCTAAAAATTCTACTTCATTTAATCCATTCTGTTGAGAAGGAAAATATGTCATATGACTTAATAAAGCTTGTTTTAAAAACGGAAGCGCATGACATTTTTGAATAAAATTATCCAGTTCATCTACATTATTTGAACAATAAGCTTCCCATCCAGCACATGCTTCTTTTATTTGTTCTTCTGTAACTTCTTGTTTAGTTGGAAGTAATTCAATTAATTGTTGAGAAGATAATTGACCTAATCCGTGAAATGGTTTAATTCCTTCATATTCATTTATGCTAACCATCGAAATTTTTTGAAATCCAAGTGCTGATAATTCCGATAATAAATAGAGTATCGTCACCTGATCGTATCGATCATATTCGAACCATAGAACAACTTCCTCAGAACGAGATAGTTCATTTAATAATTGATATTGGCTACGGCAATTTTCAATAAAAAAACTCAAAGGAATTTGTAGCTTTTGTTCAAAAAATTCTGCTCTTCTATTATAAGTTTCTTCTAAAGGCCAATCTTGACTAAGTGGACCAAAATCATACATTTCTCTCCATACAACAATATTACCTTTTAAAGACTTTATTTTTCCTCCAACTACATCACCATTTACAATATGATTCATCTATTCATCTACTTTCTCCATTGGTTTAATAAAAAAAAAGAAAATACAGTTCTTAATTCTTCTTACCAATCGGAGATTCCTCTTACATATATTATTATTTTCAAAATAAAAACCACCTATATGATAGGTGGCGAGACATTTCCTTTTAATAAGGCTTTAATAAGATTAATTTGAATGTCACTTGAATATTGACCAATAGTCTTTATTTAATTTCTCTTTTTTGTTTTTTTCTACTAGAAGACATCTCAACACCAGTTTCCGATGTTGTAGTCCCTTGACCTTGTACATTTGGTGAACCTAAGCCAACTCTAGATGGATCTTTTTTAGTTTTTCCCATTTTAAACACCTCCATCTTTACTTTTTCTAAACTTAAACTTCTTTATTCAAAGAATATTTTTCCTGTAAATTGCAAATCTTATATTTCTGAGGAGGTGTTTTTTATGGCTAGAATCGGAGTAGAACAATCTTTAACAAATGTTCAAGAAGCATTACGTTCAGCGGGACATGATGTTGTTGAATTAAAACAGGAATCAGATGCAAATGGTTGCGATTGCTGCGTAGTAACAGGACTTGATTCAAATGTAATGGGAATGCAAAATGTAGCTACACAAGGATCAGTTATCGAGGCAAGTGGCTTAACAGCTGATCAAGTTTGTCAACAAGTTGAAAGTAAATTACAATAACAAATTACAAACTAAAGTTATATTAAACATTCTAAAGAAAACGCGCCGATTGGCGAACTTTAAAGCGAAGAAAGATGCGCAGTTGCACTTTTACCTTCTTCCTAAAATATGCGACTACGTCGATTCCCCTTCGTCGCTAGAAAATTTATACTTTCTAATGTGCAAAAAAGGGTAAGCAAAATTCATTGAAATTTGCTTACCCTTTTTTCAAATTATAAATTTAATCCACCATATAGCAAAGCTCCCATTACTATAAAAGCCGGATGTAGTTTTACTTTCTCCATTAATATGTAACTAATTACTCCTAAAAATAAAAACTGTCCAATACCAATTTGAAAATATGAATCATGAAATGAATTATAAGCCATAACACCAAGTAAAACTGCGATTGTTGGCTTGACGTAAAGAGTCATTCGCTTAACTTGAATCGAATGACGATATTTATACAAAATTCCCATTAAGGTCAGCATGAGGATTAATGATGGTGCAACAGTAGCGAATACAGCCAAAAATGAACCTAGTATACCACCTTCATGGAATCCGATATACCCTGCCATTTTCGTAGCAATCGGTCCAGGCAGGGAGTTTCCCATAGCAAGAGCCTCATTAAATTCTTGATGTGTAAGCCAACCTCTTGTGACGACTTCTTTTTGAATTAGAGGAATGGTCGCAGGGCCTCCTCCATACCCTAAAATATTAGCAACAAAAAACGCCCAGAAAATATTCCAATATACCATTATGCAGACAGTCCTTTTGATTTTTTACCTTCAACTGATTTGGTTGGCTTAACGACCGCATATAACAGTAGCCCACCAATTATAAATCCAGGATGTATATGAAAATATTGCATTAAAACAATCCCAACTAAAATATGTCCGATTGTAAAGGGCCATTTTAGCCCCTTAACGGAAGCTTCTATAAATTGCCAAGTTAGCACACCAAGCATGACTCCAACTACTGGAACAATTGCTTTAGTCATTCCTTGCACCCATTTTAGATCTTTGAATGTTACTAGAGTGGTCAATAAAACAACCATTAAAATAATCGTCGGCAGGATCGTTGCAATTGTTGCATTGATCATTCCAATTTTACCGCCAACTTTGAACCCAATGTATCCAGCCATTTTTGTATTAATCGGTCCTGGCAGTGTGTTTCCAATAGCGAGCACATCTCCGAATTCTTCATCAGTCATCCATTTAAAGCGTTCAACCACTTCTTTATGAACTAAAGGAATAGTCGATGGTCCACCTCCGTATCCAAGCATACTGCTCCTAAATAAGGCGATAAAAATATTTAACTGTTTCATAAAATCCATCCCTTTAGATTAACTTTCTTTTAGTTTGCAATAAGACAAGAGCACTTCACACATTTGCCGCATGGTTTTTTCTTAACTGGATTAGGTTGATTGACCATGTTCATTAAAAGCGAGGTCTCCACATTACAAAACGAGCATGTCTGACCAGTTTGAACTTTTTGAATTTGAGGCATTTCTACTAACTTTAAGGCTTCTTTCATATGTTTGTCGCATACTAACAACATATCATTCACTCCCGCTCTTAAAATTGGATTTTATGGTGTAGATGTCACTTTCTTTTTCGGATGATCTAATTTTCGTTTTTTTACTTCATCTGTTACTTCTTCGTTCCAAGAAATCGTTACATCTTCGTCAGTGATGAATGCTTGACAACCTAAACGGAAGCCTTTGCTTAACCATTCTTCACCAAGTTTTCGACGCTCCTGTACTTTTATATGATCAACAGTACCCTCTTCAATTTTACAAACGCAGGATCCACAAACGCCTCCACCACATCGATTTGGTAGTTCTCCATCAAATCGAAGAGACATACGTAAAATATTAGAGTTTTCCGGTACTTCTAATACTTTTCCACTAGTAGCAAAATTCAGTTTCGGCATAATTCAAATCCTCCTCTTTATCTCTTTGGTATACAATATACCATATTTATAATTTTCTGACAATATAAATATTACATATATTAAGCTATTTTTCTTAATTTATATTACTCTATTTGTTTTTATATACCGGTCTGATATAATATTTTGTATACCAAATACGTCTTAATATTCAAAAAAAAGAGGTGATGAATGTGCTTAATATTGGATTAATTGGATTTGGAGCAATCGGACAAGATATCGCCAAATATATAAACGAAGGCAAGGCTGGTAATGTATTATTAAAGGCGGTTCTCGTACGGAGAAAGGATCAATACGAATCGCATATAAGTGATTTATTTTACGACAATGAAGAGGCTTTTTTCGGATTAGGATTGGATATCATTATTGAAGCCGCAGGTCATGAAGCTGTTTATAAGTTTGGGAAAAGGACGCTGTCTACTAGTAGTGACTTTATCATCGCATCTGTAGGTGCACTAGCAGATGATGAATTATTAGCAGAACTTGAAACTGCTGCAAAGCTTACTAACAGCAAGATCATCATCCCTTCTGCTGCGATTGCCGGATTAGATCGTGTTGCTGCATCTATGCTTCAAGGTGTTGATGAAGTAAAGCTTGTAACGAGAAAACCACCGAGTGCTTGGCGAGGAACAATTGCAGAGGAAAAGGTAGATTTAGATACCGTTAAAGAGCCAATTTGCATTTATAATGGCGTTGCTAGAGAATCTTCAAAGCTTTTTCCGGAAAGCACAAATGTTTCAGCAACCTTGAGCCTTGCTGGAATAGGATTTGATAAAACAAAAGTTCAAGTTTATGTAGATCCAAGCATAACGAGTAATACACACCAAATTTTCGTAAAAGGATTTTTTGGTGAAATGGAAGTAAAGGTAAAAAATATTCCTTCTTCTACTAATCCAAAGACGGGGTATATTGTAGCAATGAGTATTTGTAATACTTTAAAAAATAGAACTTCCTCTATCGTTATTGGGATCTAGTATCTTTACTATTTATGAAATACAAAACTAAAATAAAAAGCCCTCTTAGTCTAGACGTTCTAACAGTCTAACTAAAGGGGCTTTCATTATTTTTAGATTCCATAAAAGAAAAGAGACGAAAACATCCACAAACTATTTTTATGTCGTCTTTTCTTTTCTTTTTTCTATGTAGTTCATATACGCACGTCGAGAATTTTCGATATGAATTTTCGTTAAATACTCCGACATTTCTATTTCTTTATTTCGTACTGCTTTCATGATTTCAATATGTTCCCTCAATGATTCCTTGCGTCTTCCAGGCGTTTCATACCCCATATTAGCGGACATATGGATATAATCTGTTAAGCCGGATAAAATTTCAAATAGCTTCGGACTTCTCGCTGCCTTATACAGTAGGAGATTCATTTCGATATGCTCGTTCTCAAATGTTTCGTCTGAGTGTTCCTCAATATAAAGAAGCTCCTCGATTTTCTCATCAAACTCTTTTTGAATTTCGTCCGTCATTTTTTTAGCAGCCAATTTTGCTGCTAACACTTCTAGTGATGATAAAATCGTAAACACTTCCATAATGTCTTCATCAGAAATATTCGAAACGATGACTCCTTTACGAGGAACCGTTTTTACAAACCCTTGTGATTCCAAGCGGAATAAAGCTTCTCTAATAGGTGTACGACTAATGTTTAGCTTAACAGCAAGCTCCCGTTCAATTAATCGATCGCCTGGCTTATAATGCCCCTCTAAAATCAATTCTTTTAAATATCTATACGCATGTTCTCGGATTGAAAGAAAATTAGTTTCCATCTCCAATTAATTCACCTGCCTCCCATTTCTTGCTTATTTTAAAATAGTGTATCATCATTTTGTTAAAAGTAAATCGATATTTCTATTATAGTATCTTTTAAATAAGTAATCGAGTAGATAGATGGAAATTCATACCATTCATGTTCATACAAGCACGTTTGCTATTTAGTTCTTTTATCTCTCAAACCATTTTGATAAGTAAATCTTCTTAAAACTAAAGTTAACTACTTTTATTACCTACAAATACGAACTTTAATCCCAGTTTATTTTCTATACGAATGTTCGTACACCAAAAAAGGCGATGTAGGAATAACACCTAACCGCCTCTAAAATATTACTTTTTAATGTCTGCATCCGTAACAACTTCATAACCATCATTTGAAAGGAACTCTTGCAATGCTTGCAGGGCAGCTGTTCCTACAGCTGTATCCTGCTCTCCATTTCCACCGCTGATCCCCACGCCACCAATGACTTCTCCATTTACTACAATTGGAAAACCGCCTACAAAGATTGCGAATTTCCCATTTAGCATATGTTGTATTCCAAATGCTTCATTGCCCGGTAGAGCTGGTCCGTTTGGTTCTGTATTAAATAAATGAGTCGAGCGTTTATGGCCCGCTGCCGTATATGCTTTAGAAATAGCAATTTCAGGACCTGTAATACGAGCACCATTCATTCGTTCAAGTGCAATGACATATCCCCCGTCATCTACGATTGCAATTGTCTCTGGAACATTAATAGCCTCTGATTTTTTCTTAGCAGCTTCAATCATTACTTTTGCTTCATCTAGTTCTAGTTTTAATATTTTTTTCATTTAAAATCCTCCTTTAGTAACCGATATAGACTGTTTTTATTTGTGTAAAGAATTCAAGTCCAACTCTACCTGACTCACGGAATGTGGAAGTACTAGAGCGTTTTACTCCACCAAATGGTGCATTCATCAAATTACCTGTCGTTGTTCGATTTACTTTAACTGTCCCTGCTTGAACATCTTTAGTAAATTGATGAGCGAGTTTCAAATTATTCGTAACAATCGATGCTGATAATCCATATTCAACATCGTTAGCAATTAAAAGGGCTTCTTCATAGCTTTCTACTTCAATTACAGCAACTACTGGGCCGAAAATCTCTTCTTTAGCAATGCGCATTTCGGGTTTTACATTTGTAAAGATCGCCGGTTCAATATAGTAGCCGTTTTCGTATTTTCCATAAGTAAGTTGTTGACCTCCGTATTCAAGAGTAGCCCCTTCTTCTTTACCTATTCCTATATACTTCAGCACATTTATTAACTGCTTTTCATTTGCTAGAGGTCCAATAATGACATTATCGTCAAAGCCGTCGCCAATTTTTAAATCGCTTGTTTTTTCTACTAATTTTTGCACAAATTGTTCCTTTACTTCCTTCATAACAATTACACGACTAGTGCCTGTACATGCTTGACCAGTAAGATGAAAGCCTCCATTCACGGTTAGATTAACTGCCAAATCAACATCTGCGTCATCCATTACAATTAGAGGATTTTTACCACCAAGCTCCATTTGTGTTCTTGTAATAAAGGATGTGTTTTTATGAATATGTTCCCCGGCGCTAGTAGACCCAGTGAAAGTAACTCCTCGTATAGCAGGATGTTTCACTAAGATATCCCCTATATCGGACGAACTTCCTGTTACAAAATTGATGACTCCTTTTGGTATGCCAGCTTCATGAAGCGCCTCAACAAGTCGAAATGCAATTAAAGGTGTATCAGATGAAGGTTTGAAAACAACTGTATTTCCAGTAATTAATGCCGGAGCAATTTTTCTAGATGGTATGGATAATGGGAAATTCCATGGTGTAATGACTGAAATAACACCAAGAGGCTCCCTTTCTGTTGTGACTCTCATATTTGGATCATCATTTGGGAACGTTTCCCCCGTAAAGCTTTGTCCCTCTATCGCATAATAACGAAGCGTTTCCGCTGAGCGAAGCACTTCCTGTTTGGCCGCGCTCATTACTTTTCCTTCTTCTCGTGTTAATTCTTCAGCTAGTTGTTCCACTCTCTGTTCAAGTATTGCTGCCGCCTTATTTAAAATAGCTGCACGTTTAGATGGTGGAGTTTGTGCCCAGGCAGGAAAAGCCTCGCTTGCTGCATCAATTGCTTGAATCACGTCTTGTTCTGTAGATGCCTGAAATGTACCGACAATATCTTCCTTATTAGAAGGGTTTACGCTTTGGAACGTTTTATTATCTACTGACTCGACCCAACTTCCAGATATGTAATTTTTATAAGTTTCTAGTTTAGTAGTTAGCAAATTTATCATCCTTTCTGAACAAGATGGCAGTTCCCTAGTCGGAAACTGCCATTTTATTTTCTAATTATTATGCTTGTACTAGAGCACCTAAATCCTTTTCAAGATATTCTCTCCATAAGCCATCCATATACATTCGACGCATTTTTGCACCAGTACGAACTACTTCTAAGCAACGTTGTTGTAACTCTGGAGTATCAGCATGATCAAGTACAATTTTGTATCCACGCTCTCCGTGAATTTCATCTGATACGATGTGTAAGTCGAAGAATTCAATCTCCTCATCTGTAAAGTTGTACTTCTCACGTAATGCTGGAGTTTGCTTACGATAAATGTCTGGAACTTGAGATTCAAGTCCTACAACTAATGCTGCAGTTGCTACTACGAAGTTTTCTCGTGCTGCGACAGCAAAACACCAACTCTGTAATCCTAACGTTGTAGGAGCCATATTGTTAGGATCTAATACGCGCTCACGAGTAGTTCCACAAGCTTCAGCAAATCGGATTAATAAGTCTGTATGGCGATCGCCAGCGATTTCTTCTTCGTACATATTTTGTAATGTGAAATCTTTTGCATCTTCATATTTTGGTAAATTTGGAGTGTTATGGTAGATATAAGCTAAGTAATCTGCAAAAGGTCCAACATAATGGTAATGATTTTCAGCCCAGCAAGCGAAGTGACTACGCTCTAATTTCCCTTCAGCCCATGCTACAGTAAAAGGTGCTTTTTGGCTGTGATTCCCTTTAATTGCTTCTTCTAACTCCTTACGAAACTCATCTTTAGATAATAATCTAGTCATCCAAACTCCTCCTCCAATATGTTTATGTAGTTTAATAGTTTAGTTAAACAATCGAAGTATACCAAATAACTTAAAACACCTATAAAAACTACTTTAATCGAGTGATTTATTTATATTTTGTATTTGGTATACCAACTAACCTTATAGTAACCCATTGTTTTTTGTTTGTAAATATATTTTTATTAAATTTTCTAATTTTTCTAAATTTTAAAAGGATGCTCTACCATATAACGAGAGCGACAATGGTAGAGACTATTAAGCCTGTAGCAACAGGAAGTAAGTTTTTCCTAGCTAACTCTAAAACATTCACACCACAAAAACTAGCAACCGCTACCAATGATGACCACGCAATTAACGTTCCACCACCTGTCCACACAGATCCCATTTGACCGATAGCTCCTAGCGTTCCAGGCTCCATACCAACTCCCGGTGCTAATGCGCCTGATAAAGCTCCCACTAGCGGTAATCCAGAAAAACCTGAACCTTCTAACCCAGTAATCGCTCCAGTAATTAATAGACCAAACGCCGTTAAAACCGAATTATGTGGAATGATCGATTGACCAGCCTGAACTAAATCAACTAAGAAAGCTGGCTTTGCTACATTTTCTCCTAAGGAAAAAATGGTACCGCTAAAGTCCGAACTGCCTAAGAAGAAGAATGCTGCAATTGGAATAACTGGTCCCATTGCACGAAATGCAAATACGAATCCTTCTGTAATATGTTCACTAATTTTATCAAGAGCTTGTAAACGACGGAATGCTACACATGTTACTACTAACAACATAGTTGCAACACCACCGATAAATGCTGCACCGTCTCCTCCTTCAAATCCACTCATTTTACCATTACCAATTTTCGTTGAAAACATGAATATAATAACTGCTAGTAGTGATAGAGGGACTAATACAGCAAAGATTTTCCCCCATTTTTCACGCTCTCTATCATCCACAGTAGCTTCTGTTGCAGCAGCTATTTCATTTGCGGAAGAGTTTTTGTTTACAAGTGATTGTAAATGTTGCAATGAAGCTTCACTTTCTGATTTACCGATTGATTTGCGTTCAGTAAAGTACGTAATCGCGATTGCAACTCCCCCTGTAATTAACGAGAGAAGCATGACCTTACCTGACACAGCTGATGTTTGAATACCTGCTGATTTTGCAGTAAGCATTGGAGCAATCTGCATAATATAGTCGGAAGATAATGCCATACCTTGTCCTGCAATAGAAACAACCATGGCACAAGCTATTGGCGATAAACCAGCACGAATAGCCGCAGGTACTAATAACGTACAAATAAGCGGAACGGCAGGAGTAGGCCAGAAGAATAAAGAAATGACGTATGTGACAACTAATAAAACAGCAAAAGCAATATGTCCGTTTTTCATCACCTTCTGCATCGGAGCAATCATTCTTTCATCTGCACCAGTATCTTTTAAGGAATGTAATAATGCCACCATAAAAGTGATGATTAAAAAGATGGTAAATAGCTCTTTTGCTGCTACAAGATTTGCGTTGAATAACGCTTGAAATCCACCAACAATTGATCCTTTATAAGCAACAGAAACAAGAAAGGTCCCAATGATGGTAGGCAATACAACCCCTTTTCGAAACAACATAGTCACAATTACAACAAGTGTCATGATACCATAAAGCCAGTGAGCAACAGTTAAATCCATAAACCCCACCCTCTCATTTATAGGTACTTACAACTTACATTCTTCTTCTAGATGTAATAGCTTTTGGAGTTCGTTTGAAAGGTTTTCGAGTGCTTCACCTACAATCTTTTCCCCTATTTCATAACTTGCTTTCGTTGCATCCCCAATGCAACCATTAGTCGTCATCTCTTCGTATCGATAAAACCCTTGAATAGCTTTACCAGGTCGTAGTTGTTTCCATCTACCTTCGTTTTGGATGCTTCCCTTAGTAATTTTATTTGGTCTAATTAAGTGAGGAGCCAAGTAAAGTGCTTCTGACACTTCACGTTCACAGCTGTGACCGAACAATGGCGAGTGAATAGATTCTGAGATTGAAAGTTTGGCAGATGCAGTCGTTTTAGCATAATAGATTTCCAAACCTAGCTCTTCTGACAACATGGTGCAAGCAACATTTAAAGTTGACTGATTGCCACCGTGAGAGTTTAATAATAAAAATTTTTGAATACCATGATGTTTAAGAGATACGATCATATCTTTTAAAATTGCGATAAGCGTAGTCGGTTGCAATGAAATGGTTCCTGGAAAGTTTAAATGATGGTGTGAAACTCCCATATTGACAGTAGGCGTTACAATTACATGAGGATACATTTTTTCAGCTAATTTCTCAGCCATTTTCTCAGCTAGAACTGCATCACAGCTTTCAACCATGTGAGGTCCATGCTGTTCGTGTGCACCGATTGGGATTATTGCTAGTTTTACAGTATGTAGTGCATCCATTACTTCTTCCCAAGTCATCTCAGTTAACAAATATGATTTCATATTTTCACCCCCTTTCATAGTTGTATCCGCTTACAAAACCTTCAACTTTCGTCCTATGAATTCAACCTTTAAATTAAAGAGGTATTTTGTATACCTAAATTATGCAAAAAAATTACTGTGCATTTACTGACTTTGCAACTTTCGGTATTGGGGCGTTTATATTTTCTTGTGAAATGACAATATCATCTTTGATTGTTAACTGACAGCATAAACGAATGCCTTCTTCAACCTTTTCGCCTAGCATTTTCTGCTCTTTCCAATTTGGCGGATCAAGCTTTTCTGCTCCTTCTAGCACTCTACATGCACATTTTGTACATTTTCCCATCCCGCACCCGTATTTCAGTTTTGGGAATTGACGGATGCCTGCCAACACAACTAAATTCGCGTGATCACGCACTTCTTGCTCAATAATTTCTCCTTCTACATGCAAGCGTACTTTTGGCATATGTATCCCTCCAACTTCTTAATTTTCTTAAAATTTCAAAAATTTAATCTGATTATAATTCGAATTTTTTAGAAAGTAAATACTATTATTTATTTGGAAATCTTTAACATTAAATGTTTTGTTAATTCAAAAAAACTTATTATTATAGCCTTCTATTATTTTTATTAAAAATTCAGAAAATTATATTGATTAATATTTTTTTCTGTATTACACTATGAATAGAATTTTGGTATACAAAATACCTTAGCTCAATACTACATAATTAGATGAGGAGTGTGCAAAGATGGGTAAGTATATTGTTTTGACGAATAAAGACACGTTTCAAACTATTGTAGATAACGAGGGATTAAAGGCAATCGAAACATACCACTTCTACTTTTTTAACGAACTAAAAGCTAAATATACAATTGCCGAAGTGTTAGATGACAATATTAAAATTAAACTTTACGAAAAGTATGAAGGAAAAGAATACGTGAATGACATTCGTGTAAAGTTCTTTGAGACATTTGAAACGATTGAAGCAGCACTAGAAGAGTTATACGAAATAGTAAAAGCCCAAGGTAACAGCGAGGACTCTCAGCATTCCAAATTAGTGAAGTCAGACGTACTAACTGTATAGATTACATAGAAATAGCACTGATCCAGTGCTATTTCTTAATTTTACAATAAAAAAAGACAACTATCATACTGTTGTCCTTTCGATTCTTCTAAATAAGCCACTCTAAACCAATCAAATAAAACATTACAATGAGTAAATAACTTATTGTATATGGTATATTCCAATTCGATACTTTAAAGGAGCTCTCTTTAACGATGCTCGACATTAATCCAATCGTCGCATTGTATGGCCCTACTAAAAACGCAGAAATGGCTCCGGCAAGTAATGACACAGTTAAAATATACGGTGATATACCTAAGCTTTGTGGATCTAGCGCTTCAGCCATTAACGTTAAGGTTACTGCAGGGTGTAGCCCTGTAAACGCAAATGCTAACGGAATTAGTGGTAATAGAATTAAAAATACCTCTGGTCCTACAATATCTTTAAAATGAGTGACTGCTATATTTACTGTTACATTTATATTCGTACCTTTTACAACGGAAATAAAAAAACCAGCTGACAAAAAAATAAAAAATTGGTCTTTCATTTTAAAAGAATATGAATGAAAATATTCCTTTAAACTATGTAAAAATGCTTTTTGCTGCTTAATGAAAAGAGACCAACCAAGCGCAAACGGTATTACTAGAATTGATACGATAATAACAAAAGAATACGAAAAAAGATGTTCTGCAAATGAAATAATGAGATTGAATAGAATAATAGCTATGAAAATATGAAAAACTTTTCCTTGAGTTACCACACCTTCTAGTGAAGCAGCTGTTTCATCTTTTACTAAATCATTTCTATGTCCTCTCAAAACATTTTGCCTTGAATTCCTTGTTGCTAATACCCAATCCAAAACAATCCCCAATATACTTAACGGTAATACATATGGTAAAATAGCTCCCCATCTAACCCCAGTTACGCCAATTACAATACCTACGATTGGTGTAATAGGAGCCCATAGTAGAGGCATCGCAAATCCATGGGTAATGGCTCGACTCATAAATCGATCTTCTTTTTTTATCGAAAAAAGACTTAAGGATGGTTGAATAGAATAGTAAGTCATTGGGAGAGTTGCCAAATTCATAAACATGCTTAAAAAGTATGATATTCCCGATGTCATAATGTACAATTGACCGGATGTTTTTACTTTTTTCTGTATGATCGTTTGAATGCCCTTTGCATACCCTCCCAATTTAACCGGAAAACCTAATATTGGAATTACTGCAAACATCGTAAGCAAATCAAGCATTGGACCGAATGAAAGGATATATTCTTTTATACTCGCATTGCTTCTCCAAAGAAGTATGAATCCTATTAGTAAAAAAATACTTCCTATTGTTCTAACGAGTGATTTTACTGTAAACATCGTATGAAGAACAATAAAGGCACAAAAAGAAGAAATAAAAAATTGTAAATCCAAATGAAACAAAGAGGAAAATAAATATAAAAAAATTACTAATCCAAACACATACTTTAACATTGTATCACCATCCTCTCTTGAACTTTGGTATACCAAAAGATATTAATTAGTATGATTTACAAGAAATTATACCATAATTACCTAGTTTTGGTATACAATTTTATCTTTTTCTGTTTTTCACTGAAAAGATATGTATAAGTTATAGGTGAATACATGTAAGCGCTTTGACTTCAAAAAGTTATTTTTTAATGGACTTTAAACTTTATGAAATTAGAGCAACAATCTTATATGGTTTTAAAGATTATTATATACAAATCACTATATGTTTAACCAATTTAAATGAGTGCACAATTTTAAAAACCTTACCGCATTCCGATAAGGTTTATATTTGCCTTTTAAGTTCTCACTTGAATTAATTTACATTAAAAAAAGAAATTATAGACGTATCAATCCCCTTATTAATGTAAAAGATAAAATTAAGGGAGGTGTCTTATAATGGCAAAAGATGTACTTTGCGAAGTTGATAACTGTAAATTTTGGGCTTCTGGAAACAAATGTAGTGCGGATTCCATTTATGTTGTGAGCCATAAAGGGAAACAAGCTAAAAACAACGCTGAAACTGATTGTAAAACATTTGAAGCTGGAATGTAATTGTATGAAGGGTAACCTACTTAGAAGGTTGCCCTTTCTTATTTATAGTATTGATAATAACTATCATTTTCATTCAAATTTATTCCAATTATTTTATATTATTTACATCTAAACCATCAAAAATATTAAATCTTGGATCTATTTCAATCATAATCGCTGTTTTCTTATGATTACATTTCAAAAAAATTATCTTTTTCAACTTTACACACTCTTAAAGCGAATGATTCATACCAGTCTTTTTTTCCACGTTCTTGCGCAACTTTGTGAGCTGCGTGCTCCTTCCAAGTCTTAATAGCATCCAATGACTCCCAATATGAAACCGTTATCCCCATTTCATGATCTCGAGCACTTTCCACTCCTAAGAACCCTTGTTGACTTGAAGCTAATTCAACCATTTTGTCAGACATCTTACTATACCCATTATCTCCATCCGTTCTTTTAGAACAAAAGATTACAGCAAAATATGGAGGTTTTGGCGTTTTTGCAAATGAACTCATTTTTCTCCCCTCCTTCTTCTATTAATCATATTTGATGAAAGAGTTAAATAACATAGACAAATTCAAAAAAGATAAATAAAAAAGCGATACTAGGATGTATCGCTTTTAAATCTTACTCAAAAATATAAGGATTTCCGCTTATGTTAGTTCTCATTTCTTCAGTTACTTGAAAATCTTCTTGTTGAAAATTTTGTTCAAATACTTCTTTATTAATTCCGCTGCCATCATAATGCGTTAATTTATTTTCCATAAAAATCACCTTCTAATTAATATTAGTTTTATGCCGTAAAACTTAATTATTAGAATAACCAATTCTGAAAAATAAATTATAAAAACGATGCAAAAAAACGCATCGTTTCCATTTTTTATATTAATTTAGTCTCATTCACTTTATTTGTTAAAACAAAAGAATAAATCGCAGAAAGTAATGCAAAAATAACAATAATGCCTCCTACTAACGCGTTCATTGTTACTGTATATTGAGTAATTAGGATCCCACCTAAACTTGACCCTAAAGCAATTCCTGTATGAGAAAAAGAGTTATTTAAACCAACTTGAATATCCGCAGAATCTTTTGCTACTCTCGCTAGACTATCTTGAACGGCTGGACTAATTGACCAAGATACCGTTCCCCATAGAACAACTATAATAAATAAACTAATTATTGAACTAGGAGCGAATGTTAAAGTTAAAATAGAAATAGCTAATAAACCTAAATTAAACACTAATGTTTTACTTCCACCAAATTTATCAGTAGACCAACCACCTAACCATCCACCTAAAATCCCTGCCATACCAAATACTAGTAAAACAATACTGATCATGTTAGTAGATAATCCCATCGTTTTCATTAAGTATGGTGTAAAGTAAGTATAAATTGTAAAATGTCCTGTTAATTGTAAAAAAGAAATGAGTTGAATTGATAAAATACGTTTATTTTTAAGTGTTGCTACTTGCTTAATCAATGGAATTGTAGGCTGACCTTTAACTTTCGGTAAGAATTTATAAATCCCTAGCATAGCCAATAAGCTTAATAAACCGACTAATACAAATGTCATTCTCCAACCGAAGTTTTCACCGATCACTGTACCCAAAGGGACACCAAAAACTAGAGATGAACTGATTCCCATAAATATAACTCCAATTGCTCTACCTCTAATTTCAGGAGAAACGATGTTTGTTGCAGTCGTTATTGAAACAACAATTACAACCGAGCAACTTGCTGCAAGTATAATACGCGCGATTAATAATACAGCGAAATTCGGACTAATGATGGAAAGAATATTTCCAAAGAAAAATACTGATAATGCGATTAATAGTAATTTTTTACGTTCTATTTTTGAAGTGATCGCTATAAAAATTGGAGCTCCAAAAGCAAATACTACTGAAAAAATTGATACTAGTTGACCAACCGCACCAACTGAAACATGTAAATCTCCTGCAATCATTGACAGTAAACCAGTAATAATAAATTCAACGGTTCCTGCGACAAATGTTGCAATAGCTAAAATATATATACTTTTATGCATTGCTAAACTCCTCAAGTATGACTATTCATTCATAATAATTTTTTGCCACATTAGTTTATTATATAGGTATAATTAAAATTGTCTATGCAAAAAAACGAATCTACCTAAGATTCGTTTTTTACACGTTGTTGAAAAACAACATTGTCAATTAAATTACCAAATTTTCGTAAAAGGAGTAGAGTGATGTTGTTTTCCATTACAGGATGCTCGCTTTCCATGGGGCGGGACCTGAGCCTCCTCGGCAAGCCTGCGGGGTCTCAGCCTTCCCGCTAATCCCATAGGAGTCAAGCACCCCTCCATTCCAATCAACTTTTTCATCAAAAAAAGTATGCAATAAAGCCTAATCAAATAGCCTTTACTTAGAGTAATCTAGCAGTTTTTATTAATCAGTTTGTAGTACATTAAACTAAATTAATCAAATGATTTTGTTTTTTTAGAATAAGCTCATAATTTTTTAACTTCTAAAAAAAACATGTCTAGTATTATTGGAATCATAAAATTGCTCGAAAATATTAACATTTAAAACCATGAAAAGATCATCCAGAAAAATGATAATTTCATCATTATTAAATGTTCATTTAATGTCCGTTTTCCCTATTGACCATTTTATATTTCAACACTCTGAAAAAAAACAAATCCACCTAAAGATTCGTTTTTTATTATTCTTCATTATTTTCTATATTTGATTTAACTAGTTTTATACTTTGGTCTTCGTTATTTTCAACTAGATGCTGAAGGATAGATAATTTATTTGCCCAAAATTGCTCATAATATGATAACCATTGTTTAATCTCTAAAAATGCTTCTGGTTGTAGTTTGTATCTTCTTTCTCTGCCAACTTTTCTTCCACTAATTAATTCAGCTTCAGAAAGGATATGGAGATGTTTTGCAATTGCTGTTCGACTCATTGGAAAATTACTTGATATCTCTGAAATGGGCAATTCATTATTAGCTAATAATTTAAGTACTTCTCTTCTAGTAGGATCGGCTATCGCCTGAAATACGTCATATTTTTGTGCAGAACTGGTCACTAGTTTTCAACAACCTTTTTAAGCTTCTGAACAATACCAGCCCAACCACCATTCATATTGTCACGTACTATACCACTTTTTTGGTTTGGTTTTGGAAGAATTTCATCAGCAGTTTTCCATCCACTATGGATTAACGTAAATTCAGTTTGATCCCCTAAATCTTTTAAATTAAATGAAACTACCCATCCATCAACATCCCAAGTAAACGATACTCGATTTGGTTCATCAATTTCTAAAACTTTACAAGGTGATGGACCAAATGGACCTTGTAAATGAAACTCGTGACCTACGACTGGTTTAAAGTCATTTGGCATGAACCATGCAGATATACCTTCCGATGTTGAGACGACCTCCCAGACTTTTTGAATAGGTGCATTATATATTAGAGTTTGTTTAATATCTTCAACTTGGTTTTGTACGCCCATTTCAATCCTTCTTTCTAGTTAATATAAAACCTTTTGGTTATGTTTGAAATTATATACAACCATTTGGTTTCATGTCAATCAAATTTTACGTACTTATTTTTTCCTTAAGTTATTAAATTATTATAAATCGAAAAACTCCCTTACATTATGAATTTTCCTTAAACAACAAGAATATGTTATTTGTTGCAAAACGCTTTCATACATACTAAACTAATATAACAGGCTATGACTTTAGCTTCCTTCTACACTCAAATTTAGAATTTATCTAGCGGGTCTCTTTCCTGTATTCCTTATCAGAATTGATAAGGTTACGAGGCTATATTGAATCTTCCTTCTATTAGGTTTGTACTCTAAGTACTTTTTCTAGATTCAATAATTTCCTCGTTTTTTTTATTATAAAATTTGGAGGCAATACATGAATCAAACAAACATCCTTTTCCGAAGAAAAAATTCCCTCTATATCGAAAAACAAGAAAACAACCTCCCAAAACCATTACTTGCAACAGCCTTGAAACAACTTGAAGCGTTCAGTTATACTTTTTCACTTGAGCTTATTGAAATTTTACAAACATGGAACGATCAAGAATTTATAGCTTGGTTTATAGATTTCAGGGAAACTATTGCTAATGAATTAGGCTATAATGTTGACCATATTCCTTTTTACAAAAACTTTCCTAATGACGTAATGAAAATTGATGAAGCTGAAATTTATATAAATAGCTTGTTGTATTATATTTTTGATGTTCAGCCTCTTACCTTAATTCAAAAACGACCACCACTTAGAAATAAAAAAGAGCTAAAGATAATTAAACTTGCAAAACAAGATGATTTAATTCTAATTATTAAAAGATTAATTGACAGTACTGGTTCTTTTAAATCCCAGGACATTGAAGATATTGAATTTGTACTCTTAGCTCAAAATAAACCACAAAATTTATTACCAGAACTATTTTTATCAAAAGAAAAAATGGTTATTGTCCTAAAACTATTGTATCAATCAAAAAAAATAAGCGAAAATGAAATCGCAAATTATTTAAAAACGGCAACAGATATATTACGCTTTTGTGTTGCATTAAGTGATGGTGATCCATCGTTAAGCATGAATACTAAATTTAAATCATTTAGTAGAAAAGAGCGCAAATTCGTACTTTCATTATTAAATGAAATCCCTCATGCAATTGAAGAAATGGTTAAAAGACGCAACGTATGGATAAGAGTTGGAGAAAAACTACATCCTGGTGAATACTCGAAGCGTTTTCCGCACACTGCAAATTTATTCAATATCCTTAGAAACGAAAAGCAAATAAGTACATACCAAAGTAAAATCACTAAATACATAAGTGAAAAGAATCTCACTAAATTAACTAATGAATTAATAAAACGTCCTGGTGAGTTTGCTAGAAAACTAGATTTTGTTTTACGTTCATTTACTGAAGAAAATGATCAGCGATATATTGTTTCACAGTTTTCAATCGTTTGTAAGGATGTTTCAACTCCGGTTCTATTGAGTCTTTGGAATCATTATAATAAACGGAATGATGAGAGAAGAATTCGCACCTTTTTTCCAAAAGGAAATGTTGCGAAACTCTATGCAATTGAAAATAAAATAATAAAACTTAGTGAAGTTATAATCGATGTTGTTTTAAATATTGTTAAAAAAACTTTGTCCGAACGTTTTTCTGTTAAAGAATCTCTTGGCAAAGTATGGATCGATGAATCCTATCGTAACTTTACATTACCTAATGGATTGCGCTCGGCAAGTAAGTCACTTAGAACAATCCCTCGAGGTTCAAATGTTCCGATTGGTGAAGGTGATATTATTAGATTCTTTCTTTATTGGAAAGAAGGCGATGTAGATGGAGTACATACAGGAACTGTCGATATTGATTTAAGTGCAGTATTTTACGATGATAATTTTAATTATATAAGTGATATCTCTTACTATGAGCTAAGAAATCAACAGTTTAAATGTTATCACAGTGGTGATTTCACAAGTGCTCCTAAAGGGGCTAGTGAGTTCATAGACTGCCATATTCCTACACTTAAAAATAATGGGATTCGTTATGTTGTATTAAGTGTAAATAGTTTTTCAGATCATTCATTTTGTAATTTACCTAGTTGTTTTGCTGGATGGATGCTAAGAGACGATTTCAAGTCCGGTAAGGTTTTTGAGCCTAGTACTGTAATGGATCGCTTCGATCTAGCAAATGATCAAAAAATATGTATTCCACTAATTTTTGACACTTTCGAACAGAAAATTATCTGGTGTGATTTAGGTTTACAAGACAATCTAGAGTACTATAACAACGCAAAAAGTAATTCGAATAGTTTAGCAATACTAACTGAAGCTATGACTGAAAAGAATAGTATTTCTCTTTATGAACTATTAGAGTTACATGCTGTTGCCAGGGGTGAACTTGTAACAAATAAAGATGAAGCAGATACTGTGTTTACATTTAATGAAGAAGTCACACCATACCGTTATGATTTAATAGTAAGTGAGTTTATGAGCTAAGCTTTATTCCCCAGACAATTTATTAAAGTCTGGGGAATATTTAGTTTCCACTAATCATTGTTATAAATTCAGCACGCTCAGTACAAAACTCATTTTCCGCTTTAAATCCAAAATTTTCATAAAGTCGAATTGCTCTTTTATTAAACTTAGCAACTGTTAATCTCAGTGTAAAAAGATTAGTCGTTTCATGAATTCTTTCAAGAATAAACTTGAAAAATTCACTCCCAAATCCTTTCCCTGTTAAATCTGGTCTAACTCCTAATCCAATATCAACCATCCTTTTTTCATAAACGCCAAACTCGTTGCCTTTTGGTACTTGAGCTGACTGACCAATACAATAAAAGCCAATTAAGTTCTCATCTTGATCAATTACTGCTAAATACTCATTATTTACTAGTTCATCTAGTCCTTCTTTGCTTAATTCATTATTATAAAAATCGTAAGGTGGGGCATAATTCCAATTAAGAATTTCAGTAGCGTAAGACTCTGTCATTTTTCTAATGTATAATTTCATGATTTCTCCTTATTTTCTACTTGTTAATGCTGTAAAATTAAAAAGCATTACTCTTTTAAAATAGAGTAATGCTTGATTTAAATTAAGGTCTATGTAAAACTAAACAACCTGATCGAGCATAATAAATTTACGAAACTACTCTATTTCTAACAAAAAAGAATACTCCGATATTAATTAATAAAATTCCGAAAAATGCTGCTAATAATAATTGAATACCTAAAATTATACTTGCGTTATCACTAGCATGAAGGATCCACCAAATACTCGCAATGCCTAGGATGAATAGGTTAATATTAAATGCAATTGACATTGTAGCTAATACATTGTGTGTTTTATTTTGCATTTTAACCTCTACCCACACAGATAAAATCAAGGATACGAAAATAATACTAAGGAATTCAATAAACTGTAGATTCATTTCTTATTCCTCCTAAATTTTATTTGGCAATCAACTTACTATTAGGTTATTCTTTTGATTCGTTATAAAAGAATAAATTCCTTCCAAAAAATAGCATTATCATTTTAAATAAGAACTTTTACCTATAACTTTTGATCTGAAAAATCATGGTTTACTAAAAAAACAATCTTTTATCGGATTGCTTACGCTATTGAAAAATAGCCTAGTCAATTAATTATCAAATTTTCGTAAAAGGAGTAGAGTGATGTTGATTTCCACTACGGGATGCTCGCTTTCCATGGGGCGAGACCTGAGCCTCCTCGTCACGTTCGTTCCTGTGGGGTCTCAGCCTTCCCGCATTTCCCATAGGAGTCGAACAACCCTCCGTTCCAATCAACTTATTCAACAAAAATGGTTACACTAAAAACCTACTTTAATATCCTTTACTTAGAGTAGCATAACAGCTAGTTAATCAGTATGTAGATTAATTAAGTAAGAACATCAACTTATAATAATAATCATTTGAACTTGTTTATCTAAAATTTAGCAATTAAATATTTTTAACTTCTAAAATAAACAATTACTAGAGTTTGTTGATATTATAAAACTGCTCAAACAAATTAACATTTAAAATCATAAATAGATCAAATAAAATGAATTATATTATCAATAAGATTCTCTTAATATACGTTTGACCATTTTATATTTCAACATACAAAAAGCAACCCTTTTAAGGATTGCTCTCATTTATTTTTCATATTGAGTCCAATTGGATCCGTATATCTTATTTGAAACATAAATTATTTTTTTCTTAACTCTTTGTTCTTCAGGGCCTTTTAAAAATAATGGTTGATAATTATTTCGGCTAGATACTGAAGAAATTGAAAATGGAACAATTCTTATTTCTTTTTGATTTGTAAGTATCCCATTATTTAGATGAAAAGTTTGTTGGAAAACAAATGTATCTTTATCTTTTGGATTTTTATTACCACCGAACATAAAATTCCCTAAACTATACACAATAAACTTCCCTTTATACTCTTCAATTCCTTGAACAACATGTGGGTGATGGCCAACTATTAAATCCGCTCCATGGTCGATTGCATAATGAGCTAAATTCTTTTGAGTACTATTCGGTACGTAGTCTCGTTCGATTCCCCAATGGAAATGGATTAGAATAATTTTGACACCACTTTTTCTTAAATTTTGTATATCATTATTAATTTTAATCCTTAAGTCAGGTGAATCATTCCAGCCTTCATAGCCTAGTGCAGCAACTTTAATCCCTTTAATCGTTGTTACATATTGGTCGTTATAACCAAAATAACCTATTTTTTCTTTTTTTAAATTGTTAATCGTATCTTCAAAACCTTTTTGCATATAATCATGACTATGGTTATTTGCTACATTGACCGCTTCAATACCACTTAAAGTTAATATTTTGGCATAAGAAGGATTACCTTTAAAACGAAATGTTTTAGATGCTCTTATTTTTGAATTCGTTAACGTCGTTTCTAAATTAACAGTTGATAAATCATCTTGTTTAAAGATATTATTTAGTCCTTTTGTAAAATAAGCTAATCCATTTTTATTTGCTTCTGCTGGAAAAGAATTAATATATTGAAAATCCTCATCTGATCCAAGTGTAAAATCTCCAGCTGCACTAATTTTTATAGTCGTTTCTAAGTTTTTTGGTTTTGCCGTATTGTTATTTTCTGGCTTTTGAACTGGTGGCTTTATAGCTGGCTTCTTAATCGATTTTGGTTTGTCTACTACTTTATTTTCAGTCTCATGTTTTACTAAATTGCTTTCTTCATAAACTTTCTTATAAACAAAATAACTAAATCCTGATATACATCCAAATAGAACTAATATCATAAACCATATTACTATTTTTTTACTATTTCTTTTTTCAGTATTTTTATCCTTCCGACTCCTCATATGTTTTTATTTCTCCTTTTTATATCTTTGCTAGAAATATATTTTCGATTATTAGTTCAATAAAAAAATCTATTTCTTTTTAGTATGGATACCTGAGCCTCACCTACTACATTTAGACAAAGATATTACATAAAATCGCTCAAAATACTCATATAGAAAACTCGTCGACTGACCGGGCATAAGCGAAGGCAGAGGCGTAGTAGCACTTATACTTTATTCCTAACATTGGTCACCACGTAGAGTATGACTCCTTGCTGCCAAATTATACTTTCCTAAAGTGAAAAAAGAGAAAGTGAGTTTTTCTCTCACTTTCTATATGAGAAACTATTTCGTTTCTTAATTTTTCAACGTTAATACATAAGTCACAAATTCATTTAGATTATCTTTTAACATCACTTTAGAAACCAATATTTTTTTACCGGATGGACTCCAAGTAATTGGCCCAGCAATCTCGTCTAAATCAGTCGATAATTGTGTTATCTTTCTAGATTTGACATCGATCACGAATAATCCTCTTTCTCCCTTATCTTCTGAAATTACAGAAAAAGCTAATGTTTTGGAGTTTGGCGACCAACCTGCACCGAAAATTTGAGTTCCAGTAGCTAACGATACAGTTTTTCTTCCATTTTCATCGGTAATAAACAACTCTCTTTTGGTTGGAGTAATTTTTCTAACAATAGCGAATTGCTTTTGATCTAGTGATGGGATAACCCATTCAACTTTTTGCTCGTTGTATTTTTTCCTTATTAAATTAACTTTATCAGAGTTCGCATCAATCTTTTTTACTTGTCCATCTAAATCAGCTGAATACATTTGCTGAAATATTGTTGAATAAATGATAGTCTGATTGTCGATCCATCGTCCTTCTGTCGCAAATGCATAGATGGTATCCGGCTCTGACACTTTAACCTTCCCAGTTCCTTCAGAATTTATAATAAATCCTGTACCAGAATTTCCATCCTCTGTTTGCTTATAAAAAATATGCTTTTTATCAGGTGAAATAACGGCACCTACTTGATCATGCTCCTCACTTGCTAATACTTTTGATTTGTTTGTGTTTAGATCATATGAGAATAAATTAATATGATAAGTATAATCACCATTATCTGTCATTACTGATTTTGGTAATTTCGTATTTTTTTGCTCAGTTAAAATTGTATGATCATCCAACCAATCCGTCCCGCGAATACCCTCATAACGATCTATTTTCTCAAGGGCTAACTCGTTTGTTACAACCTCTTCATTTCCTGTTAATACAGTAATCTTTTTATGTTTTTTTTCAATTACTATATCTTCATTTTGACTTTGACATCCAGATATTAATAGTATTGTACTAACTAGAAAAAATACTTTAATCATGTACTTTTTATACATCACATCACCTTCCTACATTCGTACAAATTTTATGATACGTTTAGAATGTTTCTATTTTTGACATATCATGTTTCAAATTTGTAAACTTTTACTCCGCTAACGGAAATGTAATGATAAAATTTGATCCGCTACCTTCTTTCGATTCAACACGAATCGTACCATTTTGCTTTTCAATTAAATCCTTTGTTAAAGCAAGCCCTAAACCAGATCCTCCTGATTGGCGAGAACGATCTTTATTTACAGTAAAAAATGGTTCAAATATTTTATCCACTAATTCCGAAGAAATACCAATACCCGTATCTGATATATTCATAACTAAACGATTATTTTCAATCTTATTCGAAACGTATATCTCACCATTTGTTTTATTATATTTAATGGCATTATCTAATAAATTCATAATGATTAATGTAAAGCTTTCTTTATCAATAAGAATCGTTGCGTGTTCAAAATTTGTACGGATAGATAAACCAAACTTAGTCATTTTCCCTTTCATTCTTAAACAGAGATCTTCTAAAAGGGAATAAACATCAATTTTTTCTTTTACAATTTCAAAGTCATATTTTTCAAGCTCTGCTAGCTTTAATATTTTTTCAACCATATCGTAAAGACGAAGTGATTCTTTACCTATTGTACTAATTGCTTCTTCTAATAATTTTGGATCATCTGAATACATGTCTAATAAATCAATATAAGCCCTAATTACGGTCAGTGGGGTTTTAAACTCATGTGTAATCGATCCAATAAATTGCTTTTGTTGTTTTTCTAAAACTTTAAGCTTTTCAACAGCTAATTGCAGATTTTCCTTTTCTTGTTGAATGCCTTTTATATTATTTTGAATTTCATTACTCATGTAGAAAATTGCTTGGCTTAAATAACCCAATTCATCTTTTCGACTTAAAGTAGAACGGTCTGGATAGTTTCCTAATTGGATTTCCTCCGTTACTTTTCTAAGTTTTAAAATACTCATAACAAGAGAATTAAAAAAGAAATATCCAATGATAAAACTAAGAATTGTAGTTATTAAACCAATTTTAATAAAGAGTTTAATTGTATTATCATAAAACTTCTTACTATTAATTAATGAATAATCAAACTGAACTACCCCAATTTGATGATTCGCATTATAAATTGGTGCAAAATAAGATAATGTATCACCGCTCTCCTGATATGCAATCTTACCTTTTAACGCATAACTTAATGTATCCCTTACATTTCTTGTAGATTCTAATGGAAGAGAATCTCCTACAACTTTTCCAGACATATTAAAAATTGTCACATGAAGACTACTAATAATCCCAATCTGTCTAGCAATTTCCCGACCATATTGTTTAAAAAAATCTTGAGGATTTTCTGTTGTTTGACTTAAATAAACTTGCTTTACATATACATTTGCTAATTTACTTTGCCTAGCAAGTGTTTCTTCAGTTTGTTTTTGCTGATTTTGTTTTATCCCCTGTAAGACTAATATACTTAAGACAATGACAGTTCCAATTAATAGCATAGCTAAAAACAAGCTCGATTTAACTTTAATACTTAGTTTCATTTAGTTTCACTAGATATCTTATATCCAACTCCAAAAACAGTTTGAATTAAATGTTGATAAGAATTACCAAGCTTTTTACGTAAACGTTGGATATGAATATCGACAGTTCTCGTTCCACCGATATACTCCATTCCCCATACTAAATCTAATAATTCATCTCTGCTAAAAATTCGATCCATATTTGAAATTAATAAAACAAGAAGGTCGAATTCTTTAGGTGTTAGTTCTATATTGCTTCCATCAACAGTCACTTTTCTTTGAGCAGGAATTACTTGAAGCTTATTAATTGAAATGCTCTTTTTTTCATCAGGTGTTGATTGTTTTTTTAATCTTCGTAGTAAAGATCTAGTTCTAGCAAGTAATTCCCTAATATCAAACGGTTTTGTTATATAATCATCGGCTCCAAACTCTAATCCTAAAACTCGATCAATAATATCATCCTTAGCTGTAAGTAAAATAATGCCAAGTCCTTCTTTATTTCCAATTTGTTTACATAAGTCTAAACCGTTCATTACAGGCATCATAATATCCGATATTAAAATATCTGGTTTAAAATCTGGAATCTTATCTAATGCTTCTTTTCCATTAAATGCGTTTTCTACGATAAACCCTTCTCTACGAAATGCGTAAGTTAATGGATCTACAATACTTTTTTCATCATCTACAATTAATACTTTCCCTTGCAATTACCTCACCTAAATTCATAATTTATGTTTTTAGTTTTATTTACTTAAACTTTATTTTTGGATTTTTAATATTTCCTTAGAAAAATTATAGATTGCTCGGTACTGAATTACTAAACGTTTTTACTTTAAATGCAAAAAATTTACATCTTGGAAACATCTTGTTCTTTTTTTTCATTGTTCTTATCATTAATTAGTTTGGACAATATTCTAGTCCTTTATCTGAAATCATACATTTAGTAATGAGTACAAATGGGAGGGATTTCATGGAACACCCACATATTCGAAATATGCAAGATAAATGCAAAAAATATAAACTATGCCATGTAGTGTTTCAAACTTCTGAAAGAGCTTTATTAGAAGGAATTTTATTAGATAACAATTCGAGTAGCGCGGAATTACTCGTCCCTGAAGACCTCGCCGCACCGGAATCGCGTTTTTTTGAAGTAAGACAAAACAGCGGCGAAACTTTTCCCCCTAGATACCGAATATATAAAAAGGTCACTGTCCCACTTTCTTCCGTTGTATCAATATACTTGTTTCCATATTACTATCCAAGCTATCCATACATTTATCAAAGGAATTATCATCCTCAATAGTAAAAAAAGCATCTAGAATCTAGATGCTTTTTCATTTTTGATTTTGAAGTTTTATTCCGCTACAAATGCAAATATCGATAAAGGTTTGATTTCATTGGAAGTAATAGACTCTTCTAGCATTTTTACTTCTGATCGAATTAGTCCATTTAATTTACTAGGCATATTTTCAAAATTATTGAGTTCAATATCGATATCCGCCAAAGTCTTATTAATCTCCCATCTAGCATCCTGTAATTTTGGAGAGAATATAGATGTTTCATTCATTATGTTCCACCCTGAAGCTTTACAAATATTTTTCATATCATTTGGAGTAAAAAGGGTGCGAATATTTGATTCACTGTTTTGTTTTAATGACTCATACTGAGCTTGAATTAAAATAGATAGTAAATGCGGGTACTGCTCAATTGAGCTAATTCTTGTATCCCATTCGGCAAAGCATAATTTTTTACCCCATTTTTTAATCTTTTTTAAGACTGCAGTAAATTCTTCATGTGATTTTAAGTACCATGAGCAGTGAGACATTACAATATAATCAAACTCATCTTCATGGAAATCAACAGTTGGTGATAATATATCAATTTCAAATTCTATCTTTAGTTGTTTACCTAAATTGGATTGTAATAGGAAGTCCGCTGAATCTCCTAATGAAACTGGACTGCCGTATGTTGGTGGGCCAATATCGATTCCATGAACAAATCCATTTTCCCCGACAATATATGCTAAAACGGCCGTCGTATCTCCTTGACCACAGCCTATCTCTAATACTTTACTACCCTTTTCTATATTCCAAAACTCAACTAATTTAAAACGATGTTCTGTTTGTATTCTTTGTATATCAGACATCCCCTTACCTGATGCCATACAATCAATAACTGATTCAACTGCATTTTTTAGCATTGAATTCCTCCTTAGAGATAAAAGTTTTTATGAAACTATTTTTCTATTACTTTCAAATTGATTTTATATTAATCTACTTTAAAGTTTACCTCTCCTACACCTAAATCTACATTTATTGTTAATTTAACATCAGCGTTTTCATACGCTTCATTAACATAAACACCATTTCCTTTTGAAATTAAATCGATTACATTCGTTTTGCCAATTCCCTTACTTAAATTTATCTTTACACCCACATCAGAAGGTAACACGATGGTCGTTTTTCCAACCCCTGTTTCAATATTTGCTTCGAAGCTTTTTTTCCAGTTTCCACCTAAATTAACATTAAGCTCCCCGACTCCAGCCTCGATCTCTAATTCATTTAAATTCAGTCCACGTAAATCAAGATTTGTTTTTGATGCGCCAGTATTAACATCTAAATCAATCGGAAGTTTATTCGAAAGCTTCAAATTCCATTCATTCTTTAATTTACCAATTTTCACTTTTGGAAAATGCTTTTTAGATTGATCTATTCTTATTTCTCCCGTGGAATCTTTGAGCTTATATGATACATTCGGATTAAAATATTTATTGTTATATTCGATCGTTCCGTCTACCCAATTTTTTGTACCTTTAGAAACATTCATGATTCCAGCACCTAAATCTAAACTAACATCCAATTTTTTAGCTTGATCTTTATGAATAGAAACAGTTTCTTCTTTTACCTTTTCATTGTTAAAAATTGAACAACTCGCAAGAACGAATACCGAGGTAATCATTAATAAAGCAGAAATAATAAATTTTTTCATTTTTTAACCTCCAATTAAAAACTTCTAATAATCACATTTTATGGAAATTAAAAAATCTAGATAACATCCTGCAGTATCAATCTGTCTACGACCAAAGTATGAAAGTAAATAAAGTACGAGGTATCCATTAATAATTATTAGATTTTTAGACAGTATTCTCCTTTAATTGTTAATAAAATGATTTATAATTCCAACTGAAACTAGTCATACCTTCAAATTCAAATCAATTACATACGTTCTCTTGAATGCGAATAAAATGTAATGAAGGAATTGTAAAGGAGGAGAATATATGACAAGTTCTCCACTAACAACTGATCAAATGATTTCAATCATTCAAAACGGCCTTAGAAAAACTGAATCCTCAAAAAAAGTAATTATCGTAGGCGCTGGAATGGCTGGTTTGACCGCAGCTTCATTATTAAAGAATGCAGGACACCATGTCACAATTATTGAGGCAAATGATCGAATTGGTGGTCGTGCTTATACTTTACGTGCTCCGTTTAGTAATGGGCTCTATTTAAATGCTGGTCCATTACGAATCCCAAATGTTCATCATTTAACTTTAGAGTATATTAGAAAATTCAATTTGCCAGTAAATGAATTTATTAATGAAACCCGAAACGATATCATTTATGCAAATGGAATAAAAACAAATCAAACTAACTATAAAAGCAATCCTGATATATTAAATTATCCAGTAGCACCAAACGAAAAAGGAAAAACTTCAGATGTGTTATTGGACCAAGCTTTACAGCCATTTATCAATTTTATTAACCAAAATCAATCGACTAATTGGGAAATAGTCGAAAAAAGGTATGGTAATATTTCATTTGGTTCTTTTTTAAATTCGTACTTTTCTGTAGGTGCAGTTGATATGATTGGGGTGCTCCTTGATTTTGAAGCATTTATGGGAATGTCCTTTTTAGAAGTATTGAGGGAACAGGTCACTTTTAAATCGGCAACGAAATTTTATGAAATAACAGGTGGAATGGATCTTTTACCTAAAGCGTTTCTTCCTCAATTAAAGGATAATATACTATTAAATTATAAACTGACTAAAATTATTCAAAATGGTAATTCCCTAACAATCCAAACAACTGACAATACAACTGCAAACCAATACATTATGAACGCAGACCTTGCCATTATAGCTATACCATTTTCACTCTTAAGATTTGTGGAAATTGAACCATTTCATTCGATTTCTTATTACAAACGAAAAGCAATTCGCGAAATAAACTACATGTCTGCAACAAAAATTGGAATTGAATTTAAAAGTAGATTTTGGGAGAAATATGGTCAATTCGGTGGTATGTCTACAACCGATTTGCCTACCAGACTTTCACTCTATCCTAGTACTGGAATTGGCACCTCAGGTCCAGCAGTTGTCAAGGCAAGCTATACGTGGGCAGATGAGGCGCTAACATTGAGTGCCTTAACTGAAGAAGAGCGTATTCATTATGCTTTAAGGGATTTGTCTAAGATTTGGGGGAACCAAGTTTATTCTGAATTTGTAACTGGAACGTCCTTTAGCTGGAGTCAAAATCCATTTTCTGTTGGTGCCTTTACATTTTTTGAACCGGGGCAAGAAGAAGAACTGAATTCTTATATTTCTTCTCCTGAAGGCAGATTACACTTTGCAGGTGAACATACTTCAAGGTCCCACGCTTGGATTCAAGGTGCAATTGAGTCTGGTATACGGGCTGCTAATGAAGTGAATAGCCTATACTAAACTACTTAAAAGTAGGAAAGACCGGGTAATTACTGCCCGGTCCAATTTTATGTACAAATATTTTTCATTTTTACTTCACTCATCTAATGAATTAGCTCATATCATACGTTTTGATTTAAGTCTGTTTAACTCCCCAAATCGAAACTGATTTTATGCAATTACTAACTATTATTGAATCGGACCACCTGGCCTAAATCGGCACATCATTATTTCATTAACAAATTGCCCATTTGCTTTTATATTCCCTCTTTTAACACCTTCAACTTTAAACCCAAACTTTTCATATAGCGCTTGTGCCTTAGGATTTGTCTCCAATACTCCTAGCTCTACTCTTTCTAACATTAACCAATGATCTGCCAAATCTAATACTCTCGTAAGCAATGCTTTTCCAATTCCTTTATTATGATGATTTCCATCAGTTGCGATAAATAAATCTCCCACATGAGACCTGCGACCTGTTCTTTGCACTAAACCAACTAACCCTACTACATCTCCATTACATTCTGCGACAAATTCATATTCGTTTGCTTGTAAGTTTCTAATTCTATTTTCCATCATGTCTACTCGCATACTAGGTAGAAATATCATATATGGAAAAACATTTTCTTGGGTGCATATGCGATGAAGTGCCTTAGCATCATTTATTTCTACTGGTCTAATCAATACTTCCATCTATGCTCACTCCTACAACTTTTTATATTAAATCTTCAAGCCACTCATGATTAGGTTGATGTATCAAGATTGCTTCACGTAACCATGCTTTACTGTGAAAGGACAAATAATCTTTCACGTTTTTAAAGTCCTGATGATCTTTTTCTCTTGTATTTCTAACCTTATATAAAAGCACTATTTCTGGATTCAAGTAAGGAATCCCCTCATTTGTAACACGATAAAATCTGTCAAGCTTACAAGTAATCAATTCATCTCTTCTAAACTTCCAATCATTTAACTCGATTTCATTTAATAAAACTTCTAATTCATCTTTTGTCTTATCATTTTTGGCATGTATTTCATGAGTAGGTAGCTCTAAATATTCATTCTCCCAAGTTGATAATTCCCCTTTAATGACTTTATTAAACGTCCAGTTATGTAAATATTCTTTAAGATATAGTTGATCCTTACGCGCAATGGCTATTTCAATATCATGGTGATTTCTCGTTTGTTTTTCTATGAAAAGGTCAATTGCCCATCCACCAGCTATATACCATCCTTTATTAAAATCCTTCATACTTTTATACACTTTATAACATTGTTCAAAGGACACAGCATTCCAACCTCCTAATAAAAAAAGTACCACACAAAATGTATGATACTTATTTATAGATTTATCTAGTTCTAATAAATAATAATTTTTCTACCTTAGGATGAATTGGCTCATCTGCATATGAACGATTAGATCGATCATATGGTTGGAACCCATCATCTGTAGACTCACTTTGATCAATTTCATCCGAATAAAGTTGTGTTCCTAAATCATCTGAAACAATTGAGGTCTCCGAACCATCAGAAACTAAATTAGGACCGTAATTAATAGATAGTACAGTGAACAAACACAATATTGTTATAATGTTGAATAGTCTTTTCATCATGTTATTTCCTGCTTTCGATCATTTTTAATAGCGTGCTATTGTATTCTTTATATAACATGTTTTGTTTTTCTAACGATTCGTGTTTTTCATAGTATTCTGTAACAAGATCATAGTATTTAATTAATTTTTCATGATCATTGGTTTGAGCCCATAATGGCAAGCCAACTTCACGTAAATATGTAACTAAATTTGCTTCGTCCTTTTTTGCTTCTAGTAATAAAACCTTCATTCGAATAAAGGATGCACTACTTTTATCCTTTATTTTAGAGAGATTCTTACATAACAACTTAGTAGCCGTCTCGTAATCATTTATAATCATCATATTATTCGCGATGTTTGAAATGACCAAAAAATACTCTTCTGTGTCCTCTTGAATATTAGATAAATATTCTTGGTAATATTTAATTGCTTTCTTATGTTGATTAGAATGGTAGTATAAATAGCCTAAATTATGTAAAGCACTCATATGTATTGTTTTATCACTTAATATGACAGAAGAATCTAGTATTTCAATTAGAAATTGCTCGGCTCGATCTAATAACTTGCTCTTAATTAATTGAAGTGAAAGTAACATTTTTGCATCAAGGATCCGTTTAATATTATTATTTTGTAGAAAAATAGGAATTGCTTTATTACAAAAATACATAGATAAGGAAGTCTGATTAATAAAGCTATATACTAAAGCTCTATAGAAGCAATATTCCTGGAAATCTATCTCGAGGTTTGGCGTAATTTCTTGTACTTCATCCATTACTAGAAGAGAGTCATTATATCTCTTTTCTTTTATGTAATATATTGATAGTGTAAACAAATATTTTATCGTTTCATATTGGGAAAATTTCTTCTTTTTTACCTCAAGTTGTTTCCATTTTTTCTTTGCCATTTTAAGATCTTCAACAAAAATATAATATCTCCAAATTGTAATACAAAAATCATTTGATATATTAGTATAATTTATACTTTCCTCTTTACCAATCAATTCTTCAAACAGTATTTTACTAGAATCATAGTCAGCTCGTTCGATTGAATTCCATAATCGTTTAAGTTGACCCGTCACTTCATCTATACTATCATTTGCATCTATTTCAACTCGCATCTTTTTTAAAAGCAATTCAATCGTTTCTATACCAGCCTCTTTTGTACCGTTTTCAATTTTACTTAAATGTGAAACAGAGCATATTCCTTCACATAATTTCTCCTGGGTCCATCCTAATTTTTTTCGATGATGAAAGATCATCATGCCATAATCCATAATAAAATCTCCTGTTCACCTTTATTTAAAATAGATATTTATATGACTAGAAACTATTAATTTCTTATATTAATATTTTTAATTTTCTCTTAATAATTAAATTTTATTAGATTTTCCGACACATTAATATACTTTTTCGTTTTTTTTCAGACAAATTATATTCAAAAAATTTTCCCAATACAAAAAAGTCAAACAGAATGATATGATTTTAGTACAAGCAATTAAACGATACTAACGACTAATAACTTCATTAGTATTTTTTAAATGCACCCCCATTTAATAACCAGTTTTAAAGCAAGATGTAATCATTACATCTTGCGATTTTTTTGATTAAAGCCATTTTTATTTTTATAAATAATTTAAACATTGTTTCTAGTTTTCAAGCCATCAAGTAATTTAATAAATTCAAGCTAGTAATCGTCCAAATTAATTTATACTCGTAGAGGTCCTATATGACAAAAAAACCACTCATTTTATATTTGGTAATTATTGGAATATCCATCATTATTATATTAACATTAAAACAATCTATTGAAAAAGAAAAACAGAAGAGATTGGACGATGAAGCATCTACAGAATTCATAATTGAACAAAATGTTCAAAATTCTGTAAGAAACTACATTACAGCTTTAAAGTGGAAAGATGTTGAGATTTATAACTCTGTTGTAATAGATTCATTAAAAATCAGCAATCACTCTTACTACTTTACTAAGATAATGTCTAACGTAATTGATGCAAAATTCATCGGTGATAATTTATCTGTCATTCATTTAAATAAGAAAGATCAAAAAACAACGGTAAATATAAAATACGAAATAACATTTGTTGACGGGATAAAGCCTGAAGGAAAATATAAAAACGGTAGAAATATATGTAATGTAACAATGGATCTTGTTAAAATAAAAAATAAATGGGTCATTTCAAGTATATACGATTTAAAAGTTATCTAAAAAAACGTTCTCAATAAAGACCGTTATAAATGAAGAAAATCCACTAGGTGATAATTTTTTTCCTTGTGGTTTTTTTATGTATTTAATCTTTTTTCCTTCCTTTAATCTATGCATTTTCGCCAAAAAATTTATACAAAAAAGGAGAACTCAAAAGTACTCTGACTTTGAGCTCTCCTTTTTAAGTCATCTGTAGTTTCTTCCCAAATCAACTAGCCTAATTACTAAAACAAATTCGATTAAATTGTATCTAAATCTTTTAGCAACATATCTTTACTTTCTTCAAACTTTACTTCTTTTACATAATCATACGCTTTAGTTTTAGCAGCTAAGCTTTCAGTAGACTGATTTATTTTTGCATACGCTCTTGATAAAGCCTCATATGCATATGCTATGTAGAATGGCTCTACTTCTGCTTCTAAACTAATCTTCACACATTTTTTTGCGTAATCTAAAGCCGTTTCCCCTTGCCCTATAACAGCATACACTCGTGACAATTGCCAATATCCGATCGATATATTTCTTGGTGTATGGCTCTCTACTTTTGTCCAATGCCAAAATGAGCTATGACATAAATGAACCATTTCCTCTGTTTCACTTTGAGATCTATTTTCTAATTCAAGTAAATCCCACACTTTATTAAAACATGAAGCAGCAAGCTCCCTATGAGTGAAGCTATTTTGATTAATCGTCTCTTCCATAATTTACTCCTCCATAATTAAAATCAAGAATATGTATTACCTCAACTCTAAGTATAATTTTATTCACATTCCGAGTTTGAGTCCGCATCACAGCTAGCAATGGTTTCAAAGCCTGTTGAGCTATTTTTAATTTGTATGACTGAATTTCTTCGTTGCTCCTCTAACTTCAATCCTTTCTCACCAACGGATTGTTCATAATAATTTATTTCTTGTTCTTGTCGCTCGTCAGCATTAGCATTAAAGCTCATTAAAATACCTACTGGAGTTGCTAAAACTAACAAAAATACACCAATTCTAAGAGCCGCGTACTTAAATGCTTTGTACCCGTTTTTTAATAATTTATCCATTTGTATAGATCTCCTCAAATTGAATATAATATTCGAAATCCTTTAGCAATTATTGACTAACAATACTATTCTCTGTACTATTCATATTTTCCTGTTTGGCAATTATGGATTAAATAAATTCTAAGAGTAATCCTGGCCAAATGCTTAATCAAAAAAAACAAAAAACGCGTTCATACAGATGAAAATTAATTCATCTAAATGAACACGTTTATCTTAATTCATTCTATTTATTGTTGCTAAGCTACTATTCACCTAAATCTACATTGTGGTAAACACGTTGAACATCTTCTATATCTTCAAGAACGTCTAACATTTTTTCGAACTTTGCAAGACCATCTTCTGGAAGAGTTACATCATTTTGCGCTAACATTGTTAATTCAGCTACTGTAAACTCCGTAATACCTTCGTTTTTAAACGCTTCTTGTATTGCATAGAATTGGTCTTGATCAGCATAAACAATTACAGCGTCGTCTTCTTCTAAGATATCGCGAACATCTACATCTGCTTCCATTAAGATTTCAAGAACTTCATCAGAAGTCTTCCCCTCAAGTCCAATTACAGCCGTTGCATCGAACATATATGATACTGAACCTGTTACTCCAAGGTTACCACCGTTTTTACTAAATGCAGCACGAACTTCTGCAGCTGTACGGTTTACATTATTAGTAAGTGCATCAACAATTACCATTGATCCATTTGGTCCGAAACCTTCGTAACGAAGCTCATCAAAACTTTCTTCAGAACCACCTTTTGCTTTTTCAATCGCACGATCAACTATATGTTTCGGTACACTATAAGTTTTCGCACGCTCTAGTACAACTTTTAAAGCTTGGTTTGATTCTGGATCCGGCTCACCTTGCTTCGCAGCTACATATATTTCACGTCCAAACTTTGCATAAATACGACTAGTATTTGCATCTTTTGAAGCTTTCTTCTCTTTAATATTATTCCATTTACGACCCATCTTGTTCCACTCTCTTTCAACTTTAAATCTACGTTTAATTTACTATGTATTTGACTTTCGCCAAACATTTACCATTTAATATTATACCTCATTTATACTTTTTTTCGAAATTAATCGTTACTAAAAATTAGTGGAAATAAAAAACATTACTTTCTTTTTTGAAGTAATGCTTTTATTTTTAGATAACTTTTACCTTTATCAAATAAGTAAAATAATTATTCCCCTTCCAGATACCTTTTACTTCATAAATTATTTCTCCTTTTTTAGATCCAAGTTGGAATGAGTAACTTCCGTAGTTATTTAAATTGTGGTCATAAATGTATGCTTTTTTAGTCCCACTGTGCTCTAATATTTCCACATTTTCGGGTTGTTCTGAAAAATATATCTTTAGAAACTGTCCTTCGAATGCTGTAATAGCTACTTCTTCTTGAATATTTTTATATGTACCATTTGTTGATTGATCTTTATCTAATAATTTTCCCCAAGAATAATTTGCTATTTTATATGGAATTGTTTTATCTGCTAGCTCAAATTTAACTTTCGGTTTTTCATCATTAGACAAAATTGTTTGGTTAATAATGACCGAAATCGTAAAAATTGCCACTAAATATAAGATCCCTTTTTTAAACATCGAACTTCCGCTCCATATTTTTTCATTTAATAAGTTTAATGTAATCTATTTCTATTAAATTGTATATTGGGAAAATTCTGTACATTTTCAATAAATTCTACCAATTAATTTATAAGACCACCTTTTTTAAATTTTCAACATATTTTTCATAGAATTAACAAAAATTAAGGTAATATGATGGGAGAAGTAATAGAAAGGATTGATAAAATGTTTAACAATAATCCAGAATATTGGATTTCTAAACTTGGACTAGTAGCACATCCAGAAGGGGGATATTACAAATCTACCTATCAATCAAAGGAGCAAATATCTGATCGTGAATTAACGGTAAATTATGATGATCATAGATTGCTTTATACTAGTATCTATTTTTTGCTACAATCACATGATATTTCTCATTTTCACAGATTAAAGTCTGACGAATTATGGTATTTCCATGCAGGAAGTTCATTAACTGTTCATGTTATACATGAGAATGGTCAATACGAAGAAATAAAATTAGGACTTAATTTAGAAAATGGAGAAGTTCCTCAATATTTAGTACCGAAAAATTCAATATTCGGTTCATCAGTTATGGAAGAAAATACTTTTTCATTAGTAGGCTGTATGGTTTCACCTGGATTTGATTTTAAAGACTTTGAATTATTTACCCAAGAGCAATTACATAATAAATACCCAGAACATAAAGAGATTATTAATAAGTTAGCTTATAAGGAACTTCCTTATTAGGTCAAAAAAAGAAAGTGAGTTTTTAGCTCACTTTCTTCATGCTGTTGAAAAACAACCTTGTCAATCGAATCACCAAATTTTCGTAAAAGGAGTAGTGTGATGTTGATTTCCACTACAGGATGCTCGCTTTCCATGGGGCGAGATTCTTTAGCCTCCTCGGCAAGCCTGCGGGGTCTCAGCCTTCCCGCTAATCCCATAGGAGTCGAGCACCCCTCCGCTCCAATCAACTTGTTCATCAAAAAAAGTCTGCAATAAAATCCAAATCAAATAGCCTTTTACTTAGAGTAACTTAACAGTTGTATATTAATCAGATTGTAGATCAATTAATATCAAACTTTAATTAAACTAATCAACTGAATTTGTTTTTTTAATTAATATTTTTAATTTCTGAAAAAATCATTACTAGTGATTATTGGAATCAAGAAATTGCTGAAAATATTAACATTTAAATCCATTAATAAATCATCCAAAAAATGATTATTTCATCAGAATAAGCTCAATTTAATGTCCTCTTTCCCAATTGAACATTTTATATTTAACACACTGAAAGAAAGTGAGCTTTTAGCTCACTTTCTTTTTTTGGGGGGAATAGATTAATGAAACAACTAACTCAGAGTTAAGATAATCTTATTGATGGTATTTCACTAGATTACTTCATATTTAAATAACTAGTACTCACAAATCCTTTTTTACCATTGTAAGAAACAATTGCCCACTTATAATCGATTTGAGTTTTTCCTTCAGTTTGATAACCAAGGAAACTGACTTTTGCACCTTTTGGTATCACTGTTAGAACTTTATATTTCGTACTTGGACCTGTACGTAAATTTAAATTAGCTTTTGTTGTAACAGTAGTTGGTACTTTTTGTAAATATTTAGTATTTACATAAGCTATACCATTTTTAGTAGTTGTTGTTTTAATTTGTGCCCAGCTAGCATTATAGAATTTTACTATCTCAATTTGATCTTTCTTTCTTAAAGTGTCTACTACTTTTGAACTTGTATTTGGAGCACTTCGTACGTTTAATACACTTGCAGTTACCTCATATACACTAATCGGAGCATTTAAAACCGCAGCACTAACATGTGTCGGCCCGGCTGTTACACCATTTGAAACTAATAATGCGCCAGATAAGGCCATAGTTGATACAAAAGCTTTTAATAATTTTTTCTTCATTTTAAATTCCTCCTCTCACTTTACATCTCAATAATATTGAATCAATGTTTCAAAATTAGCCATAAAATGTATCCAAATTGTAAACTTTTCGGTTGTTTTGAGTCGATACACCTAATTGGAAAAATTTGCATATCGTTCCAAATTTATGGACATTCTAAATTTTGTATTTGTATGAATGGAGGAAAACTATGGATAATCAAGAGAATAATGAAGAAATATTGACTAATCGGCAAGGCCATCCAGTAACAGATAATCAAAACGTGAGAACCGTTGGGAATCGTGGACCAACAACTTTAGAAAACTATGACTTTCTTGAAAAAATCTCTCATTTTGATCGTGAACGAATTCCAGAACGTGTTGTGCATGCTCGTGGAGCCGGTGCACAAGGGTATTTCGAAGCCTATGGAAAAGTAGGTGATCACGCAATTTCTAAATATACTAGAGCAAAATTATTTCAAGAGAAGGGGAAAAAAACACCTGTGTATGTTCGATTTTCCACAGTTGTAGGTGGTGGACATTCTCCTGAAACTTTACGTGATCCACGTGGTTTCGCTACAAAGTTTTATACTGAAGATGGAAATTGGGATTTAGTCGGTAATAATTTAAAAATCTTTTTTATTCGTGATCCTTTAAAATTTCCAGATATGGTTCACTCATTTAAACCAGATCCAGTAACAAATCTTCCTGATCCTGAAAGAATGTTTGACTTTCTTCATCTAACACCAGAATCCACTCATATGGTTACATTTCTCTTTTCACCATGGGGAATTCCAGCTAACTATCGACAAATGCAAGGGTCCGGTGTTAATACATATAAGTGGGTAAACAAAGATGGCGAGGCAGTTCTTATTAAATACCACTGGGAACCGCTAAAACAGGAAATAAAAAATTTATCACAACGTGAAGCAGATGAAATCCAATCTACAAATTATAATCATGCAACTCAAGACCTTTACGAGGCGATTGAGAAAGGCGATTATCCAGAATGGGAATTATGTGTACAAATCATGAGTGATGATGAGCATCCAGAACTTGATTTTGATCCACTGGATCCTACAAAACTATGGGATCCAGAAAAGTTTCCTTTTTTACCAGTTGGAAAAATGGTATTAAACAAAAATCCAGAAAACTATTTTGCAGAAGTTGAACAAATTGCATTTGGGACTGGTGTTCTAGTTGACGGACTGGATTTTTCAGATGATAAATTACTTCAAGGTCGTACTTTTTCGTACTCAGATACACAACGATATCGAGTTGGAACAAATTACTTACAATTACCAGTTAATTCACCAAAAAATCATGTAGCAACAAATCAACGTGATGGGCAAATGGAATATAAAGTTGACGCAGCGCCAGGTCAAAACCCACATGTGAATTATGAACCTTCATCACTAGGTGGATTAAAAGAGGCGCCAAAGAATGGAAAAGATCATGAACCCGCGTACAATAATAAATTAGTACGACAAAAAATTGACCGACCTAATGACTTTATCCAAGCTGGTAATACTTACCGTGCTTTCGACGAAACTGAAAAAAGTGAACTAATTTCAAATTTAGTCGATGCACTAAAAATATGTAAGCCTCATATCCAAGAAACGATGGTTGGTTATTTTACAAAAGCGGATGAAGAATATGGACGCAGAGTGCGTGAAGGTTTAGAAAAAGCGAATAGTAATCAAACTGAACACACTAGCACTGAAGCAGCTGATGTCGCGTCTGACAAAGCTAAAAACATGGGTCATGAATCGGATCGATATTAAAAGTATCAATTGGGATAGGCAGACGCCTATCCTTTTTAGCGTAATCGTTTATTATTTTTATCAATATCTTACTAAATTTTATTTTTCCATTAAAATCAAAAGAGTATTATCTGAATATTACGACTCAATATTCACAATTAAGAGATAACAGTTTAAAATAAGTTTGTAAGGACAATGATGATACATATGAAATTAATTGAGAGTGGGCTGATACTTAAATGAATAATGTGACTAAGTTTAATATTTTCAAACCAGCAAAAGACATATTTGAGGCATTTGTTGATCCAACTAAAATAGGTAACTTTTGGTTTTCTTCTAGCTCTGAGCGATGGGAAGAAGGAAAAGTCATTACTCTAAAATACGATCTTTACAATGCAGAAGGTAAAATTAAAGTCATCGAGATTGAGTCAAATAAGAAGATTGTGTTTGCTTGGGGACCTACAGAAGAAGGAAATATCGTAACGATTACATTAAATGAACAAGATCAAAATAACACAATTATTGAAGTCGTGGAAGAAGGCTTTAATGAAAGCAACCCAGAATATGTTCATCATTTAATCGATAATAAAGAAGGCTGGGTATTTATGCTTAGCTGTTTAAAATGTTATTTAGAATTTGGCGTCACTAAGTTAAGAGGCGGATTGGTGAAATAATTTTAAAATAATACGATTGTATATGGGGCTGTCTCATAAGTCAGGTTAACTGACTCTTGGGTGCCCCTTTTTAATCGTAAATAGTTCAGAATTCTGTAGCCATAACTATGAGGGGGTATCTCTGGGGTACTTATCATTTGTAGTTGGACTGATTAATCTTTTTTATAGATGATTAGCAGATTTTTATTCGGTTTAGTTAGTAAATGAACAGTTCTGCTAGTTTACCATTAGAAAGATACTACTTTTACACGATTCCCAACTTATAATACCCCTACCAGTATGGGTAACATATAAGTTTATTTGCGGTTCCTTGGAATTTAATTGCAGTATTATTAATTTTTTGCGATTCTCTGTTTTTAATTGCAGTTTCTCCAATTTTAATTGCGATTTTCAGATTTTATTTGCAGATAGCAGTTTAATTGCAGCATTTCACCATTTATTTGCACTGTTGGACTCTTTATTTGATGTTCTATTAAACTTATTTGCCGCACCAGTAATTATTTGCGATTCTCAGATTTTATTTGCAGATAGCAGTTTAATTGCAGCATTTCACCATTTATTCGCACTGTTGGACTCGTTATTTTGCTGTTCTATTAGACTTATTTGCAGCACTAGAAATTATTTGCGATTCTCAGATTTTATATGTCCCTTTTTGTTCCAACAATAAAAGTGCAGCTAAACTCATTAATAGAATTTTAGCTACACTAAGAATTAACTAAACCTTTTCAACCCTTCTTCAAGAAGGCCCACAGCAAACTCTAATTCACTTTTAGTTACAATTAAAGGTGGATGCCATGTTATACAATTGCCTCCAGAAAGCTTAAATGAAAGTCCATTATTTAAACAATAATAAAGAATTTTTTCGGCTAATTCATCATTCTTTTCTTTTGTATCGCGAGACTTTACTAACTCAATTGAGATTAATAGACCCGCAATTCGAATATCACCGATTCTCTCATACTTTTCATAAAGTTCATCTAATTTTAACTTTACGTATTCGGATTGTATTCGGCAATTCTCTTCCAAGTTGTAGTCATCTATATACTCAATTGTTGAACAAATCGCTGCACAACCTAATGACGGTTTCTCATGTGTATAATGTCCAAGCGATATTTCTTCGGCAACATCGTATTTTGTACGAGCTAGTACAGCCGCTTGAGGTATTACCGCTCCACCTAAACCTTTTCCTAGAACTAGAATATCTGGCTCAATCTCAAATTTTTGATGAACATAAAATGTACCACTTCTCATTAGAGCTGTCGGAACTTCATCAAAAATTAATAGAATGCCATGTCGATCACACATCTCTCTTAGTCTCTTAAAATAAGATTTTGTTGGTATATGTGTATCAGTTGCCCGAATTGGTTCTAATAGAATTGCTCCAATTTCTCCTTCATGCTCAATCATATATTCAATATGGTCCAAGCAAAAATTCGCTATTTCTTCATGTGAGTCAGTTTTTAATAGATTACGATATCCATTAAAAGGAATCGCTTTTAATGTACCCGGCATAAGAGGGCCCATATCCTTTTTAAAGACGTATTCTCCACCAACTGAAATGGCATCTAAACCAGCTCCATGAAATGATTCCCACATCGAAATGACTTTATGACGTCCAGTCACCTTTCGCGCAATTTTTAGGGCTAGTCCGAAAGCTGCACTCCCAGATGGGGTAAATAGAACCTTGTAATCTTTTGAAGTTGTTTTATTTACTAATGCATTAGCTGCCTTAATGACAATCTCAGACGTAAACCTTCTTGGAATAAATGGGAGTTCATCAACTTGTCTTTTGATTGCTTCAACTACATATGGATTTTTATAGCCAACTTGATGTGAGCTATTTCCATGAAAATCTAAATATTTGTCTCCATTCACACCAATTAGATAACTTCCATTAGCATCGACAATTCCATTAAGACAAGGCGTAGACATTGATTGTCTTGCAAAAACCTTTGCATCCTCTTGAATGACTTCTCGACTAATTTGATTTAATTGATCCATCCATTCCGTGCGAAGAGGGCTTGAGTTAATATCGCCCTCTCTTTTCAAATGAGTATTTAACATGTTACTTTCTTACCTTCTACAATTAAATCATTAATTTTGTCAATTAACATAGGCAATTCACTCATTGATTTAATTGTAAAATCTGCACCATTTTTTCTAAATGATTGTTCAGTTTTTGATATGATTGCTTCTTTCTCACTATCTGTTAAGCTACTAAACTCTTCTAAACTAAGTCCCATTTCTGAACTTCCGATAATGACGCCGACAGACCAAACACCTGCATTAATACCTTCTTTAATATCTGAAATTGTATCGCCAACTTTCACGACTTTCCATGGAGCTGTTAACTTTAATGCTTCCATGTTACGGTAAATCATATATGGATACGGTCTACCAAATGAATTTGTTTCGTCAGGAGTAATATAGAAGTCTGGATAATAGCCTTTAATCTCAGCATTTGGAACGACTACATCCATCATTTTATTTGTGTATCCTGTTGTTGATCCTATTTTAAGACCTTTATTCCTTAATTCTTGCACTACTTCGATTACTCCAGGAATCGGATCTGCATAATCAGATAGTGAAGCCATTAAAGCTGGCTCAAAGTTTGCGTATAGTATATTCACATCTTGTTCATTAAATGGTCTCTCATATTTTTCAATCCAAAGCTTAGAAATTCTAGGCATTGAAAGCATTTCACGAATATGATCGATTTTTAACATCCCCATTGGTGCACGAGCTTCTTCCATTGTTACTTCAATTCCAGCATTTTTAAAAATATCGATAAACACATTTACTGGCGCAAAACATCCAAAGTCAACTGTAGTACCAGCCCAATCTAAAATAATTCCTTCTACTTTATTCATTTTGTCACCACTCCCATATATTCTTCAATAATATTACATAAACTTTGGATGTCTTCTTCATAAATTTCTCCAATATTTCCTACACGGAATGTATCAGCATCTGTTAGCTTACCAGGATAGATGACAAATCCTTTTTCTTTTATGAAATAATAGAAGTTTTCAAAGCTAAACTGTTCACTTGGAAATAAAAAGGTTGTAATAATTGGCGATTGATTTTCCTCAGAAATATAAGCGTTGATTCCCACTTCTTTCAGTCTCATTCTTAAAACGCGGTTATTATTCTTGTAGCGAGCATACCTAGCTGAAATGCCACCTTCTTCAATTAACTCATCAATCGCTTTTGAAAATGCCGCAACAACATGCGTTGGAGAAGTAAATCTCCATTTTCCATCCTTGTCCATTTCCTTCCATTGATCGAATAAATCTAAAGATACACTTCGAGCAATTCCCTCACACTGAACGAGCTTATTTAGTTTTGCTATAACAAATCCAAATCCTGGTACTCCTTGAATACATTTATTAGCACTACTAATTAAGTAATCAATCCCCAGTTTTTGAATATCAATTTCAATGCCACCAAAGCTACTCATTGCATCGATAATTAATGTTTTATTATATTCTTTTGAAAGATCGGCGACCATTTCAATTGGGTTTAAAATTCCAGTTGTTGTTTCGCAATGAACCATTACGATGTGAGTAATAGCTGAATCTTTTTCAATAATATCTCTTAACTCTTCTTCTTTAGGTAGCTCATCATATGCAATGCTATATTGAACGAAATTAAGCCCAATATACTTAGCCATTTTTACAATACGTTCACCATAAGCTCCATTCGTTACAATCAATACTTTGTCATTTTTTGAGATTGATGAACTTATAACTGATTCAACTGAAAATGTACCACTGCCTTGCATTAAAACAACTGTATAATCTTCTTCTGAAGCATTTGCCAACTCTAGAAGTTGTGTTCTAATTTTTTGTGTTATTTCTTTATAATCGTTATCCCAAGTACATCGGTCAAAGAGCATTTCTTCTTTGACCGTATTTGTAGTTGTTAATGGACCTGGTGTAAGTAATTTATAGTTTTTCATAACCTTCATCCCCTTAGTAATTATTTTGCTGCATTAAAGAACTGTTGGTGCTCTTCTAATAATTTAACTGTTAATGGTTGACTAAATTTCATAGAATGAGCTGGTTTATGCTCGTCGCTAACGGTTTCGCCTTTGTATAAAGCAACTGGGTAATTTTTAATTAAATCTTTACGAGCATCTTTAATAATTACTTCTGCCATTTTCATTGCTAATTCATTTGATTTCTTATCTTTTTTAACAACTGCAACTGATTCAGTTAGTGAGAAGTTTCCTTCTGTTGGATCTACGTAGTCAATTGGTAAACCTGAATTTTTATCTAACACTGCTTGGTGACGTAATCCGATACCTGCTGCAACTTCTCCAGCTTCTACCTTCTTAATTGGACCTGAACCTGAGCTCTCTAAATGTGGACCACAGTTTGCGATTAAATCATGTAAAATTGTTTTACCTTCTACTTCACCATACTGAGTAATAATCGCTTGAATTAATAACCATCCAGTTGAAGAATCCATGATATTTGGAATTGATACTAAACCTTTAAATTCTGGTTTTGCTAAATCTTTAATTGATGTTGGCATCGGTAAGCCTTTTTCTTTCATTACTTTTGTATTTACAAAAATTGATCCTGTGTTAGCTAAAATTGGTGTATAAAATGAAGGATATTTCTCTAAAGAATTTGTTTTAAATGTTAAGTCTTCAAACATATTGTGTTTTTCCTGAGCACTGTCTAAAAAGTATGAACTCATTGTTACTAAATTTGCCTCGATTTTATCGCCTTCAGCCATAAGTTTTCCACCTAATTCAGAAGTACCAAATGTTTGGAATACGTATTTTCCTTCATAACCTGCTTTTTTCAATGCACTTTCCATTGATGTAATGGCTTCTTCATCACCATTCGTATAAATAACAACTTTTCCTGAGGCATTTGTTTTAGAACTATTACATGCAGTTAATGAAAAAACTAAACATAATGCGAATAATGACAACACAATCCCTTTGAATTTCTTAAACATTTGAAATAACCTCTCTTATTTTAATTTTTTATAAATTATTGATTATCCCTGAATAACACTTTTCCGTTGAAAATAGTCGCAAATGAATTTAACGATTAAGTTCGTAAAAAAGATTAATAGCGATAATACAAATATTTCATCATATTTTTGGAAGTGCTGAAGTTCTTTTATTTTGCTTGCAACTAAAGAAGTTTCAGCTGTTATTAAGAATATGATCCCACTTACCGTTACCATTGAATTGATAAAATAGTAACTAATCATTTCAAAAACTGTTGACTTAGAGTTCGGTAAGACAACTCTGTAAATTGTTTTAAACCAGGAATCCCCCATTAATTCTCCAGTTGTCTCCCAACCAGGATTCATTTTAGATAATGAGTTTTTCGCTAATAAATATGGTGTAGTAAAGAAATGAACGATGTTGCAAAGAATGATAATTGCAAATGTTCCTTTTAAACTACTATTATTGAAAAATAGTAAATACGATAAACCTAAAACCATTCCTGGAACAGTGTTTGTTAGCATCGAAATTAAATCAATGACTAGCTTAGATTTACTTTTTATAGCTGTTCTCACATTTAATAGTGCCGAGCTATATGCAACAAGAGTTCCTAGAATTGCTGTTACTACTGAAACATATAACGAGTTTTTATAAACTCCAATTAAATCTGTAGATTGAAAAGCATCTACGAAATGTTGTAGCGAAAAAGTTAATTTAAATGGATAACTAATAAAAAATGGTATGATGAACATTACTGCAAATACTGAAAGAATACCAACTAAAATGATTGTAGAAATGATCCCGAAACAAATATCTCGAACCTTGTTGGAAATCATTTCAACGTTTGTAAACTTATCATAATGAAAATTGAATTTTTCAAGATAGTTTAGCAATAAAACACCAAATACAGCTGGAACTAGCATCAATACTGCAATAACTGCACCATTATTAAAATTAGGAATTGATCCAAGCATAACTTGATATAGCTGGGTAGCTACAACGTAATATGTACCACCCACAGAAGCCGGTATACCGTAATCTGTGAAGCTTAAAATAAAGGAAAGAACAAAAGCTCCACCAAGCGTTCCAAGTAATGGGCGAATAATTGTATTTTTGAAGCTTCTAAATGGTCCGTCACCCATCAATTCAGAAACAACCATAAATTTTTTATCAATATATTTAAAAGAATTATTAATTAATAGAAATGCAGCTGGTAATGTATAAATTACATATCCAATTAGTAATCCATTAAATCCATAAATTTCGAATAGATTTTTTCCTATTAATTTTGTAATTAAACCTTGTTGACCAAAGGAATAAATAATCGCAAATCCATATGTGATCGTTGGAAGTAACATTGGAATGAGAATAACGACTTTCATAAATCCTTTTAAAGGTCGAATCAATTTCGTACAGTTAATTGAATATGCCAGAATAAAAGCTAAGACTGTACTGATACAAGCAGTAATAGTAGAAACCTTAATACTATTTCCAATTGCTTGTACTAGGTTTTTATCTGACAGTATTGTTATATAATTATTAATTCCAAAACCATAATCCGTTTCGAATGAGCGATAAAATAATGTGATTAATGGTACTAATAGAAATGAGACAAATAATATGAATATTGCTAAATAAATAATTCGCATTTCCGGTTTAACTTTATGCATATTTCTCACCAAACAAGTTGTAAATATTATGTCTCTTAATTTGAAGTTGCTTTAATATAAACTCTTCAACAAATCGATTATTTGGTTCGTTTATGATTTCGCTTGGCGTACCAAATTGTGAAATTTTACCTTCATTAATAATTAAAATTTTATCTGATAATGTTAATGCTTCTTCTGGATCGTGAGTTACGATGATAGTTGTTAGTTTAAATTCTCTTGCAATCGATTTAATTCGTTCTTTAATTGATTCTTTTATGACGCCATCTAGCGCACTTAAAGGTTCATCTAATAGTAAAATTTTTGGCTTCGTTACTAATGTTCTAGCAAGAGCAACTCTTTGTTTCTGACCCCCAGATAACTCTCCTATTTTCTTATTTAAATGAGGCTTTAATTCTAAGAAATCAATATATTCCTGTAATTCTTGATCCGATACAAGACCTTTCTTATTCCTTAATCCATAAACAATATTTTCATAAGAATTCAAGTTAGGAAAAAGTGCATAATCTTGGAAAACAATATTGAATCCTCTATTTTTCATTGGCGTTTTAGTAATATCTACATCATTGAATATTATTTGACCTTGATCCATTTGCGTTAGACCTAGGATTAGATTTAGTAAAGTTGTTTTTCCACTTCCACTTGGACCTAGTAATGACACGATTTCTCCGGTTTTTATGTCGAGATTTATATCAGATAATACGACTTTTTTATCAAACTGTTTGCTAACGTTTTGTAGTTTCAGCAAACTGTTCACCTCCTTAAGTACAACCTTAGTATAAAATTCATATGTAAATCCAATTAGCTTTTTAAGTAAATAATATGTAAATTATACGTAAGTTTTGCATAACTTGTGCACATATTTACATTTTTTTAATCAAACATTTGCATTTCTACTATTGAAAATGTGTATTCATTTCAATTAAACTGTAAGCAAATAACATTAAATTACTGAATGGGTGAGGTTATGTTTCCACTTGAAAGACAACAAAAAATAATCGATTTATTAAAGGTAAATAACGTATTAAAAATAACTGAGCTAACTGAAGCTCTAAATATATCTACTGATACTTTACGTAGAGATTTAAATTTACTTGAAAAGCAAGGCAAAATAGAGAAAATATATGGTGGTGCAAAAATAGCTGAATCGAAGTTTTTTGAATCATCAATGGAAGAAAGAATGGTGAGTCACTTAGAGGAAAAAGAAAAGATTGCTGCCAAATGCGCTGAACACATTGAAGATGGAGATTGTATTTATTTAGATAGTGGCTCTACTACACTACAAATTGCGAAATATATTAAAGATAAAAAGAATTTAACAGTCGTTACGAATTCGATTCCAATCATCAATGAGTTAATGAATAGTTCGATTGAATTGATCATAATCGGCGGTAAAATTAGACGAAATGAACAATCAGTCGTTACGTACGATTACTTATTTAATTTTAACGAATTAAATATTCTAAAGACGTTTATATGCGCAAGTGGAATTACAATTGAAAAAGGAATTTCCGATTATAATTTAGAAGAGGCATTTACAAGGAAGAAAATAATTGAGTTATCCAACCTTAATTATGTTGCAGCTGACAGCACAAAATTCGGTAAGAATGTCACTGTTCACATAGCACCGCTTGAAAAAATTGATTATATCATTACTGATTCTCATATAAATAAAAGTTTTATTTCTAAATTTAATAAGACAAATACAAATCTGGTAATTACAGAATAAATAAAAGCAGGAGGATTCATTTATTGGGATCCTCCTATTTTCATTTAAGAGATGAGTAGTGTTGAATAATATCAGAGCTGAAAGTGCAATTAAATTCTGGGAATCGCAATTTAATTTGACAAATCTGCAATTAAATTCTAAGTAATTCTAATTAAAATTAGCTAATCTGCAATTAAATTACAAGGAACCGCAATTAAAATAAAATAATAACTATACTAGTAAGGGTACTTTAACCTAAAACTTATAAAAACAGGTACCTTCAAAAATAGAAAACTGCCAATTTGCTATTAATCTTTCTATATTGAATAAAAAATTGATAGAACCCGCTAATTATCTATAGAAGTGAGGATAATTTGCTAAGATAGCCCACTATTAACAACTTTCAGATCTTAAAACTGTTCAAATAAAAAAAGGGCTACCATATGTCACCCTCTGTGACCAATGGAACCCCCATAAGCTTACTTTAATCTTAAATTCTTTTTCCTCATTAAAAGTAAAGCCTTTTTATTCTCTTCTATTCAATGGTTACATATTAAAATACCACTCGTCACAAGAGTAATTTTAGATCATTATGTCTATCTCCGCTGTTTGGCCCCTCTTACATAAAGGATAATAATCGCAAAGATAATCATTCCACAAACAATAAAAGGCATTAAGCCTGAACTGTAAACCATATATACTCGAATATGACGTATTGCATTAACAACTATAAAAAGCACCATGCATAACCATAAAATTACAATAAGAGCCGCATTCTTATTTCTTCGCATAAACATCAGCCCCTTCCAAAAAAAGCAACTACAAAAAATTATTTTATTCTATTATATAGTCGAATTACCTAATCAATGACCACACGTTTTTGAGTATTTGTAAAAGTTTTAAAAAATTAAAAGGATAGCCAGTCTATAATAACTAGAGCTACCCTATGTTTTTAGCTTTTATAAAAAGTATAAAACTACATTAAAAATCCTGGTTGTGCTTCCTTTATTGATATATCGAAAAATCTGTGATATTTGCATATGGTAGATCATTATTAATCTTATTTTCTAAATCAATAAGTGTATATTTTTGCCATTCCTCTAATCGATTCAAATCCCATTTTTGAACAAATAAATGGTACAAAAATATTTCTCTCAATTTAAGAAAAACTGGGATTTGTTTTACTATGTCATTATGAAGTAAGTTTTCTAGTTTATATCCTTTAAAAAAGCGCGTCAAAAAAGTCTTAATAAACTGTTCATTCATTTGGTTAAAAGAGTTCTGTTGCCAATATGCATGATAAAAAGCTGTAGCAATATCCTGTGCGAACCAATTAAATGCACAATCATCAAAATCGATTATAAAGGGCGTATTACCAACTAGAATTATATTCCCTTGATGAAAATCATTATGAATAAGCCCAAATGTATCGGATTTCACTTGAAATTGTAATAGCTTTTCCATGTGTTTATCATAAATCTCTTTCATAGTAGGAACTAACTGATCTCTAATCCCAAAAACATCAACACGATTAGGTGACCATACAGGACGATGTACTTCACTTAATTTATACTTCTTGACTAAAGAGTGCATCTTCCCCAATTCTTTACCCCATTGTTCAAACAGTTGTATGTTCCAATGATTAGGATTTGTAACATCAATTTATTCGCCATTAATATAATCAAAATAAGTTATGACTCTTTCATCTTCTTTTCCTAGATTATGATCCACTCTTGGGACATTTACTCCTTGCATATGTAAAAAATTTATAAACTGAATTTCCTGTAACACCATTTCTTTTGTTCTTCCTAATTTAGACTTTCTAACCACCTTATTATATTCTTCATCAAAAAAAACATCATTTTGAAGCCCACCGCTTAAACGGAATTGATTACTACGCTTCTTATTCATTGATAGTCCCCATCTCTCTTATAGACTTTCATACAATCCCCTTTTTGTGTTCACAACCAAAATATATTAAGATATTTTTAAGTGTTTAATTCTTTCTATATTAAATATTATATCTATTCAATTTAAGGAGTTTTCAAAATATGAGTATGCCATTTGAATTTAATTGGTTAATTGTAACGAACGATCACGCCGTTAGACAAGAAAACAATCTATTCTCTTTAGAACTTAACGGGTACCATTTATTTCCTATTGATACACCAATCAATGTCTCCCGAAAGAATGATGAAAAACCTTTTGGAGTAGCTGTTATTCAAAGCATTGAATGGCGGAATAAGAATACTTATATGGTTTATGAACTAAAAGCAATTGATACAGTGAACTAAGATGTTGAAGAAATTTTATTAGAGCCCCAAGCCTATTGCTTCTTTTCCAAAATAAAAAACGGATAGCTTAGCTATCCGTTCTAGTGTGTAGACAAAGTCCTAAAAATCTGATTTTCAGACTGATTGCAAGCGCTTGACTTTCGAGGCGCGAAGCCTGGTGAGGAGCGGAGTTACCTTTGACGGTAATGAGCACCACAGACAGGCGAAGCAACGAAGAAAGCGAGCGTTTGTCAACAGTCTGAAACGGATAGCCTTAGCTATCCGTTCTTTTTAGGCCTTAAACCATCATAACTCGATAATCGATTGATATGCCTGTTTTGCTAAAGCATTATGACCAAGTTCATTTGGATGAACGCCATCAGTACCTTCAAAAAACTCCGAGTTTAGATTCTTATGTTGTTGAAATGGAATTCGAAAATCAATGAGATTAAATTGATTCACTTTTACCATTTTCTCGATTCGATTAGCTAACTCTTGTGCCTTCAACACAAATGTATCAAAACCAGCAATCGGTTCCCACACTTCTTCATGATTGATATGATCTATATGGATTGGTGGATGGATTGCTAAAATAGGTTGAATACCATTGTGCATTGCTTGCTTTACCATCGAATAAATATTTGAAAGTATATAGTTTATTTCAACATCCCACCACAAATCATTTCCACCTGCACAAATAATAACGTGTGATGGATTATTTAATATGACATCATGGTAAAATCGTGACAGCATTCCAGTACTTGTATCTCCTGAAATCCCTTTATTAATAACCTCGACTGATAATTCATTTTGAAGAATAGTTGGCCATGCATCAACTTTCGAGATTCCTAAGCCTTCTGTAAGGCTATCACCGATACATATAATCTTCATCTTCTCACCATTGTTCCTTTATAGTTTCTTGTCTCACCCTTGGTCTTATTTTTATTAAATAAGTTATTCCACTAACTCCAAACATAAAGACAATATTAATCGTGAATGCAATAAATCCTGAATCAAAATCTTTCAAAAATTGAGGAGCATGAGGGAATATTGTTCCAAAAGTTGTATTTTTTATTGTTACGTATGCTACTGTAACTAGTCCAGATAGTATCCCTGCAACTGCACCTATTTTTGTAACTGGATTACGTTTAAAGAACGTAACAATTAGTGCAGGGAATAATTGTAAGACGAAGCTATATGCCATTAATAAAAGAGAAAGCATTGTCTTTCCACCATAAAATGTAAAAAATAATGCGATTAAAGCAATGATCGGGACTAAAATTCTTGTAAGTCCTGCTAACTTTGCATCGCTTGTTTCCGGTTTTATTGCTTTATAAATATTTTTAGAAAGTAAGGTTGAGGCAGTTAATAATAACAACGAACTAGGAACTAAAGCTGCTAGTAAACCAGCCGAGCCAATTACACCAATAAACCAAGGCGGAAGTGTTGCTTTAGCAATTTCGAATAAAACTAAATCAGTACGTCCATCTGGTATATGTGGCATTTGTAAAAGTGCAGTAAAACCAATAAAAAGAATAAAAACCATCAAAATTTGATAAAGAGGTATAAGTGCCGCATTTTTACGTAATGTTTGTGAGTCCTTTGATGATAGACTTGCTCCGAAAACATGCGGCCACATATATTGACCGAGCGCAATAATTAAACAAACTGATACATACCATGAGATACTATAGCCAGACTTAGGTAATAATAGGAACCCGGGTTTAGCGGCATCTAATGTTCTAAACATCGGTTCTACACCACCGTAAAAATGGAAAGGTAAATAAATCCCTAAAAACAAAATTGTTATGAGCATCAAAATATCTTTTAATATAGCTGTAAATGCTGAACCATGAATTCCTGAAATATAAACAAAGATTGTTACAACAATTACACCAATCCACACTGCTAAATTTGGAGAAATAGCGCCGTAGGAAGCTTCAGATACTATTATTTTTATTCCATTTAGTTGGAGGACCATATATGGAACAATTGAAACAACTCCAACTAGTGCAACAAGTAGTCCTAATGATTTACTATTATATTTTTTAACAAAGAAATCTGGCTGTGTTAATAAATTATGTTTTTTTGCATAGCGCCAAATGTGAGGTAAGATCCAAAATGGAATAATATAAGTAACAGCACAGAAAATATAGATTACTGGACCACCCATCGAATAAGATGCACTACTAGCTCCTAAGAAAATAAACGTTGTAAACATTTCACCTGCCATAAGGACGAACATGACAATACTACCAAAATTCCGATCCCCGACTACCCATGATTCCATATTCATTTCTCTTCCTCTTCGGGCACGGATACCTAAATAAAGAGCTATTAGAAACGTAATTCCAATTAATAGAATGCTCATTGATTTTCCTCCTGTTTCTCTAATATTGCATTACTAATAAAAAGGCAAACAGATGTGATTACTAACCAACTCGCAGACCAAAATACAATAAATGGTAATCCTAATATGTAAGGCTCCACTCGATTCACAACACTTAATGATCCTATGAAAGCAAAAATAGTTAAAAAAATTGCTAAATATTTCATTCCGTTTCCTCCTTGTCTTTAAGTTGATTATTTAAAAAATTCTGTTAATATTTTATAGACTTATGTTAAACTCGTTTTATAAAATAGTAAAATCTTACTCTCTTATTGTAAGCGCTTAATAAAGGAGCATAAATGATGAAAAGTTATTCTAATCTTTCAGAAATACTAGAATTTGATAAAGAAGTGTTGCTAAATATTTTAAACTATTCTTCAGATGAAATTTATATTTTAAACCGAAATCTTGAAATCATTTATGTTAATAAAATGTGCGAGCAACATTACGGTTTACGACAGAACGAAATTATAGGAAAACATAATGACATTTTTTTGGAAAAAGGGTATTGGACCCCTTCAATTATTCCAATAGTTTTAGAGAAAAATAATACCGTTACAATCAATCAGACTACACATACTGGTAAAGAATTAGTAACAACTGCCATTCCAATTTTCAATCCTATTAATAAAAAATTAGATTTCATTTTTATTACATCTCGCGAAAAGAATTATATTTCTATAATTCATAATAACACTTATGAAATGCTTGATTCGAGCAAACATTTTAATTCAAATGGATTTTTAACAATTGACGAAGAAATGACAAATATCATTGAATTTTGTAAAAAGATTGCTCCTGTTGATACAAATATTTTAATTCAAGGTGAATCGGGAACAGGAAAAGGTGTACTAGCAAAATATATTCATGATTTAAGTAATCGGAATGCCGGTCCTTTTCTCGCCATTAATTGTGCTGCCATTCCAGAAGATTTATTGGAATCTGAACTATTTGGCTATGCAACGGGCGCATTCACAGGAGCCTTAAAGAATGGAAAAATTGGCTTACTCGAAACTGCAAATAAGGGAACAATTTTTTTAGACGAAATCGGAGAAATTTCTTTGAAATTCCAAGCAAAATTACTCCAAGTATTACAAGATCGTAGCTTTTTTTCAGTAGGTGGCAGAGAATTAAAAAAGGTTGACGTTCGTATTATTACGGCGACGAACCGTAATCTATTAGAAATGGTAAAATCAAAACAGTTTAGAGAAGATCTATTTTACCGATTAAATGTAATTGATATTCAAATTCCTCCACTTAGAAATAGAAAAAAAGATATTCCTATATTAGCTGATCATTTCTTAACTAAATTCAATCATAAATACAAAGTGAACCGCACATTCTCAACAAATGTAAAAAATACTTTTGAAGCTTTTCAATGGCCAGGTAATATCAGACAACTTGAAAATATTATTGAAAGACTTGTTATTACTAGCGAATCAGTCATACGATTGTCTGATTTGCCGTCGCAATTAATTCCTGAAAATCATCCAGTTACAATCCAAGAGGATAATTCATTGGAAAATATTTTGGAAGAAACTGAGAAAAAAATGATTATCGAATCTTACAGGATTCATAAGAGCTCTCGAAAAGTTGCAAAGGATCTTGGTTTAAGTCAAACAAAAGCAAACAAATTAATCCAAAAGTATTGTAAAAACGAATAGATTTTGACTGATTAAACTAAAAGGGAGATACTTCTATAGTATTTCCCTTTTTTTGTGTAGACAAAGTACTAAAAACTTGCTTTTCAGACTGATTGCGAGCGCTTGTCTTTCGAGCCGCGAAGCCAGGTGAGGAGTGGAGTTACCTTTGACGGTAATGAGCACTGCGCTGAACAGGCGAAGCAACGAAGAAAGCGAGCGTATCAACAGTCTAAAATAATTAATTTTTTTGAGTCTGTAAAACATTCATATTAGAAGCTATCAATTCAACAATACAATCCCCTACTTCTGAAGTGGAAGATGAACCCCCTAGATCAGGCGTTAAGACATTTTTTTCAATTAATAATTGTTCAATTGCGGTAAGAATTACCTTACCATATTGTTCATACCCTAAATGATCGAGCAACTGGCTAGCTGACCAAATTGCTGCAAGTGGATTTGATAACTGTTTTCCAGCTATATCTGGAGCTGAACCATGAATTGGTTCAAACATTGATGGATATACTCTCTCAGGATTTATGTTTGCTCCAGCTGCAAGTCCCAAACCTCCTGCAATAGCCGCACCTAGATCTGTTAAAATATCACCAAATAAATTAGAAGTCACTACTACCTCAAATCGTTTTGGATCTTTAATCATGAGCATAGCAGCTGCATCAACAAGATAAGAATATGTTTTTACTGAAGGATATTCTTTGCCCACTTCTTCAAATAGTTGATCCCAAAATACCATTGAGTAATTTAGAGCATTACCTTTACTTATGCTTGTTAATGTTTTTCCTTGTTTTAGGGCTACTTCGAATGCATATCGAATGATTCGTTCAGTACCTTTACGTGAAAAGACGCTATTTTGTAAAACTACTTCATTCTCTTTTCCTCTATATAGCCAATCTCCTGCACCTGCATATTCACCTTCTGTATTCTCTCGGATAAATAACATATTTATATCTTCAGAATTGAAATTAACGAGAGGGCACGGTGCTCCTTTTAATAAAGTTATAGGACGTATATTCACGTATTGATCGAAGCTCTTACGAATTTTTAATAGCAAGTCCCACAATGAGATATGATCAGGTACACCAGGAAATCCAACAGCTCCTAAATAAATTGCTTCAAATTCTTTTAATCTTTCAATCCCATCATCATCCATCATTTTTCCGTATCGCGCATAGTACTCACAGCCCCAAGGGAAAGACGTAAATTCAAATTGAAAAGTATGATCGAGACTAGCTATTTTATTTAAAACTTTCACGCCTTCATTAATTACTTCCGGCCCTATTCCATCCCCTGGAATAACTGCTATTTTATGTGTTTTCATACCATATCTCCTACCTTACTTAATTCAGTTTTGATTCCAGACAATTAGCTTCATCTCTGTCATTTCTTCAACTGCAAACTTTATCCCTTCTCTTCCAGTTCCGCTTTCCTTCACACCACCATAAGGCATATTATCCACTCGGAACGTTGGAACATCATTAATGATTACCGCACCTACATGGAGCTCGTTTGAAGCAAGTAGTGCATTCGATACGCTATCCGTATAGATTCCAGCCTGTAGCCCATAGTGTGAATTGTTTACATGGGAGATGGCTTCACGGATTGATTTCACCTTAGTAACCGTTACAATTGGAGCGAATACTTCCTGACAAGAAACCTTTAAACTAGGTGTACAATTAGCAATAATTGTTGGCTCTAGTATATTTCCTTGTGCTTTACCACCTGCTAGAATAGTTGCATTGCTTTGTTTAGCTTCTTCAATCCAGCTTAACGTTCGATCTAATTCATCCGGAGTTATTAATGAAGAAAGATATGTTTCATGGTCGAACGGATTACCAAGTTTTAATTGTTTAGCTGCCTCTACAAATTTATTAGTAAACTCTTCGTAAATCTCTTCATGAACAAAAATTCTCTGTAAAGAAATACATACTTGACCTTGATTTGAAAAAGCACCCATTATACATCGATCAATAATTTTATCAATATTAATATTTTTATCAATAATGACGGCAGCGTTTGATCCAAGTTCAAGCGTTGTTTTCTTTAACTTTGCTTTATTCCTTATGTTAATCCCAACACTAGTACTACCAGTAAATGTAATCATGTTTACTCGACCATCTTCAACAATCGTGTCGCCAACCGTACGGCCAGGACCCGTTACAACGTTTAATACACCATCCGGTAAGCCAGCTTGTTTGAATAGCTTAGCTATAAATAGTGCCGAAAGCGGCGTTTGAGATGCCGGTTTTAAAACCACCGTATTTCCAGACGCAATCGCTGGACCAACTTTATGAGCCACTAGATTCATAGGAAAGTTAAATGGAGTAATCGCTCCAATTACACCAATCGGATTTCTTACTGTATATCCTACTCTTCCTATACCACCAGACGCAGCATCAAACGGAATTGTTTCTCCATGTATTCGCTTTGCTTCCTCTGCTGCAAATTTATATGTTTCAATTGTTCGGGTTACTTCTCCCAATGAAAATGTAATTGGTTTAGCAGTTTCCCTTGTAATAATTTCCGCTGCTTCATTAAAATTTTCTTTTAATAACTGTACGACATTTTCAAGAATTTGTGCTCTCAAAAATGCAGGCATTCTAGCAAACTCGTCTTTCGACTGATATGCTGCTTCAATAGCCTGTTCTGTTTGTTCTTTAGTTGCAACAGCAATCTCTGAAATTACTTCTCTAGTGTAAGGGGAATAGAGGTTTGAATACTCTTTTGTTTGTACCTCTTCTCCATTAATAAATAAATGCTTTTTTATCGGACTCACTTTGTTTATCATCATTCTTCCTCCAAAGCTCTTAGGACCGTTTCATGGAACTGTACAATTGCTTTCTCTGACGATGAATAAAAGCCTTTATTAAATGCTCGTGAACGGAATCCAACTTGTTCTAATTCAACTAGTTCAACATCTTCATTTCGAACCACTTCTGCAAATTCAACTAAGTCTTTTTCTTCTTGTGTTAAATTTTCATCTCTAAAGTAGTAAGTATAGACTCCAAGTGTTGTTTCATGGTCGATAGGAATCATTTGGATCGTAGCAATATTTCCTGGGCCAGGATAAATGGTCATCATTAAATTTGGCCATAACCAATAGAAAGTACCACCTTGCATTTCTACTTCATTAAAATCTAATGATCCCATTTTCTTATTTGCTTTTACGACCGATCCTTGAACAGAATAATTTTGACATGTAATAATTTGATAGTCTTTCATATCTAGCGTAGCAACAAAGCTAGGATGCGCTACATGACAATGATCACACTCTAAATAATTATCAATGAATGCTTTCCAGTTTGCTTTAATAATTCTCGATTTACTGCTCGTTCTTTTTAATTCACTTAAAAAAGGAAATTTACTTAGCTTTTCAAAAAAGTCTCCATATGTTTCAATTAACGATGTAGCTTGATCATCTAAATTAACGAAAATAAATGACTCAGCAATTTCCATCCTTACAGATCGTAAACAAGCATTTGATACACAAGCTAAATCTTCCCCTCTAAAGTTAGGAGCTTTATTTAATTTACCATCTAAATGAAAAGTCCATCCATGGTAACCACATTGTAGAATTTTTTTATTTCCACTTTCATTTTTCTCTAGTTTAGTTGCTCGATGAGGACATACATTATAAAAAGCTTGAATAACCTCATTCTTGTCGCGAGTTACAATAATCGGTTCACCCGCTACCTCGGCAGTGAAGAAATCTCCAATATTTTCTAACTGACTAACATGCCCAACTAATTGCCAAGTCTTTGAAAAGATTTTTTCTTGTTCTTGTTCTAAAACCTTTGGATCAGTGTATAAATCATACGTTAAAGTTCTTTCGAAGATTTCAGTTGTTGCATTTTGTACTTTATTAAAAGTCATTTACAAAAACTCCCCTCACATTTCCCTAATTTTTTCCCCTATATCTTTTACCTTGCAATAACCGTGCCAGGATTAAAGAACTCCAATAAATCAACATTTATTGAGTCTTAACGACTCAAATTAATAAAAAAAGTGAACTGAATACAACTCGATTGAGTTATTTTCAGTTCACTTTTTGAGTTGGATAAGAGCAATTAATAAATTCAATTACTTACAATGTGCATTATCTTGATCTAATACTTGAATTATATTAACAAGTTTCCTTAAAATTAAAAAACTCGCAATGATTTACGAGTTTTTCAACTTAATTTATCGGATTTAAATACTTTGAATATATTATAGGTACATTATTTTTATTAACCAATTCAATAATAGCAACCTTTTGTAACTTCCCAGCCAATGTATCATTTCGATGTAAACAATAATTATACGCTTCTACTAGTTTGTTCGGTGACAATCTATTAGCTAATGTACAATGTGGTACCCACTTACCAGGCAAATACATAGAATTTGGATTATCATTAAATTGTTTAAAATAAGTATGATAATCTTCATGAAAATCAATCAACTCTCTTGAAACAATTGGTGAAAAAAACAATGTCCCAGTATTTAGAAATGAACCAACTGAATTAAGCGTAATATTTATCTCCGGCATATTCTCATAAAATTTATCAAATTGATCAAAGAAGTTTTTTCTATCTAAACTATGATAACTTGCTAAAGTAATATGCGGTTTACGATCTACTACTTCATCCGCATAGAAAGAAATCGATTTCTCTCTTAACTCTGACCAAATATCTTTAATAATTTGTTCGGTTTCTGCATCAAATAACGCGACAACTCCGTACATCAATCTTCCCTCTTTCTATACTTATACTAGATCCATATGCATAATAAAGAGCTCACCTTTTCTCCCCATTACTCTCTTTCCGCTATCAATAAATCCGCTTTTTAAATAAACATGCTGTGCAGCAGTATTTTTATGATTCACGCCCAAAATGATTTCATCTCGTTCAGGGAAATTCGCTTTTACAAAAGAAGGCAATAAATTTAAAGAGTGTTTTGCAATCCCTTTTCCTTGAAAATTTGTATCAACAGAATAAGCCCTTAATAGAATTGCATTTGTATTATCACTATATTGTCTAACTCCTTCCCAACCATGCAAAACAAAAAATCCTGCAACATCATTGTTACTCAAAATTAAAATCGCATGACGATCAGCCTCTATTACACATTTCTCTATATTATCAATAGGCAGACCAGTGAACTTTAGATGCTCATCAGCTAGAAAATAGTTTTTTAATTGATCATCATATTGATCATTATAAAATTGTAAAGAAATAGTATTTGTCGTCAATAAAGAATTAGACATGAAAATATCCCCCAATAAAAATAGAATTACAAGAATAGTACAACAATTATTATCGTATTTCCACATTGTTTTTTTAACTAATTTATTACGATTCTTAATCAACTATTTTGAATTCATGGAGGGTTAAATACTAATATGTACTCATTTTATAAACAAAAAACCACCTTTTTAGTGGTTTTTCCTCGACAGTTTTCTTTAAAACCTATTTTTGCTCAAATGGTTCTGGATATTTTTGCTGAAAATACGATAATAAATCGCTTTTTTTAAGAAGGAGATTTAAACAAATTTGCTGGCTGATTGCAGATTTAAATACAAGTTTATTGCAAAACTGACACTTTTCCTTTTCAATAAATGCATGTTTAATAGACAAAGGGAAAATCGTTTGTTGTTTTCCGGCTAATAATATGTAGCTTTGATGATTAACTGAAAAGCTTATTTTATAACCGTCGTATCCTCCAAGCTTACTAATTATTACGTTTTGAATATCTAAGTCTTGAATCACCATGTGTAATAGCACCTCCGTTTTCAACAAAATATATGACGAAATGCTATTTTTATGACTCATTATCGTTAAATATTTTCATAAAAAAATAAAAACTACCCAAAAAGTAGTTTTTTATCACGATTTCTTTATTAATTTATTATTTTACTTTGGTCGATGATTGTCAAAAGCCATTTTAAGTCTGTTTAAAATTGTTCAGAATAATGTTCTTGGAAATAAGTTAATAATTCTTTTCTTCTATTAAATAATGTTGGACAAACTTGTTGACTAATATTTGATGGTAAAACTAGTTTATTGCAAAGCTTACATGTACCTTTGTCATTAAAAGTATGAATTAGAGACAAAGGAAATAATATATTTGTTTTACCGACTAAAAGGACATAATGCTGTTGATCGATCGAAAATCTAATTTTATAGCCTTTATAATCCGTATGTTTTGTAATGAGTATGTTATGAATATCAAACTCAAGCTTTGTCACTATGGCTAGCACCTCCGATTAAAGGGTTGGATTAAGATTTTAATAGACTTTTTTACGCTTGTATTATCTATATTATTAGTTTAATTAACAAAACTTTCATAAAGCAATAATCTTATAGGTATTTACTGAAATAAAAAAACTATTACAGTTTTTTCACGTCGTTGAATAATGAGAATGCAATGTTTCTTTTTTGTTTTTTTTGTTAAATTTTGATTTAATTTTACTTTTTCGGAAAAATTTTACACTAAATAAGTGAAGCCACCCATGTTATTATGTTAGAATTTAAACTAAATGTGATCTCACATTGTAAATATTTTAATTACCAAATTCATGTAATCTAAGATTTGCCCTTACTATCAAATGAGGTAAGGGATTTTTCTTTGTTATTTCAGTTATTGGTTAGAGGGAAGGTTAGTAATGAAATCGAAATCAGCAAGTACCTTAATAAAGTTAAATTTGAAAGGAGAAAGAAATAAAAAAAGAGCATTAAACTCAATGGCATTAGTTGGACTTGCATCAACATTAACAATTCAAATTCCATATAACACTACTGCAGCTGCAGCCTCTATTGATTCCAAGAAAACTCTGCAATCTAGTAAACTTTATTCAAATAATAATATAAGTACATATAAATCAATCGGCAATGGTGTCCGTGTAAGATCTGGAGCTGGGACTTCTTATCAAATTTTAGGTAGTGTGAATAAAAATCAAAAATTAGATGTAATTTCATTATCTAATGGTTGGTATAAAATAAAATTTAATGGATCAACAGGATATATTAGTGCATCTTATGTTGGAAAAGTAATCGAATCGAATAATACTAATATTAATCAAGTGGTCAGTTCGGGGAACTACATTTCTACTGGTAATGGTGTCCGCATAAGATCTGGTGCTGGAACTTCTTATCAGATTCTAGGTAGTGTGAATAAAAATCAAAGACTAGATGTAATCTCATTGTCTAATGGTTGGTATAAAGTAAAATTTAATGGAACAACAGGATATATAAGTGCATCTTATGTTGGAAAAGTAACCGAGCCGAATAATAGTAATAATAATCAAGTAGTCAGTTCAGGAAACTACATTTCAACTGGTAATGGCGTCCACATAAGATCTGGGGCTGGAACTTCTTATCAGATTTTAGGTAGTGTGAATAAAAATCAAAGACTAGATATAATCTCATTAGCTAATGGTTGGTATAAGGTAAAATATAATGGGACAACTGGGTATATTAGTGCATCTTATGTTGGAAAAGAAACAGGTTCAAATCAGACAGATCCAAATAAGACTGATTCAAACAATGTGAATTCAAATCAGGTTGATTCAAATAACATTCAATCATTTGATGTACAAACTTTAATCACCATATCAAAAAAGTATTCAGGTGTACCATATGTTTGGGGTGGAGAAACTCCAACTGGATTTGACTGCAGTGGGTTTATCTCTTATGTATTCAAAGAATCTGGAATGTCACTTCCTAGAACAAACGTTGCAGGTTATTGGTACAATAATTCAAATTTAAAATCCGTAGATGACGTAAAACCTGGAGATTTAATCTTTTTCCAAAACACTTATACTTATGGACCGTCTCACATGGGTATAGTGATTAATAGTAACGAGTTTATCCATGCAAGTAGTAGTTCAGGAGTAACTATTTCTAAAATAAACAATTCATATTGGAACCAACATTTTTTAGGATTTAAAAGATTTAAATAAGTTTTTCAACACTCTTAAATATAAAATGGTCAATAGGGAAAACGGACATTAAATTGAACTTATTTATGATGAAATTATCATTTTTGGATGATTTATTAATTGTTTTAAATGTTAATATTTTGAGCAATTTCATAATTCTAATAATCACTAGTAAAGTTTTTTTCAGAAGTTAAAAATAATAAGAGCTAATTTTTAGAAAAACAAATTCAGTTTATTTGTTTAATTAAAGTTCGATATTAGTTGACTTACAAGCTGATTATTACACAACAGTTAGGTTACTCTAAGTAAAGGCTATTTGATTAGGGTTTATTGCAGACTTATTTTGATGAATAAATTGATTGGAACGGAGGGGTGCTCGACTCCTATGGGATTAGCGGGAAGGCTGAGACCCCGCAGGCTTGCCGAGGAGGCTCAGGTCTCGCCCCATGGAAAGCGAGCATCCTGTAGTGGAAATCAACATCACTCTACTCCTTTTACGAAAA
>NZ_MDKC01000009.1 GCF_001712755.1 Gottfriedia luciferensis
AATTAAATTACCAAATTTTCGTAAAAGGAGTAGAGTGATGTTGATTTCCACTACAGGATGCTCGCTTTCCATGGGGCGAGACCTGAGCCTCCTCGGCAAGCCTGCGGGGTCTCAGCCTTCCCGCTTATCCCATAGGAGTCGAGCACCCTTCCGTTCCAATCAACTTTTTCATCAAAAAAAGTCTGCAATAGACCTTAATCAAATAGCCTTTACTTAGAGTATCTTAACTGTTGTAAATTAAGTATCTTCTAGGTCAATAAAAATGGAACATTAATTAAACTAATCAATTCAATTTGTTTTTCTTAAAATTAGTTCATAATATTTTAAACTTCTGAAAATGCCATTACTAGTGCTATTAGAATCATGAAATTACTCAAACAGATTAATATTTAAAACCATTAATAGTCATCCAGAAAATGCTAATTTCATCTTTAATTAACTGTTCATTTAATCTCCGTTTTCCTTATTGACCATTTTATATTTCAACACACAGAAAAGACGTTAAAAAAATTAACGTCTTTAGTCTTAAGATTTTTAAATTGTTTCCTTTTTTTCTTCGTAGGCTTCTTTTACTTCTGCATAGAATTGAGCCTGAGTAGTATAAAAGTATGGTGCTACATAAAACAATGCAAGCCCAAAAGTGATGATGACTAATAGACCCCAACCGATGAATGAAAGTACTAATAAAAAGTATTTCCATTTATACCCATCCATCATTCTTCTACTTAATGTAATGGCATCAAGGGCATTCATTTCTGGATAATCTTTTAAAATATAGCCAACTTGTGAATAAGCAATCGATTTGATAATACCAGGAATGATTAATAAAAGCGTCCATAATACTGTAAATAAAGTTACTAAAAACCCAACTATTATTCCTCTTATAAATTGATGACCACTTTTAAAATAGTAAAATAAGTCCGATATGCTTTTTTCCTCATCACGAATCAACTTTAAAAAGTAAACAAGTAATCCATAACCTAGTAATGTATTTATGATCGCAGATATAACTTCAATTACTGTAAGTACCCCACCTGGAATTAGTTCTTGTTGTTTTGAACTTGGAAATAAAGTTCCAGTGTAATGCTTATCTACTGGTGCATTAAGTAACATATAAATAAGTCCTTCTAAAATACCAAAAATTACTAACGTTAAAATCGCTTTTCCCCAATTACCGGATAAATGACTTTTAGCTGTTTTTTTAATTGACGAAATTCTCATCTACTCATCCTCTCAAAAAATGTCACTTTATTTTAACATGTTTATTACCATATTTTGAGATTTATTTTTAATTTTATTTTAATTTTTTTGTAATAATTGTAAATATTGGACTGCAAAACATGTTTTTGCATCATGGATTGAACCTTTTTTTAGTTCCTCTAGACACTCATCTAATGTTAACTCAAACATTTCAACAAATTCATCTTCGTCTAACGCAGCACTATTTTCTAATTTCTTTAAACCTTTTGCTACATATATATGTATGTACTCATCTGCAAACCCCGGTGAAGTATAAAAAGATTGGATATGCTCCCAATTTGCTGCTTCATATCCTGTCTCTTCTTCTAACTCTCGTTTAGCTGTTACAAGTGGCTCTTCGCCTTTTTCTAGTTTTCCTGCTGGAATTTCTAGAAGACTTCGTTCTAGCGCTTTTCGGTACTGCTCAACAAAAACAATTTTTCCTTCATTTGTAATTGGAATAACAGCCACGGCGCCAGGATGCTTTACGATTTCACGCGTACTGGTATTTCCATTCGGTAATTCTACCTTTTGATGATAAAGAGATATAACTCTTCCTGTGAATACTTTTTCTTCTGCTAGTGTTTTTTCTTCAAATTTTTTCATTTTTTTCATCACCTTGTTCTATTTAATATGGTTGTCACATACATTTTATCATTTATTTCATTTAAATACTTTCTGAAATGAGGTAGTCTGATGAAAATGTGTATGACGGAAAATTCTGTTGTCCTCGTGGGCTCCAAAACAGAAATTTTAAAAACCCTCGAAGTTATTAGTATGCAATATAAAACCGTTCAAGAATGGATTCAAAACTCAAATGGCAAGCTTCTCTATGTTGTAAAATAATACTCTTTTCCCTACAATTAAATTTGGAGGGATTTATATGAAAAAACGTAAGCTTGGTTCTACTTTATTAGAAATATCCGAAATTGGTTTAGGATGTATGTCTCTTGGGACAGAAGAAAATGAGGCGATTTCGACTATTCATGCCGCAATCGATGCTGGCATCAATTACTTTGATACTGCTGATTTATATGATTTTGGTAAAAATGAAGAAATCGTTGGAAAAGCTTTAAAAGGTCGTAGAGATCAAGTCGTTATTGCAACGAAAGTCGGAAACCGTTGGAATAATTCAAATGATAAATGGGATTGGGATCCATCGAGAGCATATATTAAAGAAGCTGTAAAAGACAGTTTACGCAGGCTAAATACAGATTATATCGATTATTATCAACTTCACGGTGGGACTATCGAGGATCAATATGAAGAAACTATTTTTACTTTTGATGAACTAATAAAAGAAGGCTTAATTCGCCATTATGGAATTTCTTCAATTCGTCCGAATGTTATTAATCGATTTGTAAATCATTCATCTATACAAGGTGTTATGATGCAATATAATGTACTAGAGCGTAGGCCTGAAGAATTTTTTCCGCTTTTCGAAAAACATACTATTTCTGTCATTGCACGTGGTTCCGTGGCAAAAGGGCTATTAACTAGTAAATGGGAAAAGAAACTATCTAACAAGGGCTATATGTCTTATTCAGAACAAGAATGTAATGATACAATCCACAAGCTTCTCGGGCTTCTCGATGAGAAACAATCCTTACATAGCTTAGCTTTACAATATGTTCTTTCTCATAAAGCAGTTTCATCATTAGCTGTTGGAGCTAGAAATAAAGAACAATTACTAGATAATATTAACGCTTACTTTGCAAAACCATTAAATTCACAACAAATCGCCCAAATAAAAGAAATTTCACTTCTTACGAAATATGAAGAACATCGTTAAGCCACTCCTTCCTTCCCTGGAAGGAGTGTTATTTCTTCCATCTACTTGCTTTTCTATCGATTTCATCTAAAAATTCTTTTCGTCCTCTTTTATATTCTGATTTGTTTTCAGCAAGTTCTTTTTTTAATTTAATATATTCCATTGCTTGATCAGTATGCGCAATCATATACTCCCTAAATGCAATATTTCGTTCAACAGCAGCATTTCCTTTTGCGTATACTTGAATATGAAAACTACAATTATCATCACATTTGATAAAAAATCTTCTGTCTTGATTAGATTGGTCCCCCAATTGTTCGTACCCTATTGTTTTTAGAACATCACTATACTCATCAAACTTTTTTAAGCATTTGACTACGATCATTAAGTCAATGATTGGCATCGCAAACATATTCGGAATTGAAGTACTCCCTATATGATAAATCGCTGCTTTCTCCGGTAATAATAGATCAATTGCCTTTTTTTCAGACTGAAAATCATCTTCCCAGGAAGTACGATAAGGTACAATTTCAATATTCTTATTCATCTGTTTCCACCTACACTTTTTTCATTTACTTCCTTTTATAGCATTCGTTAAAGGACACTTAATTATTGAAAAAATTAATTAGTGAAGTAAGCGCATAAAAAAAGATTTGATGACTTTTTACCTATCTCCCAATCCCTAGAATTAAGCTATTTCAAATTATATAACCTAATCCCTTTTTCCTTTGTCATACTTAAAAAATGTTCAAAAATCATAATTTAATACTAAATTAAATTTTGGTTAAAATACTCACAATTTCTTCTTTAATTGGTTCCTTTGAATTATAATTATTTTAGTTACTAAGATATTTAGTTACGTTAACTTTTTAGTACTTCCTATATTTTAAGGAGAGAATGAAATGTCAGAAAACCCAATCATTCGAAGTGAATTTATTCCATCTCTAATAATGGAATTTAGAAAATTTAGCACTTCTATCGTTCTTTTTAACGAAGGGCTTGCCTCAAACCTTCATTTAAATGCGACTGATTTACGATGTCGAGAGTTACTTTGCCATACTGGTCCGATTACAGCTGGAAAGTTATCTCAATTAACACATCTTTCTACTGGTGCTATAACAGGCGTTATTGATCGACTTGAAAAAGTCAACTTTGTTGAACGTATTCAAGATCCGAATGACCGTAGACGAGTAATAATTAAACCTGTATATGAACGTGATGATGAATTATCAGAGCTTTTTAAACCATTATCTGACTCTCTTTCTAATATTTTTAATCAGTATGATGACAAAGAGTTAACATTATTATTTAAATTTTGGAATGATATAAATGAATTGATTCCAAAAGAGACTAAAGCATTAAATAAGGGGGAAACTTAATGGTTTCAAAAGACAGCAAGGTTGGCTTTGTCGTAGCAGGTCTATTATTAGGAATGCTAATGGCAGCTATGGATAATACAATTGTTTCAGCTTCGATGCCGACAATTGTTGGAGAACTAGGTGGTTTAGATCAATTCATTTGGGTAACCTCTGCATATTTGGTTGCTACTATGGCAAGTATGCCGATATTTGGTAAGTTATCAGATATGTATGGACGTAAACGATTTTATTTATTAGGACTTATCATTTTCTTAATTGGTTCTGCATTATGTGGAACAGCAAATAGTATTGTTCAATTAAGTGTTTATCGTGCGATTCAAGGAATTGGTGGAGGCTCACTAATGCCAATTGCATTTACTATTATTTTCGATATTTTCCCACCTGAAAAACGAGGAAAAATGACTGGTTTATTTGGTGCAGTTTTTGGTCTTTCTAGTGTATTTGGACCACTTTTAGGAGCATATATTACTGATCAAATTGATTGGCGTTGGATTTTCTATATCAACTTACCTTTAGGTATTATTTCTTTATATTTAATTTCTCAGTTTTATAAAGAAAATCTACACCTTAGAAAACTTAAAATCGACTGGTTTGGTGCAATTACACTTGTCGGCTCTGTTGTCAGTTTAATGTTTGCACTTGAACTTGGTGGAAATGAATACGATTGGAATTCTGGTCCAATTATTTCCTTATTTGCAATCTTTGCAGTATTGTTTATCGCATTTATTCTAATTGAAAGAAAAGTTGAAGAGCCAATTATTTCATTTAGCTTATTTAAAAAGCAGCTATTTGCGGCAACTCAAGGTGTTGCATTTTTCTACGGTTCTGCTTTTATTATTACGACTGTATTAATCCCACTTTTTGTTCAATCAGTTTACGGTGGTACAGCTACAAATTCTGGTATCATTCTTATTCCGATGATGCTTGGTTCTGTTGTAGGTAGTCAGGTAGCAGGACAATCGGTACGTAAATTTAGTTATAGAAGCATTATGTTAGTTTCAGTTGTTTTATTCTTTATTGGAATGTATTTATTAAGCACATTAGACACTAACACAGCTCGATCAACCGTAACGTTTTACATGATTATCGCTGGTCTTGGAATGGGTTGCTCATTCTCACTTTTAAGCATGGCAACTCAACACAAAATTGAACCTCAAAAACGAGGCATCGCTACATCAACAAATACTTTCTTTAGAACATTAGGTATGACAATTGGTGTTACTATTTTTGGTACAATTCAAAACCACGTATTTAAAAACAAAGTAAGTGATTTACTTGGTAATTTAGGTGCATTTGGCGGAAAAGTTGATTCACGTGCATTATTATCCGCTGATGCAAGAGCTAAAATTCCACCTGAAGTACTTCATAAAATCTCGGAAGCAATGGCCCATTCTGTTGCGACTACTTTTAAATGGACACTAATTCCGATTACTTTAGGTTTTATCGCGATTATCTTAATGGGTAAAGAAAAGTTAACCTTTGAAGTAAAAGAAAATAGAGCGAAAAAAGCTCAATAAAAATAAAGCCAAATCCGATCTAAGATGGATTTGGCTTATTTTTTCATCTGAAAAACTAATTATTTTTACATTTTTCAACATTTATTTACTTTTTTTTATTATTTTAATCATTTGAACTTTAAATTCGTCATCTATTCTTATAGAGTAATAGATTTATATGAGGAGATGATTAAAATTGAATGGGAAAAAGTTAATTTTAACAGCAATGACATCACTATTGGTATATTCAGGAGTTAGCCAAGTTTCAGCACAAACAACTACTGCGAATCAGAATACGTTTAAGCCATTTGGTCCAAAAGGATTTGACCTTCAAGCACACCGTGGAGGACTAGGGCTTACAGTTGAGTCAACTTTAGCTTCATTCTCTCATGCACTTGAACTAGGCGTAAGTACACTTGAGCTTGACGTACAAATAACAGAGGATCATCAAGCTGTTATTACGCACGACCGTAAGATTACAGGTACAAAATGCTCTGACACGAAACCAGCGTTCGTTGGTGATTCGGAGTACCCATACGTTGGAAAATACATAAAAGATTTAACGCTTACTCAAGTAAGAACCCTCGATTGTGGTTCAAAAGGTCTACCCCAATTCCCTGGTCAGCAACTAAGTCCTGGTGCTAGTATGCCACTATTAACCGAGGTATTTGATCTTGTAAAGAAATATAAAGCTAAAAAAGTGTGGATGAATATCGAAACGAAAGTTGAAGCTGGAGCACCAGAACAAACAGCTCCTCGCGAGGAATTCGTTCAAATCGTTGCCAAACAAGTACGTGAAGCTGGGATGTTGAACCAAGTGTCAATTCAAAGCTTTGACTGGGGTTCGCTCAAACTTATGCATGAAGTTGAACCACGATTGCCTCTTGTTGCGCTAACGAACGGACCAGAATTTCTACAACCTGGCAAACCTGGTAAATCACCTTGGTTAGGTGGAATCGATATTGATGATTTTAATGGAAATCTTGTTACTGCGGCTCATTCATTAGGTGTAGATGCAATATCTCCAGTCCATGGGTTCCCACAGGATGGCAAAATTACTGATGCGAACTACACGCCTTATATTACTAAAAGTATGGTTGAAGAAGCTCATCAGTACGGGATGAAGGTCATTCCATGGACAGTTGATGACCAACCAACTATGCAAAAGCTTATTGATGATGGTGTTGATGGAATCATAACCGATTACCCTGACCGACTACGTGATGTGATGAATCAGAATCATTTTAAGTTACCTAAAAGCTACTCTGCAAAGTAATTCATAAATTTAATTTCAGTCTTTTATTCTCTCATTATATAATTTTTTAAAATTATTGCTTTGTTAAATTTAAATATTGATTTTTGAAAAAAGGGTGTCTATTTAGGCACCTTTTTTTATTAGAAGATAAATATATTTCCTACTCTCTATTTGTTTTCTATGAATTTTAATTTTATATCCTTTTTTTTGAAAAAATTTATTTTTTAGTTTAGAGATTTCATGTGATTTAAGTCACAAACAATGATTATTCCCCCCCTTATAATGAAGTTAGTAAAAATTGTTAGGGGGATGAAGGATGTTTTGTAACCAATGTGAACAAACTCCGGTTGGTGGTTGTAAAATTGTAGGTGTATGTGGAAAAGATGAAACAATTGCAAGTTTACAAGATACGATGGTTTATGGGTTAAAGGGAATTGCAGCTTATCGAACACATGCAGCTCAATTAGGGTATACTGATCCATTTGTGGACCAAGTAACACATGAAGCTCTTTATATGACTTTAACAAATTCAAATTTTAATTTACAAGAACACATAGATATGGCTATGAAGGTAGGTAAAGCTGCAATTCGTGTAATGGAGCTTTTAGATGAAGCTCATATAAAACATTTTGGAATTCCTGAACCTGTACAAGTTTCTTCTAATAAAATTGAAGGAAAATGCATTGTTGTTACTGGTCACAATTTATTTGCATTAGAAGAATTGTTAAAACAAACAGAAGGTAAAGGGATAAATATTTACACTCACTCTGAAATGCTACCAGCTCACGGTTATCCTGAATTGAAAAAATATCCACATTTAAAGGGTAACATTGGAAAAGCATGGTTTGATCAACGTCGTTTATTTGAAAAATTCCCAGGAGCAATTTTAGCAACCACGAACTGTGTGATGCCAATAAAAGGTAGTTATGCAGATCGCTTCTTCTCATATGAAGTGGCGGGATTAGAAGGAGTAACAAAGATTATAGAGGAAGATTTTTCACCATTAATTCAACGTGCTTTAGAACTACCAGCAGCAAATATCGAATCAGAAGAAGTAATGACTACTGGATATCATCATGAAACAGTTTTATCGATTGCGCCTGAAATTGTAGAAGCTGTAAAAAACGGGAAAATTCAACGCTTCTTTGTTGTAGCAGGTTGTGATGCCCCAGGAAAAGGTGGAGAATATTATCGTGAACTTGTAACTTCTTTACCGAATGATACAGTGGTTTTAACAACATCTTGCGGTAAATTTCGCTTTAATGATGTAGACTACGGTACTGTATATGGTACAAATATTCCTAGATTTATAGATTTAGGGCAATGCAATAATTCAGTTTCAACAATTAAAATTGCGGCTGCATTAGCAGAAAGTTTTAATTGTAGTGTCAATGAATTGCCAGTAAGTATTATACTTTCTTGGTTCGAGCAAAAAGCCGTGGCCATATTATTAGGGTTATTTAGCCTTGGAATCCAAGATATTCGAATTGGACCAAAAGCACCTGACTTTATCAATGAGGGAGTATTGAATGTATTAGTTGATACATTTGGTTTAAAATTAATTACAAATGCTCAAGACGATTTGGAAACAATATTACAAGGATAATAGCCTGAATGAACAAGGAACTTCTCTTCAATGAGAAGTTCTTTCTGTTGAAAAAGGAAGTTGTCAATTAATTTTATCACTGATAAATAAGTTGTGTGGTATGATTTCCACTACAGTGTGCTCGCTTTCCATGGGGCGAGATTCTTTAGCCTCCTCGGCAAGCCTGTGGGGTCTCAGCCTTCCCGCTTATCCCATAGGAGTCGAGCACCCTTCCGTTCCAATCAACTTCTTAATAAAAAAAAATAATCTTAAAATCAATAGATTAGTCTATTAAACGAATGAATTTCCCTTTATTAATCTAATTGTAAGTGATAGATAATCCACGACTTACAAATCATATAAATAATGATCCCCAAAAAGATATTTGTTTAATAATGACGTTAACTATGTTAAATTTTTGCAAGTTAGTTAAAAAATATATTATCAATCAATTGTCTTTCAGGTAAGAGACGATAGATAGATCATATTTAAAAATATTACAATTTCATCGAACATCATTTATTGTTCGTATTTTTTATATTGACCACAATACTTTTCAACACTCTGACTTCTCATAAAATGAGAAGTTTTTTTATTATGTTTGTTTCAAACCAATATCCAATTAATGCTGAATGTTTTCGGTCATCCTCTTACGAAAAGATGATTTAAGGGACAATAAAAAACAACTATTAAAAAATAGTTGAATTTTTATCCACCAATATAAGACATTTCAATTTTACGATTTTTATGACTTTCTTCTGTTCGGATCTCGGAGTATCTTTCATCTCGTTTTTCCCATATTGATTGTATTGTTGCTAATATGTACTTATCCGAAACTCCAGAACGCAATAACTCACTTAAGTCATAGCCTTCTGAAGCGAATAGGCAGGTGTATAGCTTTCCATTTGTAGATAGTCGGGCTCTCGTACATGAACCGCAGAAGGTTTCTGTAACGGATGAGATAAATCCTACTTCAGTATTCGTTCCTTTATATCGATATCGTTTTGCTACCTCACCAATATAATCTTGCTCTATAGGCTCCAACTGATATTGTTCTTGGATCATATCAAATAATTGCTTCTTTGAGATAACGTCTTTAAAATTCCATCCATTTGTACACCCTACATCCATATACTCTATAAATCGTAATGTAATATTTTTTTCTTTTAAAAAACGGACCATAGGTAATACTTCCGTATCATTTAGACCTTTCTTTACTACCATATTTACTTTGACTTCTAGCCCTGCTTCCCTAGCTGCAAAAATTCCGTTTAAAACTGTGGAAACGCTCATATTCATATTATTTATCTTCATGAAAACTTTATCTTCCAGAGAATCTAAGCTTACATTTACGCGGCAAATTCCGGCTTCTTTTAGCGCTTTGGCGTTTTTTGCCAAAAATACACCATTTGTTGTTAAAGTCACATATTTAATTCCTTCAATTTTTGAAAGACGTTTAACCAGTATTGGTAGATCTTTTCTTAAAAGAGGTTCCCCTCCTGTTAAACGAATCTTTTCCACACCTATTTTTGCAAACAATTTTGCTAATCGAACAATTTCCTCAAAGGATAGGATTTCATCTTTACTCATAAAGGGATAGTCAACTCCAAATATCTCTTTAGGCATACAATAGCTGCATCTAAAGTTACAACGGTCTGTTACAGAAATTCTTAAATCTCGTAATGGTCGATTGCGGGTATCGAAAATATTCGTCATTTTTTTCTCACCCCTTCTTTTGTACGGTTTTTAGTTTAGATTAGCACACAAAATTATTTCGCCGTATGATGTATGTCACAACCTTGTCCTTGATGGCCGAGTAACTTATCAATTTGCCACATAAAGTTTATCCCGCTTCAACGTCAATCTTTTCATATTCTATCTCCTTAGAGTTCTATGCTATTCAATAGCATGGTATTATAATAATAAATGTAATACCTAAAATACTTGTTTTCTGGATATATACATAAAAACATTAGTGTTCAATTATAACGGGGCGGAGATACTTTGATGGAAAAAAATAATAATAGAAAAAGTGACCTTTCAATCGTTTCTAAAGATTTGGCTTCCTTATTACAGTCAATCGGATCAACACGTTCAGTAAAAAAAGGCACCTTCTTATTTCAAGAAGGAGAAGATGCTAAAGAATTGTATCTAATTAAATCAGGAATTATCCAAATAAGTAAGGTGACTCTATATGGTGATGAATTAAATCTTCGCATTTGTCAAAAAGATGATTTAATTGGAGAATTGACTCTTTTTTCAGAAAATGCAAATTATATGCTTAGCGCTTATACTTTAGAAGCAGCAGAAGTACAGGTCATTCCTAAAGATCTATTGGAGAAAGAACTAATTAACCATGCTCCATTGACATTTGAATTTATGAAATGGATTTCTACTCACCTTAGAAAAAATCAATCTAAGATTCGAGACTTAGTGTTAAATGGTAAAAAAGGCGCACTTTACTCCACGCTTATTCGTATATCGAACTCATACGGGGAATTAATAGAAAACGGAATTCTTCTTAATATTCATCTTACCAATCAAGAATTAGCTAAGTTTTGTGCTGCTACAAGAGAAAGTGTCAATCGGATGTTAAGTGATTTAAAGAAAAAAAATGTTATTAGTTATTCTCCTGATGGAAAAATTATTATCAAAGACTTACAATTTCTTAAAAATGAAATAGGCTGTGATAACTGCCCAAAGGATGTATGTAACATAGATTAGTTCTCTATAAGACTATTAAAGTATTAAGCTGATTGAACTTGCCTTTACTTAATATTATTAAAAAATAAGTAACCTTAACCTAGGCACTAAATAGTTAAGGTTATTTTATTTTTTATTGCTTAAATTATTTTTAAAATAGATTGATCCACCATAGATCCCACTTGTATAATCAAAAAATCCCCTCCTTAAATTCCCAACAAGAAAAAAGCCCCTTAAAAAAGGGACTTTTTTACTCATCCTTTGCAACTCCTCCAACGGACCAATTTGCTTTTTCGAATTCGTTTATTAAAATTCTTACCTGCGCTGGCTGAACATCCAATGTACGACAAACAACTTCATTTATTTCTCTCATTAATTGTTTTTTTAAATCTGGACTTCTACCTTCAATCAGTTGAATTTGAATGATTGGCATAAAGTACTACCTCGTTACTTGTAGTGACATTGTCTCGATTCCTTCAAAACGTGCTTCTACAATATCGCCCTCTTCAACGTGGATCGCTTCTGTAATACCGCCCGTTAAGATAATCATCCCTGGTTCAATTTGTTCGCCGTTTTTACTTAGCATCTGCACTAACTTTACGACAGATTCTACAGGATGATCTAGTACATCAGAACTTACACCACTTTGTACTTTTACACCATTTTTATATAATTCAACGTTAATTTCATCCCATGAAGTATATGTAGGTGAATATTGTTGTTTACCAATGATAAATTTTGATGAAGATGCATTATCTGCCACTACATCTGTCAGTGTAAATGAGAAATTCTTATATCGACTATCGATTACTTCTAATGCAGGTACAATATACTCAGTTGCTTCCCATACATCTTTTGCTGTTACATCATGTCCAAATAATGGTTTATTAATCATAAATGCGATTTCTGGCTCCACCCTCGGATGGATTGAACCTTCCATCTTTAATTCATTTTCTTCTAATTCCATCGATTTTGTTAAGCGTCCATAAATCGGCTCATCAACATTAACAGATTTTTGTTTAGCAATACTTGTTAGTCCCATTTTCCAACCAATTAATGGATCTCCATTTTTAATCGCATGATCAATGCTTAATTTTTGAATTTCGTAAGCATTATTAACGTTTAATTCTGGATGTTCAATCGTAATTTTATCCATTTCTAAACCATTTTTTTGGTGCATATATATTTTATTTGCAATTTCAGTTATCATAAGTACCGTCTCCTCTCAAAAAACAGACAATTTTTTATTTGCTAACATACAAGCAACTTCTTGAATCATATCCTCTTGCCCACCGACTACTTTTTGTTTTCCTAATTCAATTAAGATATCTCTTGCATCAACATTCCATTTTTTAGCTGCTCGATTGGCATGTAATAGAAAACTAGAATACACTCCTGCATAGCCTAAAATTAGACTCCCTTTTGTAATCTCTTGTGGTGTTTGAAGAATCGGTGCAACGATTTCCTCTGCTAAGTCCATCATCTTATAGAAATCAATTCCTGTCTTGATTCCTAATCGCTCTAATACCCCAATTAACACTTCAGTTTGTGTATTTCCTGCACCAGCACCTAAGCATCGTACACTGCCATCAATTCTAGTAGCTCCTTCTTCTATTGCTACTAGTGTATTTGCCATCGCTAGAGAAAGATTATTATGTGCATGGAATCCTACTTCAATATCAAGAGACCCTCGCAAAGCAGCAATACGTTCTTTTACTTCATGTGGAAGAAACGCCCCTGCTGAGTCAACCATATATACGACATCAGCACCATAACTTTCCATTAATTTGGCTTGTTCAACTAATTTTTCAGTTGGTGCCATATGGGACATCATTAAAAACCCGACTGTTTCTAATCCAAGCTCTTTAGACATCGTAATATGTTGTTTCGAAACATCAGCTTCAGTAACATGGGTAGCTATACGAGCCATTTTTGCTCCGATTTTTGCTGCCGTTTTTAATTCTTTTACTGTTCCAATACCAGGTAATAGTAAGACAGCAATCTTTGAATGATTACACGTATTTACTGCTGCTTCGATCAATTCAAATTCATTTGTTGTTGATAAACCATATTGTAGTGAAGAACCACCTAAACCATCTCCATGTGATACTTCAATATAAGGCATTTTTGCATCATCAAGAGCCTTCGCAATTCGAACGACTTGATCTACTGTATATGAATGTGCAATTGCATGACTTCCATCTCGAAGTGCTACTTCAGTTACAATAACTTCTTTTCCAAACATTGCACTCCCTCACTTTCTTTAGGCGATTTTTTAAACGGTTTTTACAACTTCATATTGTGCAATCTCTTCTGCTACTTTTACTGCTGATGCAGTCATAATATCTAAGTTTCCTGCATAGCTTGGTAAGTAGTCCCCTGATCCTTGAACTTCTAAATAAACAGTTACAGTTGAACCATCTATAATTGGATCCATTCTTAAACGGTACCCTGGAACATACGCTTGAACCTTTTTCACCATTTGCTTAACGGATTGAATCATGCTTTCATGGTTAAAATCTTCATTCGTAACTTTGCAATAAACTGTATCTCTCATCATAATTGGCGGTTCTGCAGGATTTAAAATAATGATCGCTTTTCCTTTTTTAGCCCCACCAATCTCTTCAAGTCCTCGAGCCGTTGTTACAGTAAACTCATCGATATTAGCACGTGTACCAGGACCGGCACTTCTTGAGCTAATTGTTGCAACGATTTCAGCGTATTCAACTTCTGCAATTTGACCTACTGCATGAACGATTGGGATCGTTGCTTGCCCACCACATGTTATTAAATTGACATTGCTTTCGACTATATGTGAACCTAAATTGACAGGTGGTACGACAAATGGCCCAATTGCCGCTGGCGTTAAATCGATCACACGCTTCTTTAATTCACCAAGTACTTTTGCATGATGAAAATGAGCTTTTGCAGAAGTCGCATCAAACAATAAATCAGCCAGTTCTTTTCGTTCAATGAAACCTTGAATACCATTATCGATTACTTCAATTCCTAATTCTTTTGCACGATTTAACCCATCAGATTCTGGATCAATTCCGATCATTGCTGTTAATTCTAGAAATGGATTATTCTGTAATTTCATCATTAAATCTGTTCCAATATTCCCCGAACCAATGATTCCAACTTTTAATTTATTCATAAATAGCACCTCATTTATTTAAATGAAATCGAGACGTCACCTAATAATGGAAACTTCGCAGTAAATAAGTCCCCAGCATTTACATTAATTGCAGCTGATAAAGCTCCTGATAAAATAATTTCTCCTGCATTTAGAGAGATTTCAAATTCGCTTAATTTATTGGCTAACCATGCTACACAATGAATTGGGTTTCCTAACACTGCTTCTCCCTTACCTGAATTCATCAATTCTTCGTTACGATATAATTCCATCGTAACATTCGGTAAGTCAATTTCCTTTACATCGAAACGCTCATTGCCAAGAACAAATAAGCATGATGAAGCGTTATCGGCTACTGTATCCTCTAATCGAATCTTCCAATTTTCAATTCTACTATCAACTACCTCAATTGCAGGGACAATATAATCTGTTGCATTTACTACATCCTCAAATGTAATATTTGGACCGATTAAGTCTTTTTTTAAGACAAATGCAATTTCAGCTTCTACTTTTGGTAAAATCATATTTGCAACTTGTACTTCACCGAAATTAGGAATATTCATATCTGTTAGTAAGTGACCGTAATCTGGCTCATCTACCCCTAATAACTCCTGCATGGCAATCGAAGTTAATCCAATTTTTTTCCCGATAATTTTCTGCCCTTTTTTCAATTTTTCTTCAACATTTGTTAATTGAATTTGATAGGCTTCCCTTTCAGTTAATCCAGGAAAAACTTCAGTTAAAGCTTTTATACTAACTCCACTCTCTTCTGCTTCTTGTAGCAGAATCGTAAGCTCGTCTACACTAGTAATCTTCACTTTCTCACGTCCCTTTTTAATTCTTATAATTTAATCGTGATATTCGATAATTCACTATAAAACTCAAAGCTATGAATTCCACCTTCACGACCTAAACCGCTTTGCTTCATTCCTCCAAATGGTGTACGTAAATCTCTTAAATACCAAGTGTTTACCCAAATAATTCCGGCCTCGATTTGATGAGCAACACGGTGGGCTCTGCGTAAATCATTTGTCCAAATTGTTGCACCTAAACCATAATGAGTATCATTTGCCCATTCAATCACTTCTTCTTCCGAATCAAAAGGCATAACTGTTACGACGGGACCAAATATTTCTTCTCTTACACATCTAGAATCACGACTTAGCCCAGTAATGATTGTCGGTGTGATAAAGCACCCTTTTTCAATTGATGCTGGTCTACTACCACCTGTTAAAATAGTTCCGCCTTCTTCTTTTGCAATCTCGATATAAGATAACACTTTTTCATAATGTTCTTTACTAATGACCGCACCGACTTTTGTGCCTTCTTCAAATGGATCGCCAATTTTTAATTCCTTTGTTTTTGCGACAAATTTATCAATAAATTCATCAAAGATTGATCTCTGGACGTAAATTCTAGATCCACATAAACAAACTTCTCCCTGATTCATGAAAGATGATTTTAAAGTTGTTTCAATCACTTCGTCTAAATCTGAATCAGCAAAGATGATGTTTGGATTTTTTCCACCAAGCTCAAACGATAATTTTTTTAACGTTGGAGCTGCCGCCTTCATAATTGCTGAACCTGTTTTTGTTTCACCAGTAAATGTGATGGCATCAACATCTCTGTGCTCTGTTAAAGCTGAACCTGCCGCATTTGCACCAAATCCGTGTACGACATTTACAACTCCGTCAGGTACGCCTGCATCTTTACAAATTTCAGCTAAGACTGTAGCTGTCATTGGTGTCCATTCAGCTGGCTTCATAACTGCTGTATTGCCAGCCGCTAAACAAGGTGCAAGCTTCCATGTCAATAATAATAAAGGTAGATTCCATGGGTTAATCATCCCAACTACACCAACTGGCCTACGATATGTATAATGTAAGGCAGTTTGATCTTGCATATGAGACTCAGAGCTTAACGTTGTAATATAGTCAGCGAAAAAATAAAAATTATGAGCCGATCTAGTAATATCAACTTCTAAAGCAAGATCATATGGCTTTCCAGTATCCATTGCCTCTAACGCCGCTAATTCTTCTTTTCGAGCTAATATTCCGTCGCCGATTTTTCTTAATACTGCCGCTCTTTGATTGCTAGTAAATTGTTTCCACTCACCTTTTAAAGCTCGTTTTGCTGCTTTTACTGCTAGATCAATTTCTAACTCGCCACCTTCAGAAACAGAACCTAGCACTTCTTCGGTCGCTGGATTAATATTTAAAAATGTTTTTTGATTAAAGGAAGGAATATATTGTCCATCAATAAAATGCTTACAATCAATCGGTAATGTTTTATTTTTCTTCTCTGTAACTTGCATAATAGGCACCTACCATTCTAATAGAATAAAAGGTGACACGAGTGCCACCAAATTTTTCAATCCTCTATTTCTACTACCATTTCAATTTCGATCGCTGTATTATGTGGAAGCTGTGCCATCCCAACAGCAGACCTAGCATGTTTTCCTCTTTCACCAAACACTTCTACTAAAAGGTCAGAAGCTCCATTCATCACTTTCGGATGATCATAGAAATCTTCTGTGCTATTTACGAAACCTAATATTTTTACAATACGTTTTACTTTCGAAAGTTCACCTAATTCGTACTTTAATACACTAATTAAATTTAACATTGACTCTCTAGAAGCAGCATAACCTTCCTCGAGCGTTAACTCTCGTCCAACTTTCCCATGGTATTCATCTACACCTTGACCAGATGTAAATAGTAGATTACCAGTACGAACAGACTTTACATAATTACCTGAAGCCGGTCTTATTGGTTTAAGTGCATAACCTAAACTTATTAATCTATCTTCTGGAGTCAATACTTTGTTTTCCATGAAGTAAATCTGCCTCCTTAATATTTAAAAATTTCAGGGCATTTTTGCCTAATATCGCTTCTTTCATTTCTTTATTAATATCCATTTGATTAATCACTCTTCCGGGTGGCGTTTCCCTTAATAAGAAAGGATAATCCGAGCCCATCACAATTTTGTCATAACCAAATCGGTTAATTAAAAATTGAATATTAATAGGATCATAGTGAAGAGAATCAAAATAGAAATTATTTACATAATGACTTGGTGGATAGGCCGTTTTCCGCAAATGAGGCCATACCTTCCATCCTTGATCTAATCGAGGTAGAATAAATGGGAATGATCCCCCGCCATGTGCAAAACAAATCTTTAATTTCGGATATTTTTCAATCACTCCGCCAAATGTTAAGCTAGCTGCAGCTAAAGCTGTTTCGCTCGGCATTCCAACCGTGTACATAAAGTTATGATCTGGAGTTCGATCCTTCGCTAATGTTTCCCACGGATGAATAAACAATGGGACATTCCATTTTTCAGCCATTTCAAAAAATGGACTAAACTCATCACTGTCTAAATTTGTTCCATTTACATTTGTACCAATTTCTAGTCCACTTAATCCAAGCGTATGAATACAGCGATCCATTTCTTGAATAGCTATTTCAGCGTTCTGCATTGGTACTGTCCCTAATCCAATAAACTTTGAAGGATTTTTTTTCACTGTATTTGCAATGAAATCATTTTGAATCTGAGCCATTTCCAATGCAACTGAAGCTGGTGCCCAATACGAAAAGGTAACTGGAATTGGCGATAGCACTTGCATTGTTACATCCTCATTATTCATATCCTCAATTCTCTTTTCAGGACTCCAAACTTGATCAGTTACTTCCCTAAATACTTTTCCAGCAACCATAATATTGGCACCGCATGAACATGTCGGTTGTAAAATAGGCCATCTTTCATGACCGTATTTTTCAAAAAAATTCGGTAAATCAAAAGGAATTATGTGTGTATGAAAATCTATACGCATACCCATTCATCCGCTTCCTCTTTCATGACATGACCACAGTTTTTACATGTTCTTAATTCAAGGCTAGCATTGAAATGTTCAATTGCTTCTTTTACTTGCGTACCAATATCCGTTAATTGAACTGTCGTTTTATGCATTTCTTCATTACACTCATCACAGAACCAAACAAAGCTTTCTAATTCACCTTCTGCTCTTTTTCGTTCAAGCACAATTCCATATGAATCTTTTACTCTATGAGGTGAATGTGGAACAAAAGAAGGAAGCATAAAAATTTCACCTTCTCCTACTGTTACAACTTCACGCTTACCATCCGGTGTAATACACTCAACATAGCAATTGCCTTTAATTTGATAGAAAAATTCATCTGCAGGATCGATATGGAAGTCTCTACGTTTATTTGGACCTCCAATAATCATTGCAGCATACTCTGAATCTTCCCAAATAACTTTATTATTAACTGGTGGTTTTAATAGCTCTTTATTATCCTCAATCAATTTGAAAATATTAAAAACTCGACTTTTAAGATTCATTTCTAATCCTCCAATTAATCATTTTTATTTGAATTTAAGTAAGCGCTATCATTATGCATTAATATAACCAAGCTGATTTGAGACTGTTTTAGCAGTTTTCACAACATCCTGAATCATTCGACCAATGTCTTGGCTCATCATATACGAAACTGGTCCAACCATATTTAATGCTGCAAAAGTTTGACCGGTATATGTTTGAATTGGAGCTGCAATTCCGAATAATCCTAAATCATTTTCATTGTTGCTAATGCTATAGCCATTCTCTTTAATCGCAGTCATTTCTTTTTTTAATGCATCAATAGTCGTAATTGTATTTGTTGTATAAGCTTCAAAGCCTCTTTCAATCGTTGTTTTTAAGTATGCTGGATTATATGATAGTAGAATTTTACCGGTACTCGTACAATAGGCAGGCCGTTTAGCACCTATAAATGTTGGGACAGGGATCGAATGTTTAGAGGAAACTTTTAAGACAAATCTTACGTCCCCTTTATCAAACATTCCGATATGAACGGTACTATCATAATTTTTTAATAGATTTTCTAATAATGGAATGGCTTCACTATATATGTCTTGTTGATACATAACGTGATTACTCCATTCAAGCAACTTCCAACCGAGTCGATACTTTTTCTTACTATCCTGAATTAAAATCCCTTCAGCACAAAGAGTTCGAACTAAATGATGGACCGAGCTTGCATTCATATTTAACTTTTCAGCTATTTCTAAATTTCCTAGGACTGGTTCTTCTACTGTAAAGCAATCTAATATTCTAGAAATCTTTTGAACTGAAGAGATCATTAGATCCCCTCCTCTTTGGTGCTAAAAAATTTCATAAAATCCCTGCTTTCTAAAATTAATCAGTTAACTTTAGAATTCGCTAGATTAGTCGATACTCCTTTTAAGTTTTTTGCTCCGTTTAACGCATCGTCCACCATACTAAACGTTTTCTTACGTTTCATTTGGTTATAGTAAATTGCTCTTTTTCGAATTGGATCACCAGTATAGTATCTTTCATATTGAAGTGCTCTTTGTCCAAAAGCTTCTCCACATAAATCCCATGCAAGTTTGAATAATTGAATTCGGTCTAAAGAGGATACACCTTCACGTCCAACATAGTATTTATCCATTGCATCTCTTAGCTCAGGATGTTCAAAGTCTGCTTCTGTTGGTGACATTAATAAGCCACCTGCACCAATTGTTTGAATCACTTCAATTGCTCTTGGGTACATAGTTGGAAGCAAGCCACGAATCGTCTCAAGTGGTTCCCATGCCGGTCTTACTTCGCCTGAAGGTAATGTCTCATACTCTATTTCAGAAACTCGAAGTAACGCACGAATTGTTTCAACTGATTGTAGTAATTCACCTAAGTCATTTTGGACATTTAAATAAACATCTACTCCAATTGAATCAGCTAACCTACATGCTACCTCTACTGCAAAAGCTAATTTTACGTAGCCTCTTACGCCAGACTGGTGAGCAGGCTGTTGTGCAATACCTGTTTTTGGGTATAGATTATTTGCAGCTTCAACATTATTATGAATAAATACACGATTCCAAGGAATTAACACATCCTCAAATACAAGAACAGCATCCATTTCTTCGAATCTAGATGCTAATGGATGATCAAAAAATGATCTTTTACCATCTTGCATCTGCTCTCTACATAAAATTTTTAATCCCGGCGTGTCAATCGGAAGTGCAAATGCTAAAGCATATCGCTCATCGCCTTCGTGGAAACCAGGGAATGAATAAATAATGACTTCATCTGTAATTGGCGCTAATGTTGCAAGCATTTTAGCTCCTCTAACGACTAATCCATCAACCGTTTCTTCAACAGCACCTAAATGAGTAAATAAATCTTTTTGTTCATAAGATGGCTTGCTACGATCATTTTGTGGATTAATAATTGCGTGCGTTAAGAAGATGTCGTTATCACGAACAAATTTGAAATAATTTTGGACATTTTTTGACCACTCTGGATTATATTTATCTAAAAACCATGAATTACTTGCCATTGAAGTTAAAACAATGTTCAAGAAATCAGGTGTTCTTCCCATTAAACCAAATGTTGACTTTGCATATGCTTCGAACAAATCTCCACGCTTTTTAATATCTTCAGATGATTTAGGCACTAGAAATGCATTAGAAATTCGCTCACCAGTTTCTTCACAAATATGTGTGATTTTGTCTTGATAAGCTGGATCGAACTGCATATCATATAATTTTGCAATCTCAAGAATCGGTTGTTTGAAAACTGGGTGGTTTACGATATCTTCTACCTTTTCTCCACCTAGCCATACCTCTGGCTTTCTAGATTTTAATCCATCAATATATTGCGCCCCTGTACGAATACCCATTTAATAATTCCTCCACTCCGATATGTAATTTTTTTAACATTTGTTTTTTAAATCGAATTCGGAAATTTTTTAAAGCGCTTTCAAAAAGTTCAATTTCACTATCTTAAATTATTTACACCACCTACTACCTTTTATTTAACTTAATTTCACTATAAAAAATTATAAAATTTTGAACAATCAAAAAATTTCATAATGTGAAATTTCTTATAAAAAAAATGATTAAATTAATGTTAAAAAAAATAAGACGCCATTTCGCGTCTTATTTAAAGTCCTTCCAAGAGATATTACTCTCGTTTAATAACTCTTCGAATGATTTATTTTTCTCACGTAATCTCTTTTCTTCACGAATACGTGCTTCTTCTTCCTCTTTTTGCTTTGTTTCATTTTCTTGCAATTGTTTTTTTGTATTTTTTAATTTTTGAAGAATTTCTTCATTCATTAATGATCCTAATGATATTTTTTCCTTCTGTTCATACGCCGGTTTTACAGGCTGCTGTGGTTTTCTTTTTTTCATTTTATTTCACCTTCCATTTCCATTATTTTATCATTAATTTATAGTAGAAAGAGAAGTATTTCATCTTTTGTTATATTATAAATCTACTATTTCTCTTTTTTCAAATGCTAAAACTCATATTCTTTGTTCTTCATAAAAATAATAGGATGCCGCAGCATCCTATTGTTCATTTTTATATTAAAAATCTGCATTTCCTGGTGTACGTGGGAATGGTATTACATCACGGATATTTTTCATTCCTGTTAAATACATAACAAGTCGTTCAAATCCAATTCCATAACCAGAATGTTTTGTAGCGCCGTATTTTCTAAGCTCTAGATACCACCAGTAATCTTCTTCATTCATACCAAGTTCTTTGATTCGCTCTACAAGAACGTCTTCTCTTTCTTCACGTTGACTTCCTCCGATTAATTCACCAATACCAGGAACTAATAAGTCTGTCGCAGCTACTGTCTTGCCATCCTCATTCGCTCTCATATAAAATGCTTTGATTTCTTTCGGATAGTCAGTCACGTATACAGGACGTTTGTAAATTTCCTCACTTAGGTAACGTTCATGTTCAGTTTGTAAATCTGTTCCCCATTCAACTGGGTAGTCAAACTTTTTACCAGATTTCTGTAATAATTCAACAGCTTCAGTATAAGTAACTCTACCAAAGTCAGATTCTAATGCATTCTTTAATCTTTCAATAAGAGTTTTATCAATAAAGCTATTAAAGAAGTCCATTTCTTCAGGTGCATGTTCAAATACATAATTAATGACAAACTTAACCATGTCTTCACCAAGATCCATGATATCTGGTAGTTCTGCAAAAGCAACTTCCGGCTCAATCATCCAGAATTCTGCGGCATGTCGTGCAGTATTTGAATTTTCTGCTCTAAAAGTCGGACCAAATGTATACACATTACGGAAAGCAAGGGCATAAGCTTCTCCATTTAATTGGCCACTTACCGTTAAGTTAGTTTCTTTGCCGAAGAAATCCCCTTTATCATCCACTTTTCCGCCTTCAGTTTTTGGAAGTTGGTTCAAATCCATTGTTGTCACACGGAACATCTCTCCTGCGCCTTCTGTGTCACTTCCTGTAATGATTGGTGTATGTACATATACATATCCTTTTTCTTGGAAGAATTTATGAATAGCATATGATGCAAGTGATCTTACTCTGAAAACCGCTGAGTATGCATTCGTTCTTGGACGTAAATGAGCGATTGTTCTTAAATATTCAAGAGAATGTCTCTTTTTTTGTAATGGATAATCTGTATCTGATAATCCTTCAATCACAATTTTTGTCGCTTTAATTTCAAAAGGTTGTTTCATTTCCGGAGTTGGAATAAATTCACCTTCTACTAAAACAGTTGAGCTTATAGGTAGCTTTGTAATTTCTTTGAAGTTATCTAAATTGTCCTCAAAAACGATTTGTACACTCTTAAAGAATGTACCGTCATTTAACTCCATAAAACCAATCGTTTTAGAATCACGAAGAGTACGAATCCATCCTGAAATTTGAACAGTGTTGTCTTTAAATTTTTCTTGATTTCTGTATAAATCTTTCACTACAGTCTTTATCATAATTTGCCTCCTTATATTAATTTCCAATAAAAAAAGCCTTCTATCCCTATAAAAGGGACGAAAGACTAACTTCCGCGGTACCACCCAAATTGTCATAATATGACCAACTTTAAAGCTAACATCGCTTATCCCAGTTAATAACGTGCTGGTAACGTCTAAGCCTACTTAAGTGTTCCCTTTCGGTTAGAACTCAAAGGTGTTCTTCATTCATGCTTCATCACTAGGCTTCCACCGTCCCTAGCTCGCTATCGAATATAGCAAAAACTACTTTCCTTTTCATCGATTTAAAATATGTAGTTTTTAAAGGAATTTTTCTTGTATAATTTATCATAAATCATAATCGCTTGTCTAGTTGTCCCCTAAAATATATTCATTTGAATCTCTACTTTTAAACATCTTAAATTAGTTGAATCTATTTGATATACAGCATTTCACACTTTCGCTTTTTACTTCTACATGAACACATCATGTGGAACCAAGCTCCTTCTTTTTCTCTTTGTTACTTCCTCATAGACACCTTATGGGTAATCAAACTCCATTACTCATGAATCTTGTTAGATCATTGGAAGGGTATTTATGAACATTAAGCGACAATGTTCAATTTTCAAAATTGTCATTCTTGATTTAATTGTCAAATTCCCTTTATTAAATTTTCTTCTTCCTATGATACACTTTACTAAAAAGGAGGGTTTTATTTATGGCTAGAGCAGAAGAATTGTTAAAGGATAAATTTGTTTGTTCGAAATGTAAACATACTCACGCTAAAACTAAAGAAGTATCAATGTCTGGTTCAGGTATAAGTAAGTTACTAGATATTGATTATAATCATTTTTTATTTGTATCTTGTTTAAATTGCGGTTTTGTTGAGGTTTATAATCCTTCAATTTTAGATGGTAAAACCCGCGGTGAGTTAACGACAATTCTTGATATTCTTTTTGGTTAGAGGATGATGGTTCTATTATGATGATCTGGCTTGTTGTAGCTGTTCTTTTTCTCGTTTATTTTATTGGAGTTGGCTATTATTTTACGCAGCAAGTTTTGTTTATGAAAACAAATTCACTTGAGTTTATTTATCAGCGCGAGTTGGAAAATTTCCGATTTGATGAAGGATTGTATCGTTCTGTTCAAAAACAATCCTTTTCTATTGAATCTCGTTATGGGTATGAATTAAGGGGATACTTGTTTGAGGCCTTTGATACAAATAATTGGGTCATTATTACACATGGTGTAACGGTCAATAAGAATAACTCAATTAAATATGCTGAGCTATTTTTAAAGCTTGGCTTTAATGTACTCACTTATGATCATAGGCGACATGGGGAGTCAGGTGGGCATACAACTAGCTATGGATATTATGAGAAATTTGACTTACAATCTGTGGTTCACTATTTAAAGGATTTAAAAGGTGAGATTGTTCTTGGCATTCATGGGGAGTCAATGGGAGCTTGCACAATGTTACAATATGCTGGTTTTGTTGAGGATTCTGCAGCTTTCTATATTTCAGACTGCGCGTTCTCTACATTTGAGGAACAGCTTACATATCGTTTGAAAATGGATTATAAACTTCCTAAATGGGCAATCCTTCCAGTTTCTAGCATTTGGTTAAAGCTTCGGAATGGATTTTTCATTAAGGATATTTCCCCTTTACTGGCAACTCATAATATTAAAAATCCCGTTTTATTTGTTCATAGTAAACCAGACCCTTATATTCCATTTACACATACACTTAAATTATTTGAAGCGAAAAATCAAAACAAGAGAGAATTATTCATTGCTGAAAATGGTGCACACGCTATGAGTTTAAATGAAAACAAAGATGATTACTATTCAATTGTTTCTTCCTTTTTAAATACTATTGGCGTTAAACATCATTCAATATAAAAACTGGACAGAGTTATTTCTCTGTCCAGTTTTTATTCTTAAAGAGCTGCCTCTAAAATTTTTAATGCATCTTCTTGATCTAATTTTTTGAAGTTACCAAATGGTCCATATTTAACCGTTTTAGCAGCCATTTCAGGTAGTTGCTCTTTTGTAATACCGTACTCGCTTAAACGACTTGGCGCACCGATCGAGTTCCAGAAAGTGCGTAAAGCTTTAATACCAGCCAATGCCAATTCTTCTTTTGACATTGATTCTTGCTTAATATCAAATACTCTTTCTGCAAATTGACAGAAACGATCAACATTTTCGCTCATTACATATTCCATCCAATGAGGGAAAATAATTGCTAATCCTCCGCCGTGTGGAATATCTGTTACTGCAGAAACGGCATGCTCAATATTATGTGTAGCCCAATCACCTTGAACACCCATACTTAAGATTCCATTTAATGCCATTGTTCCACTATATAATAGCGTTTCACGCGCTTCATAATCATCCAATTTCTCGACTGCGATCGGAGCAGTTTCAATAACTGTTTTTAAAATACCTTCACAGAAACGATCTTGAATTTTTGTATTCGTTCCATGGTGGAAATATGACTCAATAACATGTGACATGATATCCACTGATCCATAAACTGTTTGATCACGAGGTACTGTAAACGTATTTTGAGGATCTAGAATTGAAAATGTTGGGTAACTAAATTTACTTCCCCAACCTAATTTTTCATTTGTTTCCCAATTTGTAATAACTGACCCAGCGTTCATTTCTGAACCAGTTGCTGCAAGCGTTAATACTGTTCCAAATTTTAATGCATCTGTTGGGAATGCTTTACGTGTAATAACATCCCAAATCTCACCATCAAATTTCGCTCCAACTGCAATAGCTTTTGTACAGTCGATGACAGAACCACCACCAACAGCTAAAACAAAGTCGATATTTTCGTCTTTACAAATTTGTATACCTTTATGAACTGTTGATAATTTCGGATTTGGTTCAACTCCGCTTAGTTCATAAACTGTTTTATTAGCTTCTTTAAGTATGCCTACTATTTGATCGTATAGGCCATTTCTCTTAATACTTCCACCACCGTATACAAGTAAAACATTCTTTCCAAAGCTAGCAGCCTTTTCTTTTAACTTTTGTACACTATCTTTACCAAATATTAATTCTGTTGGATTTGCAAATGTAAAAAAATTCATATGTATCCCTCCTATTGTTCAAACTTAATTTTAACTTAAACAATCAAAAGGATGCATCTTAAACGACTTTTGTTTCGAATATTTTTTCATTTAATGGGTACACTAAATAATCGTATGAATGTTTCATAATAAATCTAACTTTCTCATATTTAAATCCCACTTTTTCATATAGTCGGCGAGCAGAAGGTTTGTCTTGATCTACATTTAATGAAACTCGTGAAATTCCTTTGTTTTTGGCAAAAGAAAGTAATCCTTCTAATAATTCAGTTCCAATTCCTTTGCCTTGATAATCTGGATGCACTGACAATGTATCAATATAAAAATCTTTATCATCTGCTTCCTTATCAACTTTAACATTTTGCATATTTAAATTACGACTTATTATTTCAAGCATCTCACGATCAAGTACTGATAGTTCCATGGAATGGTAGGCTATAATCACTCCTACAACTTTCCCTTCAATTTCTTTTACTAAACAATTATGGTAACTTAGTCTATTTTGTTCAGATTGAACATAATATTCTAAAATTGGTGTTGCTTGTTCGTATGATGATGTCCCGGTTAACATAAATAAAATATCTTCAATCGCTTGTACAATTAGAGGGACAATTTGTTTGGCATCTTCTTTTTTTGCTATTCGAATCATGAATTGTCACTCCTTAACTTAAATTTTTCTTAGTTTATCTTTAATTCTTCTTAGGTAAAAAAAAACAACCTTTTCATTTTATACTAAATCCAAGTTAATTTCATGAAAAAAATTAATACTTTATTAAATTACACCATTTATTTTAACATAAATGTAATATATAATAATTTTAAGATGTGTAGGAGGAAATTAAATATGTCTGATGTTCAAATTAAGGTTTTAGATAATGGTCCTTTACGTGTCACTGGTACTGTTGAGTTAGTTGATGCTGAAGGGAATACATATCCGCAAAAAGCAGCTTTCTCATTATGTCGATGCGGCATGTCAAGTAAATTACCATATTGTGACGGTACTCATAAAGGAAAATTCGAATCTGTTGTTCGAGCTCCTAAAGAATCAGAATAATTTTATTTTTCTGGCGCCGATTATTAGCAATTCTAAATAATCGGCTTTCTTATGCCCTCATACCTTTATTACCTTTGAATCATTCATAAAACTGATCTAATCACATTTACATTTAGGGAATGAACTATTAAGGGGGAATCAATATGAAAAAGGTATTGGCTTCAGTCGTTTTATCTGCAGCATTAGTAGTACCAGGTGTAACTGCATATGCAGCACCAAATGCAAATGAATTAAGATCTTATTTAGTTAGTATCGATCTAACTCAAAAGCAATTGGAGGATTATTTAAATTCTTACTACGGTGAGTCAATCTCTGATTTCGATTCAGTTGATGAGTTAAAAGATACTTTAGGTGAAAGACTTACTCAAAAAACTTTAGACGATCTTCTAGATGAGTACGGTTACACTGAAGATGAAATTATCGATCTAGCAGTCTACTATGATGATATGGACAAAAATGCATCATTACTAGATACGTATTATTTTACTTCTGATATCGAAAACTTAATTTATTTAGATGAGGATGAGTCAGGTAGCAGTAGCGAAGATGAATTCCCTTCTATGGGAGATATTTCTTCTGCTCTTTCAGAGTTTGGAATTACTGAAGCAGAAATTAATAATCTATCTTCATATATAGAAAAAGTTGTGAATGATGACCCTGCTGTTGAAGCAAAATTAGAAGCATTAGGAGAACGTGCATCTGCTTTAGAAGAAAATTATCCTGAATTTTTCTCAATGGATACTGAGGCTACTCCAGAAGAATTACCAGCTGAATTAAAAGTAGAATTAATGAATATCGTAAAAGAACTTCAATCTACTTTAAAAATCGATATTAAAGTTAAAATTGAACAAAATGGCGTTAAAACTCCTTTAACTTTTGCTAAATTACTTACTATGGATGATTCTATGGATTCTATGGAAAATATAAAAGTATATTTAGAGATTTATGACAACGCTGGTAATCTATTATTAGACGCTTTATTTTCACCTGAGGAACTTATTGGTGATGACCAAATTGTAGATATCGTTAAAGATACTCAAAAAGCAATTAAAAACCCAAAACCAACTGTTACAGTAAGAACGGAAAATGGCGGTAAACTTCCAACTACTGCAACTCATACAACTGAATGGACAATGGTTGGTATGTTAATGATGTTAACTGCTGTTGTTTTACGTAAAAAGGTAATTGTTAAACGATAAGCTATGAATCGTAAACGAAAAGTACTACTTATTTTTTCAGCACTCCTTTTTATTGTCGGATTATTTTTTGCTACAACAAATGCTTATTCTTTGATTAAAACTTATGTGCTGTATAAACAGTCTAAGGATGATTTCAAAAAAGAAATCAAAACAGAAACAGCAACTAAATTGAAGCAAATTAAAAAAGACGAACCGCTTTACAAGACTTATCCTAAATTTGGCGATGAGATGGGTTCATTAACAATTCCTCGAATTTCTGCAACTCTACCAATCTTCCACGGGACAGATGAGGATGAGCTTGCAAAAGGAATAGGTCATTATGCTAAATCTGTGATGCCAGGTGAAAGAGATAATAGTGTTCTTGCTGGACATCGAGATACTGTATTCCGTGAGCTTGGCAAAGTAAAAGTTGGCGATCCGCTAATTGTTAAAACTTCGGCTGGTACATTTACTTATAAAGTTCATAAGATTCGTATCGTTGATAAAGATGATCGCACTGTTATTATCCCAAAACCAAGACCAACTTTAACGGTAAGCACTTGTTATCCGTTTAATTTTATTGGACATGCACCACAGCGTTATATACTTGTAGCTGGTTTAGTTAAATCAGAAGTAAATAAATAAACAAAAAATGCTTACTATTTAATAGTGAGCATTTTTTATTAGTAGTTTCATATTTTCATTAATTTTCTAGTGCCGCCCAAAACTTTTCGTTATTTAAATTGCGAACGCTCCATTGGTAGTGCCCATCACTGCAAGTTTCCGAAAAGAAATTTGCCGAATAGATACTATAAAAAAGCACGTACAAATGAATTGTTCTTCTAACTTCTTCGCCTAATCGATTAACTACTTTATTTAAATATTTTTCTAGCTTTTTTTCACCCAATTCATCATATAAATCAAATAAAATCCAGCTTAATGCAACATCAAATAACGGGTCCCCATATAACGTCATTAAGCCGAAATCAATTACACCATTAATTTGTCCATCTGAATTTACTAATAGATTTGATGGATAATAATCACCATGTACTAATGAATATTCCCCTTCGTATCCAACTGAAAATGCATCCATTAATCGTTTTAATTTCACTTCGTAATCTGATACATCTCTTTTCAAATATCGATCAACTTCTGTATTTTTTCTCAGTAACGATTGTTTTAAAAAATCGTTCCAGTCCTTTGAAGAAATTTCATCATAATCACTTAATAATTTAATGCCTTTAAATTGCTCTTCCAATTCAATCTTTTGAATACTTACTATTGTAGATAGATAGTTTTCAAAGAACGAATCTAATACTTGCTCATCATAATTTGATAAATCCTTTTGTATATTTCTGCCTTCAATTCGTTTTTCAATTGTTAAAACGGCATCTCTCTCTTTTATAATTTCGTGAATTTTTGGTAATTCAAAATTCACATCACTAGCATTCATTGATTCATAAAATTGCTTTAATATTTCTAGCTTTGAATATGCTGTTGGTTTATATAATTTTAAGACTCTTTTTTGATCATAAGAGTATACTTCTGCTTCTTGTCCCTTTCCTAAAAAATTCGCTTCGCTTATATTGTACTTTTTCAAAATGTAACCTCTAACATTTTGTGTTATCATCTTTTGTTCCCCATTTTCCCTTATTAATCTTTTTGCAATTCTATTCTCAACTATTCCTACTTCTTCCAAATTAGCCTACTATTTCCTATACGGCAATAAAAATTATTTAATGATCTTTCTGATTATTACCGGATCTTACTCTTCCTTTGATACCCATGAGCCTTGTGCTTTTCGAATATAGAGGATTTGCCCAATATGATAAGCATTATGAGTACATAGATTAGATAACGCTCCCCACCAGATTGCATCTACTGGAAAATTTGGAATTTGTTCATAAAGCTTTGATTCATCTACTTCTTTTATAGCTTGCTGCCAATTCGCTAGATTCTCATCTAACCGCTCAACAAGCTCTTGCCAATCTTCCCTCGTTAAATTTTCCATCTCTTGAAAAGTTGAAGCATTACTTTCGACCACTTCAGTTGGGATCTCCCCTTTAAATCTTCTTAACCATCTTTCATTATAGAAATATAAATGGTATACGATTTCACCGATCGTATGAGTAGAATCATTTTGTCTCCAACTAATACTCTCTAAACTTAAATTCTCCAATGCTACACTTAAAGGTTGAATCCAGCTTTCAACATTACGACAGACTTCTAATTGATCTAATATAAACTCTTTTTTACTCATAGATCATTCTCCCTTTTAATTTTATACTTTAAGATATGTACTTTCGTGGTTATTACTAGATTCACCTTTATTACTTTATGATTTTAACCTATTAAAAAATGCACTACTTTTTAAAAAGCAGTGCATTCTTGCAACGGAATAGGGAATCTTCACGAGGAGTAATGATTAAATCTTATACTAATGAACTCTAAATAGATTAATTGTTGCACCTGCGCCTTGTAACAACTTAACATCTCCAACAAAGTCAAACAGTTGAAGTGAAATTGTATCTCCAGCGTCTAATGGTAAGATCATTTGACTACCGTAAATGGATCTATTCACTTCATTTACGATTGCTGATGCATTTATAGGTCTCCCATTTACTAATAATCTTGTAGATACGTCTAATAGCGCATTTAAATTCACAGTGTAAGTAATAAAGTAATTACCTGGTACCTGAACTGTTAATCGCTCATTTGCTTGATCAATTGTAACTCCTTCACCTAAAAACTGAAATGATGGAAAAGTTACAATTGTACCTTCTTTTATAACGGAAACTGTTCCACCACTATTCGTAACAAATGCAAAACTTTCGCCAGGAGGTATTGGTGGAAAATGATGTCTTGGCGGTCTTGGGTATCTCATACTATCACCTTTTCTTATTATTTAGACATAAATCCTCTTAGGAGTAACATATTAAAGGCTTGTCTATAATTGTTGATATAGTTTATTAATATGAAAGTTTTTTCTTTTCGTTACAGCATGTCCACTAGTTTTTTTATTTTTTTTCAATTTTAATAGATTAAAAAAAACCTAGTCATCATCAGACTAAGTTCTTTTTAATCATATGTATTGCAAAAGTCTATGATCTCTCTAGTACATTTACAATCCGATTTAGTAGTTCATTTTGCTTCTTTAATTCTTCGTTTCGGATTTTAAATAATTTATAGAAGTAGTAGACTACTACTATAAGACATACAGGAATTGCTATGTTAAAAAGCATCATAATGATTGGAATTATACTTAAGGTTGCATCCATTTTAACTTTCCACATCCTTTATAGTTTATATTTAGATTATGTTAGACTATATAATCTTTATGTCTATAAAATAGTAGAAAGGAAAAATTCGGATAAGAAACAAGCTTTATCAATAAAGTACACAAGTGTTTGCATTTCTTCCCATGATCCTTTACGATAAGGCTCTGGAAATTCCTTATTGTACTACCGCATGCGTAAGTTGAACAAGGAATTAGTAATATTGCCCCAGAATGCTAAAAATCAAAATAAATAAGTAAAAAACACTCAAAAATATTACTAATCCAACGACAATGTTATCTCTTTTTTTAATAGGATGAATATGATTTTTTAAGTCTGTGATTGGTTTATCTTCTGTTTTCATAGTTTCAAAAAATAAAAGTACCAGATTATTTTTTCTTTAATTTAAAGGTTTCCTCTTGATTATTCCATTTTATCGTTACTTCAATAGGTGAGGATTTACTTGTAACAGAACAACCAGAGCAGGCATTAGGAATCGTAATAGTATTTTCGTTATTTAATTCTTCTGTGCGAACAGTTTGACCATTATTGATATTAATCTCTAGATTCTTTTTTACTTTATTACCTTTCTTTAGTTTAAAAATAAATTGTCCATCTTCTCTCGTATCATTGGTTATATCAGCAGAGTATTCTCCTTTCCAATGTTCGCTTTCCCCTTTAAAAAGAAGCGATTTATTGGAACATCCGAATAATGTTAAAACTAAAAGTGATAAAAGTAGTTTCTTCATAAAACCTCTCCTTTTCATTTCCATAATATGTAAATTCTGTGCAAAAATGATAATCCCTTTTACTAATAAAGTGATAAGGATTATTCTAATAACAAAAAATCTAGCATACAAAAACCCTTCTTTTTTAAGAAGGGTTTTTGTATTTCTTATTGAATATATGCATGCGTTATTTGTACAAGGTTAATGATAACGAAACCAAACAAACCAGCCCTTTTCTTTACTTTTGGCTAAAAATATTTGCCCCTGGGCTAAGTTAGCTCCAGGTGCTTTCGGAAAATCTAAACGGACAAGCCAAGATTTTTCAGCAATTTCTTTCCCACAAAAATACTTTGCCATTCCAAAATAATCCTCTTCTTCTTTAACACCAACTGTTTTAGGGAATGGCTTTGCCGTAACAACATTCCACTTCTTATAAATGTCTGGAAGATCCTCTAAACCTGTACCATAAGTTTTTGGTATTAAGGTATTTAAGGCTTCAATTACCTCTTTTTTATTCTTTATTGATGTTTTATCTAAGTCACTTAACACAGGACACTTTTTAGGTTGCGCGTATCCTACAATCGATCCGAAAGATAACATCATAATGAACATAAAAATCATCACTTTCATCTTCATTTTCTACTCACCTCTAGTGTTATCTTCCCTTAATACATCGATTGTTATTATTTAATAACAAAAAAAGAACCACTTCAAATGGTTCTTGCTATTGAACTAATGCATTACGTTAGTTCAATAGTTTAATCATATTTTTGTTATAAATCGGTGGTTATTTTCAAATGGTTTTTCCTATTATTAATTAACTGAATAAGTTTAATTGGTAAATAACCTAATAACCCTCCAAAAGTATTTAAAATTAAATCATCAATGTCAAAACTTCCAAAGTCAAATATTAACTGAATTAATTCGTAAGTTAAACTTAAACTAAAAGTTGCAATTACGATAACTTTAAAATTTTTGAACCCTTTCAATAATATTGGAAGGATGAAACCAAAAGGTACAAAACCAATAATGTTTCCAACTAAGTTTGTAATCCTAATATTTAAATTTATGTCAGCTAAAAAAATATAATAAATAATAGTTTTTAAAGGAATAAAATTATGTCCATGCCAACGATCATCATTATAGTTAAAATTAAAATGACTGATTATTTCTGATGGAGATACATATTTAAATAGTATTTGATTTGTAAGGACGACAAGATAAAGACAAAATGCTAAGGTTAAGACAATTTTCATAAATAATTTCATTGATTTCTACTACTTCCTATAATTATTAACTACTCACTCAATATAACATAATTTACCAATTTTGTTATATTCTTTATTCTACTAATCTGCCATTTACTTCAATAAAAAAAGCCGCATATTAGCAGCTTGTGATCTTCAACTATTGCATACGTTAGTTGCATAAGAAATTGAAGTACTAGTTAGCTCTAATTTCAAATGTTTGTTTTAAATAGTCACAACTGTACCAATGCAAAGATGCACATAAAAAACACCTTACATTCGAGCTCAGAATATTATTTTTGGTCATCTAACTTTCCACCAATTATTATTTTATATAGTTTAGCTGAACTGTTCTTGTCTAATTGAACAAATTTACTTTCGGCGCTTATTGCAAGTTCTATTTTATCTTTATCAGGAATATTCCAAAGCTCATATAGCACTGCTTTTCCATTTATTTCTGGATTTTTAAATTGAAATATAAATCTGTAATCTGCTGGTGCTACCATATCTACTTTTGCATGTTCCCAATTAATATTATCTAATATCGCTCTTACCTTTTGAACTTTCTCATTTATAGTAATTACTTTGAAGTCTTCATAATTATTTACATCAGCAATACGCTTTTGAACTATTATATTTTGTTCTTCGTTTCCTTTTAAGTTTGAACAACCCGTAATAAAAGTAGAAATAATTACAAGAAGTATAATTAAATATTTCAAATTAAACCCCCTTATATTTTTGGATGTCAATATATAGAATTCCATTATTTTCCTTTTATTGTAACATACCTTAAGCAACTAAACTGCCATTTAGTTAGATAACAAAAATCAGCAACTTATCCCATAAAAAAAGAGAGCTCAAAAAGTACTTTAACTTTTGAACTCCCTCTTTTGCCAGTCGACAAACAGAACTTAATTAGCTTTGCTTCAATTTCTGTTTTTGATCTAAAAAATGATAAATTGCATGGGCTACGCCTGCTTCTTCATTTGTTTTTGTAACAAATGTACAGTGGCCTTTTAGCTCTTCTTTCGCATTTCCCATAGCTACTGGAAAACCTACTCGATTAAACATAGAGACATCATTAAAACTATCTCCAATTGCCATGCTCTCATTTAAATCTACTCCAAGGATTGGTGCAAGCTTTAATAATGCCGCTCCTTTACTTACATTTGCTGCATTAATTTCAACGTTATTTGAGCTTGACGAAGTAATTAGTAAATTCTCTTCTTGCATTAGTTTTAGACGAATGCGACTAATAACCTCTTCATTATTAGAAAGAAATAATATTTTATATACATCAAGATTATTAAAATCTTCAATAGAAGAGTAATTTCGAACTTTTCTTAAAGTAGCTGTTACTTTGTGTGTTTTGCCAGTTTGCTTATCAGTAAAAAATTCATCATATAGTGTATCTCGACACTTTGTAAATGATCCTTCACTAGTACTAATAATAAATGTTTTATTTTCTGCTTCACATATACTTAAGGCTTTCGCAAAAATTTCCTTATCCATTGAATCGTTGTGCAATATTTTTGCCTCATAGTCATATATTTGAGAGCCATTTAAACAGACAATCGGACAAGTTAGACCAGCTTCATCTAATGCCTCCTTCGCACTTTCATACATTCTACCTGTAGAAATGACAACATGGATTCCTTCCTTTTGTGCCGCTCGGATGCTTTCAATGTTTTCCATTGGTATTCCATTCTTACCATTTACCAGTGTACCATCCATATCAATTGCAATTAGTGCCATGTCGTTCTCTCCTTTTCTACTATTCTCTTATAATCTGAATGCTAACTATTCCCCAATTCTACTAAAGCATTCTTTTTACAATTTAACTATTTTCTATTTTATGTTTTCATTCTTTATTATTATAACGCAAAAAAAGACCTTCTGCATTCAGAAGGTCTTTAGACTGCCTACAAAACTCTTTTCCTAATAGAGCTTATAGCTCAATCTCAATAATCTCCTTACCAACCAAGCGGGCGCCTTGTTTGGCTACGACAATTCCGGTTGTAGAAGTGAATACATTGTTTGCTACAATTTTATCCATTACTTGATTGATTAATGTTGGATCAACTGGAATTGTTGGATTGTCTACTGTTAGCGTAACAATCTTTTCATTTTCATTTAAAAATTTAAGTTCTAATGTTTGAATCATATCGCTTTCCTCCTTTTTTAACTGTTTAAAAGTAGTCCATTGCTTAATACTTCTAGCTCTACTAATGGTAGATCTTGCAATGATGCTAAGGCATTACCGATTTCACTTAGCTTCACTAAATCAACATCAACTCGGACATTTTTATATGCCTTCCTCTTGATAATGATTTTTCCTTGTGCATCTTTTCCTGCATGTAAATTTACATACAATGTTAGTTGTTGAGTAGCAATTTGAGCCATTTTCAACTCCCCCTTTCGATGTATATGTACTTAAAAAAGGGGGGATTTTCGTTAATGGTTAATTATTTTTTTGGATGTTCAAGATCCAATTTTCACGTCCACAATATCACTTAATAACAGCTCCATATATCCAGCCTGTTCTTCATAAATAGATAGCCTATTTTGGTGTAAATTAATTTTCCCTATTTTTCCTTTTACATTATGGTGATAGTGGTCTTTATAATAAGTAATTTGTACACTTTCATCTTCGTGAATTGCCTGTTGAAGATGACGGTTCATTTCCTCTAATAGCTGTTCATCTACTTCTTTTTGTTGTTCATAATTTTGTGATACTTTCCAATCACGAAGCATTTTTACATGTTCTGGTAACATCATTGACGTCCATTTAATGGTGCCACGGTCACGAATCATCGGCATTCTTCTCCTTTTCTTCTCTTTTTATCTGGGTTAGAACTAGTGGCTTTGCAGGGGAAAAGGACAAAAGGAAATTTTTTAACCTTTATGTCCACCTACCAGCTTGCTTCGGGCAAGTGCTGTTCCTCCTTCCGCATAAGAAACAGCCCAGAGGAGCGAAGATGATCCGTATTTTTTTCGGACTGCGTCCATCACATATCCTAAATTGCGCTTTTGAGGTTTTTTCTGATCAAACAAATTTAACTGCATGATTTCATCACTTACAATATTCGAAAGAGAAATGAGAATTTGCCGAACTGTCTTCCCTTCATAATATCGATCAAATAGTTTTGTACAGATCTCATACAAATCTGAAGTAATATTTGTAGGTTCATCCATTGTATATGCATGAGAAAATCCTCCACCAAATTCTTCCCGACTATATCCAATTCCTAATGTAATCGTACGTCCTGCCTTCCTAGCATTACGAGTTCGGCGTGCAACCTCTTCACACATTTCACGAATAACAAATTTAATTTCTTCAACTTTTGTATAATCTCTCATTAATATTTGGCTTTTACCAAAGCTAATCTGTCCGTTCATTATTGGCGCACCTAGCTCAGACAGATCTACTCCCCACGCATGATGATATAGTTGATTTCCCATCACTCCGAATTTCTTCTCCAGCAAATGAAGAGGATATTTCGCTAACTGTCCTACGGTAAAAATACCCATTGCATTTAAAGTGCGTTCGGTTCTTTTACCGATTCCCCACATTTCACTAAGAGGACTTACCTGCCATAGTTTTTTTTCTACATCTTCATAAGTCCACTCCGCTATCCCATCTTTTTTTCCTTCTAAATCTAAGCAGAGCTTTGACAAAAGCATGTTCGGTCCAATCCCAATCGAACAAGGTAATTGAAATCGTGCCATAATCTCAGTACGAATTTTTTCGGCAATCTCCCACGCATCCCCCCATAGTCTCTTCACTCCATCCACCTTTAAAAAACATTCATCAACACTATATACATGTAAATCCTCTAAAGGGACAATTTCATTTAGTAACTTTACTATGTTCGTTGAGATTTCTAGATATTTTGACATTGAAGGATTTACAATTTTGATTCGAGGATCTTTTGGTATTTCAAAAACCCTTGATCCTGTTTTAATCCCAAATTCCTTTTTCAATCGCGGAGAGGCTGCAAGTACGATACTTCCTTCCCTCTCCACATCTCCAACAACTGCTAAATAACATTCTAATGGATCTAATTCGAGCATGACCGCAGAACAACTTGCATAAAAGCTCTTCATATCGATGCATAATATCCGATGATGTGGTAACTCTTCATAACAAATGCTCATACATATCACTCCGATTTTCCAAAAAATAGCAGAACTAATGTTCTTATTTTTATTATAAACATATATTAAACGAATATACGTTCGATTTCAATAAATTTTTTCGCTAGGAACAATACAAAATTTTAGTTATACTAAAATTAGCTTAAAGGAGGAAAGACTTAAAGTGGATGGACAGTTTGTAAAGCAGATGATTAAACGAGCGTTAATGCAATATAGAGGAGAACACGAACAGTGGATTACAGCTGATATGCTAGATAAACTGTACGAACAAATCGTTACCGAACAATTAAATGATGACCGTGAATTATATGAAATAGTACAAGATATTGTTTACGAATACGTAACGAATTATGCCTAAGCAATCGAAAAAACCCGAGAAAGAACATCCAGTTCTCTCTCGGGTTTTATGAATAGACAAATGATATTTCACTCGTAATTCCATCTTCTTCATCAAAACCAATAATGATTTCCATTGCATAGGATGAAAAACGATGAATCTCTTCCAAGTAAAAACCAATTGCGTCAGATATTTGTTGCTCAAAATAAATTAAATTCCGATGATTAGCTGATACTTCACAGCTTACACCATCATCTTCATTAAATAGAAATTCAATTTGTACACTTTCTGGTCGAATTCCTTCCAAATCAGCCGCATATACACAAATTGCATTGGCAACATCTTGTTCATCAAAATAGATTTTCACAAGTCACCTCAAAAGGGGAAAGTTAATATCGGTTTCTACGAAAGATTTTCTTAATAAACCAAATAATAACTATTATTACTAAAAAATCTAATAGTAATCCAAAAAATGAAAAACCAAATTGCTGACCACCATAGTAGCCACCAAATGGGTTTAGCATCGAACCAAAAAGAGAGCCTAACCCAAATGCACCTGCATAGCCTAAAAAATTCCTTCCAGGACTTCTATACGAACGATAGCTCGACCTTGGTGCTGTTGGACGATAACTTCTATTAGAACGATACGATCTCCTAATTGCAAGATGCGTTGATGTTTGTTTACTAGAAACTAAAGTATTGGCTTCTACCTTAATAGTTCGCTGGTTATACGTATTGCTACTTGCATCCACTGGGAATGACAAAGCTAACAAAAAAAACAAAACCCATATGGATATTAGAGAATTTATTTTCTTCAATATTGACCCTTCTTTCATCATCACATCTTTCTTAGTATGGATCATTTTTAATAAAAAAATGTGATAATTAAAGAGCTCTATAACCACTTAATACTTTGTTTAGTAAACAACTGATCCGCTAATAGGTGAGAAAAATAACCGACTGTACCAGCTAACCATAATCCATTTACATTTAAGTCTTTTTGCAGCAAATAACAAATTCCACTCCAAACAGCTAAAAAGTAAAGGGAATGAGTTGGTCCACGATGCTTTAATCTCGATGAAACAGCAATAAATAATCCAATCGCAAAGATTGACCAATAACCATAAAAGAAAAACCAACCAATAACTGCAATTAATATGCCTGTTAACATTAAGATTGTTTTTAAATGCCGTAACCAGCTCACACAAATAATAAATAATGTGAGAATACCTACTGCATAAATCCATGATCCAGAATAAATTAACTTCCCTGTCTTCACAACAATAAATAATGTAGCTGCTAAAAATAATAAGCTGAAGAGAACTTTTAGCGGCATTGAAACTTTTTTTGTTAATGAACTATTATGATGATCTAAATCAGGAGCCAAACTACTGATTGCACCAACTATAAGTGGGACGGTCATAGAATCATTTTTTGTTGCATACATTGTGACACCAGTTGCAAATAATCCTACAATTACATGACTTTTTCCATCCAAAACATTTACCATCCTTATCTTTCATACTCATACTTTTATTATAGTCGGATAAGGTTAGTTTTCATATGAATAAATTAACAAATGATGGTAATTTAAGAATAATAAATGTCTCTATATTCATTGACGATTGTTCTTTTTTCTGACAAAATATAGGAAGCTCAATATTATAGAAAACTAGTCGATTGGCGAGCCTTTTAGGCGAAGACTAAAGACGTAGTTGCACTTACACTTTATTCCTAAAATTGGCAAACTACATCGAGTAATTAACAACGCTAGCCAATTTATACTTTTTAAAGTGTAATAAAATACTTTCACAGTTTGCTTTGGGGGAAATTATGCAAGAAAAAGAAATGAGTGTCATTGACCATTTAGATGAGCTTCGAAATCGAATAATAAAAGTGATTGTTGCATTCGTTATTTTTTTAGGGATTGGATTATATTATACGAAAGCTATATTCAATTTCCTTGTTCAAGATTTGCATGGAAAGCTTCTAGCACTTGGTCCAAGTGATGTCCTTTGGATTTATCTTATGATTGGTGGAGTGTTCGCGATCGCGTGTAGTATCCCTGTCATAGCTTACCAAATATGGGCGTTTGTAAAGCCAGCCTTGCATGTAAAAGAACGAAAAAGCACAATGCTTTACATACCAGCTTTATTCTTATTGTTCGTTTGTGGATTAGCATTTGGCTATTATTTCATCTTTCCAAACGTTTTAAAATTTTTACAGGACATTGGAGAAGACTTAGTAACAGTTACATTCACAGCTGAACGCTATTTTAGCTTCTTATTTAACTTAGTTGTTCCTTTTGCGTTTTTCTTTGATTTACCAGTCATTATACTTTTTTTAACAAGTATCGGAATCGTATCACCAGCATTTTTAAGAAAATCTCGACGATTTGCATATTTTATCCTTATTATTATCGGAACAGCAATTTCACCGCCTGATTTTGTATCTGATATGATGACAAGCTTACCATTGTTAGTTATATACGAATTAAGTATTCTTGTTTCATCAATTGCATATAGACGACGTATTAAACGCCTACAACATGAATCGGAATAAAAATAAAAAAATGGACAGCAGTTAGTATGCTTGTCCATTTTTTTTTGACTATGCCTTATAATAAAATATGTGATGTATACAAAGTAACAACTAAACCTGAAAAACTATAAATTAACGATGCTTTAATAGCAATTTTTCTTTGAAAATCTTTATGTAAGTCATTAAATTCTAATCCAGCAGCACGCAACCATTGATATCGCTGCAGAGGAGTATAACTTACTTTTTTAGCTGTTTTCCAATAAAGGAAGACCGTCGTAACGAATCCTACCATAATAGCAATATTACTAGCCGATGAATCCGAGAGAACACTAACAAGGAACGTCAAAATTACTTGTACAATTAAAATAGCAAAAACGTAAATGAACTTTTTCATGTTAATCCTCCTTATTTAAGCTTATTTAAATTATATCAAAGATGTATTTTTCAGAATAGTAAAAATTTTGTAGAAACCGTGGGTAATTAGAACTAAATAGACAACAAATTGATAAGAGAAAGAGTCTGTTTATCAGACAAAAATGTAAGAGATATGAAAAAATCCTATTCCCTTCTTCCTATTTAAGTTCTTACGTTCGACTTTAAACTTGTACAAAACGAACATTAGTTCTATAATGAATATAGAAAAAAGATTCCCACATATATGAGAATCTTTAAGTTTAAATAATTATTAGTTTGAGGTGATCTCATCTTCCGATTTCGGCACAATGATGATTGTTTCTCCTTTTTTAGAGAACATGTATTGATCACGAGCATAGTTTGCTATGAAATCCGGATCATTTAATAGTCTAATCTGTCTGTTTAAATCTTTTTCAGTTTTAGCTACTTTTTTTTGTTCAACATGTAATGTTGAAAGTTCATGTTGCTTTGCCGAAGCGATCTTATTTTGACTATACATATATATTCCAGACGCGATAAGTAAAGACAAAAATAATGTTGTCAAAATGATTCGATGGATTCGTATTGTTTTTCTTTTTTTAGTCTGCGGAAATTGATTACGAGAAGGCTTGTTTAATTCTTCTCTTTGTGGATTAAATAGTTTTCGCGCTTCTGCCTTCACGTTAAAAACCTCCCTTTAAAAATATTATTCTACTCTAGTTTAACAATTAATATCTTTTTAGAAAAGAAAAAAAAGGTAAAACAAGTAAAAATTTGACTATTTTACACAGAAACTCGTCTTTTTTGTCGAGTTCTAGTCACGTATATTATCATAAAAAGATACCATTAATTACCTCATTTTCTTATTTTTTGAATATTTTAAATTTTTTTAACAAAAGTGGTTGACGAATATTTTCCCATCATGTATATTAAATATAAATTAACTGAATATTTAAACAGTTAAATTTTAGTAATCATGTTATACACATCCCCCCAATCCCTATCACCCAATTAGATAGGGATCTTTTTATGTTCAAAATCACAAGCCAACAAATTACCAATTTAGGGAAAGTTGGATTATAATACTTTTTAAAGGAGGTACGAGAAAATGCAAAAATTAGAAATTGGTGCTGCCCAAGATGCACTTCAAAATTATATAAATCAAACAGTCTATTTACATTTAGAAACTACAAATGGTGCATATGCTAATCACTTTAATGAAAAAGTAATGACGGTAAATGCCTTTATTAGAAATACGAAAGTAATCATTAGCCGTGCTACGATCACAGGCAAATACCCATTCCGTGTCGGATTAAAGCTTGAAGAAGGCTGGGTTGTTGCAGAAGGATTAACTGATTTTGAAGTTGATGAACAAGGTCGCCTCCTACTAGCAGGTCATAATGAGGATGGAAAGCTTGCAATCGCAATACATTTAAGCTATACGCCATTTTAAGAGAGGAGCACTAAAAATGAGTCAAAAACAAGAAAAAGTATTACTTGTGTTCCCTCACCCTGATGATGAAGCTTTTGGGGCTGCTGGAACGATTTCGAAGTTTACAAATAAAGGGATTCCGGTTACATACGCTTGTTTAACTTTAGGAGAAATGGGACGAAATATGGGAAATCCATTTTTCGCAACAAGAGAATCACTTCCTACAATACGTAAAAACGAATTAATCGACGCTTGTAGAGAAATGGGAATCCAAGATTTAAGAATGCTAGGATTTCATGATAAAACAATTGAATTCGAAGACCCTGAGGATGTAATTAGTCCAATAAAGGAAATCATCGACGAAATTCAGCCAACATTATTAATTACTTTTTATCCAGAACACGGTGTTCACCCAGACCATGATGCAACTGCAAGAGCTGCTGTTGAAGCAGTTCGACGAATGGATAAGGAAGATCGTCCAACAGTATGGTGTATCGCGATTACAAAAGAACGCTTTGAAGTTTTAGGAAAACCCGATATCGTGAATGATGTAATGGATGTTGCAACTCAGAAACTAAGAACGATGAAAGCACACCGTTCTCAGACAGAGGCAATGCTAAAAGACGTTGTAAAAATCGAAAAATTTGAGGATATACCCGATGATCGATTAAAATCATTTTTTGCAAAGGAATCATTCTATACCTATCAGTTTGAATAAGAACTTGCCAAAACCAATGTAAGAAGGTAAATACCTTATATATGTAGAAAGAAAAAGAGATTAAACTATTCTGGAGGTTAATGAAATGTTGAAAATGAGGTATTTAATTTTATATGTTTCAAGTCTAGAAAAATCTCTTACTTTCTATACTGAGTCTTTAGGCATTCCTATTCGTGGAAATCATGGTACGTATGTCGAATTAGATACTGGCAATACCGTACTTGCTATGATTGAACGTGGCAATGTTCAAGAGCTGACTGGATTAAATTATAAAAATACTGAAGCATCCTCTCAAACATTTGAAATCGGATTTGTAACAGATGATGTGCATTCTACAATAGAAGATTTACGAACAAAAGGTGTAAACATCATCAAAGAACCAATTACAAAACCATGGGGCCAAACAGTAGCATATGTAGCAGATCCAGACGGTCATTATATTGAAATTTGTAGTTCAATGGACTAATAAAATAGCTAAAAAATCCATCTCTAATAAAGAGATGGATTTTTTTAATATCTACACAAAATTTCTAGTAGAACTATTGCGACTAAACTTATAAATAGCAATTAAGAAAAATGCAGCCGCAAAAACTAGAAGGATTAAAATGTTTAAATATAAGCTTCCTAAACTACTTCCTTGTTGCAACTTCGTCAATGTCTCTAACGTCCATCTTTGTGGAAGAAAATCCGCAATTCTTTGTACGGATGATGGCATAATATCAATTGGCCAGAAACAACCGGAGATCATAACAGTTGGAACAACAATTAAATTCTGCAATGCGCCAGATGATTTTGAACTATTAGAGAACGCCACAATCATTAACGAGATCCCGACCGAGACCAAAGCAAAAAGCATCATAACAATTGCCGCTTCCCAAAACGGAATATGAATATCAATATGAAACACTTTAGTCATAAAGAGAAGCGTAATAATTACTTGAATAGTCATTACAATCATATTTACTACAACATTTGAGAAAATATATTTTCTAGCATTAATAGGTGCTGACAAAAGTCTGTAGTAAATTCGATTTTCTTTTTCCTTTAAAATAATTTCAGAAAGATTCCCTGCAGACATTAACATAATCATAATCAAAAAGCCTAAACTATATGTCGTCATATTTTCAGACTGAGATGAATCTGATAATGTTTTTGTTGCTACCTTGAAGCTTGCGTTTTGGTAGTTGGAATACATTTGATTAAATTTAGTTTGGTCTGTTTTTGCCACTTTACCAATTGCTGAAACATTATCGATATAATTATATAAATAAGATTTTACAAAGCTCGTAATTTGAGCACCTTTTATAGAAGATATTTGAATATGATCTGGATTACCAGAACGTACACTATCTGTAAAGCCATCATGGAACGAAATAACACAATCAAGTGATCCTGAAGCGAGCTTATCATTTGCATCCGTAGTATTAATTATTTCAATTCGAACGTTATCTAAGTGTTCTAAAAACTTAATCGTATCATTTGCAATATATTGATGATCCTCATTGACAATCCCAACGTGAACGATCGTTTTATTGGAACCACCATAAGCTAGAAAGGAAATAAAAATACCAATTAGAGGCACTAAAATATACATAATAATATTTTTCTTATTTTTAAAAGTAGCTCTTAAAGTGTTCGAAATTAGCCAAAAAACTGTCTGCATCCTACAGCCCCTCCCTTCTTTGTAGAGAAATAGATGCAAGAAATAGGAATAATAAAGAAAAACCTATATTAAAGACAAGCGCCGGGATAGCAGCTGATAAGTCGTTTGCATAAATAATTTTTGTAATTGCTGTATTAACCCATGTAAGTGGTGAAAGCTGAGTAATGAATTTTAAAATCCCACTAGTATCGCCTAATTTAAAGTAAGCTCCACCAAAGAATGAAGATAGCTGCACAACAATCATGATGATTGCTCTAGATGAAGCATTTGATTTCGTTATATAGCTTACAACTAACCCTAAACTAATTGATAGAAGAACTTCTGTCAGTAAAACAATAAAGACTAATAATAGATGGCTACCCCAGTTGGCTTTAAAAAAGAATTTACTGAAATAGATAACTACAATAATGCACAGAAAGTTAGCAACCAAACTTCCAAGTATTTTCCCGATAAAAATCTCAAATTTGGAAATAGGAGCAACGATTAATCGATCAGCAGTTTTTCTAACTCTTTCACCTGTGATCAATTTACTTGCAGACATAGCTGCATAAAGAACAATCATAGTAGTCATTGCAATCGCGTAATAATCCATCGAACCTGGCTGTTTATTTGATGCAATCGACGTGTCCTTAATATAATTATCATGAGAATTACCTAAAAAGACTTCTTTAACTTGAGTTGGATCGACTTTTGCAACTTCCACGCCAACATTATATTTATCTACAAAAGAAGTTAACATTCCTTGAATAACACTACCCTCAACACTGTTTCCTTCATTGATATAAAGCTTAATTCCGTTATCTTGAATAGAAATATAGCCATCATAATGATTTCGTTTCACTTCATTCTCACCATTTGTATTACTCGCAGTTTTTTCAAAATGAATTCCAGACTTTTTCGTACTTTTAATTAATTCGTTAAAATACTGCGAAAACTCACCTGTTGTTGATTGATCTTTATATAAAACATGCACATCTTTAATCGGGACGGATGTTGAAAAAGCATTTGAAAGTGATGTACCTAAGACAAGCATTAAAATGATTGGAAATGCTAACATAAAAAATAAGTTCCTTACATCTCGAAAGTCACGCTTAATTTCCATGAAAGCAATATTAAAAATATTCAAGCTAATTGCCTCCTTATTAAATAATTTCCCATGAAGTTAATCACGTAAATTTCGGCCTGTTAATGTAAGGAAAACAGTTTCTAAGTTAGGCGCATTTTCCTGTAATGAACTGATTTCGATTTCATTATTAATAAAATGTTGAATGATTTTATTTAAATTATTCACACCATTATCTGAAGTAATCGTAATAACATTATCTAAAATATGAACGTTCTCAACGCCATTAATCGCTTTAAGCTCAGTAATATCAATATTTTCAGTCGTTTTAACTTCAATTCGAATATCCTTTGTATTCGTAATAATCGATTTAAGCTGTTCTTTTGTTCCTTCAGCGATGATTTTTCCATGGTCAATAATCGAAATACGTGAGCATATTTCTTCAACTTCCTCCATGTAATGGCTCGTATAAATGATTGTACAACCCATTTCATTAAGTTTACGTACACTATTAAGAATATAGTTTCGTGAATGTGGATCAATCCCAACAGTTGGTTCATCCATAATAATCAGTTTAGGTCGGTGTGCAATCGCACAGGCAATATTTAACCTTCTCTTCATTCCACCAGAGAAATTTTTTGGATATTCCTTAAATTTATCTTCTAACCCTACAAATTGTAAGGCTTCTTCTACTCTTTCATTTAATTCCGAACCTCTTAAACCATAAAGTCCTGCGAAAAATCTAACATTTTCATAGGCAGTTAAATCTTCATAAATAGCTAAATCCTGAGGTACCATTCCAATATTCATTTTTGCGAACTTACTATTCTTCTTACTGTTTTTACCTAGGATTTCTACAGTACCTTGATTACTTCGAAGTAGCCCTGAAATAATATTAATTGTCGTACTTTTTCCTGCTCCATTTGCTCCAAGAAATCCAAATATTTCTCCTTCTTCAATTGATAAAGACATATTATCTACTGCTATAAAATCCCCGAACTTTTTAGTTAAATTTTTTATCTCTAAAACTTTCATCCTCTCACCTCTCTGAGCTTTTTACTATGATGCTATTATAAGCAAAAGGGTGAACTAATATCAGTGTATTAGTTCACCCTTTTCACATGAGAATATTCATGTTTTTATTTAGGCAAAATCATGATGGACTTAATAGAAATTCATATCACATGTTAAGATTATTGGATTGGAAGCAAAGTTGTAACTGAAAAACCATCATGACCATCCACTATTATTTTCCCGTTTATAGCCACTGTTCTCTCTTCCATCCCAATGATGCCTAAACCTTTTTTAATTTTCACTTTCCCTTTACCATTGTCTTTTACATTTGTTTTTATCATTTTATTCATAACATGTATTTCAAGCGAAACCTCTGTAGCATTTGCATATTTCATCGTATTTGTTAAAGCCTCAACTACATTTTCTTGAATTACTTTCCATTGAATTGGCGTAATAAGATCGAGATTTCCTTTATAGACAAACAATGTTTTTAAATCATGCTTAGCAGAAAATTCGTCTATGAATAATTTCATATGATGAATTCCCATTTGTTCAGTTGGAGGCTTCATATTTTTTAAAGTAAGTCTTATATTTTCAATTCCGTCCTTTGAAATATTAATCGCATTTTGAAGCAATTCTAATGCTTTATCTTGATTAGTACTCATTAAATGTTTAGCTGCTTCCATTTGATATAGCGCACCTGTCATTGAATGCCCTATTTTATCATGTATTTCTTGAGAAATACGATTTCGTTCCTCCAATTTAAAGGTATATTCCGATTGCTCAATAAACTCATTATGATTATTAATCTTTTTTGACAGCTTTTGAATCGTGCTCCTCATTTTATCAATTTGATCTTCTTTAAACCGTAATCTAGTGTTATACAAATTAACAAGTGAAAAAACGATAAAACTAAATAATGAAATTAATCCATAGATAGGCTGTAAAGAATTAGATAAGTAGCAAATTGGAAATAGTGCAAGAAAGCAACCGATCCATTTTTTTGAAGTAAAATAAGAAACGAGCTCTAAAATTGACATTGGCAGTAGTAAAAGAAATAATGGCTGAATCTTTAAATTGGAATAGACAATTAAACAAATTGATATGATTAGTAAAAATTTTATCAACGATCTATTTTTTATTAAATAAAGACTAATATTTAAACAAAAATAAACAAGCAATACAAAAAGTACCCAAGAGAAATTAGGAGTTTCTTTTTGAATACAAATTAGAGCTATATACAATATAACAGAGAGCTTATTTAAAATAATCCAACGCTCCATATGTAACTCCTTCGCGTTAGTCTACTTTCCCAGTAATATAGAAAATAGCAATTTGTGTTCGATGTTCTAGCCCTGTTTTTCCGAGAATTGAAGTAATATAATTAGCAACTGTTCCTTCAGAAATATAAATTTGCTTAGAAATTTCCTTATTCGAAAATCCTTTTGCAATTAAACCCATTACATCTAACTCTCTTTGGGTAAACAAACTCGTATCGATTTTCGTATCTGCTGTATTTGCATTGTTTGTTAAATTTGTTCTAATTTTATCCAGTACTAAATCTTGCATGATTGTATTTCCGTGATAAACACTTTTGATCGCTTCTCGAATACGTTCTGGTTCATTATTTTTTAATAAATAACCCTTTGCTCCATTTTTCACAGCATCAATAATGTACTCATCATCATCAAAAGTCGTTAAAATAAGTGGCTTTGTTTTAGTTTGCTCGGAAATATGCTTCGTAGCTTCTACCCCATTCATATTTGGCATTCGAACATCTAAAAGCGCAACATCTACTTCATTATTTTGACAATATTTTAACGCTTCATTCCCATCATTTACTGTTTCTAATACTTCAAACTCTTCATAAGAGCTCAATATGATTTTAAGACCTTCTCTAATAAATGAATTATCATCAGCAATAATTAATTTTATTTTGTTCATTTGAATAGAGGGAGAAAATTTCTACCTCGTTTTCACATCCTTTATTCCACGAATTATATTTCCATTATATACCACTATTGACTAATTACCATGAGAAGGAAAAGATAAATCTAAATGATTTGTAAACAAAATCACTTAATTACATAATTTTATTGTTTTATGAAACCTTGACGTATTCATTAATAAAAGGCATAGGAAAACACGAATACTCATTTTGTGATTAATTTCACAAAATATTCAATAGTTAAAGTAAAACATCATAAAAAATTTAGTAAAATTTAATTGAGCGCTCTGTTAAATTTTACTAAAAAATATTTACCATTTATCTTATTTGTTTATATTTCTGTCGTTTTCAAATAAGTTACAAATAAGTTAATACTTTGATTAACGTCGACAAAATGAAGAGGTAACCTTTTTCTTTATTGGTGAGTAAAACATTACAAGTTCTATTACAGGAGAAAAATAGGTTTATGGAAAAACTTAGTACTAAAAAAATACTTATTACATTTATATTGGTGTTCCTAACAAGTAGTTGTAATTCCACTAATAAGACATTTTTATTGAGAGGTACGTTTACCTGTAATGAACTGCCATTTGTATCAATGGTCTTTGATCCAGAAAATAACTATACATTTTATTATTATTACGAGGATTTAAAACGTAATGGAAAATTAGATAAAGGAACATTTTTAAAAAAATCTGAATCCAAATATATAATAAAAAGTTCGATTTTTAAAGACATAGAAGTCACATATAAAAATAGTGGTTTCAAGATTATGATAAATGAAAAGACATATTACTTTAAACAGATCGATGCAAACCCGAGTATCCAAACAAATTATGAAAGTAGGAAGTTTGATTATGAAAAAAATAGTAAGTTTATTAGTCTTTTTAAGCATCTTAGTTTCTTCAACCCCAATTAACGCACAAGAAATTCCAACTGATGAGACAAGCCAAGAAGCTTTTGTAATCCCTGTACCTCAAGAAGAAATTGATAGAGAAGAACAACAACAATTAGAACAACAAAATAGTAAAGGAAGAACTCCATTATATGAGTATAAAACTGAACTAGTGGGAACTCAAATAACAAAAAAGGTCAAAATTGGTTATGCAGAAGGTCAACCACCAAAAGGGACTATATTTCACTCTCCAGGAAGTTTTTATTGGTCAAATAGTGGAAGTAAGGTTACAGTTACAATATCCGTTGCATATGGTGCTTATTCAATAGGAGTAACGCCAGGAAGTATAAGTGGAACTGGGGTTGTAGTAAAATCGCCATATACTGGACAAGCAGTTAAACTTTTAATTCATAAAGATATAGAAGTTAAAAAATATAAGCAATATAGAAAAACTATTATGGGTAGCGGAAAATGGGAATATGTAGGTGACGTATATACAAAGGTACCTGTGTTAAATCATTTTACAGTAGTAAAAGTATAAATCATAATTAAAACTATTTGAAATACAACCATAAAACTTGAAAGCTCAGAAGACTGAGCTTTTTTTATTGATAGGTGTGATTTCGAGCTCAAAATGAAATGATATGAAAAAATCCCTATGCATATGCAAAAGGGATTCAATAAAATTACTTATTTTCAATCAATACTTTACCAAATTGTACTTCATTATTTTCAAAGTAATCATGAGCGTCCTTCACTTGATCGAATGTAAAAGATTTTGGATTGATTAGCGGCTTTAGCTTACCTTCTTCAACTAAAGTAGCAATTTTATTTAAAATAGCACTATGTTCTTTACGCCCTTCCTCAGTTTTTTGAGTAAGCAGAATAAATATTACATGTAAAGATAAAGATTTGTTATGTAAAAGTGATAAATCATGCGTCGATCTTGCAGCAATTGCTAGAACAGTACCTTTTGGTTTAACTGCAATAAATGATTTATCTAGGTTTTCTTTACCGACAGTATCAAAAACAAGATCAAAACCTTGCCCATCCGTTAGGCGGTTAACATATTCTTGGACGGTCTCTTCCTTATAATTAATGACGTGGTCTGCACCTAGCTTTTTAACTAAAATAGCTTTTTCATTCGATGAAACAGTTGTCGTAACAGTAGCTCCAGAAGCTTTCGCCAACTGGATCGCTAGATGGCCAACACCACCTGCCCCACCATGAATTAAAATATGATCACCTTGTTTTAAATTACCTCTGTCAAAAAGTGCCTCCCATGCAGTAATAGCTGTTAATGGTAAACTTGCAGCTTCTTGAATAGGTAAATTTTTTGGAGCTTTAGCAATTACTGTTTCTTCTATTAAAAAATAATCTGAAAGAGTACCCGTAAAGACATTTAAACCGAAAACAAAATCTCCAACTGAAAAACGTGAAACATTTTCACCAACTTCAACAACTTCACCAGAAAAATCACTATGTAAAATCATCGGAAAATTAGGATGGAATGCATTTGGTACAATCCCTTTTCTAATCTTTGTATCAATCGGATTGATACTAGTCGCAGAAACCTTAACTAAAACTTGATGACCAGATGGCTTCGGTATTGAAAGTTCAATATTTTTAAACTCAGAGCTATCTCCATATTGATGAATGACAATTGCTTTCATAATAGCCTCCTCTTTCAAAATAGAAAATATTATTAAATCATTTTAGCATACATCAGATCGAAAAAAATACAATTTTGACCTCAAATTGAATCATAAGGGTTTGATTATAATGGTTAAAAATTTATAATTTATATTGTTTTTTCACATTGTTTCAGTATAATCAATATAAATCTTTTAATCTTAATTCATGGAGGAAAATGACTATGGTAAACAAATTAGAGGAATTAAATGAGAGAAATACGTTAAACCATAGAAATATTGTAAAGTATGTAAAACACGTCTTTGATGAGTTAGACTTAAAAGTTAGAAGATTTCGTGAAGAAACAGCAATTAAGGCAGCTCATCATGCAAAACCAGATTTAGAAGAAGAAAAATTATTTTATAACAATATTCACCATATGAAGACGTTACTAATTGACGTATTAGAACGTACTACTGAAGATCTTGAACATATGGGAGATAAAAACTGGAATAAAAACTTCAAAGACGGCGTAAACGCTTAATTTAAATAATAACGTATTTTCTCTATAAATAAGGATAGGAAGGTATTTAAACCTTCCTATCCTTTTAATTATTGCTTTATATCCGACTTCAAATTTCTTACATAATTTTTCAATACAAAAAGTACACTTTCATCAATTGGAATATTTATACCAAATCCATCACTTTTTTCAAGCGAAACAAAACCATGAAGCAAACTTCTAAAACCTCTTACCGCATGAATAAGTTCAATGTCCGTTAAATTATATGGTTTCAATAACTCATTGATTAAGTTCAAAATTTTATTCCCAGTTAAACGATACTCATCACCTGGTGTTTGAGACGGAGATAAGGTAGCTTTATATAAACCAGGATGAGTTCTAGCATAATCAAGATAAGCAAAAGCTAATGCAAAAATTGCATTCTCATTATTTTTTCCTTCAACCGATTCACAAAGTTTTTCATAAAGCTGTGTAATTCCATATACTGCAACACTATTTTTTAGTTCATCCAAATTCTTAATATGATTATAAATCGATGGTGGTTGAATCGTTAGCTTCTTTGCAAGATAACTAATCGTTAAAGCCTCCCACCCTTCTGTATCAACAATGTTAATTGAAGTACTCAGTAACTGATGAAAATTCAATCCAATTCTTGGTGACATTCCGTATAATCCCCCACTTACTGCATTTTAAGAGCACGGTCAATTGCTTCTTGTGGATCACTTAACATCGTACCATGACCGACTGCTAATAATGTAGGTTTTAATTCGCTAATTTTCTTAGCACTATTTAAAGCAGCATCTTTATTCCATGTTGCCATTGATGGAAACGGAAATAAAATTCTTAATTGTCCAGAAATCGCAAAACCACCTCTTAATGAAAAAGCATCACCAGCGATAATTGCATTTGTCCGTTGATCAAAAAATGCCATTGAACCTGGTGTATGACCAGGAACCTCAACTGCTATTAAAGACCCTATCGTGTCTCCTTCCTGGAGTAATCGATCCGGGATGGTTTGGATATTTTTAGGAACGCCGCCTTTTATAGGAGTATTAGGCTCATTAGCTTCTAAACTAGTGTCCCCTTTTAATAATTTTGCATCTCTTTTTGAAATGGAGACGACTGCATCTGGAAGTAGTGATTTTAATTGATCAAGCGCTCCAACATGGTCGCCGTGCGCATGCGTTAAAACGATATTCGTGATTTTTTTGCCGATTTGATTAGCTGCTTCAATAATTTTAGTCGCGCTAAAGGAAAGTGCTGTATCAATTAACGTAAGTTCGTTTTCTTCTTCAACTAAAAAACAATTTACAGGAAAGAAATTGGGTAAAAAGCTTAACTCATAAAGAAAATTTTTTTTCGTAATCTTCAATTTATAACCTCCTAATAATAAAAACTAATACCTTTAGTTTTATAATACTAAAGGTATTAGTTTTTGTGAACAAAAATTCCAAATTTACAAAAAATCGTTAAAATAACTAAAAAACCCTTCCATCATAGATGAAAGGGCTATACTTTATTATTATTTTCTAGATAAGTCCATCTCTTTATAAGGAACAACTTTTGTTTTATGTTTAACTTTATAACCTAACCAAACAATTAAAAACACAGGAATTCCAATGTATGAAACAAGTACACCTTGCCAATCAATTGCATTACCTGTAAATGCTTGCCAGTTTTGAGCTAGCACAATAAATAAACAAGCTAAAAATGCTAAGATTGGACCTAGTGGGAACCATTTTGCGCGGTAAGGTAGGTCATTCAAATCTTTACCTTGAGCAACATAAGCCTTACGGAAACGGTAATGAGAAATCGCAATACCTAACCAAGCTAGGAAACCTGATAATCCTGATAAATTTAATAACCAAGTATACACTTGACCTTCACCGAAAAATGAAGATAAACAAGCAAGTGAACCAACTGCAAGTGTTACATATAAAGCATTTGTAGGAACACCATTTTTATTGACTTTTGTTAAGAATTTAGGAGCTTTTCCTTCAATTGCTAGAGTATATAACATACGAGTAGATGCATAAGTTCCACTATTACCTGCAGATAAAACTGATGTTAAAATAACTGCATTCATTACAGAAGCCGCAAATGCAACACCTAATTTTTCAAATACTAAAGTAAATGGACTAACAGCCACGTCATTTTTCATTAGACCAGGATCTGTATAAGGAATTAATAAGCCAATTACGATAATAGCTAAAACATAAAATAAAAGGATGCGCCAGAAAATTTGACGGATAGCTTTTGGAACATTTTTCTCTGGATGTTCTGTCTCACCTGCTGCAACACCGATTAACTCTGTACCTTGGAATGAGAAACCTGCAACAATAAAGATTGATAAAACGCCTAAAAATCCATTATGAAACGGAGCATCTCCAACAGTAAAGTTTTTAAAGCCTGCATGATGTCCACTTATAATACCAAAAATCATTGCAATACCAACAACTAAAAAGACAACTACAGTTACAACTTTAATTAATGAAAACCAAAACTCTGATTCACCATAGCCTTTAACTGAAAGTAAATTTAAACCTAAAATAATCACTAAAAAGATTCCGCTCCATAAAACAGCTGGAGAATGTGGGAACCAATATTTCATCAGCATTGCTGAAGCTAATAATTCAAAAGCTAAAGTGATTGCCCAGTTATACCAATAATTCCAACCCATAGCAAAACCAAATGCAGGATCAACGTAGCGAGATCCATACGTACTAAATGAACCAGAAACTGGCAAATAAGTCGCCATTTCACCTAAACTAGTCATTAAGAAATAAACCATAATACCAATTAGTCCGTAAGCTAAAACAGCTCCACCAGGACCAGCTTGACTAATTGAAGTTCCACTAGCTAAAAACAAACCTGTCCCAATTGAACCACCAATTGAAATCATCGTTAAATGTCTTGCTTTAAGGCCCCTTTTTAAAGAACCATCGTGAGTATTCGATACTACTTTATCATTTTTAGGGTTTGTTAGTCCCATCTTATTGCCTCCTCTTCATTCTTGCAATCTTATCTTTACGCGAGAATATGGGACGGTATAAAAGTGTTGTATGATGTGTATTTTACTCAGTATTTTCGTCAATATGTAAAGAATGGAAAATCTGGTAAAATACAAAAAAACACGTGAAGCAATGTTCACGTGTTTAAGACTCATATATATGTGTCAAACAGCATCAACATCTCTTCAATAGCCCTCCACAAGAAAATCTTGTGACAGTCCTATGCTTATTCAGCAATAGGCCCAATAATAAATTTAAATGGTAAATTTATTACTTCGGCAGTTTCACCTTTTATTACTTTTCACAGGTACCATAAACCTCAAAGTAACGACTAATCAAAACTGCGCCTCTATCCATACGAGATAAAGATTATATTAAATTAATTTTTATAAACTCAATATACAATCTATTAATCTAGTTTGTCAATAAATATTTCGACAAAAATAGACTCAACCTAAGAAATCTATTTCTTGATTTTCGCTTCATGATACTCATGTCTTGTACCTAGCACTTATGTTTTTGTATAATAATTCTATGTACTTCAAAGGAGGAATTTTTCACATGACAATTTATAAAGCATTGACACTTGCGGGATCTGATAGTAGTGGTGGAGCTGGATTACAAGCTGATATTAAGACGTTTCAGGAACGTAATGTTTATGGCATGAGTGCAATTACTACTTTAGTAGCGATGGATCCTCATAATCATTGGCATCATCAAGTATTTCCAATTGATATAGATACGATTGCAGCACAATTAGAAACAATCGTTGTTGGCGTTGGAATTCAAGCAATGAAAACAGGAATGCTTGGTTCAACTGAAATAATTGAGTTAGCTGCAAAAACAATAAAAAAACATAATATTGATCGAGTTGTTGTCGATCCAGTTATGATTTGTAAAGGAAATGACGAGGCTCTTCACCCAGAGACAAATGATGCATTAAGAGAAATTTTAGTACCACTTTCAACAGTTGTAACACCAAATTTATTTGAGGCAGCTCAATTAGCTAAAATACCACCAATCTGCACTGTTGAACAAATGGAAGAAGCAGCACGCAAAATCCATGAATTAGGGGCTAAATATGTTTTAGTTAAAGGTGGAAGCAAAATTCAGCATGAACATGCAATAGATGTATTATTTGATGGTGAAAAAATCGAGCATCTAGAATCGGACAGAATCGAAACTACATATACTCACGGTGCAGGTTGCACTTATTCTGCAGCGATTTGTGCAGAGCTTGCTAAAGGAGCAGAACCGAAAGAAGCAATCTACACTGCAAAGAAATTCATTACTGAAGCAATTCGTCACTCATTCCCACTTAATCAATACGTTGGCCCAACAAACCACATGGCATACCGATTACATGGAGAAGGCTAATATCAAATAATGGGGCTGTCTCATAAGTCAGGTTAACTGACTTATGTGGCGCCCTTTTTTATATTTTGGCTCTGTTAAACTAAAATGTTGATTTTTGTGCTTATGCAACTAACGCACTACGTAAGTTGAAGAATGAAATTATAATTAAAACATATTGACTCCAATTTTTATTTAACAAATACTGATATATGTTTTAACCAACTGTATCACCTTTTTCATTGGTCAAAAACAGTTTTTGAAACTCAAATTCAAACTCAATAGGAGCTTTTTCACTTGAACGATAAACCTCTGCTCTTAAACCTTTTCTCCCCTTTATTGTGACTTGCTTCTTTGTAAGAATAATACTTCCCAAAATATACGGAACATTAAATGTTTCGAATATCCCAAGATGATTTACACTCTCTATTCCAGTTGCCTTTTGGAAAATATGTATATTATAAATAGCTTTTACATAGTTTCTTATGATCGTTTCTCTAGTCACTATATAATGAATAGTTACCTTGTATTCATCATTTTCTTTAATGCCATATGTCAACGGAGTTTTCAGTTTATGCTTTTGGATATATTCTATTGCACCTTCTATTTTGTTTATTTCTAGGTGGTCAAAATCTGTAATGTATCTTAATCCCTCGATTATACTATTTAAAAAAAATTGTTCCTTCATTTCTTGGGAAGCTTCCTTAAAAGTAGTGTAATCTAAAATTGCATGAGTATATTGAAAACAATCATCTTTACTTGTGCAAATATCAATAGCTTCTTCTATGGAATCTACTAATTCAATGTAAATTTCTTTATAGCCTGGTAAGCGGATATCAAACCAATAGAGAACATCAGAAAAAATGGTTGCATACATATTTTGATAGAAATAAACGTCTTCATCATCATCATCATCAAATTGAAAATTACTAGAGATACGTACTCCTATAATTCTTGTATCTAAAGGTCTCGGATTCTCTTTAAAATTTTGAATGATTCTTAATTTATGATTTAAACGATTTTGCAATGTGAATTGTTTCTTATTATCATCCAAAAATTTGAGTTCTTGCTTAGAATTAGGTGCATCTTTAATAGCAGTAATAATATCTTTCAAAAGTCCTTCAACATCAAAATCAAATTCTTTTTTAGTAGGTGCATATGGTATAAGAGGAATTGCCTCTTTTAATAATCCTAGTGCAAGATGAAATACCTCTACAGATAGTTTTCGATTATCTTCAAAATGGGATAGGATCTCTACCTCGGGATGAACACCATAGGGCATTAGTACTTTAGCTTCCCTTTTCTTTGGAGGGTTATTCAAAAATTTAAATGAGATGCTGTTATAAACACTACTATAGTTTTTCATGATTACGTGTTTGTTAAGGTATAACTGCAAAACTTCCATAGTTCTGTTTGATTCACTTTTATCTTTATAATCATGAAAGTAAATATCTATTCTCAAATTTATACCTCATTCCACAGTTTATCATCTACAATTCTTGATTTCATAATACAAGTAGAAAAGTCTTACGGCAAGGTAACATCCTTATTTTGTGACAAGTGAAATAAACCTATCCACCCCATATTCTCATATCCAAGTAAATCCTTTGAAAATACGACCCCACCAACATAAAGATATGAGACATCTCGGTACGTGTTTCTCTTTAACTTGTTGAAAAACGATAAACAAATAACTAAAATAATTGTAAAACCTAATGCACCAAACGGTGAGCAAGCTTTTTTTATACTTTCTAATAAATACTAAAGTAAACTACTCCATCGTTAACAACTTGATACGATTTTGGAAAAGCTGCTTAAATTTAGGTAATACAAATATAAAAACACGACACTATTTGCGAAACCCTTCACTTAAACAATCCTACCATTTATTTGAATAAGAAAGTCAACAATCTTCATTAACAGAGCCTATATTTTAAAAAAGGGAATGTACTGACGCCAGTAGAGGTTAACTTGAAGCTGATATGATTGACCTTTTTACAGATAGTAAGCAGATTTTATCAAGTTTTTTTTAATTTGGAACAGATTTACTAGTTTTTGTTTTGAAAGTATCTAATTTAGATGTCACAATACTGTAACTGGCATGGGTAATTTTTAATTTTATTTGCGATTCCTGGAATTTAATTGCAGTTTCACTAACTTTATTTGCGATATCCTAATTTTAATTGCAGTTTTGCCAAATTTAATTGCGTTTTTCAGATTTTATTTGCAGTCCACGTACATTTTTTATTTTAAAAATAAAAAAAGGGGAAAGGTTTCCCTATCCCTTATGTTCCCACTTTTCACTTAACAATTCCCTTAATTGCCTTAACTGCATTTCTTCCTTTGAAATAAACGAATCTTTCCCATTTAGCTAATAAACCATTTCCGTTTTCACCATTTTCAATCTGAAGCGTGTGTTGTTTATGAAATTCAGCAACTCGTTCATTACGTTTTGTATGCAAAGTGTTTAGACGCTTGTGAAGATGTAATGCATGTTTGTTTTGTCCCATATAAATTCTCTCCTCCTTTAGTTAATAGCTTAAATAGTTTATAAATAGCTAGAGCATACAATTTTCCGATTAATTTCTACTCTATTTCCCACATACTTTTACACTTTCAATAATTTTGAATACCAAGTGAAAATTACCATTATTTAACATTTTTTATGTATTACATGTTATTATATATAGAAAGGAAGTGGATTTTATGAGAAAAAATTTTTCCATCTTAATGCTAACATTTCTGCTTTTTTTAGTAATTGGTTGTGAAAAAAATAATAACGAAGATATCCAAGGGATTGCATATGCAAGCTTAACAAGAACTGAACAGGCTGCGTTAAGTGATAAACATGGAGTCGTTAAAAAAGTAGAATCTATACCCAATCAAGCGACTTTATTTAATAAAAACTATCATAAAGATAAACTATATTCTGTTACTTTTAATGGAGATAATCCTGAAGAGAAGATCGTTATCTATATTGATACAGAGACAAACAAAAAAGTCGGAATGATTGGTGGGGAATAATTCTTTAAGCAATATAACCTCAAGAAATAAAGAGCGATATTCGTCATTAATCGCTCTTTATTTTTTATTGATTTTAATAAAACTAGTCATTTAATCCTTTTCCATCGAGAATTTGATCAATGTATTTTTCAACCCTAGACGTACGTGTTTTCGATTGTTTCGGTTGAGAAAAATAATAAATATAAGCTCTTTGACGTCCTGGCGTTAATGCTTCAAAAGCCGTTTTTAAGGTCGGGTTTTCATCTAATTTAAGTTGTAATTCTTCAGGAACTTCATAATCTGAAGTCTTTTTTAATTCCACTTGCAAACCTGCTTTTTCCACTTCAATTGCTTCTTTAATATAGTCCTTCAAAACGCTTTCCATTTCAATTATTTCCTGAATATTGGTGAATCGTATCTGACGTGCTGATTGTACATTTTCTGTTTGTTGAATCAGAATGCCTTTTGGATCTTTTAGCAACGCACCTTTATGAAACAGAAGTGCACAATATTCTTTAAAACCATGAATTAAAACGATATTTTTATTATCAAGTGTGTAACAAGGATGCATCCATTTAAAATCTTCAGTCAGTTCACAGTCAATGACGATTTCTCTTAACTTATAAAATTCTTCTTGCCACTTTTTCGCTCTCAATAAAAATGCTTCAACTTTAGGATGCATATTATTATTTGTCATCGATAAACACCTCTCATTAATTCCACTTTTTTAGCTTTAAATAAACATAAATTAACCTCAGAATTTTCATCCCAATAATATGATTCGTATTTCATGAAAAATCTTCGTTTTAAATTTTACTATAATGTTTTTATAATACCAATCGGATTGGCTCATTCACTTTAGTCTTAGCTAGTTAGCTCGGTCATTACTCCCCTTAAAAAAGTTATTCTTTAAACGGATGCAAATTTCCTTCAAACAAAAAAAGAACAGGTCCAAGGTTTCCCTTATCCCTGCTCTACATACTCTTCTAAGTACTTAGTACTGATCCCAAGCAACAACTTCATCTAACGTTAAACGAACTTTTTCGAAACCTGCTTTGATTCCTTTACCAACTGAAATTAGCATAACTGGTTTGAAGTTTGCTGGTACATTGAAAGCTTCTACAAATTTCGCTTGGTCAAATCCACCCATTGGAACTGTATCTAAACCTTTTGCTTTTGCTGCAAGCATAAATTGCATTGAAACTAATCCACCATCAACCATCGCAATTTTTGTTGCAATTTCTTCTGGTAAACTACCGTAGTTTTTCACGATTGATCCAACGTAGAAGTCTTTCACTTCTTGAGTCATCATACCTTTTTCAACTAATTCATCGTAAATGCGATCAGCATTTTTGTATGCTTCTGTATCACCTAAAACAGCGATTACTGCAGATGCATCCACAACTTGTTGTTGGTTATTAGCGATTGGTAATAATTTTTGTTTAGTATTTTGGTCTTTAATGACAAGGAATCTCCATGGTTGTAAATTTGAAGAAGATGGAGCTTGAACTGCAATTTCTAGTAATTCCTTAATTTCATCATCAGACATTTGAAAGCTTGGATCGTAATGACGAACTGATCTTCTTTCCTTTGCTACAGTGAAGAAATCCGTACTATCAAGTTCTTTTGGCGCTTCTTTACCAAAATCAATTTCGTTTACTTTATTTAAATACTCTTCTTTTTCAGATTTAACATTAGACATATTTAATCTCTCCTTATTTAACTGCACTATTTATAAATACAGTATATGACTTTAACTGTATAAAAGTCAACTACAGTTTATAAAAAAATAAAATCGAAACATCTTAGTTTCGACTAAATTAGAAAAAATACTAATAATTTGATTTTCAGACTGATTGCGAGCGTTTGGCGGTCAGTCTGAAACTAGTTTCGATTTTATTTTACCCATTTTCCTTTGGTAATAAGTCTGAAATTGTTTTCTTTGCAAGACCTTCAACAAGCCAGCTTTCCATCTCATCTTTTAAATCATATAAAGCAGATCGTGTAGATGGCGTAAAACATTCCTTACTATTTACATCTAAAAAGCCTTTTGAATATGGATCTGATCTCATCGCATCATAAACATCTTTTAAAGTAATTTCATTAGCACCTCTGGCTAAATAATATCCACCATCTCGTCCTTCTTTAGCTGAAATAATGCCTGCTTTAACTAAATTAGCAAGAATTTTTCTTAAAAAAGTAGATTGTGCTTCAAGTTTTTGAGCTAATACTGCGCTTGGACAAATTCCGTCTTGCTCCGCTAAAACTAATAGAGATTGCAGTGCTAGTCCAAACCATTTCGTACTAGAAACCTTATCTTTCAAGATCATTCACCTCAGTTACTAGTCTAAACTATTTTTTGAAAAAGACAACCTTATCTAAATAAATGTAATACAGGGTGAAAAAAATTAAGTGAATTTAGAAAAACCCTATGACTTTTCCTAAATTCACAATAATGATTCGTAGTTTTTAATGACAATAAGATTTGTAAGGATCATTTCTTTTGACATTTCACCATCGTAAATTTAAACGGAGGTTTACTTTCCATATTCTTATGTGGTTCAAGAATTTCGGAAACTTCGATGAGTCCATAGTTTCCAAATTCTTGTTTGATCGAGTCAGAATCATAAAAGAACATTTTTATCCCTTCCATTATTTCGAAGTAATCTTTATCTAGCTGTTTGCCCTTTCCAAACATTGGTGCATCCTTTGAAATCGTAGTAAAGATCATGTAGCCATTCGGCTTTAGCTGATTATAGCAATCTTTAATAAACTTCTCTCTCTCATGATCATTCAATAAGTGAATAAGTGCGTAACAAAATATACCGTCATAAAGCTTTTGGTCAAAAGGCATGTCTGTTACTGAACCATGAAAAATAGTAAAATTAATTCCATTTTGTCTTGCCAATTCAATCGCTGTTTTTGATATTTCAATACCTGTTACGTTTATTCCATTGTCAGTAAAAATCTTTGCGTTTCTACCATATCCAATCCCCGGAATCAATACATCCTTAACGTTCTTTTCAAGGAAAAAGTCCTTTGTTAAAATTGCAGAGTCTGAAGGTTCATACCCCCACATCATTTGATTTTCTATAAAACTCGATTCCCAAATTTCTGCCATATCTAAATCCCCTTTTAAAATCATTTAATCTACTTACCAACTTAAGTTAGATTATTGTGTTCAAAAAAAGAAAGACCAAAGGTCTTTCTTTTTTATTTCTATTTATGAAGCATTGCTCTTTGCCATTTCTTTATCTGATAAACGCTCGTTACCCATTAAGAAAATTGAAATCAATGCTAATCCTACTGGAACTAATGTCCAAAGGAATGTATGAGCAATTGATGTTGAAAACACGTCAGTAATTTTTGTCAGTATTGGCGCAGGAATCAATTTGGCAGCTTCAGGAGTAAAGGCCTGATTAATATTAGAGAAATTCTGAGGTGCGCCACTTTTTGCAAATGCATCAGCAATTTTATCTGTAAATACATTTCGTTGAATAACACCAAATACCGTAATACCTACTGTCATGCCTAGAGCACGAAGGAATGCGTTAGTTGAACTTGCAGAACCACGATTTTCATTATCAAAATGATGCATCGCAGACATACCAAGAACTGAGAACGATGCCCCTACACCAAATCCAACAATGATCATATAAACAATCACTTGGAATTTAGACGTATCAGGTGTTAAAGTACCTAAACAAATAATACCTACTAATAAAAGTACAACCGATCCAACCATGATATTACGATAACTAGTTTTATTTGCTAAAGCTCCACCAAATGCGGCAGAAATACTTACACTTACCATCATTGGTAATAAAACTAAACCAGAATTCGTAGCTGTTCCACCTTGAACAAACTGGATAAAGATTGGAATGTAAATTGTTGCAGCGATGAATGCCGCCCCATAAAATAATCCAACAAAGTTACTAGCAGCAAACAGACGATATTTAAACATACTAAACGAAATAATCGGTTCAGCAGCTTTCCGTTCAATGAATAAAAAGATAATAAGGAAAACAGCAAATCCAGCAAATAATCCAAGAATTTGAACTGAATCCCAAGCGTATTCTTTTCCACCTAGCTCAAGTGCAAACATTAAACAGATGATACTAATAACAAAAGTTGTTGCACCCCACCAGTCGATTTGTTGCTTCGTGTGGTTTTTTGATTCGATATAAAAATAACTAATTAGTCCAAGTGTTAAAAGTCCAAAAGGAATATTTATATAGAAAATATATCTCCAGTTAATATAATCTGTAATATAAGCACCAATTAATGGACCAAGAACGCTTGATAATCCAAAAACGGCACCAAAAATACCGCTCATTTTACCACGCTTTTCAACAGGAAACACATCCCAAATAATTGAAAAAGCAATTGGCATTAAAGCACTTCCACCAATACCTTGAATTGCACGGTAAATACTCAACTGAATAATCGAATTTGCTGTTCCACAAAGAATTGAACCTAAAATGAATAAAATAATTCCTAACATAAAAAATCTTTTTCTACCGTACATATCAGAAAGTTTACCGAAAATTGGCATCCCAGCCATTTCTGTAACTAAGTAAGCTGAAGTTACCCAAACAAATTTATCATAGCCACCTAAATCTTTTAATATTGTAGGCATCGCCGTAGAAACGATTGTGTTATCAAGGGAAGCGAAAAATATCCCAAGTAATAACGCAATCATAACAGGAACCAATTTTGTTTCCCTTTTTTGCATAACCATCTCTCCTTTTACATTTCAAGCATAAAAATTAATTTCAATACTGTATTCATAGCCTAACTTAAGTATTTGACTGACTTAAAAACGATATTCTTTCGAGACGCTTAGTCTAAAAAAAGAGCTAATCTTTGGCGATAATTAGCACAGCAATCAAAATCAGTCTCTATTAATGTATAAAATAGCATTACTTAATAGACCTAAACCTATTCCAATTCCAAAACCAAGAAATCCGCCTACGATTAAATGCGATGTAAAATAGCCTACACCTAAACCAATCGTTAATCCTAAAATTACAAAAGCAGCATAAAAAATTCCTACAGCTTCCTCATGTCTCATACTATATAATCATTCCTTCCATACAATTTAACTTCACATAAAGTAATAAATGTCACCATAAATACTTTAATTAATTTAAAGTTAATATAACATTGTTTCGTTACTTAAACAATATATAAATTTTAATTTATTATTTTATTTTTATTAAAAACAGTATTTTATATGTATATCATGCTACTTATTCAGTAACTTTATTGTATAAAAAGGAATACAACAACGTTACGTACAAAAATAACCCACAAAAACAAAACATTGTTGTGTTACCTTGGATACATTACTTAGGACCAGTCAGCCTCTTGTTCATTATCAATTTATAACAAAGACCAATTGCACTTATTAAGAAAAGCCAAGCTGCTAAATGAAACATAAATTGAATGTCAATTGATTCAAGTAAAGTTCCTACACCAATAATACAAATAGCTGTTACAAAAGAAGTCCAAAATAAGTAACTTCTATAAAAATCGGAAGAAGCGTTCATAAATAATTTCTTTTCAGCGATCTTGAATAACGCAGTAAATCCTCCAAATAAAACTTGCCCAATATAAACAATTTTTATATTATCGATCAAAGGAAGTGAAAAAAACAATAAACAACAAAATAATGAATGGAATATCATTAATAAAAATGGTGAAACCCGGTCAACGAATCTGCCACCAAAATATACAACGACACTTAAACTTAATGAAAAAAGTCCATATAATAAACTAAATACGTCATACGCATCTCCTATATTCCTTAAGAAGAGTACATAATATGGAAATACTAAAGAGCTGCTAAATCCAATAATACTAAGCAATGCAATTAAAAAACGGTTCATAGGATTACTCCCCATAATTTTCATAAAAAGTATTCATAAATACATTATTTGGATCAAACTCTCTTTTCTTATTGAAAAAATCTTGCGTTTTTGGATATGCTATTACCATCTGTTGCTTAGACTGATATGGATAATACGGTAAATAATAAGTTCCTCGATGCGCCAAAGTTAGATCAGTCCACTTTTGAATTACCTCTTTTGCATATTGAACAGAATCTTTATCTTTACCGTGTTGAATCAAAACAACGAAAGCAAACATATCATCTTTTGCATAATTCATGACTGTTTCATCATCTTTTTCAACGTAACGAATCGTGATATTTAATATATTTAAATTTTCATATTGCAAATATTCTCTAACATCATCAATGTAACGAGTAAATTCATTTACAGGCACAAAAAATTCCTGTAAAACTTGTGTATCTTGACGGTCATCGAATTCCATAAACTTACTTTCAGAACGCATGACATTATTACGTGTTTCATAGTTTCCATTTAGGGAGTGAATAAAGCGATATTGAAAATCCCAAAAAAGATCTTTACCAATATCCGAAGTTCTGGACATACCTAACGCAAGCTTCGGTAAAAAAGCGGAATGATCTTCCTTCAGCTCTTGATCTGAATCGGTCATTTTACGGGATGTTGCCGTATAATTAATTGCATAAACCTTGTCTAAAAAGCTATCTGGTGCTACAGAAATCCTAGCAATTTGCATTCTTGCATTTGGGTTTTCTAAAACGTTCTTCTTAAAATAATTTGGATATTTCTTATAGTCCATCGTTTTTGTTTCTACTCGATATAATTCATTATTTGTTAGTTGAAACTCTACTTCCAAAATAATTCCAAACAATCCATATCCACCTAATACATATGGGAATAATTCTTTATTCTCAGTGCGGCTTACTTTAATTACTTTCCCATCTGGTGTTAATAATGTAAACCAATTAACAGTACTAGCTAATGAGTGATTCCGAATGTCACGACCATGTGCGTTCACACTTAATGAACCACCTACTGAGAATATCTCTTGTGACTGAGTTACCTTTAAGGCAAGATGATAAGGATTAATCGCTTTTTGTACATCTCCCCATGTTGCACCACTTTGAACAATTACTGTCTTCTGAACGGGATCCACTTTTTCAACCTTATTAAATGTTTTTAAATCAATCACCACACCATCTTTATAATATGTATGACCTCCTTGACTATGTCGCTCGCCCGCAATTGAAACTGTCTTACCTTGTTTTTTTGCATCGATTACAATTTTCTTTAATTGATCTACTTCCTTTCCTTTGACTATACGATCAATTTTAGTAGGAAGAAGATGGCCAACATCATCAATTACTCCATGCCTTAATGGTGCAGGTTTATTCCACAGTGTATGTAAAACTGTCACAAACACGGTTAAGAGGAGTATTCCTACAAATATTCTTTTCCCCAAGTTCTTTTCCTCCTAATAGAAAAAATAATTTTAAGCGTTAAAAAAGACGTGCTTACACTAATGTATACACGTCTTCTATTACAATCTGCTTATTCAATATGGATATTAACTAAACCAACCAATCATTCGATTTACGTCTTTTTCATCTAAATGTCTTATCTGATACGTACGACCAAATTGGCTTGAAAGAATTGTAATGTATATAGATTTTAGTTTTACTCTTTTTTGAAGGAAACTTTGTTCACCGATCAATACTTGTATTCGCTCTTTTGGTAAAATCGCGGTTGTTCTTGATAAATAACCAGATTGAATGATCACAGTTCGATCTAATAATGTATAGCCTGCATTTCTAAATCCTAATTCCCCAATAAATATACCGATTAAAACAATGCCATAAACCCAGAAGTGAATAAATGGAAGTAATACAATTCCACTTGCTATTAGAAGAAACGTAATAATCATTCTTGAATAATACGTTTTTCGGGCTCTTTTTGGTGCTCGGTTTGTTATTTCATCATAGTTAATAGAAGGAATAAAATTTTTTAGGAATAAGTGGACATCCTTCGTTTTAATAAATGGATGTAGAACATGTCTACCTTGCTCCTGCTTATCCCCCATTCCAACAGCTTCGACGTAAACTGTAGAATAACCAAATAATTGGCGAATGATGCCTTCTTTTATAACTACTCCTTGAATTCGTTTTAACGAAACCGTAAATTCATTTTTTTCGAATAACCCTCTTGTAATAATTATTCGATCATCTTTTCTTTGGACAGTAAAGTTTGCAAATTTCAATATGTATCGAATGGTTGAAAAAATTAGGGAAAGTAATAAACTACCTAAAAATACAATAAAAAACATCATGTAAGTGAATGTTTGTATTTGATTATATATTGCCACATAAATACTATGTGGAAGTAAATCCTCGATTTGTGAAAATAATGATGCTAAAACGGCAAAAGCTAGTCCAACTTCAAAAGAAGTGATGCCAGCTAAAAAAAGTTTTCTCGTTTCAATTGTTAAACTTATATCTACTAAAGGTACTGCTTGTACACTATTTTCCTCAGCTACAACCAAACCTACTTTTTTCTTTTTAGAGTTTAATACTTCATTTTTTAATGAAAGTGCCACTTCCTTAGGTATTGCATTTAATATACCTTCAGCTTTTTTTCCACCAGCTGTCTCAATTCGTACGCTCACCACATTAAAAAGCTGTTGAACAAATCCAGCATTAATTGAAAATGACTGAATACGTTCTTTTTGAATAAATGTATTTTCGATTACAAATAATCCCGAACGAATTCTAAATTCATCTTCAGTTATATAGTAGGTAAATCGATACCATTTTATGATTGCCGAAGCAACTGGAAAAACAATCAGAACAGCAGCAAACAAATATTGAAACATTGACCCTTTACCACCTGAAACTAAAAGTATAATAAGTGGTATTAGTACGTTTTTAATTTGCTCTAAAAATACGGTAAGTATATAAGCTGGATGTTGTCTTTTTGGCTCATACATCGTCATCACTGATCCTTGCTAAGTAGATAATTTTATCTCTAAGCTTTTCTGCGATATGGTGTTCTAAGCCTTCAATTTCATGTGTGGTAGCAGCCGTGGAAATATTCACTGTAGATAAACCGTATCGACGCAGTAGTGGTCCTACTTCTGTCGTAACGTGTTGAACTCTGACCATAGGAATTACAATTCGTTTAATAACAAATATTCCTTTTTGAATTTCTAACTCATTTTCATAAATCTCATATGCGGTATATTTCAATTTAAGAGTAGGTAAAAATAAAGTTAAAAAAATAATTAACGCTATAACGACACCGATTATAATCATTAAAATAAAGAAGGGAAGTGAAAAATATCTCATAAGAAAATAATAGATAATTGGTAAAGCAACTAAAGAGATACTGCTAAGTAGCGATGTAATTCTCCATACTGACCTCATTTTAGGTGATGGTCTTTGTGATGGATTTGCTCTCATTTAATCACCTTTTCTATCTCATTAATCTATCACTTACTATATCATACCATGAGACAAACTATTCACAAACCTCCTATTTATCGACAAAGTTAAAAAAAGGTAATTTTCCCCATAATTGATGAAAAAATAATCATTTAACTAAGCAAATATCTTTAAGCTGATTAATCAATAAAAAAAGGTTAACTCATAGAGTCTAACGTACAAAGACTTATGAGTAACCCTATTTCAATCGTAATAAATAGTTTCAGATTCTCTAAAATTTACAATTACCTTAGCTTGTCCTTCTACAATCTTAGCAAATTCATCCATCGTAGTGTCATACTTAATATAGATTCTAGGTAAAAGATAGACTTCATTCTTTGTACCCTTTTCAAGATAATATTTCGGATCTGTCGCTACTGCAAATTTATAGTACTTTTTTGTTTCCTCAATTACTTTATCATTATGATAACCATAAGGATAAGAGAGCGCGATCACATCTTTTCCGGTGATTGATTGGATCTTATCTTTGGAACCTTTCAACTCATGCTTATAATCATCTATTTTCCTTAAATCCGGATGGGTTGCAGTGTGCGATTGGATTGAAAACATCCCTGAATCAGACATCTTTTTTAAGTCCGTGCTAGAAAGTCGATCCGGCCATCCAATATAATCAGATATCGCAAATATAGTTGCTCTTGGTGTAAACGTATCCGATTTCAATTTTTGAAAGATTTTTAACACATTTAAGTTATTTTTATAACCGTCATCAATTGTAATAAAGATCGGTTTCTTTACGTTATTACGGTCTCCCCATTGTTCAAAAGTTAAAGGCGTAAAGCCATGATCACGTAAATAAATCATTTGTTTTTCGAAATTCTCTGGTGAAACAAATAAATCCCTTACTCCATGACCCGTAAACTCATCGATATTATGATAAATTAAAATTGGAATTTTGTCTGCAGCATGTGTCTTTTCTGGTAACTGCATCCACAAAAATAGACATAGAAAAAATAAAGTTATCTTTCGCATATAAATCCTCCCTTTATCTTTTTACTATTTAGTGTTCCAATTTCCATTTTATCTATCATTATTTATAGTAATTTTATACTAATTGAAAAAATTATTTTACCTACGATTTAACTATACAATGATGCTTAACTTGTCTATTAATAAATTAAAGCCCATTACTCATAATGTAGTAACGGGCCTTTCTATTTAGTGGTTCATTTTAGAAGGGTCAATTTGGTTGAATGTTCCTTCAATCGGATTGATATCAAAAGCCTGACCGAATCCAGCGATAAATCGACCTTCTATTGGTGTAAGCTTGAATAACGACAGATCAATTCCTCTTAAAACCTCAATCATCTGATCTCCATGATTTTTTACAAACTTTTCAAATATGTGCTCTTTGTCCACATTGCCCACGAATTCAGGAGTACATTTATATCGAATTCGCTCTCTTGTAAATAATATTGGAGAAGTTGCTTCGTCTGCAATAATCATGATACTTATAAACTTATTGTTTTCTAAATGTTGAAAATGAGCTGCGATCTTACTAATGAAAATATAGAAGTTACCTTCGTAGATGACAAAAGGTGAATAACTAATATGCGGATCCCCTTTATGATCCATTGAATTGATCATCAACGTTTTACATTCAGATTGAAGTTTTTCATATATTTTAAATTGAACTTCTAATTGTTTTTCCATAAGCATCTCCCTTAAAGAAAATATTCCCCTAAAATTTCATGATAATAATCATCATTATCAATTATATTTCCAGAATTTTAAATCAAAATTAAAGAGCCTTAGTTACAGTTAAGGCCCTTCTATATCAAAGTTTTAGAGAGCTTTTACTCCCTTTTGACCATTCATTTGAAGAAGTGATTTGTTTATTCATATCATCCTCTTCAATCAATGTCTATGTTCGTCAATATTTACATTTTTATAGTATAAAAGCTCAAATTATTTCCGTGAAAATATTTTGGGACTTCGTTTTCATTTGTGTTCTACTTGTTTTGATAAAATACTTCTTTATTCATCTACCCCACACCAATCTAGTAAAGTGTAGGCAATTACCTCCGCACAACGAAATAATTCATCTAGATCAATGTATTCATTTGGATAATGTGCAACCTTTGTTTCCCCTGGTCCAAACACAATCGTAGGTATTTGTTTGATTTGTGTAAATAATCCACCGTCCGTCCCCCATGGAGAAGCTTCAATAATCGGTTCATTTTTATAAACATAACGATAAGATTTCTTGAGAGATTCCATAAATGGATGCTCAAGATCGATACTACCTGGTAACCATCTTGCTCCGAAAAATTCAATCTCAACCGGATTTTCAATAAACCAATCATCTATTAATGAGAGTGTTTTAAGCCACCTCGTTATTTCAAGTTTAGCTTCTTCAATTGTTTCATTTGGTGAAACACCTAGTCTTCCCTCAAGAGTAACTAAATCGGAGACTGAGGAGGGCCAAGTACCCCCATTTATTTTTCCGATATTAATTGGTATTGGAATTGGCACATTTTTGTAAAGTGGATCATCTAGTAGTCTTGTATTTCGAACTTTTTCTAATTGATTTATATGATTTATAACCATTATACTTTTTTCAATTGCACTAACTCCTTCATACCTCGTTCCACCGTGGGCAACTTTACCTTTTACTTTTATTCGAAACCAAACACTGCCTTGTTGTTTCGGAAATATTTTCATTTTAGTTGGTTCTGGAATAAGGACAGCATCTGCAACGTATCCCCGTAATATTGTTGCTAGCGTACCTGCCCCTCCGCTTTCTTCCTCAATAACACTTTCAAAATAGATATCGCCTTTAAGTGGAATATTACATTTTTTTATTGCCTCAATCGCAAATAATGCAGCAACATTTCCACCCTTCATATCTGTTGATCCCCTACCAAATAAGCGATTTCCTACGATTGCACCACTATACGGATGGCGCTCCCAACCACTTATTTCACCTTCAGGAACCACATCAATATGTCCATTTAATATAATCGATCGACCATTTCCTGTTCCCTTTAGAATTGCAACGATATTCGGACTATCTTCAAATGAAGTTCGTTCTGAAATAAAATAGGATGATTTTGTTAATTCCTCAATTGTCGGCTCAAAACGATCAATTACTAATCCAAGATTCTGTAAATAATTTGAAACAATTTTTTGAGCAGCAGCTTCATTTCCTGAAACACTTTTTTCACGAACAAGATTCTGAAGTAATTCAATTGCCTTGTTCTTATTTTTTTGAATGTAGTCATTAATTTTAGCTTTCAAATCCAATTTTGATCACTCCCAACGATGAACAACAACATTTGGGTTCACAAATAGTGGAGCACCAGTTTTCTCAATCACATCGCTGACTAAATATGGAGACATTACTTCATTTAACCAAAGCTCTCCACTTTCTTTTTTAACTTCAATTACGGCCATTTCAGTAATGATTAAATCTACGCAACTTGGAGATGTAAGAGGAAGTGTACAATCAGAGACTATTTTTGGGTCACCATTTTTATTAGTATGGTTCATTAAAACAATTACTTTTTTTGATTTTTGAGCTAAGTCCATTGCTCCACCAATTCCTGGCACTCTTTTACCAGGAACAATCCAATTTGCTAAATCACCATTTTTACTAACTTCAAGAGCACCTAGTACTGTTAAATCTAATAAACCTTTTCGAATAATCGCAAAGGCTATGCTGCTATCAAAATAACTAGAACCTGGAATTAATGTTACAGGTAATCCTGCAGCATTACATAAATTCTCATCTTCTTCACCCTTTTGTGGAGTAGGACCTAAACCTAACACGCCATTTTCTGCATGGAACATTACTTGGCAATCATCTGGTAAGTAATTTGGGATAAGTGAAGGAATTCCAATCCCAAGATTCACTATCATACCGCTCTTTACTTCTTTTGCTGCACGCTTTGCCATTATTTCCCTAGGATTTATTTTTCCCAAACCCACTTCCAATTCACCCCTTCCGATTGAACGATGTGGTTTACAAAAGCGCCAGGTACGATAATTTCTTCAGGTTCTAATGCTCCTAAAGGAACAATTTCATCAACTTCGGCAATAGTGATTTTTCCGGCCATTGCTACATAAGGATTCGTATTGCGAGCACTTTTATCAAAAACTAAATTCCCAAAAGGATCTGCTTTCTTCGCATATACAATTGAAACATCTGAAATGAGAGGAGTTTCAACTAAATACTCTTTTCCAAATACATTCACCCTCTGTTTATCAACATCTATTACACTATCAATCCCTATATCTACTAAAACGCCACCTAATCCAACTCCACCCGCTCGTATCCGTTCGATAAAAGTACCTTGAGGGCTGAACTCTATTTCTAACGTACCATCTGTCATTTGCTTTCCAGCATTCGGATTTGATCCGATATGCGTTGTAATCATTTTTTTTACTCTTTTAGCCGTCACTAATTGTCCGATCCCAACATCAGGAAAACCCGTATCATTTCCAATTAGAGTAAGATCTTTCACACCTTTCTCTAAAATGCTCCTTATTAATGTTGGTGGATTACCGATTCCTCCAAACCCACCGAACATTAACACCATATCATCTTTAAAATAAAGCAAAGCTTCTTCAATACTAATGATTTTCCCGAAAGTATTGATTGCCATTATTTAATCTCCTTTGCTTCTTGATTTAGCTCATTAAATACTTCCTTCAATAAAGTTAGCAATTCATTTACTTGCGCATCAGTAATGACTAAAGGTGGAGAAAGCAAGAAACTATTTTCAGATCTTCCATATGGACCACTAACAGATGGATACAGTAATAATCCATGATTTTTGGCAATCTCAATTACACGATTTGTTACACTTTTACAATCAAACAGATCATCATTTATTTCAATACCGATCAGTAGTCCTTCACCCCTGACATCGAAAAGAAAAGGATACTCTTTCTGCCATTCTTTTAGTTTTAATTTAATCTTTTCACCTTGTATTTTAGAATTTTGTACTAATCCGTTTTTTTCGACATAGTTTAAAACGGCTAAAGCTATACTTGCAGAAAGAGGATTCGCACTAAACGTATGTCCACTCATAACAAGTCGACTGCCTTCTAAAATTGGTTGCATTACACGATCACTTGCGATTGCTGCAGCAATAGGCGTATAACCAGCCGCCAATCCCTTACCAAGGACTAATAAATCGGGTACACAACTCCAATGGTTCATTCCGAACATTTCTCCAGTTCTACCTATTCCCGTCATTACTTCGTCCGCAATAAGTAGGACATCGTGTTTATCACAAATTTCTTTAATTTTTTCATAATATCCTTTTGGAGGAGTTAACGCAGCTCCTGCCGCACCAACAATAGGTTCAGCTATAAATGCTGCCACATTTTCCGAACCCAATTTCTGAATTGTACGATCAAGTGCAGTCGCACAAAGTAACCCACAACTTTCAGGCTCTAATTCAAATGGGCACCTTTTGCAATACGGCGCTTCAACCATAGGATAATCCTCTAGTAAACTAGTAAAACGTTTCCTCCTTAAAGGGTGCCCTGACATAGATAAAGATCCGATGGTGATACCATGGTAGCTCATGCTTCTTGATATAATCTTCGTTTTCGTATGAATTCCTCTTTCTTGAAAATGCTGTATTGCCATTTTCATAGCTGTTTCAGTTGCTTCAGTACCACTATTAACAAAAAAACTCCAGTTTAAATCCCCAGGTGTTAGCTGAGCTATTTTTTCAGCTAATTGTTCTGCCGCCTCACTCGTAAACTGTGATCTATAAACAAATGCCACTTTAGAGGCCTGTTTTACCATTTCATCAATTATTTCCTTAACACCATGACCAATACTTGCCGCAACTGCACCTGAAGAACCATCAATATATTTCTTTCCTTGCTTGTCCCATAGGTAGATAGTTTCTCCTCGATCAATTGTCGGATAACAATCACCTACAAGTGGTTTTATTAAATAATCCCTTTTAGTCATACTATCCCACCATCTTTCACTTAGATCTCATTACTATATATATAGTTGAAAGCGCATGAAGTTAGACTAATGAAAAACAATAGGGTTTACTTCGAATAAAATTATGAGGTGTATAGAAGCAAGATTGAAATATTAACGAGGCGTAAAACAATTTAGTATTATTAAAAATTGAAAAGCAAATAACAAATAGAAAAGGTTTAAATTAATTTAAATAAAGCTACGCTAAATTTAAATGTTGATTGCAACTGAAAAAGACCACAAAAATGTGGTCTTACTTTACTTTATGTAACGAACAATTGCGTTAGCCGACCATGGATTAATAATTACCTCAGTCCATGGAAGTTTATAACTTACTTCAATAGTTGTCGAAGAAACATCTACAAAAATTTCACCATTTCAAAATGTTCCACTGTTGGAAATGGGTCGTAAAAATGATGAAGCTGCTTTTTCCAATCTTGGTATTCATTAGATTGCCTAAATCCAATTGTATGGTCCTCCAATGTTTCCCACTGCACCAATAATAGATATTTCCCTTTTGTTTCCATGCATCGTTGTAATTCATGAGACATGTACCCTTTCATAGAAGAAATAATTTTTGATGCTTCTCGAAAAGCTTCTTCATATTGTTCCTCCATACCTTCCTTAACATATAGCATAGCAGCTTCCAATACCATTTAATCACCCCTAATTATTTTGATCTGACTTTATATTATTCGGCAAAACTTTAATCTCCACCTTTAAGTGTAATTAATCCACTAATCTACTAATTAGTTGAATAACAAAAACAACATTATTCTTTAATACAGAACAAAATAAAAAGAGCTTCGAGAAAATTACCTCTCTTAGCTCTTTTTTCTATCATCATTTAAGCAGTCTCTATGAACAGCTTCTGTTATTTTTTATTTCCGAATTTCATCATTAAATAATAACTTACTTTAGGGAATACTGAATAAACTTTTGCTCCAAATCCCATCCATGAAGGTAAATCGATTTCATGAACATTTTTTCCAATTAAAGAAATAACTTTCGAAGCAACTTTTTCAGGGTCTAGCATCATTTTTCGAACAGATTTTGCGTACGATCCTGACTCATCTGCTATATCAAAAAACGGTGTATCCATTGGACCTGGATTTATATTCGTAATATAGATACCGTCTTTTTCAACTTCTTGTCTTAAGGCATTGCTGAAACCTAGTACTGCATGCTTAGAACCTGCATATGCTGCAGCCTTCGAAGTTGCAATCTTACCAGCTAAAGAAGCGATATTAATAATATGCCCCTTCCCTTTCAGCTTCATAGACGTAAGGGCAAGCTTTGAACAAATCATGACTCCAAATACATTGACATCAAACATTTGCTTCATATCTTGAAGTGACATTTGTTCAACCGTTTGAAATAGACCATACCCTGCATTATTTATTAAAACATCGATTCCATCAAATTGTTCCTCGATCTGGTGAAATGCATCGTATACTGCATTTTCATCTGTCACATCTACAACAAAATAATGACATTTAACTGGAAAATCTTCTTGTATTTTTGCCTTTAAGTTTTTTAGCTCTGTTTCTCTTCTAGCAATTAAGACGATATTAGCGCCTTGTTTTGCTGCAGTTAAAGCTAAATCTTTCCCAAGACCACTAGAAGCACCTGTTATTACTACCGTTTGGTTACTTAACCTCAAAAATTCCCACCTCTATTATTGACTGACTGAATGCTCATTCGTTTTATACTCAAGTATACCATCATTTCGTTCATTTAAACTAATAAAACCTAAGTTTTCCAGATAGTCTAATTGACCAATTGTTTCAGATATAGTAAGTGAAAGTTGCTTTTGATAAACCTTTGGAAATAACATTTGGCAAACTTCATATGCAGTTAACGGTTGTTTTTTAATCATTTCATATACTTTTTCAGCTCTAGCTTTTTGCTTTTCTAATCTACTTTTTACTAACCCTTTAATATCGATAACTGGTTCACCATGTCCAGTATATAATTTTGTAATCGGAAGTTCTGCTATTCTTTGTAAAGAGTGATTGTATTGTAATAATGGTTTTACACGTTCGGTTTCACCATTTAATGGAGGCTCTATGATTGGGTTTGACGAAACTTTATCTAATAATAAATCTCCTCCAAATGCAATGCCATCATCCTCACTAATTAAAGAAATGTGAGAAGTTGCATGACCAGGTGTGTACAATACTTTCAACCCAAAAATACTATCAATTCGATCGCCTTCATCGATCGTATGAGTTAAAGAACGAATACTAGTATATGGCATTTTCTCTGTTGTTCGTGGCATTCTTTGTACATATTCTTGTGGTACACCGTATAATAGCGCATTTTCAATAAAATACTCATTATAGTAATTTAAAAATGATTCGTCCTGGGTTAAATATGGAATATTTCGTTCATGACCTAATATTTTTACATCCTCATTAAACTCCTCTAATAGTCCTGCATGGTCTGGATGATGATGAGTTAAAATGACTTGTTCAATATCTTCTAATTTATACCCTAATTTATCTAATTCACTTTTAAGTGCATCTAATGTATCTGGAGTATTCGTTCCTGTATCAATTAAAGTCAATAAATCTCCTTCAACTAAAAAAACATTTACAGTATTCATTGCATACGGTACCGGGAGTGTAATTTGGTGAATCTTATCTTCAGGGATCATACTTATTCCTCCTTATCTGAATCTTCTTACAGTTAATTCTAATATACATTTAAAAAAATAAAAACAAAGATGATTAGAATTTTACATTAATGTAAAGACAGAATCTAGAATGTACAGAAAACACGGGGACGGAAAAGGAATTAATCGTTACAAAACTTAGAAAAATTTCCTAATTACTTCTTTTCTCATTAAAATTTTCCCTTCAACTAAAAATTATTTAAAAATATTTTTGAAAAATTATATAAAAGTAATATGTCAACAAGGAATATAGCATTTATTTCTCTAATATAAATATCTATTACAATAGAGGTGAGGTGAATGTAATGTTTCTAGGCAAAGTTGCGTTTATTGGTGCAGGTAGTATTTCAGAAGCATTAATTGCAGGGTTAATAGATAGTGGGTATATTGAGAGTGATCAAATTGCGATCACTAATAGGGAGGATTTAGAGCGTTTAGATAGTTTACATACAAAATACGGTGTATTAGCTACTACTAACCGTCAGTTAGCAATCTCTGGTTCAAGTGTAGTTTTTTTAGCGATGAAACCTAAAGATGTTACAGTCGCTCTTGATCAAATTAAAAGTTTTTTCAATGAAAAACAATTAATTATTTCCTTAGTAGCAGGTGTTACAATCAATACAATTAAACAGTTACTAGGAAATGAAAATCTGAATATTGTTCGTGCAATGCCTACTACGTCTTCACTCGTTAGGAAATCTGCTACAGCACTTGCTTATCCAGATGAAGTTCCTTTTGAAAAAGTGCAAACAGCAAAAAGATTATTTGAGCGTGTTGGTATTGTCGCTAAAGTTGAAGAAGACGAATTACATGCTATGACTGGATTATTTGGTAGTGGTCCTGCCTATATATATTATGTCATCGAACAATTTGAACGAGCTGCAATGGCACTAGGGATCCATCGTGATATTGCCAAGCCATTTATTCAACAAACTTTAATGGGCTCGATTTCAATGCTTCAAGAAACGAATAAATCTCCATTGACATTGAGAAAGAAAGTTACAAGCCCAAATGGCACTACTCAAGCTGGAATATCTGTTCTTGAAGACCGTGAAGTTGCTAATTCATTTTTAAATTGCTTTATTGAAGCAACTGTTCGATCACGTGAGATCCAAGAGGAATATGAAAAAATTAATAAAATTTAATCTGCTTGTCATGACTCTCTTCTTTAGGTAATAAAATGATACAGGTAACTGTGTTGTCCTAAGGGGGAGAGTTTTCTGATGAAAATAACAAACCGTAGTGTATTACGAGCAAGTATTAAGCGTATTCTCATCACAATTGCTTTAATCGTCACACTAGTTTTAATTGTTGGCTTTCTAACAATCAGTTATGTTGTTGGCAATTCAATGGTAGAAGCAAAAGGCAAACCACTTAGCTACCCTCAAAAGGTATCAACTCTCTTACTATTAAAATTCGATTCATTAAAGAAAAATAAAGAATCAAATCATGAAGTACATAAAAAGCTAAATTAAGGGTTTAACTAAGTTCAAGCCTGAACTGGCATCATATTTTAAAAAAAAGAGCAAGGGACTCTATATTGATCCCCTTGCTCTTCTTTTTAATCATTTTTGAGTTGCATGACTTGTTGAAACTTCTTCATGCATAATATGAAACTCTTTTTTAATAATATCTTTTTTCAACTTAATATAATCGTCTTCACTAATAGTTGGTGGTAGTGTAATTAAAATTCTTCGATAAACCGAATCACTATCTAGTGTAATACAGCTCTTCAAATTAGAATATTTATTTACAAGCTTAGCTAATCTTGCTAATGCACCTTCATGTTCCATCGTACTAACAGTTAATGAATAACCGCCGTCTTTTAGTCCCCATGCTTCTTCTAATAATTCAAAAACTGTTTTATGCGTTAAAATTCCTACAAATTCATTTAGATCGTTTACTACTGCTAAATAAGGAAAACGTTTAATCGTAAAGAATACTTTGAAAAATGGTGAATCCTCCTGAATTGGTGGACATTCTTTGCGCACAAAATCATTTACTGTCTTGCCTTGCAAAGAATCGTTATCTACTAAATACTCAGCTAAATCCACACGATAAAGATTTCCAACATACTCTTTATCGTTTTCACTTAAAACTGGAATACATCGATATTTTGTTTTCTTTAAAAGATCCCAAGCAAACTGCGCCTCAGTCGAAACCATACAATGAACTACATCATGTTTTTTTACGATATTACCTTTAATTCTCAATAATAACCCTACTTTCAAATTTATTTTACTAGTCATTCTTAATTTTTCTCTTTTAAAAACACCTATACAAAAATAAAAACTCCATCAAGTCGCATGATTTGAATAAAAGCACTGTTAAAATAAATGGATTCCATTAACCGCCCCACATTCCAAAGATTGAAACTCTAAAAACCTCCTTATACGCTCCTCATTGTTGGATCTTTTGATGTTGAATTATGTGGGAATCTTACGAATCTTACTTTAATAAATAACAATGTCTTTTAAAACGATCTCGAAGCCTTTCATAACTAATTCGCCCTTTCTCAAAATCTACCTTTTTTGTTTGATAAACTAATTCTAAATTTTCAAATAATTTTACAATACTATTTAAAGTCAACATCCTATCTATATTATTTAAAGAGAAATTTATTCCAAAATAATCAAAAAACAGACAAAAAATTGGGTTCATGAGGTACTTATATTGCCTTTTCTTGTAATCTACTTCCTCATAACAGGTTCACGAGGTACTCAAAATGCTCTTTCAGCCTTTTTAAATCCACAAAAAAAGAAGAGATTGGTGATCTCTTCTTCTCAAAAACGATTATGCTTCTTGCTTTACTTTATTTGTCAGTTCTTTTTTTAATAAGTCAATTTTGTAATCAAATGATTGTAGATCAAATTCTGAACGAACTCTTAGCTCTAAATCACGAATTTGTTTTTCAAAGTAGTTGAAGTCAATTGATGGCATTTTACTATTAAGTAAATGGTGAGTTTCATTTATTTTTTTTGTCGCGTGAGCCATGTTTTGACGAGACATTAAGTCATATTTTTTCGTATGAAGCTCTTTTAGCTTTTTTTCAATTTGATTAACTTGCTCATGCATAAAGCTAATTTCTTCTTCTGTTTTAGCGATTAATGTAACAAACTTTTCAGCTTGTTCTTTATAAAAAGCAAGATCTTCAGTTGCACGTTTGATTAACTCTTCGGCACCCGCTTCATTAGCAACCTTTAATTGCTCTTCACGTTTTTGCACCATTTGAAGTGCTCCCTCACGTTCGACTTGGAATTTCGTACGTAATGAGTAATGTCTTTCAAGTAATCCCCTTACTTTTCCTAATTCACTTTCAGATTGTTTAATGAAGTAATTTAATTGTGAGATAGGATTTTGTTGTTCTTTCTCATCTAATAAGCCATGTAAATCCGCTGAGATTTGATTTTTAATACGAGTAAATAAGTTTTTCATAATCATACACTCCTCTTATTTTATAGGGTTAAAATTTTCATCATAAACATTAAATTCATCATCTTTAAGTTTTTTTTGATTTTTATAATCTTTATATAGGTAATAAAGCAAAATTGCTGCTGCTGCACCTATTAAAGAAGGAAGACCACCTATTGCAATCGATAAACCGATTAATCCAATAATTGTCCAGATGATTTTCATTAAAATCGAATCTGTTTTCATAAACTTTTTAAAACTGAAATATGTGATTACTAACCCAAGTGCTAAAGTAATCAAGCCACCTAAATTCGCTAAAGCAACTCCAATTAATATTAGTACGAGGATAAAAGTTAAGAACTTCTTCATGACCTCGTCGCCTCCTTTCAACTTATACTCTTATCTTATACAAGTTTTTATATCGGAATAATGGCCTGAGGAATGGTTTTATATCAGACTTAAGAAGTAGAAGTACAAGACAAACAAAAAACCAGATCAATTTTGGTTACCCATTGATCTGGTTCTGACTAAAAATTAGGAAGTTTAACTCCTGCTTTTAATTGTAATAATTGTGATACCGTTACAAACTGATAGCCCTGCTTTTGAAGAGCTGGTAAGATTTGCTTCAGTGCATCGACAGTTTGACTACGGTCCCCCCCGTGATCATGAAAAAGAACAATATCTCCTTTTCTAGTATCTTTTAATACATTTGATACGATTTTATATACTCCAGGATTTTGCCAATCAAATGTATCCTGATGCCAAGACCACATAACAGTTAAATAGCCAAGATCATGCACGGTATTTATTGAACGCTCACTATAGTAACCAAATGGTGGTCTAAATAATACTGGTTCGACATGGGTTGCAGCTATAATTGCATCATGAGTTTTATGTAATTGATCTCTTATTTGTTCATCAGTTAAATACTGAAGTCTAGCATGCGTATATGTATGATTCGCAACTTCATGACCTTCTTTTATTTCTCTCATTACAACTTCAGGAAATTTCGCAACTCTCTCACCGACTAAAAAAAATGTAGCTTTAGCATTATACTTCTTTAACAAATCTAAAACTTCTGGGGTATATTCATCATTCGGCCCATCATCAAATGTAATTGCTATTACTTTCTCTTTTACAGGTACCTCCCAAATAGCAGTACCTTGTTTTTCATAGTAATATCGATTTTTACTTTCAGCTGATGCATTAATAGAACTGTAAAAAATAAATTGGAAACTAAAAATTAATAAAAGGATAACTTTTAACTGTTTCAAAGCCATGACCTTCCTTTTACACAGAATACTTATATCATGTCTCTAAACGATTCTTTTATGTAAACTTCTCAACTTTTTAAGCTTTTGCATCTTAACTGAAAATTTAATCATTTCTTGTGATAGCGTATTCATCAAAATCATTCACGATATACGTATGATCAAAGATTTCACGTGCTTCATCTAACAATTTTTTTGAAGCTTCCCCTTGATATCTTGCACTTATATGTGTTAAATAGAGTGTTTTAATCCCCTCACATTTAGCAACTGTTGCAATTTGAGTACTTGTAGTATGGAAATAATCATAAGCATGAGCTGTTTCATCGTCTGCAAAGGTTGATTCATGAACTAATACATCCATACCTCTTGCAAGCAAATTACTTTTATCAGTTATACGAGTATCCCCTGCTATTGCAATGCGTCGACCTTTTTTTGAAGATCCAATAAAATCCTTACCATTTAAAATTCTTCCATCCTCTAAAGTTACTGTCTTCCCTTCTTTTAGGAATTTATAAACTGGCCCTGGCTTTACACCAATTTTCTTTAATTCCTCTACGTTCAATTCTCCAGGTAAATCCTTTTCAATAATTTGATAACCAAATGATTGAATTCCATGTTCAAGTTCTACTGCTTGAACAATAAATTGGTCATCTTCAAAAACGATCCCTTCAGAAATTTCAACGTAATGAATCGGATATTTTAAGTAAGTACCACTAATTTTAAAGCTAGTTTCCACATAATCCTTTAACCCTTTAGGTCCATAAATTGTTAATAAATCTTCTCCACCTAAGAAAGTTCTACTACTTAATAATCCAGGCAATCCAAAGATATGATCACCATGGCAATGAGTAATAAAAATCTTCTCGATTCGTCGTGGCCGAATAGACGTATGTAATATTTGATGCTGTGTTGCTTCACCACAATCGAAAAGCCATGTTGCTCCTCTTTCCTCTAAAAGCTGTAATGCAATACTTGTTACATTCCTACCTTTTGATGGCATTCCTGCTCCCGTTCCTAAAAATACAAGCTTCACGTTAATGCCTCCATCTTAATCATTTCTAATTGTTACAGTACCACTTGTCTATTAAATTGCCAACACTTTAAAGAATGATTTATGAATTGATTGGGAAATTTACACAATAGAGCTTAGTTTTTTAAATATAATATATGGAGGAAAACAATGCGAAGACGTTTTTTCCAAATCGCCACTGTCTCACTAATTGCTAGCCTTACTTTAACCAGCTGTGCTAATCGAAATAATAATATAAGTGCATCGGAGAAAGAAAAAGAAAATGATTTTAAAATTGGAATTGTTATGGGTAAAACTGAAATTCACGATAAAGGATTTAACCAAGCAGTTTGGGATGGAATTATAGAAACTGGAAAGAAACATGGTTGGAAAGAAAATAAAAATTATGTAAAAACAGATGCTCCAACAGACAAAGCAGCAAAAAAAGAATTAATGAAGTATGCAAAGAAAAAATATGATTTAACATTTGGAATAGGCTATTCATTTCAAAAAGCCATCTCTGAAGTTGCGAGTAAAGAAAAAAAATCGGACTTTGTCATAATTGATGGGATTGTTGAAAAACCAAATGTTGTTAGCGTTACCTATCGTGAAGAGCAGTCAGCATTCCTCGCTGGTATTGCAGCTGCGATGAACACTAAAACGCATAAGATCGGATTTATTGGTGGTACAAAGGATCCATTTATTAAAAGATTTGAATATGGTTTCAAAGCAGGTGTTATGTCCGTGGATCCAAAAATAAAAGTATTGACGGAATTTGCAAATTCATTTGATAAACCTGCAGACGGAAGTAAATTAGCAAAAACCTTATACAATGATAAAGGTGTAGATATTATTTTCCAAGTAGCAGGAAAAACAGGATTAGGTGTATTTACTGAAGCTAAAAAATTAAAGAAAAATGGCAAAAAGGTTTGGGTTATTGGTGTTGACCGGGATCAATATAAACAAGGATTACCGGAAAATGTCACCCTAACATCAGCAATTAAACGAATTGATAAAGGCGTAGATGAAGTAATCACCAAGTCATTAAAAGGGAACTTTCAAGGTGGACGCATTTTGAGATGGGGTATTAAAGAAAATGGCGTTGATCTTGCAAAAACAGATAAGAATTTAAATAAAGATACAAAAGAGCAAGTTGATTTATATAAAGCAAATATAAGAACAGGTCATATCGAAGTACCAGAAACAAAAAAGGATTTTGATAACTTCTCTCCTACAAAGCCTGAAAAAGCAGAAATTAAAAAGAAAAAAGTAAAAATTGGTAAATAAAAAAATCTTGTCCAATTATATGAATATTCTGCATATAGTATAGTACCAACAAAAAAGTTAGGTGTGATACTATGTCAATTCGAGATTTCATATTACTCTTCTATTGTTTTATCATCTTTTTATCTGTACCAATTGGGTATCGATATGCTTCAAAGAAAACAAAAGAAACTGGACAATTTTTACCGTATTTAGTAGTATCGCTTGCCATTGTTTTAGCAGACGGAATCCTTTCAATATTAGTTTGGTCACTATTTACATCACAAATGGATACATTCATGTATATCGGTGGATTACTTACTGGAATGATTTTCACATCAATCTGTGGCCTATTACTATTAACCGTTTTACTTTTAAGAAGAAAATATTTTTTAAACTCATTTGTTGATCTAAACACTGCTAGAATTGGAACAAATCCACCACCTGATGATCAATCTACCAATGATTTAAAGAAATAGAGCTCTTATGCTCTATTTCTTTTTAGTTGAATATCTGTTACTTCACTTAAAAATTTCGTAATTCGAAGCTAATAAATTGAGATTTAGTTCTAATATTGTTTATACTTTCTTTAATTGATTTAGGAGGTTTCATAATGAAAGTTACAATTTATTCGGACTATGTATGTCCGTTTTGCTATTTAGGAAAAAAACCACTTGAGGACGCTATTAAAGAAGTTAGCGATGTAGAGCTTGAATGGAAACCATTCCAATTAAGACCTGAGGGAGCTGAACCTTTAAGTCCTAATAGTTCTTATATTCAACAAGGATGGAAATTCGGTGTTCAACCACTTGCACAAAAACTTGGTGTAGAGATGATTTTACCAACAATGGATCCCCATCCTTCAACTAAAAAAGCTCATAGAGGCTTTCTATTCGCAGAAGAAAATGGAAAAGGTGCTGAATATGCTCAAGCAGTTTTAGCAGACTTTTGGACAAAAGGTAAAGAAATTGGTGATGTAAACGTACTGGCAGATATCGCTGAAAAACTTGGCTTAGACCGTTCTCAATTCATTGAAGCTGTTTCAAATACAAAATATGACTCATCGATTCAAAACCCTAATTTTATTAATGCAGTACCAACTTTTATAATTGGTGATCAAGTTTTACAAGGTGTTCAAAGTAAAGAAGCATTTATTCAAGCATTAAACAACCAAAAACTTGTTGAGCAGTCTTCATTAAGCTGCGACATTGATGGAAACTGTTAATACTCTTTAATAAGGATGTCCCCTAAGTTTTTTTCTAACTTATGGGACATCTTTTTTAATTTAAATTAACTGGGATAAACAATTTTTCAATTCATTATTTTGTTAATAGTTCACCGATTCGTTCTCAATCAAGAACAAACAAGCACAAATAACGAATCATTTCCCAGCTACATTAACTTGACTCCAATCAATCACAAACGGATTACCAGTTAAATTTTTTCTTACTTCAGTAACAATACTCATTTGCTTTTTTATAACTTCTGATTGAATTAATTTTTCTCCATCCCCACTACCATCATAATACAATGGCTTCTTCTCCATAATGTCACCTCCATTACTTATCAATGATTTATATTCTTTTTCTATGTCGAAAACCCCTTTTCGAATTTGGTAATTCACAAAACTTTTTACTCAAAAATTATTTTGCTATGAGCAATTTGTAGGACCTTAAATTTTTAAATCTAAGAACATGGTATCTATTTCTTTAATTATTTAATTTTTCTTACTATAATTACAATATAAATCTACTTTGAAAGGTGTTTTTCTCATGATAAAAGTTGGTATTATTGGTCTTGGCGCAATTGGCCAAAGATTAATTCCTTTATTTTCAAACCACCAAGAAACAAAAATAGTAGCAATATGTGACACATTAGAGGAAAGAGTTCAAGAAACAAGTAGCCAATTAGAATCAGTTTTAACCTTTACAAATCATCTTGAGATGCTTGAAAATACAGAACTTGATCTCGTTTATGTGACTGTACCTCCAAAATATCACTATTCGGTAGTAACTGATGTAATCGCAAAAGGAATTAATGTGCTTTGTGAAAAGCCTTTGGCAAACTCAACAGAGGAAGCTCTAGGACTTTATACCCAAGCTAAAGAAAAAGGTATTTTTCACGCAATGAACTTTCCATTAAACTACAATGTTGGTAGTAAGTCTTTTGCTAGCCTTATTAAATCCGGATATGTTGGCGACTTAAGAAGAATCGAATTAAAGATGCGTTTTCCTAATTGGCCGAGACTATGGCAACAAAATGAGTGGGTTGCTACAAAAGAACAAGGCGGTTATGTATTAGAGGTTGGTGTGCATTATATTCAACAAATTCAAAAGATTTTTGGTAATATGAAAGTAGGCACGAAACATATGCAATATCCCGCTGACCCTCTTGCTTCCGAAAATGGAATTATCGCCTTTTTAGAATTAGAAGATGGCACTCCTGTAATAATAGATGGCTTAAGCCAAATTGCAGGTGAAGAAGAAATTAAATTTACAGCATACGGTTCGAAAGGAACTCTTTCTTTAGTAAATTGGGCTAATTTAGAAGGAGGAAAAATCGGCGAGCCAATTCAACAAATTGAAGCCGATCAAACTTTAGCTGATTCATTAATTGACCATTTAGTAAAGGCTCTAAAAGGTGAAGAAGCTACAATTATAGATTTCTCTGAAGGCTACAAAGCACAAGTAGTTTTAGAAGCATTAAGAGGATAAATCCATACATAAAAGGAAAAGGTGCTTTCTCTAAAAAGCACCTTTTTTAACGCTTTTAATGATTGGTTTTATTTTACCGGAATCCAAATTTCAGTATAATAATCTTCACTAAATGGATTTCCTTCTGGATAAAGTTCAAATTCTGGGATACCTGCATGTGAATAGCCACTTGAAGGAAACCATTCCGAATAAATCTTTTTCCATGCCGATTGCATTGCGTTCGGCATCGCTCCATGAACACCAAATACAGCCCATTTTGATGCAGGAATTTCGTGAAAATAAAAACCTTCTGGTACATCTCCTTCGTATTCGGTTGCAACCCAATATTCTAGTAAATTTTTTGATTTTTGCTCCTCGCTCATCATGCATACACCTAAAACACCTTTAATGTCACCGTTGTTCAATTCGTACAAACGATCACTCGTACCATTTTCATTAACCTCTTCCCACATTTTAGGAATCAGTTGCTGTTGTTGATCATTCAAATAAGAAAACTCTTTTTTTACTCCAACTACTTGAAAAGCACTTTTTTCAACAATATTAAATTGCATTGGTTCGGCTCCCTTCAAACTCACCTGAATAACGAGGCGGTTATATGATTTTAGTTTTCCAATAAACTTTCTTGCTTCACTTGGTGTTACACCATGCTGTCTTCTAAACGCTTTTGCAAAAGCCTCAGGAGAGTCATACCTATATTTCAAGGCAATATCAATTATTTTATGATCAGTAGTTGTTAATTCATTGGCCGCTAGCGTCAATCTTCTTCGTCTTATATATTCAGCTAGATTAATATCAGTTAAAATTGAAAATGTTCGCTGAAAATGAAAAACAGATGAATTAGCTTGTTTAGAAATTTCTTCAATCGTTAACTCGTTTAATAAATTGTCTTCAATATAATCAATTGCCTTTTGTAAAGATTCAACCCAAGCCATATGACTCCTCCCTTAATTACATCCTAACAAGTTAAATTGATTGAGTCCTGTCTTTTTATGCTCTTTTGTGACAGATAATCGTCAATTAGTCTCTTTTCGATCAGTCATTGATAAAATGACAATCGTACTTATAATACATAGGCTACCGATCCAATCTATCATTTCAAAATTTACTCTTAACCAAATGACTGACAGTACAGCAGCTGATAATGGTTCCACACATGCAAGTAAGCTAGATTCGGAAGCATTAATATACTTTAAACTCTCTAAGTAGCAATAAAAGGCTATTAACGTTCCAAATATAACAATAAAAATGACTGCGAAATATGCACTCATCGACCAATGACCTTGGAAATTAAAAGGTGAATGTATGAAACTAAAACAAATTCCACCGATTAGCATTCCCCACCCTACTACGATAGTCGACCCAAATTTTTTTAAAAGATTCTGAGGATGAATTGAATAAAATGCTAAAGCAAAAGCTGACGCTAACCCCCAAAATAATGCCCATCCAGTAATAGACAATCCTTTAATCGTTCCATGTGTTACCAATAAAAATGTCCCTGCAAGCGCTAAAATGACAGCCAGTACTTCTTTTCTAGTTGGTACTTTTTTGAAACGCATTGCTAAAAAGCATGTAATAATGACAGGTGCCAAATATTGTAAAATTGTTGCTGTAGCAGCATTTGAAGCTTTTATTGCGGCAAAGTATGTATATTGAACTGCTAACATTCCAAGAATACTAAATAACAATAAACTAAAGATATCCTTCTTATCCTTCCAAATTTCCGTTATATGTCCTTTTTCTTTTAGACTAGCAAAAATTAATAGGATGATTCCTGAAAACAATAATCGAATAACGACTAACCATTCTGGACTAAAATGATTTCTTTGAAATACAAATTGTGCAACAGTTCCAGATATGCCCCATAATATTGCCGCAGTTAATACGAGAATAATTCCCTTCGTTCTAGAATTTGTTAAGGCAATCTTATCTGCACTCATTCTTACTCCCTCCACAAAAAACAACAAATTAAAATAAGTTAATAGAAAAATCGTACCTAAATATTCAGAATATATCAATCAAAAATCTTTTTATTTTCAACAATTAGATTAATTGAGAAATTATGATTAGAAATTGCTTAATTGGAAAAATTGAACATATACGATTTTGTATTAAATGATTTAGGAGACTAGTCTATGAATGAGTTATATGAATGTATCATAGTAGGGGGAGGTTTCGCAGGCTTACAGGCATCCATTCAGCTTGGTCGATACCAAAGGAATGTACTCGTAATTGACTCAAATTATGGTCGCTCAACATTATGTAAAACATATCGTAATATATTAGGTTGGCCGAATAGTATAAGTGGACAAGAGCTAAGACAACTAGGAAGAAAGCATGCTGAAGTTTATGGTGTATCATTCATCCAAGATAAAGTAATAAGTATACAAAACGTAAACAATCAATTCTTAATAGAGACGGAAACAGGAAAATCTTATTCTGCCAAAACAGTCTTACTAGCAACTGGACTAATTGATCGAATTCCTCAAATTAAAAATCTAGTCGATTGTCTTGGATCGACAATTTATGTTTGTCCAGATTGTGATGGATATGAAATTTTAAATAAAAGTGTTTTAATACTTGGATCTGGTAATATTGGTGCAAATCTTGCCATAACATTAGCTTATTGGTCAAAACAAATTACATATATTAATCACGATGGACATGACCTTGACTCCAAATTACATGACCAACTACAGAAAATTGGAGTTCACTATCGAAAAGAAACGATTAAAGAAGTACTCAAAGAAGACGATTCCACTTTTAAAGGCATTTGTTTACATAGTGGTGAAATAATTTATGGGGACCGAGCATTTATTGGTTTTGGTGGAAATAAAGTACAAAATAGTCTCGCTATCCAGCTAGGAGTAAATCTTTTAAATAATAAGCATGTTATTGTAGACTCACGGACAAAGGAGACGAATGTTACAAATGTATGGGCAGCCGGCGATTTAGTAGCCCACTCTCAACAAGTCACAATAGCAATGGGCGATGGTACCCAAGCCGCTGTTTGGATACAAAAAAGATTATTAGAAATGAGTGTAAAAGAATCATAAATAAAGCACTTTGTTCCCCCATCTTTTAGCCATTACACAGCTTAAACTAAAAATTCCCTACACCTTATCCATCTAACAAAATACCATTTAAGTTTAACAAAAAAAGTATTACATCATTAAAAGAAGTAATACTTTTTTGCTGTTTTCACTTAACAAATCGTATTAGAAAAATACTTTTATTAAAGTATACATAGTGACGATTGCTAAAATAAACACTAAAATTGGTATTAATATTCGGATGAAAGTTGAAGGTATTCGATATCTTCTATAAGTATCCTCAATACAAATAATACATAGTAAATAGATTAATCCTGATATAATTGCTCTAGCTAAATCAAAATTCCCTAGTGATTTAATGGTGTGATTAACATGCTGAAATATATAAAATTGTACAAGATTAAAAATTAAAAATAATAAAAAATAATAAAATACACTTAATATATAAGTACTAAATTTTATTTTTTCATGCTCAATATTTTGACGCTTTCTAATAAAGCGCTTCTTATGTCGCTCTTTCCTCGGTATAAATTGTTCGTCCATTTTAGTACATCCTTAGTTTAAAAATTAAATTATTTAAATCAAATTCTTACCTATATTGTACATAAACATTCCATTATTTAAAAATTTATAATACATCTCTACAAAATTTACATCAAACTAAATAATCATAAAAATAATTATACCAAATTTCATTGAATACATTTACTATTTTTTTCCAAAAAAAATAAAAAAGTGTACTTAGAATGAATCTAATTACACTTTTTCACGCTACTGAAAAACAACCTTGTTAAATAAGTTAGCAAATTTTCGTAAAAGAAGTAGAGTGATGTTGATTTCCATGTGACATAAGAGTATGACAACATCTTCTTTTTCAGTTTTACATCTCATAAACCTTTTATGAGTAAGGTATTTTCTTATTTTTGCTGTTTTACTTACTCATGTACCCTTCATGCGGAACCTTTTTTCTTATTTTTGCTGTTTTACTTACTCATGAACCACTCATGAGTCACCTTTTTTCTTATTTTTGCTGTTTTACTTACTCATGAACCCTTCATGCGGTACCTTTTTTCTTATTTTTGCTGTTTTACTTACTCATGAACCCCTCATGAGTCACCTTTTTTCTTATTTGCTGTTTCACTTACTCATGAACCTTCACGAATTAAGAACAGGTGTACTTAGAACTTGCCTAAGTACACCATCCCCGACTTATTTTTTATGTTGCGTGTAAATATGAATTGCATCTCTTAAAAATTCAGCAGTTCCTGGTTGTTCTTTATCGTAATGTGCTCTAAAGCGTTCATCGTCTACATACATTTGGGCTAGGCCTGCATGAGCTTCCTTACTATATTTGCTCCAATAAAATGTTAACCATTGTTTATGCAAATCAGCTGCTTTTTGGGCAATTTCACTTGATGGATCACCCGTTTTATATGCTTCAGCTAGTGTTTTTGCTAATTCTTCAGCAAGTCGCGTTACTTCTTTATGATCTTCTTCTGTCATATTCATTACTTTTTGATTTGCTTTATTAACAGCTTCATCCCCATATTTTTCACGTGCTTCTTTTCCATATTTCTTTTCATTTTCTTCAATCATATCTTTCTTAAAACCTTCAAATTTTTCTTTATTTGACATTGTAATTCTCCCCTCTGTTAGAGCAATTGACTTTTCAACGTTTGAAATTAATAAATCCAATTGCTTTCTTTTATCAAGAAGCCGCTCACGATGCTCGTTTAACGCCTTGGTACTATTAAAGTCAGGTGACGTGATAATTTCTTTAATGTTTTCTAAATTCATACCTAGTTCTCTATAAAATAAGATTTGTTGTAAGCGATCTACTTCCGCTTGACCATAAATCCGATATCCTGATGAGTTAATTCTTGCCGGCTTAAGAATCCCAATCTCATCATAATATCTTAAAGTCCTTGTGCTGATTCCTGCTAGAAGTCCAAGCTTTTGTACAGTGTATTCCATTGCGACTACCTCCTGACATCTTTACAATACACCTTTACGCAACGTTAAAGTCAATTCTATAATTTATATTTTTTAAGATTTTTTTTGGAGTAAGCTATACCCTGTTCAAAAAAATTTCTTTGAACTACACTACATTTAATTTCTACCGATCGCTTGGTAACATTATTCATTACAAGACATAAAAAAATCCCCTCTGCAATAGGGGATTACATCAATCATGTAGACAAACTACAAAATAATTATTTACCTGTAAATACTTTTATACCATTTATACCATCAAATGGTTTTCCACCAGGAGCGTGCAAATGACGAACTGCTAGTTTAAATCGCTTATTTGAAGGGATTTCTTGTTTAAAGGTTAACAAGAATGAATTGTTATCTCCTTGTACCTTTGTAATTGTAACTTGATTATTTGATAAGGCATTCCTTGCATTAAATTGACTTTTGTTTCCTAGTGATGCAATTCCGGTAGGGATTTTATCAGATAAACTTTGAATCCAATAAAAAGATGCTTTTGTTCCTAAATAAATATCAACTTGTGAATCAAAAGTTACTAGGATCTGATTTGTTGAAACCTGGAAAATATCAGCTAGATTAGGAATTTTGTTAACAGTTTGGTTTGGCTTATATCCTTCAATTCGCAGAAATTCCTTTTTGCTAGTTGCATTTACCTGCTTATTTCCTGGAAGAATAGAAGACATTACAATCAATAAAATCATAATCTTATAAAAAAATTTCATTATAATCTGCCTCCCTATATATATATAACAATTTTATAATTTGATGTTTTGGCAAAATATATACTTAGATTTTTAAAATTTTATCAGTTTTTAATCTAATATTAGCTTTACTACTCCTTTCGCTCGAATAAGAGACGCACTTTTTTTTGTGAATAACGATAAATAGATAAAAAAATTGATTTATATTTAAAATAATGGCAAACTATCTATAAGACTTAAGAGAGAATTATAGGTGTAATTATGATTGAAATTAAAACTTCTACGTTGAGTGACGGTGAATTTAATCGAGGTGTCTTTGCAACACGTGATATTGCAAAAGGTGAATTAATACACGAGGCGCCAGTTATTTCTTACCCGAACGAGGAACATGAGCATATCGAGAAAACTTTATTAGCAGACTACGCATTTGAATATGGTATTAATCATTCAGCTATTCTTCTAGGATACGGAATGCTATTCAACCATTCTTATGATGCAAATGCAACTTACGATATTAACTTTGATAATCACACATTTGATTTTTTCGCTTACAAAGACATTAAAGCTGGCGAAGAAATTTTGATTAATTATAATGGCGAAGTAGATAATATGGATCCACTTTGGTTTAATAAAGATTATGAAGAAGTTATGAGCAAGGAAAAGGAAAAAGAAAATGAAAAAGAAACCAATTAATTGGTTTCTTTTTTTATTTTTAAAGATTAATGGCACCATAAATTAATGCACCAAGTACTACAAAAGCCGGATGAATCTTAAATTTTTCCATTAAGAAAAATGTACAAGCCGCAATAAAAATAACTTGGAATGCTCCAATATCATGAAACGAATCAGAAAAAGATTGATATGTAAGTAGACCTAAAAGGACAACAATTGTCGGTTTTACATATGCTGTCATTCTCTTCACTCGAATTGAGTCACGATTTTTATAAAGCAACCCAATCAATAGAATCATTAGCAATAAAGAAGGGAATACCGTTGCAAAGACTGCAATAAAGGAACCAAAGATTCCTCCAATTTTATATCCAATATAGCCAGCCATTTTTGTGGCGATAGGTCCTGGTAAGGCATTTCCCATTGCAAACGCTTCATGAAATTCTTGCCCTGTTAACCAATGTTTTTGTGTAACAACTTCATTTTGAATTAATGGGATTGTAGCTGGCCCCCCACCATATCCTAAAAGATTCGTTATAAGAAATGAAAGAAATAATTTCCAATAAATCATTCGTTTGTACTCCCCTTCCTCGTCTGATGGTCATTTGAGGAAGTTGCTTTTACTGGTTGGAAGATTGCAAATATTAGTAAACTACCAATAATAATCGCTGGATGTATGTGTAAAAATTGAATTAGAAACAATCCAACAACTAAATGAATTAATATTGTTGGTGTTTTCAATCCTTTTTTTGAACTTTGATAAAATTGCCATGTTAATACACCTAACATTACCCCAACAACAGGTACAATTGATTCCTTCATCCCATTAACCCATTTTATATCTTTAAAAGACGATAATGATGTTAATAGTATAATCATTAATAGGATTGTCGGTAGGATCGTTGCAATAATCGCATTTAGCATTCCGATTATACCACCCATACGATAACCGATATAACCTGCTAATTTTGTATTGATTGGACCTGGGAGCATATTACCTATAGCTAAAATTTCAGAAAACTCTTCGTCTTTCATCCATTTATACGTATCAACGACTTCCTTATAAACTAGAGGAATCGTAGATGGTCCTCCACCATATCCTAATATACTACTTCGAAAAAACGCGATGAATATTTCTAATTGTTTCATTAAATCATTTCCTTTTCATATTTACCAACTTGCTATACAACCGTCCGTTCTTGATTCTGTACCACCCATTAAAACGCCAGAATCTTCATTTCTCCAAATAATTTGGCCTCGCCCGAAACTTCCAGTATCATCTGCAACCTTAATTTCATGACCTTTAGCCTGTAACTCTTCTATAATCTCTTGCGGAAAACTAGGTTCGACTTCAACTATTTTCCCTTCAATCCATTGCCATCTAGGAGCATCTAAAGTTTCTTGTGGATTTAAATAAAAATCGATGCTATTCATGATTACTTGAACATGACCTTGAGGCTGCATATAACCACCCATTACACCGAATGGTCCAATTGCTTTATTATTTTTTGTTAAAAATGCCGGAATAATCGTATGATATGATTTTTTTCCACCGATTAAAGCGTTGGCATGTTTTTCATTTAAGCTAAAATCACAACCCCTATTTTGCAATCCAATTCCAGTTCCAGGAATTACGATACCTGACCCAAAACCCATATAATTACTTTGAATAAATGAGACCATATTTCCATCTGCATCAGCTGTTGCTAAATAAACAGTGCCTCCACTAGGCGGTCTTCCTGGTAATGGTGTATGAGCAGTTTCCGTGATCTCTAAAAAACGTTCTTTTCCATATTGATCACTTAATAGACTCTCCACCGAAGTCTTCATAAACTTTCGGTCTGTCACATATTCCTTTCCACAAGCAAAAGCTAACTTCATTGCTTCAAATTGTTTATGATATGTAGTTACGTTCTCTTTGTCATCAAACTGATCATTTTTCAATATATTTAAAGCCATCAGTGCGACAATGCCTTGACCATTAGGTGGAATTTCCCACACATCATAGCCTCTGTAATTTATACTAATTGGATTTACCCATTCCGGTTTAAAAGACTCTAAATCTTCTTTTGCTAAAAAGCCACCATATTGATTTGAAGACTCAATAATTTTATCTGCAATTTCACCTTTATAAAAATCTTTTCCATTTGTTTCGGCTATTTTTTCTAAAGTTATTGCATGATCCAGTGACGACCAAATTTCTCCTACTTCAGGAGCTCTTCCATTTGGGGCAAACGTATCAAACCAAGCAGCAAACTCCTCAGAGTTTAACTCCTTTTTGTATATTTCATAAGCCTTCTTCCAAAACTTACCTAATGTTGGTGAAATCGGAAAACCTTCACGAGCATATTCAATTGCCGGTTGTAGCACTTCCTTTAATGAAAGTCTCCCAAACCGATTCGATAATTCTACCCAAGCAGCAGGAGCACCAGGAACTGTTATTGGCACCCAACCATACTTAGGCATTTTTTCATAACCTAGATCTTTTACTTTTTCAATCGATATATTTTTAGGTGCTGGTCCACTTGAATCTAAACCGTATAACTTTTCGTTCATCCAAACTAATGCAAAAGCATCCCCGCCAATGCCGTTTGAAGTAGGCTCTACTACTGTAAGGCAAGCAGCTGTAGCGATTGCAGCATCTACTGCATTACCACCCTTTTTTAAAATATCAAGGCCCGCTTGTGCAGCCAATGGTTGAGAAGTAGCGACCATTCCATTTCTAGCATACACCACATTACGATGTGATGAATAAACGTGTTCATTCGCTTTCATTTTTGTATACATACACTTTTCCTCCTTGGCTTCTCTGCAATAGTTATATTGGATAACAAAATAACCTAATCTATAAATTCGACAATATTTTAGTATTCCCCTACTTAACTATCAATCTAAATAAAAGAATCTATTAGAATGAATGCCTAATTCAATTAAATGTCTTAAATTTGGTTATATACATTTAGATGCTTGTCCATTTCAACTAAAGGCTACTTTGAATACATTATCTTTAGGAGGGGATTATAAAAAAATGTTGAAACTTTATTTAGATCCAGGTCATGGTGGCTCTGATTCAGGTGCAGTAGGTAATGGATTAAAGGAAAAAGACTTAACTTTGGATATCGCATTAAGAATACGAGATTTATTGAATAACTACAATGACGTTGAGGTTAGAATGAGCAGATCTACCGATACTGATCGTTCTTTAACTGAACGTACTAATGATGCAAACTCATGGGGTGCTAGCTACTTTTTATCTGTTCATATCAATTCATTTAATACATCAGCGTCAGGTTATGAGGATTATATACATGATAGTTTGTCAGATACGTCTACTTCAGCTCAGTATCAAAACGTTTTACATCCAGAGATCGTAAAGGTAAATGGTCTAACTGATCGTGGTAAAAAGAAAGCTAATTTTCATGTATTACGTGAATCAAATATGCCAGCGATTTTGACTGAAAATGGTTTCATTGATAATGCAAGTGATGCTGCAAAACTAAAAGACCCAAATTGGCGTCAAAAAGTAGCTCAAGGGCATGTAAATGGATTAGTAAAAGCATTTAACTTAACAGCTAAGGCTAAGGCTGAAATGCATAGAGTAATCGTAGACGGAGTACAAGTCGGTGCATATCAGGATGATCAAAATGTACTGAATGCAGTGGAACAATATCTTCCAACAGCAACTAAAATTATTATCGAGAAAGTTTAAACGGTTCTATTAACTATTTGAAGACTGTCTAATTAATAGACCGTCTTTTTTTCGTAGAGAATAAAAAAGGGTTCTTCGATTAAGAAACCGCACCAGCTGTTTACTCTGTAGATTTCAATATATCTAATATATTGTTTGAGTCAATTTTCTTTTTTTGTCTCCCTAAACTAATCACTTGTTCTCCATATTTATTTTGCAATTTATGTAATGTTTCAAACAAAGGTTCTTGTTTGGCATCCTTTTCAAAAGAAAATAAGTCCAATTGCTTTGATATTTCATCTTTTGGATTTAATTGTGAGGCAGTTACTCCGATTAAACGTAATGGTTCTCCGTTCCAATTTCTTTTCCATAGGTCAAATGCCTCTTTAAAGATTTCATTAGCTTGTTGTACAGGTGTAGTAAGTTTTTTACTTCGATTAATTGTTTTTCGGTCACTAAATCGAAGTGTAATTGTCACAGTGTCAGCAACTAAACCCTTCTTAATTAATCGTTCAGCAACCCGTTTCGATAGAGCTTCAAATTTTTCTGCAATCATTGGTTCCTCAAAAACATCAAATGAAAATGTCGTTGATTGGCCAATTGTCTTATGTGAAAGCATACGACTAGGATCGACTTCTCTTTCATCTATTCCATTTGCCTTATTTCTTAAAGATTTACCGTTTACACCTAATAATTCTTGTACTTGTTCTTCATCACTTTTTGCCAAATCTTCTATTGTAATAATGCCAATTTCATTTAATTTTTCTTCAGTTTTCTTACCAACACCATGCATCTCTCCTACTTTTCTAGGCCATAAAATAGTAGGAACATCCCTCTTTCGAAGAACAGTAATTCCAAGTGGTTTTTTCATATCTGAAGCTGTTTTCGCAAGAAATTTATTTGGACCAATACCGATACTACATGGCATATCAAGATCTTCTAACAACATTGACTGGATCATTTCAGCTATTTTAATTGGATGACCTAGTTTTTCATCACAATCAGTTATATCAATATATCCTTCATCAATTGATGCTACTTCAATTTTAGGACTTATTGCACCTAATTTTTCAAATATTTGCCTTGAGACTTTTCGGTAAGCTTCAAAAGTTGGCGTTTTCACAATCATCTCAGGACATTTTTTTCGTGCTTCCCATAATGGCATTGTTGCCCGGATTCCATAGGCTCGAGCTTCATAACTTGCAGTTACGATTATTCCCCTCCGCTCTTTTTCATTACCGGCCACAACTACTGGTTTACCTTTTAATGATGGATCATTCGCTATTTCAACTGAAGCAAAAAATGAATTCATATCGACATGTAAAATAACTCTTCCGCTCTTTGGTGCCCATTGATTCATTGACTCACCTCCTATGCTAGTATAATTTCATTTTTTTATATATTCTATTAACGTGTATTAATGCCTGAATATAGTTAAAACTGATAAAGTTTGAATCATATCTAAAACCAATATCTAATTATTATAAACGTTTTTGGATTAAAGGAGAAAAGCTATGCAAAGTAAAATTCAAAAAATATCAACGAATTTATGGTTTGATACACAAGCCGAAGAAGCCGTAAATTATTACACTTCTATATTTAAGAATTCAAAAATTGAAAGAATCACACGATACGGAAAAGAAAGACATGATCCAAACAGTATGGAAGAAGGTGCGGTTATGACCATTCAATTTAGCTTAGAGGGGTTAGATTTTGTTGCGTTAAACGGTGGACCTCACTTTAAATTTACAGAAGCAATTTCATTCATCGTTCATTGTGACTCCCAAGAAGAAATAGATTATTATTGGGAAAAATTATCAAAGGATGGAGATAAAAATGCTCAAGCATGTGGTTGGTTAAAAGATTAATTTGGTGTCTCATGGCAAATTGTTCCGACCATTTTACCTGAACTATTAAATGACTCTAATCTAGAAAAATCTGAACGAGTAATGAAAGCTATTCTCCAAACTAAGAATAAAATCAATCTAAACAACTTAATTGATGCTTATAAAGGATAGGGGCTATCTCTTAAATCACGATAAAATGTACTAGCACTTTGGGAAAGCTCTGAAGTTGAAGTATGTATAGGGAGGCATCTCACCTAAGTTTATGATTTGATGTTAATACGACTGACTGAACGACTCTTTATAGAAATTTAGCCGATTAGTTCATATAAATTCTTATGAGTAAGTTATTTCATCTTTTTACTTTTTTACTTACTTATGAACCTCCTATGAGTAAGTTATTTTCATCTTTTTGCTTCTTTACTTACTCATGAACCTCCTATGAGTAAGTTATTTTCATCTTTTTGCTTTTTTACTTACTCATGAACATCCTATGGGTAAGTTATTTTCATCTTTTTGCTTTTTTACTTACTCATGAACCTCCTATGAGTAAGTTATTTTCATCTTTTTGCTTTTTTACTTACTCATGAACCTCCTATGAGTAAGTTATTTCATCTTTTTGCTTTTTTACTTACTCATGAACATCCTATGAGTAAGTTATTTTCATCTTTTTGCTTCTTTACTTACTCATGAACCTCCTATGGGTAAGTTATTTTCATCTTCTTCCTTTTTTACTTACTCATGAACCTCCTATGAGTTACTATATTTCATCTTCTTTCTTAAAAAACGAGGGTTCCCATAAAAAGTGGGACAATATCTTTTAATAATAAATTATATTACCCTAACGTTCCTATTTACTTCTCATAAAGTCCAAAAAGAGATAAAATAAACCTATCTTAATTGTATTTTTTGAAGTTAATGGAGGTATTTTCTTTTGAGTAACGAAAATCAAACAATGTATGATTATATAGGGAAAGAAAAATTAGAAGAGCTTGTGGATACTTTTTATTCTTATGTTTCAAAGCATGAGAGACTTTCACCAATATTTCCAGGTGACTGGGAGGAGACTGCACGTAAACAAAAACTATTTTTAACACAGTTTTTAGGTGGACCACAATATTATAGTATGGAACGTGGTCATCCAAGAATGCGCGCGCGTCATTTGCCTTTTCCAATTACAATTGAATTAGCGCATGACTGGCTGGATTGCATGGGAAAAGCGATGGATGATGTCGATCTAGATGAAGAAATTAAAGAGCCATTATTACAACATTTAAGAAATGTTACTTACCATATGGTGAACCAAGAATAATCTTTAGGGGATATATTATGAGTGAGAGGCCAATTATTTTATTTGATAGTGAATGTATTTTGTGCAATGGAGCCGTTCAATTTATTATTAAACATGACCAAAAAGGATATTTTCATTTTGCCGCATTACAATCTACTTTTGGCGAAAAGCTTAAGAAGGATCACCCCGAACTTTGTTCAATTGATTCAATTATTCTTGTACAAAATGGAAAAATAAAAATTGAATCTTCAGCTGCCCTTTCTATTGCAAAAAATTTAGAAGGTTGGCCAAAATTTTTCTATGCCTTTATCATAATCCCAACAACAATACGTGACCATTTATATAGACTGATCGCAAGAAATCGTTTTAAATTTTTTGGAAAAAACGAATCGTGTATGATTCCATCAAAAGAAATTAGGGATCGATTTTATTTATAAAAGTCCTCTTCAATTGAAAGAGCCACAAGGTTATCATTTCCCTTGTGGTTCTTTTTTAGTTCCCGAATTAACTTTTTATTAGAAATCTTGTTAAAGCGAGCCCTAAAAATCCAACACCCATTCCAATTAGCCAACCAGAATGTGGTTCATGTAATAAACTTCCAATTCCTCCGCCTAGAAACATACAGCCTACAAACACGATTCCACCAATACCAGCACCTCTATTACTCAAAATCTGACCATCCTCTCCAAATAAATATTTCCTATCTATTTGTGATTAGATACCTTTTTGTATTTCTCTATTTTTTATTTAGCTTTTTCCTAAAAAATTCCAGTAATATTTTCCAATTTACTAATTTATTAGAATTTTATTACTATTTAACAACAAATTTTATATAATAATAACAGACGTTAAGAATTAATTTGAAATCATTTATATCTTCTTAATAGCATTTTTTAACGTCAAATAATTTTGTAAAATCTTATGCGGAGCGTGATTAAATTTGCAGAAGCACAGACGTAGAAACACACCAGCATTTACTGTTTTAGCTTACTTTACATTAGTTGCAGGAGTATTTTTGTTTTGTATTGGACTTTATAATGCAGATATGGAGTTAAACGAAAAAGGTTATTATATTGCAGTTATGCTATTAGTAGCAGTAGGCTCAATTTTAACCCAAAAGGTTGTTCGTGATAATGCCGAAGATGATGATATTATCGCGGATCAAGAAGTTCAATTAAAGATGAAGTTAGATAGCTCAATAAAGAAAGAAACAAAAAATTTATAAAAACATAAAGGGGATCACAAAAAGTATTTTTACTTTAGTGATCCCCTTTTTTTATGATGATAAAGTTTTTATTCCCAAACTCGTTTTAATTTAAAGAATTCTTGAATATAGCCATAAAGTGAAATTGGCGACATAATCATTTGATAGCATAATAGGAAGAATAGAAATCCTATACGATTATTTCTTATTCTTAAATTTAAATTACGGAAAACATAGTTTTTCTGGTAAAAATAAAGGATTGAATAGCTAATGAATGTTAATGGGAGAACTAATAAAGTCATTGGTCCAACAATAATGTTGATTCCAAAAAACGCTAAAATCAATCCAGGAATCCAACATAAAGTGTAAATAAGATCTAAGTAAACCATCAAGAGGTTAATACCAGTTAAATACTTTGTATATACTTGTGGTTGTTGCCACGGTTTTATTTCAATTAGTCCTTCAACCATCCCTCTTGCCCACCTTGATCTTTGTTTAGCAAAATGACCAAAGGTAGTAGGTGCATCAGTAAATGCTACTGCTAAAGGTTCGAAATATACCTTCCATTGCTTTTGTAAAAGTCTCCATGTTAGAACGATATCTTCTCCAATTGCATCTGGCCAACCATTGACTTCCTTGACACAATCAGTTTTATATAAACTAAACGCCCCTTGTGCAACTAGTGTTCCTTGATATAATCCCTGAAGTCTTTTTATAGAAGCAATTCCTAAAAAGTAGTCCCATTCTTGGATCTTAGTCCAAAATGTTTCACGACTATTACGAACTAACATTGAGCCAGCAACAGCACAAACATCGGTAGGGCTACTTTTTATTCTTGAAACTAAGTATCTTACTGCGGAAGGATGAATTAATGTATCTGCATCTAATGTAATGACATATGTTGTTTTTACATACTCCAAACCTAAATTAAGTGCATGAAATTTACCTGGTTTTGGTTGATGTAATAAAGTTATATTTGAATTTAACTCTGTTTTCGCCCTCATTACTTCACGATCTGTACCATCAGTTGAATTATTATTAATAACGATAACGTTTATTTCACCAGTATAGTCTTGATCTGAAATATATTTTAACGTATTAAAAATAGCACCTTCTTCATTATAAGCAGCCACTAATACAGTTACCGAATCATCTGGAAATTCATTTTTAAAATTCGGTTGTTTATCGAGTAGTAAACTTATGACTAAAAAAGTGCTCATATAGCCCGGTATATAGGCAATACCTCCTATTATGATGATTGCTACTGGCGTAGTAACAACGTCAGATAAGTCCTTTACCCAAGGAATTGATAAATAAATTGAAAAAAGTAACCAAGAAAATGAAATAAAATGGCTAAACCAAAATTTCTTATTTACTGTTAAATAATAACGGTTTCCTTTTTTTTGTATAGGAGACAAGTTAGGTTTCAATAGCCTTCCTCCTTTTTATGAAAATTAATCGATAAGAATCATTATATCACTATAGTTTATATTAATATCCTAACAACTTATGGTAAAAATGAGTTAATCAATGATTTTTTATAACACCTTCATTTACTTAATAAAGACAAAAAAAGAACTGAAATTTGATCAGTTCTTAATCGCTAGCCAATATTATTTTTTAAAAGATAATCCATTCTCTTCCAATGCATTTTTAATTGTCATAATCGCCTTAGGTCCCATTCCATGTAATTTTAATACTTCCGCTTCACTTAATTGTGTGAATTGCTCCAACTGTAAGTAACCTTCTGAAGTTAATGCTCTAATTGCAGGTTTAGCTAATCCATTTGGTAGTGAATTTTCACTCATATAAAATCCTCTCCTATTTAAAATTTTTATCAAGCCAATTCAATATGTCGTTTTTCATACTAGTTGTGATTGTATGATTTACATCCTTATACTTAAGAAAATCTATATAATAATGATGATTTGTTTTTAAAAAATCGAGTTGCCCACCAATTGGAATAACTAGATCCTGTTCGCCATGTAAAAATAAAACAGGCTTTCTTATCGTACTTTTTTTATATTTTGGATCATATATCACAAACTTTTCCAATTCACTATCATTTAATGGTTCTCTTCTATCTTTTATACGAAAATCCTGCTCAGAATAAATATAAGAACTTGATCCATTAATATTAATTAGCCCGGCATAACTATTGTTTGAAAAAAACATTCCACTTGCAATGAAACCACCCATTGAACTGCCTAACAGAATCGTATTTTCTTTTTGTAAATTAAGCTGATATATCATTTCATCTTCTTCATCAATTGTTTCAAATATCGATTTCCAAAAATATGTTTGTAAAATCTCTTGATCGAAATGGTTATTTAGAGCTTGTCTGGAATCATGGTATTTAATTTCGGGAATAACAACTTTAAATCCTAATTCAGATAGCTCATTGCCAAGTTTTATTTGTGATTCAATCGTTGAACCCCAACCATGAAACATGATGATTGTTTCTTTCCTACTAAATATATTTGGGGTTATTTCATAATAATTAATCATTTTTAGCACCTAAATTTCATTATTTTCTATCGTAATATTAAATCATTCTAATAATAACAAAATTATTTGAATTTTGAATTGCCATATTTAAAAAAATGCTATAAAATACTTTTGTTTGTATACAATGATATTATCTTTAAAATTAATTTTTTGCCTATTTACTTCACGCGGAAAAAATCGAGGATGTGTATATCAATGGTTCACCATTTAAACTTACTAATTAGTCACTATGGTTATTTAGGCATCATTTTAGCATTAATAGGAGGAATTATAGGATTACCACTACCAGATGAAATTCTTTTAGTATACATAGGTTATAATGTATTTATAGGTAGATTATTATATTTACCTTCAATAGCTTGTGCGATGATTGGAATCATTTGTGGAATCTCATTAAGCTATTTACTTGGATACATATTTGGTTTACCTTTACTTAATAAATATGGACCAAAAGTTCATATTACAGAGAAAAAAATTGAAATGACAAAAAGCTTATTTACAAAATTTGGACCATATATTCTTATAATAGGATTTTTTATACCCGGAGTCAGGCATTTAACTGCTTATTTTGCTGCCATTAATAAATATTCGTATAGAAAATTTGCAACGTTTGCATTTATTGGAGCAATCCTTTGGGGATTCACTTTTATAACATTAGGAAAAATTTTTGGTGAAGAATGGGATAAAGTTGCGTCTATTTTTGCAAAGTATAGTTTAGTCATTTTTCCAACTGCCTTATTGATTGCGATTGTATTCTTTTTCCTATATAGAAAACGATTAACTACAAATTAGAGTTAGGCAACTATTAAAAAGACGAGGCATTGTGATTGCTCATTTCTTTGATTTACAAGTCCAGTAATAGATTAAAACGTTAGTCAAAAAACACCGAAGGACCTTAGAAAAGGTCTTTTTTTTTGTTTATTTTTATCGGTAATTTACTGGCAGTTTAGTTGCATAAGGAAAATGGTTAATGGAACAACTTTTTAGTAGATAGTTATTTTCATGGTATTTGAATAAGAAGAGATGATCTTATTCATTTAAATATGTTTCCCAATCGCAGTCTTCTATTTTAATAAAGTTGCCGTCTTCGTTTCTTTCGTATGCACATAAAGGAGGTTCTTCAATAAAATCTAGAATGGAGTCATCGATATTTAGGATTACACCAATAGATATAACCTGAAAATTTTTGGAATCACCAAGAAATTCATCATCTTCGAAACCACTTAATATTGACCAACCAGAGTCACCTTCGCCTTTCGAAACATCCCTTAGTAGAAAGTTAAACTCTCTTTTTTCAAGTACATCATCACTAACAATGACCTTTGTATCAAAATAGTAATCCCAATTTGAGGAATTTGGGTCATCATATTCTGTATCACAAATGTTTTCAATTCCAAATGCAACTTCATCGCCAGCTTTTAAATCTTGTATTCAATAAGGTTTGTTATCTAGTTTTCCAATAAATTTTTGATCATCCATCTGAGTTATTTCGACCCAATTACTATATCATTTCTAATTCAACTTAACTCTAAAAATAATAAAGGAGCCGATCGATTGATCAGCTCCCATTGTTGTACAACCCCTCTCAGAACCGCGCTTGCACTATTAATGCACACGGCTCCTCCAAGTTATCATTCATAGAATGTAGCAATCTTAAATATTGCTAATTCTACTATCCTTAATAGTTTTGTTTCCATTTATTCTACCTCTGTGTGTAGTAAATGTGTCCCTATTAAGGGTGATTCTTTGGTAGCAGCCTTTCCTCCATTGGCATTACCCAACTTCATAGGTACTACGCTGCTATCCGGCTCCCTACATCGGCATTTGGTTTCCTTACTTGTTATCGTTTGTACACCATACTCTTCTTCTAAATGAAAAGACCAGTAGGGTCTCCCGAGTTGCCGTATCATATCAATGTATTACGTGCCAAGGTCTCTGACTCCGGAGAGGTTTTACCCTTCTTGCCTTTAATGAAAGGTAAAATGTTGCTTTCTGCTATGCGTAAGGCATCAGCCCTCTCGTTTTACTAACATTTCGAAGCTCAATCCCTTCAACCATTTGGCTTTCGGCCCGCAACCTAACTGTCTACGCTTAAAGACTAAAGTTACCTTTAGCCCTCCAAGACTCGCTACGAGTGAATGGCTAGTTCTTACTCGACGGGAATCCCACCCGCTATATGATACGACCTAGGCTCGGCCGCACACGCATGCGTTAGTTATATAAGATAATGTTGATAAATTATGAAACTAAGGAAAACACCTTAAAGTAGGTGCATCCCTTAGTTTTTAATTATTCAAACTCAAATTTAATATAGGCATTTTCTAAGCCTATTAAATATTTTAATGTTTTACCTAATCCAAAGTTGTTCGGTAAATCCTTTTCTAAAACAAATGTTACATATCCTGCTTTGCCTGGTGTTAAATTGGTTAATTGAAGATGGTCATTATTATCGTAAATGTAAGAAATTATAAATTCATAGTAATCTTTTTCTTTGTCACTTGAATTCAATCCAACATCGTATAATCTTACTCTTGCTCCTGCCCATATTTCCTCATCATCCTTAATATTAGACAATGGTATCCATTTTGACTTATTCAATATTTCATCCCTTTTCTTGTTTTTTGATTAAACACTGAATCTGATTGCTTGTTGTACTATTGCATGAGTTAGTTGTATTAAATTAAAAATATTATTAAAGGATTTTACGAAACATTAAAATAACATATCTATACCTAAAATTAGTAAAAATAAGCCCAAAATAATATATACAATTTTTGTAACCCATACTGGCATTAATGGAAGAACCGTTCTTAAAAATTCATCAAACCAACCGTTACCTGCAATTACATATCTGCTATTCTTATCGTTTTCACGTTTTTCTTTAGTATATCTTAAACCCATTATTATTAGTGTAATTCCAGAAACAATAAAGAATAAGCAAAATAAAAAAAATCCAATATCCACTTTCATTTATCCCCTTAAATTTAACAATAATTGCTGTTAAAAAACTTCTTTTTTGAATTTATTATACCATTCCTTATTCAACTAAACTGCCATTTAGCTTAATAAAAAAATCGGCTACAAAGCCGATCATGTTGTTCAACTAAAGCATGAGTTAGTTGCATAACATAAGAAAATGTTGATGTAGTAAATGAGGTTATTTGTAGTACAAAAAAGGATAGAAATAGCAGATACTACTTCTGATTTCCTATCCTTCTTTTTGTTTTAAAATGTTCGACATTTAAAGTACACACGGATACTTTGTATAATGCTTTATTTTTAAGTTCTTTTTATAGAATGCATTTTCAAAGTCTAATTAAATAGCAGTAGAAGCAGCTACTCCATAAACTGCACTTTGTGTCAAGTTACCAATCAGGAATAAAGATAACGCATCATTTCTTGCAAGTGGGTTACCAGGAATATTAGTGGTCCATGTTACAGTTGCAGGTGCTGGTGCATAAGGGGTAGCATTGGAGAAAAGTACGGGCTGTGGCCCTACATCTGTCGGTCTAATGGAAAAAATAAAGGTTCCGGACATAACGGCTGTATTAGTAAACGTAATTGTAGATATTATATTTGCAACTGCGGGTGCCACTGCATTATTAATCACATTAACACATATTTGAAAAGTGTATGACCCAACTGGTAAGTTATTTATATTTACAGATGCTGTAAATCCGACTATGGTTCCTGTTGCTCCAATAGTAATAGGGATAGTTTGAGAAGTTGCACCAGGTGAACCGACTATACGCTGAAAACCCGTAGCCGTCCCTTCAAATACAAAAATTTTTGTGGAAGTTATCGGAGTTGGACCGGTTGGGCCTGTTGCTCCTGTCGCTCCAGCTGTTCCAGTTGCTCCTGTCGCTCCAGCTGTTCCAGTTGCTCCTGTCGCTCCTGTCGCTCCGGCTGTTCCAGTTGCTCCTGTCGCTCCAGCTGTTCCAGTTGCTCCTGTCGCTCCTGTCGCTCCGGCTGTTCCAGTTGCTCCTGTCGCTCCAGCTGTTCCAGTTGCTCCTGTCGCTCCAGCTGTTCCAGTTGCTCCTGTCGCTCCGGCTGTTCCAGTTGCTCCTGTCGCTCCAGCTGTTCCAGTTGCTCCTGTCGCTCC
>NZ_MDKC01000010.1 GCF_001712755.1 Gottfriedia luciferensis
GTCTTTAGCCTTCCCGCTAATCCCATAGGAGTCGAGCACCCCTCCATTCCAATCAACTTTTTCATCAAAAAAAGTATACACTAAATCCTAATCAAATAGCCTTTACTTAGAGTAATCTAGCAGTTTTTATTAATAAGTTTGTAGTTCAATTAATATCGAACATTAAACTAAATTAGTCAAATGAATTTGTTTTTCTAAGAATAAGCTCATAATTATTTAACTTCTGAAAAAAACATGTCTAGTGTTATTGGAATCATAAAATTGCTCGAACATATTAACATTTAAGACCATTAAAAGAACATCCAGAAAAATGATAATTTCATCTTTATTAAATGTTTATTTAATGTCCGTTTTCCCTATTGACCATTTTATATTTCAACACTCTGTAGAAACCTCTTGTACTTCAAGAGGTTTCTTTCGTACTTAAATTTTAGATGTTGGGTTAAAATCTAGTAAAAAAGTAAGAGTCTCCATCTAGTCCACATTTCCTTTTCTTTAAACTGAATATTCATAATATATTGTCAAAAATAGTTTCATATATTAATATTAACTGTAAGCGAATACATATGCCGATGCCAATTCTTTCCTTTCCGGTTGGAGTTATGCACGGAATACCTGTTTTGCGGGAGGAAATAAATTGTACAATAAAGATACGATCTATCTTATCGGAGATGCAAAGACTTCATCTAATAATCCGATTATGCAGAAATATAATGCTTTTTTTATTGGACTGGTAGTCGATCGGACAAGTCATTTGATTGTTGATGCTGATTGCTCAGCTACTATTTCTTTAACTTCATCCTTTGTGAAGCATTTATTCGAAGGGCAATCGATGTTAAATGTGGATGGAGTAATAGATGAAATTAGTTCAAGGTATTTTGGTTCATCCCAAAAAGCATTGACTGTAGCCTTTAAAAATGCACATATAAAATACAAGCAAATAATTGAATCTTAAATGCTGCTTTATCTATTTTCGTAGATGAAATCCAGTTATTAGCAAAGGGAAGGCCCTTTCTAATAGCTGGATTTTTTATTTAATACAAGATTATTGTGACAATCGGAAACTTACTAAAAATTTTAATCTTAAACGGAAAGGACAAAAAAGATGATTATTCAATCGATACAAGTGCAAACAGAAGTTTTCCCTTTAAGAAAGCCATTTAAAACAGCTCTTAGGACAGCTACCGAAATAGAGAACGTCTTTGTATATGTCCAGCTAGAAGATGGGATTGTCGGAGTAGGAGCTGCAGCACCAACTTTAGCTATTACAGGAGAATCAAAAGAAAGTATTGAAGCGATTTTAAAGACTGTCCTTACACCACTACTACTAGGAAGGGATATTCGAAATATTAATGAACTCTCTTTAATAATTGAACGCTCTTGTGTGGCAAATACAAGTGCAAAAGCGGCAATGGAAATCGCACTGTATGATGCATTATGCCAACATCTTAATCTTCCACTCTATCAATATCTTGGAGGGCGGACGAATCAATTAAAAAATGATATGACGGTTAGTGTTGGAACAGTGGATGAAATGAGTCATGATGCGAGTCAAATAATCAAGGACGGCTTTTCTATTTTGAAAATTAAAGTAGGAAAAGACTGGACGAGAGACATTGAACGAATTATGGCCATCCGTGAAAGGGTCGGAAACGACATTACGCTCCGAGTAGATGCCAACCAAGGATGGACGCCAAGACAAGCTGTTTCCATTATCCAAGAATTAGAACAGTTGAATTCAAAAATCGAGCTTATTGAGCAACCGGTCCAAGCAGGTGATATTGATGGACTAAAATTTGTAAAGCAAAACGTCAAAACACCAATCATGGCCGATGAAAGTCTTTTTTCTCCCCAGGATGCAATGCGTCTGATCAAAGAGGATGCAGTTGATCTTCTAAATATTAAGTTGATGAAAACAGGAGGAATTAGAAGAGCGCTGCAAATTGCAGATATTGCTGAAAGAGCGAATATCCCTTGCATGATAGGAAGTATGATGGAAACTTCGGTCTCAGTACTTGCGGCTGCACATATTGCTACTGCTCATCCGAACATACAAAAAATCGATTTGGATGCACCACTTTGGTTAAAGATCCAGGATTTTGATGGAATTGAATTTAATGGTGATGAAGTGCACTTATCTTCACTACCCGGCCTAGGGCTACACCGAGGATTCTCTAAAAGTCTTCGTTAAAATAAGGAGAGGAGCTTTACGATGAAAAAGACAAAAAATTTGATTTTAAGTTTATGTGTTGCAGGTACTTTACTTTCTACAATGACAAGCCAATCTTTAGCAAAAACGCAAGAGGAACTTACTCCAGGTGAGACAGCCTACGTTGATGTGTCTGTGTCGACTCAGTGGACAACAAATGGTAGATTCCAAGTTAGAGATATTGATGCACCTTCTTTAAGTAACCCTGTTGATCCACGTCAATGGTCAGCTAATATGGAAGATACAGAAGTTCGTCGTTGGCTAACAAGTTATCTTGAAACTCAAGCAGTATACGGTACAAAAGTAACCATTTTAGAAGAGTCAGGTGACTGGGTAAAGGTTGCTGTAGATGGTCAGCCTACACCACGAAACTCCTTAGGCTATCCTGGTTGGATGCCGAAAAGACAATTAACAACGGATGACAGATTAGAAAATTATAAGAATACCCCATTTATTATGGTATCGAGTCAAACAGCATGGCTTTATGATGGGAAAGCATTAAATGATAAGTTTATGGAAATTAGCTTTAATACTCGCTTACCTGTCGTTAAAGATTTTGGCGACGTTGTAATGGTTGCAACACCAGATGATGGAAATAAATTTATTAAAAAAGAAGATGTAGCAGTCTATCAAAATGAAAATCAGTTCCCTAAGGCAACTCCTGAAAATTTAATTAATACAGCGAAGAAGTTCCTTGGTTTACGTTACTTATGGGCTGGAGTATCTGGATTTGGGTTTGATTGCTCAGGATTTACATATAGCTTATTTAAGTCATATGGTATTACAATTCCAAGAGATTCAGGACCTCAATCTAAGAACGGTAAGGAAGTAAAGAAAGATGAAATCCAACCTGGAGACTTATTATTCTTTGCAAGTAACAATGGAACTGGATCAGTTCATCACGTTGCAATGTATATCGGTAACGGTTTAATGATTCAGGCTCCTAATGCTGCTAGAAGTGTTGAAATCATTCCGTTAAATACTCCTGGTTATATCGAGGAATTCTCAGGTGCTCGCCGCTATTGGGAAGAATAATTAAGTAAATATTGAGCAAAAGTTGGAAAACCATGAACAGTAGTTGTTGTTCATGGTTTTTGTTTTTACTCTTAATGTTCGTAGATTTATATTCAGCTTTTGCTCCGCTATTTTCACAAATTATAAAGTTATCATTCAATTGGAAAAAATTGGAGTATAGGATAATAGATTCATTTTGAATAAAGTCTATCACTCTCAACTTGCTTGTCCCATAGGATAGAGGGAAAGAGATAGGATATCGTTCGAGAAGGAAGCTATATTCTCGTTTTCTATCATTTCTTTCTTATTTTAATAGGAAAGGAGGGATATATGTTGGCTTCCATTCAAAAAAGTGTAGATTCTTCCAGCCTAGCTGAAGTAATCGACCGTATTCTTGATAAAGGTGTTGTGATTGATGCATTTGTAAGAGTATCTCTTGTCGGCATTGAGCTTTTAGCAATTGAAGCTCGTGTTGTTATCGCTAGTGTTGATACTTGGTTACGATATGCAGAAGCAGTCGGATTGCTGAAAGACGAGGAAGAGGAAGAAGAAGAGGAAGTTGCTTAAGCAAGTAGGGCCAAGGCTTTATGCTTTGGTCTACTTTTTTAGACAAGGGGGCTATTATGGAAATTATTAAAATACTAGAAGTAGTAAAAACTTTTTTTGGGCAGTTTATTCGACCAGTTCATAAAATTACTCACGTTCATAAATCTGACAGGGGGTGGGAGCTTACAGTTGAGGTAATTGAAGAAAAAGAATATATGAAAGCTCACGCTAAAGATGAGTTAGTAGGAGTTTATAATGTTTTACTTAGTCCTGAATTAGAAATTGTATCATTTCAAAGAAAATCATTACGGGCTAGAGGCGCAATTCTACATGAGTGAGGGGGAAAACTATGGAAAAAAGCTTTATATCGTCTCCTTATTTGTATAGCTTAACAGAACGGTTACTGTCTTATTTACAATCTGGATTTTCAGTCCATCTTACAGGACCAGCTGGTGTTGGAAAAACATCACTTGCACTTCATATTGCAAAACAAATGGGTAGACCGTATTTATTAATTCATGGAAATCATGAAATGTCTAATAAGGATTTGCTTGGGAGTTTTAATGGCTATACAAACAAAAAAGTGATAGATAACTATATTCATTCCGTTTACAAAAAGGAGGAAACGATTAAAGAAACTTGGGTTAACGGCCCAATTATAGAAGCTGCTACAAAAGGATATACATTGATTTATGATGAATTCACTCGTTCGCATCCAGAAACAAACACTCTTTTTTTATCAATTTTGGAAGAAAGAGTTATTCCACTTTTTGGGATGAAAAGGAAAGAGTCTTTTTTACCCGTGCATCCTAACTTTTCAGTAATTTTTATAAGCAATCCACAGGAGTATGTTGGCGTATTTGAAGCACAAGACGCACTTCTTGACCGATTAATTACGATTCCGCTAGAAAAAATGAATCATGAAACAGAGTGTTCAGTCTTATCACATCTAACTGGATTATCGGAAAATGAGAGTCTTTATATTGCTAATTTAGTGCAAATTGTTCGTTATCATTGTAGAAAGATTGAACCTCAAAGTCTTCGGACCTCGATCAAACTAGCCTCTATCACAAAGCGAAATAATATTCCAATTTCAATTTATGATCAACAGTTTCAAACCTTATGCACAGATATTTTTTGGTTTCACCTCAAACAAGCAGGTAAAGTTCAAACATACTCTCAAGCAAAACAATTCATTGTAAAAATTATCAGTTTGCAAATGGAGGGAGATTGAATTGAGCGAAGGTGTTTATCCTTTTTGTATCATTCAAACGAATATCGATCACGAATTTGGTTTTACAAAATGGGAAGGAAAAGAAATTAAACTTTACCCAATCCGATATAAAGATGTTGTTATGATTGTTGCAGATGTATCTGATCAGGACTACCTTCCAACACGTGCAAATTTACTCGCTCATCAAGGTGTAATTTCTTTAATTATGAAACAGTTAACCGTCATTCCAATGAGTTTTAATAATGTATTTACCTCTACAGAAGAGATTCATTTATTACTAGAAAAACTATATGATGAACTGCAATCAATTTTTCAAAAAATAAACAATAAAATTGAGGTTGGTTTAAAGGTTATTGCGCGTAAGGAGTGGTTAGAAGAAGAAATACGAATGAATGATGACATACAAAAACTTAAGGAGAAAGTAAATCAGCAAAAAGAAGCTGCATTTTACGAAAAGATTAAACTTGGAGAAAAAACGAAGGACTTTTTCTACAATCTGCAACACAATCTGTACAATGAGATTTATTTACCTCTTTCTACACTTTCGAGTGCCTCTAAATCAAACCCTCCAATATACGAAACCATGCTTCTCAATTCGGCCTTTTTAATTGATCGCGACCTAGAAGAAATCTTCGATGAAAAGGTTAATGAACTCTATGAAATATGGAAGGATAAAGTAGAATTCAAATACTCTGGGCCATGGCCAGCATATAACTTTATTCAGTTAACGATAACGGCAGGAGATCAGTCATGATTTTTAAAGCTTTAGCCTTCCCACTAAAATCAATCATTCTATTAGGAGAAAAAATAAAGGAGGAAGCTGACCGCGTATTATTTGACTCGAAAACGATAGAGCAACAATTGGTTCGTTTACAAATGATGTATGAATTAGGAGAAATTTCGGAGGACATTTATGAACAACAAGAAGAAGAACTACTTTTGCGATATCAAGTCGCAAAAATGAAAGAACGGGAGGTAGGCCGGTGAGCATTTATTTATATGGTTTGCTACCAACAAATCAGCTAGAAGATTCACCCTTTTATGAAGTGAAGGGGATTGATCAAGATCAAACTAGTTTTGAAATTGTTGAAAAAGTAACCGCAGTTTTCTGTTATTTAAGAGAGGAAGAATTTGCCGAGTCAGTTCTAAAAGAAAAAATGGACAATCCAAAATGGGTACACAAGCATGCAGTTCATCATCATGAAACAATTGTGACTTATTCTAAAAACTATTTATTTCTTCCTTCTAAGTTTTGTACGGTCTATTCAAGTATTGAAAAATTAAGAGAGGATTTATCGAAAGAGCAGCTTAATATCCTTTCTCTTTTTGAGCAATTAAAGGAAAAAGAGGAATGGAATGTAAAGATGTACTATGATAAAACGAAATTTTTTAAAGTATTGGAGCGACATAGTAAAGTAATCCAAAATATGAGGGATGAGTTGAAAGTATTATCTCCTGGGAAACAATTCTTCATGAAGAAAAAGCAAGGACAACTACTCGAAAATGAAGCACAAAGTGAACTACGTTTAATATCTCAAAGCTTGGAAAACACCTTAGTAAATTCAACGGTTTACAATAAAACAAGAGTAAATTGGAGCCGAAATGCTACAGGAAGAAATGTTGATATGATATACAATAGTACTTCTCTAATCCTAAAAGACGGCAGAAAGAAATTTGAACTGCTAATAAAAGAATTTACACAAAAGTATGAGGATAGGGGAATTATTGTAGAGATTACTGGGCCATGGCCATTCTATCATTTTGCTAGTTTGGATTCTAAAATTACATGAACAGTCAGAATGATAACATCACATTATTAGATATTTTAGACGGAGTTCTAGATAAAGGAGTAGTTATTACAGGTGATCTCATCCTTTCTATTGCAGATATTGATTTGGTATATGTAAATATTTGCTTACTAGTGACAGCAGTAGAATCGATTCATGAAAGGGGGTTAAAGAATGTCAGCAAATCGGGGGATAGCCGCCGAGAGAATTAATTTGAATCCAGAAGATGCTGAACAAGGACTAGCTCAACTAGTGCTTACAATTTTGGAATTGCTAAGGCAACTCGTAGAGCGACAAGCTATTAAAAGGGTAGAGGGTGGTACGCTTACGGAAGAACAAATTGAAAATCTTGGTACAGCTCTATTGAATTTAGAAGAAAAAATGGAAGAATTAAAAATCATTTTTGGACTTGAAGGAAAAGACTTAAACATTGATTTAGGACCTTTAGGGAACTTAATGTAAGAAAGGAGAAAACATGCAACATTCAGCACAATCTACTAATATTTTAGATATTTTAGAGAAAATTTTAGATAAAGGGATTGTCATCGCAGGAGATATTAAAATCGCCTTAGCAGATGTAGAATTACTCACAATTAAAATTCGTCTTGTTGTCGCTTCCATCGATAAAGCGATGGAGATTGGGTTAAATTGGTGGCAGGATGATCCTTATTTTAATTCAAGTGTAAAAGGGAAACTTTTGCATGATCGGATTAATCGGATAGAAGACAAGTTAGGTATAAAGCAAGAGGAGTAGAGTAATTTACTATAATGAAAATAAAGCAGCAACCTAATTGGCTGCTGCATTACATAAAAATAAGGTGATTGTAGTTAATTCGAATTTATAAGTTTAATATCAAATTTTGGTTCAATTGTCATTCTTGGATAGTCTTTTCTCCAATTTAAAGACGACCAAGTGTTAGGATGGAACGCTTTTAATTCCTTTCCAATGCCAAGAACATCCGAATTTGCTGATTGCATCGTCTTAATTGTATTTAATGCGAGTTTCTCAAAGTGCTTATTAAGTTCTTTTTCCAATTGGACGTAATTAGGCTTTATTTTAGGTCCCTTATCACCAAGCTCGAAAGCACTAACTAACAATGATATTTTTATCTTAATTTTCGGTAATTTGGTTGCCCCTTTAGAGACGGTTATTTTTGATATATTTCTTTTTACTGTAAATCCATAATTTTTTTTTTCAACATCTTTATGATCGTATTTTTCACCATTTTTGTTAGAAAAATTACCAGTAAATCTCTGTCTTCCTTTATTTCCGCCTTCCATTAGCATCAACAGTTTAATTTGATCTTTATCAAGTTGTTTTCCGGTAGGTTTTCCATTACGAAATAACATGGCACCACTTAACTCCAAGTTTGAATCGATAGGAGTTAACATCGGCAATGCTAAATCAGACAACTTATCATCCTTTGATTGTATGAAATTCATCATTGAAACAGTTGGTATCGTTCTGTTCTTTTCCATAGAGATAATAAAGTCATTCAACTCTCTCGAAAAATCTGGATTAGAATCTGAAGCCTGTTTAAATACTTTAGAAAAATCTCCATCAATAACAATTAATGGTGAGTTAATAGACGAATAAGGTGCATTGAGTAAAAAATCAAGTTCATTTATAGCATCATCTGAGGCAAAATTTTTACCTAACAAATAGACTCTAGTACTAATCCCTATGAAAGGAGATTGATCAGTATATTCCCATTGACCAATTGCCTCCGCTAAAGTTGGCCCTTTAAGCTCTTTCACCACTGAATGTGACTCACCTGAACCTTGCCCAGTGCTTTTAAGATTCGTAACGAGAAAAAATGCTTCGACTTCACTAGTCTTTTCGTTCAAGTCAAAACCATTTACATCAACTAAATGTAGCTTTTTTAAGTCCAACCTGTCCCAGCACCCTGTCAATAAGGGTAAAAGAAGTAATAAAATTAAGGCTTTTTTCATTTAATCGCCACCTTCTCTTTTACAAAAGATAGTAGTAGTATCAGTGACGGTACGCCAATAATCATAATTGCCGTTGCAATATTGTGATACTCGGCAAAACTGTGAAGTAAATGTCGATTTGAGAAGAAAATTCCGGCCACAAAACAAACAAATGCAATTAACCATACTAAAAGTGGATGGTTTTGGATTTCTTTTTTACCTAGAAAAGATAAATAACGTGCAGACAAAAATAAGTAAATGTAAGCTGTCACTAATGTCACTGATAACCAGATTGCGATAAATAGAATATCTAGACTTTGAACGACTGGCCATCTAAATTTACGAAGAATAAAGACCAGCGGTTCTCGAATGATATTTAATTGATTTTCACTAAAATTGTATGTCGCAATTAATGAGATAAATACGTAAAAGGCAGTCGTTACACCGTTTGCTACAGACATAGCGATTAAGATATGCTTCTTTTTTTTACATTTTACAAACGGAAAAACGTACAGAAGGAGCTCATATCCTGCAAATGTCCAAAATGCAGGAATCGCTCCTTTAATGATAGGGCCAATGCCATGTGTCCCAATTGGAAAAAAATGACGTAAGTCCCCATTACCAAAACCACTAATAAATATAATCATAAAACCGATTAGAAACATGCTCATGATAGACTGGGTTATGGTCGCTATAGACCTAAGTGTAGAGCTTGCAATATATCCAGAGACAATGACCAGTAATCCAATCAGAACAAACCAAGGTGTTTCAAATAACAACCATCGATTTATGACATCTGTATAGGAAACGATAAGCATTAAACATGATTCTGCACAGTATGCTGCAAATAGTAGGTTTATTAATAATCCTAACGGTTTTCCAATTATTGATGATATATACTGTTGAAACGAGCGATCGGGATAAGTTTTTCCAAGATAGTAGACAATTAGGATCGCCAATTGAGCAATTAGTCCACCAATAATCATGGACATCCATGAGTCATAACCTGCTATCAAAGATTCTGTATGGGGGATTGATAAAATACTGACTCCTACCTGATTTAAAATAACTAGGCAAATAAGTTGATTAATAGAAATCTTCTTTAAATGAATCACTCATTCTCCCCCCCTAGGATTACTTATTTTTATTTCATCTTTTGCTAAGCTTTCAATTGGGCGTTTTTTCATGGACCTAATCGGTGCTCTGAAAATTGTATCTTTTATCGTATCGCCATTAAACCAATTGAAAAAGTACGGAATACCAAATGTACTCATCCGAGATAAATGTGCCAAAACCAACAAATATGAAATTTCCAATCCAATTAAGCCAAAAAGTGATGCCATAATGATAAAAGGATAGGCTAATAATCGTGCTGTGTTACTCATTTCATACGAAGGGATAATAAATGAAGCAACCGCAGTTAGTGCTATAATAACAACCATCATGTTTGAAATTAGATTTGATTGAACAACAACCGTTCCGATTACAATACCACCGACAACACCAATCGTTTGACCAACGGGATTTGGTAAACGTACAGTTGACTCTTTTAAAACCTCAAGAATGGCCAACATCGTGATTGCTTCTAAAATAGGTGGCATAGCGACGTACTGCATTGAACTTTGAAGTGTCAGTGCGATTTCTAATGGGAGAATCCTAGGATCAAAGGTAACAAGTGCAACATAAATACCAGGTAAACTAATTGCAATAATAAAACAAAAAATTCTTAGAAATCTTAAAAGACTTCCAAATAACCAGCCAACCTGATAATCATCTGGACTTTGAAAAAAAGCCCAGAACGATACAGGAACGATTGCACACTCTGGCGCACCATCTGTTAAAAAAGCAATTTTCCCATCCATTAAATAAGACATAACTCGATCTGGTCTTTCAGATACGAGCATTTTTGGAAAAAGAGAAAATTTTTTGTCTTGTATAAGTTCTTCAATATATCCTGGTGCTTCAATGTAATCGATATCGATATTAGCTATTCTACGTTCAAACTCCTGTAAAACGACATCGTTTGCAAGAGACTGCAAATAAATTATAGCTATTCTCGAGTTCATTCGACGGCCTACTTGAAAATACCTAATTACTAAATCTGGTGAGGCAATTAAATTTCGTATAATATTTAGATTTGTATTCAGATTTTCATTGAATGCTTTATGTGATCCACGTAATACACGTTCATTTATTGGAAAGTTTATTGAGCGTTCTTTAACTAGTTCTGTTCTAAGTAAATAAAGCTTTAATTCTCCCTTTAGTTGTAAAATTGTTTTTCCTTCTATGAGCGCATTTGCTGCATCAGAAAGAAGCTCGGTTTCAGTAAAATCGAGAATTGAAACGGCCTCTCGTATATTGACATTTGTATTATTAAGTAAAGGACGGATAATGTGGTCTTGTACCGTTTTATCTTCAATCATTGTGTCTAAATAAAATAACCGATAATGTCTCTCACCAGTTTTGAAATCGCTTGTTTTGAAGTCTGAACTATTAAATAGCAATTCCCGAAGAGATTTTTCATTTTTATCTAGATCTCGGTCCGCTATCATTTAGTATCCTCTTTTCTAGGTGGTAATTTTATCCTATTTTTCCCATAAATTCTGTTACTATTCTGTAATTTAAGATGTGAAAATTTTAATATATTCAGCTTTAATTTATAAACTCATTTTCGAACAACGGAACGTTTTACTGTACGTTTTTATCGAATTCACATATAATACAAATATAAGGAGTGTGAGACCATTGGGATTGTCTATAAAATTGGAGAATTAGCAAAAGAAGTGGGAGTGTCTAAGCGTACAATTGATTATTATACTAACTTAGGATTACTTGAACCCGAGCGTTCGGAGTCTGGTCACCGTTTTTATAATGAAGCTTCTTTAGAGACTTTAAAATTTATTGAGCAATGCAAATCAATGCACTTACCACTCCAAGAAATAAAAGATATTTTAGATAAGAAAAAAACAATGATGCCAGATCAGAGTATTGCGCCTCTAACAGAGGAAGTAACTGTTCATATGAATCAGTTACAGAATGAATTGTCACAATTAAAATATTTACTAGAAAATTTAACTGAAGAACAAAAGCTAAATATTATCCGTCAATTAACGTCACAAACATCAGAATTAATTCAGACGTTATTGTCATTTATTCTTTAAAAGGAGAGAATGTGAATGTTTTTTCATCCTATGGATTTCCTTATTTTAATTGCCTTTGGATTAACGATTTGGGCACAATTTAAAGTGAAATCTAGTTTTAATCACTGGGCTGAAGTGCCAGCATCAGGCGGGTTAACCGGAGCTGAAGTAGCTAGATATATATTAAATAATAATAATTTACCTAACGTACCAGTGGAAGTAGTACCTGGTCGCTTATCAGATCATTATGATCCTATGGCAAGAACAGTTCGTTTATCAGAAGAAGTATATTATGGAAGATCGATTGCATCTGTATCAGTCGCAGCACACGAAGTAGGTCATGCGATACAGCATGATACCTCATATGGTTTCTTAACACTTCGTCATCGAATTTTTCCTATCGCTAACATTGCATCAGGAGCAGCTCCATTGCTACTACTAGCAGGATTTTTACTTCAAGCATTTTCTTTAATTGGAGTAGGGATTTTACTATTCTCAGTAGCAGTAGCTTTTCAACTGATCACTTTACCAGTTGAATATAATGCAAGTTCACGAGCAAAGAAATTAATGCTAGCAGGAGGAATGATCCACGATTCCGACAGAAAAGGTGTAAATAAGGTTTTAGGAGCTGCTGCTCTTACGTATTTAGCGGCAACCTTAATTTCAGTTTTAGAATTAGTAAAATATTTATTTATATTTTTCCAAGGACAAACTGAAGAAGAATAAAATTAGTTAAAAAGATGATTTCGTGATCTATTCGAAATCATCTTTTTTGTTTGAAAAATTAAATTTAAATTGGTTAGTATGTTTAAAATTTCGATGTCTAAAATAGTAAATAGGTTTTAAATTTGGAAGATTTATGTATTTTTGTAACCTTAGCTTTTTTAATACTAAATGTTGTACAATTAAGTTGTTAAAAAAATGGGGGAAAATTATGACACTTTCGGCAATTGAACATTTTTTAAATACATACAAAGACTATGCTGTCATCCTGAGTATTCTAATTAATGTTCTAATTAGTATTGTTGGTATTATACCAGCTTGGTTTTTGACAGCGATCAATATTAAATTATTCGGTTTTACTGGTGGATTTTTAGTCTCTTTCATAGGTGAATTAGTTGGTACATTCGTATCATTCGTTTTATATAGAAAGGGTTTACAAAAAAGATTTATTAGTAATTCAACAAAATTTAAAGGATTAAATAGGCTATTAAGCTTAGAAGGAAAAGAAGCTTTTTACGGGGTGCTATTTTTACGTTTTATTCCTTTTATTCCATCTAGTTTGATTACATTGTTTGCAGCCTTTGGGAAAATCACATGGTCAAGCTTCATGTTAGCTAGTTTGTTTGGTAAGTTACCAGTCATATTATTTGAATCGTATTCTGTTAATCAAGTGCTAGAGTTTACTTTATTCGGTAAAGTCATTTTGGGACTGTTAATTATCATCTTGCTAATCTATTTTTATAGAAAACGATTTACTGTTTTTGTGAAGAATAAAATTTGAAAAAGTTGTAAAAAAGCTCAAACCTAATATAAGGGTTTGAGCTTTTCAAGCTGTTGAAAAGCAACCTTGTCAATTAAATTACCAAATTTTCGCAAAAGGAGTAGTGTGATGTTGATTTCCACTACGGGATGCTCGCTTTCCATGGGGCGAGATTCTTTAGCCTCCTCGGCAAGCCTGCGGGGTCTTTAGCCTTCCCGCATATCCCATAGGAGTCGAGCATCCCTTCGTTCCAATCAACTTGTTCATCAAAAAAAGTCTGCAATAAATCCTAATCAAATAGCCTTTACTTAGAGTAACCTAACTGATGTATATTCACCACCTTGTAGGTCAATTCATTTCGAACATTAATTAAACTAATCAATTGAATTTGTTTTTCTAAAAATTAGATCAATTTTTTTAAAACTATTAGTAGATCCTCAAAAAATGATAAATTTCATCATTAAATAAATGTTCATTTAATGTCCGTTTTCCCTATTGATCATTTTATATTTCAACACTCTGAAAAGCTCAAACCTAATATAAGGGTTTGAGCTTTTATTTTTTCTAATACAACTAACTAAAATGGAATTAAAACCAAAAAGGATAGCTATCTTTAACTTTTAAGTAGAAAGCTTTCATAATCATTAGTTTAAACACTGACAACCCTTACATAAACATGTCTAAATTAATTTATTTAATCATATATTGAAATACCTCAATTTTAGAAAAAGCTTTACCTTTTTAAGAAAGATTGTAAGTAATTAATTCTTACTTGAAAACGGCTGGAATTTTACTGTTGTATGGAATGAATGATAGAAAATCATTGGATAAATCGTATAATCTGCTTTCTTAAAAAGTAACTTTGTAGCCTAATAGGAGGGTGTTGTTAGTGAATAGAGTTTCGTTAGAGAATTTATCGAAGAACTTTGAAGAAGTACATTCTGGATTATCCGAAAGGGAAGCATTTGAAGAAGCACATCGTTGTCTTTATTGCTATGATGCCCCATGTATTAAAGCTTGTCCAACAGGGATCGACGTACCTACGTTTATTAAGAAAATTGGTTCAGGCAATTTAAAGGGATCTGCTAAAACAATTATGTCATCTAATCCTGTTGGAGCAAGCTGTGCCAGAGTTTGTCCTACAGAAGAATTGTGCGAAGGTGCTTGTGTACTCAATCATTCTACTAAACCGATTATGATTGGTAATTTACAGCGTTATGCAACTGATTGGGCGATAAAAAATAATCAACAATTATTTAAGCCTGGAAAAAAGAACGGAAAAACAGTTGCAATCGTTGGTAGTGGTCCAGCTGGTTTAGCAGCGGCCCATGAACTTGCCTTACTAGGCTATGAAGTAACAATTTTTGAAGCAGAAAATCATGCAGGAGGTTTAAATCGATATGGTATCGTTTCTTTCCGGCTACCAAAGAGTATATCAAGCTGGGAAGTTCAACAAATCGAAAACTTAGGTGTGAAAATTCATACAAACACTAGAATCGGTTCGGATATTTCTTCAGAGGAATTATTAAAAGACTATGACCTAGTCGTTCTAGCGATCGGTATGGGGAAAGTACCGATGCTAGATATCGAAGGAGAGGATTTGGACGGAGTATACGATGCGATTGATTTTGTAAAAGAGACAAAAACGGGAGAGTTATCAAATCGTTTTATCGGTAAAAATATTGCTGTAATAGGAGCGGGCAATACAGCAATTGATGCCGCAACATGTTCGATTCGATTAGGCGCTGGTAATGTCAAAATTTTATACCGTAGAACGCAATCTGAAATGAGCGCTTATCAATTTGAATATGATTTTGCGAAGCAAGATGGAGTGGAATTCCGATGGCTAACATTACCAATACGAATAATTGGTGAAAATGGAAAAGTAATTGCACTTGAGTGTGTTCGATTAGAACTAGGTGAAGTTGGAAAAGACGGTCGACGCAGGCCTGTACTTATTCCAGATTCCAATTTCACGATACCGGTTGATGGGGTTATAAAAGCGATCGGGCAAACTCGATATGTAGAGTTAATCGAACAATTTGGATTAGAACACACTGATGGCGTTGTGAAAATTAACCAAGATTCATTTCAAACATCTAATCCGAAAGTTTTTGCTTGCGGTGATGTCATATTTGGAAAAGGGCAAGGTGAAGCGATGGTAGTGACTGCAGCTCAGCAAGGAAAAGAAGTAGCTTATGCGATTCATAAACAGCTAAATCATTAAAAGGAGGTTTTCTTGCATGGCAGATCTACGAATTAATCTTGCAGGTATTCAGTCACCTAACCCATTTTGGCTTGCTTCTGCTCCTCCAACAAACTCAGGGTATCAAGTCCAACGTGCGTTTGAAGCTGGCTGGGGAGGGGCAGTTTGGAAAACATTAGGAGAACCAATTATTAATACTTCCTCACGATTTGCCGCGATTAATTTTAACGGACAAAGAGTTGCGGGATTTAATAATATCGAACTAATATCTGATCGACCTCTTGAAGTTAATTTAAAAGAAATTTATGAAACGAAAAAAAGATTTCCTGACCGAGCGATTATCGCATCACTTATGGTTGAACCGCAACAATATAAATGGCACGAAATCGTGAAAAGGGTAGAAGATGTTGGAGTTGACGGATTAGAACTGAACTTTGGCTGCCCACACGGAATGGCAGAAAGAGGAATGGGATCTGCATCCGGTCAAGTTCCTGAATTAGTCGAGCAACAAACTTTTTGGGTAAAGGAAGTTGCGAAAACACCTGTCATTGTAAAACTAACTCCGAACATTACTGATATTACTGTAACAGCTGAAGCGGCAGTTCGAGGTGGAGCTGACGCAGTTAGTATGATTAACACCATCAACAGTTTAATGGGAGTAGATTTAGACTCTTGGAATACGGTTCCACATGTTGCCGGGAAGGGAGCACATGGTGGATATTGTGGACCTGCAGTAAAACCAATTGCATTAAATATGGTGGCAGAATGTGCACGTAATCCACGAATATCCGTCCCAATTTCCGGTATTGGAGGAATATCGAATTGGCAAAATGCAGTAGAGTTTTTATTAATGGGAGCAACTGGCGTTCAAGTTTGTACAGCAGCAATGCATCATGGATTTCGCATTGTTGAAGACATGATTGATGGTCTAAACAATTATTTAGATGAAAAAGGTCTTTCTTCAGTAACGGAGCTAGTAGGTAAAGCCGTTCATAAATATTCTGATTGGGGAAATTTAGATTTAAATTACCAAGTAGTTGCTAGGATTGATACGGATGAATGTATTAACTGTAATAAATGCCATATTGCATGTGAAGATACATCACACCAATGTATTGATATGTCAGTAGATGAAAATGGAAAGTCGTATTTAAAGGTTCGAGAAGAAGACTGCGTAGGATGTAACTTATGCAAAATCGTTTGTCCGGTGGAAGATGCAATTAACATGGTAGAAGTCCCAAGTAAACAGCCTTCGATGACTTGGAATGATCGCCAACATGCTTTAAAGACATTAGCAAGATCTAATCAATATTCAATTTTAAAGGGGGGAAGGAAAAGAAAATGAAGAAAATTATTCGAAATGGAACAATTGTCACTGCAACGGATACTTATAAGGCTGATATTTTAATAGAAGAAGATAAAATTTCTGCAATTGGTTTAAATTTCGATCGGACAGATGCAGAAGTTATTGATGCTTCAGGTCATTATATTTTTCCAGGTGGAGTAGATCCGCATACACATTTAGATATGCCGTTTGGTGGAACTGTCACAAAGGATGATTTTGAATCTGGAACGATTGCGGCTGCTTTTGGGGGAACAACAACCATTATTGATTTTTGTTTAACGAATAAAGGAGAACCACTCCAAAATGCAATCGAAACATGGCATGAAAAATCCAAAAATAAAGCAGTGATCGATTATAGCTTTCATCTTATGATTGGCGAAATAAATGATGATGTTTTAAAAGAGTTACCTAGAGTAATAGAAAAAGAGGGAATCACATCATTTAAAGTATTTATGGCTTATAAAAATGTATTTCAAGCTGATGATGCGACGTTGTATCGTACTCTATTAGCAGCAAAGGAATATGGGGCACTAGTAATGGTGCATGCGGAAAACGGTGATGTTGTAGATTATTTAATCAATCAAGCTTTAGCTGAAGGAAAAGTAGAACCTATTTACCATGCATTGACACGTCCCCCAGAAGTAGAGGGAGAAGCGACTGGTAGAGCGGCTACATTAACTGGCCTAGCAAATTCACAACTATATGTCGTTCATGTTACTTGTGCAGAGGCGGTTGAAAAAATAACGGAAGCCCGAAATAATGGAATTGATATATGGGGTGAAACATGCCCACAATACTTAGTGCTTGATCAGTCTATGCTAGAAAAGCCTGACTTTGAAGGAGCAAAATATGTTTGGTCTCCTCCTCTCCGCGAAAAATGGAACCAAGATGTGCTATGGAATGCTTTAAAAAATGGAAATCTACAAACGTTAGGGTCTGATCAATGTTCTTTTGACTTTAAAGGACAAAAGGATCTAGGTCGAGACGATTTTTCAAAAATCCCTAACGGAGGACCGATGATTGAAGATCGAGTAAGTATATTATTCTCTGAAGGCGTTAAAAAAGGCAGGATCTCATTAAACCAATTCGTTGATATCTCTTCTACTAGAGGTGCAAAGCTATTTGGTTTATATCCACAAAAAGGAACAATAGCGGTCGGTTCAGATGCTGATTTAGTGATTTTTGATCCGAATTGTAAACGAACGATTTCTTCAGAAACACACCATATGGCAGTCGACTATAACGCATTCGAGGGAATGGAAGTAACAGGTGAACCAGTGAGTGTATTAGTTCGTGGAGAATTTGTCATAAGGGAAAAGCGATTCGTAGGAAATGCAGGTAGTGGGCAGTTCTTAAAGAGGAAGAAGTATGGTGAAACTAGTTTAATAGAAGAGATTAGTAACGAAGGGAAGAAGTAATCAATGTCAACTTATAAGGAATTTTTAATTGAAAGAAATCAAATTGATTCCCTTATAAAGAAAGGCTACCAGATTAAGAGTGTAAGAGAAACGCTAGACGGAGCTTATGTTGACTTTGAAAATCAAGAGGAAGAGGATCGGTTTATAACGCTCCATATTATGAATGCTGATACTCGTAAATATTTTGGATCGTTAATTATAAAACAGTTTGGGGTTCATCTTTGAAAATTAGAGAATCTCTAAATAAAATGGGCGAATTGCAATTAAAATCTGTGAATCGCAAATAAAAGGGCCGAAACGCAATTGAAATTTGAGAATCGCAAATAAAAAGGCCGAATCGCAATTAAAATTAGAGAATCGCAAATAAAAGGGCCGAATCGCAATTAAAATTAGAGAATCGCAAATTAAAGGGCCGAATCGCAATTAAAATTAGAGAATCGCAAATAAAAGTGCCGAAACGCAAATAAAATCCGAGAATCGCAAATAAAAAGGCCGAATCGCAAATAAAAAGGCCGAATCGCAAATAAAAAGGCCGAATCGCAATTAAAATCCGTGAATCACAAATAAAAATAGTAAAATCACAATTAACATTGAAATCGAGTGTTCTAAAAGATTAAATCATTAAAAAAATAGATGAATTTCACTCGGATTATTAAAAGATGATTTGAATTTTAGCTAGTTTTGCTACTTTTTATTAAAAACGATGCAATCCTGGTAAGCTTTTAAACGAATCTGCAATGATCAAGCAAAACAGAACGTCACGCATTAAATGATGATATACTTACTGGCAAAAACCAATAATGAATGACAAATCGCATCTCATCCGTAACTACTAACGGGATATGCGATTTTTTCTATTTAAAAGGCTTTCCCATTAGTCAGTCACTTAAACTAATGGAAAAGCCTAATTTTTTTATTTACTCTAATCTACTAGTAATCATTTTTTTCCTTGTATAGAATTCAACCCCATCTGCACCATTTGCGTGTAGGTCACCATAGAACGAGTTTTTCCAACCAGAGAATGGAAAGAAAGCCATTGGTGCGGGCACGCCAATGTTAACTCCGAGCATTCCTACTTCAATGTTATCTCGGAAGTATCGAATACTTGATGCACTGTCTGTAAAGATACAAGCTCCATTTCCAAAATCTGACTTGTTCGTTAGCTCAATCGCTTCTTCTAATGTTTCAACTCTAACGATTGATAGAACTGGTGCGAAAATTTCTTCTTTCCAGATTTTCATAGATGGGTTCACATTATCAAAGATCGTAGGTCCAATAAAGTAGCCTTTTTCTTTTCGAATTAAATCATTTCGTCCATCTCTTAATAATATGGCACCTTCTTGTATTCCACATTCAATATATTGTTCCGTCCGTTCACGATGTTCCTTGCGAATGACGGGACCTAGAAATACATCTTCATCCAATCCATTTCCGATTGTGATGTTATCCGCTTCTATTTTTAATTTCTCTATTAAAGGATCTGCAATGTCTCCAACTGCTACGACCACTGAGCAAGCCATACATCGTTCACCTGCAGAACCGTATGCAGCTGTAACGATTTGCTTAACCGTTTCTTCTAAGTTTGCATCTTGTAAAACGATACTATGATTTTTCGCACCAGCTAAAGCTTGAACACGCTTACCGTTTGCAGAGGCAGTTTTATATACATATTCCGCCACTGGCTGTGAACCTACAAATGAGATAGCTGGAACATCCTTGTTTTGAAGTAATTCGTTTACAATTTCGTGTGCTCCGTGAACAATATTGAACACACCCTTTGGTAGACCTGCTTCGGTAAAAAGTTCTGCTAAACGATTTGCAAGAAGTGGAGTACGTTCTGAAGGCTTTAAGATAAAAGTATTTCCACAAGCAATAGCTAATGGGAACATCCAACAAGGTACCATCATTGGAAAATTAAAAGGCGTAATGCCTCCTACTACGCCAACAGGATATCGATACATTGCCGATTCTATATTTGTAGCTATATCAGGTAGTTGTTTACCCATCATTAATGTTGGTGCGCCGGCAGCAAATTCTACGCATTCTATTCCACGTTGAACTTCCCCATATGCCTCATTATAGCTTTTGCCATTCTCAATCGTTATTAAATTAGCAAGTTCATCCCAATGTTCAACTAACAATTGCTGATATGAAAATAGTATTCTTGCTCTTTTTGGAACAGGTGTTTTACTCCATGTAGTAAAAGCGTTTTTAGCTGCTTTTACAGCATTTTCTAAATCTGATTTAGTTGATAAAGGAACAAACGCTAGTATTTCTTCGGTAGCAGGATTAGGAACTGGGATTGTTTTGGCATTTGGTGAAGCATCAATCCATTCACCATTAATAAAATTCTTTAATACTTTAATATTTGTTTGAGTGGACATAGAATTTCACCTCGTACGATTATAGGTTTGAGAATGCTTTGTTTAAAGTAGATACGATAAAGTCAAGCTCTTCATCAGTTGTTGTAAATGGAGGAGAAAGTGTAAGAATATTATTATAGCCTGGGACGGTATCTCCATTTCGACCGATTATTAATCCTTGTGCCTTACATTCGGTTATTATTTTTAATACCATTTCTGGACTAGCAGGTTTTTTACTCTTTTTATCTTCAACAAGCTCAATTCCTGCAATAAAACCAAAGCTGCGGATATCTCCAACATTTTTATAAATTAGCAAACCGTCTAATTTTTTACGAAGCTCATCACCTAAATAGCTAGCACGTTCAATTAAATTTTCTTTTTCAATTATTTCTAAGTTTTTAAGTGCAACTGCACATGAAGCAGGATTTCCTCCAAATGTGTTCACATGACGAAAATGATGATCTGCTCCAGGCTGTTTAAATACGTCATATAGTTCGCTTCTTACTGCAGTTGCTGAAAGAGGAGAATAGGCACTCGTCATTCCTTTAGCCATTGTGACGATATCAGGTTTTATACCGAAGTTTTGGTGTCCAAACTGTTTTCCAGATCTGCCAAACCCACAGATTACTTCGTCAACAATTAGTAAAATACCAAATTTATCACAAATTTCTCGAACTTTTGTTAAGTATTCGGCAGGTGGTACAATTACTCCTCCACCTGTAATCACTGGCTCCATAATGATTCCAGCAATCGTTTCAGCACCTTCATAATTAATAACATCCTCGATAGCTTTCGCACATTGGATGCCGCAATCTCCATACGTTTTACCGAAAGGACATCGATAACAATAAGGTGGTGCTACATGTTGAAAACCTGAAGAAAGAGGTTCATATTTAACTTTGCGATTAGCTTGACCAGTAGCACTTAAAGCACCCATAGAATTACCATGATAAGCTCGATATCTTGAAATAAATTTATAACGCAGGGGCTCACCATTTTGGTGATGATATTGTCTAGCGATCTTAAAAGCTACTTCATTCGCATCGGATCCTGAATTAGAATAAAAAATACGATAGTCTCCAGCGAGCCATTCATTTAACTTTTCAGCTAATAAGATAGAGGGAACATTACCTTGAGACATTGGAACATAGGGAATTGCTTGAATTTGTTCAGCAGCAGCTTTGGCGATTTCCTCGCGACCGTATCCTACATTCACACACCATAATCCAGACATCCCGTCTAAATAATTTTTACCATCAATATCAGTGACTGTACTATTTTTTCCGGATACTAAAACCATTGGATTTGGATTGTGAGGCGACATATGATGCCATACATATTTTTGGTCTAATTCAAGAAGCTCTTCTTTTGAAAGAGAAGTAGAAGGAGTTGCTTTTACAGTTTTATCATTCACTGTTAGTCACCAACTTTCAAAATTCTAGTTTTATTTGAAATCCTCTTTATTAATTAATATTACAGAAGGATTTATATTATCCTTTTTGCTGGACAAAATTCTAGATTAAATGAATTATGATTAAATATAAAAAAATAACCGCTAATATAGTATATTAGCGGTTTAATGGCTTTCTTTTAATAAATTCTTACTACAATACTCAATAATTTCTTTTCTCTTCACCATACCTATAAACACATCTTTATCATCAATAACAGGAATGAAGTTTTGATTAATAGCTCGTGTAAATAAATCTTCTATTTGTGCATTAATTGATACGGGCTCATATATGTTGTGCAGGGAAATTTCTTTTAAACTGATTTCGTTCGTATTAGAAAATGATAAACTTGCCGTATTTTTTAATTTCCATAATAAGTCACCTTCAGTAAGTGTACCAACGTATCTACCATCATCATCTACTAAAGGTATAGCCGTATAACGATGATGTTCCATTTTTTCAAGTGCTTGACGCATAGTTGAATTGATATTCATATATACTAGTTCGTTTTTGGGGGTAAAGAAAAACGCGATATTCATTTTTCGTACTCCTTAATATAGTTTAATTATAATTTGTATTTTTAGGTTTCAAGTAATTTACTAATATTTTGTTCCATTACAAAAACTTCAATTCGCTCACCAGTTTTTGTACTCGTATCACTATGACTTGATAAAACCTTACATCCTGTATGTTTTTCAATAATTTCTTCATATTCTTTACTATACATTTCTCTAAGGACTTGGCGCATTTTTTTTACAAGACTTTTGCCTGTGTTGTGTGAAACTAAATGTTTCTCTTCGGTTGTCAATACGCCTTTGAATCGAAGGATAATCATGTCTTCAACAATATATGTTTTTGCTTCTTGAGGACCTCTTCCAATTAACTCTCTTTGGAATTTTATAAATGCCTCACTTAATTCGATTTCCAGTTTTTTTTTCGTTGTTAACATTAATATCTCTCCTATACTATTATTTAAAACAAAAAAATAGCCACAAGAAGAGAACTCTTCTCGTAGCTATTTATTTCAATGGAAAGTATATTGAAATATTAATAACACGATTAAGTTTTACTCTCTTCAAACGCTGGCGAGGTTAGCTGACGGATTCGGACTTGAAAAGTTGCCCTACCATTTTGGATTCACCCCATGTGCAATGCACGAATTGGTTCCCCCGCTCGTATAAACGATTTAGCGATTACAGCAAATTAATTTATTTTGTTGATATATATATCATACAGAGATAAATAAAATTGTAAAGGAATAAATATTTACAAAAATTTTATAAAAATTTTCATTGAAAAAACTCTTTACATGAAAAAAACATCGCCGTATAATCAAATCAACAAAATAATTATCGGCTTAATTACGAATCATTCGTAAGCGGAGGAACCAATTTTTTGGGGTTAATTTTACATGAATGTAGAAGGGATGAGATACTCTTTCGCCATCCTACCCGACAGCTAACTTCGTAGGCTAAAGCGAGGGAGGTCAGTAGACCACCTAATTTGAACGGGTTTTTTTATTGCCTTTTTGCAATAATTTTGCCTGAGCAAATCACTGTGTAGGTCTTTTTATTTTGTTTTCAAATGGAAAATTCTGGATTATGCATAGAAAAGATCAGGGAGACAGAACACAAAGAGAGCAATACGCTAGCTGGGTGTTAGGTAGACCAATGAATACTTTTCTTCCAAATTCAATTAACTAAATCGTTATTAGTTGTAGACATATTTAATTAAAAAACTATGTTTATATCTACAATATTTAGTTAATTTGCTGGGGGATTAGTGTCCATTGGTCTTTTTTGTTGTTCAGAAAAAGGCATGAAATTTATGAGAGGGGAGAATTTGAATGATCAATGACTTAACAATGATTGGTCTACTTGTTATCGTTTTTGCAGTTTTTTGGGGTTTTACAATTTTTTGCGAAAAAGCGTAAGGGGGATATATTGATGCTTATTCCAGCAATTATAGGGATTGTTCTTATTCTATATTTAATTTTTGTACTAATTAAACCAGAGAAATTTTAGTTAAACATGTGGGAGGAATTTTTAAATGTCCATGGGAATTTTGCAGGTAGTTGTTACATTACTCATTATTGTTTTATTAGTAAAGCCAGTAGGTAGCTACCTTGTTAAAGTATATGACAATGAGAAAACGGGATTAGATCGCTTTTTTGGGCCTTTTGAAAGGTTTATTTATCGATTAATTGGTGTACAAGAAGAAGAAAAAATGGGTTGGAAAAAATATGTTTTAGCGATGTTGTTAAGTAATTTTGTGATGTTAATTATTTTATATGCAATTTTTAGATTTCAAAAATATTTACCTTTCAATCCAGATCATATAAGTAATATGCCATCAGCTTTGGCATTCAATACGGCAACTTCTTTTATAACAAATACGAATTGGCAGGCTTATAGTGGTGAAAATTCACTAACGTATTTCTCCCAAATGGCGGCTATTACATTCCCAATGTTTACTTCAGCAGCTACCGGCTTTGCAGTAGCGATTGCCTTTATAAGAGGATTAGTAGGACGTCAAGATAATCTAGGAAACTTTTATGTAGATTTAGTTCGTTCAATCACTCGAGTATTTTTACCTTTATCATTTATCGTAGCTTTATTTTTAGTATTCCAAGGTGTACCTCAAACTTTAAAAGGTGCAGTAGATGCAACAACAATTGAAGGGGTAAAACAAGTCATTACTAGAGGGCCTGTAGCTGCACTTGAATCAATTAAACATATTGGTACAAATGGTGGAGGATTTTTTGGTACAAATGCTGCACATCCATTTGAAAATCCTACACCTTTATCAAATTTAGTTCACATAGTGTGTATGATGCTTTTACCTACTTCATTAGTTTATGCATTTGGTGTAATGGTTAAAAACAAAAGGCAAGGCTGGACAGTATTTGCTGCAATGGGCATATTGTTTATAGCTCTTCTTACAGCAGTATTTGTTGCAGAGTATAATGGTACTCCTGCGCTACAAGCGCTTGGTATACATGGAAATATGGAAGGAAAAGAAGTGCGTTTTGGAATATCTGAATCAGCGCTCTTCACGGCTGTTACGACTGCTGCTACAACTGGATCAGTTAACAATATGCACGATTCATTAACACCAATCGGTGGAATGGTACCACTTGCTGAAATGATGTTAAATAATGTTTTTGGTGGAAAAGGCGTTGGTTTATTAAATGGATTACTATATGTCATCTTAACAGTCTTTATTTGCGGGCTAATGGTAGGGAGAACACCTGAATTTTTAGGAAAGAAAATCGAAGCAAAAGAAATTAAACTAGCATCAATTGCGATTTTAACTCACCCATTAATTATCTTAGTTCCTACTGCATTAGCATTAGCTTTAAAAGGACCAGTTTCTTCTATATTAAATCCTGGTTTCCATGGTTTGACTGAAGTATTGTACGCCATTACTTCTGGAGCAGCTAATAATGGATCAGCATTCGGTGGATTAACAGCTAATACGGATTTCTATAACATTGTAATCGGATTAGTTATGTTGTTTGGTCGATATATTTCAATTATTGCTATGCTAGCGATTGCTGGGTCATTTTCTACTAAGAAAGTTGTTGCAGCAACATCTGGAACATTCAAAACAGATACGCCTTTATTTACAGTCATATTAGTTGCGATTATTTTAGTTGTTTGTGCATTAACGTTTTTCCCTGTACTTGCACTAGGTCCAATCGCAGAGCATTTAGGGATGTTCAAATAGTAGGAAACGGTAATAGCTAAGGAGGAGAATGAACAAATGGCAATCGAAAATAAGCCACTATCAAAAGCAATAAAAACGCAAGCTGTGATTGATTCATTTAAAAAATTAAATCCACTTGTGATGATAAAAAATCCAGTCATGTTTGTAGTAGAAGTCGGGACTTTCATAACTCTTATTCTATCAATTAAACCAGATCTTTTTGGAATCAGTACAGTAGGTAGAATATATAATATTGCTGTATTTTTAATTCTTTTATTTACAGTATTATTTGCTAATTTTGCAGAAGCACTTGCTGAAGGGCGTGGTAAAGCGCAGGCAGATACACTAAGAAAAACAAAATCAGAAACAAATGCAAAGTTAAGACAAAAAGATGGGTCTTATATAGAAGCACCATCAACCTCACTGAGAAAAGGAGATATCGTTCGAGTAGATACAGGAGAAATTATTCCTTCAGATGGAGAAATTATTGAAGGTCTTGCATCGATTGATGAATCAGCTATAACAGGTGAATCAGCACCAGTTATTAAAGAAGCAGGAGGAGATTTTTCATCTGTTACTGGAGGGACTACAGTCGTTTCAGATTATATTATTGTTAAAATTTTAACTGATCCTGGTGAATCATTTATTGACCGAATGATTTCTTTAGTAGAGGGAGCAGCTCGTCAAAAGACACCGAATGAGGTGGCATTAACTACTTTATTAGCAGTGTTAACACTAGTTTTTTTAATCGTGATTATGACACTTGTTCCAATTGCGAATTATTTAAATGTCTCAATTGATGTTGCAACATTAATCGCGTTACTTGTTTGTTTAATTCCTACAACGATTGGTGGGTTACTATCAGCAATCGGTATTGCAGGGATGAACCGTGTAACACAATTTAATGTATTAGCTATGTCTGGTAAAGCAGTTGAAGCAGCTGGTGATATTGATACGATGATTTTAGATAAAACTGGTACGATTACGTTTGGTAACCGTATGGCAAATGAATTCATTCCAGTTGGTAGTATAACTGAAAAAGAGGTAACGATGGCTTCTTTAAAATCTTCCGTAAAAGATGAAACGCCAGAGGGACGTTCTGTTGTAGAGTTGGCACATAAAACTGGACTAAGTTGGGATCAAAATGAATATAAAGACGCCGAGGTAATTGAATTTACTGCTGAAACTAGAATGTCAGGTTTAAATTTAAAAGATGGAACTGAAATTCGAAAAGGAGCGGTAGACGCAATTAAGAAATATATTGCCGCTAAAGGAGGAAACATTCCTCCTGACCTTGAGGAAAAATCAAATGTTGTAGCAAAAGCTGGAGGTACACCACTTGCTGTTGCAATAAATAATCAAATTTACGGTGTTATTTATTTAAAAGATACAGTAAAACCAGGATTGAAAGAACGATTTGAAGAATTAAGAGCGATGGGGATCAAAACGGTTATGTGTACAGGTGATAACCCGTTGACAGCTGCAACTATTGCCAGAGAAGCAGGTGTTGACGAGTTTATTGCAGAAGCAAAACCAGAAGATAAAATCGCTGCGATTAAAAATGAACAAAATGAAGGAAAGTTAGTTGCGATGACTGGAGATGGAACAAATGATGCTCCTGCCCTAGCTCAAGCTGATGTTGGTTTAGCGATGAATTCAGGAACAATGGCTGCAAAAGAAGCAGCAAATATGATCGACTTAGACTCTGATCCTACTAAACTATTATCTGTTATTGCGATTGGTAAGCAATTACTAATCACACGTGGTTCATTAACAACATTTTCAATCGCAAATGATATTGCGAAGTATTTTGCGATTATCCCAGCCTTATTTATAATGGCAATTCCGCAATTAGATTATCTTAATATTATGGGACTGAATTCGCCTAAGTCTGCAATCCTATCAGCATTAATATTTAATGCAATCATCATTCCTCTCCTCATTCCTGTTGCGATGAAGGGTGCGAAGTATAAGCCGATGGATGCAAATAAACTATTATCCAAAAACTTATTAATCTACGGACTTGGTGGTGTTATTGCTCCGTTCATTGGAATTAAAATTATTGATATGCTTGTATCCACATTGCATTTTGTTTAATAGATTGGAAATGGAGGATTTAATGTGAGATCAGTTATGATTGCGATAAGAGCATCTATTGTATTGTTATTAATTTGCGGATTGGGATATCCATTAGCTACAACAGGAGTTGCACAAGCTATTTTCCCAAAACAAGCAGATGGTAGTTTAATAGAAACGAATGGAAAAGTTACCGGTTCCAAATTACTAGCTCAAGAATTTAAAGGGCCTGAATGGTTCCATTCTAGAGCGTCTGCTGCGAATTATAATCCTACTGCTTCAGCTGCAACTAATGCTGCTGTCGCATCAAAGGAATATGTTAAAGCAACAAAAGATAAAGTAAATAATTTAAAAAAAGAAAATAATGATCTTGGTAAAACAATACCAGCAGATTTAGTAACAACGTCTGGTTCGGGATTTGATCCTGATTTATCCCCAGAAGCAGTAAAAGCTCAAGTACCGAGGGTTGCTAAGGCAACAGGGATTTCAGAGGATAAATTAAGGGCTTTAATCGATTCTCATACAACTGGTCGTCAATTAGGAATATTTGGAGAGCCGCGTGTGAATATATTAGAACTGAACTTAGCATTACAGAAATTAATATAAAAGGGGAGAGAAGTCTCTCCTTTTTCCTATGTATAGAGAAAGGAGGAAGAATATTGAGTGGTAAACAGTTTCGTAGAAAAACACCCGAGGAATTACTAGCATCCATACAGAAAATCAAAAAAGGTAGATTAAAAATAATCATTGGGACAGTAAGTGGATCTGGAAAGACATACCATATGCTACAAGAAGGTAATGTTTTAAGAGAACGTGGGATTGATGTTGTAATTGGTTTAATTAGTGAGACGAACCGTCAAAAAACAATTGATCAAATAGGAAATTTGGATAAAGTCCCTACTGTCCATTGGGAAGAAGAAGGAACGATTAAACATGACCTTGATTTGGATGCAATTATTAAAAGAAATCCAGAAGTAGTACTTGTTGATTCCATAGCTCATCAAAATCGACCAGAAGCAATGTTTCCAACACGTTTAGAAGATATTAATTATTTAATCTCCAAAAATATAAGTGTTATTACAACTATGAATATATATGAAATTAAAGAAGTATATGATGAAGCTGATAAATTGACCGGTGGAAAAGTTAAAGTGGAATTATTTGTTCCAGAAGATACTTTGTCATTGGCTAATGAAGTTAAGTTATTAGATGTAACACCTGAAGTTATTTTAGAAAGATCAAAAGAAGATTTTAACAATAATGATGAAAACACAAAATATACTCAGTTATTTCATAAAAGCAACTTAGCAGTACTTCGGGAGTTAGCACTACGTTTTATAGCTAACGAAGTAAATGATGAGCTTGATGAATATAGAGAAATACATGGTATGGTAGGACCATCCGGAGCGTCAGAAAAAATTTTAGTTACTGTTCAATATCATTGGAATGGTTCTATTTTGATACGTAGGGGGCAACAAATTTCCAAAAGATTAGGTGGAGATTTACAAGTAGTATGTTTTCAACCCCCTAACAAAAAATTCACTACTGATGAATTAACGTTTAAACGCTCCATCATAAAACTTGTTGAAAAAGTCGGAGGAAATTTTGAAGAATTGCCATTAAGAAGTAAATCAATTGCGAGTGAAATAGTTGAATATTCAGTTCGAAATAATATAACAAGTATTGTACTCGGGCAATCAAAAAGAACTCGATCGGAAGAGATTGTAAATGGTTCGATCGTTAATAAAATTTTAAGAAAAAGTAAAAATATAGATGTATTTATTGTTGCTGATCGAGCCCGAAAAGATGGTGAAAGATTAATTCCTACAATGCAAGTAAATAAAGAAATAACAGATCCATATCGTCGCTTAAATCCACAAGAGCTTGCTCAGGAAATTCATAAAATTAAACGTGGTTCCTTAAAAGTTTATATAGGAGCGGCTCCTGGTGTCGGAAAAACATATACGATGTTAAGAGAAGGTAATGAGTTAAAGAAAAAAGGAATCGATATCGTCATTGGGTTACTTGAAACGCATGGTAGGAAAGAAACCTTGGAAAAAGTAGGAGTTTTAGACGTAATCCCGAGAAAAGTCATTCCTTACAAAGAAACAACTTTAGAAGAAATGGATACTGAGGCTATTATACAAAGAAATCCAGAGGTCGTGTTAATAGATGAATTAGCGCATACGAATGTTCCAGGAAGTAAATATAATAAGAGATATTTGGATGTTGAAGAGATTCTGGAAGCAGGGATATCAGTAATTTCTACAATGAATATACAACATGTTGAAAGCTTAAATGATAGTGTCGAACAAATTGCTGGAATAAGAGTGAGAGAAACAGTTCCTGATCACATACTTAAAGATGCTAATGAAATCGAATTAATTGATATTTCTCCAAAAGCACTTAGAGAAAGAATGAAAGAAGGGAGAATTTATGCACCAATTAAAATCGAACAATCACTAAATAATTTCTTTAAAACTGGAAATTTAATTGCATTAAGGGAATTAGCATTAAGGGAAGTCGCAGATGATGTAGATGAACGTCTTGAGGCGTGGGAAAGAGATTTATCACTTAGAGGACCTTGGAGACAAGAGGAAGTCATTTTTGTTTGTGTAAATTTAAAACCTAATAATGAAAGACTTATTCGTAGAGGCTTTCGAATTGCATATCGGCTAAAAGCTAAATTGTATGTATCGTATGTTAAAGTACATGACAATTTTTCAGAAGAAGAAAAACTTTCATTAAAAAAAATAAAAGATTTAACTGCACGCTTAGGTGGAAAGTTTGAATTGTATGAAACAACTGATCGAAGACACGTTTTTATTGAATTAGTAAAAAATATTTTAGAAAAAAAGACAACTCATGTAATTATTGGGCAGTCAGCCCGTTCTAGATGGGAGGAAATAAAAGCAGGATCAATCGTTCAAAAGTTGTTAAGGGAGTTGCGCCACTTAGATGTTTTAGTAGTTGCTGACCCTAAAGAAGGACAGGATAAAATATAAAAAACTTTTTTCTTAAAAACCCTTGACCTAAACTTAGGTTTAGGCTGTAATCTCTGATTTGTAAGAAACAAATTAACAAATTGGAGGAAACTTAAATGAAAAAATTTGCTTTTGTAACAGGGGCTAATAAAGGAATAGGATTAGAAGTTGTTCGTCAGTTGGCAGAAAAAGATTACCATGTATTTTTAGGTGCTCGAAATGAAGAATTAGGGAAGCAAGCTGTTAAATCTTTAGGATTATCAAATATTACCTTTATTCCAGTTGATGTCACTAATACAGAATCGATACAAAATTCTCTCGCAAAAATTAATGTGATAACTAATCACCTAGATCTTTTAATAAATAATGCAGGTATTGCACCTGATTTTAATATTAAACCAAGTGAAATCAAACTTGAAACATTACGTCAGGCCTTTGAAGTAAATTTCTTTGGAACTTTCCAAATGATCCAAACTTTTTTACCATTGGTTAATAAATCAGAACGAGGAAAAATTATTAATGTAACGACCGATATGGCATCACAAACAATGTTTGACCGCGGTGAAACTGACCCAATTAATATTTTAGGTTATAATTCTTCAAAAACAGCTAATAATTCTTTAACATTAACATTTGGTAAAGAATTTGGAAGTAACGGTCCAGAAATTTTCGGTGTTACACCCGGATTTACAACAACGGACTTAAATCATAATTCGGCTGGAGGAAAAACAACAGCTGAGGGTGCCAAAATCATAGCTGACTTTGCGTTAAGTAATATAAATTATAATGGCAAAATATTAAATGCAAATGGCATTATGCCGTGGTAAGGGAGAGTTCATGAATTATACAATTGGGCAAGTAGCAAAGTTAAATAACTTAACAATTTCTCAATTAAGATACTATGACAAACAAGGATTGTTACCCTTTCTAAAAAGAACTGAAAGTGGAGACAGAATTTTCGATAAGGATTCACTTAAATTGATCGAAATGATCTTATGCTTAAAAAATACAGGAATGCCAATCAAAAAAATAAAGCAATTTGTTGACTGGACTATGCGTGGAGAAGAAACCTTGAATCAACGTTTAGATCTTATGAAACAGCAAGAAGAAAATGTTTTACAGCAAATAAAAGAAACAGAAGAAAATTTAAAGAAAATTCAACGGAAAATTGCTAAATATGAATTCGAAATACAAAAATAAAAAAGACGACTTTTAACAGTTGTCTTTTTTATTGAATTCATAAGTATATACTCAAGGTTTTTTAATTGTTGTTTAAATTAGATTTCTCTATAACAAGACCTAATTTTTTAGCTACATAACCCGTGGTACTAGCCTGTATAAGAATTGTCATTAGAATGGCGATAAAAGTAACTGTTGTTATTTCGTTTGCATATTTAACTCCAGCAGCTACAATCATCCCAGAAAGTGCAGCAGGAATAACTCCCGTTTCACGAACCCAAAACATAAACAAAATTTCTTTCCATGTCCATTTTGCTTTTCGATCTGGCAAAGCACAAAAAAGGACTGTAAGCGGTCTCGCAATAAACATGAAAACTAAAACAATTAGTACTCCTTGTATCCAAAATTTACTTAAAATATGAAAATTAACTTGGGTACCAAGTAACATAAAAATAAGTTTCCTCATAATTAATGTAACATTATCCGAAAAATGTGCATCTGTTGTTTTAGTTTCATCTGAAATATGAAGACGAAACAATTGTGGATTACCTAAAATAAGACCAGCTGTAAAAGTTGCCATAAACCCACTAGCATGAATCAATCCAGCTACTAAATATGAGCTAATTGCTAATACTAGACTGACAATTGTGCTGTATTTATTTAAAAATGCCCATCTATGTGATGAAGTAAAAAAAGCTCCAAAGAAACCAACAATTATTCCAACTAATATTCCACCCCCAGCTTCACGAAAAAAACTCCAAATACTAGCTGAAATGGATAATTGCGATTGTCCTAAAATGACTCCAAGTATAGTAAATGCCAAAATAGAACCCGTTGCATCATTAAAGGCTGATTCACTTTCTACAGTTTGTCTTACTTTTTCATGGATCGTAACTTGTTTAAAAACTGGAATCAAAGTTGCTGGGTCTGTAGATGCGATGACTGATGCAAGCAAAAGTGCATATAAGAATGGTAGCTTCAATAAATAAAAAGCTGTAACTGCTACAACTAATGCTGTAATAATGACTCCAAGAGTCGATAGTAGAGAGATGGTAATCCATACTTTTTTTAAAACGGAAACATGAATGGCTTTACCACCTTCAAACAGAATTAAGACAGAACCTAGGACGATAATGAACTGATTTGCCACTGATTCATTTGGCAATGAAATGAAATTAAATACTGATGGACCTACTAATATTCCGATTATCATAAATAAAGCTACATCAGGAATTTTTATTTTTTCAGCTAATTTAATTGCCAATAATCCAAAAATCAAGACGAAAGTAATTATATACAATTCATGTTCAACAGTCTTCATTACTACTGATTCCATAATAGATCACCTCTTTAGGCACTTATAAACTAATCTTAGATTGACCTTGTTGAACTCGAAATATTTATTAAGAATATATCAAGTAATTATTATATTTTTTTCTCATTGGGTACGCTAATAATCAAATAGGGCAAAACAATATGAAAAGAGGAGATGTACTACTATGAAAAAAAAGCTGGAGCCTTCCTTAGACCCATCAAAAGTTTTAGTGATTGGATTTGCTCTTATTATAGTTTTAGGTAGTATTCTTCTAGCTCTACCAATCGCTACTATGGATGGAAAAGGGTTGAATTGGTTGGATGCTTTATTCACTTCTACATCTGCTACTTGTGTGACTGGATTAGTTGTAGTGGATACCGGTACAACGTTCACATTATTTGGACAATTAGTTATCTTGTCGCTCATTCAAGTTGGGGGTTTAGGTTTTATGACATTTGCTACTTTTTTTGCAGTTCTTTTAGGTAAGAGAATTTCTCTAAAAGAACGGTTGTTATTGCAGGAAGCATTGAATAATTTATCAATTGCAGGAATTGTTCGTTTAGTAAAGAGAATCTTTATTTTTACAATTGTGATCGAATTAGTTGGTGGGATCATATTAGCAATTCGTTTTTCATTTGATATGCCAATTAGAAAGGCAATCTATTTTGGACTATTTCATTCTGTTTCTAATTTTAACAATGCTGGGTTTGATTTAATGGGAGGATTTAAGAGTCTAACTGGCTATGTTGCAGATCCTACTGTTACAATTGTAGTTTGTTTATTGATTACACTTGGCGGAATTGGTTTTATCGTAATGAACGAATTGTATGAATATAAACAAACAGGCTTTCTCTCTTTACATACTAAAGTAGTTCTTCAAACAAGTATTTATTTATTAGTTTTAGGAACTGTTCTGATTTTCTTCTTAGAATTGCATAATCCTAAAACATTACAGCCTTTATCTTGGACTGGCAAATTTCTGGGATCATTGTATCAATCTGTGACACCTAGAACGGCAGGATCCAATACACTCAATATACCTGATTTAACGCAACCCACACTTTTTATTATTATCATTTTAATGTTTATTGGGGCATCTCCGGGTTCTACGGGTGGAGGGATAAAAACGACTACATTCGCTACATTATTAGGAGCTGTTCGTTCACAGATTAAAGGGAAAGAGGATGTTGTATTTTTTAAAAGAAGTATAATGTATGACACTATTTATAAGGCACTTACTGTTACTGTATGTGGTCTGCTTATTGTTATCTTTGTAACCATGATATTGACAATTACAGAACATGGAAAGGACTTCTTAATGATCTTATTTGAAGCAACTTCTGCATTTGGAACTGTTGGATTATCTATGGGATTGACCCCTGATCTAACACCAATTGGAAGGATTTTGATCATTTTAACAATGTTTGCGGGAAGGGTTGGTCCATTGACGATTGCTTTTGCTGTTACATTAAGAAGAACTTCGGATCCTTTTAAACGACCAAAGGGTAAAATCATGATTGGTTAAATCGGACCATAATTCAATTTATAGGAGCAATGTGAATATGAAAAAACAATATGCAGTCATTGGACTCGGTAGATTCGGCTCAGGTATTGTGAATACTTTATTACAACACGGTAATGAAGTGTTAGTAATTGATATTAATGAAGATCGAATTAATCAGTTTGCAGACACAGCTACACATGCAGTAATAGCAGATTCTACAAATGATGAAGCTTTAAAGGCTATTGGTATAGGTAACTTTGACACAGTGATTGTAGCGATTGGAAATGATATGCAATCTAGTATTTTAACAACCTTAGTTTTAAATGAATTGAAAATTGATAAAATTGTTGCAAAAGCATTAAATAAGCGTCATGGTGAAGTGTTAAAAAAAGTGGGGGCTGATTGGGTTATCTATCCGGAAAAGAATATGGGAGAAAGAGTAGCTCATCAATTAATGTCTCCAAATGTTTTAAACTTTATTGAACTCGCTCAAAATTACAGTATTGAAGAAATTAAGTTACCTTCAAAAATGGTTGGGAAAAGTTTGAAAGAATTAAACATTAGAGTAGAATTTAATTTAACTGTCATCGCTATAAAAAGCGAAGGAGTAGTTAATATCTCACCTTCTCCTGATGAAATTATACATGAAGGAGATGTATTAGTTATGATTGGAGAAAATAGGGATTTACATAGATTTTCAAATATCGAATAAGTTTTAAAAATACAATTTTAAATTAAAAATTATTTTCTCATGAGTAGCGTTTTTTAGTAAAATGTACTTATTTTTATCGTGATAAATATGTAAACGATTACCAAAAATAGAGCAACTAAAATCATTTATTTCAAGTAATCGTTTACAATAAATATTCCAAAAATCACCATTTGACGAGTGTATTTTATCATGATAAAGTTGGTCTTACGTTTAAAAACGAACGTCAAACCACGGCCATTTGGTCATGGTTTTTTATATGAAAAAAATCGAAAGGAGAATACAAAAATGAAAAAAGTTATTTTATCTTTAGTAGTTGGATGTGGATTTTCTATTTTACTGACTGGGTACGAAACGAATAAGTCAGAAGTTAATAAAAAGGTCTCTATGTTTAATCAAACTGAGGTACAAAACGTGTTATCAAGTATTGTAGCAGTTGATCAATCGAAAGAGATCGTTTGGAATCAAGCGCGCTAATTAGTAGCGAATTTTCCTAAAGATGGTCTTACGTTTAATAATGAACGTCAAACCACGGCCATAGGTCATGGTTTTTTTATATGAAAAAAATTGAGAGGAGAAAACAAAATGAAAAAAGTAATTTTATCTTTAGTAGTTGGATGTGGATTTTCTATTTTACTGACTGGGTACGAAACGAATATGTCAGAAACGAATAAAACAATTTCAACGTTTAATCAAAAAGAAGTACAAAGTGTATTAACAAATATAGTTGTAACTGGAAATTCACAACAAATCGTTTGGAATCAAGTACGATAATTATAGCAGGAAGAGGGAAAAAGAGATTTTTTTTGCCACTCATTTCTTCCTATATTTGTTGATCCATTAGATTGCTATTATTTTGAGATTCCAAATTTATAATGTAAATTTTAAAAAAAGTCTCTTTACAAATTTATCCTAAAGTTATATATTTACATTTGAAAATTTTATATTTCTCTATTTTCAAACCATAGTTGCTTAATCTTAAAAAGAGCGGGGGAACCATTTCTTTATAGGGGTGAATCCTTTTTTGTAAAGGTAGGGGTATTCTTTAATCCCGAATCCGACAGCTAACCTCGTAAGCATTTAAAGAAGGGGGTTTATTTAGTATTGTTTTTAAACACTAAGTAAAGCTTAGTGTTTTTTTGTACGTTTTTTTAAGAAAAGGGGAGAAATTTATGCATCATCCGTCCGATTATATAGAACTAGGACTTTTTATTTTAGCGATTTTTGGGATTTATTACTCAGTTGCAAATTTTAACAGCGTAAAACGAGTTTTTATTGGTAGACCAATGAGAACTGCAGAGATCCATGCTCAGCATAATAAGTTGATTTGGTTTATTGCCTTACCGATTCTTGCAGCCGATTTGTATTCATCTGTATCTTATGGACCAGAGGCTGGAATGACCGAGTTGATCGGTCTAGGGGCAAAAGCACACTGGTATATCATACCAATTACAATCGCAACTGTTCTTTTATTAGGATTACTTATTCTTTCATATATTATGGGAATATTAGCTTATCCTAGTGGTGGCGGGGCATATGCGATTGCAAAAGACAATTTCAAACCTCGATGGGTTTCGCTCATCGCTTCAAGCTCACTATTAGTTGATTATATTTTAACTGTTGCGGTTTCAGTATCTGCTGCTTTAGAAGCTGTTGCATCTGCATACCCAGCTGTTGCACCTTATGAAACAGTGTTAGCTATTTTTTGTGTATTTCTATTATTAGTTGTTAATCTTCGTGGGGTTGCAGAGTCTGCAAGAATTTTCGCATGGCCAACATTTGGCTTCATGATTTGTATGTTACTTTTAATATTTACTGGATTTTTTGATGAATTGCAACATGGTTTTGTACAGCATCATACACCTACATTTGGTACTGTTCCACAAGGTTTAAGTATTTTGCTTGTATTAAAAGCATTTAGTTCTGCATGTTCAGCTTTAACAGGTATTGAAACTATTTCAAATGCAGTACCAGTTTTTAGGGAACCTCGTCAAAAAAATGCAATTAAAACATATATAGCGCTAGGTGTTATAACTTCAATTACACTTTTAGGTTTTGCCTATCATTTATATGTGAATGGTATTTCACCTAATCCAAACGATACGATGTTATCACAATTAATAAAAGTCTATTTCGGACATGGAATACTGTATCAAGTTATCATTTGGTTTACGTTTATCATTTTAATTTTAGCTGCTAACTCAACGTTTACAGGATTTTCTCAATTGGCGGCGATTGTAGCGGCAGATGGATTTTTACCTCGAGGATTTACAAACCGAGGTGATCGTTTAGGTTACTCAAACGGAATCATCGCACTTGCTGCAGCGGCTAGTATTTTAATTATTGCATTCCAAGCGCATACAAATGCATTAATTCCACTGTACGCAATCGGTGTATTTTTATCTTTTACAATAGCGCAATTAGGTTTAACAAGAAGGTGGAAGCGGGTTAAAGGACCGAAATGGCAAGTGAAATTAGCAATAAATATTATCGGTTTAATTGTAACTTCTGTTGTTACGGTTATATTTGCAGTTACAAAATTTGCTGATGGTGCTTGGGTTGTTTTAGTTGTTATTCCGACAATAATTTTCTTCTCTTTAGCTATTTATAAACATTATCAAAATGTAGCAAGCGAATTAAGGATTGATTTAAGTTCTTTTAAACCAGAAGCAAATAAAGTTATAACAGTTGTATTAGTGTCGGGTACTCATCGTGTTGTTCACAATACATTATCATTTGCAAAAGGTATTGCTACTGAACCAATTGCAGTCTATGTAGGTTTTGATGATGAATCGATCAAAGGAATGGAAGAAAAGTGGGAAGAATGGGGTACACCTTGTCGCCTAGTCGTTTTAAAAAGCCCATATCGATCAGTATTAGCACCACTATCAAGATTCATTAAGATAATTGAAGCAAAAGAGCAAAATAGTCACGTTCAAATTGTGATTCCACAATTTATTCCTAAAAGATGGTGGCATAATCTTCTGCATAATCAAACTGCATTATTACTTCGACTTTGGTTGATTAGTCAGAAAGATGTAGTCGTTACGACAGTTCCTTATCATTTGAGAAAATAGTATTAAAAGCATGAAATGTTTATTTCATGCTTTTTTATTTGGAAGTCTTAAGAAAAATAAGTGCAAACAAAAAAAGTGAATATAAACGTTTTTAAGTTGATGAAGAATATTAAGAATTACAGTTTAAAAAGTGTTAACAAAAAAATAACTTAATATTGCTATACGAAACATACAATATATGAGGTATTAATAAAAAATAACTTTTCCTAATTAAGAATTAAAGAGGTGTGGTTATGTATTATTATCAAAACTACCGAAACTTGAATGTAAGAGATCAGAAATTAATAAGTGACGTTGAAAAAGCTATCAATGGTGAATATTCAGCAATTAGTTGCTATGCGAAATTAGCGAATTTAGTAAAGAAAGAGGAGGAACGTAAAACCATATTAGAAATAAGGGAAGATGAAATAAAACACTACAATCAGTTTGTATCAATTTATACTAGTTTAACAGGGAGAAACCCACAGCCGAAAATTACAGAAAATTGTCCTGATGTCTATATAGAAGGTCTTGAGTTTGCACTAAAAGATGAACAAGAAACAGTCGATTTTTATTTAAGTGTTTCAGACGGAACATCAAATCAATTTATTAAAAATGCTTTTAGTAGAGCGGCAAAAGATGAGCAAAATCATGCAGTCTGGTTCCTTTATTTTTACACAAAAAATAAATAGGATTAATTATAAGGAGAGGACAATGAGCATATTGTTCAAATTTAAAGAGTCAGGTGCATAATAGGCATGCAATAAACGATAGGGCGTGGGTATATGAATCTCTCATCCAAAAGAAATAGTTTCAATAGTAAAGAAGCTATACTACTTGCTGCATTTAGCTATCAAGCTTATGTACTTTATCAAACAGGAAAAATTAATTTACCGAAAGGCTATGTGCTAAAATATACTATTTTTGCTGATGTGAATGTAGAAAATCCCACTAAAGAAGTATTTGGATTTATTGCTGAATCGAGTGAAAATGTCATCATTGCATTTAGAGGATACGCCTCTTATCCGGCAGATCTTATTGCAGCATATGATATTCTCCAAGTACCATATCCATATGTAGAAAATGCGGGAAAGACTTCTCGAGGTTTTACTTGTATTTATCAATCTACAAGAAAAAAATTATTAAAAGAAATAAATAAATTTTCAAAGAAGAAAAGCCTATTCATAACTGGACATAATTATGGTGGAGCTTTAGCAACGTTAGCTTCTTTAGATCTTGTTGTAAATACAAAATTTGAAAATATATTCGTCTATACTTTTGGTAGTCCTCGTGTTGGAAATCCAGAATTTGTTTTCAAATTTAATCAAATCGTTCGAAATAGCAATAGAGTTGTTAATATTCACGATTCTTTTGCAACATTTCCAGATAAAGTTTATCCTCCTCCATTTACAGAAGATGGAATATTTTATGAACACGTAAATACAAAGTATCCACTTTCTTTTCAGCTGAACGATACACCACGAAACGATGGGATAGGTTGCTATTTTAAAAATCTAAGTCAATTGAATCCAAATTATTCAGAAGTGTTGTGCTCAGAAAATCCTGGTTTTTGCCCCAGCTCAGAAATGTGTTTTCCGTTTCAGAGAACTTGTAACTGTCCAAAACCTTGTCCTTAAAGAAGGTGGTGTTTTATATGAAACATTCACGTAATGGAGAAGAGGTGTTCAATAGTTCAGACGCTATTTTACTTGCCGTAATGTGTCATCAATCGAATCAACTGATTGAAAATGAAAAAGGTGAAATAATCTTACCGAAAAGATTTAAACTGATTCATACAATTTACGCATTTGCAGGAGTAGAAGAACCGGAGGCAGAACCATTTGGTTTTATCGCAGAATCAAATAATGAGATCGTTATTGCTTTTAGAGGTACTGATTCATTTAAAGATAATGAATCAGATCAGGACTTATATCAAGTAGAGTATCCGTTTGTTGAAAATGTTGGCAAAACTCATCGTGGTTTTACTTGTATTTATCAATCTGCTAGAAATGAAATGATGAGAGAATTAATGAAGCTTTCACGTGATAAAAAACTATTCATAACAGGATATAGTTTAGGAGGAGCTTTGGCCGTTTTATGTTCATTTGATATTGCGATAAATACAGATTATAAAACACCATATGTTTATACATTCGGTAGTCCAAGGGTAGCCGATCCAGAGTTTGCATATCGATTCGATCAAACTGTAAAAAATAGTGTACGCATATTTAATGTACATGACATTATTCCTACGTTGCCTGCAGAATCGTATCCTCCCCCATTTACTGCAAGAGGCCTCTATTATCGACATGTAAAAAAAAATTTTCCGGTATCATTTCAACTAAATAGTATTGCTCGTAATCATTATATTGGCTGTTATTTTAATCAAATGCGTAGGTTGAATCCTGAATATGCTGCTTCATTATGTGCTAAAAATCCTGGTTTTTGTCCAAATACAAAAATCTGTGTTCCTTTTAATGGAAACTGTATTAGTAAAGATTCTAAGTAAATGGTTGAATAAAGTAAGTAAACGAAAAACAGAAGAGGCATATGTGCTCTCTTCTGTTTATTTTATTTATTTTTAAAGTGAGTTTAGTCCTATATGTGTTTTGAAAAAAGTCATATTATAATAGTTACCATGACATGATTAATGTAGGATTAACTTATCAAAAATAGTTTTTATCTATTATCAACGAAGTATAATTGAGTTTATAGGAGAGATTTGGATTGAATCGTTGGAAAATTCTTGCTTGTATTTTTGTATTAGGTATTATCAATTTTGCAGATAAGTCGGTTGCTGGATTCTCAGCTGTTCCTATAATGAAAGAATTTCGACTTTCATATGAACAATGGGGGATCGTTGGAAGTAGTTTTTTCTGGTTTTTCTCGATAGCAGGCATGGTAGGAGGAGCTTTATCAGATCGAATCGGGACAAAAAAAATGTTGGCGATGTTGGCGGTTTTTTGGTCAATTGTTCAGTTTAGTGCATTTTTCATTACTGGTTTCCCATTACTAATTTTGTCACGAGTAATGTTAGGGATAGGTGAAGGGCCTTTTTATGCAACTGCTGTCAATCATTTGAGTAAATGGTTTTCGAAAGACTCGCAAAGTTTTGCTTTATCCATTTTGAACTTAGGAAATACGATTGGAGCATTAGTATCTGCACCGATTTTAGTCGCAATCATTTCGTCTAGTGGATGGAGGATGGCATATGGCTCTTTAGGTATGCTGAGTATGATTTGGTTTATATGTTGGGTTTGGTTTGGTCGTGAAAAACCGAATGTTCAATTAGAAAAACAGGAATTAAGATCCGATTCTTTAGTAAGTAAAATTCAAGTTATGTCAATTTTACGAAAGCCAACTTTTATTTTTTCATGTTTAGCTTCCTTTTCAGCTTACTGGATGACTTCATTTAGTATTGTGTGGCTTCCTTCTTTTTTGGTACAAGCAAAACATTTCACACAAAGTCAAATGAGTTACGCCATAGCATTTATTGGGATTTTAGGAATTATTGTTAATATCATTATTTCTAGATTTGTAGATCAATTATATAAGAAAAACCAAAGCTATCGAAGATCACATGTATTCGTTGGTGGACTTTCATTGATTATTGCGGGAATACTAACTTATTTATTAACGATTATTTCTTCAACAGTAATCATAATTGCTATGTTTTCTATTATACAAGGACTATGTATTCTTATGTTTGGTCTAAGTCCTCAAATAGTAAATAGCTTATTACCTTCTAAAAAAGGATTTATGAGTGGATTAATAGTTGGAATCAGTTCTTTGGCAGGTACAATTGGTTCGATTATTACAGGGAAAGTCATACAATCTGCGGGTACAAACATTAATCTTGGATACAATCATTCAATTTTGTTAGCAACATGTTTAATGCTTATTTTTGGAGTGGCATTTTTTATTTTCGTGAGACCAAAAGAAAATTTAAACGTTAATGAATCTAAACATCAAGTGGGAGCTTGATAAATGTGCAGAAACTAAATAGGTGAAAATCAGAAAGTTATTGCTCAATTCCCTTTCAAAAGGATTGGGCTTTTTTATTTTTTACGGATAATAGTTAGTAAATGTTACTGTATTTTATTAGGGTTGAAATTTATCGTTTTTAATAATTTATTCGTTCTATTTATAGGGCTATATTATTATTCTTATTATTCTGATAATTAATTTTTAATCTATTTCCAATAATAATATTAGGAATTCTCTGATTTTCCCCCAATTTTAAAATTGAAAAATACTCATCAGACGACAAGGTTTGCATCAAAGAATTTACTTTAAAGTTGATAATGATTTCTATTTTTACACTATCAATCAAAATTCGACATGAAATCCTGAAAAACACAAGGGAATATATGTCTTTTGAACCAGCAGGTTATTCCAAAGTAGAGGACATACTAGCTAACTTAACACCACAACAAAGATCTGCATTAAATCAACTTTCAACGAACGAATCAACAGGACTTCAAATTTCATCTGATATTGATCAGAATTCAACTAAACAAACATCTGTAATTGTACAATTTGCAAATCAACCGGTAAAAGTTGCGCAAATTGAAGCAAGTATACAAGGGCAAACTTTATCTTCAAATGAAGCTGAAAATTTAATTGATCAAGATCATGATACATTTAAACAAGACGTTGATCAAATTTTAATCGATGAGAAAAATAAGAAGGTAGATTACGAGATTACTCGCTCATATAAAAATGCGTTTAATGGTGTTTCGATGAGCCTACCAGCTAATCAAATTAAAAATCTATTAAAAACAATCATTTACAAGATTAGAAGGCTCAATGAAATTAGAAGGTACAATTGATCCAGCAACGAATCAAACAAATTGGGCACTTAACCAACAAAATATAGGTGCAAAAGTAACTGTTACTTCATATGACGGAACAATCTTAGATGCTCAGTTTACGAATAAAAACGGTAGTTATGTTATAGATGGAATTAAACCTGATAATAAGCCTGCAACGATAAAAGTTGATGTACCAGGACATTTTACAATGTATAAGGATTTAGTGTTATCAGATAACGTTCGAGGTGAAGCACAAGGAAGAAGATTAGGATTCAACCTGGCTACAGCTGCAGCTGGTGATACAAATAAAGATAATGTTATTGATATTTTAGATGCTTTAAATATTCAAACATATTGGGGTACAAATAAATCAGGATCTGATTTGAACTTCGATGGGGTTGTAAACAAAAAAGATATGGATTATGTAATTAAAAACTTTGGTTTACAAAATAATACGGTACCAAATTCACCAAAAGCTAAGACTTCATATAAAGGCGTAACACTTGAAGATGTATTAAATCAATTAGGTTTAAAGTAAGAGTACAGATTACTTCTGAAAAAAGCATATATCGATAAGAAAATAATAAAAACATTATAATTTAATTAAAAAACTATCATACTTTTTAAATAAAAAGTATGATAGTTTTTTTGTAAAAAAAGGAAAATCTAAATCTTTTTGATTTTTAAGCAAAAAACGTCAAATTCCCCCAAATTGAAATTGTCGAAAATTTCATATATTTCACATAAAAATCGTGTTTTAATAGGGTTTTCTGACGCCAAAACGAATAAACTGCCAAAATATCCTATTTTTTGCTGTTTTTCTACAAAAAAATAAGATGAATAATCGCTAAATTTCCCCAATACAAGATAAGCAGAACATCAAGTAATATTTAAGTAAATTAAGTGTTAAGAAAAATCTTAATACTTAAATTTTCTGTAAAATCTTTACAGTAATTGTAATACTGGGGGGGAAACCATGAAAAAGAAAAGAGTATCTAGTAAGGTGCCAACTAAAAAAATAATGTCGATTTTTGCGTTAAGTTCGATGTTTTTAAATGTTGTGGTACCTCATAGTTTCGCAAGTGTAAATACTGCTGAAACGAAGCTAAATCAGCAAGGTTTATCTAGTAATACCTTTGATGCAAAAGAAGTAAATCGTATTCTTGACGGGCTTACACCAGAGCAAAAAGCAAATATTAATAAGCTTACTGGTGCAGATAATACTGAAAAAATCCGTGTAGACAAAAAGGATTTAATCGGTTCAAAAAAGATTAATGTTATTGTTCAATTTAAACAAGATCCAGCTAAAATACAAATCATTAAGCAATCTTTAGCTAATGGTGGAGCAACTGCAAGTAGTCAAGCGTTTAATAGTGAATATACCGAAGCAATCAACAAGGTTAAAGATTCACATGCAAATTTTAAGAGCTTTTTAAATACTCAACCTAAAACTTCTATTGTTGGCGGGAAAACTGTAAAAACAGAAATCAGTATTACCCGAGAATTTACAGATGCATTTAATGGAGTTGCTTTAACCTTACCAGCGAATTTAGTTCAAAAGCTTGCAGAAAGTCCAGACGTTGCGTCTGTTTGGTCTCAAGTAGAATATTCTTTACCTGATGAAGGCAATTCTCAAAAATCAGCGACAGCTACATCAGCTGGTAAGCCAACTTCAGCACTTTCCCATTTAGGGATTGATAAGCTTCAAGCTGAAGGGAATACAGGTATTATTAAAACAGGTCCACGTGCGGGCCAAAAGGTTAAAGTGGGTGTATTGGATACAGGAATCGATTACAACCACCCTGATCTTTATAAAGTAACACATGATGAAAATGGAAAATTATATGGTGGTCATGACTTTGTAAATAATGACGGAATTGATGCAACAGGAAACATTAAGTATGTGGATGACCATGATCCAATGGAAACAACTTATGATGATTGGGTAGCTGATAAGGCGAGTTCAAATCCAGTTTGGGGAACACCACCTTCAGATTATAAGCCATATATTACTTCACATGGAACACATGTTTCCGGTACGATTGCAGCAAATACGACGAATAATAACGATGTTTATTCGGCAAATGGGGTAGCACCTGATGTGGCTCTTTATGGTTATCGTGTATTAGGACCAGGAGGACATGGAACAACGGAATCTGTACTAAGTGGTATCGATCAAGCTACAAAAGATCATATGGACGTAATTAATCTATCTCTTGGTGCAAATATTAATGATCCATTATACCCAACAAGCATTGCGATTAACAATGCTACTTTAGCTGGAGTCGTGTGTGATGTTGCTGCAGGTAATGCTGGACCTGGGCAAGCTACAGTTGGTTCACCAGGATCTTCAGCACTAGCAATTACTGTAGGTGCAAGTACAGTCCCTGAAGAAATTGCAACAATGACTGTTAAGAATGGTTCAGTTTCCTATAAATCACGTTTATTTGGTAAAAACTTTTCACAAGCAGACGATGTTTATAAAGGTCAAACACTTCCAATCGTTGATGTTGGGTTAGGAAGTGAAGCAGACTATAGTGGAATTGATGTGAAAGGTAAACTGGTTCTAGTAAAGCGTGGCGTAGACTATTTATCAACAAAAATGGCAAATGCTAAAAATGCTGGAGCAGCGGGTATGATTATCTGGGATAATACGGATGATAGAGATAGCCAAGGTTACATTCCTAGTTTCTTAGGTGTTAGCATGGATAATGTTTATTCTATTTCACTAACTCAAGAACAAGGACAAGCTCTTTCTGATGCGATTAAAAAGGACCCAAAAGCGGCTAATATTACGTTCCCTTCTACTCTAGATGCATCTATTACTAAGAGCGGGGATGAATTAGCAAGCTTTAGCTCAACAGGCCCAGTTAAAGATTGGACAATTAAACCAGATGTAGTTGCACCTGGAGTTGATATTTCTTCAACAGCTCCATACGATATTTGGGAGCCAAATGCAGCACATGATTATAAACTTGGATATCAGATTATGTCTGGTACATCAATGGCAACTCCTCACGTTGCTGGAATCTCAGCTTTAATTAAAGCTGCACATCCAGATTATACACCGGCTGATGTCAAAACAGCATTAATGAATACTGCAAAAGATATTAACACAGATTCAAAGACTTATAGTGTCTATCAAGTAGGAGCAGGACGTGTTGATCCATCACGTGCTATTAAAGAAAATGTAAAAATTCAAGTTTTAGATAAAACCGTTACATTTGATAATCTAGCAGATAACTCAACAGCACATGAAGTAGATAACATTACAGGTAGCATGTTTTTTGGTTTTAAAGGTAGAGGAGAAGGTGCAGCGAATGGTTCTGATGATGTAGTTTCTTCAAAAGATTTTAACGTTTCTAACGAAGGAACTAGCAGTAAAACATTTAATGTAAGTACGGAATTTATTACTTCAAAATTTGCTGGGTCGAATAAAGTAGGACCAGGAACAGGAAATGATGTTAAAATTGATTTTTCGGTTGATGGAAATAACGTGAAATCGATTAATGTCGGGGGAGGAAGTACAGTTAAAGCCACGGCAAAAATAACAGTTCCGTCAAATTCACTTGAGGGTACTTACGAGGGATATATCCACTTAATAAATGCAGCGGACTCATCGGAGACTTATCGAATTCCATTTACAATTACAGTTGCGGAAAAAGGAATTAATACGTTTAATGTTGCGATAAAAGCTGCGGCAGAAGGAAATATTTCAGCTTATAATGTTTCATTTAACAACGAAATGGAAAACTGCTATATTGTTGTGAAGGATAAAGATGGGAAATATATAGGTGTAACAAACACATTATCAAGCGGTAGAAATTTTATCCCAGGTGTCCAATATGGCCCACTATTAACTCTTTTTAATGGATGGTATCTTCCATTTACAAAGACATACGATGGAACATATGACGAATCTGGTATTGCAGATAAAGTGGAAGTACTAAAAGAAGGTAGTTACTCTCTAGAGATGATTGCTACTGGTAAAGATGGAAAACGTTATACAGCGGAAGATACGCTCTATGTTGATGGTACTCCGCCGACTATGACGATGGATTCTGACTCAAAACCAGGAATCTATGAAATCGATACGACAGGGTACCTACCTGGACAAGAAATTAAAGGATTTAATGGTACGGTTTATGACTCGAACGTAGACGTGATGAAAAATAATGGAGAAACATCAGTACCTAGGCTTACGGATGGCAAACCTGTTCCTGTTGATCAAGGGTTGAATATTGTCACTGGTTATCAAGACAGTCAATTCCCAACAGTTTACTTCAATACAAATGCGAAAGGTCGTTTCCACTTTGGAGTGACGAAAGAGGACTTAGCCAATAAACTGGGTAGTGATTTTATAATTGACCCTACAGATTATTCGGGTGAAAATGATTATGAGATCAATCAACAAACTTATTACTTTATTAAAAAAGGAAATCCTTACGTTACCTTAACTTCATCTAATGGAGTAGATGCAGGACCAGGTAACAAAGATAAAGTAGTTGTCGATCCGAATAAACCATTCAAAGCAACAATCGCAACAAAATATGGTGTCGGAATGACTGGTGGTAAATTTTTACTGAATGACAATGGTGTGTACCAATTCTCTAATATCCGATTAACAGATGAGTATAAAAATTATCTAATTAGTAAAGGAATCGATCCAACTACCGTTCTTACTATAGGTCAACCATATACACATCAATTTTATCAAGTTGGAAAAACAACAGATATCACAATTTCAAATATAGGTTCAGCCGGTGCTCTTGATCATGATATGCCGATTATTGAGGCAGATGTAACTTATACAAACCTTGATCCTGTAGTAGGAGAATTTCCATATGACTTGTTGCAAGCGAATTTAACATTGTCAGGAACAGATACAAGGGTTGCGTGGTTCCCAGTTGATATACCTTATGTAAGACAGTTCACTTCTTTAATTAGAGGTCGTGTAGCAGCGGAATCTTTCGCAAGAAACAACATTAATAACAACTATCCACAATTCACTGTTGATTCAGGTGCGAAGGTAACGGCTACAGATGCAAATGGTAAAAAATTTACAACAGATCAACCGACAACAGCTAATAATACAATGGCTTATGCGTTTATCAACCCATATTATGCTTTGACAGCTGATGTAAGTGACAAGCCATATTCTTTGGAAGCAAGTGTACCAGGACATTTTAAAGGATATGCAAAAACACCTGTGATTGGTCAAAACAAATTCGGTTATCAATCAGGTACAGTAAAAGATCTTCCGAGTCTCTTCCCAATCCTTTTAGGGGGAGATGTAAATAGTGACGACGTCATCGACATGAAGGATTTACTGCAAGAAATTAGTGTTTATTACCAGTATAAAAATATTTTAAGTTCACCACCAGGTACATTGAATACGGTGGCAAACAAAACGGCATTCTTAAACACAAACCGAAATGCTGATATTTATTGGATTAAACCAACAGGATTTGGTTATGGAATTGACTATAATGACTTCTATTATATCTTTAAAAACTTTGGTACAAAAAATCAAAGTGCGATTGATGCAGGCTTAAGTGTTCCAGATACTCAACTAACAGTTGATAAAGATACGACGATCACAACGGATTATGCCGGTTCAATTACGTTAAATGCTGGTGACACATTACAGCAAGTTATGCAAAAACTTAATTTTGCAGGTCCAGCTCAAGCAGTATCAACAACACCTAAGTTACAAGACTTGCAAAATGGAGCAACGATTTCACTTTCTCCATCAAGCACGATGATCGTTGATGATTTAGTGTGGAGAAAAGCAATTACAAAAGTTATGCTAGGATCAACTGATGTAACTGATAAAGTAACAATTAGTCCGGCTTACACGTATTATGATGCAAATGGTGTAAGTCAAACAATGCCTTCAAAAATTACGTTACCGGGTTCATTATTCCCGACGGCAACGAATTATACTATTACAGTGAAGGCAACAGGTTACCAAGATGTAACGAAAACGTTAACAGTATCAACGGTGCCAATTCCGACGCCAGCGATTCCAATTATCACAGACCCAACAGTAGCGCATATTGGGAATGATTTAACATTATCTTTCCAAGAAGATGCGAACTGGCGAAATGGAATCAATAAAGTAATTATGACCACTAATAGCGGTAAAACTGTGGATATCACGAATTTAATCAATCCAGACACAAATCAAAAATATTACGACATTAGCAAACCAGGGAAAATCACGTTTAATGCAAAAACATTTATGACGGATTCTACTCTTGATCCAAATAATACTTCAACATTTAATCAAGCGACAATCAATCCTGGTGGTAAAAATTATTTACCTCAGCTTTACAAATTTACAATTGGCTCGACAGGTACAGATGGAACAGTTTATCCAGATACTATAGCAGGTTCTGACCCAATTTACACTGCGCAACAGCCTGTTGGTTATAGTATAACATTTGACAGTCAGGATGGCTCAGCCCCTAAGTCGATGGCAGTAGGATACAAACCGAGCGCAAGTCGTTCGAATGGTCCGAATAGTGATTTAGTAAGTTTTTATAGTCCTGCACCAACAAGACCGGGATATAAGTTTCTTGGATGGTATAATGAACCTTCTTTAAAAACAGTATGGGATGCAGGTCCAATAACTGCAGACAAGACTGTTTATGCGAAATGGCAAATGAATACGACTCAAAGCTACTCACCAGTTGATAAAGCGAATCCGGATGGATTAAAATTCGACGGAAGTAACGGAGGGGTTTCTGGCGTTGGTTGGATATTAGGAGAAGGCGATTTAAAAATCAATATTCCTGACTATTTAACAAATGTTTCTTGGTTAACATCTAAGGACAAGATTGCCAATATCGAGGCAACATTCTATCAGATGAAGAGCGATGGTTCAAGGGAAACAACACCAACGGTCTATACGTTAGATCCAAGTACCTATGACTTGACGTCAAACGGTAATAACGGAATCCTTTCCTTTAAAACAGCAACTCATGATCAAGCTGTTCAAGCAGGTCAAACGAAATTAGGTGAGAAATTTGCCTTTAGTGAGATGCCAACGTTATCAAATGCAGGGGCGATTAAAGGATATAATATCAAACTAACGTCATCAACAGGGGAAGTAGTCACGATCCCTAATATTCAACTAGGATATAGACGTCATATTGACTTGAACGGTGGATCCTTAAAGAGTGCAAAAGACTTATTCTTTGCCGATACACTTGTCAATGGTTTGGCGACAGCACCGAATATGAGTACAGGTTCTTCTCATGTAGTAAATGGAAATCTGACTATTAGTTCAAATCTGTATCTAGATGCAGCTAACTCAATTGATAAGATGTCTGATATTTCAATGGATAATGGTAAATTTATAACGGATAATGCAACTTACTATTTATGTTGGAATAAGGTACCACCAACGGTTAATAAAGATGTTGCTGGAAACATTGTAGGAAGCGACATTACGTTAACATTTAATGATGATGGAACTTGGAAGAATAATATCAAAGCAGTGAAAATCGGTGCTAAAACTTTAGAACTAAATAAGGATTACACGATTTCGAATAATAGTATTACCCTTAAGGCTGCTCTTTTCACGAATGCACAAAAGTTCAATGTGACGATTGTTTCAGAAGGGTATATAGATGTAAATGTAGTTGACCAAGTTGTCGGCTATACGGTTACGTTTAATTCAAATGGCGGAGATCCAGTTCCAGCTCAAATCGTCGACAGAAGTGCGACGAAACCATTCGATCCATCAAAAGCTGGATACAAGTTCTATGGATGGTATATCGATCAAGATCTAACAATACCATATGATTTTGATAATATTGTGACAAAACCAATTACACTTTATGCAAAATATGCTTTAGCAGGATCTTTTGTAACAGCAGATACAACGGATAATGCGATCGGGAACAATATCGTATTAGAGTACAGTGATAAAGATTGGGCAAATGCGATTACTGACATCACACTTAACGGAGTTACAATAGACGGATCGAAATATACTGTCGATAAAGAGAATCGTACAATTACTCTAGATAAGAGTCTATTCTCAAGAGCGAGAGATTATCAGATTTCGATTAAGGCTACTGATTACGCTGATGTATCATTAGTTCAAAAATTAGTAAATGGATATAATGTACATTTCGTAGTACCAGGTGATGCACCAGCTGAAGTAAAAGAAGCAACGAAAGATCAAATTGTAGCACGAAGAATCACAGCACCAACTGTTCATGGTTATGAATTAACTTGGTTTGCGGATCAAGATTGCACAATCCCTTGGGATTTCACAAATTCAATTTACTCAGCAAAAACGCTTTACGGAAAATGGAAACCAGCAAAATACACTGTCATCTATGATACACAAGATGCTGGATTAGTTGTTTCGGCGAAAGCTGAATACAACACATTACTAGACGAAACAAAACCAACAAGAACGGGTTACACATTCCTTGGTTGGTATAAAGATGCAGAAGGTAAAACACCATGGAACTTTGCAACAGACAAAGTATCCGGAGATATGGTTTTATATGCAAAGTGGAGTATTAACTCTTACACAATTCACTTTAACAGCAATGGCGGCAGTCAAGTGGCTGATAAAACTGCAAACTACAATAGCAACATTTCTTTACCAAAACCAACAAGAACAGGTTACACATTTGTTGGATGGTACACTGATGCAGCATTAAAAACGCCAGTAGGCCCAACTGTAACATTAACAAACAACATTACATTGTATGCGAAGTGGAGTATTAACTCTTATTCGATCCATTTCAATAGTAATGGTGGTAGTCAAATTGCAGACAAAACTGCAAATTACAATAGCAAAATCACTTTACCAAAACCAACAAGAACAGGTTATACATTTGTTGGATGGTACAAAGATTCTGCATTAAAAACGTCTGCAGGTTCATCAGTAACATTAACAAGCAATATCACACTTTATGCAAAATGGAACATAAACAAATATACTGTTAAATTTAATTCTGTTGGAGGCACAATTTCGACTAGAACTGTAAATTACAATTCAACGATTAGCCAACCAGCATCACCAACAAGAAAAGGATATACATTCCTTGGATGGTATAAAGATGCATCTGGAAAAGTAGCTTGGAATTTCGCGAAGGATAAAGTGACTACAAACACTACGATTTATGCGAAATGGGTAGCTAATCCAGCAAAACCAACAAATGTAAAATTAACAAAATCAGGTTTATCTTCTGTAAAATTAACATGGTCTAGTATATCGGGTGCTGCGGGTTATGAGATTGTTAAATCAACTTCAAAAACAGGCACATTTGGTCACTTAACAAATGTAACAAAAACAAATTACACGAACAGTGGATTAACAAGAGGTAAAACTTACTATTACAAAATTCGTTCTTACAAATTGGTTGGATCGAAAAAAATCTACAGCGATTGGACAAGTGTTATAGCGTTCAAACGATAATAAATAGTAGGACAAGGTTTCTCAGGTAAAAACAAGTCAGAACGGGGTGTTTAGGATATTTAATAATTGAATAAACACCCTTTCGTAAAAAACGATTGATCATCTTTTTTAAAAACAAACTTTCCCTTAAAAATATAAAAGACAAGAATACGTAAAAATCAGTATTCTTGTCTTATTTTTTTAAATTGGCATAAATCATGTATAGAATACAATTGAATATAAGACTTATCATTACGCATTTTGATGCAAGATATGTTAATAATAAGAATGAATCGATTTTCTGGAATCATAAATAGATAATTCACCAACAAGTTATAGTTTTAGTTTTCTTAAGGAGTAGTTGAAGAATGAATTTTGATCAAATGGAACATATTGTAACTGCAGCAAAAGAGATGTCAATCACGAAAGCTGCAGAAAAATTATTTATCTCTCCTTCTGGAATGAGTCAATCCATTACTCAATTAGAAAATGAGCTTGGCATAAAAATTTTTAACAGATCGAAACAAGGAGTTACACCAACTTTTGAAGGGAAAATTGTATTATCAAAAGCGATTATTTTATTAAGTACGATTAAAGAGCTTAATAAAGAAATAGATGATATTAAGAATAGAAGCAGCAATCATTTAAAAATCTTAACGGCACCTACTTTTTCAGCAATTCTTCAAGAAACGATGATCAAGTACAATGAGAAAAATAGTGAAATTACATTTGATGTAGTTGAAGAAAACCCTGCTTATATGATTCAGAATTTCAGTAAGCAAGATTATGATATTGCACTGATTCCTTGTACAATCGAAGAATTAAAGAAAGAAAAATTTATTGGTTTTGAACATTTAACAAAAGGGCATATTTGCATCGCGGTCGGTAAGAAATCTCCGTTTTATTCTTATGAATTTGTCACACCAAACGAACTAACGAATGAAAAAATTGTTATGTATAAAAACTCTGACTATAAGACATTGCAAAAAATCTCTAAACTGAATCCCAAAAATGTAGTCCTTCAAACAAATAGAAGTAGCTTGCTTTATGAACTTGTGAAAGAAAGCCAAGCCATTTTATATTTACATAATTTTTCAATAAGAAATCGTCCGATCGTTTTAAATGGTGACATTAAAATTATTCCATTAAAGGAAGAAACGTTTTTCGATTTAGATTTTTGGTTGATATACCTACAATCAAAAGGATTATCAACACTTGCGAAAGATTTTATGGATGAATTTAAATTGCAGTTTAAAAATAGTATTTAAAAAAGATAGTGAAGCCAGCATAACAACTGACTACACTATCTTTTTTTTAATTATTCTTCAAGTTGAGACTCTGTTCCAATTGCTCCTGTACTTAATATAGTAACGGTCACTTTCGGTTTGATTTCAATAGTAGGATATTCCTTTTGCCAATTTAGTTTTCGCCATTCTTCTGGCTGATGTTCTTTTAAATATCTTCCAATACCAAGCACATCACTATTAGCAACCTGTATTTCTTTGATTACCTCTTTAGCTCTTTTATTTAAATCTTTCTTAATAATGGACCACATTTCTTTTTCTTGTAACATTTTAATTGATGTAATTCCGTCTATTCTAACAAATGCATCAACTTTTAAATTTACTTTTATTTTATCTTTAGAAGTCGTAATAGAGAAATTATTTCTAGGTCTAATGATTTCATAAGATATTGTATTGTATGGTGCTTCATATTTTTTAGGAAGCTTTGTAATAAAATGGCCGGTATTTCCATATTTACCCATCAGCATTAAAAGAACAGGAGATTGTTCAGAAGTTATGAAATGACCAGTATAGCTAGCATTATGCATTAGTCCTGCACCAACAACTTCTACTCGTTTATCTGATACATCTACAACTGGGATTGTGAAATCAATTCCATCTTCAGAACTATAAGTAAAAATATTAAATAACTCCATTTTTTGAGCGATGGAGGTTGACTCGGCATTATCAATTGTATCCCTTAATATAAATGACAATGGTTTTGAACCAACGGTTTTTAATGCCAAAACGTTTTTTGCAGGTTGCTTATTTGTAATAGCGACAGATACATTTATATTTGAAAATGTTCTACGCCGAAAGGTACTTAAAAGATGAATAAATTTAGTTTTCGAGAAATCTTCACCTAATAATATAACCCTCGTTTTTGATGTCGTTATATCTCCGGGTAAAAATGATTGTATTTCCATCCCAGCATGAGATACTGAATTCTGTATAGATTTAACAGATTCATTTTGGAAATCGAAGACGCCAGCTCCTCTTCCGATAATATCAAGTATTAGTGCATTCACCTCAATTTTTTTATCTTGATCGATATCAATACTAATCCCATTTACTAATGTTTTTTCTGTAATGGTTCTTGAATCCCAGCAACCAGTAGCTACTAAAAGAAATAAAAATAAACAAATAATGATTATTGACTTGCGAATCAACTGATTAGCCCCCTAACTTTATTAATTAGGAACAATAGGCATGGAATAATAATAATAAATAATGGGTCTAAATAACTACCGAAATTTACAATTGTTTCTCTTCTGATTAGATGGAAGGAAACTAACGGATAAAAAGCAAATACTACTATAATGATGAAAAGTAATATGCTTTTCCTATTTTTTACAATTAATGAAAGTCGTTTATGTACATCTTCACTAACGATATAAATATAGCTAACTACTGTAGCACAAATGACAATTGTCCATAAGCTTAAAAATATCGTATCTAAACTTTCAATCATTTTCGAGTGATAGGTTTTAAAAATATATAGAATGGGGTCTATGATATAACTATTTTCTTTGTTACTTAATCGAATATAGGAAGTAATAATAATAAAGGTATAAAAAATTGTCGTAAAGAAATTTGCAAATGTTAAAGTAAATAATTTCTTTTTTGTATCTTGAAAGTTTGGCGCTATAAATAAAAAGATTTCAAAACCTAACATTTCAAGAAATGATGAATATGCACCGGAGCCAATCTTTTTTATTGGATATTGGCCAATAGGTAATATTCTGCCAATATGAACATTATCATAAGCAGATAGTAAAAATAAGATAAAGATTAGAAAGATAAAAGTACAAAGTACATATGTTCTAGCAATTGTTAGAATGTCATTTTTCGCAACAATATACGCTGTTAATAAAAATAAAATGAGTATAAGCCAAGACGGGCTTTTAGGAAAAATCCATATCGTGATAATATCTGAAAATCTCATCGATACTACAAGCACAACATACAAAAAATAGACGTAATAACAAATATTTATACATGTTCCAATGAATGGATTCGTTATTATTTTTGTATAGTCAGTAAAACTTTTGTCTGGAAATTTTTTATATAAACTATAATAAAGAAGTATTAAAATTTGAACAATCATGCCACCTACTAGAGTTGAAATCCATCCGTCATGGCCAGCAACTTTATACATATTATTAGGAAAGCTAGTTATAGCAACACCGAATTGCGTAAATATAATTAAATAGAATAGGTGTTTATTATTAATCATGACGATTTCCCCTTTCTATTTTTAAAAAGAACAAACTCAGAGAAACCTGGATTTTCAACATATCGAAAACTAAAGGCTTTAATTTTTGATAGGTGAGCAAAAATCATAAAGACGCCTAAGCTAATTCCGATAAATCCAAAAATTGATGCAAGGATTAAGAGTGGTATCCCCATGATTCGTGCTGCAATCGACATTTCCCTTGATGGAAGTGAAAATGATGCAATGGCAGTGACTGCAATCACAACAACCATAGAATTTGAGATTAAATTCGTTTGTACAATAGCCGTCCCAATAACAATTGCTCCGACAGTACCAATTGTTGATCCGATTGGATTTGGGAGTCTTAAAGGTGCTTCCTTCAAAAGCTCTAAAATAATAATCATTGTTAAAGCTTCGATCAATGGTGGAAGAGGGACATTTTCAATTGATAGTTTTAAAGTATAAAAAATAGAAACAGGTAAAATATTCGAATGATAAGTGGTAACTGCGATATAAATTGAAGGTATTAATACTGCGATCCAAAATGCGAAAATTCTTAAAGAATAAAAAAATACTCCAAAAAGCCATCGGAAATTAAAATCTTCTGTACTCCGAAAATAACCATAAATATCATAGGGAAATAATAAAGCGTTAGGGTCATTATCAATTATAATAGCAGGCTTTCCCGTTATTAAATGACGAATTGTACGATCCGGCCTTTCAGTGTACATCACTTGTGGAAATATAGAAGTCGGATACTCTTCTATACTATTTTGAATATGAACAGCCTCAATCATTTTTTTAGGTTCAACTTGTCCACTTAACTCAAGCTTTTTAATTTTTTGCTCAATTGTTTTAATCATTGATTGAGGAGTGATATCGTTCAAATAAATAATGGAAAGCGATATAGGATATTTTTTACCAACTGTTATATTTTTTATGATTAGCTCCTTTGTACGTAGTCTTTTTCGAATTAAAGTTGAATTAATTTTAAGACTCTCAACAAAACTGTCATGAGGACCTAGTGAAACTGTTTCAGTACTTGATTCTGTGATAGAACGATCGCTATTATTACTAGGTGCAGAATAGGATTTGGCTTTATTTTTATTGTTATCATTAAAAACAATGACATTTCCCGAAAGAATGGCTTGTATACATTCATCAAGAGTATATGCATCATCAGAATCTAATATAGTCGTGATGATTCGACCTGAATGATCTTTTGAAACTAATCGTTCTAATATATGTGTTTGAATAACCTCTGAATCGATCATTGTATCTAGATAACATAAATGAAGAGTTACTTCACCAATTGAATATTTTTTATATTTAAAATCTGAACTTGAATGAAATTCGTTTTGTACTTCCTCAAGCATGGAGGTTTTTTCATTTACTTCCATTTAAACCAACTCCTTAAAAACTCCGCAATGAATATAAGTATTATTCCCTTTTGTAAATTGGATATGTATGGAAATTGATCTTGTAGTTACTAAAGTCTTTAAATATGAATATTTATGATCATTAATAGATTGTAAATTAATTAAACTCTATATTTCATAGTTCTGATTAAGATGTCTGATTATTCAATCTGGGCATTTTTTTAGTATTCAAAACATAAATTTTTAAAGTATCTCATATAAAAGAAAGCTTAAATTAACTATTGCTAAAGTATTAAATACTTTATGAAATGTTTTTTACGGAAGGGGTTGAGAACACATCATGCATATAATTGGTAAAGGAATACCCCGAAAAGAGTCTTTCGAAAAAGTTACTGGCTATGCAAAATATACGGACGATTTTGAAGCAAATGATATGCTTCATGCTCAATTAGTAACAAGTCCATACGCGCATGCGATCATTAAAAATATTGATGCAACTGAAGCTCTAAACGTGCCAGGTGTCAGAAAAATAATATTTGGTGAAAATCTACCTTTAGTTGGAGAAGGAATACTTGATCGTCATCCAATTGCATTTGACCGTGTTCGATTTTTTGGTGAAGTAGTTGCAATCGTTGTAGCAGATACAAAGTATCAAGCAAATCAGGCTGCTAGTTTAGTGAAAGTACAATATGAATTACTGACTGTTGTAAATTCTCCGTCGGAAGCACTTAAACAAAATGCTCCTCTTTTACATCCTAACCTAGGAGAATATGAAAAAACAGAAGGGGTTTACCCAGAGCCAGGAACTAATATAGCTACAAGAATTAAAATTCGAAAAGGCGATTTTAACAAAGGTTGGAGAGAAAGTGAAGTAATGGTTGATGAGAGTTTTGCTTTTAGACCATCAGATCATGCTGCAATGGAGACAAGATGTTCATTTGCGCAAATACATCATGATGGCACTATTGAGATTACTACTTCTTCACAAAGCCCTTTTATGGTAAAGGATTTGATTGGTGATTATTTTGGAATAAAACCTGGAAAAATCATTGTAAACACGCCTTTTGTTGGTGGGGGATATGGTGGAAAAGGGGCAGTCCAGTTAGAAATTTTAGCTTTTATTGCTTCACGAGCTGTAAATGGCAGATTAGTAAAAATATTAAATAGTCGTGAACATGATATGCTTTCCTCGCCAGTGCATATTGGCCTTGAAGCGAATGTAAAACTAGGATGTACAAAAGAGGGAATGCTCAAGGTTGCAGAGATTCAATTTTTATGGGATGGCGGAGCGTATGCTGATAAATCAATTGATTTAACACGGGCGGGAGCAGTTGATTGTACAGGTCCTTACAATATCGAAAATATTTGGTGTGATTCTTTTTGTATGTATACAAATCATCCATACCCAGCACCTTTTAGAGGTTTTAGTCATTCGGAAGTACATTTTGCATTTGAAAGAGCGATGGATATTCTTGCTAGGAAATTAAATATGGATCCTATTGAACTAAGAGAAAAAAACGCAATTAAACCAGGTGATCAAACGCCTACTCAAGTTGTATTAAATTCTAGTACTGTGGGTAATCTTCCTAAATGTATTGAAAAAATGAAAGAATTAATCAATTGGGAGGAAGGTCAGGTTATTGACATAGGAAATCATAAATTGAGAGTAAAAGGAATTAGTTGTTCTTGGAAAACTTCTACTATTACACCAAATGCCAGCTCAGGTGTGATATTGATCTATAACGCTGATGGTAGTATAAATTTAATGTCTGGTGTTGTAGAAATCGGTCAGGGCACGAAAACGATTCTTGCTCAAATGTTAGCAGAAATTCTAAAAATGGACGTAGACGATATTCATGTTCAAATGAAGATTAATACATTAAATACACCTGAGCATTGGAAAACTGTTGCAAGTAGAGGGACATTCATGGCAGGTAGAGCATTGCTAGCAGCTGCCGAAGATTTAATTCGTCAATTAAAAGATATAGCCTCATTTGTATTGCGTGCTCCTGTTGAGGATTTAGAGGTTGGTTATGGTAAAGTATTTTTAAGAAGTGAACCAAATAAAAATATAGCGATAAAAGATATCGCTTATGGATATACATTTCCAAATGGAAACTCGATTGGTGGACAAATAATTGGAAGAGGACACTATATTTTAACTGGCTTAACTTATCTAGATCGAGAAACAGGTGCTGGAAAACCAGGACCAGAATGGACGGTTTGTGCACATGGTGTAGAAGTAGAAGTCGATTTGAAAACATATGAATATAGGATTCTTAAAGCCGTTACAGCAGTTGATATTGGCAAAGTACTAAATATTAAGACGGCAACTGGTCAAGTTAAAGGTGCAATGAGTATGGGATTATCTTTTGCCGGAAGAGAAACCTTTTATTTTGATGCGCATGGGAAGGTACTAAATCCGCAATTACGAACTTATCGACCAATTAGGTTTGGTGAGAATCCTAAATATGAAGTTGCATTTGTTGAAACACCACAAGTGGATGCAGTATTTGGTGCAAGAGGGGTAGGGGAACATGGTTTACTAGGGATGCCAGCTGCTCTTGGAAATAGTCTTTCTACTGCAATCTCGGCTGAAATTAACAATTTACCAATTATCCCAGAACTATTATGGAAAGTAAAAGAAGGTGGGGTATAGTTTGTTATCTTCTAATATAGATTACTATAAACCAACGACCATTAAAGAAGCATTGGAGCTTTTTTATTTTTTAAAAGCTAAAAACCAAAGGCCAATCTATTATGCAGGTGGTACAGAAATCATAACACTAAGTCGACTAAATCTGGTTGAAACAGATGCCCTTATCGATATTAAAGAGCTAAAAGAGTGTCAATTATTTGAGTTTAATGAGAGCTATTTAATATCAGGTGCTGTAATCTCACTTACTGAGATTGAAGAAAAAAACTTATTTCCATTACTTTCTAAAACATCTATGGAAATAGCTGATCGTACGGCAAGAAATAAAATTACTTTAGGTGGAAACTTATGTGGTCAAATTTTTTACCGGGAAGCAATTTTACCATTTCTTCTTTGTGATAGCCAAGTAGTTGTTGCCGGGTACAATGGTGTAGAAGCTTTTCCAATCGAACAAATCTTCAATCAAAACTTACAACTCCAAGACGGTCAAATTCTAATTCAACTATTAACCGAAAAGAAATATATCAATCTACCATTTATGAGCATAAAAAAACGTCAGCAATGGGATACGGGTTATCCACTGCTGTCCATCGCATCTATTAAATCTGATAATCAATTGCGTTTTGCTTTTAGTGGACTATGTCCTTTTCCGTTTCGATCAAAGCAAATGGAAGCCGAGCTAAACAATACGAACTTGAGTGTAGAAGAAAGAATACAAAAAGCAATTCAATTCATTCCCGGTGAAGTACTTGACGATGTTGAAGGTTCAAAAGGGTTCCGACTATTTGTACTAAAAAACACTATAGAAGAGATAATGAACTCAATGGAGGGAAGGTAATGGACCAGTCTCCAAGCAAAAAACTAAGTGTTTCTTTAAGTATTAATGATGAAATTCGACAAGTGGAGATCCTTCCAGTTGATTCTCTCCTTTATGTGCTACGAACTAAGCTTGGTCTCACAGGTGCAAAGCCAGGCTGTTTAAATGGAGATTGCGGAGCCTGCTCAGTCGTTATGAATGGTACTGTTTATAAATCATGTATAATGCTTGCCATAGAGGCAGTTGGACAAAAAATAACAACAATTGAAGGGTTAAAAGATTCACCTATACAAAAAGCATTTGTTGAAAACTTTGCGTTTCAATGTGGTTATTGTACTCCTGGATTTATTATGAATTGTCATTCTCTTTTATTAAAGCATCCACATCCAACATATGAAACGATGAAAGAATGGTTATCCTCCAATATATGTAGATGCACATGCTATGAAGAAATTGAAGAAGCTGTTTTATCAGTTATAGAGAATAGAGAAAAACCAATGAGTAATGAGTTAGAAAAAGACGAATAGTGATCTTTTAACTCACCGGTGTTGACGATGTTGAGTCACTAGCTTTCCTTTGTGTAAAGAAGAAAATAAACGAAATGACTGAAATTGCCATAAGAAAAACTTGGGTATCAGTAGGTCTTACTGTAGGGATATCTGTTAAAGACATAATCACCATTCCTTTATTTACTAAATATTCGCGGATCAATATCAAAATGTTTCGAAACAATTTTTTTACAAAAGTAATACGTTTTTTTTAGAAAAGGAAGTGTCGGTACGCTAACGGGTGCACCGAAAATTGGACCACTGACATTGAGTGAGAATCTACCTGGTCCTATAACAGAGCTTACAACTCGAACTTCATCAATTAATAATAAAATTGCAATGATTATATCGACTACATCAATGAGAGCATTTGTAAATTGATCTCCATATTTACTTTCTACACGTTCTCTACCTAATAAGGGTCCACTTAGAGAAAGACTAAATTCTCCAGACGTTACAAATACACCTATTATCGTAATTTGACCAGTTAATAATAGTGCAGCAGCAGCGAGATTTAAATCTCTTTGAAGAGTAGCAATTATACGGAGATCTTCTTTTATCTTAGAGTCATTCATTGCATCACACCCTCATGCCTATAGTATTCAATAAGTGCCCAAGTGTGAATAGAAAAGGAAGGGTAAAAGAAGAAAGGAAAAAAAATTTAGACATGGAATGTTCAATATACTGATGCTGCTACACTTTATTCGTAGCAGCATCTTTATTTTTAGGTTTAGAATTGATAAAATGTATATTGGTACTATTCAATATTAAGAATTTATTTAATGAAAATCATAAATGAAGATTTTACTAAATAAAAATTAAAAGAGAAGCAATGTTTATGAACCACTTCCTTTTGGGATGTGGTTATGTTTGTATAAGTATAAGATAAATTCATACTACTTAGGTAAATAGGATAAAAAGCAAGGAGGTTGTAGAATGGATGTGAAAAAGTTTTTTCAAAGTAGCACATTTAGACGATTAGCGATCTTTTTTTGTATCGCTCTAGTGTTGTTTTTAATTCGAAAAATAATAAATTTAGTATTACTCATTTTCATTTTTACTTATTTAATGGATCGGATACATAAATTTATTATCAATCGATTGAGTAAGATTTTGCCAGTTAATCGTATAGTAGTCGTTTCCTCTATGTATATAGTTATAGTGGCGGCTTTAGTTTTTGGAATCTATAATTATTTACCTGTTATTACAACTCAGGTTGTTCAACTAATAGTTCAAATAAAGACATTTTATATGAATCCACCAGATGAGCGAATCATAAACTATATCGTTACAGCGATTAAAAAGGTTGAAATATCGGGCTATACAGAACAAGGATTAGATTTTTTATATAAGTATGCATCTAATATCGGTCAATGGGGTATTGAAGTATTAATTGCTCTAGTTCTGAGTTTCTTTTTTCTACTTGAAAAACCTCGAATTATTGCTTTTACCCGAAAATTTAAAAATAGTAAAATATCACTTTTTTATAATGAATTGGCCTATTTTGGTGAAAGATTTTCGCGTTCTTTTGGTAAAGTGATTGAAGCGCAGTTTATCATTGCGCTTGTGAATTGTATTCTATCGGTAATAGCTTTAAATTTTATGGGATTTCCACAGTTAATTGGCTTAGGCTTTTTGATTTTCTTACTTGGATTAATCCCTGTAGCAGGTATGTTTATTTCATTAATTCCTCTTTGTACGATTGCTTATACAATTGGTGGAATGGCTCATATTATGTATGTGATTATCATGATTTTAATCTTACATGCGCTAGAAAGTTATTTCTTAAATCCAAAGCTTATATCGGCTAAAACAAATTTACCTGTTTTTTATACATTTCTGATTCTCGTTTTTTCAGAACGCTTTTTTGGCGTATGGGGTCTGATCATCGGTATTCCAGTATTTATCTTTTTACTAGATGTACTTGATGTAACTGATCATGACAAGAAAGAGATTGAAACGACAGAATAAAAAAAGATGATATCGCATTTAAGCGATATCATCTTTTTAATTTTTAACCAACATATGAGGTCATCTCTGATTTAATAAATTTGATGAACTGTTTTTCAAGTTGAGAGAAAGATTTGTTTTTTGAACGGATAAGTCCAAGTGATACGTCTAATTGATCGTAATTTATTAAATCAATTTCGACAATTTCACCTTCCAATACATATGGGTTATTTCTTAAAACAAAATCAGGAGCAAAACTAATTGCTGCTCCACTTAAAACCGCTCTCGCAATTGCATCAGAGTGATTTGATGAAAATAATATATTCATATCTCCGTATTTCTGTTGAAGTTTACTCGTAAACCATTTCATACAATCTCCGTTGTATAAGATAAACTTTTCAAAAAGTAATTCTTCAGGTGTAATTTTTTTTGAAACTGCAAATGGTGAGTTTTTGCTTACAAATACCTTCATTTTCCCTTTTAGTATAATTTCCGAAATTAACTGATCCGAATGATTAAATAGCTCACCGTATAGACAAACAACTCCAATATCATGTTCGTTCTTAAAAACAGATTCAATCGTTCGGATCGTACTATTTTCAACTACTTCGATCGTCATATTTTCATTTTTTTTCCTAAACTTTATTAAAGGTGCTAAAAAATGATTAATAAATGCTGGAATTGTTGAAACACTAAAATCACTTATATTTTGTTCTTTGCTTCTTCGTGCTTCTTCTTTTAATTCTTCATATTTTAAAAGGATTTCCCTCGTTTTATTGATAATATTCATACCTTCTTTTGTTAAAATGACACCAAAGCGAGATCGATTAAAAATTTTTATTCCCAGCTCTTCCTCAACTTTTGTAATCGCCTGACTGACTCCGGAGTGACTTACATGAAGATTTTCCGCAGCAGATGAAATGGACCCAGTTTTAGCGACTTCCACGAGAAACTCTAATTTTTGTAAATGCATTTTTTACACCACCTATTGATCACATGTCAAATTAATTAATTTTATGTAAATTTAACATATTTTTTCTGCTTTTATATATTAAAGTTTTTGATATTAATATAAGAAAATGTGATAGTGCTATACATCATGCTGATAGCACTATAAAAAGTTACTAAATCAATTTGTATTTATAGAATGAGTGTTTAGAATTCTGAGAAGTTAAAAAGAGGAGAATTTGGATAAATTATATCCAATCATTTAACGTGGGGAGTTTAATAGTCTTTTTGTTTTTATTTAAAGTATTAAATATGAGTAACATAATTTGGAATTAATTGGCTAATCTAAACAAAAATATGGTTAAGGAGCTTTTGAGTGAATAACTTAGAACAATCTACTCTAAATGTGAGTTTAGATAAGAATATTAACTATTTAAAAGAACAATTTAATCAGTCTACTGATTTAAAAATTAGGCAATTAACTATTAATGATGAAGTCATCCGGGATGCGGCCGTTTTATATTTAGATGGAATAACGAATATAGAAGCCGTTCAAGATAATATTCTTGCTCCTTTGTTAAGGGTTATTAAATTCGATAGTATGGATGTCATAATCACACGTCATCTTTTGGCCGCGGATGTCATGAAGGTGACATTGAATGAAGAAGTTTTGGCCGGACTATCAAAAGGAAAAACGCTCATATTAATTGATGGTTATAACGAAGGAATATTAGCAGATACTGCAGAATGGCAAATGCGTTCAGTAACTGAGCCTGATACGCAAAGATCGGTGAAGGGTTCTTTAGTTGGATTTAATGAACAGCTAAAGGTAAATGTTAATATTATCCGTAATAGGATACAGTCTCATAAATTATCAATCGAAAATCTACAAGTAGGAAATGAAACGAAAACAGACGTTTCAATTCTATATATGGATGGATTTGTAGATCAAAAAGTTCTTGAAGAAACACGAAAAAGAATAACAGAGCTAGATGTTATTTATCTATTAGAAGCTAGAGTTATTGAAGACGCACTGGAAGGTAAAAAAACATTTTTTCCAACTGTTTTTACATGCGAACGACCAGATGTAACTGTTTCAGCGCTATATGAAGGGCGTGTTGCAATTTTAGTAAACGGAATTCCTTATAGCATAATCGTTCCATCGCTCTTTCTTCATTACTTCCATCAACCTGATGAATATAATACAAAATCAGGTCGTTACGGTAACAGATTTATGCGTTTATTTAGTTGGTTATTTTCTATCATTTTATTAGGTGCTTATGTAACAATTGTCCGCTTTCACCAAGATTGGGTACCGGATCATTTTGCTAAAATCTTTTTTAAGAAATCAGATACACTTTTCCCTGTAATCGTAGAGATTTTATTTGTCATGTTAATTTTTCAATTACTAACGGAAGCTTCGTTACGAATACCTAAGTCGACTGTCATTATTGTTTCACTTATAGGGGCAATCGTAGTTGGCCAAACGGCAGTGGCCGCAAAACTTATCCATTCTATTACCTTGATTGTAGTGGGTCTTAATTTTTTATCTAGCATCTCGATAGCCGCAGGTGGATTATACGGATCAGTTTTAACATTACGATTTGTCTTTTTATTTTTAGGATACTTTTTCGGATTAAAAGGACTACTCATTGGATTTATCATTATGATTGCTTATATGGCATCAATTAGATCTTTAGGTGTTCCTTATTTAGCACCGTTTATACCGTTTCATCCAAAAGAAATGAAAGATGCATTATTCAGAGGAGATTTAAGGAAGGTTATTAATAGTAAACATACATTTCCTCATAAAAAATAAATTGGAACAAAGAGTAACGTCATCATATGTTGCTTTTTGTTCCAATTCTGTCTTTTGATGTCTAAATAATAGGAGTAATATCATGTTTGAAAAAATAAGTTCAAAAAGATTAACTATTTTTCTACTATTAGTCATTTTATTGTTTAGTAATTTTAATGTTAGCAATGTATTTTCACAAACGTTGCCTCCTACAATGGATACAATTAAATCAAATGAAAAAATTTATAATGAATTAAATTTCAATGATAAGCAAGATTTTATTGACGCACATAAAGGATTCATCGCACCATTAATGCAAAATCAAATAAAAAATACCAAAGGTGCTGTCATTTGGGATCAAAATCAATATTCAATTATTAATAATGGACCCGCGCCTTTAACGGTAAATCCGTCCTTATGGAGACAAGCTCAATTACTAGATACTCCGGGACTTTATAAGGTAGTTGGTGGGGTATATCAAATTCGTGGACAAGATATATCTGTGATGACAATTGTAGAAGGTAAAGAAGGTTTAATCGTATTAGATACATTATCAACGATTGAAACGGCTAAAGCAGCAATGGAATTATATTATGCGCATCGCCCTAAAAAACCAGTTAGCGCAGTAGTTTTTAGTCACAGTCATGCCGATCATTTTGGAGGGATAAAAGGAGTTTTGCAATATGCAGCAAATCCTGAAAAAGTACCAATTATTGCTCCATTAAACTTTTCGAAGGAAGTAGTAAGTGAGAATATCCTTTTAGGTAATATCATGTCACGAAGAGCGGGATATATGTTCGGAATGCTTCTACCCGTAAATAAAAAAGGATACGTAACAAATGGGATTGGTCCAAGACTTAGTAAAGGTACAATTAGCTTTCTGCCACCGACAATTGAAATAAAAGATAAAGTACAAACGATGAAAATTGATGGCGTTCAGTTCAAGTTTTTATTAACGTTAAATACTGAAGCACCTTCAGAAATGCATTATTACATAAATGATTACAAAACTTTAGTAGTAGCTGAAAATACAGGGCATACAATGCATAATTTCTATACTTTAAGAGGAGCAAAAACACGAGATGCTTCGGAGTGGGTAAAAGCATTGGATGATACAATCAAATTATTTGGTATAGAAGAAATCGAAGCATTAATAACAGCACATAGCTGGCCGTTATGGGGGAAAAATCGTGTAATAGACCATCTGTCAAAGCAACGGGATTTATATAAATACATTCATGATCAAACAGTTCGTCTAGCAAACCAAGGATATACTGCAGATGAAATAGCTGAACAAATAAAACTACCTGGTAGCCTTGATAAGTATTGGGCGAATCGAGGATATTATGGTAATTTAAAGCAAAATGCCAAAGCAGTTTACAATTATTATTTAGGCTATTTTAATGGAAACCCATCTGATTTAGATCCACTTCCACCAGTAGAGAGTGGAACTAAATATGTTCAATATATGGGTGGAGAAAAGAAAATATTGAAGCTCGCAAAAGCGGATTTTGAAAAAGGGGAATATCAGTGGGTAGCGCAAGTTTTGAAAAACGTTGTGATGGCAAACCCTAATAATAAAAAAGCAAAGAACTTACTAGCAAAATCTTACGAGCAATTAGGGTATCAGTCCGAATCTGCAGCCTGGAGAAATTATTATTTAACAGGGGCAGAAGAACTGAGAAAAGGGATTGTAAAGTTATATGGTTCACAAACTATTAGTACCATAGATCCTCAGATAATCTTAAGTATGGAAGTAAATGATTTTTTTGATTATATTTCAATTACACTTAATGGACCAAAAGCAAGTCATAAAAATTTTACATTTAATGTAAATATTACTGATTTGAATAAAAATTACACAATTGATATTAAGAACGCTGTTTTTAATTATAGTAAAGGTTTAACAGCTCCAAATTCAAATTCTGATGAATCACTATCTGTAGACAAAGTAACTTTTTATTTAATTATGCTTGGGAAACTTGATGTAAATCAGGCAATTGAAAGTGGAAAGTTAAACATTAAAGGGAATAAGCAGAAATTAATAGAGATGTTAAATTTATTTGATCATTTCAATCAAGAGATCAATATCGTTACCCCATAAGAGAAATTAAAAATTGTTCTAAAGCATTCTTCGGGAAATAGGAAGAATGTTTTTTTGAATTTTTCCGTTCTAAAAATTCAGAAAACTATCAACTTATTTTATTCATTTTTTTTGTATAGAGTCCATGATGTTAAAGATAAAAATTCATGACATTTCACCTGCGAAAAAATGACGATTTTCCTATAGACAGATAATTAATTTTGAACTTCTAAAGAGTCTAAAGCTTTATAAAATAAGGATACAAGTTTACAAAGCGCTTTCATTATATAATTTTTACCAATCGAATAATTTATTGTTGAAGTATGTCGAATTTGGATTTAATATATATTTATTGTTTCAAATAAATATACGTTTTTTGAAAATTTAACTATACTTAAATAACTCTAAATTATCTAAACAATGAAAAAACTCCTTCTATTTTTCGTCAAATTATGATAATTTTAATTAAGTACATTTCGATGATGAAAGCAAAAAAAATGAAAACGCTATCAGCATTGAGAGTGTTAGTTTTGTTCCTTTGTTAAATTGAGAAGGGAGGATTTTCATCTTTACATCGCTCAGTTTCCAGGCTTAGTATTAGAATGTGTTTTGCAAAATCTTGACGAATGACGAGTTGTCAAAGATCAACTGGTATGCGAGCTTTTAAAGATTTAAATTCTAGGAGAAATTTTAATTTAAAATAAAGAGGTGTATTCATGCAAAATACAAACCGTAAAAGTGACTTCACTGTTCAAAGTAACGCGCCTAAAAAAGAACACTTAGAAAGAAAATTAAAAACAAGACATTTAACAATGATCGCGATGGGTGGTACGATTGGTACTGGTCTATTTTTAGCGAGTGGAGCAACTATTCATGATGCAGGACCAGGTGGAGCTCTTGTTGCTTATTTAATTGCTGGTATCATGGTTTATTTCCTTATGACTAGCTTGGCTGAAATGGCAACTCTTATTCCAATTTCGGGTTCTTTTAGCACATATACATCAAGATTTGTCGATCCAGCTCTTGGTTTCGCTGTTGGTTGGAATTATTGGTACAACAATGCAATCATCCTTGCTTTAGAATTATCAGCTTCGGCTTTAATTATGAAATATTGGTTCCCACATACTCCAGGAATCGTATGGAGTTCTATATTCCTTGTTTTAATTTTTGGATTAAATGTATTATCTGTAAAAGGATATGGAGAATCAGAGTTTTGGTTTTCAATTATTAAAGTAGCGACAATCATTATTTTTATTGTAATTGGATTATTAATGATTTTCGGTATTATGAGTGGTCATACAGGTGGATTTGATAATTTCACAAAAGGAGAAGCACCATTTAAAGGTGGTTTCTTATCAATCTTTAGTGTATTTATGATTGTAGGTTTTGCTTTCCAAGGAACCGAAATGGTTGGGGTAACTGCAGGGGAAAGTGAAAATCCTGAAAAGAATATTCCAAAAGCAATCAAACAAATCTTTTGGCGTATTTTATTATTCTATGTATTAGCGATTTTCGTTATCGGCTGTTTAATCAGCTACACAGATCCTAACTTATTAGGTGGAGACGTTGATAGTATTGCGATTAGTCCATTTACTTTAGTATTTAAACATGCAGGACTTGCTTTTGCAGCTGCTGCAATGAATACAGTTATATTAACTTCAGTTTTATCAGCGGGTAATTCAAGCTTATACGTTGGTTCTCGTGTACTATGGGTATTAGCTGAAGAAGGAAAAGCACCAAAGTTCTTAAGAAAAGTAAACAAAGGTGGAGTTCCAGTAAGTGCATTAATTGCAACAACTCTAATTGGTGCGCTTTGCTTCTTAACTTCATTATTTGGAGATGGTACAGTATACAATTGGTTATTAAATGCAGCGGGCTTAGCTGGTTATATTTCTTGGTTAGGCATTTCAATTACGCATTATCGCTTCCGTAAAGCGTATATCGCTCAAGGAAGAAAATTAAAAGATCTACCTTATTTAGCAAAATGGTTCCCACTTGGTCCAGTTTTAGCAACAGTTTTATGTTTAGTTGCAATGCTTGGAACGAATTATCAAGCGTTTTTCCAAGAAAAAATTGACTGGTATGGTATTGCAGTTTCTTATATTGGACTACCACTATTTATTCTTGGATACCTAGGCTATAAAGTAGTGATGAAAACGAAGAAGGTTAAATTAGAAGAAGCTGATTTCAGCAGAGAGTTATAATTAAATTTGACAAAAGCTCAATCTATTATTCGTATAGATTGAGCTTTTTTGCGTATTTTTTTACAGTATTTTGGAAAATTAATAATGTCAATGTGTGGACTGTTCGAAAAACCTTATCGATTAAGAAAGTCAGATAAGGACAGAAACGCAGGCAGACGAAAAAGTGAAGAATGTAATTTTATGTTCGAAAGGAGAAATCAAGTATGAGTAATGGATTAACAGAACTTGAATTAGAAAATCTTCGTCATATTATCGGAGGGCATAGTACTATCGCAAATAAATTAGAGGCTTATGCTCAAAATTGTTCTGATCCTGAATTAAAAGCATTACTACAAAGAGATGCTCAATCAGCACAACAATCAAGACAACAACTTTTAAATTTTTTAGGATAAGGAGACAAGATTATGTTTCAAGATAAAGATATGGTAAATGATTATTTAGCAGGCCTAAACGCTAGTTTAGCGGCTTACGCTGGATATATTAATGAATCTAATAATAATGAATTAAGACAAACTTTAATTCAATTACGTAATCAAGATGAAGCGCGTCAACGCACATTGTACAATTATGCATTACAAAAAGGATTTTACAAACCAGCTGCACCTGCAGATGACAATTTAGTTCAGCAATTTAAATCAGAATTAACAGCTAATCAGTAATATGAAAAAAAGCATTCGTTTGATCGAATGCTTTTTTTGCTATTCATTTTGAAATCCGTACCAAAAGTTTCGCCAAATGTTTGATATTCTTGGCTTCATCTTTTCTGCTCCATAATAGGATAATTCAATAAAGATGCCATCGATTAAACAGTAATAAGACATAACAAAATCTTCAACATTCCCTGTACGAATTTCGCCGTTTTTAATACCCTTATCAATCACTGATCTTAAAATAGTTGACATTGCTTCTTCAGATTCCATAAACTGTGTATGTAATTGCTCCTTTAATGGTTCTGGAGAAAAAAAGACAGCGCGATTAACAAAAGTAGATTGCTCCTCGAACTCAATATAATATTCAAATGTTAAATTTAGAATTTTGTAAAGTTGTTCCTTCGCAGATAGTTCGCTTATTTCTTCCATCAACTCTTCTACTTTTTTCACATGTAGCCATAATATATTCTCATAAATCGTAAGAAAGATTTCCTCCTTACTTTTAAAATGGTTATATATTGATGGTTTCTGAATTCCAACTGCTTTTGCAATTTCAGTTAAACTTGTGCCTTCATAGCCATTTTTAGAAAATAAGGCAAGTGCTGCTGCAATAATCTTATCCTTTGTCATCTTCATCCTCCGAAACTAACTGTTGTTAGCTAGATTATAAACTGTAATCTTCTCTAAGTCTAAAAAATATTTTTCAACTATTAAAAAAGCTCTGTTTTTATGAAACAGAGCTAATTTTTATTATTTTATTGTAGAGAGAGTTTTATCTTTTAAATAGACAATTTTTCCGTCACTAATTGTCATTTGAACTGAAGCTTCAAGAATTTCTTCTTTTTGCATCTGAAACAGATTTCGATCTAGTACAACAAGATCAGCAAGTTTTCCTTCTTGAATTGTGCCTAATTCATGCTCTCTTGATGTACCAAAAGCAGAACCGTAAGTATAAGCTTTTAATGCATCTGATAGGGAGATACATTCTTCAGGATTCCAAACTGCCTTGCCACTACTATCGATTCGAGTAATAGCTCGATAGATTTGCAGTAAAGGATTAAACGAATCAATTGGGAAATCAGTTCCAAAAGAAAGTTGGGCTCCGGTCTTTTTAATTGAATTAATTGCAAATACATATTTTTCACGTTTAGGACCTATTCGTTCAGTATATGTCTCTCTTTCTGATAGGGCAAAGTGATCTGGTTGCATCGAAGCAATTACACCTAATGAAGCAAATCTAGAAATATCATCTGGATGAATGACTTCAATATGTTCAATCGAATGACGTGAGTCTCTTTTTCCGTTTATATTTTGTGCATTTTCATATGAATCAAGCGCCAACCGGATTGCAGCATCGCCAATAGCATGAAATCGAATATTAAATCCATGATCATCTGCATCAACAACCCAATTTTTTAAATCTTCAATTGAATGTGCAGGTAAGCCAAAAGTTTCAGGAGAATCCGAATATGGCTCTAACATAAAAGCTGTGCGGCTAGTCACTACACCATCTATAAATTGTTTTAAGCCGGAAACTCTTAATTTATCAGATTGATATCTTTCCCTTAATTGTAAGGCTTCTTTAATATCTCCGTTTAAAACAGGATAGAGATGCATTCTTAAAGGAAGTGCATCTTTTATTTCAAATTCTTTAAAGATTTCAAAGTCATCTAATTGACTCAACGTCTCAGTGCCATATAAATTATTTACTGAAGTTACACCATTACGGCTAGCTTCTTTTAGAAAACTCCTAAATAATTCTCTTTTTTTATCTTTTGTAAAATCATAGGCATATTTTGTAATAAGTGAAGAAGCTTCTTCAATCAGAATTCCTGTAGGCTCTCCATTTGAAGACCTTTCAATGACTCCATTTGACGGATTTTTAGTCTGTTTATTTATATTAGCGATATTTAAAGCTTTAGAGTTCACCCAAGTATAGTGACCCTCAGCATGGAATAAAACAACAGGACGATTTGGAAATACCTCATCTAAAGAAAAACGAGTCGGGAATTTTTTGTTATCCCAATAGCTGGAATCCCACATAAAACCAATAATCCACTCATTTTCAGGAATAGATTTAGAAAATTCTTTAACGATCTTAACAGCTTCTAATTCTGAGCGAGCATTAAAAAGATTGACACTTTCTAATGAGAGACTGCCCATCATTGCATGAACGTGAGAGTCGTGGAAACCGGGCATAATCAAATGATTCCCAAAATGTTGGACAATTGTATGTTCGCCAATAAGCGTATTCATCTCTTCAATAGGTGCTACTGAAATAATTCGGTTTTCTAATATAGCGACTGCTAATGGTCTTGGTTTATCCTCAAGCCCAGTAAAAACAGCCTCGCTAGATAGGACAATATCAGCTTTCATATTAATCTCCTTATCTGGTAGTTTTACAATTGAACATCTAAATTTGTTTCATTAAAGTCTAGTTCAGGGGGCCGTTGTCTGAAAAATTTTGTTAAGTAAAGTAAATAAATAAGGCCAGTAGCTAGCCAAATACTACCTAATACTATCGAATGAATATCTAATTTTGACCAAAATAATGCAGTGATGGCTGCACCGATGAACGGAATAACACCATACAATATCAGGCCTTTAAGATTTCTCTGTTTTTTTCTACCTATAAAATGATTAATCACTGAAAGATTAACAAAAGTAAACGCGAATAGAGCTCCAAAATTAATAAAGGCAGCTGCTGTATCTAAATCTAAGAAAAGTGCTGTCAATGCAATACAACCAATGATAATAATATTGAAAATTGGAGTCCTATATCTTTGGGAGATATAACCAAAGATTCGATTAGGAAGGATATTTTCACGACCCATCGCATATAAAACTCTAGCACCACTACCACCCGAAGCTACAGCAGAGGAAATAGCAGCAGTGACTGTCACACTTAGGAAAAAGGAATTTAATATATTTCCACCAACATACATAAATATGTCTACTGCTGCTGAATCAGGATCTTTAAAAGATGTAAAGTTCGGATAAATGCTTTGAGCAAAATAAGTAGAAGCAATAAATAAAATGCCACCGATGATTGTAATCAAATAGATTGCTTTAGGTAATGATTTTTTTGGATTTTGAGTTTCCTCAGCTAAAGTTGTTACAGCATCAAAACCTAAAAAGCTAAAACATAGTAATGGAACAATTGATAGTAGATTTGAAAAATGAACTTTTGGATCAAGGAATGGGGTAGTCGATAATAAATCTCCTGTTCCTTTCCCATCGATTAATCCTTTAATACTAAAAAGACAAAACAGAACGATGAAAAGAATTTGTAGTGCAAGTAATATAGCGCTTACATTTGTGGCGAATTTTATTCCAAGAATGTTAATAAGCGTAACGATGATTACAAATATAAAAATGCAAATGGAAACAGGAATAATCGGTAAATAAGCATGAATAAAAATTCCAAATAATAATGCACTAATCATTGGGCTAAGCAAATAGTCTAATAAAATAACCCATCCTACAATAAATCCAACTGATGGATTTATTCCTTTTTGAACATAAGTATAGGCTGAACCAGTCGTAGGAAACTCTTTCACCATTTTTCCATAGCTGTAAGCAGTAAATAACATAACAACTAGTGAAATTAAATATGCTGTTGGAATCATTCCATTTGTTGTTTTAATTGCTATACCATAAGTGGTAAAAACTGTAATGGGTGCCATAAATGATAGTCCGAATAAAATAACATGTCCTAAGGAAAGTGAACGTTTTAATATTGGAGAATTATTCATTCAATTTATCAACTCTTTCCAAAAGTATAGTTAACATTATTATTTGTTCGTTTTATTAATTTGCAATGTAGCTAAACTAGCAAATTCATGCACTAGCGTTGCAGCTAAAAGTGATGTAATTTGAGTTGGATCATACGATGGCAGTACTTCAACTAGATCAAATCCAACAAAATTGAAATCAGTTAAAGAACGGATCATTTTTAAAGTTTCCATGCTATTATATCCGCCTACTTCTAGCGTTCCAGTTCCAGGAGCACATGAAGGATCGACAAAATCGATATCAAATGTTAAGAAACATGGAGTATCACCAATTACTTCTTTTATTTCTCTTAAAATATCTTCAAAACCTCGTTCATACATATCAGGAGTCGTAATAACATTGTAACCAAGATCATGACTAGCATCGATATCACCAGGATGATTCAAAGTACCTCGAATTCCTAATTGGAATACTTTATTTGGTATAAGCAATCCTTCTTCATGAGCTCGAATGAAAGGTGACCCGTGCCAGTATTTTTCGTCATAATAAGTATCCCAAGTGTCAGTATGTGAATCAAAATGAATCATTGCAACAGGCCCATGCTTTTTAGCGGCAGCTCTAAGGTTTGCAAGCGTAATTGAGTGGTCACCACCTAATGCAATCGGAATAATATTTTGATCCATTAATTCAAACATCGCATCTTCAATTATTTTATAACTACGATGGATATTATGCGGAATAACAGACACATCTCCAATATCGATTGCATTACTTTCATCAAATGGATATACCTTGTGAATTGGGTGATATGGAAATAGGGTCATTGAAGCTTGGCGAATTGCTTGAGGTGCAAATCGAGCACCTACACGAAACGATGCAGCCGTATCAAAAGGCATGCCAACGATTGCTAATTTCGCATTTTCTTTTGCAGACGGTAATCTCATAAATGTGCCAGTTGTACAAAACTCAGGTTTTACATCAGGGGAAAGTGGATATTTCATAAAAAATCATCTCCTATTATTTATTACTAGTATTAACTACCGGTAGTTAGTTTAATATGATTATAGATTGTTAAATCTGAATAGTCAAACTATTTTATATTCAATTAGGAATTATTTTAAGCTCAAATTCTCGGATATAACGACATTTATTGTAAATAATAAAATTGTTTAACAATAAATTAAGGAGGGATTTTATGCCGCGGAATCAACAAGGAAAAGGTAATATGGGAACGAATATGCAATCAGGAACTAATCCGCAAAAAGTAAAACAACAAATCCATAATGATGTAGCCAATGGGCAGGGAGCAATGACTTCTCGTGAGGCAGGGGCAATGCGTGATTAAAAACCACTTTAAGTGGTTTTTTAAATTAGTGCATCTCATGTGAACGAATAAAGAAAACTTGTAAAAAATGAACCGACCATTCCTGATCGGTTCATTTTTTGTATTTAAAAGTTAAATTAGTAAACTCCATTCGCTTCGAACTTATCGTTTTTTTTTTAGGTTTGATAATGATAATATCGTTTGGATAAGTGTTTCTTAATGTTAGATTGTTAAACCTTGGTTGTGATTTGTACATATTTTGACTCCTTCAATGAACAAAATTTTCAAGTACGAGTTATAATAATTATTAAGATTATTTAATAGTGTATATTTATTATAAATCATTAATAAATATTCAAATAGAGTAATTTTGTCCAATACTACTTGCAAAATTTCGCCTAATGCAATGTCTGCTTTTATAATCTTCTATCGAATTTCATGAGTATGTCAAAAGCTTTGTCCATTTTAAATGGGAGGTTTATTATGTGTTTGAAAAACAATAGCTGATCGATGCAAAAAAGATGCACCATACTATAGGTGAAAAATAATTATTTGTTGAAGTTAATAATATTCCACTACCTATAAGTGAATCCTTTTTTCTAAAATAAATATGTAGGTTGAAATGGTTAATTTAAATCAATATTCAATAATATGCTTTATCATTCTCTTTTAAAAAAGGAGAGATACTAAGTAATCTAGAATAATTAATAAAAACAAATTTTTTGAGATGGAGTGAGGAAATTATTTTGAATAGTAGGTTAACTATATGTTAAATAAATTGAAAATTCTGGATTTTACACGTCTTTTACCAGGTCCGTATGCAACTATGATCCTAGCGGATTTAGGTGCAGAAGTATTACGAATCGAATCTCCATTTCATCCCGACTTATTACAAACTTCACCTCCATTTGATGGGGACCAATCTGCCGCACATCAAACAATTAATCGTTCTAAAAAATCTATTACCCTTGATTTGAAAAATGAAGAAGCAACTGAAATTATCTATAAGCTAGTGAAAGAGTATGATATTGTCATTGAGCAATTTCGACCCGGAGTATTGGATAAGCTTGGATTAGGATATGAGCAATTAAAGAAAATTAATTCGAAATTAATTTACTGTTCAATTACTGGTTATGGGCAATCAGGACCTTATCGAAATCGTGCAGGACATGATAACAATTATCTTTCATTAACTGGTGTGTTGAGTTATTCAACTAGAAAAAATGAACGTCCAGTTCCAATGGGCATCCAAATTGCAGACCAAGTTGGCGGATCATTACACGCGATTATTGGCATTTTGTCGGCTGTCATTCATCGTGAACAATCTGGTGAAGGACAGTGGGTTGATATTAGCATGACAGACTGTACTTTTGCGTTGCAATCTTTAATGGGTTCTGGGTGGTTAACTCAAAAAATTAATCCAAAGCCGGAGGAACATCTGTTAAATGGAGGTGTGTTTTATGATTATTACGAGACAGCTGATGGACGATTCTTTTCAGTTGGCAGCCTTGAACCTTCATTTCGAAAACAGCTATGTGAGGCATTAGAAATCAGGGAATTTCTTCCTTATTCTTTTAGTGAGGATAAGGAGGAATTGGATTTATTTAAAAATGAAGTAAAACGTGCATTTAGTAAGAAAACGTATAATGAGTTAATAGAAATTTTTAGTAAGTTTGATGCGTGTGTTGAGCCAGTTTTAACTTTTGAAGAAGCATGTGAGCATCCGCAAGTAAAAGAAAGGGGGCTTTTAGTAAACGTCAAAAAAAATGACGGTACAAGTCAATTGCAAGTTGGTTCACCTTTTAAAACGTCAGTGTTTAACCCTACTTATCAACATGTTGGCGTAAAACCTGGAACGAATACAAAAGAAGTTTTATTAAATTTAGGATACGATCATCAAACAATTAATCGATTCTTTGAAAATGGAGTTATTAGGTCAGCTGATTAAATCTAAATTATTTAAGATGGGGGTAAGCAAATGAGTTTTGGAAATGTATTATCGTTAAACGCAAAAAGGCACCCAGATAAATTAGCATTAGTCTATCAAGACCGTACTTACACATACATGGAATTCAATAAAGTGGTTAATCGTTTTGCTTGGGGATTACAGAAACTAGGTTTAAAAAAAGGTGAAAAACTAGCTCTAATGATGGCAAACTCTGACTTGTTTGCGATTAGTTATTGTGCTGCTGTAAAAATAGGTGCTGTTGTCGTTCCAATTAACTTCCGCCTTGTTTCACGTGAAGTTGAATTTATTTTAGAGCAATCGGATAGTGTCATTGTGGTTTGCGATTCAGAACTAGAAAAAGTGGTTTTTGATGCTTCAAAGTCCTCAACGAAAGTAAGAAAGATCATTACTGCGCCAGCAACTTCATCGCCGAATTGTTTAAGCTTCTTTGATGTGTTGTCATCGATTGATGAAGATCCTCAAGTAGAGATTTTCGGAGATGATGATTTTCATTTACTATATACTTCAGGTACGACTGGACAACCAAAGGGTGCGCTTTTCGACTATAAACGAATTGAAAAGCTCATAAATGGGTTGAGTGCAGTTATGGGACAAAACTGCCAGGATCGGCTTTTACATGTTGCTCCATTATTCCATTGTGCTCAGCTTGTAATCTTTCTATTACCAGGATTATATTTGGGAATGACAAATGTGATCCACCGTGATTTTAACCCAGTAAATGTTTTAAAGGATATTGAAAAGTATAAAATTACTTTATTTTTTGGGGTTCCTACAATGTATAACTATTTACAGCAAGTTCCAAATGCTGATCAGTTTGATCTTTCTTCTGTAGAACGGTGTGCATACGGTGCAGCTCCTATGCCACCTGAAATTTTAATGAAAAGTATGAAATTATTTAATACAAATCAATTTTTCAGCTTATGTGGATTAACAGAAGGGGGCCCAACAGGAGTTTATCTTTCACCAGAAGACCATGAGCATCATTTAGGAAAAACGGGAAAAACACCATTACTTTATACAGTCATTAAAGTAGTGAATAAAAAGGATCAAGATGTTTTACCAGGTGAAGTAGGTGAATTGATCTTAAAAGGTGAAACAATCATGAAGGAATACTATAAAAAGCCGCAAGAAACAGCAGATACGATAAAAGATGGTTGGTTATATACAGGAGATTTAGCTGTAGTAGATGAGGAAGGATATATCACATTAGTTGATCGTAGTAAGGATATGTTAATTTCTGGTGGAGAAAATATTTATTCAGTTGAAATTGAAAATGTTTTATATGAGCATCCTTCTATTTTGGAAGCAGCAGTGATCGGTACGCCTGATGCTAAATGGGGAGAGGTGGTAACAGCAATTGTTGTATTAAAACCAGGGCATCGTCTATCTTTTGAGGAGATTGGCTCTTTTTGCCGTGAAAGAATGGCAGGTTTTAAGATTCCTAGAGTTGTTGAATTTATTGATCAGCTTCCAAGAAATGCATCTGGTAAGGTTCAAAAGTTTATTTTACGAGAAATGTATTGTAGCGCTAAATCAAAATAGGAAGTTAAAAAAGCTCTAACTTTAGAAGTAAAAGTTTGAGCTTTTTAATTTGGCTCTTAATAAAGACCGGTTGTATAAAGTGATGTAATTGTTTTTGCAATGTCTTCAATTGAATAATGCTGTTCATTTCGAACGATTTCCCATAAGTACATCTCATTTGTAAAAAACCAAGCACGCGCTACTAATTCGTGGCTTAACTCTTTTTTTGCTAATCCTGTTTCTTGTGCATAGGCAACGTCTAATGATATGCGATTTATAAACTTTTCTCGAATCGTTTTCCATTTGTCTGAGATGATTTCGGATACTCCGATTGCTTGTTCAAAAATTTGCATCATATTTCGCTCATCTTCTGCCATTTTTAGAAAAGAAGTAGCTTGTTTATAAATAATCGATTCAGCTGATTCTTTCGTTTCAGGAAAAAAGTGAGTTTCGGCAATTTTATAAAACCTTTCCATTACACTTTCCATTAATACAATCAAAAGCTCTTCCTTACCTTTAAAGTGTACATAAGCGGTTCCATAACCAATATCAGCTTTTTTTATCATTTGTGTTATCGTCGCTTTTTGAAATCCTTCTTCAAGAAATACTTCTTTAGCAGCCTCAAGTAGTTTTTGTCTTGTCATCATTGAACGTAATTGACGCTTAGATTCTACTTTGTCATTACTCATACTACGATCCTCCAACATAAGTTACTTCTAGCATATAGGTAAATGAATAAAAATGGAAGAAATGACAGAAAAACACTGTAAGGTTAACAAAAAAACTGGTCATTATGTTGAAACTTTTTTTATTATCTGAAAATATGACACCGTGTCATTGACATAATGTCAGTTAATTTGATATGATTTTTTCACAAATAGATTTAAATAGTAGATTGATAGAGGAGGAACAGTATGAGTACGAAAATTACAGAAACAAGTTTAGAATACGCAAAAAAAATGGACAGTCTCGATTCACTTAGACAGTTTAGAGATGAGTTTTACTTAAAACCTGGTTCAATCTATATGGACGGTAATTCATTAGGACTACTTTCTAAAAGAGCAGAACGTACTTTACTAGAATCATTGGATGATTGGAAGAACTATGGTATAGACGGTTGGACAAACGGAAATCATCCATGGTTTTTCATGGCCGAAAAATTAGGAGAAAAATTAGCTCCGTTAGTTGGTGCTTCTTCTGAGGAAGTAATTGTAACCGGTTCCACGACGGTTAATTTACATCAGTTAGTGGCTACTTTTTATCAACCAAAAGGTAATCGAAAAAAGATTTTAGCTGATGAGCTTACTTTCCCATCAGATATTTATGCTCTTCAAAGTCAACTACGTATTCATGGACTCGATCCTGAAAAAGACCTTATTTGTGTAAAAAGTAAAGATGGACGTTATTTAGAAGAGGAAGATATTATTCAAGCAATGACAGATGAAATCGCTTTAATTATTTTACCAACAGTATTATATCGCAGTGGTCAAATTTTAGATATGAAGCGCTTAACTGAAGAAGCTCATAAAAGAGGGATTTTAATCGGTTTTGATGGTTGTCATTCTGTTGGCTCAATTCCACATTCTTTTAGTGAATGGGATGTTGATTTTGCCTATTGGTGTAATTATAAACATTTAAATGGAGGACCTGGTGGAGTAGGTGGTTTATTTGTTAATCGTAAACATTTTGGTGCATTGCCTGGACTTGCAGGGTGGTTTAGTTCAAGAAAAGATAAGCAATTTGATATGGAGCACACGCTAACTCCTGCCCAAACGGCTGGTGCTTATCAAATTGGGACTCCACATGTATTAAGCTGTGCACCGTTATTAGGATCATTGGAGATTTTTACAGAAGCGGGAATTGATGCGATTCGAGAAAAATCACTTCAGATTAACCAATTTTTAATGGATTGTATTGAACAAGAATTACCAGAAATGGGATTTTTCATTGGATCTCCTAGAGAGGATGCACGTCGAGGAGGACATGTCAGTCTAGAGCATGAAGAAGCAGCTCGTATTTGTAAGTCTTTGAAAGATAACGGTATTATTCCTGACTTCAGAGCACCAAATATAATTCGTCTAGCACCAGTAGCACTTTACACTTCTTACGAGGAAGTTTGGGAAGTTGTTCAAACACTTAAGAAAATCATGAATGAAAAGCAATATGAAAAATTTAAAAATGAACGTGAAGTTGTGGCGTAAGTTTAGTTGGCTATCTAATGGGACAAGGGGATGAGATTATGAAGAAATCCACCACTAATTATAAAATTGAAAACGAGCAAGAAAAAGGATTAAAACGGGAGTTGAAAACTAGTCAACTAACGATGATTGCCATGGGGTGTGCAATTGGGACGGGGTTATTCCTTGGAAGCGGACTAGCAATAAAAACTGCTGGCCCAAGTGTATTACTTAGTTATGCAGTTGGTGCATTCATCGTCTTACTACTAATGGGTTGCTTAGCTGAGATGACTGTTGCACATCCTACAAGTGGTTCGTTTGGAACAATTGCTGAAAAATATATCCATCCTATGGCTGGCTATCTTGTCCGATATTCATATTGGGTGGCACAAGTACTTGCTGTTGGAGTAGAAGTAAGTGCCATTGCAGTTTATATGAAATATTGGTTTCCAACTGTACCTGGAATCGTTTGGATCGCCTTTTTTGCAGCAGTATTAATCTATATAAATGCGACTAGTGTTAATACGTTTGCAACATTTGAGTATTGGTTTTCAATGATTAAAGTAAGCGCAATTGTTGGTTTTATCCTACTTGGAGCTTATGTCTTGTTTGGAACATCTAACCACGGGAATATTGGTGTAGAGAACTTAACAAATGACGGAGGATTTATGCCATTTGGTTGGTGGGGCATGTGGGTAGCTGTCTTTATATCGTTATTTAGTTTTCTTGGAACTGAAATGATAGCGGTTACAGCGGGTGAAGCAAAAGAACCTGATATTGCTGTTCCAAAAGCTCTTAAAGCAACGGTTTTTCGTTTATCAATTTTTTATGTATTAACGATTGGAATCATGCTAATCATCGTACCGTGGAAATCAGCAGGCGTAGATGAAAGTCCATTTGTAAAGGTTATGGAAATTTTAAATATACCTTTTGCATCAGGATTTATGAACTTTATTATTTTAACGGCAGCTTTGTCAGCGATGAATAGCCAATTATATGCTTCAACTCGTATGGTGTATTCACTTTCTAAAAGTAATCATGCACCGAAAATTTTAGGCAAAGTAAGTAAAAAGGGTGTTCCTGTAAATGCTCTTGCAGTTTCAACCATTGGTATTGTAGTTGCTGGAATCGTAAATGCAGTTCTACCAGATTCCTCATATGCATTTATGATGGGGATTTCAATGTTTGGTGCGATGTTTACTTGGATGACAATCTTTATTTCGCATCTATTTTTTAGAAGGAAATGGGAACAATCAGGCGAGCGGAAATTACCAGTAAAAATGATCGGTTTCCCTTACTTCACTATACTAGGAGTAATTTTATTGTTAGGACTAACAATTACTTCTTGGTTTACTGGCTTTAAAATTATGCTTCAATTCGGAATACCGTGGCTAATTGTATTATCTATTGCTTACTTATTTATTGATAAAAATAAGAATCATAAAGTTCAGCAAAATAATACAGTATTTAAACAAAAGACAGATAAGTTTTAGAGTAGGAAGTTATTGGGGATTGGTATTTAAATTATATTAGGATGTCTCATAAGTAAAAATACTTATGAGACATCTTTTTTTAGATACTTGTAAAATATAAAACATAAATTAGTATATATTTTTGACTGTTGGCAATTTCTATTTATAATGTGATTAAAGAGTAATCCAATATTCATTGAATGGAGTTGAAAGATTATTAATAGTAAAGTAGAACTTCAAAATTTATCAATTGCTTATAAGGATCAAGGGAAAGGAAAGCCAATTGTTTTAATTCATGGTTTTATGGGAAGTCATGCATATTGGGACAAAGTAATTCCAAAGTTGGCAGAGGATTTTCGAGTAATCGCTATTGATTTACCAGGGCATGGAGATTCCACTTCTATAAAAGAAGAACATTCAATTGAAGATTATGCAGATACGCTGAAAGATCTCCTAGATCAATTAAACATTAATCAAGTAACTTTGTTTGGGCACTCGTTAGGAGGTTATATTACACTAGCCTTTGCTGAAAGATACTCTAATTATTTAAATGGATTTTCATTAATTCATTCTACGGCTTATCCAGATAGTGAGGAAGCAAAAAAAGGTAGAATGGCAACTGCTGAAAAAGTCAAAAATGAAGGAGTGAAAAACGCCGTCGATGGATTAATTCCGAAACTTTTCTCTCCAAAAAATATTCAAAAGAATAATTCAGAAATAGATATAGCAAAGCAGATCGGGTATAAAACTTCAGTAGATGGGACGGTTAAGGCCTTAATAAGTATGAAAAATAGACCTGACAGAAATCATGTACTGAACGATACGGCTTTACCAGTACTTTTACTAGCAGGTAAAGACGATCAGATTATTCCACCTGAAAAGACTTTTTCAGTCCAAAAAGAAAATATTAAGACTTCAACTTTAAATAACGCAGGGCATATGAGTATGTATGAGTCTCCTGAAGAATTAATAAACGAGATGAAGGATTATTTAATTTCGTTTTAATGGCAGTAATATAGAATTAGATAATGTAAAAGATTTAAAAAGGCTTTGATTCAAGAAAAAGATCTTGATGAAAAAGTCTTTTTTTATGCAATCAATTTTTAATAAACGTGGTAAATTAAGGTGTAGTACTGTTAAGATTAATTAGACAAAGTACATAATGAAATCGTAAATAAATCAAATCTGAGCGTATTTGGGGGTGTAATAATGTATCGTATTGGACTGGTCGGCCCAGAGTGGTCTATAGAAAGAATTTTAAGTTTCTCTAAAGAATATGAACATGAAATGAAGTTTTTTCCTTTTGCTTATGAGGAGCCAGTAGAAACAAAAGATATTTTAAAGAAACATGATCAAGATGTGGATGTTTGGCTTTTTTCAGGGCAATTACCATATAATATTGCCAAAAAAATTCTACATTCTAGTGAAAAATTATTGTATATTCCTCATACTGAGGCTACGGTATATAAAAGTCTGCTTAATATTATGTATCATACTAGTAAGTTAATTAGGCAATTAAGCGTTGATATGCCAATGTATTCTAATTTATTAGAGGATGCTTTAGAGCAGTTGAGCAACCCATTTGATCAGCTTTATATAAAAAGGTTTGAAGGAGAAGAGATAAATTTAGAGGAGATATTACAATTTCATCTTGAATTATGGGAAGCAAATGAAACGGAAGGTGTTTTGACTAATTTCCCAACTATTTTTCAGGAATTAAAAAAACGTGAAGTTCCAGTAGAATGGATCTCCACTAGTAGAGTTGATATTCGGCAAACATTAAAACTATTAACGGAAAAAGTAAAAGGGCTTTATTTTAAAGACTCTCAAATTGGAGTAGAGTTGATTGAAATAGAAAACTTTGAGGAGATTATTAAGAAAGCAAAATCACCTTATCATTTACAGCACATCGAACTTCGTATTAAGAATGTGCTTCTAACACTTTGTGAACAATTAAATGGTTCTTTAATTGAAAAAGGGTACGGGAAATATTTAATTTACAGTTCTAGAGGTGCAATTGAACGAGAAATTAAACTGTTAGAAAATACGGTCGAACAGTTATCGTTAGAATCTGATTCAAAAGTCTCCGTAGGTATTGGTTTTGGAGAGACTGTTTTTTCTGCAGAGAAACATGCAATTGAATCAATTCAACAGTCAAAAGAAACGAATAATCGAAAGATCATAATTGTCCAAGAGAACGGAGAAATCATCGAGTCAGTTGGTAGAGAAGAAGAGTTTACATATGCTTATCGAACAGATGACCAAGAATTGTTGCAAAAACTTAAATTAGGAAATATTAGCGTGAAAACATTCCATAAAATCCAAAATCTCGTTAAGAGAATGGGATGGTCCGATTTTACAACAAAGAATTTAGCTGAACAGCTTAATATGACAGAACGAAATGCTAGACGCATAGTTGCAGATTTGTGTGAAGTAGAATTACTAGAATGCATTGGCGAGGAATCTTTATCTTTTCGTGGGAGACCTAGTAAAATATATCGCTTTAAATAAACATTTCAAATTGGAGTGTTTATTTTTTTTGTAAAGTTAAATTTTGTTAATATTTAGAATTTTAAATAAAAAAGTATTGTAGAAACCGTTTTCAAGTAATAAAATCAATATATAAGGAAAATGACCGTAAATGTTCCTTAAATAAAATTTGTATGAATCTCGGAGGTGTTTCAATCGTGTATGAAATTTTTTCTGAATTAAGCTTAGATGAATTGGTTAGTTCGATTAACGACGAAGTGATTGAATGGAGAAGGTATTTGCATGAAAATCCGGAGTTATCCTTCCAAGAAGAAAATACTGCTCAATTTGTGTATGACAAACTAAAATCGTTTGGTGACTTAGAAATCTCTAGACCAACTAAGACTAGTATTGTTGCTAGATTAATAGGAGACCATCCTGGGAAAGTCCTTGCAATTCGAGCGGATATGGATGCTCTGCCAATTCATGAAGAAAATAAAATTGAATTTAGGTCTAAAAAGGATGGAATCATGCATGCATGTGGTCATGATGGACATACTGCAATGTTATTGGGAGCTGCGAAACTACTTTGTAGCTTAAAAAATCAAATAAAAGGTGAGATTCGATTTATTTTCCAACACGCAGAAGAATTACCACCAGGTGGTGCAATTGAGATGGTGAGTGCAGGAGTACTTGATGGAGTTGATCTGATTATCGGAGCACACTTAACGAGTAGTTTGGAAACGGGAAAAATCGGTTTAAATTATGGACCTATTATGGCTGGTGCAGATATGTTTAAAATTACGATCATTGGTGAAGGGGGTCACGCTTCTCAACCAAATCAAACAATCGATCCAATTCTAATTGGTACCCAAGTAGTAACAAACATACAGCATATCGTCTCAAGAAAGATTGATCCGATCGATACTGCCGTCATATCAGTTACACAATTTAATGGGGGTACAGCAATAAACGTCATTCCAAATTTTGTTACAATCGGTGGTTCAGTTCGTAGCTTTAAACCTGAAGTTCGAAATAATTTACCTAAGTTGATTGAACAGATTGTAAAAGGTATTACCGATGCTCATGGTGCAAAATATGAGATGGAATACCATTTTGGATACTCCCCAGTCAATAATGATGATGTAACAACTAGTTTAATAGATCAAACTGTTTGTGAACTATTGGGAGAAGAAAATCGTGTATTAATTAACCCAATCATGGGAAGTGAAGATTTTTCAGCATTTCTTAATGAAGTACCTGGAGCTTATTTTTTTATAGGTTCAAGAAATGAGACAGAGGGAATAGTATATCCGCACCACCATCCGAAATTTAATATTGACGAGAAAGCTTTAAAGGATGGTGTAAAGATCTTTGTTCAAGGAGCCTTTAACATATTAAATAACTAAAATTAAGGAGAGTAGCGTATGAAAAAAATCTATTTACTTGGCTTTATACCGGTTATTGGTTTTGTCATAGGTGCGTTGTTTTCGAATAAAGTTACTCCTTATGTACTTGGTATGCCATTTTTTCACTTCTCCATCGTACTATGGTCATTACTTACTACTGCATGTTTAGGTTTAATCTATTTATTTGATCCTGCGAATAAAGAGGAGGAAATAGAATGAATACGGGTATATTATTTATTTTATTATTTTTCATAATTTCAATTGTTATAGGGATATGGTCTAAAAAAGGGAAAGAAATGAACTTAGAACAATGGTCTGTTGGTGGAAGAGGTATGGGGACGCTTTTCATCTTTTTATTATCAGCTGGAGAGATGTATACTACTTTTACCTTTTTAGGTGCTAGTGGCTCTGCATATAGTGAAGGTGGTTCAATTTTTAGTATTGTTTCATATGGATGTATTGCATCAATCATTTCATATTGGGCTTTTCCTAAGATTTGGAAATACTCCAAAAAGCATAAACTAATTTCACAATCAGATTTTATGGCAAAAAAGTATGATAGTCAGATCCTAGGAGTACTTGTTGCAATCGTTGGCATTGTCGCTTTATTTTGTTACTTAGTTTTACAATTTAAAGGTTTGGGTTATATCGTTGAGATTACGTCTTATGGGGTTATTTCTTCAAAAATGGCAATTTTATTTGGCGCACTCGGTGTTACTTTATTCGTTATGCTATCTGGAATTCATGGTTCTGCATGGACCTCTGTTTTAAAGGATATATTAATTCTTGCCATTATTTTATTTTTAGGTATCTATTTCCCTATTCATTTTTATGGCGGTATTAAGCCGATGTATCAAGCGATTGAACATGCTAAGCCAAACTTTACGATTCTACCAGAACATGGTATGAATTTAACATGGTATATTTCTACTATTATATTAAGTGGAATTGGAATGTATATGTGGCCACACTCATTCCCACCTATTTTTGCAGCCAAAAATGCGAAGGTTTTAAGAAAGAACGCAATTATTATGCCGTTGTATCAGTTGATTTTATTATTTGCATTTTTCGTAGGGTTTGCAGCAATCTTACAAATTAAAGGTTTACAAGGAAGTGATGGTGATAAGATTTTATTACTTCTTTCTAAAAAGACGTTTGATCCATGGTTTGTAGGACTAATAGGGGGCACAGGGGTATTAGCAGCTTTAGTACCAGCTTCACTGATTCTGATGGTAATCTCTACATTATTCGTTAATAATATTTATAAAGTAGTAGTACCATCTAAATCAGAAATACAAATTGCAAGATTAATAAAATTAATCGTTCCTTTTATTACGCTAATAGGTTTATATTTTACATTTAAAGGTGGTAATTCTCTATTTAGTATTGCAATTGTGGCCTATAATTTTATAACCCAGCTTGCTCCACCATTTTTCTTAAGTTTAATGAAAAAGAACTTTGTAACAAAATACGGAGCTATTACAGGAATTATATTTGGAGGAGCAATCGTTTCAATATTTGATTTAGGCGAAAAAACCTTTGCTCAAACTTTTCCCCATCTTCCACAGCTAGTGAAAGACTTAAATGTAGGAATTGTTGCACTAGTGATTAATGCTCTTATTATGATCGTTATTAGTCTTATTACAAAAAATAGCATGTCTGCGAATAAAAAGAGTGACATATTAGCTGGATAATAAGAGTGATTTTAAAGAAGAAAAACGTCGGGTCTAAAGATCCGACGTTTTCAGAGTGTTGAAATGCAAAATGGTCAATAGGGAAAACGGACATTAAATATCATTGGTTTTAAATGTTAATATTTTAAGCAATTTTATGATTCAAAATCACTAGTAATTAATGATTTATTTCTGAAGTTAAAAATATTATGAGCAAATTTTAGAAAACAAATTCAGTTGATTGGTTTAATTAAAGTTCGACATTAGTTGACCTACAAGCTTATTAATACAAAACGGTTAGGTTACTCCAAGTAAAGGCTATTTGATTAGGGTTTATTGCAGACTTTTTTTGATGAATAAGTTGATTGGAGCGGAGGGGTGCTCGACTCCTATGGGATAAGCGGGAAGGCTGAGACCCCGCAGGCTTGCCGAGGAGGCTCAGGTCTCGCCCCATGGAAAGCGAGCATCCTGTAGTGGAAATCAACATCACTCTACTCCTTTTACGAAAATTTGGTAATTTAATT
>NZ_MDKC01000011.1 GCF_001712755.1 Gottfriedia luciferensis
TTTATTAATCAGTTTGTAGTTCAATTAATATCGAACATTAAACTAAATTAGTCAAATGAATTTGTTTTTCTAAGAATAAGCTCATAATTTTTTAACTTCTGAAAAAAACATGTCTAGTGTTATTGGAATCATAAAGTTGCTCGAACATATTTACATTTAAAACCATTAAAAGATCATCCAGAAAAATGATAATTTCATCATTATTAAATGTTCATTTAATGTCCGTTTTCCCTATTGACCATTTTATATTTCAACACTCTGGAAAAGACGACTGTTATTAAGTCGTCTTTTTTCAAGTTTAAAAAATCTTACCGAGTTGTCTGAATATCTTCTGTACAGACTCGGGATAGTGGTTAGAGGTTTTATAGTATTTTAGTAATTCATTGCTATAAATATTAATCGTAGAAGAGGAGTGTGTCCCAAAAGTAAATCTTTTTAGGGGCACCTTTTTTTTGAAAAAACAAGAAAATGCTCCCTTTTGATAGATTGAATAAAATGGAGCCTACGATCTTTTCGTCTCTTCATCTAGGTATCCATTGACCGCTATAACATCCAAAAATGCAGATAGAGATTTGGCTTGAAAATAATAAAGTTGAACTATTTAAGCTTTATTTAATTCTTTCTATTTTACTATTTTTAATTGTACTTCAAGTTAGAAATTCATAATTTTTTCCTTCAATTTGTAATTTAATCAATAAATTTGCTCATCGACTTAGTTGGATTATCCCGATTAAATCATTCTTTTTAGAAGCCTCTCGACCAAATAAGCTAAAATTCCCTTATTTTCTACTTGAGTTTTTGTTTTTTAATTTTTATACATAGGTCTAAAGGTCATATAAATAACCCAATATGATTCTTGCAACAACGCAATTAAAATTAGTATTGTACCAGATTTGGCCAAAGAATGAATAATCTTTTTGGTGCTTTTGAGTTAAATCTATTTCATTTTAATAGATTAAGAAAATGAAAGTTTACTGTAGAGGAGAGTAAAAATGAAAAAGAAAAAAAGTTTTCCTTACAAGGTTCTTGCAACAACAACTTTGGTTACAATGTTATTTACATCAACAGGATTTGCTGAAGGAACAGAGGAAAATCAGATCCCTGCTCCAAGTATTGAAGAAATTGTAAAACAAGGTCAGCAAATTTTTGTTGATGAGCAAAAACAAACTGCTCAAGATGCGGTAGATGAGTTTGGCTATAAAGATTTAAAAGAGAAGGGAATAGTAAAACCTTATAAACCAAATGAAAAAGTACGTGTAATCGTTGAAGTTGAGAAGCCACAAACAGCCACGGAAGAGTCTAATCAAAGTAAAAGAGCACAATTTAAACAAAAACAAGATGAAGCGATTGAACACATTTCTAAGAAATCAGATGTGAAAGTTAAACAACGTTTTTATGAAGGATTTAATGGTTTTAGTGTAGAAACTGAATTTCGTAACTTAGAGGAAATTCAATCGACTCCAGGTGTAACAAATGTACATATCGCAAGAAAATTTCAGCCTTCTATGGGGGCAAGCAAAGAATTAGTACAAGCTCAAAAAGTATGGCAGGATTATGGCTATCAAGGAGAAGGATTACTTGTTGCTATAGTCGACACGGGAATAGACTATACTCATAAAGATATGACGTTGACGGAAAAAGGAAAAGCAAAGGAAAAGTATTCGAAAGAAAGTATTCAAAAAAAATTCGCGGAAACTGGTGTGGGCGAAGTATGGTACAGCGACAAGGTACCAACAGGATATGACTGGGCGGATCATGATACAGATGTCATTCCACACAGTGCAGGGAATTCACACGGTATGCATGTTGCAGGTACAGTAGGAGCGAATGGTGACGAAGCTAATGACGGAGTAAAAGGTATTGCACCAGGAGTACAGTTGTTGGCAGAAAAAGTATTCTCTGATAATGCAAATGGAGCATATGAAGATGATATTATTGCTGGTATTGAGCACGCGGTGACTATGGGAGCAGATGTCATTAACATGAGTTTAGGAACTGACGCGGGTTTCGTAAGTGAAGAAGATGATCCAATTCAAAAGGCAATCCGTGAAGCAACCGAACAAGGCACACTTGTAGTTGTAGCGGGAGGAAACTCTGCTTATAGCACAAAAAATAATCTAATACCGTCCTCCGTAAAACCGTATGCTGAAAATCCAGATATTGGTACAGTTGGTGAACCAGGAGTAAGCCCATATGCATTATCTGTTGCTTCCTATGAAAATACGAGTATACACATGTCATCTCTTAAATCTGATGATGGTTTACAGTTACCATACCAAGACCAAACACAGTTTGGTATGAGGCTTTCTAGTGTATTATCGCCACTTGAATCTTACGAGATGGTATATGTTGGAGAAGGTAAAACAGCTGATTTTAAAGATAAAGATGTGACAAATAAAATTGTCGTTGCAAAACCAAATGGAAAATATGGTTCATATACTTATATTCAAACCGAAGCGAAAAAGAAGAATGCAAAGGCAGTAATCCTTGTACCTGCGAATGAAGATGTTGACTATCCATTCGTATATTTTAGTCCTTACTTTACACCTGCTGCAACGACTAGCAGAGCAGTTGGAGCTACTTTAATTTCTCAGTTAACGAGCGGTCATATTGTGAAAATGAAACCGTCAACTGGAATCTATGTTGAAAATCCAAATAAGAATACGATGTCATATTTCTCATCTTATGGTACACCACATACATTAGACTTTAAGCCTGAGATTTCTGCACCTGGTGGTAAAATTTATTCGACTGTTCCAGGAAATCAATATGAGGTAATGAGCGGAACATCTATGGCAAGTCCTCATGTTGCAGGAGGTTCAGCATTAATACTGCAATCACTATATGAAAAAGGTTTAACTCATTCAGAAGAAACAGCTTTAAAAGCAAAAATTGCATTAATGAATACTGCAAAGTTAGTTCTTGATCCTTCTACGAATAATGAAGTACCGTATTCCCCACGCGTACAAGGTTCGGGCTTAATGCAAATTGAAAATGCGATTAAAACACCAGTACTTGTGACAAGAGAAAAAACTCCGCTTGAGCAAGCAGGAGCAGTTGCGCTAAAAGAGATTAAATCTGATAATGTACACTTCAAATTAAATGCAGAAGCGCTTCAAAATCTGAATATAAAAGATTTAGAATATCAAGTATATGTTGACGTTTTAACGGACGGTAAAGTAACAAAAGATATTGACCTAGATAATGATGGAACATTGGATTCAAAAGAATATTTAACGTTAAAAAGCGAGCGTGTACAAGGTGCTATCGCATCTGTGAATGGAGAAACAGTATCGTCTACAGCAGGAAAAACATTAAAAATTAAACCAGGACAAGAAAAAAATCTCGATATTCAAATTCAACTTCCGTCAAGCTTAAAGAAAGGTACATTTGTTGAAGGGTATGTCCGTTTAGTTCCATCTGGTAAAAACAGTGAGTCAGCAGTTCCTTTAACGGTTCCATACATGGGTTACTATGGTGAATGGGATCAACCACAAAATATTGATCCTGCAGCATATGAAAAAGATGCGTTCTTAGGATATACGACACTTTGGAATGACGAACCATTTTCTGAAAATACATACCCATTAGGATATGATCCAAAAACAGCAAGATTTAATAAGGATCGAATTGTTATTTCTCCTAATGCTGGGTTAAATACAGTGTTCCCAACATTTACTGTATTACGTAATTTAGGAAAGACTGAAATGTACGTGGAGAATGCAAACGGAGAAATGATTAAATACCTAGGTGACTTTAGTGAATATACTGGAAAGCCATGGAAGTTCCGTAAAAATATTATGTCTTACAGCGACTACATGAATGGTGGTTATGTATGGGATGTAACAGACGAAAACGGAAAAGTTGTTAAGGATGGCACTTATAACTATGTCATTAAATCAACATTAGATTATAAGGATGCGAAACCACAAATCGTGAAACTTCCTTTCCATGTTGATTCAGTTGCTCCTGTTGTATCCGATATTCAAGTAAAGCCTATAGATGGTCAATATGAAATTTCATTCAAAGCTACAGACAATGAAAAAGGAAGTGGCTATTACGGTGCGATTGTTTGGTATAACGGTAAATATAAGCCTTTACAACCAGGTCAAACATCTTTACTTGTAAAAGAAGAGCCTAAGAGTGTTGTTGTATTAGGTTCCGATTATGCTTTAAATCACAGCTACACAGTTTGGGGAGACACTTCTTATATTAATGAAGGAATGCTTGTTAGCTATTTCAGTGTATACCCAAATAAAAATGTTAATGCAAGTACTCCTGCTCAAATCAACGGTTATGGCAATAACAAAGTGAATTGGAAAATTAATGTTAAGGATGTAAACGGCAACCTTGTGGATTCTTTTAATGTTGATAATCAAGTTGAAATTCACTTGAAATGGGCTCCGGAAGCTACTGTTCCAAGTGGTACGTATACAATATCAGCAGATGTGGTAAGTAAAGACGGCTTTAAAGTAACTACAAAACCACAGACAGTTACCGTTTTACAAAAATAATGTATCAAAAATAAAAATGCAGGAAAGAATGTTTCCTGCATTTTTATTTTTGTGCTCTATATTTATTTATACGTAAAATTGAAGTAAGAAAATAAAACCTCTGATTCTTTAAGATTCCGCTTGAAGTATTTGAAAAAGTTCAAGTACAGTCCAAGGATTGGGATTAGAATTTTTAGTGTATTTTAGTCATTTATTGCTTAAATATTAATTTTAAGAGAGGCATTTTTCCAGATTTGGAAAAATGTTTTTTTATGATCCGGAATTTTAGAAGTCCTTTCCTTCTTAATATAAGATTATCTTATTATAATTTTAAACTAATTAATTTTATTAGAAAAGATTGTTCTTGTATAATAAAACCAATAAATATTGATGTTAGAAAATTAAAAAAATATTTGGAAAAACGAATCCTATCCATTGGAATCCTACATTTACGTCATAACTCAAACGAAAGAAAAAACAATAATTTATTGCAATTTAAAAGAAATGTAATGACATAAACAAAAATTACTAAACTGAACTATTTCTAATAATGTTGGTTCATTAGGGAGGCTAAAATGTTAGTCGGAGAAATTTTCAAATTTTATCGTGAAAAAAATGGAATCAGCCAATCAAACCTAAGCAAAGAGATTTGCTGTAAAACATATATTAGTAGATTCGAAGGTGGAAAAGTGAGTATATCACCTGATATTTTATCCAAATTAACAGAACGGTTAGGGATTGATCTAAACAAAGAAATGAAAGCATTACATCATATTGAACAGCGGTTAAAAGATTGGGATCTTGCCATTATTATGCAAAATTCCATTCAAATTGAGGAGATAAAAAAAGAATTAGAAAGTATACCGTTTATCAAAGCTTCTAAATATGCAGTGTATTATCACTTATTAACAGCAAGGTACTATCTTCATAAGAAGATGTTACCTGAAACTAAATCGATAATCGAATATGCGGAAAAAAATTTCCAAAGGATTTCTGATTTTGAAAAAAGTCTTCTTCTACACATTAAAGGAATGTTTTGTATTAGTACATATCGGACTACAACAAGTGAAGATTTTAGAGAGGCAGTTAAAATTTTAAAACAAATTAATATAGAAGAATACAAAAATGAAGAATATTACTATCACTTAGCTCTTGGCTATCACTACGCAAGGGGGAAAGTACTAGCTTATACTTATGCTCAAAAAGCAAACGATTATTTCATTAAAACACGTAACTATTTGCAAGCAATAAATGCTCAAACTTTAATGTTAATGCAATTTGAAAGTGAAAATGATATCGATTTTATGGAATTAGTAGAAAGCTATATGAATTTAATTCATAATTGTGAAAACTTAGGTGATAATGAAAAAAAACGTATTCTTTTAAATAATTTAGGGGTAGAGTTCTTTAAACGAAAAGATTTCGAGCAAGCTGCACATTATTTTAAGAAATCATTATTCATGACAGATCATACATCATTCTATTACTTACGACGATTCTACAATTACATTGAATCATGCTCGGAAGGACAGTTATTGAATATAGAAAATCTTTTAGAGGAAGTAAAAAAAGGAATTGCTTTAGCTAAGAAACATAATAGCCCGATTCATCTCACATTATTTAACCTCTTACTTTTGAATTGTAAAAAAAATCGAAGTGGGTATTATGATTATTTAGCAAAGGTAGCTATTCCACAGTTTGCTTCAACAAATAATGTTTTTTATTATGAACAGTATGGGAAAAAATTATATAAATACTATATGGAATTAGGTCAATATGAAGAAGCGATCGAATTGATTCAGTTCTTTAGTGATAGTGGTAATCAACGTGACATTCCTATCGAAACTAATCAAGTAAAAGCGGAATTGGAATAGATTTAATAATAGAAATTTTAGGAGGAGCTCTAAATACTGGCTTCTCTTTTTTGCATATTAGAAAGTATAAATTGGCAGCGGAGAAAAAAACTCGACGTAGTTGTGTAACTACGCCTCTGTCTGCGCCTAAATGCTTGCCAATTGCACGAGTTTTTTTATTTGGGTCATCATTGTAGCTAATTTATAAGTAGATTAGTTGAATACCTCTTTAGGTTACTAGTTTTTAAGTGAGGACGACGTAGAGATACATTTAAAAATCACGACGCTAGATTCTTAACTAGCCAAGAGCCCCTAAAGTAAGTAAGTGAAAAAACTATAAGGGAGTGTTATTACAAAACTTTCGAAGAGTACAAGTAAAAATAAGACCTTATTATTAAAAATCTATAATTTTTAATTTTACCAGAATATTCAAATTATTTATAATGAAATCAATGAATAAGGGAGGGGATGGAGTTAAGCCGGAAGTTGGAAATCATTCATTGTTCTAATCCAAATTAGAGAAGACCTCGTTATGTATTTGAACAATTTCTATTAAAATTAATCTTTACAGGGAGACTTAGGAATGGAGAAAAAGAGTAAGGTTTTAAAAAGTTTTACTGTATTAGCGTTAACATCAAGTTTTATATTAGGTTCACTTGGCCACATATCTCACAATACAAAAGCAGCTAGTCCAAGAAATGTAGACGAAATTCTAGCAAATTTAACTTCGGAGCAAAGAGCGGCTCTTCATCAACTTTCAACAAATGAAGAGACAGGTCTTCAAATTTCTTCAGATATTAACTTAGCCTCTTCAAATCTAACCTCTGTTATTGTTGAATTTAACAATAAGCCTGCTAAAATTGCTCAAATTGAAGCAAGTGTAGAGGGGCAATCATTATCTGAAACTGAAGCATCTAAACTTGTAGATCAGGACCATAAAACATTTTCGAATGATGTAGAGAAAGTATTAACGAATGAAAACAATAAAAAAGTGAGTTATAAGATTAATCGTTCATATAAACATGCTTTCAATGGTGTCTCGCTTAGTCTACCAGCAAATCAAATTAAGAATCTATTAAAATCCAAAGCAGTTAAAACAGTTTGGAGCAACGAAACATTTTCGATTGATCCTCCAGCAAAAGCAGAAAATAATGGACAGTTAAAAACTGATGAAGCAAATGTTGCAAATTATACACCTTATGATGGTTTAGACCGTTTACATTCAGAAGGGTATACAGGTAAAGGAATTAAAGTTGGCATTCTTGATACAGGAATCGATTACAACCACCCAGATTTAAAGGATGCTTACAAAGGTGGATATGATTTTGTTAATAACGATAATGATCCGATGGAAACGACGTATGCCGATTGGGTGAATGCTGGAAAACCGGGAACAGCGGCCAATTATTATACTGAACATGGTACACATGTTGCTGGGATTATTGGTGGACGAGGTGTAGCAAACAGTGAGTATAAAACAGTTGGTGCAGCACCTGGATCAGACTTATATGCCTATAGAGTACTTGGACCTGGTGGTAGTGGTACAAGTGAAAATATTATCGCTGCGATCGATCGAGCAGTTCAAGATGGTATGGATGTCATCAATATGTCGCTTGGGGCATCAATTAATGATCCACTTTATGCAACTTCAATTGCTGTAAACAATGCTGTACTAAGCGGCGTAACGACTGTCGTAGCAGCAGGTAATAGCGGGGATCAAATGTATACATTAGGATCACCTGGTGCTGCCGCATTAGCTTTAACAGTCGGTGCATCATCAATCGCACTTGATATTTACCAATATGCTGGTATCCAAGATGGCAAAAACTATACGTTAAGACAATTAGCAAGAAATTATAAAGATGATGTAACAACATTAAAAGGAAAAACGTATCAACTTGTTGATGTTGGTTTAGCAAATCCAGCTGACTTTAATGGAAAAGACTTAAACGGTAAGATTGCGTTCATTAAGCGTGGATCAATTGCTTTAATTGACAAAATCAAAAATGCAAAAGCAAAAGGTGCTGTTGGGGTTTTAATGTATAACGATGAAACAAATAAAGCTGAAGGTGCAATTCAAGCATTTTTAGGTGAATCAGTTGATGCGATTCCTGCATTCTCCGTTTCAAATGATGATGGTAATACAATCGCAGCTGCAATTAAAGCTGGTAAAACAGACTTCACATTCGGAGATTTCACAAAATTAAAAACTGCTTCTGATGAATTAGCACAATTCAGTTCTAGAGGTCCATCTCGAGTGAACTATGATATTAAACCAGAAGTAATTGCACCTGGTGTATCAATCCTTTCGACGGTACCATTCTATGTAAACGATAAAACAGTTAATGGATCAAAACCAGAAGATTACAAATATGCGTATGAGCGCTTATCTGGAACTTCCATGGCAACACCTTATGTTGCAGGGGTCTCAGCTCTCTTACTTCAATCAAATAGAGATTTAAATCCGGAAGATGTTAAATCAATCTTAATGAATACAGCAGATCCTTTGGCAAAAGATTACAGTGTTTTTGAAGTAGGAAGCGGTCGAGTAGATGCATATGAGGCTATTCACTCAAATGTAGAATTAGAGGTAGTGGACAAGACCCCTACAATTATAAATGGAAAACAAAAATCCATTAAAGAATTAACTGGTGGAATGAGTTTTGGTTCTTTTGGATTTGACAATCAAGATATAGCTGATTCACGTACAGTTATATTAAAGAATCGCAGTGAAAAAGCAAAAACATTTAATGTAGATGTGAAATTCCAAACTGGATTAAGAGGATCGAAGGATGCAGCTCAGAACAATGTAACTTTAACAGGCCCTTCGACTGTTAAATTAAATGGAATTAGCCAAAAATCATTTGAATTTAACTTAAACTTTCCAAAAGCAGCAGAAAAAGGTACATATGAAGGTTATATCACTTTCACGAATACTCAAGATTCAACTGAAACATACCAAATTCCATTTGGTGGACGTGTAATAAACGAAGGGATTGATACATTTAAAATTGAAAATCCAATTTTTTCAGACGAAGGCGCTTGGCCACAAACTAGTTATCCAGATCTTGACTTTTCGATGAATCTAAAATCGCATATGAAGACTTTAGATGTCGTATTACAAGATCCAAATACAGGTGAAGATTTAGGACTTGTGGGATTTTTTAATACACTCCTTCTAAATGAAAATCAAACATATTATGTTGGTGCAGCTTTTAATACCTATTATTATCCATTTACAAGTGATCCAAAAAATCCAATTAGCAGTGATCCTGTCAAAATAAATACGGGTCATTATAAATTAAGGCTTGTTGGTTCAAATGAAAAAGGTAAAACATTCTCGGCGGCTTCGGATTTCTTATATGAAGTTGGAACTCCTACAATAACTTCAAGCTTTGATTCGTTAGATCAAAAGGTTATTGAATATAATGAAAGTCAGTTAGATTCTAAGGGAGAATTTTTATATGATTTTAATATTAATGTAAAAGATCCTGAAGTTGAGGAAGCAAATCGATATGGTATTAATGTTGATCAATCAAGCAATTCAGTTGTTTCTTTTTACAATTGGGGAAGACCAACATTACCATCATATACAGATAAAAATGGAAATTATGATGAGCATCAAATTTTAGTTAGAAGTCAGATTCAGCCTTTAACTGTTCAATTTTATGGCTTAGACGCAGCGAAAAACGCTACTGCTGATGCTTCTGCGATGCTAAAAGTTGCTTTTGTTAAAAATACTTATCCTTACTTTTATTTAAAAGCAAATAAAAAAACTGTAACTACGGGAGAATCGGTTAATTACAGTGTTCGTTCGAATAATATTAAAAACTTAAAAACAACAAAAATTACATTGCCAGTCGATACTAATTTAGCTGCAATTGAAAATGTTGTTGTAAATGATGCGGTTAAACAATACGGCGATGCACAAGTATCTGTAGAAACTGCACCTTATTTCGATAGTGTATTAAATTATACGTTTACATTTACGTATTCTGGTACTAAACCTTTACCAGAAGATTTGAAGTTATTTAATTTCGATATAAAAACACTTGATAAATATACGCGTTCAACTCCATTCTTATGGCATATAATGGATGCTACAACATTTGATCAATCAAATGTTGAGACAGATAATGTCTATTCTTATATGGAAGGTTATACGACTAAATCGAAATTTTCAGTACTAGAAGGTTCATTACAATTAGAAGGGACGAAAGATCCATCTACTGGTGAAAAGATTTATTCGATTGATCAAAGTCAAATCGGTGCAAAAGTTAAGGTGACTTCATATGATGGGAAAACAGTCGTTGTAGCTCCTATAACATCTAAAGCTGGTAGTTATATTGCTGAAGGACTTAAAGCAGATAAAAATGCTTATACAATAAAAGTAGATGTACCGGGTCACTTTACAATGCAAAAACAATTATATTTATCGAATGAAGTTCGTGGTGAAACAGTTGGAAAGAGATTAAGATACTTACTTGAAACAGCATCAGCTGGTGATGTAAATAAAGATAATGTGATCGATATTTTAGATGCAATAGCTGTACAAACATATTGGGGTACAAATAAAGCATCTGCAGATTTTAACTTTGACAAAGTTGTGGATAAGAAGGATATGGATTTCATCATAAAAAATTATGGATTGAAAAATCCGACGGTAGCAAATGCACCAAAAGCAAAAACTTCTTATAAAGGTGTTACGTTAGACACTGTATTAAGTCAGTTAGGTTTAGAATAATAAAAATCAATTGGAAAGGGGAAGTCGTATAGCGGCTTCTCTTTTTTGATCTGTCTGTTTTAGCACAATAAGCGATATTCATAACCAATTTTTTGGAATATTTTTCAAAAAATATTTTATCAGAAAAACGTCAGTGTTGATGTGTAAATTATATTAATAAAAGATTTTGGGCACAAAAATACTTCTAAAAGTGTTAGTTCAATTCTTTAGAATGCAATTAGAAAAAATAAGATTTCGTTATTAAAGTTATATTTTTTTTAATTTTACCAGAAAATTCTGATTACGTATAATGAAATCATTATATAGGGAAGGGGATAGAAACGAGTCGTAAATTGATAGATTATGCGTTCGTTTTTAAGGAAATTTGAGGTAAATCGAACAATTTCTATCAAAAAAAACATAATTTTATAAGGGGATTGGAGAAATGGGGAAAAAGAGTAAATTGTTAAAAAGTTTTTCTGTTTTAGCTTTAACATCTAGTTTTATATTAGGTTCACTTGGACATGTAACACAAAGCACAAAAGCAGCTAGTCCAAGGAATGTAGATGATATTTTGGCAAATTTAACTTCTGAACAAAGAGCGGCCTTAAATCAGCTTTCAACAAACGAAGAGACTGGTCTTCAAATTTCTAAAGACACTGACTTAAACTCTTCAGATCAAACTAGTGTCATAGTAGAGTTTAATAATAAACCAGCAAAAATTGCTAAACTTGAAGCAAGTGTCGAAGGTAAAACTTTATCTGAAACCGATGCTAATAAGCTAGTAGATCAGGATCACGAATCTTTTTCAAATGATGTAGAGAAAGTATTAACAGGTGATGAAAATAAAAAAATAAATTATAAGATTAACCGCTCCTATAAGCATGCATTTAACGGTGTCTCAATGAGCCTACCAGCAAATCAAATTAAAAATCTATTAAAATCAAAAGCTGTTAAAACAGTTTGGAGTAACGAAAAATTTTCGATAGACCCTCCAGAAGTAGAAAATGATCAGCTAAAAACTGATGAAGCTAAAGTAGCAAATTATACTCCATATGACGGCTTAGATCGTTTACACGCAGAGGGTTTTACCGGTAAAGGGATTAAAGTAGGAATTCTTGATACCGGAATGGATTATAACCACCCGGATTTAAAGGATGCTTACAAAGGTGGATATGATTTTGTTAATAACGATAATGATCCAATGGAAACAACGTATGCGGATTGGGTGAAGGCAGGAAAACCTGGATCTCAAAATGGAGCGGACTATTATACTGAACATGGAACACATGTTGCTGGTATTATTGGTGGACGCGGTGTATCAAATAGTGAGTATAAAACAGTCGGTGCGGCACCTGAAGCGGACCTTTATGCTTACCGAGTACTTGGCCCAGGTGGTGGCGGCACAAGTGATGCGATCATTGCCGGGATTGATCGAGCAGTACAAGATGGTATGGATGTCATTAACATGTCGCTAGGAGCAACAATAAATGATCCACTTTTTGCAACTTCTATTGCAGTTAACAATGCCGTATTAAGTGGAGTTACGACCGTTGTAGCTGCAGGTAATAGTGGCGATAAAATGTTTACGCTTGGATCGCCAGGAGCGGCTGCATTAGCATTAACAGTTGGAGCGTCTTCAGTTGCAATTGATATTTATCAATACACGGGCGTAAATAATGGTAAAAGTTACAATATAAGACAATTGACGAAAAACTATAAAGATGACCTAACTTCATTAAAAGGAAAAACTGTACAACTTGTCGATGTAGGACTTGGAGATCCAAGTGGTTATCAAAATAAGGATGTAAAAGGAAAATTTGTGTTCATGAAACGAGGAGTATATACATTAGACTCTAAAGTTTCATATGCCAAAGCACAAGGTGCTGCGGGTGTTATCATGGCTAACGATGAAACAAACAAGGCAGAGGGAGCAATTCAGACATTCCTTGGTGAATCAATGAATGCGATTCCTTCATTCTCAGTTTCATTTGATGAGGGCTCAGTAATTTCTGCAGCATTAAAAGATGGTAAATCAGATTTCACATTTGGTGATTTCAAGAAAATTCAAACCGCATCTGATGATTTAGCTACGTTCAGTTCGAGAGGGCCGAGCCGTGTTAACTACGATATTAAACCGGAAGTAACAGCACCAGGTGTTTCAATTCTTTCAACGGTTCCGTTTTATGTAAATGATCAAAAGGTAGATGGAACACATACAGAAGATTATAAATATGCATACGCACGCTTATCAGGTACATCAATGGCTACTCCATATGTCGCAGGTGTATCAGCATTATTACTTCAATCAAATAAAGATCTTCAACCAGAAGATGTAAAGTCGATTTTAATGAATACAGCAGATCCACTATCTAAAAATTATAGCGTATATGAGGTAGGAAGTGGACGAGTAGACGCTTATGAAGCAATTCATTCAAACGTTGAGTTAGAAGTAAATGATAAAACACCTATGTTTGTGAATGGAAAACAAAAATTAATTACAGAATTAACAGGTGCAATGAGCTTTGGATCTTATGGATTTAATGGTGAAGATATTTCAGACTCAAAAACTGTTACATTAAAAAATCGTAGTGAGAAAGCAAAAACATTTGATGTTAATGTTAAATTCCAAACGGGATTAAGAGGATCAAAAGATGCAGCATCAAATGGCGTAACGTTAGAAGGACCAACTACAGTTAAATTAAATGGAATTAATCAAAAATCAATTAAGTTTAACTTAAACATTCCTAAAACTGCTGAAAAAGGAACATATGAGGGATATATTATTTTCACGAATTCCTCAGATCCGACTGAAACTTACCAAATTCCATTTGGTGGACGTGTTGTAAACGAAGGTATTGATAAGTTTAATATCGAAAATCCAATGTATGGCACAGACACAGCATGGCCAGCAAATGCTTACCCATTTATGGATATAACATTTACACTAAAATCACATATGAAGGCGATAGATCTAGTACTACAAGATCCAACTACAGGTGAAGATCTTGGATTAGTAGGAACATTTAATGCGATTGCAGTAAATGAAAATCAAGAGTATTATACTCCTGCATTCAATACAATTTATTATCCATTTACAGGTGATTCGAAAAATCCTATTAGTAGTCATCCAGTATTTGCAAAAACGGGTCACTATAAATTGAGACTAGTTGGTACAAATGAACAAGGGAAAACATTCTCAGCATCGTCTGATTTCATTTATGAACTAGGAGCACCAACAATGACTTCAAGTTTTGATTCGTTGGATCAAAAAGTAATTGAAGTTAAAGATAGTCAATTTGATTCGAATGGACAATTCCTATATGACTTTAACATTAACTTACATGATCCAGAAACTGAAGAAGGAACTCGCTTAGGATTACCTGTCGATCAATCAAACAATTCAGTTGTTTCATTTTATAATGACGGATTTCCTACAAATCCAATCAGAACAGATAAAAATGGAAATTACACTGATAAAATTTTAGTGAGAAAACAAGCAGATCCATTAAAAGTTCAGTTTTATGGTTTTGATGCGGCAAGAAACTTTAATGGTAATGCATCTAATATGTTAAGAGTCGTTTTTGTAGATCAAAATTTACCATACTTCTATGTAAAAGCAAATAAACAAACTGTTACAACAGGTGATAGTGTAAACTATACCGTTCGTTCGAATAATGTAAAAAATATAAAAACAACTAAAATTACAATGATAAAAGATAGTTATGCTTCAGTTGAGAATGTAGTTGTAAATGATGCAGTTAAAAAGTATGGTGATGCACAGGTTAGTGTAGAAAGTACACCAACGAAGTATATTTTTACATTTAATTATTTAGGTGATAAAGCATTACCAGAAGACTTACCGTTATTTAATTTTGACCTAAAAACTGCTAACAAATGGACAACAGATAGTATTAACTGGTTTGGTATGAGTGCAACAACAATTGATCAATCAAATGTTGTAACGAACAATGTTTACGCTTATATGGAAAGTTATAAGGTAAAAACAATGTATTCAAGGTTAGAGGGAGCATTAAGACCAGAAGCGGCAGTTGATCCAATTAAAGGACTAAATTATGCAATTGATCAAAGTAAAATTGGTGCAAAAGTAACGGTTACCTCTTTTGATGGGAAAACAGTTGTTGAGTCTCCAGTTACAGATCGATATGGTAGCTATTTAATTGATGGACTGAAAGCTGATATAAATCCTTATACACTGAAAGTTGATGTGCCAGGTTACTTTACGATGAATCAAAAATTTGAATTGTACAGTGATGTTCGTGGTGAGATCGTTGGAAAACGAATTAGATACAATTTACCAATTGCCGCAGCTGGAGATACAAATAAAGACAATGTTATCGATATTTTAGATGCTTTAGCTGTGCAAACATATTGGGGTACAAATAAAGCTTCGGCTGACTTTAACTTTGATAAAGTCGTAGACGCTAAAGACATGAACTATGTTGTTAAAAACTATGGTTTACAAAATCCAACTGTAGAAAATGCACCTAAAGCGAAAACTTCTTATAAAGGTGCAACATTAGATACAGTATTAAGTCAGTTAGGTTTACAGTAAAGATTTAATATAAGTGTTTGTAATAAACGCAAAGGGAAGCTGATCATTTCAGCTTCTCTTTTTTTTAAGAGGGTGTAAATCACACTGTAATAGATTACATGAAAGTGTTGCCAATTTAAGGAAATGAGTAGATGCAGCTCTGGCTTAGTTTAAAAGGCTCGCCAGTCTATGAGGCTACTTTATTTACTATTTAATTATAATCTGCTGATAAATCATGGGTTTTTCTTAACAAAGATACATAAAAGGTAGGATCTAAAAAGTGATTTAGTATACTTTTTGAATTTAGGAAAAATTAGATTCTCTTATTAATCTTGAATTATTTTTAATTTTACCAGAAAATTCAGATTACGTATAATTAAGTCAATAAATAGGGAAGGGGAAAGAATTTAGTCGAAATTTGGTAGTGTATTTGTTCGGATCTATTAATTTAAAAAAAATAATGGACTATAACAATTTCTATCAGTACAGATCAAAAAATATGCAGGAGGACTGGAAAATGGGGAAGAAGTTTACAAACAAAAAAATTGTAAAAAATGCTACTGCTATTACATTAGGTGTAGGTTTAATTTCTAGTAGTTTTCATGCTTCATATTTTAATTCATCGTCAAAGGTAAAGGCTGCAACATTTGATACGAATGCAGAGTCGATTTTAGCTAATTTAACACCTGCTCAAAGAGAGGCCTTAACACAGCTTTCGAAGAATGATCAATCGGGATTATTCTTAAATCCTGATGTTAATATAGATAGTTCAGAAGATGTTTCTGTAATTGTACAATTCAATCAAAAACCACATAAGGTAGCTGTACTTGAAGCAGCCTTAAAGGGTGAAAGTTTATCAGATAGTGAGGCTAAAAGTTTAGAAGATGCTGATCATGCAACGTTTGACAAAGACTTGCAAAAGCTATCAAGCGATGATGACACGACATATAAAATAAGTAGAAAATATAAAAATGCTTTCAATGGAGTCGCATTAAAGATTCCTGCAAATAAAGTTAAATCTCTTTTAAATTCAAAAGCAGTTAAAGCGATTTATAGCAATGAAACTGTTAAGGAAGATCTTCCAGTAGAAAAAGCAGAAGATTCAACTAAAACGCAAGGACAAGGAATGGCAGATGAGCGTTCATACCTACAAATCGATAAATTACATCAAGAAGGCTATACAGGTAAAGGAGTAAAGGTCGCTGTACTGGACACTGGGGTAGATTACAATCATCCGGATATAAAAGGTGCTTATAAAGGTGGATACGATTTCGTTAATAATGATAATGATCCGATGGAAACAACTTATGATGATTGGGTAAAAGCTGGAAAGCCAGGAGGAAGCTCTGGAGCAGCAAATTATGTAACTGAACACGGAACACATGTATCCGGAACGATTGTAGGACAAGGAAAAAATACTAGTGAATTTGCAACTACTGGAGTCGCTCCAGATGCTGACCTTTATGTATATCGTGTACTTGGACCTGGGGGCAGTGGAACGACGGATGGCATTCTAGCTGGAATTGATCGAGCAGTAGCAGACGGAATGGACATTATGAGTCTTTCTTTAGGTGCTAATTATAATGACCCAATGTATCCTACTAGTATCGCAATAAACAATGCAGTTTTAAATGGAGTAACAGCAGTTGTTGCAGCTGGAAATGCAGGTAATAAGATGTATACCGTAGGAGCACCTGGTACAGCAGCTCTAGCATTAACAGTAGGGGCTAGTAGTGTTCCAATTACGACACTTGGAGGAAAAGGATCGATCGATAATGTAACTGCATCATTACTTTTGATGGCAAAAGGCGCAGGGGATGATATTTCAAAATTAAAAGGTGTTACGAATTCGGTTGTAGATGTAAATCTAGGTGAAGCATACACTGGTAAAGATGTAAAAGGTAAAATTGTTCTAATGAGTCGTGGAACTTATACATTAGATTCTAAAATCTCGGTCGCTAAAGCACAAGGCGCTGCAGCAGTTCTTTTGTATAATGACAATCCTACTGAAGGACAAATTCCAACCTTCTTAGGAGATGGTGTGAACTTTATCCCAACGTTCTCGTTATCTAACGCAGATGGACTTGCTTTGAAGAAAAAGCTACAATCAGGATCTTCTAACTTTACATTTACTGATATAGGTGAAGCGAAAACTCAGGGAGATACATTAGCAGACTTCAGCTCACGAGGTCCTTCACGTGCAACATATGATATTAAGCCAGAAATTACGGCACCGGGTGTGAGTGTACTTTCAACGGTTCCAAGCTTTATTAATAGCCCAAATGATCCGACTGATTATAAAAATGCGTATCAAAGAATGTCAGGTACATCGATGGCTACACCATTTACAACTGGTGTCGCAGCTTTATTAAAACAAGCACAACCTGATTTACAACCAGAAGATATCAAGGCCATTTTAATGAATACTGCTGATTCATTAAGTAAGCCATATAGTGTATTTGAGCAAGGTGCTGGACGAATCGATCCTTATAACGCAATTCATTCAACGATTGAAATTAAAGTTAAAGAAAAAACGTCGACTATTATAAATGGAAAAGAAAAACAAATTAATGAGGATACAGGTGCATTAAGCTTTGGAAATGTCGCATATAATGGTTCGGACTATTCAGATACACGTTCTGTTACGTTAATGAACAGAGGAGAAAAATCGAAAACATTTGATGTAAAAGTAAATTTCCAATCAAATCTGCGCGGTTCAAAAGATGCACAAGCAAATGGAGTAACTGTTCAAACAGATTCAACAGTTACACTAAAAGGGATTAGCCAAAAGAAAACAACTATTACCTTGAATATTCCAAAAACAGCAGAAAAAGGGATTTACGAAGGCTATGTAGTGTATACAAACAAAGACAATCCTTCAGAAACTTACCGAGTTCCATTTGGTGTACACTACGTTGAGCAAGGGTTTAATTACTTTAAACTTTATAAAAAATCAGTGCCTGAATCACTAATTCAAAGCAGTCAAAAATGGAATCGAACAGATGCTGCTAACTTTAGCTTAAGTTCACATATGAAAACAATTGACGTAGTCATATCGGATGCAAAAACTGGTAAAGATCTTGGTATTGCTAATTCGTATGATGGAGTAGCATATGATGAAGGTGTTGATAATGTACTTGGTTTCGTATACTGGGGATATTACCACCCATTTACAAATGATCCGAATAATCCAATCGGTATGAGAGATGACCAACTTGTCTTACCAAAAGCGGGGCAATATGTATTAAAATTGGTTGGTACAGATGATGACGGAAAACAATATACGATCAGTCAAGATTTATTTGTAGATGGTACAAAACCAAAATGGGACGTTCATGTAGAAGGTGAAGTACCTGGAAAACAAATCGTTGAATATAAAGATGGACAAACTAAAGTTGGTGTAACAGGGCATATTACAGATGATAATGTTGCTGTAAAACAAGCTGCTGGAATTACTGCTGATCAAACACAAAATCAATTTTTAGCTTATTATAATAGTTACCTGCCAACTAATAATTTGACAGTTGACAAAGACGGTAATACATCTGATGAAATCGCATTGTCACCGGATTTACAAGTATTACCTGTGAAATTTGAAGGAATGGATGAAGCGACAAATGGTAATCTTCAAAGCCAATATTATTTCGTAAATGAGCATACGCCTTATGTATATGGTCAGATAAATGCTCCGACAACATACAATAAGGTATTGGCAAAGCCAGGGGACACATTTACAATGACGTTAACAGCAAATAATGTAAATAAATTAAAGAAAGCGAACTATAAGTTCTCAGATACATCTGGTACAAAAATTACAAACATTTCATTGAATCCTGAAGCACAAAAGCTTGGAGGATCACTAGATGTTAAACAAACTACTTCAGGAAGCAGGATCTCATCTGATGTTACTGTTAATTTTAATGGAACTACTGGCGTAGATGGTGATATACCAATGGTAGATTTAACACTTCAAGTGCCTAAACCGCTTCTGCCAAGAGATAATACATCATTTAGCCAATATGATTCATCTAGCCCAGTTACATCAACATTTACAAATGTAGATAATGTAACTTCTAGTCCTTTTACAAGCGTGACATCAATTAGGATCTTAAAACTCGACCAAACAGAATTAGTAGGATATATACATGCAGAAGGCTTTAAAAATGCTTCCGGTACTTTGGATTCTACAAAAGATTACTCAAAGAGTTCGCCAACTTTAACAGTAATTGATAGTAATGGAAAAGTAGTAAAAACAAATATCGTCGCAAAAAATGGATCGTTTGATATTACAGGAATGGATCCATCAAAAGATGATTATACGTTAATCCAAGATATTCCAGGTCATTTTACAACTTATTACTCAAAAATTAATGTTCATTATGATCTAGATGATCAATTCTATGGTGTATATTATAGAGTAGGTATAGAAAGCACTCCATATGCAACTGCTGGAGATGTAAACAAAGACGATGTAATCGATGTGAAAGACGCATTAGCAATCCAAACATATTGGGGTACAAATAAACGAAGTGCAGATATTAACTTCGACGGTACGGTCGATGCGAAGGACCTAGCATTTGTTGAAAAGAATTACTTAATGCAAAACCCTTGGATCCCAGCTCCTCCAAAACCAGTTAAACAGTATAAAGGAAGTACTTTAGAATCAGTTAAGAGTCAATTAGGAGTACAATAAAAGTAGGCCTGTTCTCTACATTTGAGAACAGGCTTTTTCTAACATATAATACCATAACATTAACTAGATATATTCAATTCAAATTATGTTAAAATATTAATAATGTAATATGAAGGAGAAGAAAATGAGTATCAACAGTTCGAATATTTACAGCATGAATATACAAAAATTAGAGTATCTAGTTGAAGTTGCAAAAACCGGTTCCTTCTCGATTGCTTCACAAAATCTATTTGTAAGTCAGTCTGCTATTAGTCAATCAATTGTAAGTATCGAAAAGAAATTAGGGATAAAATTATTCGAACGAACAAGAGGAGGAAATAATGCGATTCCAACAATTGATGGAAAACAAATTATACCTTTAGCGAATGAAATCGTTCTAAAATATCAAGAATTAATCCAGAATGTACAATTAATTAATGATAATATGACCGGTAATTTAAAAATATCTACAGTACCGGGTTTTATTACACAACTTTTAAATCCAATTTCAGCTATAAAGGAAGAACATCCTAATATCACAATTGATGTCTTTCTTAAACCAGGCCAAGAAATTATTGAAGATGTACTAGAGAGCCGTAGTGATATTGGTATTGTACCATTTATTAAACATTTACTAGAAAGTAATGAAAATCTAATTTATCACAATTTATTTACAGCTAAAATGAAGTTATTAGTAAGTAAAAAGTCTCCCCTTGCAAAGAAATCATTCGTTACGCCACAAGAAATCGTTAAAGAAACGCTAGTTGTTTATAACGGTGTATATATGCAATGGTTTAAAAATAATTTCTATAAACAGTTTGGTGAAATGAGGGAATTATTTTCATCTACAAATGTTGATGCAATTTATAAGGCGATTGGTGATAACTTAGGTGTCTCATTTGCTCCTTATTTATCTGAAAATTACATCATTAGTGAAGATGTCAAGATTTTAGATATTGTAGGATACGAAGATCTACAAATTCAATATGTATGGTTTATGTCTAGTAAGAAAAGATATTCAAAATTGATAGATGACTATATAACGAAATTAAAAGATGAGTTAAATGTAAATGATTGATATAAAAAGTGGATGATCATTCATCTACTTTTTTATTTTAGTCGATATATTATAGACACCCAGCCTTTTAAAACCATTAATTAATGCTTACTTTATAAGATTGAAAAATTTAATAAAAATTAAGTAGAACATCTTGGAGGCAAAAGTAAAAAAATATTGACTTAGTGGGTTAAGACCATGGAAACTAGTTTGTCAAAGAGTTCCTAAAATCCTTTCTAATGTTAAATAATACACTGGAAATTACAGAAAACCACTGAAATACTTCAGTGGTTTTCTTGTTTATTTACCAATGTAAACGAAATTTCTGAAAGAGCTTATAGTTCCTCTTTTACAAGAAACTTTTCTCTCGCATGTTCTGCAGCTTCAACCATCACTTTTAGTGCTCCGACTGTTTCAGCAATACCCCGTGTTTTCAAACCGCAATCAGGATTAATCCAGAAGAGTTTTGGATTAATTATTTGAAGTGCACGATCAATATTTCTTGCGAGCTCTTTAACCTTTGGTACGCGTGGACTATGAATATCATAAACGCCAAGACCAATCCCTTTATCGTACGTATTTTCTTCAAAGGCATAAATTAACTCACCATGGCTTCTTGATGTTTCAATTGAAATAACATCAGCATCGAGAGCATTAATTGCATCAATGATATCTTCAAAATTCGAATAGCACATATGAGTATGAATTTGTGTATCATTTTGTACAGAAGCCGTCGCAAGTTTAAATGCATTAACAGCAACGTTCAGATAGCTTTCCCAGTTTTCGCGCTTTAATGGAAGTCCTTCACGAATTGCTGGCTCATCGACTTGAATCATTCGAATTCCGTTTTTCTCAAGCTCTTCAACTTCTGTTCTAATCGCAAGTGCAATTTGATTTGCAACATCGTAACGTGAAATATCATCCCGTACAAACGACCAGTTTAAAATTGTAATTGGACCTGTCAACATGCCTTTTACCGGTTTAGTTGTTAAAGATTGGGCGTATACAGATTCTTTAACAGTCATTGGTTCTTGAAACGACACATCTCCATAAATAAGTGGTGGTTTTACGCAACGAGATCCATATGACTGCACCCAACCAAATTTTGTGAATTGAAACCCAGCTAATTTTTCTCCAAAATACTCAACCATATCTGTTCGTTCAAATTCACCATGTACAAACACATCTAAGCCAAGTTCTTCTTGAATATCAATCCATTTTTTTATTTCTGCATAAATATACTCTTCATATTGAGTAGTAGTTATTTCGCCTTTACGCCATTTTAAACGCTGTCCTCTAACTTCCTGTGTTTGTGGAAAGCTACCAATTGTAGTAGTAGGAAGAAGTGGTAATTTGAAAAACTCTTCCTGAATAGATTGGCGAACTTTATAATCTGCCTCACGATTAACACTATATATGTGTAAATTTTGAATTGCTTGCTGAACTTGTTTGTTGTTTCGAACTGACGATTCATTTAAAGCTTGGATAGCTTTTGTGCTTTCATCGATTTCTGCTTGAATTGAAGTTTTTCCATCTTGCAAGCCTTTTGCAAGTATAACAATTTCTCGTAACTTTTCATCAGCAAATGATAGCGCACCTTTTAGAACTTCATCAAGCGTTTCTTCATTTTTCACTGTAACAGGTGTATGTAATAAGCTTGAGGAAGGTTGTACGATAACTTGCTCTTTTGAAACAAATTCCGTAATTTGTGTAAGAATAGAATGTTTATCATTAAGATTTGCACGCCATATATTACGACCGTCAATAACTCCAGCAGCAAGTATCTTATCCTTTGGGAAACCATACTTTTTGATTGAAGCTAGATTCTGACCGTTATCATGTACAAAATCAAGTCCAATACCATCAACTGGAAGTGAAATTACATCTTGGTAGTTGTCAATGCTCTCAAAGTAAGTTTGCAAAATCAGCTTTATGTTAGGTGCTGCTTCACGTAATGTTTGGTAAACATCGTTAAATAATGCAACTTCTTCTTTTGAAATAGACGTTGATAAGATAGGCTCATCTATTTGTACCCACTCTACTCCTTCTTTTTGTAGATCGTGTAAAATCTTAGCATAAAGAGGTACAAATTGATTAACGACCGATTTAAAATCATTTTCATTATAGCCTTTTGACAGTTTTACAAATGTTACCGGGCCTAAGATTACAGGCTTTCCTTCAATATTAAGTTTTTGTTTAGCCTCTTTATAAAATTCAAGAGGACGGTTTTCGACAAGAGTAGGTACTACTTCGCCCAACTCTGGAACAATATAGTGATAGTTTGTGTTAAACCATTTTGTCATTTCAGATGCAACGGCACCTTTCGTACCACGTGCGATCTCAAAATATGTTTCTAGCGATACTTTACCTCCACCATATTCAAAGCGCTTTGGCACTAGACCGAACATAACAGCCGTATCAAGAACATGGTCATACAAGCTAAAGTCTCCTACTGGAATCAAGTCAATTCCTTGATTCTTTTGCTTTTGAAGATGGTGTATACGAATTTCCTCTATTTGTTTTAAAAAATCTTCTTTTTCTAGTTTACCTGCCCAAAACTGTTCAAGTGCTCTTTTCCATTCACGCTTTTCACCAATTCTTGGATAACCTAAATTAGAACTTTTTACTTTTTTCATCATTTATACACTCCTTGTTTTTTGATGTCTGATTTTTACGTCTCAATAAAAAATCTCTCTTTTCAAAATAGAAAAGAGAGACTCATACGCATCGTTAACTTGAGTTGAGACCTTTTGGTTCCCAAAACACGTAATCCTCACTCCCCCCTATTCATCCGTAGGTATAAGCGCATACAACAGGCAGGTCTCCTGACTTAGATTCAACACTTCTTATCCCTTCCCATTTCAATTTTGAAACAGTGGTAAATTGATAAGTCGCTCCTCAATACAGTGGCGGGACCGTGTCGGATTTTAACCGAACTTCCCTTTTAAGCTGTGAAAAAGACTTTCACAACACCTGATGCATTTTTTATTCAATTTTATTAACAAAACTTCAAAACACTCATAATGACAAAAAGCCCTCTCTAATTGAAATAGAGAGGGCTACAAAATTTATGGAATCCTCTCTTATTTTCCAAAGCAAAATATGCTTTGCAGGAATTAGCACCTTTTCAACAATACTGCTGAATGGTTGCCGGGCTTCATCGGGCCAGTCCCTCCGCCTCTCTCAATAAGAGTTAAATAATTTATAATGTTTTGAATTTAATAGTCATGTTATCACGATAAACACAGGCTGTCAAAATAAACTTTCATAAATTTAATAAAAAGTCGTAAGTAGGATTGATTGTTCACATTTTGGTAGTTTAATTAGGTATGGGAACAAAATTGGAGTTTAATTAAAAAGCTTCTGCTAAAAGGCCGGTTAAATTAAAACTAAAAAAGTAGGTGATACTTGGAAAGTAAACTTAGCTGATGAGTTTATTGATGGATTAAGGAATATATATGTTCGAAGTAACGATAAAGATTTGAAATTAAGAAGAATCGACTCTACCAATTAAAAAAAATGTAAAATATATAGATATTTTAATATAACTAATACGTTAGTTAGCTGTTTAAGAATAGAGATCAAAATTCGTTATAATAGAATTAAGTAGCGGGTTAGAAAATTAGTAGACATTACATTCATATTAGGAAAATTATGGATATTTTTTATGCTTTAATTAAATTCAATAATACTTTTCTCATAATCGGTTTTTATTTATATTTAAATAATTATTATTGAATTGTTAAGTAAAAACATTAAATTATAACAATTGTGAATTATCTAAACGTTTGTTATAATTTGTTTTACAATTTGATACGTGTAGAATCAGGTGTAGATTATGAGATTTGTAATCTACTTAAAAGGGAAGTTCGGTTAGAATCCGACGCTGTCCCGCAACTGTATTTAGGAGCGATTCGAAATATCCACTGTCTTTTCGTAAAATGAAGATGGGAAGGTTCGAAAAGTGATGATCATAAGCCAGGAGACCTGCCTGTTTCAGCACACATCATATACCTACGCGGATAGGGGGTGTTAAGTGCGAGCGAATGTGGCATGTTTTTTTAATTGATTAAAAACATGTTTATTAAACCATGAGTTCTGACTTAACAACTTCTTCTTAAAAGAAGTTGTTTTTTTATTGTCAATTTTCTATTTCAAATTATGAGGAGGATTTAGTTGTTTGGTACGGTTGAGTATTTTATCAATGATTTTAAAACATGCATCATGAATGGTTTTTGTATTGAACCGTCAATTAATTTGAGCTCCTATTATGAACAACAAACAGAAGGAATAAAAAAACGTTCAGGAAAAAGTGATGAAAAGGAGGTTCATTTAAACAATCTTGAAAAGGCTTACAAAATAATATGTGAAGAGCTATTTGGAGATGGGAGGAAGATATAAATGGAAGCTAAAGAAAAATTTTATCCGGGATTAGATGGTGTTGTTGTAGCAGAAACGAAGATTTCTTTTTTAGATACAGTGCAAAGCGAAATTGTAATTAAGGGTTATGACCTTATAAAACTAGCTGAATCAAAAGAGTATTTGGATATTGTCCATTTATTACTAGAAGAAAAATTACCTAATTCTATTGAAATAGCAGAAATGAAAAAGAATCTGAAGGGGGAATATGTAATACCTGAAGAACTTTTGGATATGTTCAAACATCTTCCTGAGAATACACACCCGATGGATGGTCTTCGTACGGGTATTTCGGCGCTTGCAGGATATGACAATAACCTTGATGAACGTTCATTGACTGCAAATAAAAAACGAGCATATCAATTGATTGGTAGAGTACCAAATATTGTAGCAAATAGTTATCGAATCATTCAAAAACTTGAGCCTATTCTTCCAGATGAAAATCTATCATATAGCGCAAATTTCTTTTATATGCTGACTGGTAGAATCCCGACTTCATTAGAGGAAAAAATATTTGACCAATCCTTAGTGTTATACAGTGAGCATGAAATGCCAAACTCTACGTTTACAGCAAGGGTAATTGCTTCAACTCAGTCTGATCTATATGGTGCATTAACTGGCGCGGTGGCATCTTTAAAAGGTAACTTGCATGGAGGAGCTAATGAGGCTGTTATGTATATGCTTAATGAAGCGGGGAGTGTGGAAAAATTTGAAGAATTACTAGAAACAAAACTGTTCAAAAAAGAAAAGATAATGGGATTCGGTCATCGAGTTTATATGAAAAAGATGGATCCTAGAGCTTTATTGATGAAGGAAGCATTAAAAGAGCTATGTGATATAAAAGGCGACGATACACTATATAAAATGTGTGAAGCTGGAGAAAGAATCATGGAGAGGGAGAAAGGTATTTATCCAAACCTGGATTATTATGCTGCTCCTGTCTATTGGATGCTAGGAATTCCAATTCCTTTATATACACCTATCTTTTTTAGTGCAAGGACAGTGGGGCTTTGTGCACATGTAATTGAACAGCATGCTAATAATCGATTATTCCGTCCACGAGTAAGTTATATAGGTGAGCGACATGTCTTTAATAAAACAACTGGGCAGTTGTAAGAATCGCTCACCAATTAAAAATGGATATTTTGGCGAATACCCATTTACATCATAATAGACTTTTAACGAAAAAGGAAGGTACGTATGTTAAAAACAAATGATAATACGAAAACAGATATTTTATTGGAAGAAATCGCAGATTACGTTTTAAATAAAGAGATTAAGAGTCCAGAAGCATTTAGCACGGCTCATTATATATTACTAGATACATTGGGGTGTGGAATTCTCGCTTTAAACTATCCGGAATGTACAAAATTGCTAGGGCCTGTAGTAGCAGGAACAGTTGTACCAAATGGAACTCGAGTACCTGGAACATCATACGTTCTTGATCCTGTAAAAGGGGCATTTAATATCGGATGTATGATTCGTTGGCTGGATTATAATGACACTTGGCTAGCTGCGGAATGGGGTCACCCTTCTGATAATCTGGGCGGTATTCTTGCAGTAGCTGATTATTTGAGCCAGGTTCGTATTTCTGAAGGGAAAGAGCCATTAAAAGTAAGAGAAGTACTAGAAGCAATGATTAAAGCACACGAAATTCAAGGAATTCTAGCATTAGAAAACAGCTTAAATCGTGTTGGGCTTGATCATGTTCATTTTGTAAAAATTGCTACAACAGCCGTAGTGACGAAAATGCTGGGAGGAACACGTCAGGAAATCATAAACGCACTTTCGAATGCATGGATTGATGGCGCTAGCTTAAGAACTTACAGACACGCACCTAATACAGGTTCACGTAAATCTTGGGCTGCAGGTGATGCGACAAGTAGAGGTGTGCATTTGGCAATGATGGCTTTAAAAGGCGAGATGGGCTATCCGACTGCACTTTCAGCTCCAGGATGGGGTTTTCAGGACGTCTTATTTAATAAAAAAGAGGTAGTACTTAGTCGACCACTTGATTCTTATGTAATGGAGAATATCCTATTTAAAGTATCGTATCCTGCAGAATTCCATGCTCAAACTGCAGCAGAATGCGCAGTTAAGCTTCATCCTCAAATTATAGACCGTTTAGAAGAAATTGATGAAATTAAAATCATGACGCATGAATCTGCGATACGAATAATTGATAAAACTGGACCGCTTAATAATCCAGCAGATCGCGACCATTGCTTACAATACATTACAGCTGTCGGATTACTTAAAGGTGATATTACAGCTGAAGATTACGAAAATGAAGCAGCTAAGGATTCAAGAATTGATACTTTACGAGAAAAAATGAATGTGGTAGAAAATAAAATCTACAGTGAAGATTACCTAGATGCTAGCAAGCGCTCAATCGCTAATAGTGTACAGATCTTTTTCAAAGACGGAACAGCTACTGAAAGCGTGGAAGTAGAGTATCCATTAGGTCATCGTTTCCGACGAGAGGAAGCAATTCCAAAAGTAAAAGAAAAATTTACTAACAATATCAATACACACTATTCAAGTAAACAACAGCATTTAATTGAAGAAGCCTGCTATGACCAAGAGAAATTGGCAAGCATGAATGTAAATGATTTTGTTAATTTGTTTATTTAAAAAGGAGGTGCACTAATATGGCATGGATTGTAGACAAACAATTAGCACAAACTGAACTAGCTTCTAGGTTTCAAGTGCTTATGTCTGAAGATAGCATTTTACAAATTCCAGGTGCACATGATGCAATGGCGGCACTTGTTGCTAAAGAAGCAGGTTTTTCAGCTCTTTATTTATCTGGTGCAGCTTATACAGCAAGCAGGGGACTTCCAGATCTTGGGATTATTACTTCGACTGAAGTTGCAGAGCGTGCAAGAGATTTAGTGCGTGCTACTAACTTGCCGGTGTTAGTAGATATTGATACTGGCTTTGGGGGGTACTTGAACGTAGCCCGAGCAGCGCGAGAAATGGTGGAAGCAAATGTAGCGGCTATTCAGTTAGAAGATCAGCAGTTGCCTAAAAAGTGTGGTCACCTTAATGGAAAACAGCTTGTAACAACTGAAGAAATGGTTCAAAAAATTAGGGTAATTAAAGAGGTTGCTCCTTCATTAATCATCATTGCTCGGACGGATGCTCGTAACAGTGAAGGATTAGATGGAGCGATCCAAAGAGCGACAGCCTATGTAGAAGCTGGAGCTGATGCAATTTTTCCAGAGGCACTTGAATCTGAAGAGGAATTTCGCATTTTTCGTAAAATGATTCGTGTACCTCTTCTTGCTAATATGACTGAGTTCGGAAAGACACCGTACTATACGGCAGAAGAATTTAGTGACATGGGATTTCAGATGGTTATTTATCCAGTGACATCTTTACGAGTGGCAGCAAAAGCGTATGAAAGAACGTTTCAATTGATAAAAAATGAAGGTACACAAAAAGAAGCAATTAAAGATATGCAAACAAGAAGTGAGCTATATGATGCGATTTCATACTATGACTTTGAAAATCTAGACAAAGAAATGGCAAAAACAGTCCTTACTGAAGAACATAAATCATAAAAACACACCATGAAAAGGCGATGATTCAAATCAAGAGAGGAAGATAGAATCATCGTCTTGTTTTTACGGTACATATTTTAAAACCGTAGAGGAGGAGAAAGTTGATGGATGAATTAGATTCTCGTTGGAATGATCTTTTCGTATCGCGTTTTGGAACAGCTGATGTGTTTACACCAGAAGATTTTAGTGAGGAAGAGCAACTCATTTCAAAAACTACAGAATTATTTGTAAAAAACGAAGTAATGCCTCTAATCGAATTAATTGATCAGCAAGATCATGAAAAGGTAAAAAGGTTGTTTCAGGAAGCGGGAAGTTTAGGTTTATTAAGTATAGAAGTTCCAGAAGAGTACGGTGGATTATCACTTAACAAAAAGCTTTCAGGACTTGTAGCTGAAAAGATGGGGGCTGGAGGGTCATTTAGCGTTTCCTTTAATATTCACGCCGGTGTTGGAACATTACCATACGTATATTACGGTACAGAATTTCAAAAACAAAAATACCTGCCTAAGCTCGTATCAGGAGAATGGATTGGTGCATATGCACTTACGGAACCAAACGCAGGATCTGACGCATTAAATGCAAAAACGACTGCCTCTTTGAATGAGAGTGGTACTGCATGGATTTTAAATGGTGAAAAACAATGGATTACAAACGCTCAAGTAGCTGATGTGTATGTAGTTTTTGCGAAAACAAATGAAGGAATGACTGCATTTATCGTAGAGCGTTCATTCAAAGGTGTTTCGATAGGACCTGAAGAAAAGAAAATGGGGATAAAAGGCTCGTCAACAGCAACTGTAAACTTAGAAGATGTTAGCGTACCAATTGAGAATGTACTAGGCGATGTTGGCAAAGGTCACAATGTGGCGTTAAACATATTAAACATGGCTCGATTAAAACTAGCATTCTCAAATATTGGTACTTCGAAACAAGCATTGAAAATTGCTCTAACCTATGCTAAGCAGCGAAAACAGTTTGAAACGGCGATTATAACCTTTTCGATGATTCAAGAAAAGATTGCAGATATGGCGATTTCAATATATGGGGCAGAAAGCTCTGCTTATAGGACGGCTGATGATTTGGATCATGTCTTTGATTCATCAAATCCGTTAGGTACTAAGTTAAATGAGTTAAAAAACTATTCAACAGAGTGTGCAATTAATAAAGTAAACTGCTCCGAAGTCCTAGACCGAATTGTAGACGAGGCTGTACAGATTCATGGAGGCTATGGCTATATGCAGGAGTATGAAGTTGAGCGATTGTACAGGGATGCGAGAATTAGTAGGATTTTCGAAGGGACAAATGAAATAAACCGCTTAACAATTGCAAAAAATTTAATTAAAAATGCACAAAATAACAAAAAATATCCCGACGATCTGATCAATAATCAAGAAACTAGATACCGACAATTTATTAAACTATCTAAACATCTTCTTAATAGAACGTTGGAAGCGCTAACGAATTCAACTATTAACATAAATCAAGAGCAAGAATACTCACGCCTTCTTGCTGATATGAAGAAAGAAATTTATGTAATGGAATCTGCAGTCATTCGGACTGAAAAAGCATTACAAAAGAGCAAGCCAAATAAAGAGCAAATAAAAGAATTAATGACGAACGTGATTTGTGAAGAAGGATACCGAAAAATTGAAGGGTTAGTGGTGTCTGTTTTATCAGGAATCGAAGTAAATGAAGCAAAAAGAAAACAAATATTAGATGAGATTCGAAGTCTTCCAGCGCCACTTTTCAGTAATCTATTTACTCAAAAACGTGAAATTGCAGAAAGAATGGGCGTTTATGAAAAATATATTGTGTGAATGGAGTGATTTTTAATGAAAAATATCGGTTTTATAGGTCTGGGGAATATGGGTCTTCCAATGTCCAAAAACTTAGTTTTGTCAAACTTTACTGTATATGGTACGGATTTAAATAAAAAAGCCGAAATGTCATTTCATCAAGCTGGAGGTATAATTGGAGTTTCAATCCAAAAAATGGTTGAACTTTGTGATGTAATTCTTACAAGTCTACCTTCATCAAATGCAGTAGAAGAAGTTTTTCTAGGAGAAAAAGGACTTATTAACCTGGCTAAGTCTGGCATTGTATTAATTGATACTAGTACGGTTGCACCTGAACTAAATTTCCAAATTGAAGCGGCAGCAAGAAAAAAAGGCATTGAATTTTTAGCAGCACCTGTAAGTGGTGGCGTAATTGGAGCGATCAATAGGACTCTTACATTTATGGTAGGGGGTTCAAAGTCTACCTTCGATAAGGTGCTACCTGTTTTGAGCACGATGGGAGGGAATATTTTTCATGTGAACGAAAGGGTTGATAGCGGTACGAACACGAAATTGATAAATAACCTCTTAATTGGATTTTATACTGCTGGTGTGAGTGAAGCCCTACATCTTGCAAAGAATAGTAATTTAGATCTGGATAAATTGTTTGAAATGCTGAATGTAAGTTATGGTCAAAGCCGAATTTATGAACGCAATTATAAAAGTTTCATAGCCGATGAAAACTACGAACCAGGTTTTTCATTGAAGCTATTGAGAAAAGATCTGGGCTTTGCATTGGATTTAGCTGAAAAGAACAATGTCGAACTACCGATGAGCAAAATTCTCTTTAATCTATATGTAGAAGCTGATGAGAGTGGATTAGGTGAAAAAGATATGGCGGTTTTATACAAAAAAATTAGTGAACAGAAATCTACTATTTTATAAGAGAGAGGGGATCAATTAAATGATTACGACTAATATAAAAAAACTAAGAAATAACATTAATGGGGAATGGGTTGATTCAACAGGTGTTGAAGTAGAGGAAGTAATAAATCCTGCAAACGGAAATTTAATTGCCTATGTACCTCTTTCAACAAAAGCAGATGTAGATTCTGCTGTTTTGGCAGCTCAAAATGCCTATCAGAGTTGGTCATTAGTACCTGTACCAAATCGAACAAGACTTTTATACAAATACTTACAGTTACTTCAAGAGAATAAAGAACAATTGGCTGATATTATTACGACAGAAAATGGAAAAACGTTAAAGGACGCTCAGGGCGAAGTTCAACGAGGAATTGAGGTAGTTGAACTAGCTACTGCGACACCTACTTTAATGATGGGAGAAGCATTACCGGGAATAGCAGATGGAATCGATGGTACAATTTGGCGCTATCCATTAGGTGTCGTTGCAGGAATTACACCATTCAATTTTCCGATGATGGTACCTTTATGGATGTTTCCTCTTGCAATCTCATGTGGAAACACATTTGTCCTAAAAGCTTCAGAACGTACACCTATTCTTGCAGAGAAGCTAGTAGCGTTATTCTATGAATCTGGTTTTCCTAAAGGTGTTTTAAATCTTGTACATGGTTCAAAGGATGTTGTTAATGGATTACTAGAGAATAATGACATTAAAGCGATTTCGTTCGTAGGGTCAGAACCAGTGGCAAAGTATGTGTATGAAAAGGGAACTGCAAATGGAAAACGTGTCCAAGCACTTGCTGGTGCAAAAAACCACGCCGTTGTCTTAGCGGATTGTAATCTTGAAAAATCGATTCAAGGGATCATTGGAGCAGCATTTGGAAGTAGCGGTGAACGATGTATGGCATGTTCTGTTGTAGCAGTGGTAGATGAAATTGCTGATGAATTCATGGAATTGCTTATTTATGAAACACGCAAGCTAAAAACTGGAGAAGGCAGATCAGAAGAAAACTTCGTCGGCCCATTGATTCGGGAAGTTCATAAAAAGCGTGTTCTTGATTATATTGATAGTGGTGTAAAACAAGGGGCTGTTCTATCTGTCGATGGAAGGGAACCAGGAATTAAAGAGGGGTATTATGTAGGAGCGACCATTTTTGACCAAGTAACACCTGACATGAAAATATGGCAAGATGAGATATTTGCTCCAGTATTAAGTGTTGTACGAGTTAAAGATTTAGAAGAAGGAATCGCTCTTGCTAACCAGTCCAAATTTGCTAATGGAGCTGTAATTTATACAGCAAGTGGTAAAAGTGTACAACAATTCCGTGACAAAATAGATGCTGGAATGATTGGTGTAAATGTAAACGTACCAGCTCCAATGGCATTTTTCTCCTTTGCAGGGAATAAAGCATCATTTTTTGGTGATCTTGGAACGAATGGAAAAGACGGTGTTCAATTCTATACACGTAAGAAAGTAGTAACAGAACGCTGGTATTAATACTTAATTTGGATCCCACTATAGGTAAAATACTTACCCATAGTGGGGGATTTATGTAAAACTGAAAAATCCAAAAGGAGGGATAATGTGAATAACTACAAGTATGTATCGTTAGAAAAAGAGAATTATATCACGACTGTTACGATAAATAATCCACCTGCAAATGTCCTATCTATTAACTGTATTGCCGAGTTACGCTCAATTTTTCATGAACTTTCAAATGATGATGAAACAAGAGTTATTATCATTACAGGTGAAGGGCGTTTCTTTATAGCAGGGGCAGATATAAAAGAATTTGTTTCTAGATTAGGTGATCAGGAACAAGGGTTGGCACTTGCTGAAGGTGGACAGGCACTCTGCGATGAAATTGAGTCAATGAATAAACCGGTTATTGCTGCTATAAATGGCCCAGCACTTGGGGGTGGGCTAGAACTTGTGATGAGCTGTCATTTAAGAATTATATCAGAGCGGGCTAGCGTAGGTCTTCCGGAATTAAAGTTAGGTTTGATTCCTACTTTCGGTGGTACCCAGAGATTACGTAAAATAACTAATACATCGACAGCGATGGAGCTGATTCTATCAAGTAGAACACTTCTAGCTAATGAAGCAGTCGAACTTAAAATTGCACAATTAGCCGTGAAAGAAGATGAACTTTTAAAGACAGCAAAGGCTATTGCAACGTCATTGGTTAAAGGAAAAAGTATGACCAGTGTAATGCGGGCTGTAGAATGTATTATACAAGGAAACAACGAGAGTATGGAACAAGGGCTAGAAAGAGAACGAAAAAGATTTGCCGAACTCTTCTTGACTGCTGACGCTAAAGAAGGAGTTCATGCTTTCGTTGAGAAACGTACACCGGACTTTAAACATTCATAAATAAAGGAGTAGATACCAATGTTCGATGAGGTTTTGTTTTCCGTTAATCAAAATGGTACTGCAACAATTATTTTGAACCGTCCAAAAGCCCTTAATTCACTTTCACACAGGATGGTTAAAGCGATAGGAGAAAAATTAATAGATTGGGAGACAAATCATAATGTGTCTGTCGTCATCATTAAAGGATCCGGAGAAAAAGGACTTTGCGCTGGGGGCGACATTAAGGCACTCTATGAAGCTAGTTCATCCGAAACTGCAATGAAAGAAGCAATGAGTTTTTTTGAAGATGAGTATGAGGTTGATCAAGCTATCTATCAATTTCCAAAGCCAATTATTGCATGTTTAGATGGTATTGTAATGGGTGGGGGAGTAGGTATAACATATGGTGCTAGTCATCGAATTGTTACTGAAAAGACAAAATGGTCCATGCCTGAAATGAATATAGGTTTCTTTCCAGATGTAGGCGCGGCCTATTTCCTAAACAAAGCTCCAGGTCACTTAGGACGTTATCTGGCATTAACGGCTTCGGTGATACAGGCCACAGATGTATTATATGCAAATGGTGCAGATATCTACATGGAAAGTGAGGCTTTAGTAAGATTTATTGAAAAAGTCGAATTGACAAACTGGAACGAAGTAAAAGTTGAGCCAAAGCTTGATCAACTTGTAGATGAGTTTCGAACTAACCCCTTGGAAGAAAGCAAATTCGTATACTATCAAAAAGAAATTGACCAAAATTTTAGGTTTGAGACTGTTGAGGAGATCGTTCAATCACTTAGTAAGTATGGAAGTGAATTCAGTGATAATGCAAAAGGACTACTCCTATCTAAGTCTCCATTTTCGTTGAAAATAACATTGAAACAACTGATTGGCGGTAAATTTAAAACAATAAAAGAATGCTTTGCTACGGATTTGATGCTTGCAAAAAACTTTTTAAAACATAGAGATTTCTATGAAGGAGTAAGGTCAGTAGTGATTGATCGTGATTACTCACCAAACTATGAGTACCAACACATTTCAGATGTAACGGATGAGGTTATTGATAGTTTTTTTAAAGTTAACTCTGTTCAATAAGACTAGCTAAATTAGCTAGTTTTTTTGTATTTAATAATTTACCGAGAGTATGTCCTTCAAATAAAGTTTCAAATGAATCGGAAATTGTTGTTTTTTGGATCAGTGTAATTTTCGCTTTTTAACTTTTTTTCCAATTCATTAAATTTAGCTAATAAATTCAGTTGCAATTGAGTTTTACTTAAACCCGCTTGGGATATGTAATATTTTTCGCAGCAGTTGATATCGAACCTGTTTTTGCAATTTCGCATGCGTTAGTTGGAGAGCATGAGTTGCTATGGCAGCTGATTTTTTATTGAAATAAGCTTTGTTAATTTTATTTTGGAATTGCGAATTATGGATGTTTGTCAAACTGTAAGTACATACTAACTGTATTGTTAAATGTTAACAAATTAAGTTAGGAGTTACCAATTCATGGAAAGATTAGAGTCTTCCTTTACAAAGAATATACATAAAAATATTAAAATAGTTAAAGAACATTTATATAATTCTCCAGAATTATCGATACGAATTATAAAATTGAATACAAATCCTAAATATTATGGTGCCCTTTTATATATTGACGGAATTGTGAATACAGAGTTGATAAGAGAAAGTATTATTGAACCATTACTTAATATTAGGGAAATAGATGAAGAGACAATTATGAGCACTATAGCTTTACAACATATTCGTTCAGAGTCAATTGAGGAAGTTACTTCTATTTCATCTACAGTTGATGGAATTATTAGAGGAAAGACATTGGTCTTAGTAGACAGTAGCGAAAGTGGCATTCTTGTAGATACTGCTGAATGGCAACAACGTCCTATTGAGCAGAGTAACAGACAGCGTAATATAGAAGGACCGTTAATCGCATTTTCGGAACAACTTAAAGGTAACTTAAATTTACTACATAATATGATCCCATCTCCTACGCTTATGGTAGAGAAAAGAAGCATTGGAAGAATAACAAAAACCGACGTTGCAATTGTATTTCTTACTGAAAGAGTTGATCAAAATGCGTTGAAGGAAGTCCGAAATCGAATTGATTCATTACAGGTTGATTATGTACTTGAGTCAAGAGTAATCGAACAAGCAGTTTCAGGAAAACAACATACTTTATTTCCATTGAGTTTTAATACTGAACTACCTGATTCTATTGCCGCTGCTTTGTATGAGGGAAGGATTGCAATTTTAGTAAATGGAACACCGACAGCAACCATCGTTCCGAATCTATTTATTCAATATTTTCAACATCCAAGTGATTATTACTCAAAACTTATTAATGTAACTCGTTTACTCACATTTTTCTGTTTTTTTGTATCAATTCTTTTGCCGGGAATATATGTTGCAATCGCAAAATTTCATGAAAATTGGTTTTCAAAAAAAGTGATGAAACACTTCTTTTCTAATTCAGATACCTTTCTACCTTTTTGGCTTGAAATTTTCCTTCTACTGATATTATTACAAATATTAGCAGTAGGTTCCTATAGAGTGTCAAAAGAATTATTAATCCTTGTTTCTTTAATCGCAACAGTTACAATTGGCACAACAGCCGTTGATGCAAAACTAATACATCCACTGAGTCTAATTATAATAGGAACAACATATCTTGCAAATACATTGATCACATACACAGCAATGACCTTTACTATTAATGCTTTGAGATATATCTTTTTGTTTCTAGGGAGTTTATTTGGTATTTTGGGGATAGGTATTGGAATGTTGATTTTATTCATACATCTGGCTCGTCTGCGTTCAGTTGGAGTACCATATTTAGCACCTATTATTCCATTTAACTTAAATGAATTCAAAGATGTGTTTTTTAGAGGGGATTTACAAAAATTGATTAATAGCACTCATAAATATCCACATGATGAATCAGATAAAACATCACGATAAAAATCACATGTATTACAGTTAATGCCGCATCCAAGTTCAATGAATTTTCTTTTTATTTACGCTTTCTTCTTTCTTCAACTAGCGCATGAGTTAGCTGTCTACTTAATTATCACAAAACGGTCGCCTGATTTACTGGACATATTTGAAATGACCTATTCATAATTACTATCTAATACTCGTACTCTATATTTGACAGGGTGTGGTTCGCTGGTTCTATAACAGTTCGGATCATAAAGAAGAAAAAGCTCTTTTCTTAAACGGTTGAGCTTTTTCTTTGTCTTCATTTATTCCTCATGCACAAATTAGCACAGAAACTCCACGCTAATATTCGTCGGGCAGTATAATGATGTTTATTAACTTATATAGTATTCTAGTTCAGATTTAATAAACTTAATTAAGTGTTTCTCTATTTTTGAAGGAGTTCTATTCATTCCATGAATAATTCCAAGTGTAACATTTATAGGTTCATAGTTGATAAGGTCAATTTCAACAATCTTGTTTTCAATAACATAAGGGTTACTTTTAGTAGCAAAATCTGGTGCAAAACCAATTGCAAATCCTTCTGAGATTAATCGTGATAATTCCTCCGTTTGATTTGATGAAAAAAGAATATTCATTTTTCCAAATTTAAGTTGGAAATTATTAACAAACCAATTGATATAATCGCCATTGTATAATACCACCGTCTGCTGAAGTATTTCCTCGGGTGTTATTTTTTTCTTTTTAGCAAAAGGAGAATCACTACTTACATAAACCTTTAGTTTGCCCTCAAGAATCCTTTCGAAATTTAAAAGCTCTATGTTTTTCAAAATATTCTCATATATGCATATAAGTCCGATTTCAGCTTTATTTTGTTGAACCACTTCAACTGTACGCTCAGTTATATTTTCTAAAATTTCAATGTTTAAATTTGAATATAAATTTTTAAATTCAATTAATGGTTTTAATAAATAAGTAAAGAAAGCAGGGATAGTAGAAACTCTTAGATTTCCAGAATGTACTTCTAGAATAATTCTTGCCTCTTCAATCATTTCTTCATATTTTAACAATACCTCATTTGCTTTATTTACAATTTTGGTTCCTTCATGTGATAGAACAACCCCATAGCGAGAGCGATTGAAAATTTTTATTCCCAATTCATCTTCTATTTTTTTTATATCCTGACTAATACCAGATTGGGTTATATGAAGATTTTGACCAGCAATAGAAAAAGACCCAGTTTTAGCGACTTCAGAAAGAATTTTAAGTTTTTGAATGTGCATATGGTGACCACCCTTTTAAAAAGATTACTATATTAGAAAAAAGTTTGGATAATAGAAACCTCTAATTTTAGATATTAAAAAATATGATCAAGGTATTACAAATCGTAATTTTACTTAGTGAAAATGAAGTTATACAATTATTTCAGATAATTCTTAATTTTTAAATTAAGACAAGTCCTTAATGTTATTTTCTAAAAATTTGTTGTGATTTGCAAGCGTTTTCTTTAAAAGGAGGTCAGATGTTACTAGAGTTCCTACTTAACTAATTAAATAACTATTTTAGGAGGTTTTTAAATGCAAACGACTCAAAAATTATTGGAATTTCCTCTTTATATTGATGGTCAATGGACATCTGCAAAAAGTGGTGAAACGTTTAGTGTGAAAAATCCAGCAACAGGGGAAGTTGTCGCTCAAGTAGCTAAAGCTGGAAGAGAAGATACCGAAGCAGCTATTACTTCTGCTCGTAATGCCTTTGATTCAGGAGTTTGGTCAAAGAAATCACCTAGAGAAAGAGCTCAAATCTTAATTAATTTTGGGAATAAAATTGTTGAACATTCTCATGAACTTGCATTCTTGGAATCTGTTAGTTCGGGAGCTACGGTAAGACGAATCTCAAATTTGGATATTCTATATTTAGTAGATCTACTTCAGCAAACAGCGAAATTTACAGTTGAGTATCCATTTGTTGAATCTTTGCCAGTACTACCTTTTCCAGGACCTAGTAACAATCAAGTATGGAGAGAAGGCGTTGGTGTTGTAGCTGCAATTACACCATGGAATCTACCGATGCTGTTAGCAATGTGGAAAATTGCACCTGCGCTTGCGATGGGGAATTCAATTATTGTTAAACCAGCGTCAAATACTCCTCTTTCCACTTTGAAACTAGCAGAATTAGCAACTGAAGCTGGAATCCCGCCAGGAGTTTTCAATGTTGTTTCAGGACCTGGAGCTACTGTTGGCGAAGTGCTAGCAACTCATCCACAAGTAGATAAAGTAGCATTTACGGGATCTACTGAAGTTGGAAGACGGATTATGGAGTTAGCATCTGGAACAGTTAAAAGAGTCACTCTAGAATTAGGAGGAAAATCACCATCGATCGTATTACCTGATGCTGATTTAGATATTGTTATTCCAGGTAGTTTATTCGGTTTCTGTCTTCACTCTGGACAACTATGTGAATCAGGTACGCGCCTTTTAGTACATGATTCGATCTATGATGAAGTAGTTGACCGTTTAGTGAATTTGGCTTCTTCAATTACGATTGGAAACCAGCTTGATATGACGACAGGAATGGGGCCAATGGCTTCAGAACAACAATTAGAAACTGTTTTATCTTATATTGATGCAGGAATCCAAGAAGGAGCTCGTTTAGTTTGTGGTGGCAAACGTTTAACGGGTAAGAGATATGATAATGGATATTTTGTTGAACCAACGATTTTCGCGGATGTACATAATAAAATGAAAATCGCTCAAGAAGAGATCTTTGGTCCTGTTCTTTGTGTCATTCGATATTCGACGATTGAAGAAGCGATTGACATTGCGAATGATACGATTTATGGCTTAGCTGCAGGTATTTGGTCTAAAGATGTAAATAAAGCACTTCAAATATCAAAAGAATTAAAGGCGGGAACAGTCTGGATCAATGACTGGCATATGTTAAGAAGCGACGCACCATTTGGAGGATATAAACAAAGTGGATTTGGTCGTGAGCTTGGTCGATATGCATTAGACGAGTACACGCAAGTAAAACATGTTCATTGCTCACTTACTCCTGAATTAAGTCAAAAACCATGGTATGGCATCTTATTATAAAAAATTTTTTTTTAAAAATAGATATCGTTTTATTTTAAAACGATTTAAAAAACTTTAATAGAAAAGAGAAGGTGATCTAATGATAACATCATTTTTTCAGTTTTCAGTTCGAACAGTTGTAAACAGTGGAGCTGGCGCACGCTCTTTGTTACCTGAAATGATTAAAGGCCTTGGTGGTAAAAGAGCTGTTCTTTATGTTGATAAAGGAATAACACAAGCAGGAATTACAGATAAAATTAAGGAGTTATTTGAGACAATACCTAGCGATGTACAGTTAGTAGGTGTTTTTGAGGATATAGAACAGGATGCTAAAGGTGAAATCATTAACCGCGGTGCTAAGTTCTATAAAGAATGTAATGGAGATGCATTAATTGCTGTTGGTGGTGGAAGTGTTTTAGATACAGTAAAAGCAATTAAATGGATGCTACATAATAAAGTTCATGACATTCGTGAAGAACTTCTTGTAGGAAATGTAATGGAATTTTGGCCAAAAGCTCAGTATATCCCGATTCCACACGTTGCAATTGCAACAACTGCTGGTACTGGAGCGGAGGTTTCACCAATCGCTGTAGTATTCAATGAAAAGGTCGGAATTAAAACGAATATCCTAAACACATTTATAAGCCCTGATATGGCGATATTAGATCCAGAACTTACAGTTGGTTTACCACCAAAAATTACTGCATTTACAGGATTTGATGCATTAACTCATGCAATTGAAGCTTATTTTTCACCTCAAGCGAATCCAATGACAGACGCATACGCACTTCAATCAATTCGAATGATTGTAGAAAATTTGTCTACAGCTGTTCATGATGGGGAAAATCTTGCATCGCGATCTAATATGTTAATGGCTAGTGCAATGGCAATTTCTGCTTTCAGTCTTTCTGTTAATGCGATTCCAGTTCACAATTTAGCACATGTATTTGGAGCAAAATTCGGAATTCCACATGGACTAGCAAATGCTGTGCTATTGCCAAATGTAATGGAATCACTTGTACCATATTATTTAAAACGAATTCATGGATTTGCGGAAGCGTTAGGTCTAAAGAATTTACCGGAAAGCCCAGAAGCATGTCTGGCGGAAGTTGTGTTATTCATTCGTAATCTCCGCGAAAAAGTTGGCCTGGCAAGTACGTTTGCTGACTTTGAGGTGAATGTGGAAAATATGGCGTATATTGTAGCACTAGTTCATAGTGATCCTTGTGGAATTTTCTTCAAAATACCACCTGAAATAATTGCGAAAATTTCAAATGAAGTTGTAGGCTCTGGTTTAGTGATTTCGTGATTTTAATCAAAGTTAACGGGCACCGTCAAAATTGATGATGGTGCCTCAACTATATTCATATTGATGGTACTACTTGAGTAATCAATTGCTCTTTTTGTTTCTCGACACTACATCCTACTATTTCAGGAGGCTTAGTAATGAGTTTGAATTTATATGAAAGTTTAAAAAAAAGTGCAGAGAAATTCCCAAATCATAATGCAATTACATTTAAAAATAAAAATATTAAGTATAGTGTATTACTTTCTCAAGTTGAATGCGTAGCATCTAAATTAATACATGATGGAGTAAAAAAAGGTGATAGAGTAGCCTTGATATTAGGGAATTGTCCGGAATTTGTCACTGCTTATTATGGGATTCTACGTGCAGGTGGCGTAGTTATTCCTATAAATCCAATCTTTACCAAAGACGAAATCCTATTTATATTATCGAACAGCGAAGCAAAGGCTGTCATTGCGGATTCTACTATGGATTCAATCATTGATACTCTTAAAGTAGAGATAAAACAGATTGAAATAATGTACTATGTGGAATCGAACAAAGCTGAGCTTAGTTGGTGGAAGTTGCTTGATACGAAGTCAAATGGTAATGAATATCCGCTAATTACAGAAGATGATCTTGCTGTCATTTTATATACGTCTGGGACAACCGGTAAACCAAAAGGCGCAATGTTGTCTCATCGCAATTTAGTTTCAAATGCCCGATCAATTGTTGAATTGGTGGAGTTTAACAAAAATGATCGTATTTTAGCTGTTCTTCCAATGTTCCATGTATTCTGTTTGTCAATCTGTATAAATGCACCAATCATTTGTGGGGCAAATATAGTAATTGTTCCAAGATTCAGTCCTAGTGAAGTCATGAATACAATCTTTAATGAGCAAGTGACATTATTTGCTGGTGTTCCAACGATGTATAACTTTTTATTGCAATTAAAAGAATATTCAGCTGAGTATTTCACATCGATCCGTGCATGTTTTTCAGGTGGAGCATCATTGCCTATTGAATTACTACAGAGGTTTGAAGAAAAATATAAGACGATTGTTATCGAAGGGTTTGGTCTTTCAGAAACAGCTCCTGTAACGGCATTTAATCCGTTAAAAGGGGAAAGGAAATTTGGTTCTGTTGGAGTAAATATTCCTGGAGTATTAAATAAGGTTGTTGATAAAAATGGATTTGAAGTTCCAAGAGGAGAAATAGGTGAACTAATTGTAAAAGGTCCGAATGTAATGATTGGGTATCTTGGTATGCCTGAAGAAACAGCTAAGGTTATTAAAAATGATTGGTTTTATACTGGTGACTTAGCAAAGATGGATAACGATGGTTATATCTATATTGTTGATCGAATAAAGGACATGATTATTGTTGGTGGTTATAATGTTTATCCAAGAGAAGTAGAGGAAGTAATTTATCAACATCCAGCGATTGTTGAAGTAGCAGTAATTGGAATTCCTGATAAGGATTACGGACAAATCGTAAAAGCTTTCGTTGTGTCTGAAGAAGAATCCATAACGATGGATGACATTTTGCATTTTTGCAAAGACAAACTAGCAAAGTACAAACTACCAAAACAAATCGAATTTATGAATAAATTACCAAAAAATAGTACAGGGAAAATAGTAAAGAGAGCTTTAAATGTAGAACAAATGGAAGTTTAATAGTTTAAAAGAAAAATTCTTGATAAGCCTTTTTATATTTAACAATTCATGGAGGTTCTTATGACAAATAAAGTACTAACACAATCAAAATCTGCAACTTCTATTACAAAAGATGCTAATTTAGCAGTTTATAATACTCTAAATTTTGATGATCGACAGGACTTCATTGATGCAAATAGAGGATTTATTGCACCACTAGACACAAAGATTATTAAAAATGATTCTGGTGAAGTTGTTTGGGACATAGAACAGCTGGACTATCTAAATGGCACTGCACCTGAGACTGTTAATCCGAGTTTATGGAGGAACGCGCAATTACAGGCTATATCTGGTTTGTTTGAAGTTGTAGAAGGAGTATATCAAGTCCGTGGACAATCGATGGTTACTAACTTTTTTATTGAAGGAAAAAATGGCGTGATTGTCGTTGATGCGTTAGGAAGTAATGAATCTGCTGAAGCTGCAATGGAATTGTATTATAAACATAGACCACAAAAGCCAGTAACAGCCATAATAATAAGCCAAAGTCATGCTGATCATTTTGGTGGTATTCAAGCAGTCCTAAAATATGCAGAAAGTCCAAATATCCCAATCGTTGTTCCTCAATATTTTACAAATGAAGCGTTAAGTGAAAATGTACTTTTAGGTACGATCATGACGCGTAGGGCAGAGTATCAGTTTGGTAAAAATTTATCAGATGGCGCACAAGGCTCTGTATCTGTAGGTATTGGGCCCACAATGACATCAGGTAAGACAAGTTTTGTGTTACCAAATGTTGAAATAGAAAACGAAATCCAATTAATGGAAATCGATGGTGTAACATTTAAATTTTTATTAACGCCAAACACTGAAGCACCAGCTGAAATGCATTTTTATATTAGAGATTACAAAGTATTATTCGTATCTGAGAACGCAAATAAATTGATGCATCAAATTTATACAGTACGAGGTGCAAAAACCCGAGATGCTTTACTTTGGGCGAATGCTCTCGATAAAACAATCGATCTATTTGAAACAGAAGATATCGATGCATTACTGATGATTCATGCTTGGCCAGTTTGGGAGAAAAATAATGTAATAGAACATTTAAAACTTCAACGTGATTTATATAAATATATGCACGATCAGACAGTGCGTTTAGCAAATCTCGGTTATACAATGGATGAAATAGCCGAGACGATTAAACTTCCAAAAGAATTAGATACATATTGGGGTAATCGTGGATATTATGGTACGTTAAAGCATAATTCAAAAGGTGTCTACAATTATTATTTAGGCTTTTATAGTGCTCATCCTTCCGATTTAGATCCATTGCCGCAAGTGGAAGCAGGTCGAAAATATGTAGAATATATGGGCGGAGCAGCAAATGTTTTGGGACAAGCTAAAGTTGACTTTGAAAATGGTGAATATCGCTGGGTAGCTCAAGTGTTAAAACACGTCGTAATGGCTGAACCAGAAAATTCAGAAGCTAAAAATCTATTAGCTGATACATTTGAACAATTAGGATATCAAGCAGAGTCAGCTAATTGGCGCAATATTTATCTTGTTGGCGCTTTTGAACTAAGAAATGGAATTTATAAAGATAATTCTCCATTAGATGTATCTGAAGTTATAAAAAATATGCCAGTAAATGAATTCTTAAAACTAGTAGCTGTTAAATTAAATGGTCCAAAAGCAGAAGGTAAAAAAATAACAATCAATATAACATTATCAAACACTAACAAAGAATATACGATTTGTTTAGAGAACTCTGTTTTGTTTTTTAAAGAAAATAAATTAGCTGTTAAAGCAGATGTTTCTTTAGTAATTGATCAAATGACATTTTACGGAATTGTTCTAGGTTTACTCTCAATAGAACAAGGAGTAGCTGTAGGTAAAATAAATATTTCAGGTAACCATACAAAAATGAATGAATTTTTATCACTTTTAGATGAATTCGATCGTTATATGAATATCGTCATTCCCTAAATAATAGTGAAAAATAAGCACCTGCTTAATTATGCTTAGCATAAAAAAGACTAGCAGGTGCTCTTTTCTAAAAGTCTGAATGTAATCCTTTTAATTGGAAAAAGCTTTGAATTTTACGAGAGGCAGGAGCTTTGATGAAAAGTTGGGCGAAATGGTTTATTTTATCTGCACTTTTTCTAATGGCTATTATTAATTTTGCTGACAAATCAATCTTGGGTTTAGCTAATATACATATTACCGATGACTTGAACTTAACTACTACAGAGTTTGGTATCTTAGGTAGTAGTTTTTATTGGTTATTTTCAATATTTGGAATAGTAGGTGGCTCTTTTTCAGATCGCATAGGTACTGGAAAATCAATAGCTATTATGGCGATTGTATGGACAATCGCACAATCCATGGCTTTGTTTGCATCAAGCCTACCGGTTCTAATCTTAAGTAGAGTTTTATTAGGTGCCGGAGAAGGGGCATTTATGGCAACTGCCATTAGTCATCTTAGTAAATGGTTTAAACCTGAATCGCGTGGATTCGCAATATCGATCATTAGTTTTGGAAATGTTGTTGGGATAGCTGTATCAGCTCCTATTTTAGTTACTTTAATTTCAAATTATGGTTGGAGACAAGCATTTTTTATTTCTGGTATTTGTAGCTTTCTATGGTTTGTTTGTTGGTTATGGTTAGGAAGTATGAAACCATCAGTTTCTATTCAAGAAGAATTAAGTACGAATGATAACAATACAAAGAATAACAGGAAAGAGATATGGAAAGCTTTAAGCTCTCCTAAATTTATATTTACGACGTTAATTGCATTTATTGCCTATTCGTTCATTGTCTTTGGTCTTACTTTCAATCCATCTTACCTAATAAAAGTAAAAGGGTTATCTGAACAACAGTCTGCTTTAGTTATTGCTGTCTCTGGATTAATTGGGGCTATTTCAGCGATCGGACTATCACTACTCTCAGATCGTTTATATAAAAAGGCACAAAATATATGGAGATCTCGCATTTTATTTTCTATTATTAGTGTTTTAATGGCAGGAATTTTGTATTCTTTATACCCACTTATGAATGGGGTAGTTTCAATAATTATCCTACTATCATTAGTAAATACAATGGTTGCTACAGTAAACACACTTTGCCCGGCTATAGTGGTTAGTATACTCCCACACCGCAGAGGGGTTATAGCAGGAACATATTTTGGAATAATGACTTCATCGGGTATAATTACCCCAATTATTTTTGGGAAGCTTATACAAAATATGGGAGCAAATACAGCAGGCGGTTATAGCATTGCAGTTTTTGGAATCTCAATTGCTATGGTAATTGCAGCATTTTTAACATTCCTTTTTGGAAACCGAAAACAACAAGATTCAACTGAAAACGGAAACAAGCTGGTAAACCTTTAAGGATTAGGAAATAACTAAATCAGAGGTACGAATATGAATAATGCGCTAGAAAAAGAGTTTGAAACAATTGATTCTAAATATATACAACAGCATTTAGCAAATGAAAGAACATATCTTGCATGGGTAAGAACAAGCATAACGATAATGGGAGTCGGCTTTTTAATCACTAATCTTCATTTTTCAACGATGGCTTCTAATGGAAAAATGGGAGATATTTTATCAAAGATTATTGGGTTATCCTCGATTATTGTTGGAATATTTGCCTTGATCATTTCAACAATAAGTTATTTTATAAAAGGAAATGATATTAATAAACAAACTTTTAGATTTTCTAGAATTTTGGTTGTTTATCTATCAATCGCCTTAATTCTCATTTTTCTTATATTTGGTGCTTATTATTTAGATGTTTGGGGATCGTTTTACTAGAAGTAGGTCTGTTAAAACAGACCTTTTTTATTTAGCCAACACTCCAACTGAATAGTAATTTATCAATTTAATAAGTATTAATATTTAGTGTTGTTTGAAATTAAGTTAAACTTCACTTAGATTTAAGAATTGTAGTTTCAATTAATCTCTCTAAATTTTGAATGTCCTGTTTAGTTGCAGGCTGTGCGTTGGGTTTCAATTTATATCCAATTTGACCATTTACTTCGATTGAAGCCGATGCTACATCTTCAATCGAATTTATCCCCAACTGGTGTAAATACATTTTTAGATTTTCTGTTGTTAGGCGTGTCTTTTTCAAATTCTCTATAATTAAGACCCCATCTTCAATAATGATTGTTGACTTACCTGTAAGTAACGATTCAAATAGTTTTGATTTTAATTTAAGGAACTGAAACACAATTAAGGTTAGTATAAGAATGGAAGCAACGCCAATACTTGTCCAAATACCTTTATTTTCAATAGGACGACTTAGTAATGGACCAATAGTACTCATTAATACAATTTCAGATACTGTTATTTTAGAAATTGAGTTTTTTCCCGCAATTCTTAATAGAAGCGATCCCATGATTACGATTAGAACTGCTTTCCAAGCAAAATCAAGTTGCATATAATCATCCTTTTTTACTTAATTTTCCAAATTAAGATGGAGAATATTCATTATTATTTATAAACTTTTTGAGTATTTCCAAAATCATTGAACAATATATCTATTAGGAATTAAGTCATATGATAAGTGATTCAATCTCACTGGCCATCGCGTTATTTGCATTTTAAAAATTAGGTGAAATTTTTATTGTTGGCAACTTGAAAATCTTACTACTTAGTGTTACTATGTATTGGCACTAAGTAATACTGAATATATGTGATACTTAATAGTTGAAAATGTTTATAAAATTTTTTTATAAAACGGTTCACATTTTCGCTACTTAGTAATACAATATACTATTACTAAGTAACACTGAATATCAGTCATGCTAAATAGCTGGAAAGAGTTCATGTAAAAGATATCAAATGAAAAACTTGATCCATAGGCTATTTAGATATTTTTTTACCTAGTACTAAGTAATACTGAATATCTGTATTACTAAATAGCTGAGAAGTGGTATCCATAACAATATTTTTTGCTCCGCTATTTATCGTTACAGTTTACCTCTAATAATTGACCAAAATTATTTTAAATAAAGTTAAAGGAGGTGTATACCATGGAAAATTTAACAGAAATGCTCAAAGGTTCATTAGAAGGTTGTGTACTTGAAATCATCAGTCGAGGTGATACTTACGGCTATGAGATTACTCGTCTCCTTAATGATTTAGGTTTTACAGAGGTTGTCGAAGGTACAGTTTACACGATTTTGATCAGGCTGGAAAAGAAAGAATTAGTAAATATTGAGAAAAAACGTTCTGAAATGGGCCCACCTCGAAAGTTTTATTCATTAACCGAAGCTGGGAATGAGGAATTACAACAATTTTGGAAAAAATGGGATTTTGTTTCATCAAAAATAAATAGCTTAAAAGGGGAGAAGTAATTTGAAGAAATTTATAGAGCTAATCATTGGCGATTTAGAAAGTAAGAAGGAATACAAAGCATTTATGAAAAAAGTAAATTCTCTACCGAAAGATTACGCTTTTGTGTTTAAAAAGATTCAAAAGTATATGTGGAATTTCGGATATGGATTTGGCGAAGAAATTATCAATTTGTATGAACTGTTTGAAGCTAGTTCAGCAGAAGGTATGCATGTGTTAGATGTTACTGGTGAAGATGTTGCGGCATTTGCAGACGAATTGATGGCTGCCTCAAAACTAGGTGAAGAACCGGCGAGTATATTAGGTGGGCAAGTAGATATGAAAAAAGACATCGAGAGTAGAGTTGAACAGCAAGTAAAAATATGGACGAATAAAAAATAAAGTAGGGGGATAAAGATCATGATAAATTTTATCAAAAAGATACTTGATGACAAAAAAGAATACAAAGAAATGATGGCGCGTGTTGAAGCTTTGCCAGGAGACTACCCAGAGGTATATAAAAAGATCTGCAATTATATGTGGAGTTTCGCCTCCGGAAGTGGCATGGATATGTTAAGAATCCAGTACGATCTAATTGATTTGTTTGAAGAAGGTGCGGCAGAGGGAAAAGATGTCTTGGAAGTGACAGGTGAAGACTTGACTGCATTTGCTAATGGACTTACTGACCAAGCGAAAAGATGGGATGATAAGTTACGCAATAATTTGAACAAAAGCGTTCTAGATCGTGTGGGTAAGAAAAAATAGCTTGATTTTTACAAAAACAGTTGCAGGCGCTACCAGCAGTGACACGCGCCTTCAACTGTATATATGGGAGGGAAAATGATTATGAGCAATACAGCAATTTCAGTGAAAGGGCTTGAAAAATCATACAAAAATGTCCCAGTATTAAAAGGCGTGGAATTTGAAGTAAAGAAAGGCAGTGTCTTCGCTTTACTCGGGTCTAATGGTGCTGGTAAAACAACTATTATTAAAATTTTAACTACTTTACTGCAGGCAGATAAAGGGGAAATAGAAGTCTGTAATGCCAACCTTCAAACGAACCCACAACAAGTACGTGAGAAAATCAGTCTAACCGGACAAAACGTTGCAGTAGATGATATTTTGACAGGGCGGGAAAATCTCGATCTAGTTGCAAAACTTCGCCACTTGCCTAATCGGAAAGAAGCTGTGGAAGAAAGTCTACGCCGTTTTGATTTAGTTGAAGCTGGTAATCGTGCTCTTGCTACTTATTCAGGCGGTATGAAACGACGCTTGGATTTAGCAATGACAGTACTCGGGTCACCTGAACTTGTTTTTCTTGATGAGCCTTCTGTTGGACTTGACCCGGAAGCTCGGTTAGCTTTATGGGAAGTGATTCGTGATATGGCGAAAGCAGGTATTACCGTTTTTCTCACTACCCAGTATTTAGAAGAAGCCGAACAACTAGCTGACCGCATTGCAATTTTACATGAAGGAAAGATACTCATTCAAGGTACATTGAATGAATTAAAAGCAATTCTTCCACCTAAAAAAGTGGAATACGTAGAAAAACAGCCGAACCTTGAGGAAATTTTCCTCGCTGTTACCGGAAAGAAAGGAGAATCATAATGAGTGGAAACCATTTTTTTAGTGATACTATTACAATGAGTAGTCGGGTAATGAAGCATTCACTTAGAAGTATTGATACAATTATCACAACGATTCTTATGCCGATTATGCTTATGCTTGCTTTTGTTTATATTTTCGGTAGTGCCATGACGATGGATAAAGTAGATTATGTGAATTTTATCGTTCCAGGTGTGTTGCTTATGTGTATTGGAATGGGGATTTCCTATACAGCAGTTCGAGTGAATACTGACATGACTAGAGGAATCTTTGATCGATTCCATTCCATGCCAATCGCCAAATCATCCATATTGGGAGGGCATGTCATCTCAACATTATTATTAAACTTATTATCAGTTGCTGCGGTGATTCTCATTTCTTTTATCATGGGATTCCGTCCTCATGCTAACTTTGTGGAATGGTTATTAGCTGTTGGTATGATCCTGCTTACCGTTTTTTCTTTCACTTGGATTGCAGTAGCATGTGGTTTAATGTCAAAATCGTATGAAGGTGCGAGCGTGTTCTCTTATCTACTTATGGGCTTAATGTTTGTAAGTTCTGCCTTTGTTCCAACAAATAATATGGGTAGCAAGCTTCGAGCTTTTGCAGAAAATCAGCCAATGACACCAATTGCCGAAAGTGTACGTTCCCTTTTAGCTGGGCAGCCGGACTATGGTGCGATTTTAACAGCAGTGTTCTGGTTAGTGGGAATTGGGATTTTGTTTTATCTGATTTCGATGAAGGTATATAAAAAACGAATGAAATAAAATGACGAGTACAGGGTGGGGAATTCTTTCAGTCTGTACTTTTTTTTGGATATACATTAGTAAGATAGAAAATAAATAAGAGAAACTTAAGTTTCTCTTACTAATTTTTTTAAGACCTTTATAATACAGTAATTATTTTTTAATTTTTTCGTCTTGTATATCAGGAGTCAATTCTTCTGATGCCTCGGTTTGATAACGTAAATTTCCAGTTGATACATTCTCTCGATGCTCTGTATTTTTAATAACATTATGATAAACATATTTATGAAAAAAGATTTCAAACAAAGCTATGCCAATTGCGGAAATTAAAGCTGGAGTTACCATACTACCACCATATGTTAACTTTGATCCCATATACCAAATAATTAAGTATGCTAGTCCTGCATCCGCTATTGTTGCTATCGTATTATTTGTTTTGGGTAAGATCAATAGATCACCAACGATATATGCGATTACTCCTAAGACTAACGATATCAGAAATACATTTCTAAATGCCATATCGTACCCAAGACCCAAAATTATATATAATAATGCAAGACAAGCAATAAATTTAATGATAAATGCTTTTATATGCTTCATAAAAATCCCTCCTGAACTTATTATGAGAAATTTATTTCACATATATTCTTTTTTATTTTATATGGTCAAGTAAAAAAATATATATACTGCCGATAAGTCAAATTCATAAAATCGTCATAATATTTTAAACATCCTTTATCGCTTTTATGGTTTGATAATTATGAGAAGACGTTTGTGATGTATTCAATAGGAAAGTATGCTCAAAGAATAGGAAGAACAAAAAACTCTTAGAAATTGGGATAAGTCAGATAAGATTTAAACCGCACCAAGTTTCCGTTGGTCGTACACGGTATTCTTCACAAGAACAACTTAATCTATTACGCTCCACTGTTAATAAAAATTGACAAAAAAAGAGCAACTCATAATGAATTGCTCTTTTAGCGACAATACGTATTATACCATTTTTATCCAAATTAGAATTATCAAATATGCTAATGTAATAAACCATTTTAGGAGTAGTTTAGCTATCATTTTTTATTTGCACTTTTAAACAGCTACTTCTGAATAGTTGGTAAGCTACTAATTTGTTGGAAATAATATTTATTTCCGTTGATAGTAACCGTGAATCCATCTTGCTTAAAAGTGATCTCTGTTTCTTTAAAATTAGTATTTTTTATTACATAGTTTGAATTTGATTTTTTTGAGTAATTCCCTTTATCTACTCTTTGATTTTCCGGTAATTCATGGTCATAATAGTAAAATTTATTGTCATCTTCTTGATCAAATACCATCGTAATTCGACGTAAATCCTTACTTACATATGTTCCTCTTAAGCTATGATTTTGATCATTTGAGTTACAACCACTAACTAAAATTAATAAAACAAAGATAGTCATAAAACATTTTTATTTTAATAAATTTTTTCATTATAAAACTCCTTATCTTAGATTTTTTTACAAAGGTATTAAACTAAGTTAAGCTTTAGGCATATTATTTAAAAGAAAGGTGTAATATGAAAAACATTTTAAAATTTATTTTAGGTGCTATTCTTACTTTGCTTATTTTTTCTTTAAGTTCTATAAGTTTAAATATTTATATAAAAATTACATATTTTTTTATCATAATTATTTTAATTCTATATTTAACACACCGTATTGATCAATATTATAAAAAATAAAGTCTCCTAGGGACTCGGAATGCTCTTATTCCGAACCTCTTTTGTCATTTTTTTTATATTTTGAATGAGAATAGACTCCTCTATCTTCTTATTTATGCTGTTTTTGGGCGGTTGTGTAGGTACATGTGTATGGAACAACTGTGCATGCTACTCAGCCTATCTCTTAACTAGAAAATAAAAAAAGTCCACCTAATTAATGATAGGTGGACAATTTTTTTAATGTTGTTGTTGCTTTGTTTCAAGGTGAAGAGGTGGTGGAACTAACCAGCCTTTTGTTTTCATGATTTGTAGTAGTGCTGCACCATCTTTCGCTTTTTTAGCACCAAAACTTGCAAACATAGTACCAATATCTTCGCGAATTGATTGACTCATTAATGCAGCGTTAGATGTAACTCCAGCAGCTATTTCAGCAGCAACCATGTAAGCGATTTGAGAATCTTGAAATCTAGCTCCAGCTGGAATTTGTTCCAAATCGGCATCTGGTCGTTCTGATGGAGTAGGAGGTACTGCAATATCATTATGTAGAAGTACTTCTTCAACTTCTTTAATTGCAGGTTTCATTGAATTTTCAATTACTTGTTTTAAAAATGCTTTTAACTCTTCATCACCAGTATGGTTAATATAAACTTGGTAAGTATCTACACCAGCTTTAGTAGCTGATAGGTGACTCCATAGACCATAAACTTCTCCATAATGTAAAGGTTCATTTTGTGGATTTCCACTTAATACTCCCATTATAAATTTACTTCCCTTCTCAAATAAATTCATACTAAACTCCTTTTAAAGAGATAGGTACGAAAATTATTATTGAACCATTCGAGGATTTTATACTCATAATTTATAGGAGTTATGGGCTTGCACTCAAAGGAATGACAGTGTGTTCTTTGAAAATGATGGGAATATCAATCCTTTTAATCGACATATAAAGGGGCAATTGAAGCAGGAGTTCGTACTGCTAATGAAATTAATAATTTATAAGTATTGTAAAAACCCAACGATTCGTTGGTTTTTTTTTTGAAATATGCTTCTTTCATACACTAAGGGTTGATGAGTAAGTAAAAGAGCAAGAATCCGAAATATAGTTCCTCATAAAGGGTTCATGAGTAAGTAAAGGAGCTGGAATACGAAATATAGTTCCTCATAAAGGGTTCATGAGTAAGTAAAGGAGCTTGAATCCGAAATATAGTTCCTCATAAAGGGTTCATGAGTAAGTAAAGGAGCTTGAATCCGAAATATAGTTACTCATAAAGGGTTCATGAGTAAGTAAAAGAGCAGGAATCCATAATTTAGTTCCTCATAGAGGGTTCATGAGTAAGTAAAAGAGCAGGAATCCGAAATATAGTTCCTCATAGAGGGTTCATGAGTAAGTAAAAGAGCAGGAATCCGAAATATAGTTCCTCATAAAGGGTTCATGAGTAAGTAAAAGAGCAAGAATCCGAAATATAGTTCCTCATAAAGGGTTCATGAGTAAGTAAATGAGCTTGAATCCGAAATATAGTTCCTCATAAAGGGTTGATGAGTAAGTAAAAGAGCAGGAATCCGAAATATAGTTCCTCATAGAGGGTTCATGAGCAAGAAAAAGAGCAATAATCCAAAATTTAGTTCCTCATAGAGGGTTCATGAGCAAGTAAAAAATCAAGAATCTGAAATTAACATACTCATAAAGTCTAAGTCAGTAAGCCAAAAGAAAAATAGCTATTTTTGATCTATCCAAGAAAGAGAAAAAAAGGAATTTGCATAGAATGGATAAGCTTTAATTTGACATACTAAAAAAATATGAAAAGAAATAGAAGGAGGGAAGCATAAGTTGAGAAGTCAATTGGCAGTAATAAATGCGCTTAAGCAAGAATTTGAGGGAGCAAAAGATTTAATTATCCATTCATTTGAATATTATGAACAACAAATTTGTTTGATCTATCTTCAAGATCTATGTGACGCGGATAAAATTAAAACTGATATCATCCAACCACTTATGCTTTGTGATAAAGAAAGTAAATTTCTGTTACACATACTCTCCCTATCTAATTGTGAGTCGATTCAAAACAAAAGGTATTTAGGGGAATATATAATTTCTGGTAACGTGTTAATTTTCATATCAAATGGGATATATGCTTTTAATGCAATTCGTGCTATGAATACTGAATCTGTAGAATCTGCAGTAGAAACATCAGTTCAAGGACCACAAAAAGCTTTTTCACATGACCTCAGTACAAATATAGCGATAATTCGTAAAAGATATCCTTCCAATAAATTAAGCATTGAGTATCAAACAGTTGGAACAATCTCAAAAACAAATATAGCAATACTTTATGATTCTAATTATGCAGATAAAAAGGTAATTGATGAATTAAAAAGTCGTCTTAAGAGGGTAAAGATGGATGTAATACAAGCAGCTGGTCAATTAGAAAGGATACTTTCTGATAAAAAGATTCATTTATTTCCTACCATGATGATAACAGAAAGACCTGATCGAACTGTTTCAAATCTTGCCCAAGGTAAGGTTATTATTGCTATGGATGGAACGCCATTTACTTTGATTACGCCTTCTGTATTTTTTGATTTTATAGCTTCAATGGATGACTTATATCATTCTTTCTGGATAAAAAAACTTTTGCAATCAATAAGATATATTGCCCTTATTATAACATTGGTGTTACCTGCTTTTTATATTGCAATTACCTCGTATAACCCGGAAATATTAAGGTCCCAACTTACTTTGACGATTGCAGGTAGTAGGGCAGGAGTTCCTTATCCATCATTTTTTGAAGTGCTTTTTATGATGTTAGCTGTTGAAATGTTAATTGAAGCTAGTATTAGACTACCACGAGTAATTGGCCCAACTGCTACGACTGTTGGTGGACTTATACTTGGTCAAGCTGCACAACAAGCACAACTTGTAAGTTCCATCATGATTATTATTACTGCATTTGTTGCCATTTCTAATTTTACGATCCCAATCAGTGCAATGAGTTTCTCAATTCGATGTATTAGATACCCACTGATTATATTAGCAACTCTATTTGGGTTAGTCGGATTAGTTGGAGGTATGCTTGTACTTATCTGTTATTTTGCTAATAAGCGAAGCTTTGGGACTCCTTTTTTAGCGATTGAATGGGGATCTTCCGATAAAATTGAAACGATAACTGAGAACCCAAAGGGGGGGCAAAGCTAGTTGACCCGTCACTTTTACTATACTGTACTGCTAACAATGATGTTGAATATTATTATCAATGTACCAATGATTTTAATTGGCGAGCGTTTTAATGGGTCTCTTATATCTATGGTGTTAAGTGTTTTGATTGGTGGAATATTTATTTATTTGTTTACGATCGGAATAAGTAAATTTCCTAATAAAGGATTGCCCGAAATTTTTAACAATAGACTACCTAAACTTGTTAAAAACATTTACTTAGCATTTTTAGGCGTAATGTGGCTGGCTGCAGGGGCATTTGTTTTAATTTCTTTCACATATATTACTGTACTGTATTTAAATACTGAGTTAAAAATGGGATATGTTTTAGCTTTTTTTCTAGTTATTGTTATTTATGGAGCAAATTGTTATACAAAATCAATCCTCAACGTTATTGAAATAATGGTACTTGTAGCTACTCCAGTTGTTTTTTTTATCGTTTATAAAGCCATGGCAAGCAAATATTTTTATTTCGTCCATATTAAAAGAATACTCCATTATTTTTGGCAAATGCCTAACTATAGTTCTATTTCAGCTGCTACTTATTTTTTTACAGGCTATATAAATCTAGCTATCATTAATCGTTATCTTGAAACGAAAAAGGTTGTTAAATTTCTGTGGATTTTACCTTTAATCGGATTCGTTGTAATTAGTTTTACATTTTTCGTCCCAATTGCTTTTTTAGGTGTTAAAGGGATTAATGATGTAGTGTTTCCTTGGGTCTTCATAACGGATTCTCTAAGAATGGAATACGGGTTTATCGAAAGAGTGCTATATTTGATGCTTTATATATTCCTTTTGATGTCACTATTATTTAGCATATTAACATGGCATGTTGGTTTAAAACTATTTGAAGGAATGTTTTTTAATTATAATTTGAAACCTGCTAAAAAAAGGAAATTTTATGGATATATGATCTTTCTATTTTTTGGAGCCGTTACGATGACACTGCAGACATTTACGAACGAAAGAGAATTATTTGATCTGATTAAAATATGGCAAAATATCCGTTTTCCTGCTGAAGGCATATTAGTAGTGTTAATTTTTTTCTTATCACGGAGGCAAAGAGCATGAACCGTATTTTAACGTTGTTGTTAATTATGGAATTAAGTTTTATGTCTGGTTGCCAATTACTCGATGTTGATAAACGTTTTTTTGTCGTAGCGATAGGAATCGATCATACAGATGAAAATGGCGTCTACCTTGTGTCAGTGAAATTAGCCATCCCATCAGCACAAATTGGAGCGGGAAGGTCTAATTTTCAAATTATTTCTCAAAAATCAACTTCAGTTTCTGAGGCCATTAGAATAATCCAATCTTTAGTAGATAAAAAATTAGATTTTGCTCAATGTAGGGTAATCGTTATCGATAAAGAGCTACTAGGTGAAAACCAAATTGATTTGATGAAGTGGTTTATTAAACGGCCAGATATTCAAGGTGTTGCTTATGTAGCTGTAGGAGAACCTTCTGCAAAAGAAGCTTTATCATGGAGGGTTAAATCAGAGAGATTAGCGGGTAACGCTGTTGTGTTAGCTTTTAATGAAGAAACAAATAGGTCACCATATGTAATGTCAGAGATACTTAATGATTATTATATGGGATTGATAGAAAACGGTATAGATCCATATTTACCTATTATTGAACCGTTCGATAGTTCCTTTAAAATTAATACTTCCGCAGTTTTTAAAGGAACAAAATTTAAAGCAGTATTAAATCGTGATGAAACAAGGATGCTTAATGAGCTCTTAAATCCCAAAGTAACAACATTAATTAATGTTGGAAAAGGAAAAAATCAATTTTACATAAGTGCTGAAAATATGAAAACTGACATGAAAATTGTTATGCCTAAAAATAAAAAGCCATATCTAGACGTTCATATAAAGGTAAAAGGATTTATTGAGGAATCTAATAAGACACTACATCAAGATATAGAATTGAAAGAGTATGAGAAAAAAGCATCAATTATTATGAGCTCAAGAACAAAAAAATTTCTAGAACGTCTACAGGAATTAAATGTTGATCCACTTGGACTTGGGTTAAACTATCAAGCAAAATACGGAGTGACAAAAAAAGTAATAGATAAGTGGGAAGAAATTTATCCAAAACTTGAACTTCGAGTAAAATCAGAAGTGATACTAAAGGGAACTGGTACTATGTATTAACTTCGGTTTAATGGCAATAAAAAATTATAAAATTTTATTTTTTCTAATAAATACAACAATGAAAGCGCTATCTCAAAAAATGTTTAAATTCCCTTATTGACAATCTGTTTACTAGGATTTATGATTCAGTTAAAGAAATTACATAATTCAAACTTATCGAGAGTGACCGAGGGATCAGGCCCTATGACGTCCGGCAACCTCCTTATTTAGGAACGGTGCCACTTCCTGCAGAATGAAATCATTCTGATAGATAAGTCGAAAACAATTGTTTCCGATGCCTCTTTCTGAATGAAAGAGGCTTTTTTATTTTTTATTTATTTACGCGGAAGGTTAAACAAAACTGAATTCCACTATATATAAATCCAACTTAACCGATGCGAAAACTAGATAATTTTGAGGATAAAGGAGAGAATAGAAATGAAATATGGTTTTTGGTTACCGATTTTTGGAGGATGGTTACGTAATGTGGATGACGAAAGCATGCCACCAACATTTGAATATGCTAAAGAGGTCATTCAATCAGCTGAAAGATGGGGATATTCGACTACTTTAATTGCTGAATTATATTTAAACGATATTAAAGGTCCAGAACATGATTCCCTTGAAGCTTGGTCTACAGCAGCGGCACTTGCTGCAGTAACGGAAAAAATCGAAATTATGACCGCGATTCGTCCAGGTTTTCATAATCCTGCAGTAACAGCAAAAATGGCTGCTAATATCGATCAAATCAGTAACGGCCGTTTTACGCTAAACGTCGTTTCTGCATGGTGGGCAGAAGAAGCTCGTCAATATGGCGGTATTTTTACAGAACATGATGAACGCTATGCCCGTACAGAGGAGTTTATTGATGTCCTAAAAGGCTTATGGACAGAAGAAACGTTCAATTATTCAGGAAAATTTTACGACTTAAAAGATACGAAACTTGCTCCAAAACCTGTGCAAAGACCAAACCCGATTCTTTATGCAGGTGGTGAAAGTGAAAAAGGTAAGCAAACAATTGTTGAAAAATGTGACGCTTATGTGATGCACGGTGGAACAGTTGAAGAAATTAATCAGAAAGTAACAGATATGAAAGTACGCCGTGAACAAACTGGCAATGCACCTTTAAGTTCTTTCGGTATGGCTGCTTATGTTATTTGTAGAGATACAGAAGAAGAGGCTTTAGCTGAGTTAGAAAAAATTACGACTGTGAAAGATTCTAGCGGTTATGCGGGCTTTAAAGACTTCACGACTAAATCACAATTAGAGCAACAAATACAATTACAAGATTACTCAGTTTCAAATCGTGGTCTTAGAGCAAATCTAGTAGGGACACCAGAGCAAATTGCAGATCGAATTTTACAATATGAAGAAGCTGGCTTAGACTTATTATTATTACAATTTTCACCTCAATTAGAGGAAATGGAACGCTTTTCAAAGCAAGTTATGCCATTAGTAGAAAAAAAACGTAGTTTAATAAAAAACTAGAATGGGGACATAAAAATGAGCAAAGTATATGTAATACATGAAAATAGTGAATGGACAATCCATTTAACAAAAAGATTAGAGGAGCTTGGTGTTCCATTTGAAGAATGGCATTTAGACGAAGGTACTGTTGATTTATCAACCGTACCACCAGAAGGGATTTTCTATAGTCGAATGAGTGCTTCTTCTCATACACGTGATCATCGTTTTGCAGCAGAATTTACTGGGCAAGTCTTAGCTTGGCTTGAAGCACATGGCCGTACGGTTTTAAATGGTACGAATGCCCTAAAGCTAGAAGTTAGTAAGGTTTTACAATACTTAGAGCTAGAAAAGTATGGTGTTAAGACTCCAAAAACGATTGCAGCGGTTGGAAAAGAAAACATTATTAAGGCAGCTAATAGCTTTGATGGACAGTCATTTATTACAAAGCATAATCGTGCAGGTAAAGGCTTAGGTGTTCAGCTTTTCCATAGTATTGAAGCTTTAAAAGCTTATGTAGAAGGACCTACATTCGAAGAACCAGTCGATGGCATTACCCTTATTCAAGAATACATCCAATCACCTGAAAGCTACATCACTCGTTGTGAATTTGTAGGAGGAAACTTTGTATATGCTGTTAAAGTTGATACTTCGGAAGGTTTTGAACTTTGCCCAGCTGATGCATGCCAAATTGGTGATTTATTCTGCCCAGTAGGAGAAGAAGTAGAAGAGAAGCCTAAGTTCCAAATCATTGAAGGCTTTGAGGACGAAATAATAAATAAATATAAAGAAGTTCTAGTTAAAAATAATGTTCAAGTTGCCGGAATCGAATTTATTAGAAATGCTGAAGGCACAATTTTTACTTACGATATCAATACAAATACGAACTATAACTCAGATGCAGAAGAAAAAGCTGGAAAATTCGGAATGCTTGAATTAGCATCATTTTTAAAGAAGTCTTTGGAAGAAAAATACACTACTACAGCAAAATAATCTATTTAGAAAAGCTCAAGCCTATATGTAACAAAGGTTTGGGCTTTTTTTGTGGTCAGTTTGTTAAAATTTTTCTAGAACTAAGAGTAATAGGCAATTATTTGAGAGGAATATGCTAACGATTAAAAATAATATATTGATAATATAAGATTGTAAGTTGTTATTAAATTTTGAGGCAAAAAAGGTCTAATGACTCGTACCACTTGATTTTTAAAATAGGCTTTTAAGATTCAAAAGGGGGATACAAATGAAAAAGACTTTTTATTTAATGAGACATGGACAAACATTATTTAATAAAAGAAGGAAAATTCAAGGTTGGTGTGATTCACCTTTAACTGAATTTGGAATTAAACAAGCAGAGGCTGCTGCAAAGTACTTTAGAGAACAAAAAGTTATTTTTGATCATGCCTATTGTTCCACATCAGAAAGAGCTAGTGATACGTTGGAAATCGTGACGGAATTGCCGCATACAAGATTAAAAGGATTAAAAGAATGGAATTTCGGAACTTTTGAAGGTGAAAGTGAAGATTTAAATCCAGCGCTACCTTATGGTGATTTCTTTGTTAAGTTTGGTGGAGAAGATCAAAAAGAACTGCAACAAAGAATGGCTACTACATGCCAAAAAATAATGGAAGAAGACAATGAAGTGGTATTAGCTATATCCCATGGAGCAGCTTTAAGAAATTTCATGCGGGTTTGGGAGCATAGAAGTTCGATTGTACAACAAGATCGAATTGGAAATTGTTGCATCCTTAAGTTTGAATATGAGAACAGGGAATTTAAATTAGTAGAGATTATCAATCACAATTTTAGTGATGTAGTCCAGGTATAGTTTTTAAAGATTAATAGATTACATATTTCCGAAAGTGAGGATAAAACAATGGAATACACAAAACTTGGGAATACAGGATTAGAAATATCTAGAGTTTGCCTTGGTTGTATGGGATTTGGAGATGCAAAACGTTGGATTCATCCATGGGTAATCGATGAGGAAAGTAGCCGTACAATCATTAAAAAAGCACTAGACTTAGGGATCAATTTTTTCGATACGGCGAATGTCTATTCAGATGGAACTAGTGAAGAATATGTTGGTAGAGCTTTAAAAGATTATGCCAATCGAGATGAAATTGTTCTTGCTACGAAGGTTTATTTCCCTATGCACAAAGGTCCGAACGGTTTAGGACTTTCCCGAAAGCATATTATGAGTGAAATTGATAAAAGTCTTAAACGACTAGGAACAGATTATGTGGATTTATACCAAATCCATCGTTGGGATTATAACACTCCAATCGAAGAAACAATGGAGGCACTTCATGATCTAGTAAAAGCTGGAAAAGTAAGATATATCGGTGCTTCCGCTATGTATGCATGGCAGTTTTTGAAGGCATTACATGTTGCAGAGAAAAATGGATGGACCAAATTTGTCTCGATGCAAAACCATCTGAACCTCATATACCGTGAAGAGGAAAGGGAGATGCTGCCTCTTTGTAAAGAAGAAAAAATCGGCGTAATTCCATATAGTCCACTTGCGTCAGGAAGATTGACACGTGATTGGTCAAATACGACACTTAGATCTGAAACTGATGAAACTCAAAAATCTAAATACGGTGCAACTGAAAATACGGATCGTCATGTTGTGGAACGTGTTGCAGAGATTGCTGAAAAACATGGAGTAACAAAATCAAACATTGCTCTTGCTTGGTTACTGCAGAAAGAACCAGTATCAGCACCAATTATTGGAGCTACTAAAATTTCACATTTAGAAGATTCTGTTGGTGCATTGTCGGTTAATTTAACCGCGGAAGAAGTTGCATATTTGGAAGAGCCTTATGTTCCACATCCGGTAGTTGGTGCTTTAGGCCCTAATTAATGTCAATTTTAGTATAATGAATTTATCCCCTATTTTCCTTAAGTGTGAAAAGGGGTTTTTTTAGGTGATTTCACTATCAATAGCTCTAGTTTATAAAGTATGAGTTAGTATATATATCGTTTATATTGCTTTTCTAAGCCTTACTTTTAGAAAGAATTCATAAATCAAATGTTCAAGCTGTAAATTTTAAATGCATTTGTAAGAGCGCTATTTTCAACAATATTGAAGTAGGAAATTATCACTTGTTTTTTTGTATCACAGTGATATATGTTGCAATATGCCGAAAAATCCTTCATATTTGTTAAAAAGGAGGTCCGATATGCGAAGTGATATACAACCGAATGAACGAGCTTTTTCTTCCAAGGAAGTAGCAGAAGAACTGGGTATTGCAACACCTACTGTTCGAAAGTATGGTCAAATCTTAGAGCGCAATGGATATGAGTTCTTGAAAGATGGCGATCGGCGAATATTTGTTCAATCTGATATTAGAGTGCTTATAGCGTTACGCGATTCAGAAAAGCCCCTAGAAGATACTGCAAAAGACCTCGTGTTTCAACAAAAAGAAAGATTAGAAGGTTACGATGAAACTCAAATTGCGATATCCGATACATATGAAAATTTACCACATGACCCAAATCAATTAAATGAGTTTTTAAGATTTTTAGTCAGTGAACTTGCAGCTGCACGTGAAATGAATGTACAACTGAAAAATGATATGACAGAACTTAAAACGGCGGTTTCCAGGCTTCAACAAGATCATCATGATATAAGTGCAAATATTGGGAATTCATCTAATAAAACTTATACCAAAATTGAAAAATTAGCTGAACAACAAAAAATTCAATACGAGACAATACTTGAACAAGAAAAACAAACAATTGATTTTTTACAAGAAGAAATACAAAACATAAGAGAAGAACAGAGAAAAGAATGGAGATCACAAGATGATTTTAATAAACGTTTAGAAATTGTGATACAAAAGCCTAGAGATAAATGGGGCTGGCTTTTCTCTTTATTTAGAAAATAAAGGACCTATTAAAATCTTTTTCTGCTAATCTTGTACAAATCTGTTTAAAACTTTTAAAAATTTTAATAAGTACTTTCAGGTCGATACTTCCATAAGGATGTATCGGCTTTTTGTTTCCTAATCGTAAAAATTTGTATGCGATACAAAAAAGTAATATAAAATTGAACAAATGTATCACTATGCGATATTCGATCGTTATTAGATTTTTTCATCTAGGCCACCAGTAGAATAAAAAATCAACTGATATCAGTTGATTTCAGTTTAAAATAATACTTTTGAATAGTAGATTTTATTTTATATCATATCAAAATCTTACAAATTCCCGGGAAATATCTACAAATTTCTTAGTGATAAGAAATTATTCTACTTGTGACACTATGTCCGTAATAACTAGTAGTGATATATTAGAAAAACCTCTCCATAAAAATTTAATATATTACTTTTCGACGAAGTTTATTTAGTGTTCGAACTTTTTTAATATTGATTACATTATATTGCATTACATTGAAAAGCCCCCGAATAGTACAGGGGGCTTTTGTAGTTTCCAAGTTGGGTTTTATACTGAGTTCTAATGTCCTGTTTTTTCAAGGAGAATTTTAAAAGCAAATACTAAGTCTTCCTAATAAGGATAAGATTTCCTTCTCATTCCAACGTTATTAATTTGAACGTCGACACTTACTGTAACTTTTGCTTTTTTAAATGTATCATTCCAATTACCCTCATATTTTTTATAAATTTTTGGATTAACCATGTATAATTTTTCACCAAAACCAAATGCATCTCCACCGAATTTTTTTACTTCAGAAATCCCTTTTTCCATTGATTGTTTTATAACATTTTCAGCTGACTTTTCATATTTATTGAGTGTTTTAGCTTTATCAAAATTGGCATTACAAAATACCTCGTCAATATGGCCAATTGATTTTATTTTTATATTTATAATTGGAATATTATCCTTGATTTTAATTTCCGTCATAGATTTTACCCGAGTAAGCTCCATCGAATCAAATTCTTTTTTATTACATGGTATTTGGACATTCGTTTCTTTGATCAGATTATCAATAATTTGTATTGATTTTGCCGGTGGTCCATCTAACCATCCAACTAATTTTCCATCTCTGAAAATCCCTGTGCCATTTATCTTATCATAACTAGAAGTGACTTTATTAGCATTTTCAAGTGTTTCTGATGATTCACTTTCATTTTCTATGCTCACGCCATTTATTACTGGTTCCCTGCCACTACTAGAGATTGCAGAAATTGCCTGACGCATTAATGTTTCTTGATTTTCACCTAAAAGGGCTGATGTATTTTTAATTTTACCTACAATTGATTTAGCAGATATTTTATCTAGTGATGTTATGTTATTCATTATTTCACCGACGCTTTTATTTCTTGCAATAATAACTGGGATATTGACACGAACTTTGGAATCTCTTTCAAATACATCGAAAATATAATTCAATGATCTTTCTTTTGCTAATGTTTCACCAATTACGATAAGAGCAACATGAGAATATATATTTTGTCGCGATCCTTTCTTAGACACATTTCGTACAGCTTCTAAAATGGTCCTACCTTTTTCATCTAACGCAATTACTGGAACACTTTGAGAACCTGACTGTGTTGTAGTCGCAATTGCACTAGGATTAAAAATTTGAGTGATTACATGATATTTTTTTTCTTTTGGGAGGTAATCAATCCCTATTGCAACCACAATCGATACTTGATTTAATTCTTTATAGTTAGAGCAACCACCTAAAAGCATACTTACAATAAGAAATGAATTAAAAAATTTCTTTTTCACATTTTTTCTCCAATATCTTGGCTTCTTTGTATATATAAAATTTAAAAAGCAATATTCCTAAAGGAGTTCTGTTTCATATTATACTTTTCCATTTTTTGCAATTCAATGTACCATTTTCCAAATTCAGAAACATTAAATTTTCCCGTAACTAAATTTTTAAAAAAGTATTCTGCAATCCTACTATACTAATTGGAAAGAATGTAAGATTGATTATTTTAGTAAATAGAATGATCTTAATGATAAAAGTCTCTTTTTAAAAAAAGTAATTGAGTCTAAAATAAATGAATTGAGTAGATTTTAAAATAAAGTAGTTGTTTTTAGATTTAAGGACATCTGCTCTTGAAATAGGAGTTGTTGCTTCTGAGATTCATGTATAACTGAATTAGACTTAAAAGAACCTAATCAAAAAAAGATTAGGTTTTTTTAGACTGTTGAAAAATTAGTTTGTCAATATTATGAGTAAAGTATATTAATATTTTTGCGTTTGTACTTAGTCATGAGCCCGTTATGAGTAAGTTATTTTCAACTTCTCGCTAAATAACTAACTCATGGACCCGCAACTTCAAGCTTATTGAAATACTCATGCCCCTTTTATGAGTATTTCAATATCCTTATAATTTTTAAAAAGATGCAAGAAAAACCCAATTCTATTAGTCTTCTTGTAAATTATTTACACGTTTAAATTCTTCTTTTAATTCATTTATATACTTTTTTTCAGTTGATGAAAGCGGAGGATACTCACTTCGAACACAACCAACATAAAAAGGACGATGGAAAGGATTAATCAGTTCAATGGCAAAGGCTTCCCCAGATTGAATGAGTGACTCATTTTGCACAACAAAGTCTGTACCAATTGTTATAGCAATATTTTCATTGACAGCACTTCTAATACTATCGAGATTATTTGTTGTAAATAAGATCTCAGTTTTGTCTTTTAAAAATTCATCATAATACCATTTTAGATATTGTTCTTCATGAATTACAAACGTCTCGTTTGATAAATCCTTAATCGTTAACTGGTTACATTCGGCTAGCGTATGATTTTTACTGACACAAACATTGATATTCACCTCTTGAAATATATCGAATACCAGATCTTTATTATTTTGTAATAGTTGATCATATATCCAAATCAAACCGAAACGTGCATTCTTTTGTCTTACCTCATTTAAAATATCTAGCGAGCTTTTACCATTAACTTTAATCTTAGTGTTCGGACTTTCAAATTTAATTAATTTAATGACACCGACGATATAATGCATTAGTCCAGGTACAGAAGCAATAGTAATCTCTTTTTGGATTTCATTTTTGTTGATAGCTAACTGCTTTAATTTTTCAGCATGGGCTAGCACATGAAGAGATTTTTCAATTAATTCTTCGCCCTCAGGTGTTGGAATTGTTCCTTGTCTTAAACGTGTAAAAATTTTAAAACCGAATTCGTCTTCTAAATTATTTATGGCTTGTGAGATTGCTGAAACAGAAATATGTAAATTTTTTGCGGACATTGATAGTGATTTCGTTTTTGAAACATCTACAATGTAAGCTAAATGGTCTAAATTCATTTATTTGCTCCTTAAGAAATAGTTAACTATATTTAAGTATAATTAAATATATTTTAACCTATTTTAATTTTATAATAATTTTTGGGGATAATTTTTAATCAAATCCTAATAAAGTATTTAAGGGGAATATAGATGAGGAGAAACAACCGTAAAAATTCGAAAGCGTTATCATTTTCACTAGCTTTATCTTTATTAAGTATGTCAGTTATGAGTACGCCGGCGTATGCAACACCAAAAGAGGCTGAATCTGTAAATGTGCTTGCATCTAAAAAGAATAAAGATGAGAAGGATTTAGTAAACTTTCGAATTATGGAAACGACAGATATCCATACAAATTTATTAAACTATGATTACTACAAGGATGCAGCATACGAAAAAGTTGGATTAGCTAAGACTGCTACTTTAGTAAAAGATGCTCGTAAAGAAGTTCAAAATAATGTTTTAGTCGATAATGGGGATTTAATACAAGGTACTCCACTAGGTACTTATGAAGCAAAAATTGACCCATTAAAAAAAGGAGAAGTTCATCCTGTATTTAAAGCAATGAACATAATGGGTTATGATATTGCAACTTTAGGTAATCATGAATTTAACTATGGATTAGACTTTTTAAATGAAGCATATAATGATGCGGATTTTCCGTACATTAATGCAAACGTTTACGCAGATGATCACGATAAAAATCCTAATAATGATCAGAACAAATTTACTCCTTATAAAATCATTAAGAAAAAAATGATTGATGAGCAAGGAAAGAAGCAAGAAATTAAAATCGGCTTTATTGGGTTTGTACCACCTCAAATCAATGAGTGGGACAAGGCAAATCTTGATGGGAAAGTTATTACTAAAAATATAGTAGAAACAGCTAAAAAATTCATTCCTGAAATGAGAAAAGACGGGGCAGATGTTATTGTTGCAATGACTCATTCAGGTTTTAATGCAAATAAAGAAAATACTGAAGACGTTATTTATTCTTTAAGTGAAGTACCTGGTATTGATGCAATTACGTTTTCTCATACACATAAGGTATTCCCGGCAAAATCAGAGGCTACACTTGATGCATTATTTTTAGGGGCAGATAAAAAGCCATTACCTGGTGTTGATAATTCGAAAGGAACAATTAATGGCGTACCTGCTGTTCAAGCGGGATACGGTGGTGGTTCATTAGGATTAATTGACCTAACACTTAAAAAAGAAAAAGGAAAATGGTCAGTAGTCAATTCCCAGTCTTCAACTAGAGAAATATGGGCTGATGTAAAGGATCCTGCTACAGGTAAAACAAAAACAGAAAGCACAGTAGCTCCAGATCAAGAAATCGTAAATGCTGTTAAACCAAATCATGATGCAACAGTTAAGTATGTAAATACGCCAATTGGAACAACTACTGATGATATCCATAGTTACTTTTCATTGATACAAGATGATCCATCGATTCAAGTTGTTACAAATGCACAAAAATGGTTTGTAGAAAAATATATTGCTGAAAAGAAACCAGAATATAAAGAATTACCAATTTTATCAGTAGGAGCTCCATTCAAAGCTGGCCGTAATGGTGTAGCTGAGTATACTGAGATTAAAAAAGGCGACCTTACGATAAGAAGTGCAGGCGACCTTTATCTTTATGATAATACGTTAAAAGCAATTAAAGTAAAAGGTTCTGTAGTTAAAGAATGGATTGAAATGACGGCAGGTAAATACAATCAAATTGATCCTAATAAAACAGAAGAACAAGCATTATTAAATCCAGCTTTTCCTGTTTATAACTTTGATGTAATTGATGGTGTTAACTATCAAATTGATGTAACAAAACCAGCCAAGTACGATTTAAATGGAAATCTTGTTAATAGTAATTCAAGTCGAGTAATAAATTTAACTTATAATGGACAACCAATTGATCTAAATCAGGAATTCATCGTTGTAACAAATAACTATCGTGCTGGTGGCGGTGGTAATTTCCCAGGTGTTAAAGGTAGCGAACTTGTAGTAGATTCTGCTGATGAAAACCGTCAAATCTTAATGGATTACATTTCAGAATCGAAAACAATTACACCAACAGCAGATCATAACTGGTCAATTGCACCAATTAGCGGAAATGTAAATGTAACGTTTACGACATCACCAAGAGCGGAAGAATTCATCAAGCCTAATAGTAATATTTCATTTACAAATAAAACGGATCTTGCAGGCTTTGGAATTTTTAAATTAGATTTAGGGACTGCTCCAAAAGAAAATATTAAAGTTCAATTATTGGGCTTAAATGATCTTCATGGTCAGCTTGATACGGATACAAAAGTTACTGTTAATGGCCAAGAATTATTAGCTGGGAGTATGGAATACACAGCTGCTGCAATGAAGCAACGTGAAGCAGAAAATCCAAATACATTACTTGTTCATGCGGGTGACATGATTGGCGGTAGTCCACTAATCTCAGCATTATTCCAAGATGAACCAACAGTTGAAGTAATGGAAGCAATGGGTTTTGATGTAGGTACAGTTGGAAATCACGAGTTTGATGAAGGTATAGCTGAATTAAAGCGTATGATGAATGGTGGAGAACATCCTAAAGGTACAAAAGGATATGACGGAATGAACTTTCCAGTGATTGCTGCCAATGCATATGATTCTGCAACAGGAGAATTAATTACTCAACCATACACAATTAAACAAGTGGGCGGTAAAAAGATTGGTTTTATTGGTGTAGTAACGCAAGAAACTCCTAATATGATTGTTCGAAAAGGAAATGAAACGCTTGAAATTCGTGATGAAGTTGAAGCAATTAACCATTATACAGATATTCTAAAAAAACAAGGAATTAAAGCAATCGTAGTATTAGCACATAACCCTACACTTCAAACAGGTAAAGCAGATTTATATGATGCAACTGATATTGCTGAAAAAGTTGATGATGAAGTAGATGTTATTTTTGCTGCTCATAATCATGTATTTAATAATAAAGTAGTTGATAATAAATTAATCGTACAAGCTTATTCGTATGGTTCTGCATTTTCTGATGTAGATTTAGAATTAGATGCAGTAACAGGTGATATTGTTAAGAAGGATGGAGAAGTAGTAACAGTTTATCAAAAAGACTATACACCAGACCCGACAGTTTCAGCGATCATGAAAAAATATGAAGATTTAATTATGCCAATTAAAGCTGAGATTGTTGGTGACTCAATGCAAACTTTACCAAAAGGATATCCATCTTCTGATACTTATGGCGATTTTGCACTAGGTAACTTAATTGCAGATGGAATGAAAGCTGCGATGAATGCTGACTTCGCAATGATGAACGGTGGCGGAGTTAGAGCGGAACTTGACGCTGGTCAAGTTACGTTTGGTGATTTATTCGCAATTCAGCCTTTTGGAAATGTATTAAATAAAGTAATGCTTAGTGGTCAAGATATTGAAACAGTGTTAAATAATCAAATTACCGATAAGGGCTTAGATTTCCACATTGCTGGATTTAAGTATACGTGGGATTCATCAACTAGAAAAGTAGTAGACATCCTTTTACCAAACGGTAGTAAAATTGACCCGAACAAAGAATATTCAGTTGTAGTTAACAACTATATGTACGGAAATGTAAAATATGGTATTGGCGAACGTTCTACTGATTTAGAAGTAGGACCAGAAGATTTACAAGCGACTGTAGATTATGTTAAATCACTTCCAAGACCTTTTGTTTATGAAATTGAAGGAAGAATTCAAAAAGTAAATTAAAAGTATTTCAAAAGTTTTCTAACTAAAACGCATTCTATATTAGAAGAAATGTTAGCTTGTAGACAAAGTGGTAATTTCCATTTGTCTACAAGCTATTTTTTTATAATTGATGAATTGATCTTAATGTGATGAAAAAGTTTCAATCCCTATTTATAAAATTATGTCTTCATATCGTATTAAAAATATTAAATGGAAAAAAATAGAACTATGAAGTTTTTGGCTGGTAGAAAGTAGGTTTAAAAATGATATGGAAACAAATTTAATTGAAAATGCGAATAGTTGGATTGAAAGTATATTAATTCTTTTGTTAGCGGGAGTTTTAGTGTGGATTTTGGCAAGTAAGTTAAAAAAACCATATACAATTTTCCTTGTCATATTAGGTTTATTAATTGGTTTATTAAATTTTCCTTTTTTTAATAAAATAGCCTATATGTTTAGTGACCATCAGTTTTTTTCTGTCATTGTTTTAAGCTTCTTTTTACCCTCTTTATTAGGAGAAGCAGCAATTAAATTAGAGTTTAAAGATCTAAATAAATTTAAAGGGGAAATTGCAAGACTAGCATTATTTGGGACTTTCTTAACTTTTATCATCATTGCACTAGTATTGACTTACCTTTGCCATTTACCATTTGTCGTATCTCTTACGATTGCTTCTTTAATGTGTGCAACCGATCCGATCTCAGTAATGGGCATTTTAAAAGTGATGAAGGCTAAAAAATCAATAGCGATAAGTTTAGAAGGTGAAAGCTTATTTAATGATGGAATAGCTGTAGTACTATTTAAAATTTCTACGGTTTATATTATAAGCTTCATGAACAAAGGGTTATTTGGTGCTTTAGGCGCGAGTTTTATTTTATTTCTTAAAATTGTTTTTATTGGTTTGATTGTTGGACTAGTTTTAGGATTTATCGCGTCATATTTAATTAGCTTAGTTGATGATTATCCGCTTGAAACAATGGTTTCATTTCTTTTATTTTACGGTAGCTATTTAATAGCAGAAATATTCCATGGAAGTGGAGTGATCGCTGTTGTTATTGGTGGTATTGTTTTTGGTAACTATGGCAAAAAAATAGGAATGAATGAAAATACAAAAAATTATATGTATAGTTTTTGGGATATTATCTCATTTATTTCAAATACAATTTTATTTTTGCTTATCGGAATTGAAGTGTACCGATTAAACCTTTTCTCAAATTGGAAATTAACTTTGTTTTCTATTTTAATTACTTTAATGGCCAGAACAATTGCAGTTTATATTAGTTTATTTAAAGCAAAGAGTTTTACAAGTACTGAAAAGTTTCTTATTAATTGGGGGGGATTAAAAGGAGCTTTATCGATATCATTGGCATTAACATTACCTCATAATTTTCCTTATTATAAAAGTATTGTATTAATTGTATTTGTAAATGTAGTTTTTTCTTTACTAGTACAAGGTTTAAGTATTTCGAGTTTAATTGCAAAAATAAAAAAACAAACTATTTAAAACGTGAAACGCTATAATGTAGTTTGGTTATGGAAATAATCTTTTTAAGTCATTTACAAAGTTTGGACAACATATTTTCTAGGAACAAATCTAAGAACAGGTAGCTTTAACACAATAAACATACTTAGTATTCCATTTGAAATTGCCTACTTTTAATTGTATCGTTTTAAAATTATATCTTAATAAGAGGATAGTAAAAAAGAATGAATAAGAAGTTAGAAACCTCTTGTACTTCAAGAGGTTTCTTCACGCTGTTGAAAAACAACTTTGTCAATTAAATTACCAAATTTTCGTAAAAGGAGTAGAGTGATGTTGATTTCCATTACAGGATGCTCGCTTTCCATGGGGCGAGATTCTTTAGCCTCCTCGGCAAGCCTGCGGGGTCTTTAGCCTTCCCGCTAATCCCATAGGAGTCGAGCACCCCTCCATTCCAATCAACTTTTTCATCAAAAAAA
>NZ_MDKC01000012.1 GCF_001712755.1 Gottfriedia luciferensis
TGAGGGTACGAAGTACAACTCAATACAAATCAGGTGATTATTGCGAAGAGGTCACACCCGTTCCCATACCGAACACGGCAGTTAAGCTCTTCAGCGTCGATGGTAGTTGGGGGTTTCCCCCTGTGAGAGTAGAACGTCGCCTGGTAACCAAAAACATCAGCAATTAGGCTGATGTTTTTTTTGTTATCTAAAAATGCTCAAATGATCAAACGAGATTGATCAAAATAATAATTTTTTTAATAAAAGTAAAAAGGAAAAAAAGCTTCTTAAAAGAATTGTATAACATATATATATATATACTGATAAAGAAAAATCGCCAATTGGCGAGCCTTTAGGTAATGACAGAGAGGATATAGCACTTATATTTAATATCCAATATTGAAAAATACGTCAATTTTTCTTCTAGGCTACCAATTTATACAATTCTTAATGTATAAAAAAGATTAAGAGCTGTATCGTTTGGAAAAAATGGTAAAGAGATAATAGTTGAAATTTTTCATGAAAGGAATATAATAATAGTCAAAGATAGTCAAAGTCAGTAAAGGTGGTAAATAGATGAAGAATATATCAGATATTATTGAACAATATCTAATGCACTACTTTGACATATCCGATAAAGATTATGTCGAGATAAAAAGAAGTGAAATAGCGAATAAATTTGATTGTGTACCTTCTCAAATAAATTATGTAATAAATACTAGATTCACATTAGAAAGAGGATATGTAGTAGAAAGTAAACGCGGCGGCGGCGGGTATATTCGAATTATTAAAGTACAATTTCATGATAAAGCGAGCGTGATAGATCAAATATTAAGTAGCTTTACTAATAATATTGCACAGTCTAGCTCAGAGGACTATATTCGTCTACTACTTGAAAAAAATGTAATTACTGGGCGAGAAGCAAAAATGATGTTAAGTGTATTAGATCGTTCAGTAATAATGGTTAATTTACCTTATAGAGACGAGTTAAGAGCAAGAATGTTCAAGGCAATGCTAAGAAGCTTAAAGTATAAATAGAATATGGAGGTTGCCCATAATGATTTGTCAAGAATGTCAAGAACGTCCGGCAACATTACACTATTCTAAAATTATTAATGGTGAGAAAACAGATATTCACTTATGTGAGAAATGCGCAAATGAATCGAACAATAAACATATTTTTTCTGAAATAGGTGGTTATTCTGTAAATGATTTGTTAGCTGGATTGTTTAAAGGTAATACTGGTATTTATGAAATGAAGAAAAATAAATTTCATCAAGATTCCCAAATTGAATGTCCTAGATGTAAGATGACTTTTCAAAAGTTTACTAAAATTGGACGGTTAGGTTGTTCTACTTGTTATGAAACATTTATGGATCAGATGAAACCAATTGTTAAAAGAATTCATAGCGGTAATGTATCGCATACAGGGAAAATCCCTCAAAAGATTAATGGGGCAATCTCCTTGAAAAGGAAGTTACAAGACTTGAAATCTCAAATGAAAAATTTTATTGATAACGAAGATTTTGAGCAAGCAATTAAGATTCGGGATGAAATTCGTGAAATTGAAAAAGATTTACAAGCCCTTCAAAAGGAGGTGGAGTAAGTTACATGTCTATTAATCGAATTATTAATGAGGCCATCAGTCCATGGATGAAACAAGAAGGCCCAGATGATGATATCGTTTTAAGTAGTCGTATTAGGTTAGCTAGAAATTTCAGTGCATATTTGTATCCAACTTTACTTAGTCAAGACAAGGCTAAAGAAATTTGTCATTTAGTTAAACATTATTTTGAAGGTAGTACAGCTTTACCAAACGGACCTTTTGAATATATTGAAATTAATAAGTTAGAACCAGTAGAAAAAAGAGTATTAATTGAAAAACACTTAATAAGTCCTAATTTAGTTCAAGAGTCGGTACATGGAGCATGTATACTATCTCAGGATGAACAAATTAGCATTATGATCAATGAAGAAGATCATTTAAGAATTCAAGCTCTATTTCCAGGTTTACAACTTAGAGAGGCACTTACTCAAGCGAATCATATTGATAATTATATAGAGAGTCAGCTTGAATATGCTTTTGATGAAACAATTGGTTATTTAACTAGTTGTCCTACTAACGTTGGTACCGGATTAAGGGCCTCAGTGATGATGCATCTACCAGCACTAGTCATCACGAAACAATTTAACCGTTTAATCCCTACTATTAATCAACTTGGTTTAGTAGTAAGAGGAATTTATGGTGAAGGTAGCGAAGCATTAGGTAATATCTTTCAGATTTCGAATCAAATAACATTAGGGAAATCGGAAGAAGAAATAATAGAAGATTTAACGACAATTGTTCAACAACTGATTAAACACGAGAAATCAGCAAGAGATGCACTTGCAAGAACTTCTTTAATTCTTTTAGAAGATCGAGTCTTTCGTTCTTTAGGTACATTGAAATACGGAAGAATAATAGAAACAAAGGAAAGTGCTAAGTGTTTATCGGATGTACAATTAGGGATTGATCTAGGTTTAATTGATGGGTTATCTAAAAACTTTTTACATGAATTAATGATATTAACCCAACCAGGTATCTTACAACAGTATGTCGGTGATCAGCTTACTCCCGAAGAAAGGGATATTAAAAGAGCTTCACTAATACGCGAAAGACTATCTAACAAAAATAACTAATTATATGGGAGGAACCAATTATGATGTTTGGTCGATTTACAGAACGTGCTCAAAAAGTATTAGCTCTTTCTCAAGAAGAGGCAATCCGAATTGGACACTCAAATATAGGTACAGAACATATTTTACTAGGACTTGTTCGAGAGGGAGAAGGGATTGCTGCTAAGGCATTACTTGCACTTGGATTAAGCCCAGAGAAAGTACAACAAGAAGTGGAAACATTAATAGGACGTGGCCAAGGAGTTGCTCAAACTGTACACTACACTCCTAGAGCTAAAAAAGTGATTGAATTATCAATGGATGAGGCTCGTAAATTAGGTCATTCATATGTAGGAACAGAGCATATCCTTTTAGGATTAATTCGAGAAGGAGAAGGCGTAGCAGCAAGAGTATTAAATAATCTTGGTGTTAGCTTAAATAAAGCTCGTCAACAAGTTCTTCAATTATTAGGCAGTAATGAAAGCTCGTCTAATCATCAAAATGGATCTGCTAATCAAGCAAACACACCGACATTAGACAGCTTAGCTCGTGATTTAACAGTATCAGCTAGAGAGGGTCGCTTAGATCCTGTAATCGGGCGTGGTAAAGAAATTCAGCGAGTAATTGAAGTGTTAAGCCGACGCACTAAGAATAATCCAGTATTAATTGGTGAGCCTGGTGTTGGTAAAACAGCTATTGCAGAAGGTTTAGCTCAACAAATTGTAAATAATGAAGTACCAGAAATTTTAAGAGATAAACGAGTTATGACACTTGATATGGGTACTGTCGTAGCTGGAACTAAGTACCGTGGTGAATTTGAAGATCGTCTGAAAAAAGTAATGGACGAAATTCGTCAAGCTGGTAATATTATTCTTTTCATTGATGAACTTCATACATTAATTGGTGCAGGAGGAGCGGAAGGTGCAATTGATGCATCTAACATCTTAAAGCCATCATTAGCACGTGGTGAACTACAATGCATCGGTGCAACAACAATTGATGAATACCGTAAATATATCGAAAAAGATGCTGCGTTAGAGCGTCGTTTCCAACCAATTCAAGTTGATCAGCCGAGTGTAGAGGAGTCAATTCAAATTCTTCAAGGCTTACGTGACCGTTATGAGGCACATCATAGAGTATCAATTTCTGATCAGTCAATTATTGAAGCTGTAAAACTATCTGATCGATACATTACAGACCGTTTCTTACCGGATAAAGCAATTGATGTTATTGATGAGGCTGGTTCTAAAGTACGACTACGTAGCTTTACAACACCGCCAAATTTAAAAGAATTAGAATTAAAATTAGAGGAAGTTCGTAAAGAGAAAGATGCAGCTGTTCAAAGTCAAGAATTTGAAAAAGCAGCATCATTAAGAGATTCAGAACAAAGATTACGTGAACAATTAGAAGATACGAAACGTCAATGGAAAGAGAAACAAGGTAAAGAAAATTCCGAAGTAACTGTAGAGGATATAGCGAATGTTGTATCATCTTGGACGAATATTCCAGTTACAAAACTTGCTCAAACAGAGGCAGATAAACTGTTAAATATGGAAAGCGTTCTTCATAAACGAGTAATTGGTCAAGAAGAAGCAGTAGTAGCAGTTTCTAAAGCTGTAAGACGTGCAAGAGCTGGATTAAAAGATCCAAAACGCCCAATTGGTTCATTTATTTTCTTAGGTCCTACAGGGGTAGGTAAAACAGAGTTGGCTAGAGCATTAGCTGAAACAATTTTCGGCGATGAAGATGCGATGATTCGTATTGATATGTCAGAGTATATGGAAAAACACGCAACATCTCGTTTAGTAGGAGCACCTCCAGGATATGTAGGTTATGATGAAGGTGGTCAATTAACTGAGAAAGTTAGACGTAAACCTTACTCAGTAATTCTATTAGATGAAATTGAGAAAGCTCACCCAGACGTATTTAATATCCTACTTCAAGTATTAGAAGACGGTCGATTAACCGATTCAAAAGGTCGCACAGTTGACTTTAGAAATACACTTGTTATTATGACATCAAACGTCGGAGCAAGTGCTTTAAAAACAAATAAATATGTTGGATTCAATATTAACGATGGAGAAAAAGATTACAAAGATATGAAAGGAAAAGTATTAGAGGAACTGAAAAAAGCATTCCGTCCTGAATTCCTAAACCGTATCGATGAAACAATCGTCTTCCATTCATTAGAGAAGAAACATATTAAAGAAATTGTTCACTTAATGGTTAATAGCTTAACGAAGCGTTTAAAAGAACAAGAAATTGAACTAGAATTATCAGATGCAGCAATTGATAAAATTTCAGATGAAGGATTCGATGCTGAATACGGAGCTCGTCCATTAAGAAGAGCAATTCAAAAACAAGTAGAGGATCGTTTATCCGAAGAATTATTAAAAGGTAATGTTGAAAAAGGCCGAAAAGTTATTCTTGATGTAAAGGATAATGAATATTTGATTAGATCAGCGGCTGAAACTGTAAATCAATAAGCAATTACAAAGTTCATACCTTTTATGAAGGATAATTGAACAAATTAATTGTAAAGTTATCTAATTTGTGAAAAAGGGCGTGAAGCCCTTTTTCTTATATCAAAAAAGCGTTAGGATAGACTTAGAATACATACTCTATTAATATAGAAAATCAGAGTAACAAAAGAGGTACTATACATATGGCTAAAAAAAGTAAAACTAAATTCGTTTGTCAATCTTGTGGATATGAATCGGTTAAGTGGATTGGAAAGTGTCCTGCATGTAACGAGTGGAATACAATGGTTGAGTTTATAGAACAGCCTGCTAGTTCAAGAAGGCTAACATTTAATACAAATGCTACAGTAGAAGGAACGAAACCAATTTCAATCATGGAAGTTGAAATAGGCACTGAAACTCGTATCGAAACCTCATTTGATGAGTTTAATCGGGTTTTAGGTGGAGGTATCGTTTTAGGTTCATTAGTATTAATTGGTGGTGACCCGGGAATTGGTAAGTCGACAATGCTATTACAGGTTTCCTCACAATTGGCTAAAAAGGACCATAAAGTTTTATATGTTTCAGGTGAAGAATCTCAGAAGCAAATAAAATTAAGAGCAGAACGACTAGGTGTCGCTACACAAAACTTATATGTCTTATCCGAGACAGATTTGTCTCATATTGCTCGATATATGGATGAGATGGCTCCTGATTTTGTTGTAATTGATTCGATTCAAACAATCTATTTACAAGAAGTAACATCTGCTCCTGGTAGTGTATCACAAGTACGAGAGTGTACTTCAGAATTAATGAAATTCGCGAAAACTAAAGGGATCCCGATCTTTATAGTAGGACATGTAACAAAAGAAGGATCAATTGCAGGCCCACGTTTACTGGAACATATGGTAGATGCAGTATTATATTTTGAGGGTGAACGACATCATACATATCGAATATTAAGGGCAGTTAAAAATCGTTTTGGATCTACTAATGAAACTGGTATTTTTGAGATGAAAGAGTTAGGATTAGTGGAAGTACTGAATCCATCGGAAATATTTTTAGAAGAGAGACCTTTTGGAGTAGCAGGTTCAACTGTTGTTGCTTCTATGGAAGGTACTAGACCTGTATTAGTTGAACTACAAGCACTTGTCTCTCCAACGAGCTTTGGAAATGCAAGACGAATGGCAACTGGTATAGATCATAATAGAGTATCGTTAATTATGGCTGTATTAGAAAAGAGAATGGGCCTTTTATTACAAAATCAAGATGCTTATTTAAAGGTTGCCGGAGGACTGAAGTTAGATGAGCCAGCTGTAGACTTAGCTGTTGCGGTAAGTATAGCATCAAGCTTTCAAGATAAACCTACTAATCCAACAGATGTAGTAATTGGTGAGATCGGTTTAACAGGAGAAGTTCGCAGGGTATCTAGAATAGAGCAAAGAGTACAAGAAGCAGCTAAACTTGGATTTAAAAGAGCAATAATTCCATCAAAAAATATTGGAGGATGGAGTTTTCCCGAAGGAATGGAAATAATAGGTATTAATACAGTACATGAAGCATTAAAATACGTGTTAGGAGGGTAGAGATGGAGGATCAAAAACAAAAAGCTAAATCAATGTTGCCAGTTTTAGAAATGATCGCTCCAGGTACACCATTGCGTGATGGCATTGATAATGTACTTAGAGCACAGACTGGTGGACTAATTGTACTTGGCTTTAATGATGAAACAAAAGAAATGGTCGACGGTGGTTTTCATATTAATGACCCTTTCTCTCCAGCTAGCTTATATGAATTAGCAAAAATGGATGGAGCGCTCATTTTAAATGAAACAGGGTCAAAAATCCTGTTAGCAAATGCACAATTGATACCAGATCAATCAATCTTTACAAAAGAAACTGGTATGCGTCATCGAACTGCAGAACGAGTATCAAGACAGACTGGAAACTTAGTAATTGCTATTTCGCAAAGACGTAATGTTATTACCTTATATAAAGGTAATTTGCGCTATACACTGCGAGATATTGGTGTAATTTTAACAAAAGCTAATCAGGCGATTCAGACTCTTGAAAAATATAAAATTGTATGGAATCAAGGGATTACCTCACTTAGTATTTTAGAATTTGAAGAGCTAGTGACATTATTTGAAGTTGTAAATGTTTTACATAGTGTTGAAATGGTTCTTCGAATTAAAAATGAAATTAATAATTATGTAATTGAGCTTGGTGATGAAGGAAGACTGATTGAATTACAGTTAATTGAGATCATTTCGGACCTTGAGGAGGAGGCATTACTTTTAATAAAGGATTATCATTATAGTAAGGAACAAGATCCTAAAAGTATTTTGCAAAAGCTCCAAGAACTGGCAAACGAAGAATTGTTAGAGGATCATGCCATTATTAAATTACTAGGTTATCCGAATAACACAAATCTTGAGGAAATGGTAGAGCCTAGAGGGTATCGTATGTTGATGAAAATTTCTAGACTGCCGCCGCTAGTGATTGAAAATTTAACACAGCGATTTAAGCACCTTAAAGGGATCTACAAAGCTACTCTTGCTGAGTTGGATGATGTTGATGGAATTGGTGAAATTCGTGCAAAAAAAATCAAAGAAGGATTAAAACGAATTCAGGAGCAACTGTATATCAATAGACATAACTAAGTTATTTCGTCTAAGATAGAGTTATTATTTATTTAAAGGAGGTGGCGAATTGATAAAGAGGATCGTTCAAGTTATTTATATTTTTGTCGGAAGTACTTTAGGTTTAGTACTTTTTCCACTATTAGATAAACTCTTAAAAACTGAGTTACCTAATATTTTGCATAATTCTTATGTGCAAGCTTTAAGTGGAGCAGTGATCTTTTTTATTTTATCGCTTTGGTTAGTTGATCCAACAGTAACGTTTATTAAGTATATTGAGGAGAAATTATTAAAGGCTCCTATTTCAATGATTTTGTTTGGTAGTTTAGGACTTGTTTTTGGACTTATTCTGGCATTTCTTATTTCATTGCCAATTGACTCAATTAGATTACAGTATGTTTCATCAATTATTCAAATAGTTGTTACGATTTTATTAGGATATTTAGGTTTTCAAGTTGGGATTAAAAAAAGAGAAGAATTATTGAGTTTATTTACTTTATCTTCTAAGGCCAAGAAAAAGGTTGCTGAAGAGCAAGATGCAGCATTCGATATTCCAGTTAAAATTTTAGACACTAGTGTAATCATTGATGGTCGTATTGCTGATATATGCCAAACTGGTTTCATAGAAGGAACAATTGTGATTCCACAATTTGTATTAGCAGAGTTACAATATATAGCTGATTCCTCAGATACGTTAAAACGAAATAGAGGGCGAAGAGGATTAGATATTCTAAATAGAATCCAAAAAGAGCTAGCTATGAAAGTTGAAATCTACGAAGGTGATTTTGAAGATGTTCCTGAAGTAGATGCCAAATTAGTAAAGCTTACTAAATTAAAAAATGGTATTTTAGTGACAAATGACTTTAATTTAAATAAAGTAAGTGAACTTCAGCAAATTAAAGTTTGGAATATTAACGATCTAGCAAATGCAATTAAACCAGTAGTATTACCAGGGGAAGTATTAACTGCTTTTGTAGTAAAAGAAGGTAAAGAAAAATTACAAGGTGTTGCATATTTAGACGATGGTACAATGATCGTTGTAGAAGACGGTAAAGAATCAATTGGTAAACGAGTAGAGACAGTCGTTACGAGCGTACTACAAACTTCTGCTGGTCGCATGATTTTTGCAAAAGTAAAGTAAGTTAGAGGGGTATACGTAAAATGCAATATAAGGTCATCATTCCAGCAGCGGGTTCTGGCTCTCGAATGGGTGCAGGCTATAATAAATTATTTCTAAAAATAATTAGCTCGCCAATTATTGAATTAACCTTAAAAGTATTTGGCGAAGATCATCGCTGTAATGAGATTATCTTACCAATTAAAGAATCTGAAAAAGAGTTCTTTGAAACTTTAAATTTGCCAAGCTTTATTCAAAATAAAATAACCTATGTAAAAGGTGGAGCAGAGAGGCAAGAAAGTGTTTATAATGGTTTAGTTTCAATTAAGGATACTGAAAGTTTTATTTTAGTACATGACGGGGCGAGACCTTTTGTAACAAATGCAGTGATTGAGCGGATTCTTGAAAAGATGAATGAACATGAGGCAGTCATCTGTGCAGTTCCGATGAAAGATACAATAAAGAAAGTTATTGATCAAGAAGTCGTTGAAACAATCGATCGTTCTACACTTTGGGGAGTACAGACTCCCCAAGCTTTTACATACAAATGCTTAATAGAAGCGCATCAAAAAGCAATTGAAAATGGTTATTTAGGAACTGATGATGCTAGCTTAGTTGAATGGAACGGAAGTAAAGTTTTTGTAGTAAATGGAGATTATAACAATATTAAAGTAACAACTAAAGAAGATTTGTTTTTTGCAGAAACAATCTATGAACAATATAGAGGTTAGAAGGTGTTTACATGTTTAGAATTGGACAAGGGTTTGATGTTCACGCTTTTGCAGAAAATCGCCCATTAATTATTGGTGGAATTGAGATCCCGTACGAGTTAGGTTTATTAGGTCATTCTGATGCCGATGTTCTTCTTCATACAATATCGGATGCATTGCTAGGGGCTATTGGTGAAGGAGATATAGGTAGACATTTCCCGGATACAGATCCAGCTTTTAAAGATGCTGATTCAGCAAAACTACTTCAACACGTATTTCATATTGTTAAGGATAAAGGCTATGAGGTAGTTAACGCAGATTGTACGATTATTGCTCAAGCGCCTAAAATGGCACCATATATCCAATTAATGAGAGAGCGAATTGCCGAACTGCTTGAAACGACATCTGATTGTATTAATGTTAAAGCAACAACAACTGAAAAATTAGGTTTTACAGGAAGAAAAGAAGGAATTGCATCCCAAGCGGTTGTATTGTTACAAAAGAAGGCTTAAACTAATAAAGTATATTAATTAATTAGTGGAGAGTGTCTATAAATGTCAAATAGAGTAAGAGTTCGTTATGCACCTAGTCCGACAGGTCATTTACATATTGGAAATGCACGTACAGCATTATACGTATATTTATTTGCTAAGCATTTTAACGGTGATATGGTATTACGTATTGAAGATACTGATATTGAACGTAATGTTGAAGGTGGCGAAGAAAGCCAAGCGAAATATTTACACTGGTTAGGTATTGATTGGGATGAAGGTCCAGATAAAGGTGGCGAGTACGGTCCTTATCGCCAGCTAGAAAGACTAGACTTATACAAACAATATGCTAATGAATTAATTGAGAATGGTCATGCATACAAGTGCTATTGTACAGAGGAAGAGCTTGCAGCGGAACGTGAAGCACAATTAGCTGCTGGTCATCCAACTACACGTTATAGCGGAAAATGCCGTCATTTAACAGCTGAAGAAAGAGCTGTAAAAGAAGCAGCAGGTGCAGAGCACACTATTCGTTTTGCAGTACCAGCAAACGATACGTATGAGTGGGAAGATATCGTTCGTGGAAATATTAAATTTGAATCAAAAGATATCGGCGACTGGGTTCTTGTTAAAAAGAACGGAATCGCTACTTATAACTACGCTGTAGTAGTTGACGATGCATTAATGAAGATTAGTCACGTACTTCGCGGTGAAGAGCATATTTCTAATACACCTAAACAAATAATGGTATATCGTGCATTAAATTGGGATGCTCCAGGTTTTGGTCATATGGCAGTAATTGTGAACGAAAACCGTAAAAAGCTTTCAAAACGTGACGAATCTGTATTACAATTTATTGAACAATATCAAAATCTTGGTTACTTACCAGAAGCGTTATTTAACTTTATTGCTCTTCTTGGTTGGTCACCAGTTGGTGAAGAAGAGATTTTCAGCAAGGATGAATTTATTAAGATTTTTGATCCTAGCCGTTTAAGTTCTGCTCCTGCTATGTTTGATAAGCAAAAATTAACTTGGATTAACAACCGATATATTAAAGAGCAACCATTAGAAAAAGTGGTAGAAATTTCATTACCACATCTAATTAAAGCTGGTTTTGTAAATGAAGAACGCACTGCAGATGAAAATCTGTGGGTTACAAATCTAGTAGCTTTATATCAAGACCAAATGAGCTTTGGTGCTGAAATTGTAGAATTATCAAGCTTATTCTTCAAAGATGTATTAACATTCGGTGAAGAAGAGCAAGCTGTTATTTCTGAAGAGCAAGTGAAAGAAGTACTTTCAGCATTAGTTGAAGAACTTAATGCTTCTGAAGAATTTACAGTTGATTCAATTAAAGCTGCAATGAAATCAGTTCAAAAGTCAACTGGACAAAAAGGCAAAAAGTTATTTATGCCAATTCGTGTGGCAACAACTGGTCAATGTCATGGTCCTGAATTACCAGCAGCGATGACTTTATTAGGAAAAGAAAAAGTTATTGCTCGTTTACAACAAATAATTGGTTAACATTTTGATTAATTTGTAATATATATAAGTAATATTCATATAGGTAAAATGTTGATAGGGAAAAGTAAATGCTTACTCGTTACCCAGAGAGAATCACACTGGTGAAAGTGATTTTAACGGTAGTCATTGAAGTGCCCCCTTGAGTCCTTAGCCGAAAAATACGTTTTAGTAGGCTAAGGCGGTGGAAACCGTTACATTACATGAGTTGAGATAAATTTATTTTATCTAAACAGAGTGGAACCGCGCATTAAGCGTCTCTGTGTATTTTATGTACACTGGGACGCTTTTTATTTTTTATAGAGAAAAAAATCAAATTCTTAATAAATTCTTTAAGGGGAAATGAAGATGCTAAAGTACATGAAGGAAGATGTAGCGACGATATTTGAACGCGATCCAGCCGCTACTAGCTATTTAGAAGTTATTCTTACGTATGCTGGTTTACATGCATTATGGCTTTATCGATTTGCTCATTATTTCTATCGGAAAAAATGGCACTTTATTGCAAGGAGTATTTCACAGTTTGCTCGTTTTTTAACAGGAATCGAGATTCACCCAGGGGCGAAAATTGGTAGACGATTTTTTATCGATCATGGTGCAGGAGTTGTAATTGGAGAAACATGTGAAATAGGTGATGATGTTACGATTTATCAAGGAGTAACATTAGGTGGAACCGGTAAGGAAAAAGGTAAGCGACACCCGACCTTATTGAGTGGAGTATTAGTAGCTACGGGAGCAAAAGTTCTGGGATCAATCACAATCGGAGAAAATGCAAAAATCGGTGCAAATTCAGTTGTGCTAAAGGATGTTCCAAAGAATACTACGGTTGTTGGTATACCTGGGAAGATAGTTGTTCAAGATGGAATTAGAGTAAATAATCAATTTGATCACTGTGATCTACCTGACCCAGTAGCAGATCGATTACTACAACTAGAAGCGGAATTAGAAGAGCTAAGAAGTTTAATGAGAATATCTGAAAGGAAGTAACACTATGGCAATTCAAATTTATAATACCTTAACAAGAAATAAAGAAGATTTTAAGCCTATAGAAGAAGGCAAGGTCAAAATGTATGTATGTGGACCTACTGTATATAACTATATTCATATTGGTAATGCAAGACCTGCTATTGTTTTTGATACAGTAAGACGCTATTTTGAATATCGTGGATACGAAGTAAACTATGTTTCAAATTTCACTGATGTTGATGATAAGTTAATTAAAGCAGCAAATGAATTAGGTTCAGATGTCCCAACTATAGCAGATCGTTTTATTAATGCATATTTTGAAGATGTTCAAGAGCTAGGTTGCAAAACAGCAACGAATCATCCTCGTGTAATGGATAATATGGATATTATTATTGAGTTTATCGATGAGCTAGTAAAAAAAGGTTATGCATATGAATCTGAAGGTGATGTTTACTTCAAAACAAAGGAATTTGAAGGTTACGGTAAACTTTCACACCAATCAATTGAAGACCTTCGAATTGGTGAAAGAATTGAAGTTGGCGAAAAGAAAGAAGACCCACTAGATTTTGCTCTATGGAAAGCAGCAAAACCAGGCGAAATATTCTGGGAAAGTCCATGGGGGAAAGGTAGACCAGGATGGCATATTGAGTGCTCAGCAATGGCAAAGAAATACCTTGGTGACACAATTGATATTCATGCAGGCGGTCAAGACTTATCATTCCCACACCATGAGAATGAAATTGCTCAGTCAGAAGCTTTAAGCGGGAAAACTTTTTCAAATTATTGGATGCATAATGGATACATCAATATTGACAACGAAAAAATGTCTAAATCATTGGGTAACTTTGTATTAGTCCATGACATTATTAAAATTGTTGATCCTATGTTATTACGTTTCTTCATGTTATCAGTGCATTATCGTCATCCAATTAACTATAGCGATGAACTTTTACAAGAAGCTAGAAATGGTTTTGAACGTATAAAAACGGCTTACCAAAATAGTAAGCACCGTCTAGAAAGTAGTACTAACTTAACTGAAGATGACAATAAGTGGTTAAAAGAAATAGCAGATGAAAAAGCTGTCTTCACAAAAGTAATGGATGATGATTTTAATACAGCTAATGCGATTTCTGTTTTATATCAATTAGCTAAATTGGCAAATCAATATTTACTAGAGACACATACTTCTACGAATGTATTAAACCAATTAGTAGCAACTTTTGATGAATTATCAAATGTACTAGGCATTACACTAGTTAAAGAAGAAGCAATGTTAGATGATGAAATCGAAGCATTAATTCAAAAACGTACCGACGCACGTAAAAATCGTGATTTTGCATTAGCGGACCAAATTCGTGATCAATTAAAAGAAATGAATATAATCATTGAAGATACTCCGCAAGGTATTCGCTGGAAAAGAGGATAACTTCATGATTGAAAGTAACCAAAATGTTGATGCTAAACAACTAAACAGTTTAGCACTTGCTTATATAGGTGATGCTGTATATGAAATTTATGTACGTCATCACCTCCTTGAAAAAGGAAAAGTGAGACCTAATCAACTTCACCGAGCAGCAACAAGATTTGTTTCTGCGAAAGGACAAGCTAAAGTAATTAGAGAAATGCTTTTTACTGAGATATTGTCAGATGAAGAAGTTGCGGTCGTTAAAAGGGGCCGTAATGCAAAGTCAGGAACTGTGCCAAAAAATACTGATGTACAAACATATCGGTACGCAACCGCAATGGAAGCGTTAATTGGATACCATTATTTATTAAAAAATGAAGATAGACTCAATACAATTGTACATTTTGCGATTCAATTTATTGAGAATGATAAAGGAGAATAATATGTCTGAGGAATTTATTATTGGACGTAATCCAGTTATGGAAGCAATACGTTCAGGTCGTGATATAAATAAAATTTGGGTTAGCGAAGGAGCAAATAAAGGTCAAATCCATAAACTTTTAGAATTAGCTAACCAAAACAAAGTGATAGTTCAAACTGCACCAAACAAGAAATTAGATGGAATGGTTAAAGGAAACCACCAAGGTGTAGTAGCACAAGTGGCTGCATATGAATATGTGGAAATTGATGATTTGTTTGAAGTGGCTAGTAGTCGAAATGAACAACCATTCTTCTTAATTCTTGATGAAATTGAAGACCCTCATAATTTAGGCTCAATTATGAGAACTGCAGATGCAGTTGGTGCTCATGGGATCATTATTCCAAAGAGAAGAGCGGTAGGTTTAACCTCAGCGGTTGCTAAGTCTTCTACTGGAGCAATTGAATACATTCCAGTAGCTCGAGTAACGAACTTAGCGAGAACGGTAGATGAATTAAAAGAAAGAGGAGTTTGGATTTTTGGTACAGATGCAAAAGGTGCTGATGACTATCGAAACATGGATGGCCAAATTTCTCTGGGTTTAATTATTGGTAGCGAAGGTAAAGGCATGAGCAGGATCTTAAAGGAAAAATGTGATTTCCTAATTAAGTTACCAATGGTCGGTAAAGTTACATCTTTAAATGCGTCTGTTGCGGCTAGTTTATTAATGTATGAAATACATCGTAAGAGACATCCACTTGGATCATAAAAAGAAAGAGATTCTTATTGTAGATGGTTATAACATGATTGGAGCTTGGCCGAATCTTAGAAAACTTCGAGAAATTGACTTTGATAAATCACGAGATTATCTAATTACTCAGCTTGCTGAGTATAAGGCATACACAGGGATGTCTATAATTGTTGTATTTGATGCTCATTTTGTAAATGGAATCGAAAAGGTCGACAAGAATTCAAAGGTCGAAGTGATTTTTACTCGAAAAAACCAGACGGCTGATGAAAAAATTGAAAAACTGGCAATTGAGCTTCGTCATGTTAACCATCATATTTATGTTGCGACATCTGACTTTACTGAGCAATGGCAAATATTTGGACAAGGTGCACTTCGTATACCTGCAATGGAACTATATCGATCGGTTACTCAAAATAAAAAAATGATAAGTAGTCAAATTAGTGAAATACCTGATCAAAGACTGACAATTAGTAAGACTTTGAATTCGAAACAAACAGAAATTTTAGAAAAATGGCGAAGAGGGGAACGATGACTTATTGTTTCCTTCTTCTTTGTGCTGTATAATTTAATTAAATTGTTTGGTCGGAGGTGCTAATTGTGAACGTTGAACAGGAATTGAAGCTAATGATAGAGTATGGCCCTTTAGAAGATGAGGTAATTCTCGAATATGTTCGAGAGGGTGATCAAGAGGCACTAACATTTTTAATTCAAAAATACCGAAATTTCGTTAAAGCAAAGTCTAGGTCTTATTTCCTAATAGGAGCTGACCGTGAAGACATCATTCAAGAAGGTATGATTGGATTATACAAAGCAATTCGTGATTACAAAGAAGACAAACTTTCGTCTTTCAAGGCGTTTGCAGAATTATGCATTACAAGACAAATTATTACAGCAATTAAAACAGCTACTAGGCAAAAGCATATTCCGTTAAATTCTTATGTTTCATTGGACAAGCCTATTTACGATGAGGAATCTGATCGTACTTTACTGGATGTTTTAACAGAAACAAAAAACATGGACCCAGAGGAACTTGTGATCAATCAAGAAGAAAATGTGGACATAGAGCTTAAAATGTCTGAATTATTAAGCGATTTAGAAAGAAAAGTATTATCACTCTATTTAGATGGTCGATCTTACCAAGAAATATCAGAAGAATTAAATAGACATGTGAAATCGATTGATAATGCTTTACAAAGAGTGAAAAGAAAGCTTGAAAGATATATGGAAATAAGAGAACTGTCAGTTTAATCAGATCAAAGAAACTCCCTTGTAATTCGTGATAATGTATAGGAATACAAGGGTATACCATTGAGTTTGACAGTTTATAATTCACATGGTACATTCTAAATGGATAATTATAGATGAATTAGGTTGGTGTCACCATGAGAAAAAAAGTTGTCCTGTCGTGCGCTAATTGCAATAATAGAAATTACTCCACGATGAAGAATTCCTCTTCTGTAGAACGTTTGGAGATGAAAAAGTTTTGTAAAACGTGCAATGAGCATACTACACATAAAGAAACAAAATAAATGAAGTAAGATAAATGATAATTGCGAATGTCCTTATTCATTATATAAACTAGATTCAGCACTATTTTTTGGACAAGGCGGACGTTTCGTAAATCTCTAAACTAGTATATATGGGGGTTGCATCTGTGGGTCGTATCGGTAAGTTTTTTCGCGAAGTAAAAAGTGAAATGAAAAAAGTTTCATGGCCTAAACGTAAAGAATTAGTTAATTCAACAGTTACAGTATTAGCTACAGTTTTATTCTTTGTAGTATTCTTCGCTGTAATTGACACAGGACTTTCTAAACTAATTCGACTTATTCTTGAATAAGTTAAAACTAATTGTGCTATAATGAGTGATAATGTTTAAAAAAAAGCCCGGTGACGGGTTTTTTAATTTGCAAAGAAAGTTGACCGGGGAGGGAAGGACAAGTAGTCCTCTAACATGGAAAAAAGATGGTATGTAGTTCATACTTACTCAGGATATGAGAATAAAGTAAAAGCAAATTTAGAAAAACGTGTAGAAACAATGGGAATGCAGGATAAAATTTTCCGTGTAATAGTTCCAGAAGAATCAGAAGTAGAAATGAAGAACGGTAAAGAGAAAGTAACGAAACGTAAAGTGTTTCCAGGTTATGTATTAGTTGAACTAGTAATGACTGACGATTCTTGGTATGTAGTTCGTAATACACCGGGAGTAACTGGTTTCGTTGGCTCAGCTGGATCTGGTTCAAAACCAACCCCACTTTTAGAAGAAGAAATTACGCATATTCTAAAACATATGGGTCTAGATGAACAAACAATCGATATTGATTTAGATGTAAATGAAGTTGTTCGATTAAAAGAAGGACCATTTGCGAATTATACTGGATCAATTAAGGAAATTGACTTCGAAAAGAAAAAAGTGACTGTGTTAGTAGAATTCTTTAATAAAGAAACGCCAGTAGAACTGGATTTACATCTTGTTGAAAAATTATAATACAAGACCTTGCATTTTTAATTTGAAAATGTTAGACTTTTAAAGGTCAATATGCATCGAAAAGATGGTATTAACTTCTGTATAAGAATATGCATGAAAATGCAACACGATATGAGTGGGAGGGTGTAAAACCCCATTACCACATCACGGACTTAAGGAGGTGTGTCTCGTGGCTAAAAAAGTAATTAAAATGGTAAAATTGCAAATTCCTGCAGGAAAAGCAAACCCAGCACCACCAGTTGGTCCTGCATTAGGACAAGCAGGTGTTAACATCATGGGATTCTGTAAAGAGTTCAACGCTCGTACAGCTGACCAAGCTGGTCTAATTATTCCTGTTGAAATCACTGTATTCGAAGATCGTTCGTTTACATTTATTACGAAAACTCCTCCTGCTGCTGTACTTCTTAAAGTAGCGGCTGGTATCGAGTCTGGTTCTGGTGAACCAAATCGTAAAAAAGTAGCAACAGTTAAACGCGATAAAGTGCGTGAGATTGCTGAACAAAAAATGCCTGACTTAAATGCTGCTTCTGTTGAAGCTGCTATGCGTATGGTAGAAGGTACTGCACGTAGTATGGGTATCGTTATTGAAGACTAATCCCATCTTCAATAAGGTGTGATTGAGGAGGTTGCGAACATCATTTGATGTGTTTTATCGCAACCTTTATTCGTGGGAGGAAAATCCGTTAAAACCACATTAGGAGGAATAAAACATGGCTAACAAAGGTAAAAAATACCAAGAAGCTATTAAATTAGTAGATCGTACAGCTGTTTACGCAGTAAACGAAGCTGTTGAACTTGTTAAAAAGACTACAACTGTTAACTTTGATGCAACAGTTGAAGTAGCATTCCGTTTAGGAGTAGATCCAAAGAAAGCTGACCAACAAATTCGTGGTGCAGTAGTTCTTCCACACGGTACTGGTAAAGTACAACGTGTATTAGTATTCGCTAAAGGTGAAAAAGCTAAAGAAGCTGAAGCTGCTGGTGCTGATTTCGTAGGCGATGCTGACATGATTAACAAAATCCAACAAGGTTGGTTCGACTTTGATGTAGTAGTAGCAACTCCAGACATGATGGCTGAAGTTGGTAAATTAGGACGTGTATTAGGACCTAAAGGTTTAATGCCAAACCCGAAAACAGGTACAGTTACATTTGACGTAACTAAAGCTGTTAACGAAATCAAAGCTGGTAAAGTTGAATACCGTGTTGATAAAGCTGGTAACATTCACGTACCAATCGGTAAAGTATCTTTCGAAAACGAAAAGTTAGTAGAAAACTTTACAACAATCTTTGAAACTATGGTAAAAGTTAAACCTGCTGCTGCTAAAGGAACATACATGAAGAACGTAGCAATCACTTCAACTATGGGCCCTGGTATCAAAGTAGATCCAGCTAGTTTCTAAGATAAAAAACAAAGTTGACAATTCGACAAGAACTCTCTATAATGGAGTTTGTCTTGCTAATTAAATAGACTACCGTAGACAGTAGGTGCTTATGCTTAATATCCTACCGAGGTGTATAACTGATAAATTCGTGCATATACAACCTCCATGTCTTTTTTAAAAAAAAGTTCGTGGAGGTTTTGCTATGGTTACACTTTTGCGGTATACACACTAAAATCCACAGGAGGTGTAATAAATGAGCGCAGTATTAGAAGCTAAAAAACAAGTTGTATCTGAAGTAGCTGCTAAATTACGTGATAGTAAATCAACAATTGTTGTTGACTACCGTGGTTTAAATGTTGCTGAAGTAACTGAATTACGTAAGCAATTACGTGAAGCTGGCGTTGAGTTCAAAGTTTACAAAAACACTTTAACTCGTCGTGCTGCTGAAGAGGCTGGCTTAGCTGGTTTAAACGAATCATTAACTGGTCCAAACGCAATCGCGTTTAGTACGGAGGATGTAATTGCTCCTGCTAAAGTAATCAACGATTTCGCTAAAAAACATGAAGCTTTAGAAATTAAAGCTGGTGTAATCGAAGGAAACGTTGCTACTGTTGAAGAAGTTAAAGCTCTTGCTGAACTTCCATCTCGCGAAGGTTTACTTTCTATGTTGCTTAGCGTGCTACAAGCACCAATCCGCAACTTCGCTCTTGCAACTAAAGCAGTTGCAGAACAAAAAGAAGAACAAGGCGCTTAATGCCAAGATCGCTTAAAATATATAATTTAAAGGTATAAACAAGGAGGAAATTAACAATGACTAAAGAACAAATCATTGAAGCAGTTAAAAACATGACTGTATTAGAATTAAATGACTTAGTAAAAGCAATCGAAGAAGAGTTCGGCGTAACTGCTGCTGCTCCTGTAGCTATGATGGGTGGCGCTGTAGAAGCTGCTGCTGAGCAAACTGAATTTGATTTAGTATTAGCTAGCCCTGGCGACCAAAAAATCAAAGTAATCAAAGTAGTTCGTGAATTAACTGGTTTAGGATTAAAAGAAGCTAAAGAATTAGTTGACAACACTCCTAAAGCAATTAAAGAAGGAATCAGCAAAGAAGAAGCTGAAGAAATGAAAGCTAAACTTGAAGAAGTTGGCGCTAACGTAGAAGTTAAGTAATTTCTAAAAGTTTTTAGAAAAGCTCGCATTTATGCGAGCTTTTTTTGTACATATGGGATTGCTTTTGGGAAGACTGTTGATAAGTATATTTATGGAAGAAGGAGTTTTTTATGGCAGATCATTATTTTACAAATCAACCGAATAGTAAAACTGATAAAAAGGTATTTTCGTTTACTCTGAGAGGTAATGATTTAAAATTCCAATCTGATTCAGGGGTTTTTTCTAGGAATGAAGTTGATTTTGGATCCCGTGTTTTAATTAACATTTTCACGTTTCCAGAAATTGAAGGTAATATTTTAGATGTTGGATGTGGATACGGTCCAATAGGATTATCAATCGCAAAAGATGGTATTAGTCGAACAGTGGAAATGGTCGATGTGAATTTAAGAGCGATAGAATTAGCGAAAGAAAATGCGAATGTAAATAAGATTGATAATGTGAAAATCTATGAAAGTAGCATCTATGAAAATGTAACTGGACAATATGCTGCTATTTTAACAAATCCGCCAATTCGTGCTGGGAAAAGTGTTGTTCATGAAATTTTGAAAGGTGCTCATGATAAATTACTCCCTGGTGGAGAGCTTTGGGTAGTTATACAAAAGAAGCAAGGAGCGCCATCTGCTCTTGAATTATTAAAAGAAACGTTCGACGAGGTTGAGGTAGTGAAAAAAGATAAAGGATATTATATCATAAAAAGTAAAAAAGATTGACTGTAATTTTTGCTTGTGATAGTATTATTAAATGCCAATATATATTTATTTTCAAAAATGATTTTTTGAAAGTGGGTATATTTCTATATTCTTTGGAAATGATAGTAAAATGACTGTCGTTGAGTTTAATAAATGGTTTTCATTTTGAAACCATTTTATTTTTTGTCTAACAAGTAAGTGGCATTTTTCTGCTTATTTGTTACTATTTTTTTGTTATAAATACTCTTAATTTAAGGGGTGAATATGTTGACAGGTCAACTAGTTCAATATGGACGACACCGCCAACGCAGAAGTTATGCTCGTATCAGTGAAGTTTTAGAGTTACCTAACTTAATTGAAATTCAAACAGCATCTTACCAATGGTTTTTAGATGAAGGTTTGAGAGAAATGTTCCAAGACATTTCACCAATTGAGGATTTCACAGGTAATCTATCATTAGAATTCATTGATTACAGTTTAGGTGAGCCGAAGTATGTTGTAGAAGAATCAAAAGAGCGTGACGTAAACTACGCTGCTCCGCTTCGAGTAAAAGTTCGCCTATTAAATAAGGAAACTGGCGAAGTTAAAGAGCAAGACGTTTTCATGGGTGATTTCCCATTGATGACGGACACAGGCACATTCATTATTAATGGTGCTGAACGTGTAATCGTTTCACAATTAGTACGTTCTCCAAGTGTGTACTATAGTGGAAAGATAGACAAAAATGGTAAAAAAGGTTTTACGGCTACAGTTATTCCGAACCGTGGTGCTTGGTTAGAGTACGAAACGGACGCGAAGGATGTAGTTTATGTACGTATTGACCGTACAAGAAAATTACCTGTAACGGTACTACTACGTTCGCTTGGGTTTGGTACAGACCAAGAGATTCTAGACTTATTAGGCGAAAATGAATACCTACGTAATACTCTTGAAAAAGATAACACAGATAGCACTGAAAAAGCGCTTCTTGAAATCTATGAAAGATTACGTCCAGGTGAACCACCTACAGTAGAAAACGCTAAAAACCTATTAATTACTCGCTTCTTTGATCCGAAGCGTTATGACTTAGCTAGCGTTGGACGCTACAAAATAAATAAAAAATTACACATTAAAAATAGACTGTTTAACCAACGTATTGCAGAAACTCTAGTGGACCCAGAAACTGGTGAAATTATTGTAGAAAAAGGGACAACTCTTGATCGCCGTACGTTAGACCGTATTCTTCCATTCTTAGAAAAGAATATCGGTGAAAAAGTTGCTCACCCTGCTGGTGGCGTATTAGAAGATGAGATTACTTTACAATCTATTAAAATTTACGCTCCTGTAGAAGATGGTGAACAAGTTATTCAAGTTATTGGAAATGCGAATGTAAGCAAAAGTGTGAAAAACATTTCACCTGCGGACATTATTTCTTCAATTTCTTACTTCTTTAACCTGCTACATAACGTAGGTGACACTGACGATATTGACCATTTAGGAAATCGTCGTTTACGTTCAGTTGGTGAATTACTTCAAAACCAATTCCGTATCGGTTTATCTCGTATGGAACGTGTAGTACGTGAACGTATGTCAATTCAAGATACAAACGCAGTTACTCCACAGGCGTTAATTAATATTCGCCCTGTAATTGCTTCAATTAAAGAATTCTTTGGTAGTTCACAGTTATCTCAATTCATGGATCAAACAAATCCTCTTGCTGAATTAACTCATAAACGAAGACTATCAGCACTTGGACCAGGTGGTTTAACACGTGAACGTGCAGGATTTGAAGTACGTGACGTTCATTACTCTCACTATGGTCGTATGTGTCCGATTGAAACGCCTGAGGGACCAAACATCGGATTAATTAACTCACTTTCTTCTTATGCAAAAGTAAATCAATTTGGTTTCATTGAAACTCCATATCGTCGTGTAGACCCTGAAACAGGTCGTCTAACTGATAAAATTGACTATTTAACTGCTGATGAAGAGGATCTATACGTTGTAGCCCAAGCGAATGCACGTTTAGGTGAAGACGGAAGCTTCTTAGATGAAGATGTAGTAGCTCGTTTCCGTGGAGACAACACAGTTGTTAAACGTGAACGTATTGACTACATGGATGTATCTCCAAAACAAGTAGTATCAGCTGCGACAGCATGTATTCCTTTCTTAGAGAACGATGACTCAAACCGTGCCCTAATGGGAGCGAACATGCAACGTCAAGCAGTACCATTATTAAACCCTGAATCACCAATCGTAGGTACAGGTATGGAATACGTTTCAGCAAAAGACTCTGGTGCTGCAGTAATTTGTAAACACCCAGGTATCGTTGAACGTGTTGAAGCGAAAGAAGTTTGGGTACGTCGCTACTTAGAAGTAGATGGACAAAAAGTTAAAGGTGACCTTGATAAATATCGTATGTTAAAATTCGTACGATCAAACCAAGGTACTTGTTATAACCAACGCCCAATCGTAAGTGTTGGTGACGAAGTAGTAAGAGGCGAAATTCTTGCAGATGGACCTTCAATGGAAAAAGGTGAATTAGCTCTAGGACGTAACGTATTAGTAGCATTCATGACATGGGATGGTTACAACTACGAGGATGCGATTATTATGAGTCGCCGTCTTGTTAAAGAAGATGTTTACACTTCAGTTCATATTGAAGAATATGAATCAGAAGCTCGTGATACAAAATTAGGACCTGAAGAAATCACTCGTGATATTCCAAACGTTGGTGAAGATGCACTTAAAAATCTTGATGAGCGTGGAATTATCCGAATTGGTGCGGAAGTTAAAGATGGAGATTTATTAGTTGGTAAAGTAACGCCTAAAGGTGTAACTGAATTAACTGCTGAAGAACGTCTTCTACATGCAATCTTCGGTGAAAAAGCTCGTGAAGTTCGTGATACATCTTTACGTGTTCCACACGGTGGAGGCGGAATTATTCTTGATGTGAAAGTATTCACTCGTGAAAACGGTGATGAATTACCACCAGGAGTAAACCAACTTGTTCGTGTTTATATCGTTCAGAAACGTAAAATCTCTGAAGGGGATAAAATGGCTGGACGACATGGTAATAAAGGGGTTATCTCTCGTATTTTACCAGAAGAAGATATGCCATTCTTACCTGATGGAACGCCAGTTGATATCATGTTAAACCCATTAGGGGTACCTTCTCGTATGAACATCGGTCAGGTATTAGAGCTGCACTTAGGTATGGCTGCAAGATATCTTGGCATTCATGTTGCTTCTCCAGTATTTGACGGAGCGCGTGAGGAAGATGTTTGGGGAACAATTGAAGAAGCTGGTATGGCACGTGATGCTAAAACTGTATTATATGATGGACGTAGTGGTGAGCCTTTCGATAACCGTGTTTCTGTAGGTGTCATGTATATGATCAAACTTGCACACATGGTTGACGATAAGTTACATGCTCGTTCAACGGGACCATACTCACTTGTTACGCAACAACCACTTGGTGGTAAAGCACAATTTGGTGGACAGCGTTTTGGTGAGATGGAGGTTTGGGCACTTGAAGCATACGGTGCTGCTTATACATTACAAGAGATCTTAACAGTTAAATCTGATGACGTTGTTGGCCGTGTGAAAACATATGAAGCAATCGTTAAAGGTGAAAATGTACCAGAACCAGGTGTTCCAGAATCATTCAAAGTATTGATTAAGGAATTACAATCTCTAGGTATGGATGTTAAAATGATGTCTGCAACAGATCAAGAAATCGAAATGCGTGATACTGAAGATGATGATGATCAAGCTTCAGAACATTTAGCGATGGATATGGAATACGTAAAAGAATAAGTATTATATTAGGGTAAAACCTTAGGACAGAAAGGGAGGTAGGCCCCTTGATAGATGTAAATAATTTCGAGTATATGAAGATCGGACTTGCATCGCCTGACAAAATTCGCTCGTGGTCATACGGGGAAATTAAAAAACCTGAAACAATTAACTACCGTACATTAAAACCTGAAAAAGATGGTCTTTTCTGTGAACGCATTTTCGGTCCTACGAAAGATTGGGAATGTCATTGCGGAAAATATAAACGTGTACGTTATAAAGGTGTAGTTTGTGATCGATGTGGAGTTGAAGTAACTCGTGCAAAAGTACGTCGTGAGCGTATGGGTCACATTGAATTAGCTGCACCAGTATCACATATTTGGTATTTCAAAGGTATTCCAAGCCGAATGGGACTTGTTTTAGACATGTCCCCTCGTGCTCTGGAAGAAGTAATCTACTTTGCTTCTTACGTAGTAACAGAAGCTGGAGATACTCCTTTAGAAAAGAAACAATTGCTTTCTGAGAAGGAGTTCCGTGCTTATCGTGAGCGTTATGGTCAAACTTTCCAAGCATCTATGGGTGCTGAAGCAATTAAAAAACTATTAAGCGATATTAATCTTGAAAAAGATGTTGATTCATTAAAAGAGGAGTTGAAAACTGCTCAAGGTCAACGTCGTACAAGAGCAATTAAACGTTTAGAAGTTTTAGAAGCATTCCGTAACTCTGGTAATGAGCCTTCTTGGATGATCTTAGATGTGCTACCAGTAATCCCACCTGAATTACGACCTATGGTTCAATTAGATGGTGGACGTTTTGCAACTTCAGATCTAAACGATTTATATCGTCGAGTAATTAACCGTAACAACCGTTTAAAACGTTTATTAGACCTTGGTGCACCAAGCATCATCGTACAAAACGAAAAACGTATGCTTCAAGAAGCAGTTGATGCGTTAATTGACAATGGTCGCCGTGGCCGTCCAGTTACTGGACCAGGTAACCGTCCATTAAAATCTCTTTCTCACATGCTTAAAGGTAAGCAAGGGCGTTTCCGTCAAAACTTACTTGGTAAACGTGTTGACTACTCTGGCCGTTCGGTTATCGTTGTAGGACCAAACTTACAAATGTATCAATGTGGATTACCAAAAGAAATGGCAATTGAATTATTCAAGCCATTCGTGATGAAAGAATTAGTAGAGCGTGGATTAGCACATAACATTAAGTCTGCGAAACGTAAAATTGAGCGTTTACACCCTGAGATTTGGGATGTATTAGAATCAGTTATTCGTGAGCATCCGGTGTTACTAAACCGTGCCCCAACTCTACACAGACTTGGTATCCAAGCGTTCGAACCTACATTAGTAGAAGGCCGTGCAATCCGTCTTCATCCACTTGTATGTACTGCATACAATGCCGATTTTGATGGTGACCAAATGGCTGTTCACGTACCGTTATCAAGTGAAGCACAAGCAGAAGCTCGTATCCTAATGCTTGCAGCACAAAACATCCTTAACCCGAAAGATGGTAAGCCAGTAGTTACACCATCTCAAGATATGGTATTAGGTAACTATTACTTAACTCTTGAGCGTGCAGGCGCTGTCGGTGAAGGTATGGTATTTAAAGATATCAATGAGGCGTTAATTGCATACCAAAATGGTTATGTACATTTACATTCTCGTGTTGCTGTTGCAGCAAATTCATTAAATAACGAAACATTTACTGAAGAACAAAAAAATTCATTATTAATTACAACGGTTGGTAAGTTAATCTTCAATGAAATCTTACCTACTTCGTTCCCATTTATTAATGAACCTACTCAGAGTAATCTTGAGAAGGAAACTCCTCAGATGTATTTTGTATCTAAAGGTTCGAATATTAAAGAAATCATTGAAAGCAGAGAAGAAATTGCTCCTTTCAAAAAGAAAATACTTGGAAATATCATCGCAGAAGTATTTAAACGTTTCAAAATTACTGAAACATCAAAAATGCTAGACCGCATGAAGGATCTTGGATTTAGACACTCTACTAAAGCTGGTATTACAGTTGGTGTATCCGATATCATCGTATTACCGGAGAAGCAGTTAATTATTGCTGAAGCTCAAGAAAAAGTAGATAAAGTACTAAAACAATTCCGTCGTGGTTTAATCACAGAAGATGAGCGTTATGATCGTGTAATCGCTATTTGGAGTGATGCGAAGGATGTAATTCAAGGAAAACTGATGGCTTCCCTAAATAAACGTAACCCTATCTTTATGATGAGTGACTCTGGTGCCCGTGGTAACGCATCAAACTTTACTCAGCTTGCAGGTATGCGTGGTCTGATGGCCAACCCGGCTGGTCGTATTATCGAGTTACCAATCAAATCTTCATTCCGTGAAGGTCTAACGGTACTTGAATACTTCATCTCTACACACGGTGCACGTAAAGGTCTTGCCGATACAGCACTAAAAACAGCCGATTCAGGTTACTTAACTCGTCGTCTAGTTGACGTTGCACAAGATGTAATCGTTCGCCAAGATGATTGTGGTACTGACCGTGGATTACATGTTAAGGCAATTAAAGAAGGTAACGAAATTATTGAAGGATTATACGATCGTTTAGTTGGTCGTCATTTACGTTCAACTATACGCCACCCAGAAACAGGTGTATTACTTGCTCAAGAGAACGATTTAATTACAGAAGACTTAGCTCGTGAAATTATCGATGCTGGTATTGAAGAAGTTAATATTCGTTCTGCGTTCACATGTAATACTAACCATGGAGTATGTAAAAAATGTTATGGCCGTAACTTAGCTACAGGTGCTGAGGTTGAAGTTGGTGAAGCAGTAGGTATTATTGCTGCACAATCAATCGGTGAACCAGGTACACAGTTAACGATGCGTACATTCCATACAGGTGGGGTAGCAGGAGACGATATTACTCAAGGTTTACCTCGTATTCAAGAACTATTTGAAGCACGTAATCCTAAAGGTCAAGCAGTTATTTCTGAAATTGATGGTATTATCTCAATTTCTACTGACGCTAAAGATAAACAAGAAATTATTGTTCAAGGCTCAGTTGAATCTAGAAACTACCCAGTTCCTTATGGCGCTAGACTAAAAGTTCAAGAAGGTGAATCAATTGAACGTGGTCAAGTAATGACAGAAGGTTCAATCGATCCGAAAGAACTGTTAAAAGTAAAAGGTACAAATGCTGTTCAAGAATACTTACTACGTGAAGTGCAAAAAGTATACCGTATGCAAGGGGTAGAAATTGGCGATAAGCACGTAGAGGTAATGGTACGTCAAATGCTGAAGAAAGTTCGTGTAATGGATGCAGGTGAGACAACTTTACTACCTGGTACATTATTAGAACTACACCAGTTTACTGAAGCGAATAAAGAAGCTTTATTTGCAGGTAAACAACCAGCTACTGCGCGCCCATTATTACTAGGTATTACAAAAGCATCATTAGAAACAGACTCATTCCTATCTGCTGCATCATTCCAAGAAACAACGCGTGTATTAACAGACGCTGCGATTAAAGGAAAACGTGATGAGTTGCTAGGATTAAAAGAGAATGTTATTATAGGTAAGTTGGTTCCAGCTGGTACAGGTATGAACAGATACCGTAAAGTAGATCTTGTTAAAGATTTAACTGAATCAGTTGAAATGAACGAAGAAGTATTAGTTGAAAAATAAACTTAAAATATTTTCAAACTTGAGTTGACATCATTTGATGAAAAATGATAAGATATTCAAGGTTGCTCCTAGACAATAGCACTGCTAATCTAAGCAGGTTAGATCCGGGGCTAATTTAGGAATATACAGTAGTTAAAACTGTTTTTGTGAGAAGGAGGGCTTCCTTCTTCTTGCAAAAACTTTGTTTTCAACTTATTATGAACCACCTGGATGTGTGGTCTTATAAATATTTGAAGGGAGGAAAACTCATGCCTACTATTAACCAGTTAGTGCGTAATGGACGTACTTCTAAAGTATGGAAATCAAAATCACCAGCATTAAATAAAGGTTTCAACTCATTAAAGAAAAAATCAACTGATTTATCAGCTCCACAAAAACGTGGTGTTTGTACTCGTGTTGGTACAATGACTCCAAAGAAACCAAACTCAGCTTTACGTAAATATGCTCGTGTGCGTTTAACTAACCAAATCGAGGTAACTGCTTATATCCCAGGTATCGGACACAACTTACAAGAGCACAGTGTTGTTCTTATCCGTGGTGGACGTGTAAAAGATTTACCAGGGGTACGTTACCATATCGTTCGTGGTGCATTAGATACTGCAGGTGTTGACAAACGTATGCAAGGTCGTTCTAAATATGGAACTAAGAGACCAAAAGCAGCTAAGAAGTAATAAATAACAACTAGCCGAAAGGAGGAAATAACATGCCACGTAAAGGTCCTGTTGCAAAAAGAGATGTATTGCCAGATCCACTTTATAATTCAAAATTAGTTTCTCGTTTAATCAACAAAATGATGATTGACGGAAAAAGAGGAAAGTCTCAAGCTATCTTATACGGAGCATTTGAATTAATCCAAGAACGTTCTGGTAAAGAACCGATGGAAGTATTCGAAGCAGCTCTTAAAAATATCATGCCAGTTCTAGAAGTTAGAGCTCGTCGTGTTGGTGGTTCAAACTACCAAGTACCAGTTGAGGTTCGCCCTGAGCGCCGTACAACTTTAGGTCTTCGCTGGTTAGTTAACTATGCTCGTCTTCGTGGAGAAAAAACGATGGAAGAGCGTTTAGCTAATGAAATTCTTGATGCAGCTAACAACTCAGGTTCTGCAGTTAAGAAACGTGAAGATACACACAAAATGGCAGAAGCGAACAAAGCGTTTGCTCACTACCGTTGGTAAGATTAAAAGCAATTTAGTTATTTCTGCACATAATGAATGTTGGTTAAGTCGTTCACCTATTTCTAATTTAGCTTGCTAGATTAAATAGGTGAACGTCGGATTACATAATTTAGGATGACATAATAGTTCCTTGCTTGTAGTGCTTGCTTAACTTAATAACATGAAGTATGTATAGGAATAACTTTTTCTTGTACTAAAAAATCCTAACTAATACTGGAAGGGAGAAAGAACCCTGATGACTAGAGAGTTCTCCTTAAATAACACTCGTAATATCGGGATCATGGCTCACATTGATGCTGGTAAAACAACAACAACAGAGCGTATCCTTTATTACACAGGTCGTATTCACAAAATTGGTGAAACTCATGAAGGAGCTTCACAAATGGACTGGATGGAGCAAGAGCAAGAGCGTGGTATCACAATCACATCTGCTGCTACAACAGCTCAGTGGAATAACCACCGTGTAAATATCATTGATACTCCAGGTCACGTAGACTTCACTGTAGAAGTTGAACGTTCACTACGTGTACTTGATGGCGCAGTAGCAGTACTTGATGCTCAATCAGGTGTTGAGCCTCAAACTGAAACAGTTTGGCGCCAAGCAACTACTTACGGAGTTCCACGTGTAGTATTCGTTAACAAAATGGATAAAATCGGCGCGGATTTCTTATACTCTGTAGGTACGTTACATGACCGTTTACAAGCTAACGCACACCCAATCCAATTAGCGATGGGTGCTGAAGATAACTTCTGGGGTATTGTTGACCTAGTTGAAATGAAAGCTATTAAGTATAATAATGACTTAGGAACTGACATTGAAACAATCGAAATTCCAGAAGAATATCAAGAACTAGCTGAAGAGTACCGTGGTCGTTTAATCGAAGCGGTAGCTGAGTTAGATGAAGAATTAATGATGAAATACCTTGAAGGTGAAGAAATCACAATTCCTGAATTAAAAGCTGCTATTCGTACAGCTACATGTTCAGTACAATTCTACCCAGTAGTTTGTGGTTCTGCTTTCAAAAACAAAGGTGTTCAATTAATGCTTGATGCAGTAATTGACTACCTACCATCTCCATTAGATGTACCAGCTATCAAAGGAACATTACCTGATACTGATGAAGAGAAAATCGTTCCTTCAAGTGATGAAGAGCCTTTCGCTGCATTAGCATTCAAAATCATGACTGATCCTTATGTTGGTAAATTAACGTTCTTCCGAGTTTACTCAGGTACGTTAGAATCTGGTTCATACGTTCAAAACTCTACAAAAGGTAAGCGTGAGCGTGTAGGACGTATCCTACAAATGCATGCTAACTCTCGTCAAGAGATTTCGAAAGTATACGCTGGAGATATCGCTGCTGCTGTAGGTCTTAAAGACACTACAACTGGTGATACTTTATGTGATGAAAAGAATCTAGTAATTCTTGAGTCTATGGAGTTCCCTGATCCAGTTATCTCAATTGCGATCGAACCAAAATCTAAAGCTGACCAAGATAAAATGGGTCAAGCATTAGTTAAATTAACTGAAGAAGATCCAACTTTCCGTGCACATACTGACCAAGAAACTGGTCAAGTAATCATCGCTGGTATGGGTGAGCTTCACCTTGATATCATCGTTGACCGTATGCGTCGTGAATTTAAAGTAGAAGCTAACGTTGGTGCTCCTCAAGTAGCATACCGTGAAACTTTCCGTTCTTCTGCACAAGTAGAAGGTAAATTCGTTCGTCAATCAGGTGGACGTGGACAATTCGGACACGTTTGGATTGAATTCTCACCAAACGAAGAAGGAAAAGGCTTCGAATTTGAAAATGCAATCGTTGGTGGTGTTGTTCCTCGTGAATACATCCCAGCTGTAGCTGCAGGTCTTGAAGATTCACTTAAAAATGGTGTATTAGCTGGTTTCCCACTAATCGACATTAAAGCGAAATTATTCGATGGATCTTACCATGATGTTGACTCAAACGAGATGGCGTTTAAAGTAGCTGCTTCATTAGCTCTTAAAAATGCTGTTAAGAAATGTAACCCAGTTCTACTTGAACCATTAATGAAAGTAGAAGTTGTTATCCCTGAGGAATACTTAGGAGATATCATGGGTGATATTACATCTCGTCGTGGACGCGTTGAAGGTATGGAAGCACGCGGTAACGCTCAAGTTGTTCGTGCTATGGTACCACTTTCAGAAATGTTTGGTTATGCAACTTCATTACGTTCTAACACTCAAGGTCGTGGAACGTTCTCAATGGTATTTGACCATTACGAAGATGTACCAAAATCAATTTCTGAAGAAATTATTAAAAAATATAAAGGTGAGTAATTGATTATTTAGTTCTCATCATGTATAACTATTTATGTTAGATGTTAGCTATAAGGGGTACAAGTTACCCTTTATAGCATAATAATAAAACTAAAAATTAATTTTCTTAATTATAAGGAGGATTTTTACAATGGGTAAAGCTAAATTCGAACGTGTAAAACCACACGTTAACATTGGTACAATCGGACACGTTGACCATGGTAAAACTACATTAACTGCTGCTATTACAACTGTATTAGCTAAAGTAGGTGGAGCTGAAGCTCGCGCTTACGATCAAATCGACGGAGCTCCAGAAGAAAGAGAGCGTGGAATCACAATCTCTACTGCACACGTTGAGTACGAAACAGAAACTCGTCACTATGCACACGTTGACTGCCCAGGTCACGCTGACTATGTTAAAAACATGATCACTGGTGCTGCTCAAATGGACGGTGGTATCTTAGTAGTATCTGCTGCTGATGGTCCAATGCCTCAAACTCGTGAGCACATTCTTTTATCTCGTCAAGTAGGTGTACCTTACATCGTAGTATTCATGAACAAATGTGACATGGTTGACGATGAAGAGTTACTTGAATTAGTTGAAATGGAAATCCGTGATCTATTATCAGAATACGAATTCCCTGGCGATGACATTCCAGTAATCAAAGGTTCTGCACTTAAAGCTCTTGAAGGAGATGCTGCGTGGGAAGCTAAAATTCATGAATTAATGGCTGAAGTTGATTCTTATATCCCAACACCAGCTCGTGAAACTGACAAGCCTTTCTTAATGCCAGTTGAGGATGTATTCTCAATTACTGGTCGTGGAACAGTTGCTACTGGTCGTGTTGAGCGTGGTATCGTTAAAGTTGGTGACGTAGTAGAAATCATCGGTCTTGTTGAAGAGCCAAAATCAACTACTGTAACAGGTGTTGAAATGTTCCGTAAACTTCTTGACCAAGCAGAAGCTGGAGATAACATCGGTGCACTTCTTCGTGGGGTTGCTCGTGACGATATCCAACGTGGTCAAGTTTTAGCTAAACCAGGTTCAGTTAAACAACACACTAAGTTCAAAGCTGAAGTTTATGTTTTATCTAAAGAAGAAGGTGGACGTCACACTCCATTCTTCGCTAACTACCGTCCACAATTCTATTTCCGTACAACTGACGTAACTGGAATCATCCAATTACCAGAAGGCGTTGAAATGGTTATGCCTGGCGACAACATCGAAATGACTGTTGAGTTAATCAACGCAATCGCTGTTGAAGAAGGAACTAAGTTCTCTATCCGTGAGGGTGGACGTACTGTAGGCGCTGGCGTAGTTGCTACAATCGTTGAATAATTAAACTTAAAAGCTTAGAAGATCTTTTCTTCTAAGCTTTTTTTATAAGTTAATTGGAAATATTTAAAATATGCAATATAACCGATTCTTGCTTGATTTTAATAATTGAAGATAATATAATAACTAAGTACTGAAGACGACGAGAACATTATTTATCTAAACTTATAACAAATGCTTGCAATAGCATTATTTTTTATGTATAATAGATGATGTTGGTCTTTGACTGCGTAGAAGTGGAAGGTTGCTGATACACCCGGCCGCTTTGCCATGGCGAGTGTAAGGAAATTTCCATGGAGTATGTCTATTATTTAAATAGGCGAAAAAGGAGGGAAAATTATGGCAAAAGAAAAAATTCGTATTCGTTTAAAAGCTTATGATCACCGTATTTTAGATCAATCTGCAGAGAAAATCGTTGAAACAGCGAAACGTTCTGGTGCTTCTGTATCTGGTCCGATTCCGTTACCAACTGAGAAATCAGTTTACACGATCCTTCGTGCGGTTCATAAATACAAAGATTCTCGTGAGCAATTCGAAATGCGCACTCACAAACGTTTAATCGATATCGTGAATCCAACTCCTCAAACAGTTGATTCATTAATGAGACTAGATTTACCATCTGGCGTTGATATTGAAATCAAACTTTAATAACATTATATATAAATTCAGGAGGTGTGACTTATGACTAAAGGAATCTTAGGGAAAAAGATCGGTATGACACAAGTATTTGCTGAAAACGGCGAGTTAATTCCAGTAACTGTAATCGAAGCTACTCCAAACGTGGTTTTACAAAAGAAAACTACTGAAACTGATGGCTACGAAGCTATCCAAATCGGTTTCGCTGACAAACGTGAAAAATTAGCTAACAAACCAGAAAAAGGGCACTCTGCTAAAGCAAACACTGCACCTAAGCGCTTCGTTCGTGAACTTCGCAACGCTGACGTATCAGCTTATGAAGTTGGTCAAGAAGTCAAAGTAGATATTTTTGCAAATGGTGACATCGTTGATGTAACTGGAACTTCAAAAGGTAAAGGATTCCAAGGTAGCATTAAGCGCCACGGACAATCTCGTGGACCAATGTCTCACGGTTCTCGTTACCACCGTCGTCCAGGTTCAATGGGTCCTGTTGCTCCGAACCGTGTATTCAAAAACAAAGCTTTACCTGGTCAAATGGGTGGAGAAAAAGTAACTGTACAAAACCTACAAATCGTTAAAGTTGACGTTGAACGTAACTTACTTTTAGTAAAAGGTAATGTACCAGGTTCTAAAAAATCTTACGTAACAATCCGTACTGCGGTTAAATCTAAATAATTAATTTAGAAGAAAGGAGGAAATAAAATGCCTAAAGTTACTATGTTTAATCAAACAGGTGCTCAAGTAGGAGAAATCGAATTAGCTGATGCTGTATTCGGAATCGCTCCAAACGAACATGCTTTATTTGATGCTGTAATGATGCAACGTGCATCTTTACGTCAAGGTACACACAAAGTTAAAACACGTTCTGAAGTACGTGGTGGTGGTCGCAAACCATGGAGACAAAAAGGAACTGGCCGTGCTCGTCAGGGTTCAATCCGTTCTCCACAATGGCGTGGTGGTGGTATCGTATTCGGTCCAGCTCCAAGATCATACTCATATAAAATACCTAAAAAGGTACGTCGCTTAGCGATTAAATCAGCTTTATCTACTAAAGTATTAGAACAAAGCATGCTAGTTCTTGAAGATTTAGCGTTAAACGCACCAAAAACAAAAGATATGGTTACTGTATTAACTGGCTTATCAGTTGCTAAGAAAGTTTTAATCGTAACAGCTGACCTAAATGAAAACGTAGCTTTATCTGCTCGCAATATCCCTGGAATCACAGTTCTTGCAGCAAATGAAGTAAACGTAATCGACGTTTTACATCATGATACATTAATCATGACTAAAGCTGCGGTGGAAAAAGTAGAGGAGGTGCTTGCGTAATGAAGGATCCTCGTGATATTATCAAACGCCCAGTTATCACTGAAGCTTCTATGGAAGCAATCGCTGAAAAAAAATACACTTTTGAAGTAGATGTAAGAGCTAACAAAACTGAAGTTAAAGATGCTGTTGAAGCAATCTTCGGTGTTAAAGTAGAAAAAGTTAACGTAATGAACTACAAAGGTAAGTTTAAACGTATGGGTAAACATGCTGGTTACACAAACCGTCGTAGAAAAGCAATCGTTAAATTAACTGCTGATAGCCAAGAAATTACATTATTCGAAGGCGTTTAATACTAACTACTAGAAAAGGAGGGAAATTACGATGGGAATCAAAAAGTATAAACCAACCACTAACGGTCGCCGTGGTATGACTACTAATGATTTTGCTGAGATCACTACTGACAAACCAGAAAAATCATTATTAGCTCCACTTAGTAAAAAAGCTGGCCGTAATAACCAAGGTAAAATTACTGTTCGTCACCAAGGTGGTGGACACAAACGTCAATACCGTATCATCGATTTCAAACGAGATAAAGATGGTATACCAGGACGCGTTGCTACAATCGAGTACGATCCAAACCGTTCTGCAAACATTGCGTTAATTAACTACGCTGATGGAGAAAAACGTTACATCCTAGCTCCTAAAAACTTAGTAGTAGGAATGGAAATCGTTTCAGGTCCTGAAGCAGATATTAAAGTAGGTAACGCTTTACCACTTGTAAACATTCCAGTAGGTACTACAATTCACAACATCGAGTTAAAACCAGGTCGTGGAGGACAATTAGTACGTTCAGCTGGTACTTCTGCTCAAGTATTAGGTAAAGAAGATCGTTATGTACTAGTTCGTTTAAACTCTGGTGAAGTACGTATGATTTTAGCAACTTGCCGCGCGACAGTAGGTCAAGTTGGTAACGAACATCACGAACTTATTAACATCGGTAAAGCAGGTCGTTCTCGTTGGATGGGTAAACGCCCAACTGTACGTGGATCTGTAATGAACCCAGTTGATCACCCACACGGTGGTGGTGAAGGACGCTCTCCAATCGGACGTAAATCACCAATGTCTCCATGGGGTAAACCAACTCTTGGTTACAAAACTCGTAAGAAAAACAAAGCGTCAGACAAGTTTATCGTTCGTCGTCGTAAAAAATAACGCGATTGTGCTACGGTTCACTAGAACCGTAGGTCAATCACGAAGGGAGGTACCACAATGGGACGCAGCCTGAAAAAAGGTCCATTTATTGATGATCACTTATTAGCTAAAGTTGAGAAATTAAACGAGACTGACTCTAAGCAAGTTGTTAAAACTTGGTCACGTCGTTCGACTATTTTCCCACAATTTATCGGACATACTATTGCAGTGTACGATGGTCGTAAACACGTACCTGTATATGTATCGGAAGATATGGTAGGTCACAAACTTGGTGAATTTGCTCCAACTCGTACTTATAAAGGTCACGATGCGGATGACAAGAAAACTAGAAGATAATGAGAGGAGGCACTCCAATGCAAGCTAAAGCTGTACTGAGAACAGTTCGTATCGCTCCTCGTAAAGTTCGTCTAGTAGTCGATTTAATCCGAGGTAAACAAGTTGGCGAAGCGATCGCAATCCTTCGACACACACCAAAAACTGCTTCTCCTGTTGTAGAAAAATTATTAAAATCTGCTATTGCTAACGCAGAGCACAACTATGATATGGATGTTAATAACTTATACATCGAAAAAGTATTCGTTGATGAAGGTGCTACTTTAAAACGTTTCCGCCCTCGTGCACAAGGACGTGCTAGCGCAATCAACAAACGCACAAGCCACATTACAATCGTGGTATCAGAGAAGAAGGAGGGATAATCGATGGGACAAAAGGTAAATCCAGTCGGACTTCGTGTTGGTATTATTAAAGATTGGGAATCTAAATGGTACGCTGAAAAAGATTACGCTGATCTTTTACATGAAGACATCAAAATTCGTGAGTACATCAGCACTCGTTTAAAAGATTCTGCTGTTTCTAAAGTAGAAATCGAAAGAGCTGCTAACCGTGTAAACATTACTGTTCACACTGCAAAACCAGGTATGGTAATCGGTAAAGGTGGTTCGGAAGTTGAAGCTCTTCGTAAAGCTTTAAACAACCTTACTGGCAAACGTGTTCATATCAACATCATCGAAATTAAAAGAGCAGATCTTGATGCTAAATTAGTAGCTGAAAACATCGCTCGTCAATTAGAAAACCGTGTTTCTTTCCGTCGTGCTCAAAAGCAAGTACTTCAACGTGCTATGCGTGCTGGTGCATTAGGTATTAAAACACAAGTTTCTGGTCGTCTTGGCGGAGCAGATATTGCTCGTTCAGAATCATATAGTGAAGGTACAGTGCCACTTCATACATTACGTGCGGATATCGATTATGCAACTGCAGAAGCAGATACAACATACGGTAAACTAGGCGTAAAAGTATGGATCTACAAAGGTGAAGTTCTTCCTACAAAAAAGAAAGCTTCTGAGGAAGGAGGAAATTAATTATGTTAATGCCTAAACGTGTTAAATATAGAAGAGAGCATCGTGGAAAAATGCGCGGACGTGCCAAAGGTGGTACTGAAGTAGCATTTGGTGAATTCGGTTTACAATCTACTGAAGCTTCTTGGATTACTAACCGTCAAATTGAAGCAGCGCGTCGTGCAATGACTCGTTACATGAAACGTGGCGGTAAAGTATGGATTAAAATCTTCCCTTCTAAACCTTACACAGCTAAACCTCTTGAGGTTCGTATGGGTAGCGGTAAAGGTGCTCCTGAAGGTTGGGTAGCAGTCGTTAAACCAGGAAAAATTATGTTCGAAATCGCTGGTGTATCTGAAGAAGTAGCTCGTGAAGCACTACGCTTAGCAGCTCACAAATTACCAGTTAAATGTAAGTTTGTAAAACGTGAAGACAATGGTGGTGATTCTAATGAAAACTAATGAGATTCGCGATCTTACCACTGCTGAAATTGAATTAAAAGTGAAATCTCTTAAAGAAGAGTTATTCAATCTTCGTTTCCAATTAGCTACAGGACAATTAGAGAACACTGCTCGTATCCGCGAGGTTCGTAAAGCAATTGCTCGTATGAAAACTGTAGTTCGTGAAAGAGAAATTAACTCTAATAATTAATGATGAGGGGAGGTTTGCACAGTGAGCGAACGTAACCAACGTAAAGTTTACACAGGACGTGTAGTTTCTGATAAGATGGATAAGACAATTACTGTTGTAGTTGAAACTTATAAAACACATAAACTATACGGAAAACGCGTTAGATATTCTAAGAAATATAAAGCGCACGATGAGCTAAACACTGCAAAAGTTGGCGATATCGTAAAAATCATGGAGACTCGTCCATTATCAGCTACAAAACGTTTCCGTTTAGTTGAAATCGTAGAAGAAGCTGTTATTATCTAATAGATGATCGGATATCATTCTTAATCCGAAAGGAGGTCAATTTGACATGATCCAACAAGAAACTCGTTTAAAAGTTGCTGACAATTCAGGTGCACGTGAATTACTTACTATTAAAGTATTAGGTGGTTCAGGCCGTAAAACTGCTAACATCGGTGATATCATCGTATGTACAGTAAAACAAGCAACACCAGGTGGCGTTGTTAAAAAAGGTGATGTAGTTAAAGCTGTTATCGTTCGTACGAAACGCGGTGTTCGTCGTCCAGACGGTACTTACATCAAATTTGATGAAAACGCAGCTGTTATCATTAAAGATGATAAGAGCCCACGTGGTACTCGTATTTTCGGACCAGTTGCACGTGAATTACGTGATAGCAACTTCATGAAAATCGTATCATTAGCTCCAGAAGTACTTTAATTAATGTACTTTAATAAATACTTCAGAAAGCCTTATTAAGGAGGTGCACGAAGAAGATGCATGTAAAAAAAGGTGATAAAGTTCAAGTTATCTCTGGTAAAGACAAAGGAAAACAAGGTGTTATCCTTGCTGCTTTTCCAAAGAATAACCGCGTACTAGTTGAAGGTGTTAACATCATTAAAAAACACTCAAAACCTACTCAAGCTAACCCACAAGGTGGCATCATCGAGAAAGAAGCACCAATCCATGTTTCTAATGTTATGGCATTAGATCCAAAAACTGGAGTACCTACACGCGTAGGTTACCAATTAGTGGATGGTAAAAAAGTACGTATTGCAAAAAAATCAGGCGAATTACTTGATAAATAATAGAAATTTATGAAAGGAGGTCAACTGAATGAACCGCCTAGTCGAGAAATATCAAAATGAAATCACTCCTGCTCTAGTGAGCAAGTTTAACTATAAATCAGTTATGCAAGTGCCAAAAATTGAAAAGATCGTCATCAACATGGGTGTTGGTGAGGCTGTTTCAAATTCAAAAGCATTAGATACTGCTGTTGAGGAATTAACTTTAATCGCAGGTCAAAAACCTGTTGTTACTAGAGCTAAAAAATCAATCGCTCAATTCCGTCTTCGTGAAGGAATGCCTATCGGTGCTAAAGTTACATTACGCGGTGAGCGTATGTACGAATTCTTTGAGAAATTAGTTTCTGTAACTTTACCTCGTGTACGTGACTTCCGTGGAATCTCTAAAAAAGCATTCGATGGCCGTGGAAACTACACTTTAGGTGTTAAAGAGCAATTAATCTTCCCAGAGATCGATTATGATAAAGTAAACAAAGTACGTGGTATGGACATCGTTATTGTAACTACTGCAAATACTGATGAAGAAGCTCGTGAAATGCTAACATTATTCGGAATGCCTTTTCAAAAATAATGAAAGCCAGCGCTAAAGAAGAGGAGGCGAAAACGTGGCTAAAAAATCAATGATTGCGAAACAAAAACGTGCTCAGAAATTTAAAGTACAAGAGTATACACGTTGCGAACGTTGCGGACGTCCACACTCAGTATTACGTAAATTTAAACTTTGCCGTATTTGTTTCCGTGAACTTGCTTATAAAGGACAAATCCCTGGCGTTAAAAAAGCTAGTTGGTAATTCTATAGATATTAGGAAGGAGGTTATCTGAACATGGTCATGACAGATCCTATTGCAGATATGCTTACTCGCATTCGTAATGCGAACATGGTACGTCACGAGAAATTAGAATTCCCAGGTTCTAACCTAAAGAAAGAGGTTGCTGAAATTCTAAAACGTGAAGGTTTCATCCGTGACGTTGAGTACATTGAAGATGATAAACAAGGTATCATCCGTATTTTCTTAAAATATGGTGTGAACAACGAACGTGTTATCACTGGATTAAAAAGAATTTCTAAGCCTGGCTTACGTGTATACGCGAAAGCTGACGAAGTACCTCGCGTACTTAACGGTTTAGGTGTTGCTATTGTTTCAACATCTAAAGGTGTAATGACAGATAAAGAAGCTCGTCAAGCAAAAACTGGTGGCGAAATCTTAGCATACGTTTGGTAATATAACACAGAGAGAATGGAGGTGTAGTGAATGTCTCGTGTTGGTAAAAAAGAACTTGTAATTCCTGCTGGAGTTACTCTTACTAATAACAACAATACTATTACAGTAAAAGGACCTAAAGGTGAGTTAACTCGTACTTTTAGCCCTGATATGACAATCGAAGTTAACGAGAACGTATTATCAGTTGCACGTCCAACTGATAACAAAGAGCACCGTGCTCTTCATGGTACAACTCGTGCTATCTTAGGTAACATGGTTGAAGGTGTAACTAATGGTTATACTCGTAACCTTGAATTAGTTGGGGTAGGTTACCGTGCGACTAAAACAGGTGACAAACTTGTTCTAGCTGTTGGTTATTCTCACCCAGTTGAGATCACTCCTGAAAATGGTGTTGAAATCGAAGTACCTTCAAATACTAAAATCAGTATTAAAGGTATCGACAAAGAACGTGTAGGTGCTCTTGCTGCTTACATTCGTCAAGTACGTCCACCAGAGCCTTACAAAGGTAAAGGTATCCGTTACGAAGGCGAAATGGTTCGTCGTAAAGAAGGTAAAACTGCGAAGTAATCTATAACTAGATAAGAGAAAGGAGTGACCAAGATGATCTTTAAGGCTGATAAAAATGCAGTACGTAAAAAAAGACATGCTCGTGTTCGTACTAAATTATCTGGTACTCAAGAACGTCCACGTTTAAACGTTTACCGTTCAAACAACCATATCTATGCTCAAATCATTGATGATGTTAATGGTGTAACATTAGCAAGTGCATCAACTTTAGATAAAGAATTAACTTTAAATGGTACTGGTAACATCGAAGCAGCAACATTAGTTGGTAGCTTAGTTGCAAAACGTGCTACTGAAAAAGGTGTTTCTGTAGTTGTATTCGACCGCGGTGGTTACTTATATCATGGTCGCGTAAAAGCTTTAGCTGAAGCTGCTCGTGAAGCTGGTTTACAATTTTAATAAAAGAAGGAGGGACATACATGCGTCGCATTGATCCTAATAAATTAGAGCTTGAAGAACGCTTAGTTACGATCAACCGTGTTGCTAAAGTTGTAAAAGGTGGTCGTCGTTTCCGCTTTGCAGCATTAGTAGTTGTTGGTGACAAAAACGGTCATGTAGGTTTTGGTACTGGTAAAGCTCAAGAAGTACCTGATGCTATTCGTAAAGCTGTTGAAGATGCTAAGAAAAATCTAATTAATGTACCAATCGTTGGAACTACAATTCCTCACGTAATTACTGGTCGTTTTGGAGCTGGTGAAGTATTCTTAAAACCTGCTTCTGAAGGTACTGGAGTTATCGCTGGAGGTCCTGTTCGTGCGGTATTAGAACTTGCTGGGGTACATGATATTTTATCTAAATCTCTTGGTTCTAATACACCAGTAAACATTGTACGTGCTACAATCGAAGGTTTAAGTAACTTAAAACGTGCGGATGAAGTTGCAAAATTACGTGGTAAATCTGTAGAAGAATTACTAGGTTAATAAGGAGGGATAACGATGGCTAAACAGTTAGAAATTACCCTTACTCGCAGTGTAATTGGTCGTAAACAAGATCAAATCGCAACAGTTCGTGCTTTAGGTATTACTAAAACAAACCAAACTGTTGTTAAACAAGATAACGCTGCAATGCGTGGGATGATTAATAAAGTTTCTCACCTTGTATCTGTAAAAGAAATTTAATTGAACATGAATAAGTAAGGAGGTGCCCTAATGAAACTTCATGAATTAAAACCTACAGAAGGTTCTCGTAAAGTATCTAAACGTATCGGTCGTGGTATTGGTTCAGGTACTGGTAAAACTGCTGGTAAAGGTCATAAAGGACAAAACGCTCGTTCAGGTGGCGGTGTTCGTCTTGGATTTGAAGGTGGTCAAACTCCTTTATTCCGTCGTTTACCAAAACGTGGTTTCACTAACATCAACCGTAAAGATTACGCAATCGTTAATGTTGAAACGTTAAATCGCTTCGAAAATGGAACTGAAGTAACTCCTGAGTTACTGATCGAAACTGGTATTGTTCGTAAAGAATTAGCTGGTATTAAGATTTTAGGTAAAGGTAAGTTAGAAGTAAAACTTACTGTTAAAGCTCACAAGTTCTCATCTTCTGCAGTAGAGGCAATCGAAGCAGCTGGTGGAAATGCTGAGGTGATCTAAAATGTTCCGGACAATCTCCAACTTTATGCGCATTGCAGATATTAGAAAAAAAATATTCTTTACGTTATTAATGTTAATTGTATTTCGTATTGGAACGTTTATACCTGTTCCAAACGTCAACGCTGATGTATTAGCATCTCAAGATAGTACGACGAGTATTTTCGGAGTGTTAAATACATTCGGTGGAGGAGCTCTTAAACAGTTCTCGATTTTTGCAATGGGTATAATGCCTTACATTACTGCTTCAATCATTATTCAGTTACTTCAAATGGACGTTGTTCCGAAGTTAACTGAATGGTCGAAGCAAGGTGAGATTGGTCGACGTAAATTGACTCAACTGACTAGATACATCACAATTATTCTAGGTTTTGTAGAAGCAATTGGATTATCAATCAGTATGAACAATGTTACTGGCGGAATGTTAATAGAAAATCCAGGTTGGTCAACCTATATTTATATAGCAATTGTACTAACAGCTGGAACATCTTTCTTATTGTGGTTAGGTGAGCAGATTACTGCTAAAGGTGTAGGGAACGGTATATCAGTTATCATCTTTGGCGGTATAGTTGCTGCTATTCCTAATACACTTCACCAAGTCTATCAGCAACAATTTCAAAATGCTGGAGACGCGCTATTCATGAACATCGTTAAGGTTGGCATAGTGTTTTTAGTTTTACTTTTAGTAATCGTAGCTGTAATTTACATTCAACAAGCTAATCGTAAAATTCCAATTCAATATGCTAAACGTAACAATGGTAATAATAGCTATGTCGGAGGACAATCTACTCACTTGCCATTAAAAGTAAATGGCGCTGGGGTTATTCCGGTAATCTTCGCTGTTTCATTTTTAATTACTCCTTCAACAATTGCATCGTTCTTACCAAGTAACAATGTGACTGAATGGATTAAAACGCATTTTACGTATAACAATCCATGGGGAATGGCATTTTATTTAATCTTGATCATTGCTTTCACATATTTTTATACTTTTGTTCAGGCAAATCCAGAGCAAATGGCTGAAAATCTTCAGAAGCAAGGTGGCTACATCCCGGGTATTCGCCCAGGTAAGAGCACTCAAGAATATATCATTAAAGTCTTATATCGTTTAACTTTCGTAGGAGCAATTTTCTTAGCTGTCATCGCTTTATTACCAATCGTATTTGGTAAAATTGCGAACTTACCACCTTCAGCTCAAATTGGAGGAACAAGTTTACTAATCGTAGTCGGCGTTGCGCTTGAAACAATGAAACAATTAGAAAGTCAGCTTGTTAAGAGAAACTACAAAGGCTTTATTAAAGAACGAGCATAGGGAAATGCATAATTCCCTATTGCTCACCTAATTTTGAGGAGGATTAACCATGAATTTAATTCTTATGGGGCTTCCTGGTGCAGGCAAAGGCACACAAGCTGAGAAAATTGTCGAAAAATACGGCATTCCTCATATATCTACTGGTGATATGTTCCGTGCAGCGATTAAAGACGGCACAGAACTAGGTCTTCAAGCAAAATCGTTTATGGATCAAGGTCATCTTGTTCCTGATGAGGTAACAATTGGTATTGTACGTGAACGATTAGCTAAAGATGATTGCCAAAACGGTTTTTTACTGGATGGTTTTCCTAGAACAGTTGCGCAGGCTGAAGCACTAGAAGAGACTCTGAAAGTAATGAATCGTAAAATTGACTTCGTGTTAAACATTCATGTAGACCAACAACTTTTAATTGAACGTTTAACAGGTCGTCGTATTTGCAAAGAGTGTGGAGCAACTTATCATTTAATTTTCAATCCACCTGTTGAAGAGGGTGTTTGCCCTAAATGTGGCGGAGAACTTTATCAACGTGCGGATGATAATGAAGAAACAGTTGCAAATCGCCTTGAAGTAAATATCAAACAAACTCAGCCTTTACTTGATTTCTATAATAATCTTGGTTATGTAAAAACAATTGAAGGTGAACAAGAGATTAATAAAGTTTTCAATGACATTGATAATCTTTTAAAAGAGTTAGTTTAATAATTGAACGATAAGATCGTCGTTCCTTGTGTATGACGTATTGTTGTTTCGTCAAAACTGATACTGTTATTAAAGCTTAAACATGGCTTTGCTTGGAACGATTGATATAATATAGGTCTTTAGTAGGCCAAAAATCTCCAACATATCAGAGCACTTTGGCTTAATGTTCCTAAGCGTATGTTTGCCTACAAGCAAGCTACTGATTTGAAGAAAGGAGAATGCCCTAATGGCGAAAGATGATGTAATTGAAATTGAAGGTACCGTTACGGAAACACTTCCGAATGCGATGTTCAAGGTTGAATTGGAAAATGGTCATGTCGTTCTTGCACACGTTTCTGGTAAAATTCGTATGAACTTCATTCGTATTCTTCCAGGTGACAAAGTTACTGTAGAACTATCTCCATATGATTTAACTCGTGGCCGTATTACGTACCGTTTTAAATAATAAATATGCACTCCGTAATCTACAAGGAGGTTGAAATCATGAAAGTGAGACCATCAGTAAAACCAATCTGTGAAAAATGTAAAGTTATCCGCAGACGTGGTAAAGTAATGGTAATTTGTGAAAATCCAAAACATAAACAAAAACAAGGTTAATAAAGAAGGAGGTGCACTAGAATGGCTCGTATTGCTGGTGTAGATATTCCTCGCGACAAACGCGTGGTTGTTTCTTTAACTTATGTATACGGAATCGGTCGTGCAACTTCTGAAAAAATCTTAGCTGAAGCTGGTATTTCAGAAGACACTCGTGTACGTGATTTAACAGAAGAAGAATTAGGTAAAATTCGTGAATTAATCGATAAGTTGAAAGTTGAAGGGGATCTTCGTCGTGAAGTTTCTTTAAACATTAAACGTCTAATCGAAATCGGTTCATATCGTGGTATTCGCCACCGTCGTAACTTACCTGTTCGTGGTCAAAACACTAAAAACAATGCTCGTACTCGTAAAGGCCCACGCCGCACAGTAGCGAACAAGAAGAAATAATATTTTTTAAGTAAAGGAGGGTATTCAACATGGCACGTAAAACAAATGTACGTAAACGTCGTGTGAAAAAGAATATTGAAGCTGGTACAGCTCATATTCGTTCAACTTTCAATAACACAATCGTAACAATCACTGATGTTCATGGTAACGCAATTTCTTGGTCAAGCGCTGGATCATTAGGTTTCAAAGGATCTCGTAAATCTACTCCATTCGCTGCACAAATGGCTGCTGAAACTGCTGCTAAAGCTTCTATGGAACACGGATTAAAAACTCTTGACGTAACTGTTAAAGGTCCGGGTGCTGGTCGTGAGGCTGCTATCCGTGCTCTTCAAGCTGCTGGTCTTGAAGTAACTGCTATCAGAGACGTTACTCCAGTTCCACATAACGGATGCCGTCCACCAAAACGTCGTCGTGTATAATTTGTCTGTATAAATTTTCAAAAATTGTCTATAATGGATTATGATATATGTTTGGCAAATATTAACAGACATCTCTTGTTGTGCACAATTAGGAACTGCCTAATAGGGACTTTCGGTTAGCATGGTCTAACCGAGGGTTTCGACGTTTTGAAGGAGGGTTTAAAAAATGATTGAAATCGAAAAGCCGAAAATCGAAACGGTTGAGATCAGTGACGATTCCAAATATGGTAAATTCGTTATTGAACCACTTGAGCGTGGATATGGTACAACGCTAGGTAACTCCTTACGTCGTATCCTTTTATCCTCACTTCCTGGTGCCGCTGTAACTGCTATTCAAATTGATGGCGTGTTACATGAGTTCTCTACAGTTGAAGGTGTTGTAGAAGACGTTACAACAATTATTCTTAATGTTAAAAAACTTGCTCTGAAAATTTATTCAGATGAAGAAAAAACATTAGAAATTGATGTACGCGGTGAAGGGCCAATTACTGCGGCCGATATTACGCATGATAGCGATGTTGAAGTTCTAAATCCAGATCTTCATATTGCAACTCTTGCTAAAGATGCTCATTTACGTATGCGTCTAACTGCTAGACGTGGACGTGGATACATCCCTGCAGATGGTAACAAAAGAGAGGATCAAGCAATAGGTGTTATTCCTATCGACTCGATTTACACTCCAGTGTCTCGTGTCACATACCAAGTTGAAAATACACGTGTGGGACAGGTTTCAAATTTCGATAAGTTAACACTTGATGTTTGGACTGACGGAAGTATTGGACCTAAGGATGCTATCGCACTTGGTTCAAAAATTCTTACTGAACACTTAAACATTTTTGTAGGTTTAACTGACGAAGCTAAAAATGCAGAAATCATGGTTGAAAAAGAAGAAGATCAAAAAGATAAAGTCCTTGAAATGACGATTGAAGAACTTGATCTTTCTGTTCGTTCATATAACTGCTTAAAGCGAGCTGGTATTAATACTGTACAAGAGCTTGCGAATAAGACAGAAGAAGACATGATGAAAGTACGTAACTTAGGTCGTAAGTCTTTAGAAGAAGTAAAACATAAGTTAGAAGAGTTAGGTCTAGGCCTACGTAAAGAAGACTGATTGTAGCTTCGATAAAGGGAGAGGCGTTCTCTTCATGTCTATATGACCCAATTTTGATACTACTTACAAAGGAGGGAACTAGAAATGGGATACAGAAAATTAGGACGTACTAGCTCACAACGTAAAGCTATGTTACGTGACTTAGCTACTGATTTAATTATCAACGAACGTATTCAAACAACTGAAACTCGTGCGAAGGAGTTACGTTCAGTTGTTGAAAAAATGATTACTTTAGGTAAACGTGGAGACTTACACGCTCGTCGTCTAGCTGCTGCTTACATCCGTAATGAAGTTGCTAACGCTGAAAACGGTCAAGACGCTTTACAAAAATTATTTGCTGACATCGCTCCTCGTTACACTGAGCGCCAAGGTGGATACACTCGTATCGCAAAAATTGGTCCTCGTCGTGGAGACGCTGCACCAATGGTTGTTATCGAATTAGTTTAATATTCGAATACAAAAGGGCTCGACGTTTCTTGTAAACATGTCGTTGCCCTTTTTTTCTGTTTACTTTTAGACTATTATATATCTATAAACAATGAGAAATTATAGGTGAACAAATGAGAAAAGATAGTATTAAAGTAGATAACATATCTTTTAAATATCCACAGGCACAATCAAATGCAGTTCATTCTGTATCATTTACTATTAAAGAAAATGAATGGATTGCTATAGTTGGGCGAAACGGATCAGGAAAGTCAACATTAGCTAAACTTTTAAATGGACTAATCTTACCCGAAGAGGGTCAAATTGTGATTGATGAGGAAATTAGCTTATCCGAAAAAACAATTTGGGACGTGCGAAAGAAAATAGCGATGGTATTTCAAAATCCTGATAATCAGTTTGTAGGCACAACAGTAATAGATGATATTGCATTTGGATTAGAAAACCACGGTATTGAGAAAAAAGAAATGGATCGTCGAATTGAAGAAGTTTTAAACATCGTCAATATGAATGAATTTGTACTCCATGAGCCACACTCTCTTTCTGGAGGCCAAAAACAAAGAGTAGCAATAGCAGGAGCATTAGCAATTCAACCAAGTATATTAATATTAGATGAAGCTACATCGATGTTAGATCCTTTCGGTAGAAAAGAAGTAATCGAGACAATACGTGATTTACATAAAGACATTAATATGACTGTTATTTCAATTACTCATGATATAGAAGAAGCAATACATGCAGACCGTATTTTAATTATGCATGATGGTCATTTAGTTCAAAGCGTAACTCCAGAAGAGCTTTTAAAAACAGAGTTTTCTTTAGAGTCGCTTGGATTAGCATCTCCTTTTACACATAACCTTTCTAGTTTATTAATCGAAAAAGGTTTACCTTTGAGACAAGACCATCTAGAGCAAGAAAGCTTGGTGAGCGAATTATGCAAATTACTTTTGAAAAAGTAGGCTATACTTATCAGCCGAAGACACCTTTTGAGCATCGTGCTCTTTATGATATTAATGTTACGATACCAAATGGGTCATATTATGCTGTAATTGGTCACACAGGATCAGGTAAATCTACTTTTCTGCAACATTTAAATGGCCTCTTACAACCTACAGAGGGCATCGCTAAAATAGACGATATTACCCTTTTGTCAGATAAAAAAAACAAGAATTTAAAATCATTAAGAAAAAAAGTAGGATTAGTTTTTCAGTTTCCTGAGCAACAATTATTTGAAGAAACTGTAGAGAAAGATATTTGCTTTGGTCCAATGAATTTTGGTGTATCTGAAGAAGAAGCAAAAAAAAGAGCTAAAGATCTAATTGAAAAAGTAGGCTTAAGTGAAGAATATTTAATAAAGTCACCATTTGAATTAAGTGGTGGTCAAATGAGAAGGGTTGCTATTGCAGGTGTTTTAGCAATGGAGCCAGAGGTTTTAGTTTTGGATGAACCAACTGCTGGTCTTGATCCTAGTGGTCAAAAAGCTTTAATGGATATGTTTTACCAATTGCATAAAGAAAAGGGCCTGACGATCATTTTGGTGACGCATAGCATGGAAGATGCAGCGAGATATGCTGATACAATCCATGTGCTTCAAAAAGGGACTACATATTTAAAGGGAAGCCCTTTAGAAGTGTTCTCATATGAAAAGGAATTAGAGGAAATTGGATTACAGATTCCACTTTCTTTAAAATTCCACCAAGAACTAAATCAAAAATTAGGCATTAATGAAAAACCTACAAGTTTAACAATCGAACAGCTCGCTAATTATATAGCGAATCTTTATAATGGGGAAACAAAATGAATAGTCTAATTATCGGAAAATATATTCCAATCGATTCACTTATTCATCGTCTAGATGCTAGAGCAAAACTTCTTACAATGTTCATTTTTATTTGTATCGTTTTCTTAGCAAATAATTTTATAACATACGGTATATTATTTTTATTTTCAATTGTAACAGTATTGCTATCAAGAGTACCTCTTAATTATTATTTAAAAGGATTAAAAGCAATCTGGTTATTAGCAGTGTTTACGTTTTTATTGCATGTTTTTACAAATAAAGAGGGACCACTAATTTATCATTTTGGATGGGTCGAAATTCATAAAGAAGGAATTATTCAAGGGATTTATATATCTTTGAGATTTTTTCTTTTAGTTTCAATTACTACTTTACTGACATTAACAACAAATCCAATCGAAATTACCGATGGACTTGAGTCATTATTTAATCCATTTAAAAGGTTTGGTCTACCTGTGCATGAAATGGCTTTAATGATGTCAATTTCCCTACGCTTTATTCCAACGCTTATGGAAGAGACTGAAAAGATTATGAAGGCACAATCGTCTAGAGGAGTGGATTTCTCTTCAGGACCTATAAAAGACCGGTTAAAAGCATTAATTTCTTTACTTGTTCCATTATTTATTCATTCATTTAAACGGGCTGAAGACTTAGCAGTTGCGATGGAAGCTAGAGGTTACCAAGGCGGAGATGGAAGATCAAAGTTTCGCATTATGAAGTGGCATGTACGGGATACAGCATGTTTTGTTGTATTACTGATATTATTTTTACTATTATTGTTTTTACGTAAGTAATGGAGATAAGTTATGAATCGAATTAAATGTATAATTTCATATGATGGCACACTATTTAATGGTTACCAAGTTCAACCTAATCAGAGAACAGTCCAAACAGATTTTGAGAAGGTTCTAACAAAAATGCACAAAGGTATTCCAATTAGAATCCATGCATCTGGTAGGACAGATACAGGGGTACATGCAGTAGGACAAGTAATTCATTTTGATAGTGAATATGCCCTTCAACCAGAGCAATGGAAAAGAGCGTTAAATGCACAATTGCCTAAAGATATTAATGTTAGATCTGTAGAAATCGTCGATGATCATTTTCACTCTAGATTTGACGTCGTTCGAAAAGAATACCGTTATTTTATTTGGAATGAAAAAGATGAAAATGTTTTTTCCAGAAACCATCATTATTTTTTTCCTTTTGATCTAAATATTGCTAAAATGCAAGAAGCTTTAGAATGCTTATTAGGTACTCATGATTTTAGTTCCTTTTGTGCATCAAATACAGATATAAAGGACAAAGTACGAACGATTTATAAAGGAAGTATTAATAAAACAGATCAGGGGATTGTCATCGCTCTTGAAGGAAATGGTTTTCTTTATAATATGGTAAGAATAATTGTTGGAACATTAATTGAAGTAGGGCAAGGAAAGCGTGATGTAAAAAGTGTTAAAAACGCATTATTAGCACGTGATCGAGCCAAGGCTGGCAAGACTTCACCGCCTAATGGACTTTTTTTATGGAAAGTTGATTATAACAACTAATCCTGGTGTAACATTTGCTTGACATTAGAAGGTATAAAGTTTAATATTAAATACGGTATTGTTTTAAGAACCACGATTAGCCCCGGAACCAGTCGTGTTAAAGATAAACAATAAAAACAATTTTACTTTATGTATATTGTATTAGGAGGAAAATAGAATGCGCACAACTTATATGGCAAAAGCTAGCGAAGTTGAACGTAAGTGGTTCGTTGTAGACGCTGAAGGAAAAACTTTAGGTCGTCTTGCAACTGAAGTAGCTACTTTACTTCGCGGTAAGCACAAACCAACTTTCACACCACACGTTGATACAGGTGATAACGTAATCATCATCAATGCTGAGAAAGTTGAATTAACAGGAAACAAATTAAACAATAAAATTTACTACCGTCATACAATGTATGCTGGTGGTTTAAAAGAGCGTACAGCTTTAGAAATGCGTACTAACTACCCAGTTAAAATGCTTGAGTTAGCTGTTAAAGGTATGCTTCCAAAAGGACGTCTTGGACGTGCTCAAATTAAAAAGTTACACGTGTATGCTGGTAACGAGCATCCACACCAAGCACAAAAACCAGAAGTTTACGAACTTCGCGGATAATTATAAAAGGAGGGCATTCACATGGCACAAGTACAATACTATGGCACAGGACGTCGTAAAAGCTCAGTAGCTCGTGTACGTTTAGTTCCTGGCGAAGGACGCGTTATCATTAACGGTCGTGATTTTGAAGATTACATCCCATTCGCTGCATTAAGAGAAGTTGTTAAACAACCACTTGTTGCAACTGAAACATTAGGTAGCTATGATATTTTAGTAAACGTTAACGGTGGTGGATACACTGGTCAAGCTGGTGCAATTCGTCACGGTATCTCAAGAGCATTATTACAAGTTGATCCTGAATACCGCGGAACTTTAAAACGCGCTGGATTATTAACTCGTGATGCACGTATGAAAGAGCGTAAAAAATACGGTCTTAAAGGTGCACGTAGAGCTCCTCAGTTCTCAAAACGTTAATTTTTATTTATACGTTCAAAACTCCTCTCCACTTTGTGGACAGGAGTTTTTTTATTTTGCGGGTTTATTCATCATATATATAATTGAAATTCCTATGTTCAATCCTTCCACTCAACTGCTTCCTTTTCTCTGATCTTTCCTTTGATTGTTGCATCCCTGTTGTTATTCCAAAATGAAACGGTTTTTTTTACTCGCACTTCTATTCTTTGCTCTCCTCATTGTTCAATAATGGTCAAGCATTTAGCTTTTTTGAAACTTTTTATAATTATTTTAAGAGCGTTTGTAGGTTTTTGTATTGTTTTGTAGGTTTGCATTTAAAATTAGTTATGTATTTCATTTATATATATGAAAGCGTTAACAAGGGGGATTTATATGAAGAAATTTGGATTAGCTACGCAAATCTTTGTTGCTCTTATATTAGGTATTGTTGTAGGAGCTTTAGTATACGGAAACGAAAAGGCAATATCTTATATTCAACCGATTGGTGATATCTTTATTCATTTAATTAAAATGATCGTTATGCCAATTGTAATTTCAGCTCTTGTAGTAGCTGTAGCAGGTGTAGGGGATATAAAGAAGCTAGGAAAACTTGGAGGAAAAACACTTCTTTATTTTGAAATTATTACGACCATTGCACTAGGAATTGGAATGCTTGCAGCGAATTTATTCCACCCAGGTAAAGGCGTGGATATGACTCATCTGCAAAAAGGTGATATTTCAGCATATGAACAAACAGCGACTGCAACACAACAAAGTGGTTTTGCAGAGACAATTGTTCATATTTTCCCGAAAAATGTATTTGAATCAATGGCACAAGGTGATTTATTGCCGATTATTTTCTTCTCTGTTTTATTTGGTTTAGGAGTAGCAGCGATAGGGGAAAAAGGGAAGCCTGTTCTTGGATTTTTTGAAGGCGTATTAGAAGCGATGTTTTGGGTTACTAATCAAGTTATGAAAACTGCTCCGTTTGGGGTTTTCGCGTTGATTGCTGTAACAGTTGCAAAGTTTGGTGTAAGTACTTTATTACCACTTGGTAAACTTGTTTTAGCTGTTTATATAACTGTGGCATTTTTTGCTATTGTTATTTTAGGTATTAATGCTAAAATGACAGGGACGAATATTTTTACACTAATGAAGATTTTAAAGGAAGAGCTGATTCTTTCATTTACAACAGCAAGTTCGGAAGCAGTACTTCCAAACATTATGAAAAAGATGGAAGAAATGGGTTGTCCAAAAGCAATTGTATCCTTTGTTATACCGACAGGGTACTCATTTAACTTAACGGGTTCAGCGATTTACCAAGCTCTTGCTGCATTATTTGTTGCTCAGATGTACAATATTCACATGTCATTTATGGAGCAGATAACATTATTATTTGTACTAATGCTTACATCAAAAGGTATGGCCGGTGTCCCTGGTGCATCGTTCGTAGTAGTACTGGCTACACTAGGTTCAATGGGATTACCTTTAGAAGGAATCGCATTAATTGCGGGTATTGACCGTATTTTAGATATGGTTCGTTCTGCAGTAAATGTATTAGGAAACTCGTTAGCGGCCATTACGATGGCGAAATGGGAAGGCGAATACGATAAAGAGAAAGCGCAACAATATATTGAGTCTATTAAGGAATCAAAAGTTGCGTAAAGATGGGAGAAAAAACAAATGGCGGCTACTGAAATTAAACCAAACATACGCATTGAAAAAGATTTTTTAGGGGAAAAAGAAATTCCTGCAGATGCCTACTATGGTGTCCAAACATTACGCGCAGTTGAGAACTTTCCTATTACTGGTTATAAAATTCACGAAGAGCTTATTAAAGCTTTAGCAATTGTAAAGAAGGCAGCAGCACTTGCTAACGTAGAAACAAAACGCCTTTATGAAGGAAATGGTAAAGCGATTGCAGAGGCAGCTCAAGAAATTATTGAGGGAAAATGGCATGATCAGTTCATTGTTGATCCTATCCAAGGTGGCGCAGGGACATCAATGAATATGAATGCAAATGAGGTTATTGCAAATCGTGCGCTTGAAATTCTAGGTAAAGAAAAAGGTGACTATTTCTGCATTAGTCCTAATACCCATGTAAATATGTCGCAGTCTACAAATGATGCATTCCCAACTGCAATTCATATCGCGACTTTAAATATGTTAGAGAAATTATTAAACACAATGAATTATATGCGTGATTTATTTGACTTAAAGGCAAAAGAATTTGACCATGTAATTAAAATGGGCCGTACTCACTTACAAGATGCAGTACCGATTCGTTTAGGACAAGAATTCGAAGCATATTCTCGAGTACTTGGTCGTGATATAAAACGTATCGAACAATCTCGTCAGCACTTATATGAGGTAAATATGGGAGCTACAGCGGTTGGGACAGGTTTAAATGCAGATCCACGCTATATTGAACTAGTTGTTAAGCAACTTGCTGAAATAAGCGGATTATCACTTGTTGGAGCTGAGCATCTTGTTGATGCTACTCAAAACACTGATGCTTATACAGAAGTATCGGCTGCTCTAAAAGTATGTATGATGAATATGTCTAAAATTGCGAATGATTTACGTTTAATGGCTTCAGGCCCACGTGCAGGACTTGGTGAAATTTCATTGCCAGCTCGTCAACCAGGTTCATCTATTATGCCAGGTAAAGTAAATCCTGTAATGGCAGAAGTAATTAACCAAGTTGCTTTCCAAGTAATCGGTAATGATCATACAATCTGTTTAGCGTCTGAAGCAGGACAATTAGAATTAAACGTTATGGAGCCTGTTCTAGTATTTAATTTACTTCAATCAATTAACATTATGAATAATGCATTCCGTGCGTTTACAGATAATTGTTTAAAAGGAATTGAAGCGAATGAAGACAGAATGAAAGAATATGTAGAAAAGAGCGTTGGTCTAATCACAGCGGTTAATCCACATATCGGTTATGAAGTTGCTGCGAGAATAGCTAGAGAAGCAATTCTAACAGGAAAACCAATTCGTGAACTTTGCTTAAAATATGACGTATTATCAGAAGAAGAACTTGATTTAATTTTAGATCCATTTGAAATGACTCACCCTGGTATTGCTGGTGCAGTTCTTTTAGAGCGTCAATAAAACAGTCAGCCTTCTGATTTACGCTCACTTTCTATGTTGCTTAGCCTGTTTGCGGTGCTTATACCGCCATGTATGTAAATTTAGCACCGCTTCTCGCTTTGCACATTGAAAGAACAGTCATTTTAAATTAGTTTGACAATTAATTATTACAAAGTAAGGGCGAAAAGCCCTTTTTTGCTTAACTAAAAAAGATAAAAATAAAATAAAATAGATAGATAAGGGATGGGATTATATGCATAAATTCAAGGTAGGTTCGAATGGTGAAGTGGAGACTACCTTGCGAGGTGCCGAATTATTAGGTGTGCCAATGCTTAATAAAGGAGTTGCATTTACTCAAGAGGAACGAAAAGAATTAGGTTTAACAGGATTATTACCGCCAGCTGTACTGACGCTGGAGGAGCAAGCTAAACGTGCTTACGCGCAATTCTCGTCACAACCTACTGATTTGCATAAAAATGTTGCATTATCAGCTTTACATGATCGTAATGAAACGTTATTTTATCGAGTACTAACTGATCACTTACCAGAAATGCTTCCTGTTGTTTATACACCAACAGTTGGTTTAGCGATTCAACGTTATAGTAATGAATATAGAAGACCTCGTGGTTTGTATTTATCGATTAATGAAGAAGATGGTATCGAACAAGCATTTGATAATTATGGCGCAAATGCAGATGAAATTGATTTAATCGTTATTACTGACGGTGAAGGAATATTAGGAATTGGTGACTGGGGAGTTGGAGGTATTAATATCGCAATCGGTAAATTAGCGGTATATACAGCTGCGGCAGGTATTGATCCAGCACGAGTATTACCAGTCATTTTAGATGTCGGTACTGATCGCGAAGAGCTACTAGATAATCCATTTTATGTTGGAAACAGACATCCTCGCGTTCGCGATAGCCGATATGATGCGTTTATTGATAAGTTTGTAACGACTGCAGTCGAAAAATTCCCAAATGCATTACTTCATTGGGAGGATTTTAGCTCTAAAAATGCGCGAAACATTTTAGATAGGTATCGTCACCAAGTTTGTACTTTCAATGATGATATTCAAGGTACAGGAGCTGTATCACTTGCAGCTGTGCTAGCGGCAGTGAATGCATCTGGTATTCCATTAAGTGAACATCGTGTAGTTGTATTCGGTGCAGGAGCAGCAGGTATTGGAATAGCAGATCAAGTACGTGATGCAATGGTACGTGAAGGCCTTTCATTCGAATTAGCAAACCGCAGATTCTGGTGTATTGACAGAAATGGATTGCTTGCAGAGGATATGGAAGGGTTGTTCGACTTCCAACAACCATATGCACGCCCTATCGAGGAAAATAATTCAGGTGCAAGCCTAGCAGAAGTTGTAAGCCAAGTTCATCCTACGATCTTAATTGGTACTTCAACTGTTGCCGGTGCTTTCACAGAAGAGATTGTAAGAGATATGGCAGCACATGTTGAAAGACCTGTAATTTTACCGATGTCCAATCCTACACCACTTGCAGAAGCAAAGCCTTCTGATTTAATCAAGTGGACTGAAGGAAGAGCATTGGTAGCAACAGGAAGTCCTTTTGCTCCAGTAACATATAACAAAACGGTTTATGTAATTGGTCAATCAAATAACGCTCTTATTTTCCCAGGCTTAGGACTTGGAACAAATGTTTCACGCGCAAGTATTATTACTGATGGAATGTTTGCAGCGGCAGCAGAAGCTGTAGCGGAAATGATCGATGTAAGTAAATTAGGTGCACCATTACTACCTCAAATTGAGAATCTACGTACTATTTCAGAAGTAGTTGCGATTGAAGTAGCAAAAGCAGCAGTTGCTGACGGGGTAGCTCGAGTTGTACACGACGATATTGAGCAAGCTGTACGTAACGCTATGTGGGAGCCTGCATATCGACCTATTAAAGCTACTAAAGAATTGGTCACTATATAAAAATAAAAAATACAGCTTGTTTCATCAAGCTGTATTTTCTTATGAAATTTAGTAGTATGGAGGATCATTGTGTTAATAACAACAAGACGATATACTAGTAGCAAAAATCAGGAAGTGGCGGATTTGAAATCTAAAGGATTGCAAGGTAAAGATTTCTGGATTGTTATTGCACTTATGGTTATTGTTCCGATAGCCGGTGAACTAAACTTTCATCCATTTGATAATATATTTCGTGTTAGTTTTGGAACCCCAATTTTTTTCTTTTCTTTATTGTATTTTAGGAATTATCATTCTGTTCTAATAGGGCTGTTAATAGGCATATCTGTTTTTGTATTCCGTGTTGGACTAGATTGGTTAGTATTGACAGATTTTAATTTTGCTTCATCCTTTTCGGTCAGATTTCCTACTTTTTTATATTATTTTTCATTTTCCGTTTTCTTTTATTTATTAAAAGTAAATCAGTTTCAGCACCCTTTGCTAATAGGAATTTTCGGTATTACGATTGAGATCACTTCTAGTTTAATCGAATTAATACTGCAACTTTATGGAATGGGATCTTCACTTACTGTGGATGAGTTAAACAAAATTATTATTATTGCGGTGTTTAGAAGTTTTTTTGTATTAGCATTTATCAATATGATGAAGCTTTACGAACTAAAACTGAAGGAATCACAAACTCGTAAAGAGAATGAAAATATGCTTATGCATTTATCCAATTTGTACGTAGAGTCTGTTTATTTGAAAAAAACATTACAAAATGCCGAAACAATAACAAAAGAATCCTACAATTTATATCGAGACATGAGTAAGTACAAACAAGATTTAGGCGTTCCAATCGAAAAATGGGGTAGCAAATCTTTAAGAATTGCAGGAGAGGTTCATGAAATAAAAAAGGATAACCAAAGAATTTTCGCTGGACTTTCTAAACTAATTACTAGTGAAAGTTTGCCTGAATATATGAGTGTAAATGATTTAGTCACAATGGTTATACGAATTAATCAAAAATATGCAGGCATGCTAGGAAAAAAAATTGAGTTTGTTTCTCATATAAAAGGAGAACATCCGCACTATCATATTTATCTAATGCTATCATTTATTAATAACTTAGTTGCGAACGCAGTTGAAGCTATAGAGCTTAAAGGGAGAATTCTCTTATCAATAGAAAAAGCTGAAGATTGGATTGAATGTAAGGTTATTGATAATGGACCTGGAGTTCCTTCAAAAAATATGAAGCTTATTTTTAAACCTGGGTTTACGTCTAAATATAGCGATGATGGAACCCCTTCTACAGGAATTGGTTTATCCTATATCAAAGAAATGGCAGAAGAACTGGGAGGAGAAGTTATTCTCAATCAAAAAGAGAGTGAATGTATTTTTACGATCCGACTACCAATCGGAGCTCTCGTCTTAGAAAGGATGAATTTATGAACTTTTATATCACAGATGATGATGAAGTCTTTCGATCGATGTTATCACAAATCATAGAGGATGAAGAGTTAGGTGAAGTGGTTGGTGAGGCGGAAGACGGCTTTTTTTTAGATACAAATACACTCGAAATAAATCATGTTGATATATTATTTATTGATCTATTAATGCCTCTTCAGGACGGTATAGAAACAATACGGAGAATGGGATCTTCATTCAAAGGGAAAATTATTATGATTTCTCAAGTGGAGTCGAAAGAATTGATCGGAGAAGCTTATTCTCTTGGTATCGAATATTACATTACTAAGCCGTTGAACAAAATTGAAGTGATATCGGTTGTTAGAAAGGTCTTGGAGCGAATTCGACTTGAGCGATCGATTCTTGATATTCAAAAGTCATTAAGTAATGTTTTTGATGTAAATTCAATCAATCAACATAATCCAGTATCTGATAAAAAGAAAATTACAGATTGGGGACAAGTTCTATTATCAGAACTTGGCATAGCTGGAGAAAATGGGAGCAAGGACTTGCTTGATATGCTCAATTACCTCTATGAATATGAAACGAATTTGGGCTTAGAGGCAGGGTTTCCTACATTAAAGGATATATACACTCACATCAGTTTGAAAAAGCTAGGGATTGTAAATTCTCCAGAAGACGTTGAGCGGGAAAGGAAATCATCAGAACAACGAGTTCGTAGGGCAATTTATCAATCTTTAAACCATATGGCATCAATAGGACTGACAGATTTTGCGAACCCTAAATTTGAAAATTATGCTTCAAAGTTTTTTGATTTTGAAACAGTTCGTCAAAGAATGAGTGAATTGAAGCAAGTATCCTTGGCTTCATCAACGCATACTCGCATTAATGCAAAGAAATTTATACAAGTTTTATACTTTGAATCGAAACAACTTTTAGTTGAAAGATATTAATAATAAAATTTTATCTGGCCCTCAAACGCTTTTGAGGGCTTTTTTGTATATGATTACTTTCTGGAATAAACTAAATAGTATACTCATATTCTAAAATGATTAAAAATTAAAAAATTCTAATAATTCATTCTTGAATTGTAGCATAGAAGAGTTTTAAAAGAATAAAATAATATACCTTAATAAATTATACCTATGGCCATCTAGGTTAGGGGTGATGTACATTGGGCTTAATCGACTGGATAATGGGTAAAATGAATTTTCAATCAAGTACTAGTTCTTTTGAGTTATTAAATGATGAAGGGGATGGCCAATTAACATTAGGCGATACATTATTTAAGAATGATGTGATCAGGGCATGTATTAGACCTAAAGCTAATGCAATTGGAAAACTAAAAGTAACGCATGTTAGAGAAAATAATAGAGAATGCAAGATTAACCCTGATCCATGGATTTATAATGTACTGCAAGAGCCAAATCCATTTATGTCTAGGCAATTACTTTTAGAGAAAATGGTAACTCAGCTTGACCTAAATAGTAATGCGTTCGCATTTATAAAGCGAAATGATTTTGGCTATCCTACCGCTATTTTTCCTATTCCTTGCACGAAGGTTGAAGTGCTCGAAAATAATCAAGGTTTGATCTTATTAAAATTCACATTCAAAACTAAAAATGTACTAATTTTACCTTATAGCGATATCATTCATTTAAGAAAAGATTTTAATAGTAATGATCTATTTGGAACGCCCCCATATGATCCTTTACTTCCTTTATTAGAAGTGATTGATTCAGTAGATGACAGTATCGTCAATAATGTAAGTAACAATCGTTTTATGAATTGGTTATTAAACTTTAAGGAAGTACTAGATCAAGATGATCTGATTAAGAATACGAATGAGTTTGTAAACAATTATATGAAATATACAGGAGATGGTGTAAAAGCAGGTTTTTCGGAGCCAACTTACACTTTACAACAAGTACCCGCAAGTAACTATGCACCAGAGCCCCAAAGAACTAATGATGCAATTAGACGAATCCTTATGTTTTTTAATACGAATGAAAACATAGTACAGAGTACATTTAACGAGGACCAATGGAATGCGTATAATGAAGCCGTAATTAATCCATTAGTCATCCAGCTGAATAATGAATTTACACGTAAATTCTTTACTCCAGCGGAGCGAAAAAATGGTAATCGGATCGTTTTTGAAGCATCTAACTTAGAATTTGCATCAATTGCAACAAAATTAGCATTTTCAATTATGGTAGAACGAGCTTCCTTAACTCCTAATGAATGGCGTTCCTTAATGGGAATCGGACCAATCCAAAGAGGAGATGTTCCACTGCTAAAAACGGATACTGCTCCAATCGATCAGAAAGAAAGAGATAGAGAATTTGAGTTGCGCGTTGAAAGAGAAAAGAAACGCGAAGAAGAAATTGAAAAATGCAGACAAGAGTGTTTAGAAGAATGTAAACAATTTAAAGAGTTTTGTATGGAACAACAGAAGAAACTGTTAGAAAAACCAGAAACAGACGATAAAAATAGTTAATTAGATAAAATAGAGCTATTAACTAATTATTAGTTAGGCTTTTTTTTTTCAATTAGAAAGTTGGCATAGGTTAGATAGATAGGATACTTGTCCGAACACTTTTTCCATTGGTTCATATAGTAAAGTAAAAGCTAATATTAAACCAATTTATGGAGTTGTTTATATGTTTGAAAAAGATGCGATTATTACCCTATTAGGTAGTTCTGGCGGAGTGGCAAAGGCAGTGCTTTCTATATTTAATAAAGCGGCAAAAGATCCAAATGATCCGCTCCAACAGATAATAAAAAATGCCAGGTTTCATTTAATTGATTTGAAACAGAAAGATTTAACCTATTTTGAAAGGATTATTCCTAACCTAATAGAAAACGTTACATTTCATGAAATGAATGTTAATAATATTGATTTAATGAAAAAACATCTCATAGAGAGTAATACAGTTATTGTAGTTGATGTTTCTAGAGCGGATTCTGTTGAAATGTTGCGCTGCTGTAATGAGTTTGGTGTGAAATATGTCAACACTGCTTTAGAAAGTGAAATAGTAGATGAGGATGAAAGCATTAGTTCTGGGTTCCCACTTAAAGAACGCTTACGTATCTTCGAGGAAAATAAACGAAAGTTTAAAAATACTACAGCAATTATTGGTTCAGGAATGAATCCTGGGATTGTGCAATGGATGGCAATCGATTTAATGAACCAATTCCCTTTCGAAAAACCTCTTGCATGTTACATTGTTGAACATGATAATTCTTTTTATGAAAACCCTTCAATCGCTCAAAAAGAAACAATTTACACCACATGGTCCCCAGATTGCTTCCTAGAAGAGGCAGTCACAAGCTTTCCTATGTTTGTTAAACAAAATATTCCCATCTTCTTGTATGATGATGTTTATTCTGTTGAGTTTAAAGTAACATTGGGGGAAAAAGTCTTTTATGGTTGTCTTATGCCACATGAAGAAGTATTTATTATTGGCAAATTGTTCAACTTAGAAAGCGGTTTTGTGTATCGTGTTAATGAGCATACAACAAATCTAATTAGAAATAATTTAAAAAACACTGACGAAATATTGGGTTTTGATAAAAAGCTTCTAGATCCTTCAACAGCTCCATTAGTAGGAGAGGACGTAGTTGGAGTTTTACTTGTGTACGAAGATAAAGAGCGCTATATCTATAATGTGATGAACAATAAAGATTCATTCACTAATTACGGTACAAATGCAACCTACCTTCAAGTCGCTTGCGGAGTTTATGCAGGAGTTGCAAGTTTATTTTTGGATTCTGTAGCAAAAGGTGCCTACTTTGTAGATGAGTTAGTATTAAATACAAATAGTAATTATGGACAGTATTTAAAATATCATATGCCTCAGTTTGTATATGGAGAAAATGAAAAAAGTGATGGATTACTTTTACAAAGAATGAAAACATTCGATCATTAAAAATGCGAAAGAGGGTAGGAAGTTTTTTAAAGACCCCTCTTTTTATTTTATTTAACTACGAGTAAACCATTTAAGTCTTGAAAATTTTCTATTATATAAAATCTTTGTTTTTTGTGAAAATTACTATTTTTTTATGGAAGAAATTAAGTATGTAGTTTTTGAATGAAGCACACCTTTTCGTCTTAGACTATGGCTACGGGGAGGTTTCATCATGAATCTTATAACAAATTTCCGAGAAAAAAGAAGAGCAAAGCAAATTAAATTTGAAAAGAGTTTATTAAAAGAACTAAAAATAATGCAATTAAAAGCCCAATTAAAGGATTCGTTTTCCTACTGTATAGACGCAGACATTAACCAAAGAAAAGCAAGAGAGGATTACTGTTTCGAGTTAGCGGTAGAAACATATTTATTGGGTGCAAGATATAGCCGTTTTGGTTTTTATGGTGAACCAATTGAGAATGTTAAAAGAAGATCAGCTAAAGAATCTGAATGGTTAGCTTATTTATTTTATTCTTCTGTATTTGGTCGTAAGGATGATATTCAAACAGAACCGTTTGACCGATGTAAATCTTTTTTAAATAATTGGTGGTTAGATGGATATGTAAAAGGAGAAAGAAGACATAGACTTCGTTTATCAAAGTAAGTCATATTCTTCCTAGTTGTCCCATATATTTTTTATAGGACAATCAGGGGGAGAAAAAATGAAAAGATGGCACTTAATCGTTATCATTGTAACCTTTGTTTTTTTGATTTTGAGTATACCTTTATTACAAAAAACTTCAAAGACATGGAATTTTAGAGGACTTCCTCTAGATGGAAAAGTGATTGTGTTGGATGCTGGGCATGGTGGACCAGATGGAGGTGCTTCAGGTGGAGATGTTATTGAAAAAGTTGTTGCTCTGTCAATAACAAACAAACTGAGGGATTATTTACAAGGTCAAGGCGCAACGGTTATTATGACAAGAGATGGAGATTACGATCTAGCAGAGGATGGAATGAAAGGATATAGTAGAAGAAAAAGCGTTGATTTAAGGAAAAGGGTAGAAATTATTAATGGATCGGACGCAGACCTATACATATCAATTCATTTAAATTCCTTACCAAGAACATCTTCAAAAGGTGCACAAACATTCTATTATGGTTCATTAATTGAAAATGAGCGATTTGCAAAATACGTCCAAGCAGAGCTAAGGGAAAGTCTAAATAATACTCATCGATTAGCGAAAATTATTAATCATGTTTATTTGATGAAATATTCCAAAGTACCAGGTGCGCTTGTAGAAGTTGGCTTTTTATCAAATTATGAAGAAACTCAGCAGTTAAGAGATGAAGAATATCAAGATAAACTTGCTGCAGCTATATATAGAGGGGTTATTAGATATTATACAGATAAAAATGAACCGCCGAATTAATCGGTGTTTCAAACTATTGGCAAACGCTCGCTTTCTTCGTTACTTCGTCTGCTTACGGTGCTCATTACCGTTTAAGGTAACTCCGCTCCGCACAGACTTCGTGCCTCGAAAGACAAACGTTTTCAATTAGTTTGAAAATCATATTTTTTGGGCTTCGTCTACGATAAGGAACCGCCGAATTAATCGGTGTTTCAAACTATCGGCAAAACGCTCGCTTTCTTCGTTACTTTGGCTGTTTACAGTGCTCATTACCGTTTAAGGTAACTCTGCTCCGCACAAACTTCGTGCCTGGAAAGACAAACGTATTCAATTAGCTTGAAAATCAAATTTTTTGGACTTCGTCTACGATAAGGAACCGCCGAATTATTCGGTGGTTTTCATTTTTACTAACTAATTAATGTTACTTAAGACTAACTATGATACATGTGTTATACTATTTAGTATATTAAGATAACGAGGTGTAAATATGCTTACCAATGAACAAGTATTATCACTTTTAGGTACAATTAATGAGCCATTTTTAAATAAATCATTAGCAGAATTAGATGCTGTTAAAGAAATATCGATTAAAGAAGAGAAGAAACATGTAAGCGTTAAAATTGCTTTGTTGAAAACGGGGACAGCTGAACAAATGCAAATTCAAACACAAATTGTTCAGTTATTAAAGCAGAATGGTGCCGATACAGTTGGAATTCGATTTACTGAACTTACAGAAGAAGAAAAAGGTCAGTTTATTGATAACAATGAAGAAAACTCAACACTTTCACTATTAGATAATAAAAAAGTACAATTTTTAGCAATCGCAAGTGGAAAAGGTGGAGTAGGAAAATCAACTGTTTCTGTAAACTTAGCTGTTGCTTTAGCAAGATTAGGTAAAAAAGTGGGTATAATTGATGCTGATATTTATGGCTTTAGTGTACCTGATATGATGGGAATTACGACAAGACCTGTGATCAGAGGTGAGCGTATCATTCCAGTTGATCGTTTTGGAGTAAAGGTCATCTCAATGGGATTCTTTGTAGAAGATAATTCACCAATTATTTGGAGAGGTCCAATGCTTGGTAAAATGCTACAACAGTTTTTCACAGAAGTTGAGTGGGGAGATTTAGACTATTTATTACTAGATTTACCACCAGGTACAGGAGATGTAGCGTTAGACGTTCATAGCATGTTACCATCTTGTAAAGAAATAATTGTAACGACACCACATCCTACAGCTTCAATTGTTGCAGCTAGAGCGGGAGTAATGGCATTAAAAACAAATCATGAAATTATTGGTGTTGTAGAGAATATGAGTTATTTTGAAAGTAAAAAAACGGGCGAAAAAGAGTATGTTTTTGGTAAAGGTGGAGGAGAAAGGCTTGCAAAAGAGCTTCAAACAACTCTATTAGGACAATTACCTTTACAGCAGCCTGATTGGGATGAAGAGGACTTTGCTCCTTCAATATATGATAAAGATCACCCAACTGGTAAAATCTATACGTCGATTGCTAATCAAGTAGTCGAAAAAATCGTATTAAATAAATAATAAACAATACCCTTTTAATTTATATGCTTGTTTTTTGTTATCAATGGTTATACGATAACCATTGATAATATTTAGACATGAATTAAATTATTAGGGTATTTATATTGATTAAATAGTTAATAAAGTTTTATATGAATCGTTAATTTTAGAAGAAAATCAGAAGCTTTGTGAAATCGGGGGATTAAGAAACGAATGACGAGTCGGAAATTGGTTCGATTATTTTTAACAACATTACTAGTTGGTGGAATCGCAACAATCGTAACGGGTATGCTTTATGGGTATAAAGAGTACTTAAGTTATGTTCAAGATGGTAGATTTATTAAACTTCTAGTAGAAGTATCATTTTTATTTATATTAGGATTAGTATTCAGTGCAGTAAGTCAGATGGGATTCTTTGCATATTTGACGATACATAGATTCGGATTAGGCTTATTTAAGTCATTATGGAATACAGTTCAAATTGTGTTAATCATATTTGCTTTATTTGATTTAGCTTATTTTCGATTTAAAGAGTATGCGCACGGAGAAGCTTTTACTTTATATTTAATATTCCCAATAGTGCTTTTGGTAGGTAGTTTGATTGTTTCTTATATAAAAATGAAAGAAACAAACAAAGGGGCGTTTATTCCAGCATTATTTTTTATGATTGTCGTTACAATCGTTGAATGGGTCCCAGCATTAAGACAAAATGATCTTTCGTGGTTAATTTTAATGTTAGTACCTTTATTTATTTGTAATGCGTATCAGTTATTAACTCTACACAAAATACTAAAAAGCTAAGAGAAATATCTCTTAGCTTTTTTATTTTACAATTTTAATATTGGTTTTAGTATTAGATATCATTTGAGAAACAGTTATGTTTTTATATCCTTCGTCTTTTAGGTAGGACCAAATTAATGGCAATGCTTTTGGCGTTTGAAGTGCCGAATCACTTGCATGAAGCAAAATGATGTCGCCCGGATCAGTATTATTTTCTACGGTTTTAACAATTTTATTTGTTCCCGGATTTCTCCAGTCTTCAGTATTAACACTCCAATGTATCACAGAAAGATTGTTCCGTGCAGCAAGCTTTATAACTTCTTTATTATATTCACCATTTGGTGGTCTAAATAACTTAACGTCTTTTACACCTAGACGATTAAATACTTCTGCTGAATTATTTAAATCTCTTTGCATTTCAACTGGAGTTAGCTGGGTGTAGCTTTTATAACGATACCCAAGTGTTCCAATTTCGTGACCTTGTTTAACGATTGTTTCAACGATTTCTGGATGTCGCTCTGCCCATGATGCAGATAAGAAAAAAGTGGCATTCGTAATTTTTTGATTTCGTAATACGTCCAAAACTTTGAGTACATTTTCATCGCCCCAGCTTATATCAAAAGTAAGAGCTACATTTTTTTGTGAGGCATCACCTTTGTAAATTGCCATTGGCCCCTTGTTTGTTGAAAAAGTTGAAAATGTTTTAGGTGCTTGTATATAAACTAAGCAAGCTGTAAAAAATGCAATAATAGTAATTAAAGAAAATTGCTTTAATTTTCTTTTTGAAGTGATGTAAAAGTAAAAAAGCATAAAATCGCCTTCTTTCTTGTCCAAGTTCTTATATAAAGGATATGAGATTTAGTAAGCTTGTATGCTATAAAACGAAATGATTAAATGTTTTAAGTATTTAGAACAATAATAATGGGTTTAAAATCGAATTAAACCAAAAGTGCCATGGGGTGGGGGTTATGTTTGGAATACTTCTAAATAAGGAGCATGTATTAGAGATCGAGTCACTCATAATACGTTCGCTATATGAATTAGATAAAGAGCTATCATCGCATAATTTAAATGGTAGAGTTAGAAATGAAATGATTCAAAAGAAGAAAATCCTAAACGAAGTGTATAATAGATTACCGTTATAGGAGAATTCGCTTAAATAGGCTTGTACATTTATCCCATGAAAAAGATTTTAAAAAAAATCAATTTTTGTGTTGACGTTATATTTGAATACGTGGTATATTATTTCTTGTCTTCAACGACAACAAAAACTGATTCAACAAATTAAAAAATAATTTTTAAAAAATGTTGACAGGCTATATTACGAAATGGTAATATTAAAAAGTCGCTTACGAGCGATAAAGTGAACTTTGAAAACTAAACAAAACATGAAGTAAACGTCAATTATTAGTTTTTTGAGCAATACAAGATTTAAACTTAACTTTTATGGAGAGTTTGATCCTGGCTCAGGACGAACGCTGGCGGCGTGCCTAATACATGCAAGTCGA
>NZ_MDKC01000013.1 GCF_001712755.1 Gottfriedia luciferensis
ATAGCCGAGGCCATCTTTCAATAAAGGAACAGGAGTTCCTTTATGTCATCCGGTATTAGCTCCGGTTTCCCGAAGTTATCCCAGTCTTACAGGTAGGTTGCCCACGTGTTACTCACCCGTCCGCCGCTAACTAATGGGAGCAAGCTCCCATTAGTCCGCTCGACTTGCATGTATTAGGCACGCCGCCAGCGTTCGTCCTGAGCCAGGATCAAACTCTCCATAAAAGTTAAGTTTAAATCTTGTACTGCTCAAAAAACTAATAATTGACGTTTACTTCATGTTTTGTTTAGTTTTCAAAGTTCACTTTGTCGTCCGTATCTCTTGGCGACTTCTATATAATAACAAATCTGATAACCTTGGTCAATAGTTTTTATAATATAATTTCAAAAAAAATACAAAACCTTATTCTTCATTAATATCCCCTTCATCTCAAGCATTTTAACCCTTGTCTAAAGTAGTACAAATAATAGAGATATACTAATCAAAATAGAACTAGTAAGTTCTTAATCAAAAATAGTTCACTAATATACAGTCAAAAAAAGAGAGAACCTAATTGTTCTCTCTACTAGTCACAGCTCAATTACTCTTCTGTTGTTTCAATCTCATCTTCGTTTTCAAGAGTCACTGCTTCATCAGCTTCATTTTCAGCTTCTTCATCAATTTCCTCTTCTTCTTTCGCAGCAATTGCTACAGTCGCAACATGACCTTCTTGATCAAGTTTAATTAATTTAACACCTTGAGTAACTCGACCTAAACGTGAAATTTGGTCAATTGGCATACGAATCATTACACCAGACTCAGTAATTAACATTAAATCCTCTTCGTCACTTACACATTTTAACGAAATCATTTTACCGTTTTTATCTGTAACATTAAGCGTTTTTAGACCTTTACCACCACGACTTTGAATTCGGTATTCTTCCTGTGCAGTTCGCTTACCATAACCTAGTTCCGTGACAACAAGAATATCTAAATGCTCTTCAACAACTTCCATTCCAACAACATAATCATCATCAGAAAGTGTAATTGCTTTAACACCTGTTGCCGTTCTTCCCATCGATCTAACATCATCTTCATTAAAACGGATCATCATACCTTTTGAAGTACCGACAACAATATCTTTTGTTCCGTCAGTTAAACGTACCGATATTACGTCATCATCTTCTTTTAAATTAATTGCAATTAACCCGTTAGTACGAATGTTTGCAAAGGCAGATAAAGGTACACGTTTTGCTATTCCTTGTTTTGTTGTAAAGAATAGGTACCAATTCTCTAAAAATTCACTTACTGGAATAATAGCGTTAATATTTTCATCGCGATCGATTTCAAGTAAGTTTACGATAGGTAATCCTTTAGCTGTACGGCTATACTCTGGAATCTCATAACCTTTTGAACGGTATACTTTTCCCTTATTCGTAAAGAATAAAATAGTATCATGTGTTGAAGTTGTTAGTAAGTGCTCTAAGAAGTCATCATTATTAGTACCCATTCCTTGAATACCACGTCCACCTCTACGTTGAGATCGGTAAGTAGAAACTGGAAGACGTTTAATATATCCATTATGAGTTAAACTTAAAATGATATTCTCCACTGGTATTAAGTCTTCATCTTCAATGATTTCTAATCCACCAGGAACTATTGCTGTTCTTCGTTTATCATTATACTGCTCTTTTAGCTGAGTTAATTCTTCTCGAATAATTTCAAGAACTCTTTCCTCATTTGCAAGAATTTCTCTTAATTCTGCAATTAACTTGATTAGCTCTTGATATTCTTCTTCAATTTTCTCGCGCTCTAAACCAGTTAAACGTTGTAACCTCATATCTAAGATTGCTTGAGCTTGCTTTTCAGATAAATTAAAAGTTTCCATTAAGCCATGTTTAGCGATTTCTCCTGTTTGAGAAGCTCTAATTAAGCTAATTACCGCATCTAAATGGTCTAAAGCAACTTTTAAACCTTCTAAAATATGTGCACGCGCTTCTGCTTTTTCCAACTCAAACTGTGTTCTACGTTTAATAACAACAATTTGATGGTCTAAATAGTGTTTTAAACAGCTCTTTAGAGATAGAACTTTTGGTTCACCATTAACAAGTGCTAATAAATTAATACCAAAACTTGTTTGAAGAGCAGTTTGTTTATAAAGATTATTTAAAAGTACATTTGCGTTCGCGTCTCTTCTAACTTCAATGACAATACGCATACCATTTCTGTCAGATTCATCACGTAAATCAGTAATACCTTCAATTTTCTTATCTCGAACTAGTTCAGCAATTCGTTCAACAAGCTTGGCTTTATTTACCTGATATGGTAATTCTGTAACAATAATCGTTTGTCTGCCATTTGCTTTTTCTTCAATTTCAACTTTCCCTCGAATGATGATCGAACCTTTACCAGTTTCATAGGCCTTACGGATTCCGCTTTTACCTAAAATCATACCTGATGTAGGAAAATCAGGACCTTGAATATATTCCATTAATTCTTGTGTAGTGATTTCGGGGTCTTTACTTAATGCAAGTACACCATCAATTACTTCACCTAATTGGTGAGGAGGAATATTCGTAGCCATACCAACCGCTATACCCGTTGCTCCGTTTACCAACAAGTTAGGGAATCGTGCAGGAAGAACGATTGGCTCTCTTTCTGAACCATCATAGTTATCTTGATAATCAATCGTGTTTTTATTAATATCACGAATCAATTCCATCGAAATTTTAGACATTCTAGCTTCTGTATAACGCATCGCCGCCGCCGCGTCTCCATCAACTGATCCAAAATTCCCATGGCCATCTACTAACATATATCTGAAGTTAAAGTCCTGAGCCATACGTACCATTGTTTCATATACAGCAGAATCACCATGCGGGTGATACTTACCAATTACTTCACCAACGATACGCGCTGACTTTTTATAGGCTTTATCAGCTGTCATACCTAAATCATTCATTGCATATAAAATTCTTCTATGCACAGGCTTAAGGCCGTCTCGTACATCTGGTAACGCTCGAGAAACAATTACACTCATTGCATAATCTAGGAAGGAATTACGCATTTCATGACTAATATTTATTTCTTTAATTTGTTGATTTTCACTCAACATCGGCACCTCCCTTTAGTTTCCGTATCTACCTGAGAAAAGGAGCATAAAAGCTCCTTACAAATACATATTAAATATCTAAATTCTTTACATACTTAGCGTTATCTTGAATAAAGTTACGTCTTGGCTCCACTTTTTCGCCCATTAACGTTTCAAACGTTTCATCCGCTTCGATAGCATCTTGAAGGTTAACTTGTAGTAACGTTCTAGTTTCTGGATTCATTGTAGTTTCCCATAACTGATCAGGGTTCATTTCACCTAGACCTTTATATCGTTGAATAACAGGTTTTGGTACTGCATTTAAAGTCGACATAATCTCATTCATTTGTCGATCATTATAAGCATATTGTATTTTTTTCCCTTGCTGGATCTTATATAAAGGTGGTTGAGCAATATAAATATAACCACTTTCAATGATTTGACGCATATAACGATATAAGAACGTTAACAATAAAGTACGGATGTGGGCACCATCTACATCAGCATCCGTCATCAATATAATTTTATGATATCGTGCTTTCTCGATATCGAAATCATCACCGATTCCGGTACCAAAAGCAGTAATCATTGAACGCACCTCGTTATTTGATAAAATTTTATCAAGTCGAGCTTTTTCTACATTAATAATTTTTCCACGTAAAGGAAGAATTGCTTGGAAGTGACGGTCTCGTCCTTGTTTTGCACTTCCACCCGCTGAATCACCCTCAACGATATAAATTTCGCTAATAGAAGAATCTTTTGAAGAACAATCTGCTAATTTCCCAGGTAAACTTGATACTTCTAAAGCACTTTTTCTTCTTGTTAACTCACGAGCCTTCTTAGCAGCAACACGCGCTCTAGCCGCCATTAAACCTTTTTCAACTATTTTTTTAGCTTCTGTTGGATTCTCTAATAAAAACTTTTCAAGTTTTTCTCCAAAAACTTGCTCAGTAATCGTACGAACTTCACTATTACCTAATTTAGTTTTTGTTTGTCCCTCAAACTGTGGATCTGGATGTTTAATAGAAACGATTGCTGTTAATCCTTCACGTACATCCTCACCAGATAAGTTGCTATCTTGATCCTTAATTAAACCATTCTTACGACCATAATCATTAATTACACGAGTTAAAGCTGTTTTAAACCCAACCTCGTGCGTACCACCTTCGTGTGTATTAATATTATTCGTGAATGAGTAAATATTACTTGTATAGCTTTCGTTATATTGAAGTGCAATTTCTACACTAATTCCATCTTTTTCACCAATAACAAAAATTGGTTCGTCATGTATTACTTCTTTAGAACGGTTTAAATGTTCAACGTAAGATTTAATTCCACCTTCATAATGGAATTCTTTCTTTTGTTTATTTTCTCTACGGTCTTCAATTGTTAAGCGAATACCTCTATTAAGGAATGCTAGTTCTCTTAAACGGTTTGCTAATGTATCAAAGTCATAAACTGTCGTTTCAGTGAAAATTTCTACATCAGGTTTAAAATGAGTAATCGTACCTGTAACATCAGTTTCACCAACGATACTCATATCTTCAACAGGTATACCTTTAGAAAATTGTTGATAATAAATAGTACCTTCACGATGAACGTGAACTTCTAGCAAAGTAGACAGTGCATTTACTACTGAAGCACCAACCCCGTGTAATCCACCAGATACTTTGTATCCACCACCGCCAAATTTTCCACCCGCATGAAGTACCGTCATAATTACTTCTAGTGCAGGTCTACCCATTTTTTCATGGATACCTACTGGAATCCCACGGCCATTATCTTTAACAGTAATACTATTATCTTCTTCAATCGTTAAATTAATCTCATCACAGTATCCAGCCAATGCCTCATCTATACTATTATCAACGATTTCCCATACTAAGTGATGTAATCCTTTTCCGCTCGTAGAACCGATATACATACCCGGTCTTTTACGTACGGCTTCTAAACCTTCAAGAACTTGTATCTGATTTTCATCATAATTATGTTCTTGCATCTTTTGATCCATTGTCATGAACACTCACCTACTTTTTTTATTTTACATAAAAGAATTAGTAAATTTCAGCTATGCTTTTTAGGCGGCGTAGTAGAAATTTCATAAATTATTTATCGAGAAGTACTTATAATTGTTCCATGTGAAACATTTATAATATTAGCTTGTTTTATCGTTTCGTGCTGAATCCCGTCGACACTTGTTGTTGTGACAAAAGTCTGTACTTTATTTTGAATTGCATTTAATAAGTGTGTTTGACGATAGTCATCTAGCTCTGAAAGGACATCATCTAATAAAAGTATGGGATATTCTCCAACTTCCTCTTTAATCAGTTCAATTTCTGCTAGTTTTAATGAAAGAGCTGTTGTCCGCTGCTGTCCTTGCGATCCAAAAGTTTGAACGTTTTTATCATTTACCATAAAAACCAAATCATCTCTATGCGGACCAAGCAATGTAGTACCTCTTGATACTTCACGCTCTTTTTCAGCTTCGAATAGTTTTATGTACTCATCTTCCATTTTCGTCAAATCTGTTAAATCTGATACATTAATGCTTGGTTTATATATAATTTCTAGCTTTTCGGTCTCTCTAGAAATTTGACTATGAATAGGCGATGCCCAATCCTGTAGTAATTTGATGAACGAAATTCGTTTTTCAATTATTTTTACGGCATGTTTTACAAGCTGAGATGTTAGGACTTCAAGCATTAAATAGTTCCGATCTCGGCTAGTTTGTAATGTTTTTAGTAGTGAATTTCGCTGTTGGAGGATTCTCTGGTACTGACTTAGTTCATGTAGGTAAACAGGCGAAACTTGTCCTAGTTCCATATCTAGGAATTTACGACGCACTTGCGGACTACCTTTTACTAAATGTAAATCTTCCGGTGCAAACATAACGACATTCATCACGCCTATATATTGACTTAACTTCATCTGCTCAAGATGGTTCAGCTTTGCTTTCTTACCTTTCTTTGAGAGGATTAGCTGTAGTGTTACTTGCTGATTTTTTTTCTGTAACGTACCCTTTATTGTACCATATTCTTCATCCCACCGTATCATTTCTTTGTCGTTGCTTGTTCGATGGGACTTTGTTAAAGCTAGCACATAAATGGATTCCATTAAATTTGTTTTACCTTGAGCATTCTCACCAATAATGACATTAACATTATTTTGAAAATTCAACTCAAGTTTTTCATAATTACGATATTGTTTTAGCTGTAAATCTTTAATATACAATGGGATTCCCCCAAAACTTATGAAGTTATAATATACGAACCTTTTCCAGTTATAGAAATTGTATCATTTAAAACTAATTTTTTTCCTCTTCTATTCTCAGGTTCATTGTTTACAAAGATTTCATGCTCCGATAGAAACCATTTAGCCATTCCACCTGTATCAATTACACCCGCAAGCTTTAAAAATTGGCCTAATGTAATATATTCTGTATTTATTTTAACTTTTTCTGTTTTCATTTTTTATCACCCTCATTTATCCATTCCTTAATTGTACTAAACTTCTATAAGAAAAAAAACACTTAACCCTTATTTTGTCTATTAAGTACAAAAAGACTGACCTAAATGTACTATGCACTCCCCAAACAAATTTGTAGAATAAATTCTTTATTTATTCTGCCCTTTGGAGATTGCTAGTACATTCTATTAGGCCAGCCCCTTTCGATAGAAATTACTAACTAGTATGTGCGAACTGGTAAAATTAATTGCAATGTTCTTGAATCATTTACAGTACGAATTAAAAATGGTCTCATTGCCCCCGTAAATTGAATATAAATTTCTGGGCTTTCTATTGCTTTTAATGCATCCATAACATACTTCGCACTAAAAGAGATTTTTAACTCTTCACCTTTAATATCCTCGCAAACAATTTCGTCTACTACTTTACCGATTTCAGGAGAATAAGAGGAAATATTGACCACTGAGCTGCCAACTGTTTCTAAGTGAACAACATTATTTCTACCTTCTCTTGCTAATAAAGAAGCACGATCAATTGCTTGTAAGAATTCTTTCGTCATTACAGTTAGTTCCGTTTTACTTTCACTTGGAATTAACTTTGATGTGTCAGGATAATTACCTTCTAATAGTCGAGTAAAGAACAATAGATGTTTTGTCTTAAATAAAGCTTGATGTTCTGTTAAGACGATTTCTACTTTTTCATTATTGTCATCTAGAATTTTACTTAATTCATTTAGACTTTTCCCAGGAATTACTACGCTAGCTTTAAATTCACTTGTTATAGAACTTCCGTCAATTTTAGCTTGTCTTAAAGCTAATCGATGGCTATCTGTCGCTATACACGTTAGATCACCATTTTCAATCTTCCAGTTTACACCAGTTAAAATTGGTCTAGTTTCTGAAGTTGATACTGCAAATACAGTTTGACGAATCATAAATTTTAATAAATCTGCAGAAATAGAAATTGTTTCATGTTCTTCAATCTGAGGAAGTAGTGGATATTCCTCAGAGTCAAAGCCATTTAAGCTAAATTCAGTTTTTCCGGCTCTTATTGTTGTTACATAATTATTATCAGACTCTAATTCGACAAAATCTGAAGGTAATTTTTTTACAATATCACTAAAATATCGAGCATTTAATACAATGCTTCCAGTTCGTTTTACATCAACTAGTTGCTGATCATCTAATACTATTGGTAAATAAGATTCTATAGATATATCTGAATCACTACCTGTGAAAGTTAGTCCTTCATTTGTAACGACTAATTTAATACCAGTTAAGATTGGAATAGTTGTTCTTGATGAAACAGCTCTCATAACTTCTTGTACAGCTTTAACAAGATGATCTTTTTGTACAGTAAATTTCATTGTTTGTACTCCTTATATAATTTATAAAATAATATAGTAATAGTAGTAGGGCCTGTGAATTTGTGGATAACTATAATTTATTAAAGAAAAATAAGTCTATCAACATGTGGATAGACTGTGTAAAAAAGAGAGAAAGTTATGCACAGGTAAATAACTCTACTGATTTAATTTTTCATTGATTTCTTTAATTTGAGATTGCAGCTGTGAGTCAGTTTCGACTAATTTTGAGATTTTTTCATGCGCATGAATAACAGTTGTATGATCTCGTCCTCCAAACTCTTCTCCTATTTTAGGTAAAGAATGGTCTGTCAGCTCTCTTGAAAGATACATTGCAATCTGTCTTGGGAAGGCTACGGATTTTGTACGTTTCTTTGCTTTAAAATCCTCTAATTTAATACTAAAAACTTCTCCAACTGTTCGTTGAATGTCATGTATTGATACTGTTTTAGGCCTCGTCGCTGTAATTAAATTCTTTAAGGCTTCAGCGGCCACGCTAGCATTTATATCCTTATTAATTAACGATGAATAAGCAACTACACGAATAAGTGCTCCTTCTAATTCACGGATATTTGTATCAATTTGATTTGCAATATATAACATTACCTCATTTGGAATATCTAACCCCTCAGCCTTAGCCTTTTTACGTAAAATCGCAATCCTAGTTTCTAAATCTGGTGGTGTGATATCTGTAATAAGGCCCCATTCAAATCGTGAGCGAAGTCGATCTTCTAATGTAGGAATTTCTTTAGGTGGTCGGTCACTTGAGATAATGATTTGTTTACTTTCTTCATGAAGTGTATTAAAAGTATGGAAAAATTCTTCCTGTGTTTGTTCTTTTCCAGCTAAGAACTGAATATCGTCTATAAGTAACACGTCTACATTACGGTACTTATTTCTAAATTCAATTGCTTTATTATCACGAATTGAATTAATGAACTCATTTGTAAATTTTTCTGATGATAAATAAACGACTTTGGCATTTGGATTATGCTCGAGTACATAATGTCCAATTGCGTGCATTAAGTGGGTTTTCCCTAACCCAACGCCCCCATATATAAATAATGGGTTATAGGCTTTTGCAGGTGCCTCGGCAACCGCTAATGATGCTGCGTGGGCAAAACGGTTACCTGAACCAATTACGAAAGTATCAAAAGTATATTTAGGGTTCAACATACTTTGGTTGAACTCTACTGGTTCTTCAAATTTTACTTTGGCTTTAACGGCCGGTATATTCATCTCTATTTCTTCTACATGATTTTGAGGAAGGATAAATTTGATTTCTAATTCCGCTCCAGTTATTTCTAAAACTGTATCCATTATTAAAGATGAATACTTAGACTCAAGCCAATCACGAGCGAATTCATTTGGGGCAATAATTGTTAAAGTATCATTCTTTAAAGAAAATGCCTTTGTTGATTTTAGCCATGTTTCAAAGCTTGGTTTACTTATTTTTTTTTCTATTTCTGCTAGAACCCTGGACCACAGATCCCCTATATTTTCCAAACAGTAATCCCTCCTTACAAAGCTTGTTCAACTTTTGTACAAGCACATAAATTAAGTATTTATTTTTATTCATGTCTTTGAATATGCGTTATTTTATAAAACTGCAAAAATCCACTTTATTTGACAGTATTCACCCATGTGGATAACTTAAAAATGGTACAAGTGTAAAACCTGTCCACAAGTTATTAACATCTGTGGACAAATAAAAATAAAAAACAACTTGTCCAAAGTGGAAAACAAATTAATAATATCAAAAATCTTTAGCTATTTCAATGAGTAGTTAATGTTATCCACATGCTAATCCACTTGTTTAAAAAAATTATCCACAGAAAACGGACTTGTGTAAAAGTTGTCAGTAACTGCTGTGGGTAAAAAATGTGTAGAAAAATATTATCCACAGAGCACTTAACAATTTTAAGAAAAGGGAAAGAAGTAGTTTTATGTAGATTTTTTTATTCACTGAAAAGTGCGTTTCAAAAAATCTTTCGACACCATATTTTTCTGCTCTGATTAATCGTTTATAAATTTATTGGAGGGAAATGATAGGAGTAAATCGCATTTCTTTTATAAAATAAGTGACTTTTTTTTATTTTTTTCTTATTAAAACTCACTGGATCAACCATTCTTCACAAATTGGAAATAATTATTAATCATGATTTAACATCTTACATTGACATTAATAGTAGTTATTCTTTATAATTTATAGGACTGTCTATTACAGTAATTCCTCAGGGAGGTGTCATATAATGAAAAGAACATTTCAACCAAACAAACGTAAACGCAGCAAAGTACATGGTTTCCGTAGCCGTATGAGCACTGCAAATGGACGTAAAGTTCTAGCAGCTCGTCGTCGTAAAGGAAGAAAAGTATTATCTGCGTAGGCCACTGTCAACAGTGGTCTTTTTCACTAATAAGAAGGCCTTTTTTGCTTTTATGTCACAATTTGTAAGTAAAAAGGGCCTCATTTTTTATAAAAAAATTGTTATGATAATTGAAGGAATCATTTGAGGTGTCAGTAGAACATGAACAAGAAAAACAGAATAAAAAAGAATGCAGATTTTAGTCGCGTTTTTCAAAAGGGATCGTCAACTGCAAATCGACAATTTGTAATCTATACATTAAAAAAGGAAGATCAAAAGCAATTTCGTATAGGATTATCTGTTAGTAAGAAGTTAGGTAATGCTGTAGAAAGAAATCATATTAAGCGGTATATAAGACAAGCTCTTACTGAATTAAGTGATGATCTTCGTGTAAATATGGATTATGTTGTAATCGCAAGAAAGCCCTGTACTGAACTACCTTTTAATGAATTTAAAAAAAGTTTAATTCATGTGTTGAAAAGGGCGGAAGCGCTTAAAATACGTGATTCAAAACATAAATTAGATAAAAATCAAATTAAGTAATTACATATTTAAATGTAACTTCTTAAAGGAGGAACTAGTTTGAAGACTAAGAAGTACCAATTGCTAGTTACAGTTCTTTTATTAGTAGTCGTGTTAGCTGGGTGTTCGCAAACAAACCAACCGATTACGTCTGAAAGTACGGGGATTTGGAATGAGTATTTCGTTTATCCACTATCATGGTTAATCACAGCTGTATCTAAAATTTTTGGTGGAAGTTATGGAATGTCGATTATCGTCGTAACACTTTTAATCCGTTTAGCATTACTACCGTTAATGATTAAACAAATTAAAAGTACAAAAGCGATGCAATCAATCCAGCCTGAAATGGCCAAACTTAAAGAAAAATATTCTTCAAAGGACCAAAAAACTGTCCAAAAATTAAATGAAGAAACAATGAAGTTGTATCAACAACATGGTGTAAATCCGCTATCTGGTTGTTTACCTATTTTTATTCAAATGCCAATCTTAATTGCTTTCTATCATGCAATTATGAGAACAATGGAAATTAAAGCGCATGACTTCTTATGGTTCCAATTAGGACATCCGGATCCAATTTATGCTTTACCAATCATCGCTGGTATTACAACTTTCATTCAACAAAAAGTATCAATGAGTACTGGTTCAATGACAGGACCTGCTGCTCAACAAATGAAAATCATGCTTTATGTTATGCCAATCATGATTTTAATATTTGCTGTTAGACTACCATCTGCTTTAGCTTTATATTGGGTAGTTGGTAACACATTTATGATTCTTCAAACATTATTTGTTAATAGAGGTAACACTACCGTTAAAAATAACAATGTAGGAGGGGCTAGTAAGTGAGAGAAGTAACTGCTACTGGTCAAACAATCGAACAAGCAGTTCAATTAGCACTTCAGCAACTTAGTTCAACAGAAGAAGACGTAGAAATTACAGTAATCGAAGACGGCAAAAAAGGATTTTTAGGATTTGGTGCTAAACCTGCTAAAGTATTAGTTGTTAAAAAGAAGACTTTAATCGAAAAAGCATATGACTACCTTTTAAATATTGTTAAGAGTCTTGATGAAACTGCAGATGTAAATTTCGAATTGCAAGGTACTAAAGAACAAACCTTCTTATTTACAGTAAAGGGTGATAAGGTTGCCCTTATTATTGGAAAAAGAGGTAATACTTTAAATGCTCTTCAATTCTTAGTTCAAACATTTGTTAATCGTCATTCAAAACAATTGATTCATGTTGTCGTTGATGCAGAAAATTATCGATTAAAACGTAAGGAATCGCTAGAAATTCTTGCAAAAAAGACTGCTCAAACAGTTTTAAAAACAAGAAAAGCGATCTCTTTAGAGCCAATGCCTTCTTTCGAAAGAAAAATTATACATCATATACTAACAGATATGCCGAATATCTCTACAAAGTCTGTAGGACAAGATCCACATCGTCAATTAATTATAGATTTAAAGAAACCAATTAAGGGCTAAGCCTTAATTGGTTTTTTAATATTGTTCATTCAAGTCATTTAAGTTTACTTGTACTTTGGTACGGTTATAATATAAAAACATTCAATTATAAAATTCTTTATGCTATGCTATAGATTTAGAAGTAACATGTTAACTTTTGTTTAACATGCTCCGAGGTGATTTTTTGATGGAATTCGATACAATTACAGCCATATCGACACCAAAAGGCGAAGGTGCAATTGCCATCGTTCGATTAAGTGGCGATGAAGCTGTTCAAATAGCGAATAAATTATTTAAAGAAAAAGATTTAAATAGAGTAGATTCACACACAATCCATTACGGACATTTAGTCGATCCAAGTTCGGGTAATACTGTTGAGGAAGTTATGGTCTCGATTTTAAGGGCACCGAAAACGTTTACACGTGAAGATGTTGTCGAAATAAATTGTCATGGTGGAATTTTTTCGGTTAACAAAGTACTTGAATTAGTACTATCACAAGGTGCTAGATTAGCGGAGCCTGGTGAATTTACAAAAAGAGCATTTCTTAATGGACGAATCGACCTATCTCAGGCAGAAGCAGTAATGGATTTAATTCGTTCAAAGACTGACAGGGCAATGGCGATCGCAATGAATCAAGTGGAAGGTCGATTGTCAAAGTTAGTTAATGGCTTAAGACAAACATTACTTGAAATTTTAGCTCATATTGAAGTAAATATTGACTACCCTGAATATGATGATGTTGAAGAAATGACCAATACTGTTTTAATTGAAAAAGCGAAAACAGTTCGTGTTGAAATACAAAAACTGCTAGAAACATCAAAACAAGGTAAAATTTTACGTGAAGGACTATCTACTGTCATTATTGGTAGACCTAATGTTGGGAAATCGTCTCTTTTAAATACACTTGTCCAGGAAAGCAAAGCAATTGTTACTGATATTCCAGGTACAACACGTGATGTAATTGAAGAATACGTTAATGTAAAAGGTGTGCCATTACGCCTAATTGATACAGCCGGTATTCGTGAAACTAAGGATGTTGTAGAAGCAATTGGTGTAGAAAGATCTAAAAAAGTATTGAACTTAGCTGATTTAGTTTTATTTGTTTTAAATAATAATGAGCAATTAAGTGAAGAAGATCGTAAATTGTTTGTCGAAATGAGCGGTAAAGACGTAATTGTGATCATTAACAAAACAGATTTGCCACAAAAGCTCGATCTGAATGAAGTAAAGGCGTTAGTTGGTAATGCTAAAGTTGTTACAACTTCCTTAAAAGAAGAAAAAGGAATTGATGATTTAGAAAAAGCAATAGCCGACTTATATTTTGAAGGGCAAATTGAGGCACAAGATTTAACTTATTTATCTAATGCTAGACATATTGCGCTATTAAAGCAATCAGAACAGACAATCAATGACGCGATTGAGGCCATGAAAAATGGTATGCCGATTGACTTAGTACAGATTGACTTAACAAGAGCATGGGAATTGTTAGGTGAAATCGTTGGAGATACAGTTCAGGAAAGTTTAATCAACCAGCTATTTTCTCAATTCTGTTTAGGGAAATAATGGTTAGGAGGAGAAAAGATGAGTTTTGAAGCAGGCAATTATGATGTAATCGTTATTGGAGCTGGTCATGCTGGATGTGAAGCCGGTTTGTCATCTGCTCGAATGGGTGCAAAAACACTAATGCTGACAATAAATCTTGATATGGTCGCATTTATGCCTTGTAACCCGTCAGTAGGTGGTCCTGCCAAGGGGATTGTTGTACGTGAAATTGATGCACTTGGCGGTGAAATGGGTCGAAATATCGATAAAACACATATTCAAATGAGAATGTTAAATACGGGTAAAGGTCCGGCAGTACGCGCATTGCGTGCTCAAGCGGATAAATTTGCTTATCAACACGAATTAAAGAAAACCATTGAAAATACGGAGAATCTAACACTAAAGCAAGGATTAGTAGAAAGATTAATTGTAGAAGATGGACAATGTACAGGTGTAATTACACAAACTGGTGCTATTTATCGTTCAAAAACAGTTGTCATTACAACAGGTACTTTTTTACGCGGAGAAATTATTGTAGGAGAATTAAAATACTCAAGTGGTCCTAATAACCAACAGCCAGCAATTAAGCTTTCTGAGCACTTAGAGGAATTAGGGATTGAACTTGTTCGTTTTAAAACAGGTACGCCTCCTCGTGTAAATAGTCATAGTATTGATTATTCAAAAACAGAAATACAACCTGGCGATGATGTACCTCGTGCATTTTCATTTGAAACAGAACCAGTTGAAACAGAACAAATTCCTTGTTGGTTAACTTATACAAGTGAAACTACACATCAAATCATCGACGATAACTTACACCGTTCGCCGATGTACTCTGGTATGATTAAAGGTACTGGGCCACGTTATTGTCCTTCTATTGAGGATAAAGTTGTCCGATTTAATGATAAACCGAGACATCAAATTTTCTTAGAGCCAGAAGGAAGAAATACTCAAGAAGTTTATGTGCAAGGATTATCAACTAGTTTACCTGAAGATGTACAGGAAAAGATGCTGCGTTCAATTGCAGGTCTTGAAAATGTTCAAATGATGAGAACTGGATATGCAATTGAATATGACGCGATAGTACCTACTCAATTATGGCCAACATTGGAACTTAAGCAAATTAAGAATCTGTATACTGCTGGTCAAATTAACGGAACTTCGGGTTATGAAGAAGCAGCCGGTCAAGGTTTAATCGCAGGAATTAACGCTGCATGTCGTTCACTAGATAAAGAAGAGTTAATTTTAGATCGCTCTGAAGCTTACATTGGTGTTTTAATAGATGATCTAGTAACGAAAGGGACAAATGAACCATACCGTCTTCTTACTTCTAGAGCAGAATATCGATTATTATTACGTCACGATAATGCCGATTTACGTTTAACTAAAATCGGTCAAAGACTTGGTTTAATAAACGATGAAAGATATGCAGAGTTTGAACAAAAGAAAATGTTAATTGAAGAAGAAATAGAGCGCTTAAAAACAACACAATTAAGACCAACAAAAGAAGTACAGGAATTAATCGCAAAAAATGGTGGTAGTGAACTGAAAGATGGCATTCGTGCAGCAGATCTTTTACGTCGTCCTGAAATGCTTTATGAGCATATCCATCTTCTTTCTCCATCTGAAAAAGACTTACATTCGGATGTTAAAGAGCAAGTTGAAATACAAATTAAGTATGAAGGTTATATTGAAAAATCATTAAATCAAGTAGAACGTATGAAAAGAATGGATTTAAAGAAAATCCCTGAAAATATCGATTATCAAGCTATTCATGGCCTTGCTACTGAGGCAAGACAAAAGCTTGAGCAAGTGCGTCCTCTATCAGTAGGTCAAGCTTCTCGTATATCTGGTGTTAATCCAGCAGATATTTCAATTCTACTTGTTTATTTAGAACAAGGAAAAATTGCAAGAATATCGAACTAATAATAGATAGGGGTATTACTAGTGAATAAAGAACAATTTATCGCTGCTCTTAAAGATAAAGGAATCCATTTGTCTGATTTTCAATTAAAACAATTTGATATATATTTCCACACATTAGTTGAGTGGAATAATAAAATGAACTTAACTGCTATTACAGAAGAAGAAGAAGTATATTTAAAGCATTTTTATGATTCAATTAGCGCTGCCTTTTATTTTGACTTCGCTGATGAAATTACTTTATGTGATATTGGTGCAGGAGCGGGCTTCCCTTCTATCCCAATTAAAATATGTTTCCCATCTATCAAATTAACGATCGTAGACTCCCTTCAAAAAAGGATTACATTTCTAAACCATTTAGCGAAGGAATTACAATTAGAGAATGTATCATTTATTCATGATCGAGCAGAAACTTTTGCTAAAAGAACTGGTATGAGAGAATCTTTCGATGTTGTAACTGCTAGAGCAGTTGCTAGAATGTCTGTGTTAACTGAATTATGCTTACCACTTGTTAGACCGAATGGCCATTTTGTTGCACTTAAAGGCGCAGCTGGTCAAGAAGAGTTGGATAAAGCAAATTATGCTATAAAAACACTTGGTGGAGAAGTTAAATCAATTAATCACTTTACTCTCCCAAGCGAAGACAGTGATCGAAATATTGTTATAGTAGAAAAGAAACGCAAAACGCCAACTAAGTACCCTCGCAAACCGGGTACCCCTGGTAAAGAACCATTAGAGGTTTAATATGATAAACTAACAAATGTTTCACGTGAAACATTTGTTATGTTTATTCTATTGTGAACGAAATTCTAAAAGGGTGGGAATCACATTGAAAAGCACATTATCTAGGTTATTTGGCTTATCAGAAAAAGAAATTAATGAAAATTCGGTTTCGAGTAATGAAGTTATTCGCCAAATTCCAGTATCGGACATTGTACCGAATCAGTATCAGCCTAGAACATTCTTTGATGATGAAAAAATTAAAGAACTAGCGCTAACGATTCGAACTCATGGTATTATTCAACCAATTGTTGTTAGGGAAATTAGACCAAACTTTTATGAAATAATTGCCGGGGAAAGAAGATTCAGAGCCGTTTCATCTTTAGGTTGGGATACAATTCCTGCAATAGTGAAAACATTTAACGATACAGAGACTGCCTCCGTCGCTCTGATTGAAAACTTACAACGTGAAGAACTATCTCCTTTTGAAGAAGCCGTAGCTTACCAAAAACTAATTGATTTACATAACTTAACTCAAGAGGCTTTAGCTCAGCGATTAGGTAAAGGTCAATCGACTGTTGCAAATAAACTGAGATTGTTGAAACTTCCAGGAGAAATACAACAAGCATTATTGGATAAGTCGATTACGGAACGTCATGCAAGAGCACTTATTCCATTAAAGTTGCCTCAACTACAAATTACTCTTCTTCAAGAAATAATTGAAAAACAGTTAAATGTTAAACAAACTGAAGAACGAGTCGTTACATTACTTACTGAGAAAAAGCCAAAAGCTAAACGTAAATTTAAGGCCATTAGTAAAGACATTAGAATTGCGATGAATACGATCCGTGAATCTTTACAAATGGTTACTAAAACAGGCATGAATATTGATAGTCAAGAAGAAGAACATGATGACTATTATCAAATTACAATTAAAATACCAAAAAAATAAACATTAAATTCACCTCTTTTAAGTGGTGAATTTTTTTATTCATTTTTAAATCTAGACACAACGATGAATCTATTCATGGTAAAATAGAAAATAAGAATTGTTTGTTGTGGAAGGAGTAGATTACATAGTGGTTAAAGTAATCTCTATAGCTAATCAAAAAGGTGGTGTTGGTAAGACTACAACATCAGTAAATTTAAGTGCTTGTTTAGCTCACTTAGGAAAAAAAGTATTACTAGTCGATATAGATCCCCAAGGTAATGCAACTAGTGGTATTGGAATTGAAAAAGCTGATGTAAATCAGTGTGTTTACAATGTATTAGTTGATGACGTTGAGGCGAAAAATGTCATTTTAAACACTGCTATTCCAAATTTTGATATTATTCCAGCAACAATTCAACTTGCTGGAGCAGAAATTGAATTAGTACCTACTATTTCTAGAGAAGTACGATTAAAGCGTGCTTTAGATACTGTAAAAGGTAACTATGATTATATTTTAATAGATTGTCCTCCATCACTAGGGTTATTAACTTTAAACTCACTAACTGCATCTGATTCAATTATTATTCCAGTTCAGTGTGAGTATTACGCACTTGAAGGTTTAAGTCAGTTATTAAGTACTGTACGTTTAGTACAAAAACATTTAAATAAAAATTTAGCAATTGAAGGCGTTTTGCTAACAATGCTAGATGCTCGTACAAATTTAGGGCTCCAAGTTATAGAAGAAGTAAAAAAATATTTCCAAGATCGCGTCTATAAATCAATTATTCCAAGAAATGTACGCTTAAGTGAAGCACCAAGTCATGGTAAACCGATCATTACTTATGATCCAAAGTCAAGAGGTGCAGAAGTATATCTCGATCTAGCAAAGGAAGTGATTGATAATGGCTAAAGGTTTAGGTAAAGGTATTGGAGCATTTTTTCAAGATATAAACCAGCAAGAAGAGTTAGTTCAGGAAATTGATTTAAAAGAACTTAGACCTAACCCATACCAACCTCGCAAAGTATTTGATGAAACTGCAATGTTAGAATTAACTCAGTCAGTGATTGAACATGGTATTCTTCAACCAATCATTGCTAGAAAAAGCATAAAGGGCTTCCAAATCGTTGCTGGAGAAAGACGATATCGCGCTGCAAAAAATGCGGGTTTAAATACAGTACCAGTTATTGTAAGAGACCTTACTGAAGAGCAAATGATGGAGCTAGCTGTATTAGAAAATTTACAGCGAGATGATTTAAATCCTCTTGAAGAGGCTGAAGCATATCAAACTTTAATTGAACAATTACACTTAACACAAGAACAATTAGCAAAGAAACTTGGAAAAAGTCGTCCACATATTGCTAACTATTTAAGAATTTTAACCTTACCTAACTCTGTTCAAAAAATGGTTGAAGAAGGCACGCTCTCAATGGGTCATGGAAGAGCACTTTTAGGATTAAAACGAAAAGGATTAATTGAAGGTACCGCACTAAAAGTAATTGAAAAAAACCTAAGTGTTCGTGAGGTTGAAACGTTAGTCAATGAGCTAAATGAAAATGTTTCACGTGAAACATCAAAGAAAACCCCGACTAAAAACATATTTTTTAGTGAATATGAGGATCTTTTACAGGAAAAGTTCGGAACGTCAGTTAAAATTAAATCGGCTAAAGATAAAGGGAAAATAGAAATCCAATTCTTTAACAAAGAGGATTTGGAGAGAATTCTTTCAATTATAAAATGAGTTATTCATAGGGAATATTAAATGTGTTGGCTTCCAATGCAGTTAATACTCCCTTTTTGTTTTTATCTGACCTTTTTTAATTGAAAGTTAGGAAACTATTATGTTAAAAATCTAATTGACAGGTAAATTTTCTTTCAGTTTCTTTAATTGAATTCGCAATAAACTTAGCCATTTTCATTACAAGGCTTAATCTAGTATTTTGTAGAACGTAGAATTCCATAAATCCACTAACATTTACAACTCCGGTTAAATTAATTTCGCCAACTAAAGGTAATTCTTTTTTCATTGCTGCACCAGGTTTTAACGGACCATTGGATAAACGTACGCTACCAATACTTTTTACTCTGCCTAAACATGCATCTACAGCAATGATAAATGGATTGTTATACTTGCCTTTAATTCTTTCAAGTTGTTCTGAAAGATTTAACGCATGAATTGGCTCATCAAGAGTACCATAATAATGAAACCTACTTAAGTTTAATTCTCCTAACATGGTTCCAACTAAAGGACCTAAAGAGTCTCCCGTAGAACGGTCAGTTCCAATACATACAAAAACGATTTCTTTAGTGTGTACACTTGGAAGCGACTTACATAAACGATCTGCAAATCTGTTAATAGCGTTTTCGTCATCTAGAAATACAGAATAATCATCCTTGAATAGGTTACGCAAAGGATTTGCTGAAAATTGCATAATATCGCCTACTTTTCATTTAAGAGAGTAGTATTAGTTTATGCAAAATTTAAACAATTTATACTTTCGTCAAGCAATGTTCGATATTAAATTAAACTATTATTACATTTGTTCATATTTGTAGTTTTAAGGTGTTAATTCGTTTAGTATTACGTTTAAAGTCATTTGAAAATAGATAGGGGGAAAAATACAGTATGAATAATGCAGCTGATAAAATAGAAAATGCTGAGAAAGTAATAAAAAAAAGCATGCTAACTCCAGAACAATGGGACACAATTTTAAATTCATCAATAAAAATAGCTTTAATTATTATCGTTTCAGTCTTGGCTGTAAAACTTGGAAGAAAGTTAATCCGTAATCTTTTAAAGGTTAATGCTAGAGGACCGTTACAAGTATCAGAAAGAAGATCAGTAACGCTTATTAAACTGATGGAAAATGTACTTGCATATGTAATATTCTTTATTGCTGCTTTGACGATTCTCCCGATATTTGGTGTGGAAATAAAAGGACTTTTAGTTGGAGCAGGAATAGGTGGCGTAGCAATTGGTTTTGGTGCACAAAGCTTAGTAAAAGATATCATTTCTGGATTTTTTATTTTGTTTGAAGATCAATTTTCAGTTGGTGACTACATTAGAGTTCAAACTTTCGAAGGAACAGTATTATCAATCGGTTTAAAAACAACTAAAATTAGAAGTGGAACTGGTGAGCTTCATATTATCCAGAACGGAATGATTACTGAAGTAACCAATTTTTCATTACATAATGCTGTGGCAATGGTAGATGTTAGTATTTCATATGAGGGTGACATTGAACATGCACAAAATGTAATTGAACAGCATTTAGAAACTATGCCAGCTAGATATGAAGAAATGGTAAAACCTCCAGAGTTTCTTGGAATCCAAAACTTAGGACCTTCTGAAGTAACATTGAGAATCTCTTCGGAAGTTAGAGCGATGACACAGTTTAAAATTTCTAGAGCAATTCGAAAAGAAATTAAGGAAGTACTTGAAAGAAATAACATAGAAATTTCGTATCCAAAGATGGTATTATATAAACAACCAGAAACTAAAAATGAAAATGCGAATGTATAGTTTGTATGCTACTATTTTAAGGAAGTGAAGTTTTTACATGGAAGAAAAAGAATTTAACCTAAATGATGTAGTAGAAATGAAAAAACCTCATCCTTGTGGAGTAAACAGATGGAAAATTATTCGAATGGGTATGGACATTCGATTAAAATGTGAGGGATGTGAGCATAGCGTATTAATTCCACGCAGAGAGTTCACACGAAAATTAAAAAAGGTTTTAGTTCGATCTGAAGAGTAGAACGATTGTTAAATCAATGGGTATCTAGTAGAGCAATTTGAAGGATCGCTCGTATTAGATACCTTTCGTATGTTTAGAATTAATATTCAGATTTTCTTGTTATTTTTTTTTGAAATCAATATAATTGTGAAAGATTAACTAAGTTCGTATAGGAGTGGAAAATATGCCATTAACAGCAGGAATCGTAGGATTACCAAACGTAGGAAAGTCGACATTATTTAATGCAATTACACAAGCAGGTGCTGAATCAGCAAACTATCCGTTTTGTACAATTGATCCAAACGTAGGTGTGGTAGAAGTACCAGATTACCGTTTAGTAAAATTAACTGAATTAGTTCAACCTAAAAAAACTGTTCCAACAACTTTTGAATTTACTGATATCGCAGGGATCGTTAAAGGTGCAAGTAAAGGTGAAGGTTTAGGAAATAAGTTTTTATCTCATATTCGTGAAGTAGACGCAATTTGCCAAGTAGTACGTTGCTTTGTAGATGATAATATTACTCACGTATCTGGAAAAGTAGATCCAATAGCAGATATTGAAACAATTAACTTAGAACTAATTCTTGCAGACTTAGAATCTGTTGAAAAACGTATTGATCGTGTAGCTAAATTAGCGAAGCAAAAAGATAAAGATGCATCTTATGAACATGAAATTTTAGTGAAATTAAGAGATGCATTTGAAAATGATAAGCCGGCTCGTTCAGTAGAGTTTACGGAAGAGCAAATGAAAGTAGTAAAAGGTTTACACTTATTAACGACTAAGCCAATGCTTTATATCACTAATGTTGGCGAGGATGAAATCGCAGATGCTTCATCAAACGAATACGTTGAAAAGGTAAGAGAATTTGCAGCTAAAGAAGGTTCTCAAGTAATTGTAATTAGTGCAAAAATTGAAGAAGAAATAGCTGAGCTAGATGATGAAGAGAAACGTACATTCCTTCAAGAACTTGGAATAGAAGAATCAGGTTTAGATCAATTAATTCGTGCAGCTTATTCTTTATTAGGATTGGCAACTTATTTCACTGCAGGTGTACAAGAAGTAAGAGCTTGGACATTTAAAAAAGGTATGAAAGCACCACAATGTGCTGGCGTAATTCATAGCGACTTCGAACGTGGCTTTATCCGCGCAGAAACAGTTTCTTTTGAAGATTTAGCGACTTATGGTAACATGACAGCATCAAAAGAAGCAGGTAAAGTACGTCTTGAAGGGAAAGAGTATATCGTACAAGATGGAGATGTAATGCATTTCAGATTTAATGTTTAATGAAAATAGCAAGTCAATTAATGATTTGCTATCTTAAAAAAACTATGCTATAATTCTAACTCGTGAGTGATTAATTAAATTGCTCCTTGCCCTTAGTTGGGCCGTTAGACCAAAAGGAGGTGACATTGTGATGAATAAATACGAAATCATGTACATCGTTCGTCCAAACATGGAAGACGAAGCACAAAAAGCATTAGTTGAGCGTTTCAACGGCGTTTTAACTGAACAAGGTGCTGAAATCACAAACGTTAAAGAGTGGGGTAAACGTCGTTTAGCTTATGAAATTAACGATTTCCGTGATGGACACTACATGCTTGTAAACGTTTCTGCTAAACCAGAAGCAGTACAAGAATTCGATCGTTTAGCGAAAATCAGCGAAGATATCATCCGCCACATCGTTATCCGTGAAGAAGAAAAATAATATTTTTTAAATGCTTTAGGGAGGTAGGAATCAGATGATCAATCGTGTAGTACTTGTAGGTCGCTTAACAAAGGATCCGGACTTACGTTATACGCCAAGTGGGGTTGCCGTTGCAACATTTACTCTAGCAGTGAATCGTACCTACTCAAATCAGCAAGGTGAAAGAGAAGCAGATTTTATTAACTGCGTTATCTGGAGAAAGCCCGCTGAAAACGTAGCAAACTTCTTGAAAAAAGGAAGCTTAGCTGGCGTTGAGGGACGTATTCAAACTAGAAGTTTTGATGGTCAAGATGGTAAGAGAGTATATGTAACTGAAGTTGTAGCCGACTCTGTTCAATTCTTAGAACCAAGAAATGCATCAGGTAACCAAGGTGGTTCATTCGGTATGAACCAACAAAATCAAGGTTTTAACGCTGGAAATCCTTTCGAAGCACCATCTCAGAAGCCTAGCTTTAATGATGATCCATTTGGTGGGACAAGCAAAACGATTGATATTACTGATGACGATCTTCCTTTCTAATAATAAAAACAGTGTAATGCTGAACGGTTAGCATTACTAAAAAATTAATTTTTAAGTAGAGGAGGGAAATAACAATGGCAATGGGTGGACGCAAAGGTGGACGTGCTAAACGTCGTAAAGTTTGTTACTTTACTTCAAACGGCATCACTACAATCGACTTCAAAGATACTGAGTTATTAAAACGTTTCGTTTCTGAGCGTGGTAAAATTTTACCTCGTCGTGTAACTGGTACTTCTGCAAAATACCAACGTAAATTAACGATCGCAATCAAACGCGCTCGTCAAATGGCGTTATTACCATACGTAGCTGAATAAGCTAAGTAATAAAAAGTACAGCATTCTAGTGCTGTACTTTTTTTGTATTTATGAAAAAATAAGTTTTATGGTAAAATAAGAAATAGTATGCTTATCGTGAAATAAGTAGGGGTAGTTGAAAGGAGCTTTATTTTGAAATCGACTCGATTTATTACCGAGGGTGCAGTACTATTAGCTATTTACTCAGTACTACTGTTAATATTTAGATTTGTACCGTTTCTCTCAATTTTTATGGCATTCCTTATGCCACTGCCGTTTATTATTCTAAGTATTAAATACTCAATTAAAGAATCACTTTTACTTTGCTGTGTGGCACTAGGATTAACAATTGTGATTACCTCATTTAATTTACTTCCAGTTACTTTAATGTACTCAACAGTTGGTATAGCATTTGGGTATCTATTGAAAAATGAGCGAAGTAAAGGAGAGATATTACTTACTAGTACTTTCTTATATTTAATACATACAGTACTATCGTACATACTATTCAAAGCTGTTTTTCATATTGATTTCGTTAAAGAGAATATAAACTTGGCAACGGAAGCTATCGAAAAAAGTAAGGAACTTAGTGCCAGTCTTGGTACTAACGCCAATGAAAAAGCATTAGATAGTCTTACAAATGCTATTAAATTAATCCCTACATTAATTCCTTCAATACTGTTAATGGTTAGTTTTATACTTGCTTTTTTAACTCAACTTGTAACTTTTCCATTAATAAGAAGATTAGGTTATAAAACTCCGAAATTTAAGCCATTTAGAGAGTTTAGACTCCCAGTAGGATTCATGTGGTTCTTTTTAATTGTAATGATTTTTTCATTCTTCAATTTGAAACAAAGTAGTTTCCTCAGTACAGCAGTGATTAATTTAACATATGTACTTCAAATTTTACTGCTCGTTCAAGGTTACGCTTCAATATTTTATTTTAGTTATTTAAAACATTTTTCTAAAGCGGTACCAATTATTATATTGATCGCAAGTTTTATCATTCAACCATTAATTTATATTGTTTTACTAATTGGAATTGTCTCAATTGGAATATTTAATAGAAGAAAAATTTAAACTTAAAACATATTTGTTACTAATTTGTTGTGAGAAAGTGAATAAACTTTAATATGTAAGTTAGATTTTATTTGGCTTAGGGGTTGAACATATGCAAGATTTTCATAAGAAACAGATGTTTCTTATACCCGTCTATCTTTTAACTGCTCTTTCAGTGTTTCTGATCGGAACTGTAGTCTATATTCAACCTAAAATAGGGATAATTTTTATCGTTATCTTTTTATGCGTTATTTTTCTAGTTGTAAAGTTAGAAATTAAGTACCGCTACGTTTTAGATATGTATATAGAATCAGTTATGTCGAGAGTGAAAAATTTAAGTAACGAAGCAATTACAGAAATGCCAATTGGAGTATTACTTTATGATAGAGAGTACCATATTGAATGGGGCAATCAATATATTTTAAATATTTTAGATGATCGTTCATTAATTGGTAAACACATATATGATCTATCTGAAGGATTAATGGCTTTAATTTCGAAAAAAGAGAAAAAAGAAGATGTATTGAATATAAGTAAAAGAACATATCGGGTAGTTATTAAAAGGGAAGAGCGATATATTTACTTATTTGATGTGACAGAACAAGCACAACTAGAGAAGTTATACGAAGATCAAAGAACAGTAATCGGAATTATTTTACTAGATAATTACGATGAAATGACACAGGGCTTAGATGATCAGGAGCGTTCTAGTGTAAATGGTGCAGTAACAACAATGTTAAATAGTTGGGCTAATAGCAATGGTATGTTCTTGAAACGTGTTTCATCCGATCGATATAGTGTAGTTTTAAACGAAGGTATTCTAGCAGCATTAGAAAATAATAAATTCTCTATATTAGACCAAGTAAGGGAAGAAACGACAAAGCGTAATTTACCTCTTACTCTAAGCGTCGGTGTAGGAGTAGGTAGCTTGAATTTAACCGAACTTGGCCAACTAGCTCAATCTGGTTTAGATTTAGCACTAGGGCGCGGGGGAGATCAAGTAACTGTAAAAAATATTAACGGTAAAGTAAAGTTTTTTGGTGGGAAAACTAACCCTGTAGAAAAGAGAACGAGGGTTAGAGCGAGGGTAATCTCGCATGCATTAAGAGATTTAATGAAGAGTAGCACCAATGTTATGATAATGGGTCATAAGTTACCTGACATGGATGCTCTTGGTTCAGCAGTTGGGATCTTAAAAATGGTAATGCATAATGAAGTGGATGGTTATGTAGTAATTGATAAAGATGAAGTAGATAAAAGTGTTAATCGTTTGATGAGGGAAATGTCTAAAAATGAACAATTTATGTCTTGTTTTATTTCACCCGAAAAAGCAAAAGAACTTATTTCTGAAGATACATTAATAATCGTAGTAGATACTCATAGACCGACAATGGTTGAAGAAGAATCACTTTTAAATGAGACAGATAAAATTGTTGTTATAGACCATCATCGAAGAGGAGAGGACTTCATTAAGGATGCAATTCTAGTTTATATGGAGCCGTACGCTTCCTCTACTGCAGAATTAGTAACTGAGTTGTTGGAGTACCAGCCTAAGAAAATAAAATTAAGCATGCTTGAGGCAACAGCCTTGCTTGCAGGTATTATTGTTGATACAAAGAGTTTTACTTTCCGAACAGGGGCACGAACTTTTGATGCAGCGTCTTACTTACGTTCGAATGGGGCGGATACGATCCTCGTTCAAAATTTACTAAAACAAGATATGAATGAATATATTCGCAAAGCAGAATTGATAGAGGAAGCCTATATGTACAAAGAGGGCTTTGCGATTAGTTTTGGAAAAGACAAAGTAAACTATGATCAAGTATTAATCGCTAAGGCTGCAGATACATTATTAACGATGACTGATGTCATTGCATCTTTTGTTATTGCGAAAAGGTCAGATAATGTTGTTAGCATCAGCAGTCGATCATTAGGGAATATAAATGTTCAATTAATAATGGAAGAGCTTGGCGGTGGCGGTCACTTAACAAATGCTGCTGCACAAATTGAATCTTCTTCAATCAGAGAAGTTGAACAACGTTTATTGAGAATAATCGATGAATATATTGAAGGGAGAACAAACAAATGAAAGTAATTTTCTTAAAAGATGTAAAAGGAAAAGGTAAAAAAGGAGAAACTAAAAATATCGCAGATGGCTATGCAAGCTTCTTAATCAAAAATGGAGATGCTATTGAAGCTACTGCAGGTAATATGAAAACTCTTGAAGCGAAAAAGAATAAAGAATTAAAAGATGCACAAGCCGAATTAGAAAATTGTAAGAAGCTAAAAGAAACAATTGAAACTTTAACAGTAGAACTAAAAGCTAAATCAGGTGAGGGTGGCCGTCTTTTCGGATCAATCACAAGTAAGCAAATTGCAGATGAGCTTAATAAAGTACATGGTATTAAACTAGATAAGCGTAAATTCGAAATGAATGACGCGATTAGAGGACTAGGTGTAACAAATATTAAAGTAAAATTACATCCTGAAGTAAGTGCAACTTTAAAAGTACACGTTAAAGAACAATAAGAAAAACAAGCATCTGGAGGACTAGAAATGAGTGATTTGCTAAATGATCGTACTCCACCACAGAATATAGAAGCTGAACAGGCTGTATTAGGGGCCATACTGTTAGACTCAGAGGCGCTAATATCAACTTCAGAACGGCTTTTACCAGATGACTTTTATCGAGCTGCCCATCAAAAAATATTTGAAGCGATGCTTAAGATTGCTTCAAGGAATGAGCCTCTAGATGTTATCACGCTAACTTCTGAACTAGCTAATCAAGGAGTATTAGAAGAAGTAGGAGGAGTATCATATTTAAATGATTTGCTGGCTTCAGTACCAACGGCATCTAACGTTGAATACTATGCAAAAAGCGTTGAAGAAAAATCTACTTTAAGAAGATTAATAAGAACCGCTACAAATATTGTAACGGAAAGCTATGCGCCAGATATTCCAGTGGATGTTGTACTAAACGAGGCTGAAAAAAGTATTTTAAAAGTAGCTCAGCGCACAAATGTTTCTGGTTTCCAAAGTATCAAAGATGTAGTATTTACTACATTTAGTAAAATTGAGACTTTATTTAATCAACGTGGCGAAATCACCGGTGTACCGACAGGGTTTACTGATTTAGATCGTATGACAGCGGGATTTCAACCGAATGACTTAATTATAGTAGCTGCCCGTCCTTCTGTAGGTAAAACAGCTTTTGCATTGAATATCGCTCAAAACGTAGCGACTAAAACAGATGAAAACGTAGCAATTTTCAGTCTCGAGATGGGAGCGGATCAGCTTGTAATGCGTATGCTTTGTGCGGAAGGGAATATTAATGCACAGGCATTGCGTACAGGTAATCTTGAACAAGAGGACTGGAATAAGCTTACTATGGCTGCTAGTAGCCTAGCTGGTACGGGTATATATATCGATGACACACCTGGTATTAGGGTAAATGACATACGTGCTAAGTGTAGAAGACTGAAGCAAGAGCATGGCTTAGGAATGATCCTAATAGATTATCTTCAGCTTATTCAAGGTAACGGTAAAAGTGGAGAGAATCGTCAGCAAGAGGTATCTGAAATTTCACGATCTCTTAAAGGACTGGCGAGGGAATTAAAAGTACCTCTAATAGCCTTATCTCAGCTATCACGAAGCGTTGAGTCAAGACAGGATAAACGTCCAATGATGTCCGATATCCGTGAATCAGGAAGTATTGAGCAAGATGCGGATATTGTTGCGTTCCTATACCGAGACGATTACTATGATAAAGAATCAGAGAATAAAAATATCATTGAAATCATTATTGCTAAACAAAGGAATGGTCCAGTAGGTACTGTTTCGTTAGCATTCGTAAAAGAATATAACAAGTTCGTAAACTTAGAACGAAGGTTTGATGAGCAAGCACCAGGTGCCTAAAAAATATTGTCATCTATCTGATTTCTACTACTTCGAATCTTATCTAAAAAATAATCACATAGTGAATCTATGTGATTATTTTTTTTTGTTAGGGCAAACTATTTTTATCAAATTCTTTAGTTTGTATTTACGAACAAATAAAACTTAGAACAGAATTATTCAAAGAGATTTATTGACAAATTCCGTAAGTTTGATATACTAGTTTTGGTTTTAGTTCGGAAATAGCGTATTTTAATCGGAGGTGCAGTACATTGTCATCAGTAGTAGTAGTTGGTTCTCAATGGGGAGACGAAGGAAAAGGAAAAATTACTGACTTTTTATCACAACAGGCAGAAGTAGTTGCTAGATATCAAGGTGGTAACAATGCAGGTCATACAATCGTATTTAATGGTGAAAAGTACAAACTTCATTTAATTCCATCAGGTATTTTCTTCTCAGATAAAATTTGTGTTATTGGAAATGGTATGGTTGTAGATCCTAAAGCTTTAGTTCAAGAGCTAGCATACCTACATGATAAAGGTGTTTCAACTGACAACTTACGTATTAGTAACCGTGCTCATGTTATCTTACCTTATCATTTAAAACAAGATGAGTTAGAAGAAGAGCGTAAAGGCGATAATAAAATTGGTACTACTAAAAAAGGTATTGGACCAGCTTATATGGACAAAGCTGCTCGTGTGGGAATCCGTATGGCAGACCTTTTAGATAAAGAAGAGTTTTACGAAAAATTAAAACGTAATCTTGAAGAGAAAAATAATTTATTTGAAAAAATGTATGATTCAAATGCATTAAATATCGATGATATTTTTGAAGAATATTATGAGTTCGGACAACAAATTAAAAAATATGTGTGTGATACTTCTGTTGTATTAAATGATGCAATTGATGGTGGAAAGCGCGTATTATTTGAAGGCGCACAAGGTGTAATGTTAGATATCGACCAAGGTACATACCCATTCGTTACTTCTTCTAACCCAGTTGCAGGTGGAGTAACAATTGGATCTGGCGTTGGTCCGACAAAAATTAATCACGTTGTTGGTGTTTGTAAAGCTTACACTACTCGTGTTGGTGAAGGTGCATTCCCAACTGAACTATTTGACGAAATTGGAAATACAATTCGTGAAGTAGGTCGTGAGTACGGTACAACTACTGGAAGACCAAGACGTGTAGGTTGGTTTGATAGTGTAGTAGTTCGCCACGCTCGTCGCGTTAGTGGTATTACTGATTTATCACTTAACTCAATTGACGTATTAACAGGTCTAGAGACTGTAAAAATTTGCGTTGCTTATAAATTCCGTGGAGAAACAATTACTGAGTTCCCTGCTAGCTTAAAACAACTTGCAGAGTGTGAGCCGGTTTATGAAGAACTTCCAGGTTGGACAGAAGATATTACTGGAGTAAAAACTCTTAATGAATTACCAGTTAATGCAAGACATTATGTAGAACGTGTGTCTCAATTAGTAGGTATTCCATTATCTGTATTCTCAGTTGGTCCTGACCGTAACCAAACAAATATCGTACGTAACGTTTACGGAGCTTAATATAATACAAAGCCCTTAAATAAAAATTTAGGGGCTTTTATTATTTTTTTAAAAAAACTATTGCAAATTTATTAGAAAGTATGATAAGATAAATCTTGTCGTCATAACTAGTACTTAGTTTATGAAGTTAAAGTAATATATTTTAAATTGTGAGCCATTAGCTCAGTAGGTAGAGCATCTGACTTTTAATCAGAGGGTCGAAGGTTCGAATCCTTCATGGCTCATCTTTTCTTAAATGAATGTGGCCCGTTGGTCAAGCGGTTAAGACACCGCCCTTTCACGGCGGTAACACGGGTTCGAGTCCCGTACGGGTCATCCTTTTTTAAATAAAATTATCTTGGTCCCGTGGTGTAGCGGTTAACATGCCTGCCTGTCACGCAGGAGATCGCCGGTTCGATCCCGGTCGGGACCGCCATATAATGGCTCGGTAGCTCAGTCGGTAGAGCAGAGGACTGAAAATCCTCGTGTCGGCGGTTCGATTCCGTCCCGAGCCATCATAAAAACTACTGTATATACAGTAGTTTTTTATTTTATATCGACCTTATGAAAATAGAATAAATCAGTTCGATTTTACAAAAAAACCTACTTAATTTAAAATAGAAGTACGTGGAGTAGACCTCTAGCAACAAGCTAGAGGTTTTTTTCGAAAATCTAGTGTTTATATACAAAAAGAATAACACGTAAGATGGTAGTCGTATTATATTTAGAGAGATAGTCCACAAAACGAAATTGCTATGATAAGTTTATTTGTTGCCTAATTTAATATTAAATTGCAAAAGATATGTATAGAATTGATGGTAGCAAAAACTGACTAGAAAAGGAGTGCGGGGAATGAATAAAAAAATATTAATAGTCGATGATGAAAAACCAATTGCTGATATATTGAAGTTTAATTTAGAAAAAGAAGGTTTTGAAATTGTTTGCGCGTATGATGGAGAGGAAGCATTACAAAAAGTAGATGAGTTTCTTCCTGACCTAGTTTTATTAGATATTATGTTACCAATTAGAGATGGTTTAGAAGTTTGTAGAGAAATAAGAAAGAACCATGAAATGCCGATCATTATGATTACAGCAAAGGACTCAGAATTAGATAAAGTACTAGGTTTAGAAATGGGAGCAGATGACTACGTAACAAAACCATTTAGCACACGCGAGTTGCTTGCCAGAGTAAAAGCAAATTTACGTAGACACCAAACAGGAGCTCCATCTGAAAAAGAGGAGTCAGTTGAAGTTATTATTGGCTCGCTTGTTATCAATCCAAATGCTTATATCGTAACTAAACGTGGCGAGAAGATTGAATTAACTCACCGCGAATTTGAATTACTATATTACTTAGCGAAGCATATTGGACAGGTTATGACGAGAGAACATTTACTTCAAACTGTTTGGGGTTATGATTATTTTGGAGATGTACGAACTGTCGATGTAACAATTCGAAGACTTCGTGAAAAAATTGAGGACAATCCAAGTTATCCACTTTTCATTGTAACTAGAAGAGGAGTAGGATATTACCTGCGTGATCCGGAGCAAGATTAATGGCAGCTTATAATAAAGTTGGTTTATTTAAATCAATTGTATTTAAATTTGTACTTGTTTATATTTTACTCATCTTAGTAGCTATGCAAATTATTAGCGTTTATTTTTCAAGAGAGCTTGAAAAGCAACTCGTAAACAGTTTTACAGTTGCGATAAACGAACGTGCTAAGCTACTGGCTTATAATATAAAAATAGAGTATGAAAAAAAGAAAACTCTTGATGACCCAGAAGTAAAAGCTAATATCCAAAAAATAGTTTCCGACTTTGGAAAGAATATCGGAATATCAGACGTAAGAGTTATTAACCAAAATAGTGAAGTCATTGCAACTTCAGATTCTAGTAATCGGTCTATTGTTGGTAAAAGGACTACTGATATTTTAGTAAAGAGAGCTCTATTAGTAGGCACTAGAACTGAGAAAGTATTAATTGATCCTAAAAATGGTCATCGAATGAAAACAATTGTTACCCCAGTAATGGAAGGTGACGAAATTGTTTCAGCCATTTACACGAGTGCTTCGATGGAAAGTACTTATGAAAGAATGGAATTAATTAACCGTATTTTTTCAACTGGTACACTTATAGCAGTAGCGATTACATCCATATTAGGGATACTATTGGCTAAAGCAATTACAAAGCCAATCTCTGAAATAAGAAGACAGGCCCAAGAAATGGCGAAAGGAAACTTCTCTCGCAAATTAAAGGCCTATAGTGAAGATGAGATTGGTGAATTAACGATATCATTTAATAATCTATCTCGTAATTTACAGCAAGCCAGAGCTTCGACGGATGGAGAAAGAAGAAAGCTTCAATCAGTACTAGAGCATATGTCAGATGGGGTTATCGCAACTGATCGTAGAGGGAAAATTATTCTCTTAAACGATCCAGCTGAAACGATGCTTAATGTTTCACGTGAAACAGTATTAAATAAATCAATCTTAGAAGTATTGGGAATCGAAAAGATTAATACTTTAGATGATTTATACGATGAGCCAGATTCAATCATGTTAGATTATAGTAATAATAAGAGACCAATGATTATCCGAGCGAGTCTTTCAACTATTCAAAAAGAATCCGGTAAAGTTAATGGTCTAATCGCTGTACTTTATGATGTAACTGAACAAGAAAAAATAGAGCAAGAACGAAGAGATTTTGTTTCCAATGTGTCACATGAATTAAGAACACCGTTAACAACGATGAGAAGCTATTTAGAAGCATTGTCAGATGGAGCTTGGGAGAATAAAGAAATTGCACCTAAGTTTTTACAAGTAACTCAAGATGAAACAGAACGAATGATTCGATTAGTAAATGACTTATTACAATTATCTAAGTTAGATAGTACTGAATATCGTTTAATGAAAGATTGGGTTAACTTCACGGAATTATTTAATCGGATAATTGATCGACATGAAATGAGTAAGTCTCAAGAAGTATCGTTCAAACGTGAGTTTATAAGTAAGACAAGATTTGTATTTATAGATGAAGATAGAATTACACAAGTGTTAGATAATATTATTTCAAATGCATTAAAGTATTCACCAGAAGGTGGGACTGTAACTTATCGTATTAAAGAGTCTAGAGATCAAATATTAGTTAGTATAACTGACGAAGGTATGGGAATTCCAAAAGAAAATCTATCAAAGATATTTGATCGTTTCTATCGAGTAGATAAAGCTAGATCGAGACAAGTTGGGGGCTCTGGACTAGGGCTTGCTTTGGCAAAAGAAATGATTTATGCGCACGATGGTCATATATGGGCTAAAAGTGAAGAAGGAAAGGGTACAACAGTCTATTTCACACTTCCAGTGGCTGATGACCAAGAGGATGAGTGGGAATGAGAAGAGAACATATAAAATCAGTTGTATTAACTACTCTTGTTATCGTAAGCTTAGTTCTTTCATATAGCTTATGGTCATATCAACCAACATACGATGTACTTCAAAATCAAGACTATGTCCAAAAAGTTTCGATTGGTGCAAAAAGAGACTTTAAGGACATAGTAATTCCGAATTTATTAGTTGTTCATGAATCAAATAAGAATTATGAAACAACTAAACAGGGGAATATATCACCAATTTATAGATCATTGCAGAAATCCGAAATCACGAATTTTGAAAACCTGACAAATAAAACATCTGAAGTTGCCTACCAGTCAATTACAAAAGGAAAAAATAAATTAGAAATTATTTTTCCAACTGTAGTGCCAGTAGAGACATTAGGTAAAGTTCTTAATCTAGATGCAAAACGATTACAAAATGTTTTATTTGACCGAATCATCATCAATTTATCTACTAAACAGGATTCTTCAGCAAGGATTTATTTTTCAAATGAAGCACAAAGTATTCTCTATGGAGCAACCTTTGATAACTCTTCAATTATTGCTTCTGTTGAAAAGATTCGAGACAATTACGAAAGCTTTACTGAAAGCTTAAGATATAAGTTAGATTCAGGTAAAATAATTTATTTACCTAAAAAACCAATCAAACTAACTACGATGGAGTATCTTACAACGGATATTGATGTTGATAAATTAAAAGATGCTATATTTAGTGATCCATCAAATGTCCGAAAAGAAAGTACCGATTCAGGAGATACATTCACAGATGGTACTAGACTAATGTCAGTTTCACCATTAAATCGAGCGATTTCATTTGTTAACCCGACAACACCTGAAAACAATAATAATCAAAGTCCTAATTTATTAGTCCAAAGAAGTGTTGATTTTATTAATGCTCATGGTGGCTGGACTGATGGATATATTTTGTCTGGTGTTAAACCTGAGAATAATGAAGTTTCATTTAGACTTTTTGTAAATAATTTACCTGTGTATAATAATTCAACAATTACGACGAGTTGGGGAGTAGACGATATAGAAACCTTTAAGCGTCCATTGTATAAATTTAGAATCCAGGTGGACAAGAAGGATAGTGAAATGGAGTTAATGTCAGGTTCACAAATTATGGACATCATATCTAATAATAAGTCTATTAATAAATCCCTTATAAAGGATATTAGCTTAGGGTACGAGACGATATTTGATGAAGATAAATCAACAATCAATCAACCGTACTATAACAGAGCAATCCTGTTAAAACCTGTTTGGATCATAAATTATGATGATACCTATAAGAAGATTGATCAAGATATGCTAAGTAGAACTGGGGTGAATATTGTTGGATTGGAGTAGAATCAAAACAATATTTATTTTAACTTTCTTAGTATTAGATTTATTTTTAGCGATTCAATATTATCAAAAGCGAAGTAGTGATCAGTTTGATACGATGGCGGAATCGAGTATTGAGGACCAATTAAAGGAAAATGATATCACATATGTGACATTACCTAAAAATTCTTTAAAGGAATCTTATATATCAGGTAATAGTAAGGATTTCTCGAAGAAAAATTTTGCTGATCGAAAAGGACAGAATATACAAATCTATAAAGATGTATTACAAAGTCAATTAAAAAAACCAGTTCCAATTGCAGAGACAAATAAAATACTCTTCTTAGAGAACTTCGTGAAGGAGTATGTTTGGAATGGTGGTAACTATCATTATTGTCAAATAGATCCAACGTCAAAAACGATATACTTCTGTCAAACCTATAAAGATCGCGTAATTTATAATATCGAAAGCTCAGTAGTTGAAATAAAGTATAACGATAATAATGAGATTTATGGGTATCGCCAAAGATATTTAGAAAACTTAAAAGAAATGATCGATAAAAAGAATGTCCAAGAAGCTTTACCAGCAATTAAAGCCATTGAAAATTTATTCGTTAAAGATGAATTAAAACCGAGTGATCGAATTACAAAAGTTGATTTTGGCTATTATACAGTAATCCCGTTATCGAATGGAGTTAAATTCATAGCACCAGCATGGCATATCGTTGTCAATGAAAAGCAGGATTACTTTGTAAATGCTATTGAGGGACAAATAATTAAGATAGATAAAGAACAATGGAGTGAATAGCGATGAGTCTGCATTTTAGTGTACTTGCAAGTGGAAGTACCGGAAATGCGTTATACGTTGGGACGGAGAAAACTAAGCTTTTAGTTGATACAGGACTAAGCGGTAAAGCGATGGAGTCTTTATTTAAAGAAATCAACAGGGATATAAAAGAAGTTTCCGGCATTCTAGTCACGCATGAGCATAGTGATCATATTAAAGGACTTGGAGTTCTTGCCAGAAGATATCAAATCCCAATTTACGCGAACGAAAAAACATGGAAAGCAATGAACCATTTAATTGGAGACATTCCAACAGAGCAAAAGTTCATTTTTAACATGGAAACAACGATTCAGTTTGGGGATATTGAAGTTGAATCATTTGGTGTATCACATGATGCTGCTGAACCAATGTTTTACGTATTTCATCATAATGAGAAAAAATTTGTTACAATTACGGATACAGGCTATGTAAGTGACCGAATGAAAGGGATCATTTCTAACGCAGATATGTATATTTTTGAAAGTAACCATGATGTCGAAATGTTACGCATGGGTAGATATCCATGGAGCATTAAGCGCCGTATTTTAAGCGATGTTGGTCACGTATCAAATGAGGATGCTGCACTAGCAATGTCAGATGTAATTGGGGACAAAACAAAACGTATTTATCTTGCTCATTTAAGCCAAGATAATAATATGAAAGAGCTTGCCAGAATGTCTGTTACTCAAACATTAGAGGGAAAAGGGTTTGAAGTTGGGATGCAATTTGAAATTCATGATACGGACCCTCAAAAACCAACAGATATAGTGTATGTATAAAACAAAGCGCATACTTAAGGGGAGAGTTTACTTTCTCCTCTTTTTTTTGTGCTAAAAAAAGGAGCTGTGTATAAGTGGAAAAAATAATTTTAAGCTGTGATGAGCACATAGAATGGGCTCTTGACGATTTTGTGGATAAGTATAGTGAAACACCCCTGTTGAATAAAGTCGAAAAAACGCATAATATATCCACAACCTGTGAATATTGTCAAAATGATGCCATATATATTGTATCGAACATAGATTCCCCCACTAAATGTGGATAGAAATTGTGGGTATGTGGATAACTTTTGTGTATAACTTGTTCGTAAAGTGAGGATATAGTGTGAATATCTCAATTATCAGTGTTGGAAAGTTAAAAGAGAAGTATTTAAAGATGGGGATCGATGAATACATAAAACGATTATCTAGTTACGCAAAAATGGATATTATCGAAGTCCCAGATGAGAAGGCACCAGAGAATTTAAGTGATGCAGACATGCTAATCGTAAAGGAAAAAGAAGGCGAAAGAATTTTAAGTAAAATAGCAGAAGATGCTTATGTAATTGCACTAGCTATTAAGGGGAAGGAACATACATCTGAATCACTAGCAAAAAAAATAGATCAACTTGCCACATATGGAAACAGCAAAGTAGCATTTGTGATTGGTGGGTCATTAGGTCTAAGTGATGCGGTGATGAAAAGAGCGGATGATACATTGTCATTTTCAAAAATGACTTTTCCACATCAATTAATGAAGTTGGTTTTAGTTGAGCAAATTTATCGTTCATTTAGAATTAATAGGAATGAGCCGTATCATAAATAATAAGGAAATTATTAAAATTAATCTTCTGTAAAAAGACGCAAGAATGTTGTTAAATCAACATTTGATCTTGTCATATTTAAATGATGAGATGTCAAGGATGCAAGATAAAATTAATAAATCTCAACGTTATTTAACGGTATAAGCAGTAAAATAGAAAAGGGAATGTGCCACAAAAAGTTGGATCACATTCCCTTTTCTATGTATATAGGCTAATTTCCTATCAGAGGTGAAGAAACGATTCTCTAGACTTAATTTGTAGGACCATTGTCAACGCTAGCTTCAATGGCACTTTGAACGTTTGCAGGCACTGAAGATAGGAAATCATAACCAGTCAAAGACTCAATAGAATCTACACTTACCCTATAGTAACTCCAAGGATGGCTAGAAGTGGTTTGATCATTTGGTAGGACTACAGCAATTACTCTCGTAGAAGCTGTAACTCGACTTAAATCATTATTTCCATTAGGTAATACAACGATCACTTTCCATGTTTTTGCTGGTACCACAACGCCATTCCCAACAGTAGTCTTATATCCATTAGACCCAGTGCCTCCTGATCCATAGCCACCAGATACTACATATAATTCATTTCCAGCAGTTACAAGTGAACGACTATACTCTTCTAAATTTGCCCAAGTAACTTCGTTGTTGTTTGGAGCTTGTGGAATCATATTGCTCATTAGAAAAGTTGCTGAATTGTTAGCAACAGTAGATGTTCGGTCAGCTGATGGACACATATGACCTCGATCAAATCCGCTTCCTGAAAATTCACTAGCAGTAACTTGATACCAGCCTGATGGCAATGTTGTATCAGCACGGAAATCATCCTGACGAGCGGCACTTCCAAGATCAGATGAACCTACATGCCAGCTAACCCAGTTAGGCTCGTGTTTGCTATTGTTGTAAGATAGATCATACTGAGATTTAACCATTAGATAATTATTAGAATTAGATGTATTACTTGTTGCGCCACTTGGGTTTCCTAATCCAATATGATCATTATCAGTGCCCGTTTGTGTTTCTGTTGAAGGTTCTGCTGTGGAAGACGAATTTTGAGGAACTATACTGCTCGTATTCACAAAGTCATTAGCATTATTATTCGTGTCCCAACCATTCCCTTGGCCTTGGGCAGTTCCACCATTGTTGTCCTTACGTTCTACACTTGTTGTAGCAGAAAGAGTACCTACTGGTGTAGTTTCTGAATCATTTGCAGAGCCGAAACCAACAAAATCCACGACATTTGAATCAGCTGAACCTGATACCGCAGTCGTAGCTTTAGCTAATGCAACTTTTCCGCTGCTTGCGCTTAAGTTGATTGTACCTGTAACATCCGCAGTTGGAAGGTCAATCGTTCCGCCACCGCCGCTTGCTTCTTTAATTAATATATATTGATGTGCTCCAATGCTTCCTGATAAATTTGTAATGTTACTGAATGCACCAGTAGAAGAGGCATATTGAATAGACCATCCAGATAAGCTAACACTTGAATTTGTCGGATTATAAAGTTCAATATAATCATTTTTATAGGAAGAACCGCTATTACCTCCACCACCATAAATTTCGCTGATCACAACATGGGTTCCCACAGCAGCCTGTGCGGGTTTATTAAATAAATTCCCAAACGTACCACCTAAAAAGACTAAACTAGTACAAACAAGAAGCGCTGTATTTCTCTTAAGATTTCCTTTAATTTTTTTAGATAATCTAATCTTTTGTTCAGATCGACTTTCTAACATATAACAAAAACCTCCTAATAAGTTTTAAAATTGATTTATTGAATGAATGGAGTAGTAAGAGCATTAATTGCCCATGGTTAAAGAGAAGTAAAAAACAAATTATTCGTTGGTTCAAATGATGAGATTCTGGTTGAAGATTCTTTGTGTACCCTAGTTTCTGCAATGCAATATGTACAATACAAAAGGTGAAAAAATAACGACCTTTTTGAAATTAAGCAAAAAAAAATACTGTTTAAAGTTGGATTTACGTAAATTATCTTGCTACCGGTCTATGTAATCCTAAATAGCCTTTTAAGCACCTCCTTAAGTGTTTTTTGTAGTTTTGCTTTTTTTTACAAACGAAAATATGATATGGGCAAAAAATCATAAGATCAACTTCTTATCTATTCACAAAACATAGACCGTATGACTTAGATCTATAATCTGTAATCATTTAATTTGCCTATTTCCACAATAGCATAATTAAATTTGGAATAGTTTTAATTTTTTGTAAAAAGATAAAAATCTTTTATTATAACTCTAACAATGTGGTTACCATAAATTAGTTAAAATAATGAGTGAAAAATGCGTACCTCTTATGGAAAATAAGAGGATTTTAATTGATTTTATATATGAGAGCCATTATTGATTTTTTATAATCATAAGAAAATCTTAAGATTTACATAGAGAGGTTATTAAGATTTTACTGATATCATCTTCTTACATGAAAAATAAAGAGGTGATAAAATTTTGAAAAAGGGAAATAGGAGAGAAATACATGAACATATTAGTTTGCGATGATGATCAGTCAATTGTAGAGGCTATTTGTATTTATTTAGAAAATGAAGGTTACAGCATGTTCAAAGCCTTTAATGGAGTAGAGGCTCTGGAAATCATCGAAAATCAGGAAATCCATCTCATTATTATGGATATTATGATGCCTAAGCTAGATGGGATTCGGACTACGATGAAGATCAGAGAAAGTTATGGAGTACCTGTCATTATGCTGTCTGCGAAGTCCGAGGATTCTGATAAAATTTTAGGCTTAAATTTAGGAGCAGATGATTACATAACAAAGCCATTCAATCCTTTAGAGCTCATCGCACGAGTTAAATCACAACTGCGGAGATATACAAGCTTAGGTAGTCTTGAAACAAAGAATAGTTTATATCGTAGTGGAGGGCTAGCAGTCGATGATGAAAGTAAAATCATTACAATTGATGGGGAAGTTGTTCATCTTACTCCAGTTCAGTATAAAATTGTAAAGCTCTTGACTGAAAATGCTGGTAGGGTATTTTCAATTGAAGAAATTTATGAAAGAGTATGGAACGAAACGGCTTTTAATCCCGAAAATACTGTATCAGTCCATATACGAAAAATTAGAGAGAAAATCGAAATAAATCCTAAAGAACCAAAATATTTGAAGGTGGTGTGGGGAGTTGGATATAAGGTCGAGAAAATATAGTCATTCGTTAACTACAAAAATAATTGTATTTACGCTTGTTGTTCTTTTCTTTTCAGGTATATTAAAATCGATTGCAAATATAGAGGCTTTAACCGACGATGATTTTGGAATAGTCTTTGAAGATAATTACTTTCTCAGCAAATCCTATATGCAAGAAGTTAAACCAATTATTACTAGCCTGACTCAGTTAGTAGTTGAGTATAAAAGTGAAGAGAATATTTCAAAGGGTGGAGCAATTAGCACAGAGGATATGAGATCAATTGAAGAATCTTTATATCCCGACTTTACGGAGAGGTCAAAAATATATAATCCAAGTTTAAGTGAAGAAGAAAACTTTGAAAACTTTAAAAAGGCTTATACAAAAGAAATTAATCAAGCAAAGAATCAGATGGTAACGGATGATTTAAAAAGATATCAAGGTTTAATGCAAATTTTAGGAGAAAAGAAAGATCTATTATATTATGCCACTGATGGAGTTAATGAGTTTACAAATAACACTTTAAAAGGCCAATTCAAAGGGAACCCTTCCTATGTAATTTATAAAAATTATAAAACAGAAATTTATCCAGCAACAATTGAAAAGAATAAGCGTTTTAATTGGATTACCGGAAATTTACATCAGTTAAATGAAAAAAATATGGAAGTTTCTATAGCGTTCACGCAAGATGCTTTGAATCAAAAAATAAAAGAATGGAAAGAAGATAAGTCAATTGCGACGAAAGCATTTATTCTGTTTATAGGATGTACAGTCGGATTCTTATCATCTTTTGTGTACTTAGCACTTATTATAGGTAGAAAAGCATTTAATGATCGAGAACTTCATTTAAACACAATTGATAAATTATTTAATGATGTTAATGTTGTATTGATAATGGCTCTAATTTCCTCTTGGGTAGCATTAGTAGACATGCTAACAATAGAGGTCATTAATAAGTTAGTATTTTTCCTTACAATTCCGTTTCTGATCGTGGCACTAGTGCTAATTTTATCAATCATAAAACAGATTAAAAACGGAACACTGTTAAAACATACATTAATCTATCTTTCATTAAGTAAGTTTTTTACTTTTATTAAAAATGTCTATAATAGTGGCAGTACTGGTGTTAAAACGGTTTTACTTGTAGTTGGCTATCCAATCTTAATTGCGTTAACATTTTTTATATTCCCAATCACGATCGGCTTTGCTGCGTGGTTTGCATATAAACAAGTAAAAAAATTCAATGCAATTAAAGAAGGCATCGAGCAAATAAAAGCAGGCGATTTCAATCACCATATAGAGGTAGATGGGAAAGGTGAGTTTGCAAGTCTTGCTAATAATATAAATACCATTACAGATGGTTTGAAAACAGCCGTTAATCGTGAACTAAAGAGTGAGAGGATGAAAACTGAGCTTATCACGAATGTATCACATGATATTAGAACACCATTGACGTCAATTATTACGTATGTTGACTTATTAAAAAAGGAAAAGGACCCTATTAAAATACAAGAATATGTAGGAGTTTTGGATCAAAAATCGCAAAGATTAAAGCTATTAACTGATGATTTATTTGAAGCAGCCAAAGCGTCTAGTGGAACAATTCCTGTTCATCTTGAGCGTATAGATATTTTATCGTTATTAACCCAAGGCTTGGGTGAAGTTAATGCAAAAGTAGAAGCTTTAGATTTAACATTTAAAATAAATCATCCCAAAAATAAACTCTTTGTTACAGCGGATGGAAAACTATTATGGAGATCTATAGAGAATCTATTATCTAATATATTTAAATATGCACTCAGAGGATCAAGAGTATATATTGATATAGAAGATATGGGGAATGATATACTTCTAACTTTCAAAAACATTTCTGCTTATGAATTAAATATTTCGGCTGATGAACTAATGGAACGATTCAAAAGAGGCGATGAATCGAGAAATAGCCAAGGTAGCGGTTTAGGTCTTTCAATAGCGAAAAGTCTAATTGAAATTCAAAAAGGGCAGTTTTCAATTCAAGTTGACGGTGATTTATTTAAGGCGATGATTCGAATACCTAAACAAAATAGTTTAATTTCTTAAGATCAAATAATTAAGATCTAGCACTCCTGTTCAAATAGGGGTGCTTTTTTATTGAAGGAGACAAGGAGGTAAATCACGAGTCATGCAGAAATCCAGGAAAACAAAGTATACTTAGAATGGATGAATAGAACGACAAATTCAATTAGGGGGGATTTATAGATTGAGGGGAAAAGTAAAAAGAACACTTATAACATTATTAACAAATCCGATTTTCTTAATTGGATACTGGGTTTTTGGACTAAAGTTAGCTTCAATATGCAAGTATGGAAGTATTGATAAAAATCTACCTATTTTATTAGTAAGCATAGCCCTATTAATATTGGTCATTTTATTTACCATAATAAGAGTTATAAAAGGCAGCGAGCGTAAACCGAATAAACTATCAGACTTAAAAGTATGGAAATTTATTTCTATTGTCTTGTTTGTTGCTATTACATTATTTTACGGAGCGAACATATATAAAAGTGCGACTAATTTTGGCGGTAAACTTGCGTGGTATATAGAACGACTAAAAAATCAAAGATCAATTAAATTTGAGCATAACAATATCTATCAATATGGCGTAGAAGGTATTTTTGAAGATATTAATAATAAACATACATTACCCAAGAAATTATATATGGAAAATAATTTTTCCCTTAAATTTAATTCAGATGGATTAATTACATCCTTTGATACATTTGTTTATGGGAAGAATGACAATGGAAAAGAAGAAAGCTTTCTAATAACTTATGATAAAAATAAGTCAGAAAATATTACCGTATATTTACACGGTTATGCCGCTCCTAATTATAATGATGACAAACTGTTAGATCCTTTAATTGAAACCGCTAATGTGATTCCAATTAAAAAAGCAGTTAGCAAATGGAATGAAAGTCAGTATGGATTGATCTATTACGGTAAAAGAAATTGGGGATACAATACAAATGGAATCATCAATATCGATAAGGATGGAAAAGAATATAGTCCGGAAACAGCAAGTAATGAAATCATTGGCTATACAGTATCCTTATTTATCCCTGGGATGGAAAAAGAGATTACACCTGCTAGGTATAACTTAATAGGTAATCCAAAATGGAGCAAACCATCTACTACCCCAAAACAACCTACTTCAGATGAGAAGAAAGACGAGCAAACTAATACAAAGGAACAGTTTTTTCTATCGAAAGAAGTTGGTTATAAACTAAATGTTGCAGATAAAGCATTAGGAAGCACATTTTATTCATTAAGCAAAACCACTGATGGTGGAAATGTATGGACTATTATTAATAATGACCCATACAGCGGAACAGTTGGTGGCGCTTCGGGCATCGTTTTTTTGGATGACAAACTCGGATTTTTAGGAGCAGTTAATCCATCCGGTAATGAAGGAACCTTATACCGCACAGACGATGGGGGCAAAACTTTCAAAAAAGTAAACTATACATCTCATGAAGTAAAGTTGAACAATGGACAGGCTATAAAACCTTTTGACACACCAAGTATGCCATTTATGATGGGCGGAGTTTTAAGCATGTTGGTTGGTCAAGGTTCAGATGGGGATTATAACGGGAATAGTAGCGAACTTTATCAATCAAAGAATAAAGGGCAAACTTGGAAATTTGTCCAGGAAATTAAAAAATAGATCGGATTAGAATGTAGAAAGATCTCTCAAAAAATTGAGAGATCTTTTTTTATGTTCTTAACTTGCGAGTAGAGATAGAATCGCAAGAGAAAAAGCTGAAAAGGATTACTAATTTAATCCAAAAAATGTAAATCTATAAAATTTGTAGAATGACAATTCACAAATTCCCCCAAATCCATTCATATAAAATACTTATGTAAAACAATAACAACAGGAAGATTACTCCAAATTATTAACAAAATCTGACAAAGTTCTTTCTTCACTTTATGCTAAATTTCCCCAATTTACTGTCTATAATACCCCAATTATAATGAAGAATGGCAATTAATTTGTCATAAAATTTTAAAAACTATTAAAATTCAGTCATCAAAGGGGGAGAAATGGTTAAGGGGGAATAGAGCTTTTGCTCTATCTATTAAAGTAAAGAAGGGAAATGAGAAAGGTATGAGTCATCGAAAAATGAAAAAGATGGTCATGTCAACGTTTCTTGCAACTTCCACACTGCTAGGATACACAGTTCCGGCGTTTGCCATGACAGGTGGAACAACTGCAAATGATAGTAAAGCTGTCCAATCTGACAGTAATAGCAAACTTGACTTGACTCAAACGCAACAATTGCAAAATTTATATTTAGAGAAGCTTCAATTTGATCCACAGCTATTAAATTCTTCGGATCAATTAGATTTAATTATTCAATTTAATGTTGATCCAGCCCCAATTCAAATGCAAAATCAACAGAAGAATGCAATTTCTGGAAAACTTTCTGTTAATCAAGAAAGCACGCCGGCTGTTACGTTAGAAAGTGCTCAAACAGAAGTAAATCAAACACACAGTGACTTTAAGAGTTTCGTTAGCAATGAGTCTAAAAAATTGAAAGCAGCAGGCGAATCTAGCTCTATTCATATAGGAAGAGAGTATACTCAAGTATTTAACGGGTTAGCTGTCAAAATTCCTAAAAGTTCACTTAATGATATATTGGCATTACCTTACGTAAAGAGTGTCTATCAAAATGTTAAATATGCGCCAATTCCAGCTTCTCAATTAATCGATGTTCCAGCGAGCGTAACAGGTGACGGAAAGGTTTCTGATCAAAAAACAAATCCAAATGTATTACCTGCTATTCGTTCAAATCGATCTAACATACAATCAGCAAGTAGTACTTCAGATAGCTCTTCCGTATCAGAAAAAGCAGTTAATACGCAGTCTGGAACAGTTCCACCTCCGGGTCCAGAAGGCCCACAATCTGGTGAAACAGCAGTTCTCGATTGGTTAAAAATACATGATTTACAAAATGAAAACATCACAGGGAAAGGCGTAAAGGTCGGCGTTATTGACACAGGTCTTGACTATAATCATCCAGATATTGCTGGAGAATATCAAGGCGGTAAGGATTTTGTAGACAATGACAATGACCCGATGGAAACGGTATATTCTGACTGGTTAACTGCAAAGAATGCCAATGATTCACTTCCATCTGATCAACAAGACCCGAATTTTCCAACAGATTACCATAATTATATTACTTCTCACGGAACCCACGTAGCTGGAACAATTGCAGGTCAATCAAGAAGTAGTTCTCCTTATGCAGTTAGAGGAGTTGCTCCTGAAGTTCAGTTATATGCTTACCGTGTATTAGGTCCTCACGGTGGTACAGATGAGGCAGTTATCGCAGGGATTGAGCAATCATATAAGGATGGGTGTAAGGTAATTAACTTATCACTTGGTGCAGCTTATAATGATTCATTGTCACCTAATGCTGTTGCAATTAACAATATTTCTGACCTTGGAGTAACTGCAGTTATTGCTGCTGGTAATTCTGGGCCAGGTGCTGGAACAGTAGGAACTCCGGGTGCAGCAGCTAAGGCAATAACTGTCGGCGCAATTGCTACACCTACTCAAGTTCCAACGTTTGACATCCATTCGTATGGAGCATCAGGGGAAGATTCATTTGCGATTACAAATACGCGTTTAATCGGAAAGGATTTTTCGGAATCGAATTCAAAGCTTAGTGGATCGACTCAGTATGATATCGTAGATGCTGGATACGGCACACCTGCTTGGTATGATGATCTTCGTAATAAAAATATTGATGTTAAAGATAAAGTTGTTCTTGTCAAGCGCGGTGGTTCATCTATGGACCAACTAATGAAGTACGCGACTAATGAACATGTTAAGGCAATGATTTTGTGGAATCCATCGGACAATTCTAATCTTCTATTTGATGATCAGGGGTTTTATCCATTTTATTTTGGTTCTATGGGTAGTACGGTTTACACTTTGCAAATAGGCAATAAAGATGGAACAAAATTCTATAATGCTTTTAAGGCCGGTACGATTAAGAAAATATCTGTATCGAATGCTGGAAATTTCACAATGCCAGGGAATTCACTTGCTAGTTTTAGTTCAACCGGTCCAGTTACAGGTTCATTAGCAATTAAACCTGATGTTGTTGCACCAGGTGTAGATATTTTCTCAACAGCTCCTTATGATATCTGGGAACCAAATAGCAAAGATTATTCGTATAATTACCAAACAATGTCAGGTACATCAATGGCTACTCCTCATGTTGCTGGTATGGCAGCATTGATTTTATCAGCTCATCCAAACTATAAGCCTGAGGATGTCAAAGTAGCATTGATGCAAACGGCTGATCCTATAGACTCACAAAAAAGTTTATTCCAAATCGGCTCTGGTAAAGCCGATCCATATCAAGCGGTGCATTCTGATATGCAATTTAAGGTAAAGGATTTTATTCAATCACGCTCATCAACTGATGATTCATCAAGTTCAAATATTATTAACATAGCAAATACAACAGGTTCATTTTCGTTTGGCTATACTGCTCGCTCAGTAGATGGTTCTGTTACGAAAACAGGCGATTTGTATATTACTAATAACGGAAATGCTGCTAAGACCTTCAACGGATCGAGCGCTTTCTTTAAGGATGCGTTCATGACAGATGGACAAGATGGTGTAGAGCAAGGTGCTAAAATTAGCATAAGTAATGCAACATCACCTGAGACTGAAATAAAGTCAATTACAGTTCCAGCAGGAGGAACTATTCATCTTACAGTAAAATTTACTGCTCCTACTTCAGCTGCAAGTGGATATTACGAGGCATATATTAACTTTGTTAATCAAGCTAATCCTGATGAAACTTACCGCATGCCTCTTGCAATTAATGTTCAAAGTAGAGGACTAGATTTTAGAATCCAAAGAAAAGCTTTTACGTTAAGTGGCGATAAAAATTTTAATCCTAATACATTTGCTGTTGTTCCTCAATCTTGGGCAGAGGTTCGAGTAAAAAGTCCACTAGATCCTTCATTTGGTTTTAGGCTTTATATTATGGATATAACAGGAAGTAAATATATCGGATATATTGCTACATTTAATCTATCTGCTTTTACTCTTGGTAATTTGGTTTATGCACCGTTATTACTTAATGGTAATTATTACCCTTATAAAGATCCTATTTCTAAGGATGATCCTAATTTATCAGTTAAACTTACACAACAACAATCAACTCAAAAGCAAGTTGGAGAAGGTGGTTATACAATACAAGCTCGTGCTTTAGACGCTACTACTGGTCAGTTATATGAAAAAAACAGCACAGTTTATGTTGATAACACCGCCCCAACGGTACAAATGGATAAAGGTAGTGAACCGGGCATTTATGAAATTGACCCCAATGGTCCTATGACAGATGGGGCGTTAAAGTGGTTCTCAGGAAAAGCTTACGATTCAAATGTTGATTATATGAAAAACGTTGGACATGAAACGCAAGTCCCAGCACCACCTAACTATGATACTGATACAAATGTAAGTCAGTCTTTAGGTAGAATTGACGGAATGGTTGGTGATTCAAACTCAGCACCGTACGTCAACTATTTCCTTTCCCCTAGTGGTGATGGACAATTTAAATTTGGTATTAGTAAAGAAGACCTTGTGAATACTTCTGATGACCCATTAAAAGAAAATTACGGTGTACAGTTCAGAATTTATCCTGAAGATTATTCATTTGCAGGTAATCTTGAAACGCAAGGACAATTTTATTATTTTGTTAAAAAAGGTAATGAGTATGTAGTTAATCGATTTGCGCGACTAGATTCGCCGGGTTCAACTACATTAAATGGAGTCGATCCTAACTTCCTTGTTGATAAAACATTAGTCTCAAAAGGAGATAACTTTAAATCAACATTATCTATTAAATATCCTAAAAATCTTGTTGGAGCGAAGTTCTATATTGATAGCCTTCCTTTTGCGGATATAAATGATATTGATTTTAGTCCGGAATACAAAGCCTTTTTAGCAACAAAGGGTCTTACAGCTGATAAGACTTGGATTCAAAAAGACACGGATGTAAATGGAGATTTTATATTCAGTTTCAATCTTCCGAAAGATGTACAAGCTCAAGGTGTATTAAATACAACGGACACAATGAGTGGTGGTGTTGCTAAAGAAATGCCTCTTCTTGACATTAAATACAAAGTATCAAACGATGCGGGATACGATACTTTATGGCTTGTTGGTTCTGCAAATATACCGGAAATCACAACGTATGACGGTGGGAAAAATGGAATGGATCGAGTCCCTACATTCCTAGATAAAAAACTTTACATTAAAGGCTCAGCGTATATTAGTGGAAGTATTAGACCGGAAGGTTTCCAAAACTATCCGACTTCTAATTCATTCGGTAGATCAACGCCAATAACAGCTGATGGTTCGGGGGTTGAGGTTAAGTTTGAAGATCCTAATGCAGGTGGTATTACGTCTAAATTGTCAATAGCTCAGGATACTACAGCCAGCGCTTCAAGTGCAAATCCAGGAATTATTCAGACTGGTTTATTCACAACTGACCTTCCTATGCAAGCAGGAGACAAACCATACAACTTTACAATGAAAATGCCAGGTCATTTAACGTTCTATGGAACATTAGCTGTTAATACTGCAGGGCAATATAATTACGCAGCGGGAGGAAGTTATTCTGTTCCGAATGCAATCATGCTAGCAGGTGATGTAAATGGTGACGATGTAATTGATATGAAAGACATTGAGAATGAAAGTGCAGCTTACAATAGCTTTGTTGGTACACCATCAACTTACACAAGAAATGCTGATTTTAACTTCGACGGTACAATTGACTATAGCGACTTTGAATACATCATCAAAAACTTTGGAAAATACAATACGACTGCACCAAATGCATCAACTTTAGAAGGAAAAATCGTTTTAACTACAAGTAAAACAATAACAATCACTGGATTTGGCACTTTACCAAGCGGTTCAGATCTTACTGCTTTTAACACTATTGTAAAACCAGTGCCATATATTAAAACAAGTGATAGCACCGCTTTTGTATATTATGGAAAAATAAATCCGTTTCAATTATTTTCTGTAGGCTATAAAACACCAGACCCTGTAAACGGCGCTACTACTCTTACACAAATTGAAGATACAGCTTGGAGAACTGCTGTAGACGGAGCTGGTGGACAAATTCTGATTGATGGAGTCGACCGAAAAGCAGCTACGAATTCATATAATGGCGTTTCAACAAATTCGATTATTGAAAAAGTAGTATCTAACAAAGGACAATATGAATTTGATCCATCATTGTTCAAAAAAGCAGGAGTCCACACAATCGTGTTCAAGGCTCCAGGTTATATGGATCGTTCTTTAAAATTCAAAATGCTAGATGGTATAGGAAACAGCTTTTCACTTTTATCACCAAACAACGTTGCAACAATCGGAAAAGCGTTGACATACACTCGATCAGATACAACAGGCTCAACAGCTGCGCACTATCGTGATATTTGGCAGCCAAATATTAATTCAATAACAATAACTGACCCTAACAATAATGTTGTTAAAAACTATACCGGAGCTGAATTAGCAGGACTCTTTAACCAATTGACGCCAGCAAACGCAACAACATTTAACTTTACTATCCCAGCAGGTATTTTCACGACGCCATCGTCGAGTAGTGCGGATTGGAAGATTACAATCTCAGCTGACAATTACACTTCGTATTCATTCACACAAAGAATTAATGCGTTCTCTTCTCCAACGTTGACTGCTGAAGCAAATCGTTATTTTAATGATAGCAATTCAAATCCAATCTCAATTGGAGTTGGAGCTACAAACGATACACAAGCGTGGAGAGATGCGATTACAGCCATTCAAATTAGCGGTACTACAATTAATAGAGCGGATTTTGAAGCTAATAAAATCACAGTAGGTGCTCCTGGAACACCAATTAAGATTGATGAAGCGCTAATCACTGCTCCAGGTAGTATAAAAATTAATATAATCGCATCAAATTACCAAACTACGTCTGTTGATCAACCTCTCTACAAACAAGGGGTAACACTTACAAGTCCGGCAGGTACGATTTATGCTGGAAAAGACCTTGTAATGACATTTAATCCAGGTGCAGCTGCATCTGATTGGATATCTGTTATGAAGGCTGGCGGTGATATTAAATTTGGCGGCAATTCAATCAAAACTAGAGCTGTGATTGATGAAGCATCAGGAACGTTAAAGATTCCATATGATTTAGTAAGAACAAATGGTGGAGCTGCAGTTTCAAGGAGTTTAGTTGTTTCAGCTCCGGGTTATGCTGACGTTAATGTAAATGCAACTGTTACACCACAAACTGCACCTGTAATTGCACTTTCGTCAACTGCAGGAACACCTCAGTTTGGTGATACCATTACTTACTCTATTAATGGGGATGATAATCCGTTATGGAGAAGTTCAATTTTACTTGCACCGACGTCAGATCAATCGATAGATAACGGTGATATCACACTTCAATTATCATCGATTACATCAGTAAAACCTTATGTCACAACATCCGTAAAAAACGGTACAGGATCAGTAACTATTGATGGAAATGCAACACAATCTACTACTGCTGCTGGTAATAAGAACGTTAAGTTCATATCACCTTACTTTACGCCAATCACAATCGCTCAACCATTTGTTCAAAGAACGGCACCAACACCGAGTTTGACGCCAAGTGGAGTTAATAAACCAGTAATTATTACAGTACCTAATAATACTGAAAATATGAGATGGGCAAATGCTACAAAGGCAGTTACAGGAGATATTACAGTAGATGGAGTGTCAACTAAATCGGATACAACAATCTCATCAGATGAGAGCAATATTACAATTACTCTACCAGGTACTGCTTTCTCAACAACAGGTAATAAAGAGATTATGTTTACAGCTTATTGCTACCCGGATACAAAGGTAACTCAAGTAATTAAGAGCAATCCACCAGTGTTTGCTTCTAAAATTGCTTATATTCAAGAAGACACACCAATCACTATTAACTACAATCAAGATTCAGATTGGCTTGCAGCGTCACCTGTTGTTTCACTTAATGGCAAAGTAGTTGATTCTAGCAAGTACACTCTAACAGCTAAGGAAGTAACATTTGTTGATCGCTCTTTATTTAAAGACCTAGGAGATTATAATTTTACAATTTCTGCACCTGGTTATATCGATACTTCATTTACGATTATCATAAGTGATGATTTATCACATTTGATTTCGGCAACAGCGGACAGCAACGGTAAAATTGATCCGGATGGCTTTACTTCAGTGAAACATGGATCAAATCAAACGTTCAAAATCACACCGAATACAGGTTTTGAGATTGGAAGCGTTAAAGTTGATGGACAAGAAGTAACAGTAACAAACGGCGAGTACACTTTCACAAACGTAACAAAAAATCATTCGATCAATGTAACATTCAAACAAATCGTTCACATCATCACGGCTTCAGCTGGAAGCAATGGAACGATTAGTCCGAACGGTAGAATTGCTACGAATTATGGAACGAACCAAACATTTAATATCACGCCTTACGAGGGTTATGAAGTTTCAACGTTTAAAGTAGACGGTGAGGATACAAAGTTAACAAACAACTCATACACGTTTACGAACGTAACAAAAGATCATACGATTAATGTAACATTTAAACAAATCGTACACACAATCACAGCAGCAGCTGGAAGCAATGGAACAATCAGTCCAAACGGTAATGTTTCTGTAAATCATGGAAAAGATCAAACATTTACGATTACACCGAATAAAGGGTATGAGGTTGCTACATTTACTGTTGATGGTGTAAATACAAATCTTACTGGTAATTCGTATACGTTTACAAATGTATCGAAGGATCACATGATTAACGTTACGTTCAAGAAGATCATTTACACAATCGTAGCATCAGCTGAAGGCAATGGAACGATTAGCCCAAGTGGTATACTTTCAGTAGATGAAGGAGCAAATCAAACATACAAAATTACGCCTGATAAGGGTAATTATGAGGTTGAATCGTTTAAAGTAGACGGAGTAGAAACTAAGCTAACAAATAATACGTACACGTTTACGAATATAACAAAGAATCATACAATCAGTGTTACGTTTAAACACAAAGGTAACAGCGGAAAGTAATGAATCAGCAGAATTGACAGAGAAAGTAAGACGTTCAAAAAATAGGTTTGTTATATAAATAGAAAATATATTTTTTCGAACGAGAAATTAAAGGCTCATTTTGAGTCGCACTAGGCTGTCGGGATCTTCTCGACAGTCTCTTTTTTGTATTAAATCATTTAAATCCGAGTAAATTTAGACCATAATTTGGTTCAATTAAATAATTTTAAAATAATAAGCAAATCTTTCCTTCGGTTATTTTATATTGTACAGGAGACAAACTTAAAATAAGCGCTTACTATATAGAGGTAGGGTTTACTAACTAATCGTGAGTCAAAATTTTATTTTTCTAAAATAAGGACCTTAATGATAGATTTTTAACTTTTTTACATTGTTTAAATAGTTTATAATTATCAGATAAAGAAAAAATTTTTTTAGGGCAGTTAATAATAGAAATATACTATTAATTGGATATAATTAAATAGTGATATACTATTATTAAAATGTAGTTTAAATGTGTTATACTATTAATAAGATATAATTGAGACAGAAAAGGTGTGTTCCTAGGTGGTGCCTTGCTTTTTGTGACACCTAAGCAGGAAAACCTACTTTTTTGCAAATAAAGGGGAAAAGGAAGGTTATTATGAGCAACAGACAAACTAGAACAGACATTATCTTAATTGGTGCCGGAGTCATGAGTGCGACTTTGGGGTCATTACTAAAAGAGTTAGCACCGGAAATGGAAATTAAAGTATTTGAGAAATTAGAAAAAGCAGGAGAAGAAAGCTCTAATGAGTGGAATAATGCAGGTACGGGACATGCTGCGTTATGTGAGCTTAACTATACATCAGAAAAAGCTGATGGATCGATTGATATTAGCAAGGCGATAAAAATTAACGAACAGTTTCAACTTTCAAGACAATTTTGGTCATATCTTGTAAACAATAACTTGATTGGTAATCCACAAGACTTTATCATGCCGATTCCTCATATGAGTTTAGTGCAAGGTAAAGAAAATGTGGAATTTTTGAGTAAACGATTTGAAGCGCTTTCTAAAAATCCTCTATTCAAAGGGATGGAATACTCAGAAGACGCTCAAAAGTTGAAGGAATGGATCCCGCTAATCATGGAGGGACGCACATCTAATGAACCAATAGCGGCAACAAAAATAGACTCAGGAACGGACGTAAACTTTGGTGCTTTAACGCGTATGATGTTTGAGCACTTAGAGAGTAAGAATGTAGAGATAAACTATAGACATGCTGTAGAAGATATTAAGCGCACTAGTGACGGCTCGTGGGAAGTAAAAGTGTATAATATGAGCACAGGTAATATCGATTCCCATATTGCAAAATTCGTATTTATCGGTAGTGGAGGAGCTAGTCTACCTTTACTGCAAAAAACTGGTATCCCTGAGTCAAAACATATTGGAGGGTTCCCTGTAAGTGGACTATTCTTAGTATGTAAAAATCCAGAGGTTGCCAAGCAACACCATGCAAAAGTATACGGAAAAGCTAAAGTTGGTGCACCACCAATGTCTGTTCCACATCTTGATACAAGATATATCGATAACCAAAAGTCGTTATTATTTGGACCATTTGCAGGCTTTTCACCAAAGTTCTTAAAAACAGGTTCAAATATGGATCTGATTAGCTCTGTTAAACCAAATAACGTTATGACGATGTTAGCGGCAGGCGTAAAAGAGATGTCATTAACTAAATATTTAATTCAACAAGTCTTATTATCGAATGAAAAACGTATGGAAGAATTACGTGAATTTATTCCAAATGCTAAGAGTGAGGATTGGGATATCGTAGTTGCTGGTCAACGTGTACAAGTTATTAAAGACACGCCAGCTGGAAAAGGGACACTTCAATTCGGTACAGAAGTAGTTAGTGCGGCTGATGGTTCGATTGCGGCATTACTTGGAGCATCTCCAGGTGCTTCGACTGCTGTTCACGTAATGCTTGAAGTATTAGAAAAATGCTTCCCTGGGCATATGATGGAATGGGCTCCAAAAATTAGAGAAATGATCCCATCATTTGGATTATCTCTAGAAGATCATCCAGAACTTTTAGATGAAATCCAATCTTCCACTTCAAAAACGCTTGGATTAAACGAAAAAGAGCTAGCTTATAATTAATTTTTTTAAATTAAATAGCATAATTAAGTTAAGTTAAGAACCTTCAATTAATAGTAGATTGGAGGTTCTTTTTGTTGTGATAGGCTATAGGAGAATAGGGCTAAATGACGAAGATAATGATGAATCCTGTCGATTTAAATTTTTTGAAAAATTGAAAAAAAGTGTTCATGATTTAAAAAAGAGGTGTTATACTACATACAACTGGTAATGACATCATTACTAAAGTGAATTTATGAAAGTTATAACAGGGGGTGAATGTTCTATTAGAAATTAAACATTTTTTTGTAAGCCTTTTCAAATCAACTGGTAATAACATCATGACAACGTATTCATGGAGCACAATATTCCAAATCATGTCTTTTAGAGCAACTACTAGATTAAAAGGCTTTAAACTTTTAAGAGAAAGAAGGGGAATAGGATGAAAAAGTGGCTTGTTTTGCTACTAACTTTGGCTTTAGGCTTACTAGGATTAGCTGGTTGTGGTAGCAGTGACACATCGGGGGATGCAAAAGATGGAAAGGTTGAAATTACTTACGGTTTTTGGGATAAGAAGCAAGTTCCCGCAGTTGATGAAATTATAAAATTATTTAATGAAAAGTACCCTAATATTAAAGTGAAAACTGAGCTTACTCCATATGCACAGTATTTCCAAAAGTTAGAAACTGCTGCAACAGGAGGAGCATTACCGGACGTTTTATGGATGAATGGTCCACATATAGTCCAATATGCGGAAGGCAAAGTAATTGTCCCACTTAGTGACTTAGCATCAAAGGACAACTACAGTCTAGACAATTATCCTAAGTCATTAGTCGATCTTTATACAGTAGATGGAAAGCTTTATGGTATTCCAAAAGACTTTGATACAACTGGACTTTGGTATAACAAAAAGATTTTTGATGAAGCAGGTATACCATACCCAGATAATACTTGGGATTGGAATAAGTTAAAAGAGGTTGCTAAGAAGCTTACAAATAAAGATAAGGGAGTTTACGGCTTTGCGGCTTTAATGGGTAACCAAGGCGGATATTATGATTTCATTTGGCAAAATGGTGGTCATATTATTTCCGATGATGGCAAATCAGTCGGATTTGATCAACCTGAGGCAATTGAAGCACTTAAATATAACATTAGTTTTATAAAAGAGGGTCTGTCTCCAACACAAGCTCAAATGACGGAAACAGCACCATCAGAGTTATTCTCTTCTGGAAAAATTGCAATGATGTTTGATGGACCTTGGATGGTTCCGGAATATAAGAAAAATCCAGATTTAAATGTAGCTGTCGTACCTAAAGGAAAACAGCGTGCAGTTGCCATTCATGGATTAGCAAACGTTATTGCGGCAAACACAAAACATAAAGATGCTGCTTGGAAGTTTGTTCAATTCCTAGGTTCTAAAGAAGCAGCAGAAGTATATGCGAAAACTGGTACAGTAATCCCTGCTTATAATGGTACACAAGATGCTTGGCTAAAAGCTGTTCCAAATTTAAATCTTCAAGCCTTTATTGATGGAGTTGATTATTCAGTTCCGTTACCAAGTGTAAAAAATACGGGCGAAATCTGGCAGTATGAAACTGATATCTTGAAAAAGGCATGGAGCAATGAAGAAAGTGTTGAAGATGCTGCAAAAGAATTAACGAAAAAGGCAGACGAGGCACTAGCAAAGAACTAAAAAAATGAAGAGAAGAAGATTTATAAAGCCTAAAATTACTTCTTCTCTTTATTTCCCTTAAAAGGAGTGAATACAGTGAAAGAAATGCCCCTACAAGTTGAAGTGAAATCAAAAAGTAAACTAAAAATACCAAGCTTATCAAAGACGAAAAAACGATCAGATTATTTTTGGGCGTATTGTATGATTGCTCCAACAATGATTGGTTTAACGATTTTCTATTTGTGGCCAATCATTCAAACGATTTACTTCAGTTTTACAGAATGGGGAGCATTTGGGCAATATGAATGGACAGGATTAGACAATTATAGACGAATGTTAGAAGACTCTAACCTACTACAGTCGTTTAAAAACACAGGCATTTATATCGTTTTTACGGTTCCGATTGGTATATTTTTATCAATTCTTATAGCAGTACTTTTAAACCAAAAAATTAAGGGTAAATCTGTTTATCGAACCTTATATTTTTTACCTGTTATTACCATGCCAGCAGCAATCGCTATGGTTTGGAGATGGTTATATAATTCTGATTATGGGCTCCTAAATTATCTTTTATCCATCTTTGGCATAAAAGGTCCACAATGGGTAAGTGATCCAAAAATTGCACTGTATTCAATTATAGTAGTAGCAATTTGGAGTGGACTTGGTTACAACATGGTTATTTTTCTTTCAGGACTACAAGGGATTCCAAGATCATATTACGAAGCAGCGGAGATAGATGGTGCAGGGCCAGTCAAGGTCTTCTTTAAAATAACACTACCGTTACTTTCCCCGGTTATATTCTTCGTAACAATCATGTCCTTTATTGGGGCGTTCCAAGTGTTTGATTTAATTTTTATGATGATTGGGAAAAGCAGTACAGCACTCGAAAATACTCAATCAATTGTGTACTTATTTTATCAGCATGCATTCGTGTTAAATGATAAAGGTTATGCTGCTGCAATTGCCGTTTTACTATTAATCATTATTTTGATCATTACAGCGATTCAAATGGTTTTACAAAAGAAATGGGTTCATTATGATTGAAGGAGGAGTAACCATTGGAGAAAGCAAGATACCAGATTACAAGTAAAACAATCTTAATTCATTTAATCCTAATTGTCGGCGCCTTGGCGATGGTCTTCCCTTTTATATGGATGTTACTAACTTCATTAAAAACTTATGCTGAGTCGATTCATGTTCCACCTGTTATTGTTCCAAAGCATTTCCAGTGGGTGAATTATAAAGATGTTTTTGATTTACTACCATTCTTTAAATTCATGTTTAATACGCTAATCATTACAGTAATTCGCACAATCGGACAATTATTACTATGTTCTTTAGCTGCGTACGCTTTTGCAAGAATTGAATTTCCAGGAAGAAACATTCTTTTTTTAATCGCATTATCTGTTTTAATGGTACCTGGGCAAGTCTTTTTATTGCCACAATATATGCTCATGGTGAAATTAGGCTGGTTAAACACTTTACAAGCGGTAGTCGTTCCAGGTTTATTTAGCGCATTTGGTACATTCCTGTTAAGACAATTTTTTATGGGGTTACCAAAGGAATTAGAAGAAGCTGCTAGATTAGATGGCTGTAATCATTTCCAAATTTATTGGAAAATCATGCTTCCATTAGCTAAGCCAGGTTTAGTTGCTTTAGGTATATTTACAACGCTATGGAGCTGGAATGAATTAATGTGGCCAATGATTGTTAACAGCTCACCAGAATCAATGACGTTATCTGTAGGTTTGTCTTCACTACAAGGACAATACTTAACCAATTATCCAGTTTTAATGGCAGGGTCATTTTTAGCCATTTTACCAATGCTTATTTTATTTATGATTTTACAAAAACAATTTATTGAAGGAATTGCAGTTACGGGAAGTAAATAAAAATCTTACAAAGCTTGGAGGAAACTAATTATGAAAGCGGCATTAATAGGAGCGGGAAGTAGAGGATTTTACGCATACGGTTCATATGCTTTACAGTATCCACATGAAATACAATTCATTGCTGTAGCTGAGCCAAATAAAGAAAAAAGAGAAAAGTTTGCGGAAGCTCACAATATCCCTGAAAATATGAGATTTGAAGACTGGACTGAGTTATTAGAAAAAGAACAGCTATGTGAGGCATTATTAATTTGTAGTCCAGATCGTAATCATTATAAGCCAGTTATGAAGGCAATTGAAAAAGGATATAGTATTTTATTAGAAAAACCGATGTCACCGGAACCAATTGAGACGTTAGAAATAGCTGAAGCGGCAGAAAGGCATAATACATTATTAACAGTTTGTCATGTTATGAGATATGCGCCATTTTATCAAGCACTAAAAGAAGTTGTTGATCGAAAAGTAATTGGCGATATCATATCAATCCAGTGGAATGAGAATGTAGGTTACTTTCATCAAGCTCATAGTTTTGTACGTGGAAACTGGCGTAATTCGTCTGAATCTAGCTCAATGCTCTTACAAAAAAGTTGCCACGATATGGATATGCTTGCATGGCTGGTTGGTACAGAATGCAAGAGTGTATCTTCATATGGGAGTTTAACTTACTTTAAAAAAGAAAACGCACCAGAAGGCTCAACTCATCGCTGTTTGGATGGTTGTAAGGTAGAAAAGGAATGTCCTTATTCAGCAGCTAAATGGTATTTACATGACCGTGATGTTTGGCCAGCAAATGTTATTTCAGCAAGTTCAAGTCTTGATAGTAGACTTAAGGCAATTCAAGAGGGACCATATGGACGTTGCGTATATCACTGTGACAATGATGTTGTTGACCATCAAGTAGTTAATTTATTATTTGAAAATGACGTAACAGTTGCATTTACTATGACGGCATTTACAAATGAAACATTCCGTAACTTTAAAATTATGGGAACAAAAGGCGAAATAATAGGAAATGATGCTAAAAACGAAATTGAAGTTAATTATTTTTCAGGTAAGAAGGAATTAATTAAGCCATCAACTGTAGATGGTGGCCATATGGGAGCCGATACAAGTATTATGGCTGATTTCATTCAACGTGTTACTAAGAAGGACAAAGGCAGCTTAACATCAGCTATCGTATCAGCTAAAAGTCATATGATCGCTTATGCTGCAGAAGAATCAAGAGTGTCAGGAACGATGGTTTCACTAGATGACTATGAAAAAAAATTAAGAATGACAGAAGAGAGAGTTTTGTAGAAATTTCTATTGCGACATAGTGTGGTATCTTTTTCAATATTATGTATAATAGATGTATATTTAACTGGTTATGACAAAGATACCACTAAAGGAGCTAATCATGGTAGAAAAGGATTCCCGACTTCCTCTTTATTATCAATTAATGGATATTTTATTAGAAAAAATTGAATCAGGCGAACTAGCTGAAAACGATCAGCTACCATCTGAACGAGAATTATGTGATACGTATCAAGTTAGCCGAACAACGGTAAGGCAGACGATGCAAGAACTTGAAAAACAAGGCTATATTTATAAAGTTCATGGCAAGGGGACATACGTTTCAGAAAGAACGTATAACCAAAGTCTTGTAAAATTTTATAGTTTTACAGAAGAAATGAAAAAAGCAGGGAAAATCCCAACGACAACAGTCGTTTCTTTTGAAAAAATAAATTGTGACAGTAAAGTAGCAAAGGTCATGGATCTATCGGTAGAAGAAGAGGTATTTAAGATTGTTCGGTTAAGACTTGCAGATCAAGAACCGATGTTATATGAAACCTCTTATGTACCTGTAAAGGATTTTAAAAATCTTTCAAGTGAAGAATTGCAAAATACACCAATGTATGAAATCTTCAGAACTCAATATAATGTGAATATTTCTAGAGCTTTAGAAAGCTTTATGGCTGTTAGTGCAAATAAAGTGGAGTCAGAAATGCTAAACATTATCGAAGGTGCACCATGTCTAATGCTTAAACGAGTAACTTATGATCAGAGCAAAGTAATTGAGTATACAATTTCTATTGCAAGAGGGGATAAATTTACTTATACAGTAGAGTTGAAGTAGACACTTCAGACTGGCCATCACCGCTCGCTTGCAATCAGTCTGAAAACCAGCTTTTAATGGATTTTTCTACACACTAAAAATAGATACAGAAGTATCTATTTAACCTAACTGGTAATGATGACACTAACAGTTAAAATAGGAGGAAGTAAATATGGAGCTATTAAAATCGAGTGAATATGAAAGAATGAATGTTGGCGCGAGCCATACAGCAAAAGAAATAGCCCAGCAACCTAGATTATGGAACGAAACGAAGGATATTCTTTTATTTAGTAGAGACCGAATTCTTACATTTTTAAATAGCATTGAAAACAAACACGATCAGTTACGAATTATTTTAACTGGTGCAGGTACCTCTGCATTTGTTGGTGACACAGTCCTTCCTTATTTAAAACAAATCGTTAACAACAAAAAAATTGTAGTAGAGAGTATTGCTACGACAAATATTGTGTCAAATCCATATTCTTATTTAAGCAAGGACATTCCAACAATCATGATTTCATTTGCTCGTTCAGGAAATAGTCCAGAGAGTTTGGCTGCTATTCAATTAGGAGAACAAGTGATAGATGATTTTTATGGAATCGTTTTTACATGTAACCAAGATGGACTACTGGCTCAAAAGAAGAAAAATGATCATAATCATTTGGTCATCTATATGCCAGAAGAAGCAAACGACCAAGGATTTGCAATGACGAGTAGTTTTACGACGATGCTTTTCTCAGCTTTACTGCTTTTCAATATTGATCAGATTCATACGTGGGAGAAGAAAGTTGATGAACTTATGCATGCTGGTCAATCAATTATTAGCAGTAGCGAGCAAAGTATTAAACAGCTGGCGAATTCATCTTTTCAAAAAGTTGTTTATTTAGGCTCAGGAGTTTTTGAAGGATTGGCAAGAGAAGCATCTTTAAAATTGTTGGAGTTAACAGGCGGGACAATTCCGTCTACTTTTGATACTTCATTAGGTTTTAGACATGGCCCTAAGTCCATTTTAGATAAGGATACCGTTGTATTTGTATTTTTATCTTGTAACCATTATACAAGACAGTACGATCTCGATATTTTAGAAGAGATTTACAAAGAAACCAATCGAGGAAAAGTAGTAGCAATTTCATCTTTAAAGGATCAGGTTGCCAAAGAATATAGTGATCTTTTCTATCATGTGGATCTTCCTAAAATTAGTGAAGATATTTTTCTAACTTTCCCTTTTATCTTATACGCACAAACCTTTGCCATGTATAAATCTATTAATCTCGGCTTTTCTCCAGATAACCCTTCCCCATTAGGAGTTGTTAACAGAGTTGTTAAAGGAGTTACGATTCACCCTTTTACTAATGAGATGAAGAATGGAGGAGATTTATTTTGATTACTTCAAGAAGTACGATTCTTTTAGAGGCACAATCTAAAGGCTACGCAGTTCCGGCATTTAATATTCATAACTTAGAAACAATGAAAACAGTTTTAGAAACAGCTCAAGAGCTACGTTCACCGGTTTTGATCGCAGCTACTCCAAGTACAGTAAGTTATATGGGAGAAGAATTTCTAATTAGTATGATGGAGGCCGCAAAAAAAAGATACGATATTCCAATTTGTTTTCATTTAGATCACCATGAAAAAATTAATGATATAAAAGCTTTAATTGATAGTGGAGTTCACTCAGTCATGATTGATGCCTCTCATCATGATTTTGAAGAAAATATTCGAATCGTTCGTGAAGTAGTTGATTATGCTTCTTCATTTGGAGTTGCTGTGGAGGCGGAGCTTGGCCGACTAAGCGGGGTAGAAGATGATCTTGAAGTGGATGAAAAGGATCAAATTTATACAAATCCGTCACAAGCGAAAGAGTTCGTTTCAAGAACAGGAATCGATTCGTTAGCTGTTGCCATTGGAACAGCTCATGGTCTTTATAAAGGAGAACCAAAATTAGATATTGAACGATTAAGTGCAATCCAAAGAGAAGTTGATATTCCACTAGTTCTTCATGGAGCTTCGGGCTTACCTGATGAATTAGTACAACAGACGATAAAAAACGGCATATGTAAAGTAAATATTGCTACTGAATTAAAAATAGCTTTTGCTAATGGATTGCGTGGTTATTTGAATGAACATCCAGATGCCAATGACCCTAGATATTATTTTAAAGATGCAGTAAGAGAAATGAAGTTAGTCGTTGCTGATAAGATTAAAATGTGCGGTAGTATGAATCGGGGTTAGAAAAATGATTGCTACAATTACATTAAACCCAGCCATTGATATTCGATATAATCTTCCCGTCTTACACTTAGATGACGTTAATCGTGTTACAGCTGTAGATAAAACAGCTGGTGGAAAAGGACTTAACGTTTCACGTGTATTATCTCAACTGGGAGTTAAAGTTACTTGTACCGGATTTTTAGGTGGAAAAAGTGGCGAGTGGATAGCTGGTCAGCTCCAAAATTACAATTTAATTAATCATTTTGTAGAAATAAGAGGAGAGACGAGATTTTGTTTAGCAATTGAATCTAAAGAAGGTCATACAGAAATTCTTGAACAAGGACCTGAGATATCGGAGAATGAAAGAGAAGAATTTTTGAAAAATTTCGATACCATTCTAGAATCAAATAACTATATTGTAGGTTCTGGCAGCTTGCCTTATGGAATCGGTTCTGATTTTTATAGAGACCTAATAGAAAAAACAAAACAAAAAGGGAAATATTTTCTTTTAGATTCAAGTGGAGAATCTCTAGCCCAAGGTGTAAAGGGAAAGCCTTTTTTAATTAAGCCGAACAGAGAAGAGTTTTGCAAGTTAATCGGGTTAAACCAATTATCAATAGAAGATATGATTTTGCACGCTAGGGAAATATGCCAAAAGGGTACCCAATACGTTTTACTTTCTTTAGGAAAAGAAGGTGCTATTTTAATTAGCGAGAACGTCACACTGCAGGCAATCATTCCAACTTTGACAGATGTGCACCAAGTTGGATCAGGAGATAGCATGCTTGCAGGCTTTGCCTTTGCGCATTCGAAAGGCTATTCAATTGAAGCTATTTTAAAGTGGTCATGTGCCTGCGGGATATCTAATGCTGCCTCAGAGCGGACTGGATCAGTTGAATTAACAAAAGTTCAACATTACTTTAATCTCATTAAAGTGAAGGAGTTAACAGGGGGCGATTATGGTGGAAAATATAGTTTGTTTTGATATCGGTGGTACATTTATCAAATTTGGACTAATAAATCGTGATGGGCATTTAGTTTACAAAGATAAGGTACCAACACCTAAAAGTAATATACAAAAGCTGCTTCCTGAACTTTTAGCTGAGAAAATAAAAAAGCTCCAAAATGATTTTTTAATAGCAGGAATCGGAATCTCCTCGTGTGGTCTTGTAAATCATGAAACAGGTGAAATTTTATTTTCCAACAATATACCAGACTATTCAGGAATGAAGCTTGGAGAAATACTTTTCAATTTATTTAAATTACCCGTTAGTGTAGAAAATGATGTGAAAAGTGCTTGCATCGGTGAAATGTGGAAAGGCGCAATACAAGGAAAGAAAGATGTAGTTTTTCTAACATTAGGAACAGGTATTGGAAGCACCATTATCATAGATGGGAAGATTGTAAGCGGATCTCGTTATTTAGCTGGTGAACTAGGTCATACCGTCATTATTAATAACGGACGTTCTTGCGGTTGTGGACGGAGAGGATGCTTTGAAAGATATGCTTCTACCTCAGCTTTAGTAAGTGATTTTATTGATGAAAAGAACAAGAATAGTGAAGTTATAAAGAAAATCTCTGGAGAAGAAATCTTGGCTCTAGTAGAAGAAGGAGATTCAATTGCTACTGCCGTATATAAAAATTTTATCAATTATATAAGCATAGGTCTCTCAAATATAGTTCATCTTTTGAACCCTGAGGCAATTATTATCGGAGGAGGAATTGCTGAGCAGGGAGACCGATTTATTCAAGACATCAACTCTGAAATTAAAAAGGAAACCATGCCGATTTATCATCAAGAAACTCTCGTATTTCCTTCGATTCTTGGGAATGATGCCGGGCTGTATGGAGCATGTTATTTAACTTTAAAAAAATTAAACTACTTACACGTATAAGATTTAAGCAAACAGGCAGCATCCTATTTTGGTGTTGCCTATTGTCCTTTAGGAAAAAGTATTCCTGCAAACAATAGAGGAGGAAGTGTTATGAAAGCAATTAAGGTAGAAAAAGTTTATACACCCGATAAAGTAATTGAAGCTGGCTATATTCTGATTAACAACGGAAAAATAAATGGCGTAACAACGAATAAACCTACCTGTGAAATTTTAGATTATTCTAGTTTTGTAGCCATTCCGGGCATGATTGATTTACATATTCATGGAATTGCTGGAAATGACACGATGGATGGTAGTATTCATTCATTACAAGAAATGTCTATGTCACTTGCACGCCATGGAGTTACGGGATTTCTACCAACTACACTGACTCATGATTTCGATAAAATTAAAAAAGCTGTAAAGATCGTAAGTGAAGGGATGGGACAGACAGAAGGAGCGGAAATCATTGGATCGTATGTAGAAGGCCCGTATATTACAACTGAGCATCGTGGTGCTCATCCGGTCAAGTATATTCGTGAACTAAATATTGATGAATTAATTGAGCTCATAAAAATTTCCAATAATACGGTTAAAGTGATCACAATAGCTCCAGAAAAAGAGCTAGCAGAGGAAGCTATTAAATTGATAACAAATAAAGGAATTCACGTGTCTATGGGTCATACAAATGCTGACTATGATACAACGAATAAAGCAATTGAACATGGGGCAAAAATTTCTGTTCACACTTTTAACGGCATGAGGGGATTTAATCATCGTGATCCTGGGTGTCTTGGTGCCGTTCTAACAAATGATCAGTGTTATTGTGAATGTATAGCAGATTTACAGCATGTCCACCCGGGAGCAATTAAGCTTTTATACAAAGCAAAAGGAACAGAACAGATAATTTTAATAAGTGATTCAATGGCAGCTGCTGATTTACCAGATGGATCCTATACGCTTGGTACATTAGATGTTAAAGTGGAAAATAAAATTGCTCGAACAGTAGAAACAGGCTCATTAGCTGGAAGCACGACTAATTTAATGGAATGTTTAAAAAATGTGAAAGATGTTTTAGGGGTGCCTTTAGAATCTATTTTACCGATGGTCAGTCTTAACCAAGCAAAATTACTTAATATTGATCATAAAGTTGGAAGCATAGAGTGTGGGAAAAAAGCAAATATCGTCTTAATTGATCGTAAGTTTAATGTTCAAGCTACTATTGTGAATGGAGAATTTGTATTTAGGAAAGATGATAAATAATATGAGGTATTTTAATAAAGAAGTAAAATTTGATAAAAGGTAATTAATTGTAGTATGTACAGAAGAAATTAATAAATAATAAGGATGACCTTACTATAAGTGATTAAATGATCATTTTTGGGTAGGTCTTTTTGCTTTTTGAATGTACGAAAATTAGTAATTGAGATGAAATAAGGATGATTTTAAACGAGGACTATTGCCTAAAAGATAAAAACGTGGTAGATTAATACAGTATATATATTACAAATTATATAGAGGACATATTTTCCCTACTTTAATTTTACTATACAAATCCTCTTGAGTCAACCCCCATTTTTATCTTTTAAAGGAGTGCATGAAATGAACAACGAACTTCAAAAAGAACAAGTAAGAGTAAATACTGTATTAGATCTAATTACGGACAAAATTAGTAAATTAACAGACGAAACAGCCCAACGTAGAAACGAAGTAATCAATGTTCGTAAAAACTTTTGGGATGAGGTTAAAGTTAATACAGATAGCTTTGATGACTATTTAGAGACGGTTATTAGTTTAAGACAACAATCTCAACTTTTGGCGATCGGCCAAATTAATCATAAGCAATCTTCAAACCGATTATCAGCACTTCGTCGAATGAAAGAGGTTCCTTATTTTGGTCGCATTAACTTTACAGAAGAAGGTTTGTCTGAAACGGAGCGTATTTATATTGGTGTTTCAACACTAATGGATGAAACTGGAGAGAATATTTTGGTTTATGATTGGAGGGCCCCAGTTTCAAGTGTTTACTATGATTATCCACCAGGTCCTGCAGAGTATGATACACCTGGGGGGAAAGTGAATGGCGTATTAGACCAAAAATGGCAATACATTATACGAAACGGTGTAATTGAATCAATGTTCGATACAAGTCTTACTATAGGTGATGAGATATTGCAGCATGTGCTAGGCAAAGGTACAAATAAGCACATGAGAAGCATAGTAGCCAGCATTCAAAAAGAACAAAATCAGATTATTCGTTATGACAAAGGTAGATTACTGATTGTTCAAGGGGCGGCTGGTAGCGGAAAGACATCTGCAGCTTTACAAAGGATTGCATATTTGCTCTACAAATATAGAAACTGGATAAAAGCAGATCAAATTATCTTATTTTCACCTAACGCAATGTTTAATAACTACGTATCGAGAGTTTTACCCGAATTAGGCGAAGAAAATATGCAACAAGTTACATTCCAAGAATATTTAGTTCATAGACTAAGTGATGCGTTCCAAGTTGAGGATAATTATGAGCAATTAGAATATGTGCTAACTGCAATAGATGATCCTACCTATAAGACTAGAACTTCAAGTATACGCTTTAAAGCTTCAACTCGTTTCTTTGAGACGATTAAGGCATACAGACAATCATTGGAGTTATCCGGAATGGTCTTTAGGGGATTTAAATTTAGGGGCAAACCAGTGGTTACAGCTAAACAAATATATGAAAGATTTTATAGCACAGACACTTCTTTAAAATTTAACAACCGATTAGAGAAGCTGACGGAATGGTTAAACAAACAAATCAATGAAATGGAAAAGCAAGAGCTGAAAAAAACATGGGTACAGGATGAAATCGAGTTACTCAGTAAAGATGATTATCAAAAAGCATATAAGTACTTACAGAAAAAACAAGCTAAAGAGGATTCATTCGATGATTACGAACAAGAAACTAAGGTATTAGGTCGAATGGTCGTACGTAAAAAACTAAAGCCATTACGCGAGTGGGTTCGTGGATTGCGTTTCATTGACATAAAGGGTGTCTATAAACAGTTATTTTCCAATCCAACTCAAATTGAACAATGGATTGAAGGGGATACTCCTGAGAATTGGGAGGACATCTGTCAGTTAACTTTAAATATGTTAGATGAAGGCAAATTGTTTTACGAGGATGCTACACCGTATTTACTTTTAAAAGAGTTGGTTCAAGGATTCCAATCAAATGTTACAATTAAATTTGTACTTGTAGATGAAGCTCAAGATTATTCTCCTTTCCAATTTGAATTTTTGAAGAGATTATTTCCTTCTGCAAAGATGACCGTTTTAGGTGACTTTAATCAGGCTATCTTTGCGCATGCCAGTGAAATGGGAGATTTTAATGTCCTTAAAGGTTTATATGGGCCAAATGAAACAAAAGTAATCAATCTGACTCGTAGTTACAGATCAACAAAACCAATTGTAGAGTTCACACGTAGACTCATACCTGGTGGCAATTTAATTACACCTTTTGAACGAGTTGGGGATAAGCCCGTGTTAACACAGTTATCTAACCGAGAAGATTTGCACAGCCATATTGCATCTAAAATCGAGGACTTAAAGAAAAGTGAATTTAATACAATTGCTGTCATTTGTAAATCTGCTGAAGAAAGCTCTGAGGCATATGAAGCATTAAAAGATGTAGAAGGAATCAAACATGTGAAGAGAAACTCAGTTGAATATGAACAAGGTGTAGTCATTATTCCTGCATATTTGGCAAAAGGAATTGAATTCGATGCAGTGATTATTTATGATGCATCAGCTCAAGTTTATGGAGATGAGCACCTCCGAAGACTATTTTATACTGCATGTACACGAGCAATGCATCAGTTACATCTATATAGTTTAGGTGAAGTGACTCCTTTTTTACATGATATAGATTCAGAGTTCTTACTACTAAATCAGACTATAGTACATGACTAAATTTAAACTTCCCTTAATTTAGATAAGGGAAGTTTTTTTATTGGACATTGTATCCCCTAGGTTGTAACTATTCGTAAAGAAAATTTTTATTTAAAGTTCATACTTAATTCATAATTAGTCGATATATTCATCTTGTAATAAGTCGTAAAGGAGGAAGTAAATTGGAATATTTAAATAAAAAAATAATTACCCCAAATAATGGAGATTTGGCCGTAGAAGCGAGTGGTTTAGTTAAAATATTTGGTGAAAATCGTGCGGTTGATGGAGTAGATTTAAACGTTCGTGCTGGAAGTATTTACGGTGTACTTGGTCCAAATGGTGCAGGGAAAACAACCACAATTCGAATGCTGGCTACGCTACTTAGACAAGACGCAGGTACTGCACGCATATTCGGGCATGATGTTTTAAAAGAGGCTCAAATTGTGCGTCAATTAATTGGAGTTACTGGTCAATATGCCTCAGTAGATGAGTCACTAAGTGCTACAGAGAATCTTATTATCTTCTCAAGATTACTAGGTCTAGGTAGAGCGGAATCGCGAAAGAAAGCAGCTGATTTATTAGAGGAATTTGGCTTAACGGAAGCAGCAAAACGCCCATTGAAAAACTTCTCAGGTGGAATGCGTCGTAGATTAGATTTAGCAGCAAGTTTAATTGCACAGCCACCACTTATCTTCTTAGATGAGCCGACAACTGGTTTAGACCCTCGTACAAGAAATCAAATGTGGGATACTATTCGTCGTTTAGTAAAAGAAGGTTCTACAGTTTTATTAACAACACAATATCTTCAAGAGGCGGATGAACTAGCAGATCGAATCGCAGTAATAGATCGTGGTCATGTAGTTGCGGAAGGTACTGTTGATGAATTGAAAGCTTCAGTTGGTAGTTCATCATTACAATTAAAAATTCAAGATATAAAAGATGTTCAAAAGGCGCGTCAAACAGTAGAACGAGTGCTAAAAGTAAAATCCAATATCACATTAGTAGAAGGAAAAATTACTGCACCTATGGCGGATGCTGACCGAGTAACCGACCTACTAATCGCCTTACGTGATGAAGGTATCCATTTAACTGAAATGAGTGTGCAAAAGCCAACACTTGATGAAGTATTCCTTACGATTACTGGTAACAGCGTAGATGATGATGGATCAAAGGAGTCAGGTAAAACAAAAGAAATGGAGGGAGTAAGGGTATGAACACTTCAATAAAACCAGCTGCTTATCGTGAATTAAAAAATAAAACCAGCTTTAGTCAATCAGTAAAAAATTCTTTTACGATGGCTTATCGTGGTCTATTAAAAATAAAACGTACACCAGAACAATTATTTGATGTTACATTACAACCTATTATTTTTACACTTATGTTTACTTATATCTTTGGTGGAGCAATCTCTGGGGATGTTAAGAGTTATTTGCCGGTAATCATACCAGGAATCTTAGTACAGACTGTCATTACTACTTCGATTGTTACAGGTGTACAATTGCGTGAAGATATGGATAAAGGTGTATTCGATCGATTCAAATCGCTACCGATTGCACGTATTGCACCACTGGCAGGAGCTTTATTGGCGGATACGATACGTTATACAATCGCTACTGTCCTTACTTTCACAATGGGGTATATAATGGGATATCGCCCTGAAGGTGGCTTAGGCTATGTCGTTTTAGCTGGACTACTTGTAATTGTATGTTCATGGGCGATTAGCTGGATTTTTGCCTTTTTTGGAGTAATTGCACGTACAGCGTCAAGTGTACAAGGGATTTCTATGCTAGCACTATTTCCATTAACATTCCTTTCAAATGCCTTTGTACCAGTCGATACAATGCCAAATTGGCTTCAATGGTTTGTAAAAATAAACCCAATCTCTCATCTGATCACTGCTGTAAGGAATCTAACGAACACAGGAACTGCAGGTTCAGATTTAATCATTTCGCTTATTGGAGCTGCTGTAATTGTAGCAATTTTTGCACCACTAACTGTAAAAGCTTATATGCGTAGAACATAATAGAAGGTGTTCCATTAGTTTTTTTCTAATGGAGCACCTTTTCTTTGCATTTTCTACTTGAAAATATTGAATAGCATGTGTAACATAATCAAGGTACAAATATATAAATAACTCATATAATCATGGGGATATGGCCCATAAGTTTCTACCGGACGACCAATATAATCGACCGACTATGAGTGAAAGCACATCTAGGGTTCCGCATTATTGTATAAGTAAAATGGCTGGTCCGAGCGATGTGGGCACTACACGTGCTACACCATTAGGGATAAAAACCCAGAAGGACAGGTTTCACTTGAGAGAAACATACTCAAGTGGAACCTGTCCTTTTTTGTATTATAAAGAGTACTAACTGTATGCCAATCAATATAGATAAATTAAAGCAATGACAAGGGAGAGAATCAAATTGTTAACTAAACAAAAAGCATTTACATTAGGTTTTCAACACGTCATGGCTATGTATGCAGGTGCAGTTGTTGTGCCTCTTATAATAGGTGGCGCGCTTAAACTTACGCCAACTCAGATCGCTTATCTAATAGCAGCAGATTTATTTACTTGCGGTATCGCAACAATCCTTCAAAGCATGGGGACTAAATACATTGGTAGCAGATTGCCAGTCGTTTTAGGATGTACTTTTACGGCGGTAGGTCCGATTATTGCAATTGCATCCTCTTCAAACTTACCGACAGCTTATGGTGCAATCATTATTTCTGGGATCTTTGTTGTATTAGCTGCTCCTTTTTATGGCAAGTTATTAAAATTTTTCCCTACAATTGTAACGGGGTCAGTCGTAACGATCATTGGACTTTCTCTAATTCCAGTAGCTATGAATAATGCAGCAGGTGGACAAGGGAGTCCAGACTTCGGTCAAATACACAATTTATTACTAGCACTTCTTACACTTATCGTAATTTTAGTCATTAACAGATGGGCTAAAGGGTTTTTACGAACAATTTCCGTACTTGTTGGTTTGGTTGTAGGAACAATTGCCGGCTATGCAATGGGAATCGTTCACTTTTCAAGCGTATCGGAAGCATCGTGGTTTAGTATCGCTCAACCATTCTATTTCGGAGCACCAAAAATCAGTATTACAGCTATTATCACGATGATTATCGTTTGTATCGTTAGTATGGTTGAATCAACTGGAGTCTATTTCGCAGTAGGAAAAGCGACCAACCAAAAGGTAAAACAGGATCAAATCGTAAATGGGTTGCGTTCAGAAGGTCTTGCAATTATGCTTGGTGGTATTTTTAATGCATTTCCGTACACAGCATTTTCACAAAATGTTGGTTTAATCTCACTTACAAAAGTTAAATCTAGGGAAGTTATTTATGCTGCTGGAAGTATCATGGTTGTTCTTGGATTACTACCTAAACTTGCAGCTTTAACGACCGTTATTCCAAATGCCGTTCTTGGAGGCGCAATGATTGTTATGTTCGGATCTGTTGCAGCTGCCGGAATATCAATTCTTTCAGAAGTCGATTTAGGTAAAGGTGAAAACCTATTAATCGCGGCTTGTAGTATAGCAGTAGGGTTAGGTTCAGCAACCCTTCCACAAATGTTCGACCAACTACCTGACTTTTTAAAAATGTTAATGCAAAATGGAATTGTGACGGGTTCATTAACTGCAATTATTTTAAATTTATTCTTAACAAAACAAAATGTGGCAGTGGAAGTACAAATTACGAAAAAAATATCATAAATGAACAAAAGAGACCCCTATCTAGTTGTAGGGGTCTTTTTAGTACTTGTTACTAATAAACTTCGATTTTAAATAATGCAAAATCATGTATGAACTTACAACTAACCTTGCCGTGCTCCCATAAACGCTAATAAATTTTCCTTGAATTACTGAAATCTCGATATTGAATTGCATACGTTTCGAATATCGATCCCAACACCCAAGCAGTATGACTGTAAGGAAACCGATTTGTGGAGAAAACACCGGCTCATCAAATACCCCTGTAAACAAAATAATTGGTAGGCCGAGTAAAAAACTGTTAAAAAAACATTTTTTACTGCGCTCAAATAAGAATAGGTGAATGCATTTTACAATATTTATACTAATTAATGTTATAAAAGCCAATCCTCCTAATGTTCCGTATTCCGCAAACATACCTAGCAGTAAATTATGTGCATGGGGGATGAAGTGACCATATTGTATGACATATTCTTGACCGAATCCGATCGGTGTCACACCAAAGAAAGGGTGATTTTTCCATATGGTATATGCGTTTTTCCAAATGTCCAACCTTTTGTGCCCTGCTTGAATAACTGAATCGGCCCTTGGCATTATATAGAGCAACCATTTCGAAAAGAATAGTCCGAAGATTGTACAAACAAAGAAAAAGATTCGATTAAGTCGGAAGATAAAAAGTAAATAAATCAGAATCATCGTCGCAAAGCCAGCTCTTGAACCTGTAAGATAAATTCCATAACTAAGTAATAGTTGGATCGGAAGCTGCCACGCTAAGCTAATATAATGTTTCCTTTCTAGACTAGAAAGTAGACTGGCAAAGAGAAAAGAAATAGCGATTAATAAAATAAAAACAGTAAAATTGGGATTATATGCACAACCAATTAGACGGTTAAAATTCTTAGGCTCCACTTCTCCGTAAAGCACTGTCCCTAATAAATAACCTACAATTTTAGGAATAAAGAACCATTTGGATATCCATCCAATCACACAACTATATACGCCTCCAAAAATGATGATCATGCGAAATCTCTGAAATAATTGACCTTTCTCAGTTACTAAAATCCTACAATATATTCCCCAGTAACCAAGAATCATGATACTGACCAATAAAAACAATATATTTCTAAATAATAGAGCAGCACCAATAGTAGATATAAGTAGGCATAAGAAAAAGTACGAACTAAACGAATAAATAAACCGTTTATTAGTAAACCATTGAGTATAGAGTGTACGAAGCCCGATGATCAATAGCAAAGAAATACCTACTGGAGGTAAGAGAAAGCAGAGAAGTGCGCTTTTCTCCACTAACGAGAAATTTTTATAAAACTGCATAAGCTTTTTCATTGTATACCCCTAGTTAAGTGACATAAATATCCTTAATCATATGGAGGATGTTGTCTTTTCATTTGTAAAATCAATTGTATTTTAGTTAAGTTGTCATCAGATTTAACAAACATATTTTAAATACATAGGTTTAAAATACCACAATAGTTTAGTAATTATGTTTTGAAATTGTAAATTGAGCTTAAACTTTTTTGCCAGACAAATTAATGTATAAATTATAGATTTATGCATCTTTTAAAAGAAAAATTGTTAGTAGCCGTTTTAAGAATGTGATATTTATTTGAACAAAAATACGAAATAATAATATGAAATTTTTTCCTTATGAATTTTAATGTTGAAATTTTATTTCAAAAATAGTTATAATATGTATGAAATTAAATTTAGTCATAAAAAATTACTTGAGGTGAAGCAAACATGCTTGAGAATTTAACAACCGAAACAAGAAATGAAAAAACAATGAATCTAGATGAAATGTCTATAGAAGAATTTTTAACCGTAATGAACGAAGAGGATGCTAAAGTTTCCGCTGCCGTTCGAAATGAGATTCCTAATATTTCTAAAGCTGTTGAAAAAATTGTAACTGCTTTCAAAAGTGGGGGTCGCTTGATTTATATTGGTGCAGGTACAAGTGGCCGCATAGGACTTTTAGACGCAGTTGAATGTCCTCCTACATTTGGAACAAGCCCAGAAGAGGTAGTAGGGTTAATAGCGGGTGGAGAAAAAGCTTTTATAAAAGCAGTTGAAGGTGCTGAGGATAGCGAAGAACTTGCAACCCACGATTTAAAGGAAATTAAGTTAAATAAAAATGATATTGTAGTCGGAATTGCAGCAAGTGGTCGTACTCCTTATGTTATTGGTGGTTTAAAATATGCCAAAGAAATTGGTGCTTCGACTGTAGCGGTTAGTTGTAACAAGGGCTCAAAAATTGGTCAAGAGGCAGAAATAGCAATTGAAGTTGTTAATGGACCTGAAGTGTTAACTGGTTCAACTAGATTAAAGGCAGGTACTTCTCAAAAGTTAGTATGCAATATGTTATCTACAGCATCAATGGTTGGTATTGGAAAAGTATACGGTAACCTAATGGTTGATGTTCAATCAACAAATGTAAAACTAGTTGAGCGTTCAAAGCGTATTGTAATGGAAGCAACTTCTTGTACGTATGAAATTGCAGAAGAGTATTTAACAAATTCAAATCAAAGTCCAAAAGTAGCAATCGTTATGATTCTTACTGGATTTAGTTATGAGCAAGCAATTGAACAATTGAAAAAATCAGAAGGATTTGTTCGAAAAGCAATACAAAAATAAAAATTGTTGGGGGAGTAGAAGATGGATAAATATCAAAGATTAGCTTCTGAAATCGCTGATGCAATCGGCGGTACTGATAATGTAGTGTCATTTACAAACTGTATGACTAGACTTCGTGTTAATGTTGCTGATCGTAATTTAATCAATGAAGATCAAGTTAAAAAAATTAACGGGGTTTTGGGAACTGTTGATGATGAGACTTACCAAATCATTTTAGGTCCTGGTACAGTAACTAAAGTTGCAGAACAATTTGGTCATCTGAAAAACAGCTCATCAGGAAAACAAGGAACTTCATCAGCTGCTTTAAAAGAAAAGGGCTCAGATCTTAAAGCTGAATTAAAAAAGAAAAATAACACACCTTTTAAAAATTTCTTACGAAAAGTCGGTAATATCTTTATTCCATTAATTCCAGCATTCGTTGGTGCAGGTTTAATTGCTGGTATTGCTTCGATTTTATCAAATAATATTACTGCTCAAAACCTTGATGCAGCAACTTGGTCACAATATGTTACAGTTTTAAATGTAATTAAAAACGCAATTTTTGCTTATTTAGCGATTTATGTTGGTATTAACGCAGCGAAGGAATTCGGGGCGACACCATCCCTTGGTGGAGTAATTGGTGGGGTAACACTTTTAACAGGTATGCTTCCTGATCAACCAATTAAAAATATCTTTAATGGTGATCCATTAGCTCCAGGTCAAGGTGGTATTATTGGTGTACTACTTGCAGTCTATTTATTATCAGTTTTAGAAAAACAATTACGTAAAGTTATTCCAGATTCTTTAGATATTATTATTACACCAATGATCGCTTTATTAGTAGTAGGTTTGCTTACAATTTTCTTCATCATGCCTTTCGCAGGATTTATTTCTGATAATTTAATTGGCTCAATTAACTGGATTATTGCAAAAGGCGGTATTTTTGCAGGATTTATATTAGGTCTGGGATTCTTACCATTAGTAATGTTAGGTTTACATCAAGTATTAACACCAATTCATATCGAGTTAATTAATACAACTGGTGCTACAGAATTATTACCAATTCTTGCAATGGCAGGTGCTGGACAAGTTGGAGCAGCATTAGCATTATGGTTACGTTGCAAAAAGAATAAATCATTATCAAATATGATTAAAGGTGCTCTTCCAGTAGGTATTTTAGGTATTGGTGAACCATTAATTTATGGTGTTACATTACCTCTTGGTCGTCCGTTTATCACTGCATGTATCGGTGGTGGTATTGGAGGTGCAGTAATTGGAATGTTTGGTAATGTTGGAGCAATTGCAATTGGTCCTTCAGGCTTAGCGTTAGTTCCACTAATTGCACACGGAATGTGGCTAAAATATGTGATCGGATTACTTGCTGGTTATGCTGGTGGTTTCGTTCTAACATATTTATTCGGTACTCCAAAGGATGCAATGGCTGAACAAGAATAAATAATTAATAAAACCCGAATAATTAGACCTCTCAAGTCTACTATTCGGGTTTTTTATTTAATCTACATTAGAATCTATATACTGAACGATTCTTTCGCAAATTTCATGAGTGATTAAGGAATCATTTATTGAAGGGTCTGGCGTTTTATGCTGTTCTATACAGTCAAGAAAGTGATCAACAATTTGGTAAAACCCACGTTTATATAAGGTTGGTTCCCAATCACCAAACTTTGTAATATTGATTTCTTTATTATGATAATGAGTGGTTTCAACTAAACTACTCACTACATATTTATTTTGTGGTGTCATATATTCAATCATTTCTTCCGTAACACCATTGTTTCTGTTCATTATTCCAATTGCCGTGCATCCCTCACCTATAAGATGAATGACTAGGTGTTCGAGTATATTATCTTTTTTTAAGAAATTGACTTTTAAATCAACTACATTAGTGGACATTAAATACCTCAGTGTATCCACCACATGGATAAAATCCTCTACAACAAATCTTCTAGTATATTCAGGAAAGTTAAATCTATTTTTTTGCATGATTATTAAGCTAGCCTTTCCATGCATAGTAAGCTCTTTTACTCTAGGGATAAATCGTCTATTAAATCCAACCATTGCTATTTTTCCTTGCTCTCTGGCTAGATTTACAATTTGTTCAGTTTCTTTGAAATTCATCGAAATAGGTTTATCAATATAAACGTTTATACCTTTAATAATAACTTTTTCGTTATCATAAAATGAGCCTCAGTAGCTGTACTAACAAATGCTGCATCAATATTCTTTTCTAACAATTCATCTACAGTATTAACCGTTTCACTGATTCGATATTTATTTGATAAATGGTCTAGTGTCTCATTACTTCTTGTACATAGCACTAAATCGATCTTTTCTTTTTCAGAAAGGACCGGTAGGTAGGCCTTCGTAGCTATATCTCCTAAACCGATAATTCCAATTCTCATATGCTAACACCTCACTTGTTATTAATTGAAACATAGATAAGTGGTACAGTAAGTAATTGTATGTAATTTTACTTAAAAAATTTTAGATACTCAAATTAAATATCTCGGTTAAATCAAATAGCTTTTTTAATTTTCAAAAAACTATTTATTCATTTAAGCTTTTCCATTATAATAAGGTCTAAAGTTGATTATGATAATGACTTCCCATTCCATTTTTCTTTCCACACTAAACTTAGCAATTGCCTCTTTTTGCAAACTTACTTTCAAATAATTTCAAAGTTAGTATTTATATTGAATGAATTATAAGCGTTTGAGCGTTATTCATTAATTAGGCATCCTATTTGAATACTTGCCCTAAATTTTCTTTGTTAATGACTAAAATATCATGCATACAAGAAAGAGCTGTAAGTATTAAAACTTAATATAAAAAAAGATACATAAGCGGAGGGAAAAATTATGAGTACTTCACATTTTGCGTATTGGCCAAAAAGGGTATCTAAATCTTTAACTTTACCTGAGACAACACTTTATGATAATTTAGTCGTTTCGGCAAAAAGATATCCAAATAAAACCGCAATAGAGTATTATGGTGCTTCAAAAACGTATAAGCAGCTTCTTGAAGAGGTTGATTATCTAGCAGGGTATCTTGAGCATAGGTTAGAAATATCCCCTGGTGAACGTGTAATGCTTTATATGCAAAACTCACCTCAATATGTCATCGCCTTTTATGCAATATTAAGAGTAAGAGGAATTGTAGTACCAATTAACCCAATGAACACCACAGATGAACTTGAATTCTACATAAATGATTGTGAAATTAAAACCGCGATCATTGGCCAAGAACTATCCCCTCAAATTGAACCTTTACAAGCTACAACTGGATTAGAGAATTTAGTAGTTGCAGTTTACTCTGAATATTTACCAACCATTCCTTTAGTTTCCGATTTAACGGCTGAAATAACTGAATCAAAGAAAATCTATCAAAACGAAAATCTATTTTATTGGGAGGATGCAATACAAACACAGCTTACCCCGTCATTATATGAAGGCAATTCAGAAGATGTTGCAGTTCTTCCATATACTTCAGGAACAACAGGTTTACCTAAAGGTTGTATACATACACATAAAACGGTACAAGCAAATGTAGTAGGATCTGCCGTTTGGATGAATATTTCTGCAAATGCCGTTAGTTTTTCAACTTTACCTCTATTCCATGTAACAGGAATGGTTCATGGAATGCATACACCGATTCTTACTGGTTCAAGTATGGTATTGCTAACAAGATGGAATCGATACCATGCGTGTAAACTAATTGAAAACTATCAATGTACCCACTGGGTAAATATTAGTACAATGCTGATTGACTTTTTAGCAAATCCAAATTTAAATACAGAAGATATCAAGTCCCTTGTAAATATTGCAGGTGGTGGAGCTCCACTTCCAGAAGCAGTAGGTGAGCAGCTATTCAAATTAACAGGTTTAAAGTTCGTAGAAGGGTATGGTTTATCAGAAACAATTGCTCAGACACATTTTAATCCGCCAGATCGACCAAAACTTCAATGTCTAGGAATTCCATCATTTGACGTAGACGCCAGAATTATCGAGCCGGTAACAATGAAACAGTTAGGTGTCGGTGAGGTTGGTGAGATTGTTGTTAATGGACCACAAGTATTTAAAGGCTACTTTAACCGACCAGAAGAAACAAAAGACGCCTTTATTGAAATAGACGGTAAACTATTTTTCCGTACAGGAGATATCGGTCGGTTTGATGATGAAGGTTACTATTTTATCGTTGACCGTGTTAAAAGGATGATTAACGCTTCAGGCTTTAAAGTTTGGCCAACCGAAGTGGAGAACTTGCTATATAAACATCCGGCCATTCAACAAGCTTGTGTTGTTAGTAAGCCTGATGAAAAAAGGGGCGAAACAGTGAAGGCATACGTGATCCTCAATCCTATTTATTCAGGAAAAGTAAGTGAGGATGACATTATCGATTGGTCTAAAGAGCATATGGCTAACTATAAATACCCAAGATATGTCGAGTTTATTGAAAAATTACCAACTACCGCAAGCGGGAAAATTTTATGGAGGACTCTTCAGGAAGCAGAATGGAGTAAAGTGAACAAGTTAATGAGTGAGAAAAGTCAAAAGCACAGGGAAGGGATAAATAGTAACTAAATGAAAAGGGGAGCCTCAACATCAAATGTTTAGGTTCCTCTTTTTCGTGTTGATTTTTTGTTTGAACGATTTACCATTATCCAAATAGTGCCCTTAAACTATATGGTAGTTATTACTAGATGGGTGTTTTTAATATTCAGACTAATAATAAATATAGTATGATAATTTTTAAAGAAACCCCTTACATTAACTTACTACTGAAAAGGTGATTACAATCGTCAAAATAAGATTACGGTTAAGAAAATTAAACACTTTACGAAATCAAATATTGGCTGTCTTCTTGATTGTTATGGTGATTGTTTTATCCATTGTATCTATTATGGTATATAACCAAGTTGGAACTTTAATGAAAGATACAACAGAGAAGCAAATCCAACAAACGGCTGTTGAAGCAAATGGAAGAATGGAAACTTTGTATAAACAAATTGACACTTTATCAAATCAATTAATGACCAATGAAACAGTTCAACAAATATTACTCGGATTGAAAAACGGGGAAAGTGTTGATTTTGCAAAAAGACAATCGCTAATTAGAGTCATAAATAACTCATTAGCTTATTCAAATGGAATCTCTTCTTTTGAATTATATTCTTCGGAAGGTAATCGCATTTTTCCATTCGGTGAAAAAAATTTATCTAGTGTAATCGATGAGAAATGGGTAAAGGAAGCAGAAACCGAGAAAGGAAGATTAGTGTGGGTAGGAAAAGATCCTAATAATAGTAACTATTCTTATGCAATAAGAAGGGTAAGTTTAATGGATCGATGGTTTTCAAATGGAGGATACTTAGTCGTAAGAATTCTTAATAGTTACTTTCAGGTTGAAGAAAGTAATTTATCTCCTGGAGAGAAGGATTATATGATGCTTCTGGATAGGGATTTAGCTCCGATAACGGATAATTACGGTATTGATATCCAAAAGTTTTTATTAGAAGGATATGAATCGATAAAAGTAAATAAAAAGCAATATATGATTGTTACGCAACCATCTGCAAAAACAGGTTGGACCCTTGTTATTCTAAAACCTACAAGCTTTTTAAATGAACGGGTAACACCGGTAAGAAAAGCAACCCTTTTATCTGGTGCGATTGGACTTATCATTTTTGTCATTTCATCAATTATTCTAGCAACAATGATCACAAGACCGATAAAGAAACTTACAAATACAATGAAGAATGCGAAAATGGATGAGTTGAAAATTAACAAGGAAAGCGCAGCTTCATTAGAAATTATTGAATTAAATAGAACATATAACCAGATGGTAGAAAATACGAATCATTTAATACAGGTCGTTTATGAAAAGGAATTACTTCGTAGTCAAACTGAGTTGAAGGCACTACAAGCCCAAATTGATCCGCACTTCCTTTATAATACGCTAAATGCACTTTACTGGTCTTTAGATGATAGAGGTGAGGAGGATTTAGCAGAAATAGTGATTGCAATGTCTGGATTATTTCGTTATACAATTGGCAATGCAAACAGTAGTGAATGGGTAACTATACAAGCTGCTCTCGACCAAATTGAACGTTACTTACAAATTATGAAAATGAGATTAGGAGAACGGTTGTTATGGGAGATATCTGTTGAGTCAAATCTATTAGCTATTAAAATACCTAAACTGCTAATCCAACCCTTAGTTGAGAACGCTATTATGCATGGTATTGAAAGTAGTCGGGAACGAGGGTGTGTTTTAGTGAAGATTAAACGGATTAATGACTCATCTAATTTATTAGTGACTGTTAAGGACAATGGACCGGGGATTAATAGAGAATCTCTTAATGCCCTTAATTTAGCAATTAAAAATGATAATGTATCGTCCTTTAAGGGGATGGGTATGGCGCTAACTAATGTAAATAAAAGAATCAAATTATATTACGAAGGATATGACTTAAGTGGCCTTCGTTTAGAAAGTGAGATCGGTAAAGGCACAACTGTATTATTCGAAGTTCCAGACAAAGGAGGAGAATAATTTGGATACAAAAGTGATTCTAATTGTTGATGATGAACAAGCGACTAGACAAGGATTAAAAAAAACATTAGAGAAATGGTCAAATGGTAAATTTGAAATTCTTAGTGCTGCAAATGGCCAAGAAACATTTGAGCAGTTGAGCAGAACAAAAATCCATCTATTAGTAACTGATATTTGTATGCCTGAAATGAATGGTTTAGAACTTTTAAAAAAGCTAAAGGATAAAGGACATAAGTTTGTTTCAATTATTATCTCTGGACATCCTGACTTTGAGTATGCCCAGGAGGCTATTCGCCTAGGGGTTGTAAATTACTTATTAAAACCAGTAAGCAAACAAAAATTAATAGAGGCTATTGAGCAAGCACTAGAAAAGGAAGCAAATATTGAACGGATTGAGTATATGGAAAAAGTAACTGATCAGAAATTATTAAAGCTAGATCAAGTTAATAACCGCTCTAATTCAATTAAGGCAGCTAAGACATTTATTAATGAAAATATAAGCAATCAAATTTCATTAAAGGATGTAGCAGATGCGGTTTATCTAAATGCGAGCTATTTTAGTGTGTTATTTAAAGAGCAAGTGGGATTAACATTTAGTGAGTATTTAACTAGAAAGAGAATACAAATTGCAAAAAATCGTTTACTGACAACAGATTTACAAATTGAAGAAATTGCCCTAGAAGTAGGCTATCAGACAGCTAAATATTTCATTAAGATCTTTAAGGATTACGAGGGTATTACCCCTAGTAAATTTAGAAAAGTGTCGGAACTTGATGATTCACTAATCCAAAAATAGTGGAATTTTATCCAATCGTGGTTACCTTACCGCGTTTTTTTTTTAGTGCTAGAATTTACTTGTAACGAAAAATTCAAAAAATGGGGGTTAGACATGTTTAAGAAAGCGTCTTCATTAATGTTAGCACTAGTTCTTATTCTAATGGTTGCTTTAACTGGCTGTGGTAAATCTAATAACGCGTCAACTGAAAGCGGTTCCAAAAAAGTGATCAAGTTTATGCATCTTTGGCCAGCTGGTAGTTCTAAGCAACAAAACTTAATTGTATCTGACATTATTAAGCAATATGAGGCTGAACATAAGGATGTAAAAATCGAAGTAGAAGTTCTTGAAAATGAGCAATACAAGAATAAGATTAAAGTTCTTTCTTCTTCTAATGAACTTCCTGATGTTGGGTTTACATGGGCAGCAGGATATATGAAACCATTTGTAAAAGGTGGCCTTTTCGCTGATTTAGATGATGTGTTAAATAACGGATTAAAAGATTCTTTTGTAAGTGGAACAACAGAAGCATATGCAATCGATGGAAAAACATATGGATTACCTCTAGAACTAAACATCGCTCCAATTTATTACAATAAAGCAATTTTTGAAAAATATAACCTTCAAGTACCACAAACTTACAGCGAATTCCAAAACGTTGTTAAAACACTTGCTAAAAATGGAGTTGCTCCAATCGCTTTAGGTAATAAAGATCGTTGGACAGGTTCACTTTGGTATATGTATTTAGCGGACAGAATTGGTGGAGCTGATGTACTTAATAAAGCAATTAACCGTACAGGAACATTCGAAGATCCTGCACTTGTATCAGCGGCAACAGAGGTTCAAAACCTAGTTAAAGAAAATGCATTTAATAAAGGTTTTAATGGGTTATCAAATGATGAAGGTAAATCTGAATTCTTAAATGGAAATGCAGCTATGTACTTAATGGGAACATGGGAGCTTCCAAACTTTACGACAAATGAAGAAATTCCAAAAGATTTCCGTGACAATGTAGGCTTCTTTAAATTCCCTACTTATGAAGGCGGAAAAGGAAATATTAACAGCTGGGTTGGTGGCCCTGGAGTAGGTTTATTCGTAGCAGAGCATTCAAAAGTTAAAGCTGAAGCTAAAGACTTTGTTAAATTCTTTGTAGAGAAGTGGGGAGAGCAATCTGTAGAAAAAGCGGGTGTAATCCCAGCAACTAAGGTTGATACTTCAAAAGTAAATTTACCACCATTATATATTGATGTGTTAAATGAGTTAAATAAAGCTAGTAACTTAACACTATTTGCTGACGTTCAAATGAGTGCTTCTGTAGCAGAAACTCACTTAAACTTAATCCAATCTTTATTTGGAAATGAAGTAAAACCAAAAGACTTTGCTAAACAACATGAAGAAGCATTAAAGGCAGAAGATAAATAATTTCTGATGTACTAAAGAAAAGGGCATATGGATTCATTGTAGTATGCCCTTGATTTTTAAATATAGGGGAAGGAGTTGAATCGAAGTGAATAAAGCTATGTCAAATAAAAAAATAATCGCCTTGTATATTACACCAGCTCTTTTTCTGATCCTTGCTTTGATTTACGTTCCAATCGTACAAACTGGATACTTTGGCTTAATGAAATGGAATGGAATTGGGGAAAAGGAGTTCATAGGTTTAAAGAATTACTCCCACTTATTACATGATCCTCTATTTTGGAAAAGTGCTTTCCACTCCTTTTTATTGGCAGCATTTTCAGCCGTTAGTTTAATTGGTTACTTGTTCATCTCATTTATACTTGCTGGAAAAATTAAAGGTGCAGACCTTCTAAGAAAAATATATCTTATTCCGATGCTGCTTGCATCTGTTGCAATTGCACAGCTTTGGCTTAAAATTTATCATCCTACTAACGGTATTTTAAATAGCTTACTTGTTTCTCTAGGCGTTCATAATCCACCTGCCTGGTTAGCAGAAACAAACTTAGCATTGTATGCGATTATTATTCCAATTATTTGGCAGTACGCAGGTTTTTATATTCTGATTTACTATGCAGCTCTTAAAAATATTCCGGACTCTCTAATCGAGGCCGCAAGAATTGACGGGGCAACACCACTTCAAATCGCATTAAAAATAAAATTACCATTAATCATGAATGTTGTGAAAGTGACGATTGTTCTTGCCGTCGCTGGATCACTTAAATATTTTGATTTAATTTATGTTATGACAGGTGGAGGCCCTAATGGTGCAAGTGAAGTAATGGCTTCCTATATGTACCAAAAAGCATTCAAAGGCTTTGACTTTGGATATGCAAGTGCAATTGGATTTTTCTTATTAGTTATTTGTTTAGTAGTTACTTGGGTTATTCGTAAGTTTACTGAATCAAATAATGACATTTACTAAAAGAAAGGGGGATTTTAAGTGGATACGGTAAGAGCTACAGGATCTCAAGCCATTGTAACTGAAAAGAAAACTGACCGTAGCAAAAATAGTGTTTTTAGTAAAGTTGCTTACGGTTTTATGTATCTTTTCCTTATAATCGTAGCGATTTTTCAAATATTTCCGATCATATGGCTATTTCTTTTTTCATTAAAAAATAACCAAGAAGTTTTCAATATGTCACCTTTTTCTTTACCTGAAAGCCCAAAGTGGGAGAATTATACGAAAGTTTGGATTGAGGGAAATATTAGTCAGTATTTCTTTAACAGTGTGACTTACACAATCGCAGCCGTTATTTTAACGGTTGTATTAGCAAGTATGGTAACCTTCGCGATTACAAGAATGAATTGGAAAGCAAGTAAATGGGTTTTGGGATTATTTATGGTAGGTTTAATGATTCCAGTCCATTCTACACTGATTCCTTTATTTAATACTTTTACAAAAATAAATTTAATTGATAATCCACTCTCGGTAATCCTTACGTACACAGCCTTTAACTTACCAATTACGATTATGATTTTAATTGGTTTTTACGAAGCTCTCCCTAGAGAGGTAGAAGAAGCAGCGATTATGGATGGGGCATCAATTAACCATATATTTTTTAAGATTACTTTACCAATGACTTCACCAGTTATTGCTACAGCAGCAATTATTAATATGATTTACAACTGGAATGAGTTTGTCTTTGTTAATACATTTATAAGTTCAGATCAATTTAAAACACTCACGGTTGGTATTCAAAACTTTATTGGGCAGTATACGACTGATTGGGGAGCAATTGGAGCTACGTTAGTTATTAGTATACTACCAATCCTAATTGCCTTCCTTATATTAAGTAATCGAATTGTAGAAGGAATTGCTTCTGGATCAGTAAAAGGTTAACTGCATTAGATAAAGCTAAGATGAATTTGTAAAGGAGGGTGATTAAATGATACTCGGAAAAACAATGGGGAAATTGTTTACGCTATGTGAGTGGGTTATGAAATTAGCATATGTCAATCTGCTATGGTTCCTCTTTACAATTGCAGGACTAGTCATATTTGGTTTTTTCCCTGCTACAGTAGCCCTATTTACAATTGTTCGTAAATGGATCATAAAAGAAACGGATCTTCCGATTTGGAGAACTTTCTTAACTGTCTTCCTAAATGAATTTAAAAGTTCCAATAAACTTGGTTTGGTATTCATTTGTAGTGGCATCTTCCTAGCGTTTGATGTATTTTACATTCGAACGATTGAAGGGATGCTCCAGTTTATCTTAATCATCCCTTTATTAATCATAGTGGCAGTTTATTTAATGGTTTTCCTTTATATTTTCCCACTATATGTACATTACGAATTTAAACTTAAAGACTATTTAAAAAATGCATTCTTTTTAAGTGTTTTTCATTTTCACATTACTTTACTAATGCTAGTTAGTCTAATCGCTATACTATTTTTGTTGCTGTACCAACCAGGGCTAATTCCATTCTTTAGTGTCATATCAATTGCTTGGATTTTCATGTTCTGTGGTATGTATAGCTTTAATCGAATAGACCAAAGACAAGGTAAGATTAGTAAAGTCTAAGTGTAGAAATTATCTTAGAACGGGGAATCTAGATGAATACTTATGTTGAGGAAATCTCTTTTTTAAATGAACCAGCGATTAAAGCAGGTAATAGTGAATTGGAGATCATCATTATTCCCGGATGGGGATCAAACTTAATTTCCATGGTTCATAAAAAATCAAATACTGAGCTTTTAAGGGTCCCTAACTCAACCGAGGAGTATTTGAATAACCCAGTTCTTTACGGTACTCCAATCCTGTTTCCTCCAAATCGAATCGATCAAGGAAAGTTTCGATTTGGCAAAAGAACATATCAATTTGAAATCAATGAAATGGACAAGCAAAATCACATTCATGGTTTCGTTCACACAAGGGAGTGGAATATCTCGAGTGTAGAGGTTAATGAGCAAACAGTAAAAATTATTACTGAGTTTGATTCAAGTAAGCATGAAGATGTAATGGCTCAATTCCCGCATCATTTTGTGATAAGGATGAGCTTTATTTTAAATGATAATTTATTCGCTAAAAAAGCAGAAATTATTAATAAAAGTAGTGAAGTTTTACCGTTTGGCTTTGGATATCATACTAGCTTTGTATTCCCTGAAGAAACTTCAATCTTCAAGCTTCCAGTGGATAAACGTTGGAAACTAAATGATCGATTTTTACCAACGGGGGAATTAGAAGATATTGAGTACAAATATGAGTTGAATGAAGGAATGAGCCTGTACGGGCTAGAGTTAGATGATGTTTTTCTATCTAACCCTAATAACAGTGGCCTACAAACGGCACAAATAACAAACAAATCAACAGGAATTGAGATTAATTATACCGTTGACCAAAGTTTTAAACATTGGGTTGTTTATAACAAAGATGCGAGAAGCGGCTTTTTATGCCCTGAGCCCTACACATGGGTAACTAACGCTCCTAATCTTGAAGTAAATGGAGAATTGACGGGATTACAAGGAATTGAGCCAAAAGACATGAAAGTATTGCGCGCATGGATTGTCGTTTCACATAAGTCATAAAATACAAAACTACTATTTTAGGAGGAATTAAACATGAGTTACTTTACTAATATTAACAAAATTAAATTCGAAGGTCCTAAATCAAAAAATCCATTTTCATTTAAATATTATGATCCTCAAAGAATAATTAACGGTCAAAAAATGGAGGATTTACTTCGTTTTTCAGTTGCCTACTGGCATACATTTACTGCAGATGGTTCAGATCCATTTGGAGCAGGTACAATGCAACGTCCTTGGAATCATTTAACGGGAATGGATCTAGCTAAGGCACGTGTAGAAGCATCATTTGAGTTCTATGAAAAGTTAGATGTTCCTTTCTTCTGCTTTCATGATTCAGATGTTGCGCCTGAAGGAAATACATTAGGTGAAACTTATAAAAACTTAGATGTCATTGTAGAAATGATAAAAGAATATATGAAAACAAGTAAAACAAAATTGCTTTGGAATACGGCAAATATGTTTACTCATCCTCGCTATGTAAATGGAGCCGCTACATCTAATAACGCGGACGTATTTGCATATTCAGCTGCAAAAGTGAAAAAAGGATTAGAAATTGCAAAAGAGCTTGGTGCAATTAACTATGTATTCTGGGGTGGGCGTGAAGGTTATGACACGCTTATGAATACTGATATGAAGCTTGAGCAAGACAACCTTGCGCGTTTCTTCCATATGGCTGTAGATTATGCAAAAGAAATTGGATTCGATGGTCAGTTCTTAATTGAACCAAAACCAAAAGAACCAACAAAGCATCAATATGACTTTGATGTGGCAACTGGACTAGCGTTTTTACAAGCTAATGGTTTAGAGAAACAGTTTAAATTCAATATTGAAGCAAATCATGCAACACTTGCTGGTCATACATTTGAGCATGAATTACGTGTTGCTCGAATTAACGGAATGCTTGGTTCAGTTGATGCAAACCAAGGTGATAAGTTAATTGGTTGGGATACAGATGAGTTCCCTACAGATCTATACTCTACTACATTAGCAATGTATGAAATCTTAAAAAATGGTGGCTTAGGAAAAGGCGGCCTGAACTTTGATGCAAAAGTAAGAAGAGGATCATTTGATGTAGAAGATTTATTCCATGCACATATAGCTGGAATGGATAGCTTTGCAATTGGCACATTAGTAGCTAATAAACTAATTGAAGATAAAGTATTTGAAAGCTTTATTGAAGATCGTTATAGCAGCTTCACTTATGGTATTGGTAAAGAAATCGTAGAAAATAAAGCAAGTTTCCATACACTTGAAGCATATGCATTAAATTTAGGTGATATCCAAAATAAATCTGGTCGTGAAGAACGTCTTAAATCAGTGCTAAACCAATATTTATTAGAAGCGATTTCTGAATTCGCAACAGTTTAAAAACCTTTTGATCATAAAATGTGCTGGGAAACTCATTATTTCCAGCACATTTTTCTCATACGATACGCTAAAGAAAACAATAAAAGGATGATTGTTATGAAATATGTAGTAGGTATTGATTTAGGTACAAGTGCCGTAAAAATTTTACTTGTTAATCAGTCCGGAGAAGTATGCCAAGAAGTATCTCGTGCCTATCCATTAATACAAGAAAAATCCGGATATAGTGAACAAAGACCAGAAGAATGGGTTGAAAAAACAATCGATGGACTTGCCGAACTAGTTAGAGACTTTAAAGGTCATCCGAATGATATACAAGGGATTAGCTTCTCAGGTCAAATGCATGGTCTAGTGTTATTGAATAAAGAAAATGAAATCCTTCGTAATGCAATTTTATGGAATGACACAAGAACGACTAAGCAATGTGAAAAGATCAATGAAATAGTTGGCAAAGAACGTTTACTTGAAATAACGAAAAATCCAGCACTTGAAGGATTTACTTTACCAAAACTTTTATGGGTAAAGGAATTTGAACCAGAGATCTATAATCAGGCAGCAGTATTTTTATTGCCTAAAGACTATCTTCGTTATCGTCTGACTGGAGAAATTCATACTGAATACTCAGATGCTACCGGAACATTACTTTTAAACGTGAAAGAAAAGCAGTGGAGTGAAGAATTATGTACTAAATTCGATATTCCTTTACATCTTTGCCCACCAATTGTCGAGTCTCATGATTGTGTTGGAACAATTACAGAAGAAGTTTCTATTTTGACAGGACTTAGCCGTGAAGTGAAAGTATTTGCAGGCGGAGCCGATAATGCTTGTGGCGCAATTGGCTCAGGTATTTTAAAAGAAGGCAATACGCTATGTAGTATTGGTACTTCAGGAGTTGTTCTTTCTTATGAAGAGCATGGAGAACAAGACTTCAAAGGTAAGGTTCATTATTTTAACCATAGTAAAGAAGATGCTTTCTATTCAATGGGTGTAACGCTTGCCGCAGGATATTCATTAAGTTGGTTTAAAGATACTTTTGCTGAAGGTGTGAATTTCGAACAACTATTAGAGGATGTTGACCTTGTTTCAATTGGCTCAAATGGTTTAATGTTTACTCCGTATTTGGTTGGTGAAAGAACACCACATGCGGATTCAATTATTAGAGGGTGTTTTATCGGTATGGATGCAGCACATAAGAGAAGTGACTTTACGAGGGCCGTCATGGAAGGTATTACTTTTTCATTGAACGAGTCAATTGAAATTTTCCGAAATAACGGTAAAAGGATTGATTCAATTATTTCAATTGGTGGCGGTGCAAAAAATCCTATTTGGCTTCAAATGCAAGCAGATATTTTTAATGCGACAATTATTAAACTTTCAAGCGAGCAAGGTCCTGGGATGGGTGCGGCGATGCTTGCTGCTTATGGATGTAATTGGTTTGAATCATTAGAGGCTTGTGCAGAAGAGTTCATAAAGCCAATCACTTCATATAAACCAGTAAGTGAAAATGTTAAACAATATGAGAAGCTTTATTCTATTTATAAGCAAATTTATTCCAGCACAAAGGAACTAAATAGAATGTTATCTGAATTTAGAAACTAGTATAAGACGCTAAAAATTAGCACTAGAGGGGGAGTTTTACTTGAATTATCGAGAACTTGGTAATACAGGTTTAATGATTAGTGAGGTAAGTTTTGGAACTTGGGCAATTGGTGGAGCATGGGGCAAAACAGATAATACTGAAGCTTTAAAATCATTACGACACGCAATCGACCAAGGTGTAAATTTTTTTGATACTGCAGATGTATATGGTGATGGTCATAGCGAAGAACTATTGGCTAAAGCCACAAAAGGACTTGAAGATAAAATTTATATAGGAACAAAATTTTGTCGAAAAGGTGATATCTTTTCACCGGAAAATTACTCATATGAAGCGGTTAAGTCTTATTGCGAGGATAGTCTAAAACGATTAAATCGAGATGTGATTGATTTATATCAAGTGCATTGTCCAGCAACTGAAATTTTAAAGGATGGACAAGTATTTGATGTACTTGACCGTTTAAAAAGCGAAGGGAAAATCCGCCATTACGGGGTTAGCGTTGAAACGGTTGAAGAAGGAATGATTTGCTTAGAAAACCCAAATGTGAAAAGCTTACAGGTTATCTTTAATATTTTTAGACAAAAGCCATTAGAAGAATTACTTCCCGAGGCTTATAAGCGTGGAGTTGGTGTTCTTGTAAGATTACCACTAGCCAGTGGACTCTTATCTGGAAAGTATAAGGCTGATCATATTTTTGAGGAAGATGATCACCGAAACTTTAATGAAAATGGAGCGGCCTTTAATATCGGAGAAACATTTGCAGGCTTGGGCTTTAAAAAAGGAGTAGAATTGGCAAATCGAATTAACTGGATTGCTGAAGGAAGGTCTTCGATGGCAGGTGCAGCACTTAGATGGATTTTAGATCAAAAGGAAATTACATGTGTAATTCCTGGATTTAGAAACCAACGCCAAGTGGATGGCAACTTAGAAGCAATGAATATACAATCTTTTTCGAAAGCGGAATTAGATCAATTAGAGCTTTTCTATCAAAAAAATGTTTCTGACTTTATCAAAGGTGCTTACTAAAAAGTAATGTATTGAACTATATAGATGCATATGGAGGAGTATAAAATGGCTAAAATCAGTAATCCAATTTTACAGGGATTTAATCCCGATCCAAGTATTTGCCGAGTTGGGGAAGATTATTATATTGCAGTTTCAACATTTGAATGGTTTCCAGGAGTTGGAATTTATCATTCAAAGGATTTAAAGAACTGGCGATTAGCATCAAGACCTTTGAAACGTTTAAGTCAATTAAATATGACAGGTAATCCAGATTCGGGTGGTATTTGGGCTCCTGCATTATCTTATCGTGATGGACAATTCTGGTTAATTTACACTGATGTAAAGGTAGTTGAAGGTCAATGGAAAGATTGTCACAACTATCTCGCAACATGTGAAACGATTGACGGAGAATGGTCAGACCCAGTTTACTTAAATAGTACTGGATTTGATCCTTCATTATTTCACGATGAGGATGGAAAAAAATATTTAGTTAATATGGTTTGGGATCATCGTGTAGGAAATCATCATTTTTATGGCATTTCATTACAAGAATACAGTGTAGAAGAAAAGAAACTAATCGGAAAAGCAGAGGTTATCTTTAAAGGAACCGATATTAAACTAACGGAAGCACCACATTTATATAGAATAAATGATTACTATTACTTATTAACGGCAGAAGGTGGTACGAAATATGATCACCAAGCTACAATTGCTAGGTCAAAACAGTTAATGGGGCCATATGAAGTACACCCGGAAAACCCGTTAATTTCGTCATTCCATGCGCCAAGAATTCCCCTTCAAAAAGCAGGACATGCATCAATTGTTCAAACACATACAGATGAATGGTTCCTTGTGCATTTAACAGGAAGACCATTACCAAGAGAAGGTCAACCGTTGTTAGACCCAAGAGGTTTCTGTCCATTAGGAAGAGAAACTGCTATTCAAAGGCTTGAGTGGAAAAATGATTGGCCGTATGTCGTAGGAGGGAATAGTCCATCACTTGAAATAGAAGGGCCAAAAATAGATGAAGTAAAATGGGAAAGTGATTACCCTGAGATGGATGACTTTAACTCAGATGTCTTAAATCCTCACTTTCAAAACTTAAGAATTCCATTAGGAGAGAATATTGTATCCTTAAAAGACAATCCAGGGCATCTACGTCTTTACGGAAGAGAATCCCTAACATCTAAATTTACTCAGTCATTTATAGCAAGACGCTGGCAACATTTTAACTTTACTGCAGAAACAAAAGTAGCATTTAATCCAAATACATTCCATCAATCAGCTGGTTTAGTAAATTATTACAACACTCAAAACTGGACTTCATGTCAAATCACTTGGAATGAAGGAAAGGGTCGAATTCTTGAATTAGTAACATGTGATAATTTTAAGTTCGATCAGCCTCTTCAAGGAAACGAAATTATCATTCCAGAACATGTTGAATATGTATATCTTCGAGTAGATGTGAAAACGAATGTTTACGAATACTCCTATTCATTTGATGGAGAGGATTGGATAGCAATACCTGTAAAACTTTATTCATTTAAACTGTCTGATGATTATATTCAGGGTGGTGGATTCTTTACAGGTGCATTCGTTGGAATGCAATGTCAGGATACGACTGGGCAAGGGCTACACGCGGATTTCGATTATTTTATTTATAAGAACTAATAAAAAAGTTCAACCAATTTGGTTGAACTTTTTTAGTCTAAAACTTACTGTATTAATTCTCTGCTAACTTTTTCTTAAAGTTAGTACTAGTATTAGTATTTTCTTTCACTACAGGTTCCTCTGCAGCTGTTGAACGTTTAATAAAGAATGCAAGAACTAGTGCAACTGCGGCAACGAATACCGTCACATAAAATGAGAAGTTAATTCCCTCTAACATTGCCTTCATTGTGATCTCTTGCTTAATTTGAGCAAGCATTTCAGGTGTAGGTTTACTAGTCACATGCTTCATCGCTTCAGCAGCAAGCTCTTTCGCTTTAGATTCTGTACGATTCGACATTACTGTTACGAGTAAAGCAGTACCAATTGCCCCAGATACTTGCTGTAAAGTATTATTCATGGCAGTACCATGTGGATAGAATCGTTTTGGTAATTGATTTAAACCATTTGTTGATACTGGCATCATTACCATCGACATACCGAACATACGTAATGAGTATAAAATAATAATATGTGTATATGTTGTATCCATTGTTAATTTACTTAAGAAATAAGTAGTAACAGTCATAATTGCTAAACCAGTTACTGCAAGTATTCTTCCGCCGATTTTATCAAATAATTTACCCGTAATTGGGGACATAATTGCCATTAATAATGCACCTGGTAACAGCATTAAGCCTGCATCAAATGGTTTAATGCCGCGAAGCGTTTGAGTGTAAATCGGTAAAAGCATCATTGCTGAGAACATAGCCATTGTCACTACAATTGAAATCGCTGATGATAAAGCAAACATAGGGTAGCGATAAATTCTGAAGTTTAACATTGGCGTATCAAGTTTTAATTGACGTAAGATAAATAGTATTAATGAAATAACCCCTACAATTAAAGTAACGTAAGCTTCTGGACTATCCCATCCTTTTGTTCCTGCAGTACTAAAACCGTACAATAATCCACCAAAACCTATACTTGATAAAAGAACAGAGAAAAGGTCGATCGTACTATTTGATTTCTCTTTTTTATCTTTAAGTAAGAAAAAGCCAATAATTAAAATCGTTAATGCAATCGGTGAAACAACATGGAAAAGCATTCTCCAGTCATAATGTTCAATAATCCAACCAGATAATGTCGGGCCAATTGCTGGTGCACCCATCATAACTAAACCAAAGAAGCCCATTGCAGTTCCTCGTTTTTCAACAGGGAAGCTAGTTAGCATAACATTCATTAATAATGGCATTAAAATAGCCGAACCAGAAGCTTGAATCATACGACCCGCTAATAATAAAGGAAATACATGTGCAAATCCTGCAGTTAAAGTACCGATATTAAATAAAAGTAGTGCAGTTAAAAATAAATGTCTAACAGAATATTTTTGGATCAAAAAAGCAGTAGTCGGAATTAAAATACCATTAACTAACATATACCCTGTAGAAAGCCATTGAACAGTCGAAGGCTCAACGTCCAAATCCTTCATAATAGAAGGTAAAGCAATATTAAGTAAAGTATTGTTTAAGAACGCAATAAAAGCCCCAATCATTAGGATTGTAATAATCCCATATGGTGGGCGAACCGATTTATTCATGGAATGATCCATGATTTCCCCTCCTTTGTACATCTAGTTCAATTTTTTGAACTGTGTTTCCATCTTCTATATAAGATAATATGATATACCATTCATTCATTAGATGCAATTATAATACCCATTAGAAATCTTTAATAATCTAATCAGATATTTACTAGTTAAAAATGTTAAAATAATGTACTATGTTTTTTAAGCAGTAATTAACTAGAACCAAGGTGATTATATGAATGATCGTAAACAGCATGTTGTAAAAATAGCTCATGAATTGTTTATTGAAAAAGGATTTCAAGCAACATCTATTCAAGACATATTAGACTATAGCGGTATTTCTAAAGGTACATTTTATAATTATTTTTCGTCTAAAAGTGATTTAGTAGTCGCATTATTTAATATGATTTATAAAAAACTTGAACATGAAAGAAATGAGTTGTTGATCGGACAGAGCCCTTCAAATATTGAAATTTTTATTAAACAAATAACATTATTAATGGAGGCAAATAGAGATAATAAATTGATTTCTCTATTTGAAGAAGTAATTTATATAAATGACTTAGATATTAAACAGTTCATAAGAGAAGGTAATTTTAAGACATTAAATTGGGTGTATACTCGATTCTTAGACATTTTTGGTAGTGAGAAAAAAGATTTTTTATTAGATAGTGCCATTATGTTTTTAGGAATTATACATCATAATGTTAGATACTATGACCTTGCCAAAGATGTGAATATTAGTATGGATCAAGTCGTCCGATATAGTGTAAAACGTATGATTAAAATTGTTGAGGATGTTGAGGAATCTGGTGAGCAATTATTCAATTTGGAACTATTAGATAGATGGTTACCAGTAAGAAAGACCGAAGAAAATCTTCAACAAAAGCTTTGTAGTATAATTTGTACAATGAAAAAATCAGCATTAAATAGTAATGAACAACAGAAGTACAATGAGTTACTAGATTTTTTACAAAACGAATTGTTGCAGTCAAAAACACCTAGAAAATATTTAATTGAGAGTGCTTTAGTATCCTTAAACGAAGGGAAAACGTTACTAGGAGATAAAGAACTACAAAAGCTTAATGAGTTGATCGATATTAATTTTATACAACACGTTAAATAACCCATTTAATGAAAGAGAACCATCCTTTAGCAATTAAGCTTAGGATGGTTTTCTTTTTGTTTATAATGATTAGTTCAAATTTCACTATAGCTAAAGTTGTTTTTTTCCCTTGAAATTTTTCGATTAGATAAGTTCAATACAACTTTCGTCTACTTTTAAGACGAAAAACCAACTGAAAATCAGTAAAAATGTCGTTATTATACTTTTTTTACCATTAATTGACAAAAAATTCTGAATTGGTGATATACTTTCTTTTATAAATGAAAAAGGAGGTATCTTTGTTGTGAAATCTTTAAAATCAATAGTAGTTTGGGGATTAATTTCAATACTTGGAGCTTTCTGTTTTTCTGTACTAGCTTTAAAAAGAGGGGAAACAATAAATGCAATTTGGCTCCTCACTGCGGCAGTTTGTACATATGCAGTGGCTTATCGTTTTTACAGTAAGTTTATTGCAGAAAAAGTATTTAAACTTGACGAAGATCGTAAAACACCTGCCGAAATTAATAATGATGGTAAAGACTTTGTACCAACGAATAAGTGGGTACTATTTGGTCATCATTTTGCAGCGATAGCAGGGGCTGGACCACTGGTTGGACCAATTTTAGCTGCGCAAATGGGTTATTTACCCGGAACGATTTGGATTATCGTAGGAGTTGTATTTGCAGGGGCAGTACAGGATTTTGTCATATTAGCTGCTTCGACACGTAGAAATGGTAAATCGCTTGGAGAAATGATTAAAGAAGAGATTGGTCCTATAACTGGGGTCATTGCGTTAATAGGTATATTAGGAATTATGGTTATTTTATTAGCTGTATTAGCACTTGTTGTAGTTAAAGCGCTCGCAGGAAGTCCTTGGGGAATGTTTACGATTGCAGCAACTATTCCAATCGCAATTTTCATGGGTATTTATATGCGATACATACGTCCTGGCCGAGTAGGAGAAGGGTCTTTTATTGGTGTTATTTTATTACTACTTTCATTATTTGCAGGACAATATGTAGCAGAAAGTCCAACATTAGCAGCAATGTTTACGTTTAAAGGAGAAACGATTGCGCTTATGTTAATTGGTTATGGGTTTATAGCATCAGTACTTCCAGTTTGGCTATTATTAGCTCCACGTGATTATTTAAGCACATTTTTAAAGGTTGGAACGATTTTAGCTTTAGCAATTGGCATTATTATTGTAGCACCAGACTTACAAATGCCGGCCGTTACAAAATTTATTGACGGAACAGGACCAGTATTTGCTGGAAATCTATTTCCGTTTTTATTTATAACAATTGCTTGTGGATCTGTATCTGGATTCCACTCATTAGTTGCTTCAGGAACTACACCAAAAATGATTGAACGTGAAACGCATGCACGTGCCATTGGTTATGGTGCTATGTTAACGGAGTCTTTTGTAGCAGTGATGGCTATGATTGCGGCATGTTTATTAACTCCAGGAGCATATTTTGCTATAAATAGCCCACCTGCCATAATTGGAACTGACGTAAATCAGGTGGCTCAAGTAGTTTCAAGCTGGGGCTTTACAATAGCTCCAAATGATTTGACTACACTAGCAAAGGATGTAGGGGAACAAACGATTCTTTCTCGTACTGGTGGGGCACCAACTTTAGCAATCGGCATGGCGGCACTCTTCTCTAAAGTAATCGGTGGTAAAACACTAATGGCTTTTTGGTATCATTTTGCTATTTTATTTGAAGCATTATTTATTTTAACAACAATTGATGCTGGAACTAGGATTGGACGTTATATGACGCAGGATATACTAGGCAATGTGTATAAGCCATTTGGAAAGACGGATTCACTTCCTGCAAATTTAATTGCGACAGCTATTTGCGTTTTCGGCTGGGGTTATTTCCTTTATCAAGGTGTTATTGATCCACTTGGAGGCATTAATACTTTATGGCCGTTATTCGGTATTGCAAATCAAATGCTTGCAGCGATTGCATTATTGCTAGGCACAACGATCTTGCTGAAAATGGGGAAAAAGGCATATGCATGGATTACATTAGTGCCAACAATTTGGATATTAATCGTCACAATGACAGCTGGTTGGCAAAAGCTGTTTCATGCATTACCAAAAATAGGGTTTTTAGCGCATGCTAAAGTATTTAAAGATGGTTTAGATGCTGGCAAAATCCTTGCACCAGCAGCTAGTAAAGCACAAATGAATCAAATAATTTTAAATGACTATATTGACGCAACAATTTGCGGATTATTTATGGTGATTGTGCTTTTAGTTCTAATTGCTTCGATTCGAAATTGGATAAATATATTGTCTAATAAACCGATAAAATTACATGAAACTCCATACATTAAACGCGAAGAAAGTGAACCGAAAAATTATGCACTATAAAGTGGAGGAGTTCAAAAAATATTATAAACAGTTTATTAGTTTATTAGTAGGAGTACCAAGCTATGAGAAATATGTTGAACATATGAAAACACAACACCCTGATCAACCAATTCAATCTAGAAAAGAGTTCTTTATCGAAGCGCAAGAGTCACGTTTTAATTCTAAAGGTGGTAAAGTTACTCGTTGTTGTTAAAGCAGATATATATAATCTAATAAGTAAACAAAATCCACAAGAAATAATCTTGTGGATTTTTTGCTTCTACTTTTTATCTCTACGATATAGATCCAGCGTTTTATATCCAGCACTTAAGACCATTTTCATTTCTTCACGTCTTTTTGCTTTCGTGGCTTCTTGCTTAGCGCTATAGACGTGTCTTGCCCAATCTTTACGATACCCAGGAGTTAGAGACTTATAGATCGTAAGTAATTCAGGAGAATCTTCTAAATCCTTTTCAACATTTGGAATCATATCAATATAATCATCTACACATTGACTTGCTTTCGATGAATTCGCAGCTATTGTTTTTGATTCATCTTTTAATCCAACAACTGTAAAGACGTCATCTAATCCAACCATACGAGCAAATTTAATTGTACTTGAACCAATATAGCCGCTTTCATCCGCACCTAATCCTTCGAATAAATCATCACGATGAATATAAGTCGAATATACTTTGTTTCCTTTTTTAGGATAGGCAATAAAAAGATACCCATTTTTATCTAAATAATGATTCTGGATAATCTTTGTGACTAGTTCTTTTAGCGAATCCATATCAAGTACAAAAGCAAATATCAGATCGTAAGGATGGTTTTGTAGATCCGTATCAAAATGTGGTAAATCCTCAAAATAATTTGCATCACTTGGTTGATTTAAAACTGTAGCTTTTTTATATTTTTTTAAGTTTAGCTTTTCAACAATGGTTTTAGTCATCCCGATCCACCTTTAAAGTAGTAAGTATAAGGCTATTATAAATCAAAATAAGTAAAAAAATAATAGAAGCCCAGTTTCGAGCTTCTATTATTTATTAGGTAGATTGTTAGTCTAAAGAGCTTCTTTAATTACTTTTTTATAATAAAGAACAGATAAAAGACCAAAGACCGAGTATAAAACAGCATATAAAACCATGACGATGATCATTGGTGTCCAGACTTCAGTACCGAATAAGAACCACCCAGATTGGACAGCAAAATAGCTATGAACTAGTCCGACTACTAATGGGATACCGAAATTAAATAATTGCTTAGAACGTATACCTCTTAATAGGTCTCTACGGGAGAAACCTAGTTTACGTAAAATAGTATAATTTGGCTTTTCATCAACACTTTCATCCATTTGTTTAAAGTATAAAATACATCCAGATGTCATTAAGAACGTTAATCCTAAAAATCCGACGATGAACATAATAAGTCCCATATTTGCTTTCTGACTTTTAACGATTTCAAGTCGAGAAGCATTAGGATAATTCTTATCAAATTGATGATCCATATAAATCGTATTTGCTTTTTCAATTTGTTTTTCATCACTTATATTAATTCCATTGTAAACAGTGGATTCTTTTTGAATGGATGAATCAAGATTCTGTTTTAATGTTTTATATACTTGATCATCTACAATGACAGTAGGAAATCCTCCATTTGTGAAGTAGGAAGGTATAATCTTTTCACGTTTTAAACCTAAATAGTTTAGATTAAATTTTTTCTTGCTGTTAGTTAATTCAATATGCCCTGAATCCTTTAAGGTCATAAATTTTTGAAGCATATCATCGTATCCAGTAAATAAGGCGTCATTTGAAGCAAGGTTTACTTTAACTGATTTTTCGCTTACTACCGCTAGTGGGAATTTGTTAGCATCCTTCATCATGCCTTTTAATTCTGTATCTAGTATATTGTTTATATTTGCATTAACTTGAATAACCTCAATCTGTTTTTCGTTATATTTAATACCATTTTCATTTAGAGCAGATGTGAAAGTTTGTAAATCCTTATTATTATTTAAGAAAAAGTTAGCAGGGACATGGCTCTCTGCAGTTTTTTCTGCAGAATAATAAGATATATAGCTTAAAGATAATAAGCCAATCGCTAGTGCTGAAACAGTTGTAATAATAGTTAATAATAAAGCATTAGACTTCATTCTAAACATAATTGAAGATAAAGAGAGAACATCATTAATATTTAAGTAGCCATTTTTCTTTTTACGAACGATATTTAAAATAAAACGAACCGAACTTTTATACACTAAATAAGTTCCAATAATGACTGACGCTAAAATATAGATCATGACCGAAAATAGTTCAGTCATAGTAGTAAAATCGCCATCAAATAATTTTGATGATAGAAAATAACCTGAGATTATTAATAAAATACCTAAAATTCCAATAGAAATCTCGAATATAGACATTTTTTTAAGCTTTCCTTCAGTCGATGAGACGACTCGGAATAAAGATAAAATAGTTTGTCGTTTAATAAAAGCATAATTCATTAACATAATGAACGCGTAAATTACGACAAAAACAATTAATGTCTGCACTAATGCTTGTGAAGAAAAATGTAAAGTAGCAATCGCTTTTACTCCGACGATTTTATATAAAATCATAATGATTAGCCTTGAAATCGAAAAACCTACTAAAATCCCAAGAACCAATGAACTAAAATATAGAATACAATTTTCAACTGTTAAAATACCGAAAATCCTGTTTTTAGTCATTCCAATTAATTGAAACAAACCAATTTCTTTACTTCTTCTTTTTATAAAAATCATGTTTGCATATAAAAGGAAAATCGAAACGATTGCGACAAGTAAAATCGACGCTGAGCGAATTGCTGCTGCTCCTTTGATCGAACCCTTTGTTGCTTCCATTGATGGGTCATACTGCAATGTAACAAATGAGAAGTATAAGGCAGCACTAAAAATTAATGCAAAAACATATAGATAATAGTTTTTTAAATTCTTTTTTAAATTTCGGAATATCAAATGATTAATGCTCATGGTGAACACCACCTAATACACCTTGGGTTTTCATAATATCTTTAAAGAAATTCTGTCTCGTTTCATCGCCTTTGTGTAGTTGTGAATAGATTTGTCCATCTTTAATAAAGACAACGCGATTGCAGAAGCTTGCTGCTACTGGATCATGTGTAACCATTACAATTGTCGCGTTTCTTTTCTCATTTAGTTCACTTAGTTTATTTAATAAATCTGAAGCAGATTTTGAATCCAAAGCGCCTGTAGGTTCATCTGCGAAAATAATACTAGGTTCATGAATAAATGCTCTAGCGGCTGAAGCACGCTGTTTTTGTCCTCCAGAGATTTCGTTAGGATACTTATCTTTTAATTCATAAATACCAAGCTCTTTAGCAATAACATCAAACTTTTGATTGGCTTCACTTGGTGACGTTTTTGTAATTGATAAAGGTAGAAGTATATTTTCCTTTACTGTTAATGTGTCTAGTAAGTTGTATTCCTGGAAAATAAATCCCAAATAGTATTTACGAAATTCTGCTAATTGTTTTTCTTTCATATCCGTTATATCTTTACCCTCAATTGCAATCGTTCCACTATTAATTTTATCGATCGAGGAAAGAACGTTTAGTAAAGTTGTTTTACCAGATCCAGACGGACCCATAATACTAACAAATTCACCTTTTTCGATGTTTATATTAATGCCACTTAACACTTCTTGTTTATTAAATTTATTTCCGTAACTTTTATGAATTTTATTTGCCTCTAAAATATTCAATTTGTACACTCCTTTATTTTCATTCGATAAGGTTAGTATAAATGGTTACCAAGACCGTTTCCTTTGATTAACCGAACAATAAACAAAAGCATGTGACAATTTTGTCACATGCCTGTTATTTTTACAAATTCATTTCGTTTAGGGAAGGTTAGCGTGAAAATTGAACCTTTATCTAACTCAGACTTTACTTGGAAAGTAATATGTAGTGACTGGGCAGCTTTCTTTGCTAAATATAACCCCATCCCTGTAGAGGCATTGTCTTGATGCTGAATCGTAGAAGTAAATCCTTTTTCGAAAATCCGTGGCAAATCTTTTGAATGAATACCACGACCAAAGTCTTCGATTTCAAGAATAACTTGTTCATTTTTTTGCTTACTTATAATCCGAATGTCTGAAGATGGACTATATTTCACGGCATTTGTTAATAGCTGTCGTATTATATAAGATAGCCATTTAGCATCACTGAATACTTCTAGCTCCTCTAATTCAATATCAAATCCAATCCCTTTATGTATACACCATGATTGCAAAGTTTTAATCTCTGGATAAATGACATCTTCAAGCTGAATTTTTTCGATATAAAGATCATTTTCAATAAAAGGTATTCTTTTTTTGTGTAGCTGTTGATCTAGTAATAGGTGAATACGTAGCCATTCATATGTTAAATTTGATTTCAACTTTTCATCATTCATACGATCAATCATTAAGTGCATTGCTGTTAAAGGTGTTTTTACTTCATGGATCCATGATAGGAGTTCATCTTTTTCTTGTTCTAAATAAGTTTGATTTTGAATAGCTATTTTTTTTAATAAGCTTGTTTGATTTGTTAAACTGTTTTCAACAATTTCTTCAAATGGACTATTAGATTCTTCAATTCCCGTCAAATCAAGGTTATCCTCACGTTCAACAAGACTTTTATAAAATTTTATTTCTTTAGGATATCGAATGACTAAAAAAATGATAAACAATAATAGTGATAGAAAGACAATATAAAGTAATGATTTTAAAGGAATTGACGAATCAATAAATGAAACAAATACAATGAGTACTTGTGTTAGTAGGAAAAAAAGAATCCAACTTAATCGCTCAATTAGAAATGTTTTTATCATTAAACGACCTCTTCTAATGCAATATAACCTTGGCCAACCTTTGTTTCAATAAATTGTCCTAATCCTATTTCATCTAGTCTTTTACGCAATCGATTCACGTTTACTGTTAAAGTGTTATCACTAATAAATCGTTTATCGTCCCAAAGTGCATTTATTAATTCCTCACGACTTACGATTTTATTTTTTTGTTCAATTAGCAGTTTTAAAATATAGATCTCATTCTTTGTAAGTTCAATTGCACCAGTTTTATTCGATACGGTATTTTTTTCATAGTCGACGGTTGCACCACACCACGTTTTAAGAGCAATTTTTTCGGTATTGTAATTATATACGCGTCTAAGAGTAGCCTGGATTTTCGCAATTAGTACATCAAAATGGAATGGCTTTTGTATAAAATCATCTGCTCCAAGTTGCATCGACATGACCATATCCGAGGGGTGATCTCTTGAAGAGAGAAAGATAATAGGGACATTTGAATGGGAACGAATCATACGACACCAATGGAAACCATCGTATTTTGGTAGTTGTATATCAATGATGACTAAATCTGGTTTTATCTCTGTAAACTCTTGAATTACCTTACTAAAATCTGTTATTCCAAATACCTCGTAAGACCATCCAGATAAGCGATCTTTAATCTCAGTGAATAAAGAAGAATCATCTTCAATGAGTAATAGTTTAAACAAATGGTTTCACCACACTTTTTATTTACTTTCCATTAATTGTAAAATAAAAACAAATTAAGTGCTATAAACGAATATAGTATTTACCTGAATAAAAAAAGTACACTGTATTTTATACAGTGCACCTTTAGTTCTTATCGATTATCTATTTTCTCAGGGTATAAATCATGGTTCATCATACGGTGTTCAGCCATTTTTTCGTATTTTGTGCCTGGTCGACCATAGTTACAATATGGGTCAATTGAAATTCCGCCACGTGGAGTGAATTTCCCCCAGACCTCAATATAACGAGGATCCATTAATTTGATTAGATCATCCATAATAATATTCATGCAATCCTCATGGAAGTCACCATGATTACGGAAGCTAAAGAAGTATAATTTTAATGATTTACTTTCAACCATTTTTTGTTCAGGTATATAGCTGATATAAATTGTCGCAAAATCAGGTTGACCAGTTTTTGGACAAAGTGAAGTAAATTCTGGGAAATTAAATTTTACGAAATAATCACGATCTGGATGAGTATTATCAAATGTTTCTAATATTCCTGGATCATATTCAAATAAATATTTTGTGTTGTTGCTGCCAAGTAATGATACTTCTTCTAGTGAACCTTTTGATCTTCCTACCATTTTGGTTAAACTCCTCTCTTATTTCCCCAAACAAATGCATGTAATTGAGGTAAAACTTTTACATTTTTAAATACGTTTGATTTCATTGCTTCATCTATAAGCCATTCGTAACGTTTTAACATGTATTGTAATAAGGTGCTATCATCTGCATTTAGCCAACTATTTCCGACTTGTAAAAAGAACGGAACATGTGGGAATTTTTGATGAACAGTTTCTGCATAAGCTAAATCTTTTTCATCAAAAATAACAACTTTTAAGCAAAACTTTGGATGATTTTCTAAATTTTGAATAATGCTTCCTAGCATATCAAAATCAGTATTCATGCCACTGCTAGGCGGTTTAGGCGATAAAGTAACTTCATCAATAGAAGGTAACCATGGTTGCCACTTACTACCTTGAGTTTCAAGAGCTAAAGTCATATTCTTTTCCTTTAAAAACTCAACTACAGGGCCTAAAGATGGAAGTAAGGCAGGGTTTCCACCAGAAATTGTAATATGAGAGAATGTATCGCCGCCTATGTTGGTTAAATTCTTCCAAACTTCTTCCGCGGTCATCCATTTTATATTTTCTTTTTCACTACCATCCCAAGTGAACGAAGAATCGCACCAACTACAGGAGTAATCACAACCCGCAGTACGTATAAACATCGTTTTTTGACCGATTGCCATCCCTTCACCTTGTACAGTAGGTCCGAATATTTCAAGTACCGGAATTTTACTCATTGATCATCCACTCCCTACGAGCTTCTGCGTAGCAAGTAGGCGTTTCAAATAAACGAACAAACTCTACTCGAATATCTTGTGCAGGATTTGTATGATCCTTAAGTGCATTTTCCATTTGCTCATAAATCCAAACAACCATATTTTCGGCTGTGGTATTCATCGGAGGTAGCATCTCATTTAAATAACGGTGATCTAAATAGATTTCAATTTTTTCCTTCCAAATCTGTTTAATATCACCAAAATCGATCACTAAGCCAATTTCATCAACAAAACCACTAATTCCAAAAATAACTTTATATGTGTGTCCGTGTAAATTCTTACATTTACCTTCGTAGCAATGTAAGTGATGTGCAGCATCAAAGGTAAACTCTTTATTAACGAGAACTCGTCTATTGTGATATTTTAAATCTTCTTTTTTTATATGTTCATCAATTTTATGAAGTCTTTCTACGATACGAAAATCAAACATTCTTTGCTGCTCCCTTCGATTGTAGGTAACGATCTAAACCAGCCTGACGAAGCTCACATGCCGGACATTCTCCACAACCATCAGAAATAATGCCGTTATAGCAAGTTAATGTTTTATTTTTTACATATTCAAATGCACCTAAATCATCAGCTAGTTTCCATGTGTCAGCCTTATCGATCCACATAAGTGGAGTATGAATAACAAATGGATAATCCATTGATAGATTAAGAGTTACGTTTAATGATTTAACAAAGATATCTCGGCAGTCAGGGTATCCGCTAAAGTCAGTCTCACAAACACCTGTAATAATGTGCTTTGCTCCTTTTTGTTTAGCAAGTACTGCTGCAAAAGAAAGGAATAATAAGTTACGTCCATCGACGAATGTAGAAGGAAGCTCTCCTTCTTCGTGAGTTATATCAATATCTGATCTTGTTAAAGCATTTGGTGCAAGCTGATTTAACAAGGACATATCAAGGATATGGTGAGGAATATTTAATTCCTTACAAATATCTGCAGCTACATCTAATTCTAGTTTATGGCGCTGATTGTAGTTAAACGTAACCGCCTCAACTTCGCCAAAGTTTTGCATAGCCCAGAATAAACAAGTAGTACTGTCTTGGCCACCACTAAATACAACGATTGCTTTTTCATTTTTCATATTTCTTCTCTCCTTTGCATGATTAAAAAGAAGAGGGCATCCCGAATAACAAAAATAAAAACAATACGACAAATATTGTTTTTCGCCTTATTTTTTTGTAGAGGGGAGTTTGCGACCTCTACCATAAGCAATAAAACTTATGGATTTTTCTATTAAATTTTCTATCTATTAAATTGTACTAGAGAAGTACAATCATAATTCCCATTATAATCGTTTCATGTTAAAAGAACAAAAACTTTTGTAAGAAAGTAAAAAATTACATATATGGGTTAGAAATATACTGTTAATTTATGTGTAATTGCTGATACTAGTCTTTATATATGAGTTGCATGATTGAATTTAGTAAATTAGGTGATTAAAATTGAACAAATTCATAAGCCTTTTGTCGGAGTTTGTATTTTGGTATCCATTGGTTATGTCTTTATTTTGGGTGGCTGGATCCAGTCTATTTTTCCGATACCGAGAAAAAGGAAAAGATGTAAATTTTGAAGGGATTGATTGGCCGTTAATTAGCATCTTAATACCTTGTTATAACGAAGAGGAAACAATTGAGGAGACGATTCAATATTTAGTGGAACTCGATTATCCATTAAAAGAAATCATTGCTGTAAACGATGGCAGTAAGGATTCAACCTTTAAAATTTTAGAAAAAATGGCAAATAAACATCGAGAGGTCAAAGCAATTGATTGTAGAGAAAATAGGGGGAAAGCAAATGCGCTACATATTGCTTGCCATGCATCAAAAGGGGAGTTTTTAGTTTGTATAGATTCGGATGCCATTTTAGCGCCTAAAGCTGCACAGTATCTTATTTATCATTTTCTACATAGTGGGGAAAGATTAGGTGCCGTAACAGGAAATCCAAGAATTCGAAATCGCGATACCCTACTGAGTAGATTACAAATAGTAGAATATTCTTCTATCATTGGGGCCATAAAAAGAACCCAAAGAATGCTCGGTAAAATTATGACGGTATCAGGGGTAGTCGTTGCATTTCGAAAAAAAGCACTTGTAGATGTAGGATTATGGGACCGCGACATGATTACAGAAGATATCGCAGTATCCTGGAAGCTACAAGAAAGATTTTGGGATATTCGCTATGAACCTCGTGCACTTTGCTGGATGTTAGTTCCAGAAACTTTAAAAGGAATTTGGAACCAAAGAATTCGTTGGGCACAGGGTGGACAAGAGGTAATTATGCGGTATTGGCATTTATTATTGGACTTTCGGCATAGAAGGATCTGGCCGATCTACCTTGAACAATGGGTTAGTTTAATCTGGTCATTTTCTTGGGTATTCGTGACAATTTACTATTTAATAACTGCTAACAGTGTACAAGAACTAATCATATGGATGACTTTTTCTTCTTTCTCACTTGTTTTCATGAGTCTTATTCAGCTTTGGATGTCGATAAGATTAGATTCAACATACGATAACATAAAAAAATATTACTTGTGGGCCGCATGGTATCCAGTTATTTATTGGGTTTTAAATGCAATGATTGTAATGTTTGCATTACCTAAAGCAATTAAATCAAGAATAAAAGGTGGTTATGCAACATGGACAAGCCCAGACAGGGGAAACAGGAAACTGGAGTAATCGTTCATTCAAAGAAAAATTGGCTGAGTGAAGTAATGATTACAATTACAACATTGGTAGTTTGGATCTATTGCATAATTGTAATTGCTTTTTTCATTAGTTCGCTAACAAATTACAATAATCGATATATAAATATAATAAAGTCCTATTTTAAAATGACAAATCATGACATACGTTTTTTTATTTTATTTACAATCCTTTTGTGGATCGTTTTTTATTTTGGTCTTTTAAGTTGGAAATTTTATAATCTAAAAAGATTTGGATCATTACGAAGAAGGTCATATCCAAAATTTACAACAAAGGAGGACTTATTAAATTTAAAGCTTATGTCCGAAGAGGATTACAATAAATTACAGAATTCAAAAATTATCATCTTTGAGAAAAATCCTATTCAAGGGTTAGTTAATCAGAATAAAAATAAGTAATCCACATGTGGATATTTTTAATCAAGGGACTTATCCACAAACTGACAGGTAGAAGTAATCTGCCTGTTTTTTAATTTTTAGAGGAAAACCGTTTATAGAGAGTTGTACACAAGTTTGTACACAAGAATACATTTTGTAAACAATTGTATACGATTAAGTATACTTGTCCACAAAGTTGTACACTTTTATTTCTTAAAAAATCTCAGAAGTAGGAAACACGCATTTTAAAAATAATTCTAGAGAAAACGAAATGTAGACATAACTGTACTCATGTACACATTTATGTAAACAGTTGTACACAAAAAAGTAAACTTTACATTCTGTCGAAAAAAGGATACCTATCTAATATTTCTTCATTATTTTTTATATAAAGGATGAGTGTCTTCTGTGGGGGGAGACTTGAGCCTTACCGTCACATTAACCAGAGACTGAAATGGATCTCAACTTTACCGCATTCCCTAAAGGATTCGAGTACTCTTGGCTGAGCATGAACTTCTTCATAAAAAAATTTAATTTAAAAAAACATCTAAAATAATTATAACTATGAAGAATTGCCTTTTAATAAACGAAGCACACTTAATATTCGATCTCGAGTTACACATCACACATCTATACAAGCATAGTAAACATGTTAATATTTTGAGGCTCTGGAAAAGGCGCCGGCAGTTATGTTTGCATTTAGTTTGAGAATTTAATTTCAGTATGTTGTTCAAAAAAATATTACCAACAAAAATCACTACTTAATCAAAGAAGTTCTCTTAGTGTTCTTACCTTCAATATTTGCTCTAATATAGCTCATCTTATTGGTTTAAAATATCTAATTTTTATAGTTCTCAGAGGTAGAAAACAATCGTCCTAAAATAAGTTTAGAAAAGAGAGAGTTGTATACATTTTTGTATACAAGTACACGTTTTTGTACACAAATGTATACAGATTTGTAAACATGTATACATTTGTGTAAACGAATAATGTGTTTACGATTTTGTATACAAGATGACAATTCGTTTACATTTATATAATACTTACAAATGATGATTGACCGGTTATCTAAAGTTAGATACGATTTTAGTAGAACTACAAGTAAGACTATAAATCTATTAATAATGAAAGGGATGATTTATATGGTAAATGCTCGTATAGCTGCTATTGATGTTGGAAACGATTCACTCAAAGGAATTTTTGGGAAGATGGAAGCTGAGATTAATATTCCTAATATTATTGCTAGGGATACAGAAGATCGTCCAATCATTGGTATAGAGGAACTAGACAACCAAGATCCAGTTGATGGAATACATATTCGCGTTCACTCTCCTACGTTAAAAGAGAATAATACTGTTTACCGAGTAGGTAACTTAGCAACAAAAAGTAGTAATGCAACTGAATTAGATCCTGGAAGTAATAAGTCTGAAGAAGATCAAACACTTATTATGTTATTTGCAGCGTTAGCATTAGATGCAGCAAGAGAAGAAAATAAACAAGTAGTAAAGAACTCTAACAATGTAATTGAGGTAACATACGTACTAGGAACTGGCCTTCCACTTAGAGAAGTAAAGGAAGGGAAGGATGTCGGTTATCGATCGCGTTTACTAGGTTCAGTTCACCAAGTAGAGTTTTTAGTAACGCCTAGATATCAAGGATTAAAAGTTAATATTAAATTTGAAGATGTTAAAGTTTACCCTGAAGGATTTGCCGCTTTTATCAATCTAGTTATGGATAATCATTTAAACATAATTAACAAAGATCTTATTGATAAAAAAATCCTTATTCAAGACATCGGTGGATTATCAACTGATATCGCTGTCATTAGAAATAGGAAGGTAGATGACGATAAAGCTCAAGGCTTTAATCTTGGAGTAGCAGAATCACTAGAAGCAATTCGTGAAGAGATTCGTTCTAGACATGGCGTTGAACTCGATAGCCGTAGAGATGTAGTAGAAATTATTACTAAGAAAAGTGACCGAAATCATATTTATGTTAAAGGTAGTCGGACAAGCGTTCATGATATTGTAGACCGAATTTTATTGGAATTAGCAAAAAAACAGTATCGTCATTTAAGAAATATTTGGCAGAAAAACTCTCAAACTGAAATATGCTATTTCATCGGTGGAGGTTCCCTAATCTTAAAGGATTATCTTAAGACACTAAATAACAACTTAGATGGTTATAATATTGATTTCTTTGAAGATGAGAAGGAAAGTATCTGGATGATGGCGAATGCTTATTATAAACTAATTGCCGATTTTGAAATAAAAAGAATAAGAGAATCCCGTAGAGAAGCAAATCAAAATCAAAATCAAAGGGAAGCACAACAAACTCAAAAAGAAGAACAAAAAATGTCTAAAGTAAAATAAGGTGATTCCATGAAGGAAAAAGAATTGACGAGGGGACAACCTATTACATTTCGTATCCCTTCCGATACGCCTGATCAGATCATAAAACATTTGCAACAGCTTAAGCAAAGCGAAAGGCGAAACTTTTCAAGTAAGATTGCTGAGTACGTAATAAGCGGAATTAATGACTCGTTATCAAAGCAAAGGCAAACAATAACGATTCCACTTCCTAAAAGCCTAGATAAAGCTCAAAGAGATTGGTTAAAACATGAACATTCTGAGGCATTATTAGGAAGTATTGTGTACCAACTATTATCCAATCCAATTCGAACTGCTTCTCTGATTACATCGTTAAATAGTAATAGTCTAGCGATTGAAGAAGCTCTATATCTTCAAGAAGAAATAAATGAGCTAGAGCCAGAATTGGAACCCGTTCAGACAGAAATACGTACAAGCGAACGGAATGCAACAAAATTAGGTAATATTGGAAGAAAAGCCGATCGTGATGATGATTTAGATAACTTTAATTGGGAAGTTGCAAGCAAAAATGAAATCTCTGCAGCTGAAGAAGAAATAGAAGAGGAAGATATGGATAGTCTCCTCGGAGATTTTCTTTCACAAATGAATAAATAAGAAATCATAAAAGGGACCGAGTAGATACGGTCCCTTTGTTCATTTTTAATTATTTAATATCGTTCTGAGAGATTTGTGACAATGCTTCGCCAGCACTTTCGTCTGATTGTTCTTGTACAGCTAAATCTCCAAGTGAAAGCATTCCAACAAGGTTGCCGTTTTCTACGACTGGCAATCTTCTAATTTGATGCTGTGCCATTAAACTCGACGCTTCTTGAAGACTGGCATTACAATCAATCGTCACAATGTCATTGGACATTACTTGAGAAGCATTTGCGTTGCCATTTTGACCAATTCCACGTAAAGCTAAGTCACGATCTGTAATCATTCCAACTACTTGTCCATTTTCAACAACTGGAATTGCTCCAACATTTAAGCTTTCCATTTTACTTGCTACTGATTGTAAAGAATCTTGATTTGAACAACATTCAACATTACTTGACATTACGTCTCTTACTTTCATAAAAACACCTCCATAAAAATAACAAAGATATTACTGTGAATATCTTTGTTTGTAGACAAATCCAAAAAATCGATTTTCAATTGCAAGCGATTTGCGAGCCATCTGAAATATTATTTGAAATATCCATTTAATTATTCGGAGCATTAGCAGATATATGTTGCATAATGTATTTTTACGAGTTTAATGTAAGAATAATTTTTTTATGCTGATTGAAGTGACTTTCTTTTAAGGAATTCAGGTAAAACGATACCGATTAAAATTAAAATGATGCCAAAATATTGTGGAGCTCCAACCGTTTCCTTTAATACAATCGCTGACATTAATGTAGCTGTCGGTAACTCTGCTGCCCCTAAGATAGAGGCAAGACCAGAACCAGTTAAAGGAACGCCTTTTGAAAACATTAAAGTAGAGAAAAATGGACCTAGAAAGCCAAGGATCAGTCCGTACTTTAATGAAAGTTCTGCAAATAAGTGCCAATTTGTGAAAAATGTAGGTGGGAGGAAGATAGCACAAATTATAAACCCGCCAGTAATCATTAATGCTGTTTTTGTTATTGGGTTTGCTTTTAAAGCGATTCTACCGCTAAGTAATATAAAAGTACTGTACGAAACCGCGGACAACGCCCCAAATAAAACTCCTAACCAATTCAATGAACCAATACCATCGGTTAAAACATTTGTCGCAAAGATCGTGCCGATAACGAGAGGAATCAATGAGAGCAATTTACTTTTTTCAGGAAGTTTTCGATTGACTACTGATTCTAATAAAACGCCAATCCAAGTGAATTGGAACAACAGCACGATTGCTAATGATGCAGTAATATATTGTAAAGCCAAATAATAAAACATCCCTGTTAAACCAGTAGTAGACCCTAATACAACAAGTAATAAAACATCCTTCTTTGTAGGCTTTAAATATTGTTCATTGTTTGATTTAGCGGATCTACTTTTATTAAAAAGTACGATGGACCATAACAATATAGCTCCAACAAACATTTGCATACCAACTACATCATTTACAATAAAACCATCACCATAAGCCAATTTTACAAAGGTAGACAAAACGCCATAACAAACAGAACCGATAATAATATAGAGTATGCCTTTCAAAATAACACCTCTTCCTAATAAAAAGAAGTAAAGAGGAAAGACCTCTTTACTCATATCTAATTTCATATTTTGCACGGACTAGTTCGGTGAGATATTTCTCCGGTAATAACTCCCCCCAGAGCTACTCACACGTTACTCCGTATTTCAAATTACATTTCTTCTAAAATGCCCTTAACTAAGTTAACGAATTTCGTTCTAACCATGCTTGCTACTTCGATTACTTCTTCGTGGTTTAATGGTTGGTCTAGGATGCCACAAGCCATGTTTGTTAGGCAAGAGATTCCTAAAACTTTCATACTTCCGTGAACAGCTACGATTGCTTCCGGAACTGTTGACATCCCAACAGAATCAGCACCAAGTGTACGGATCATACGGATTTCAGCAGGTGTTTCGTATGAAGGGCCACTCCACCAAGCATATACACCTTGTTGTAATTTTAGATCTTGTTTCGCAGCAACATTTAATGCAAGGCTACGTAATTCTTTGTTATATACTTCAGAAACATCAGGGAAGCGAGTTCCTAATTCTGGGTTATTTGGTCCAATTAAAGGATTTGTTCCAACTAAATTAATATGATCTGTAATTAACATTAAATCGCCTGGATTAAAGCTAGTGTTAACAGCGCCACAAGCGTTTGTTACGATTAATTTTTCTACTCCAAGTGCTTTCATTACACGGACAGGGAACGTTACCTCATCTAAAGTAAAGCCTTCATAATAATGGAAACGGCCTTTCATTGCTACCACAGCTTGGCCTTTTAATTCACCGATTACTAATTCATTTGCGTGTCCAACTGCTTCAGACTTTGCAAAATGAGGAATTTCACTGTAAGGAATTACAACAGAGTTTTCGATTTCATCTGCAAGAGTACCTAAGCCAGAACCTAATATTAATCCAACCGTTGGACGGTAGTTTGTTTTACTTAATATAAAATCTCTTGTTTCTAAAATATGTTCAGTTTTATGCATTTATTTTTCCTCCTAAAATGAGCGATAGGGATTGTGATAAGAATTCTAATTAATAATAGTGCTTTCACCATAAGTCTAAAGGATAAATCCTTACTTGTAAACAGACTAAAAATCATTTTGGTAAAAAGTTTGTTCTTTTTTATAAAAAAGCTATAAATATAGTGTATAAATCGCTATACTTAATTCATAAAATATAAAAAGTTAAGTGGAAGTAAAATATGATTAGGGTTTTGGAGGAGTCAATGATCAGGCAATTTATAGGCTATCAGTCGCCTAAAATCAAAAGTTTAAAGCTTTTATATAGCTTAGTACGAAAATTAGGACCAATTAAAGTTAGTACATTAACTGAAATGACAGGGTATAAGCATACTACTTGTGTTCGGTTATTAGATGAATTAGTACAGGAAGGACTTATATACGACAGTGGATTAGGGGTCTCTAGCGGTGGAAGGAGACCAGCAATGTATGTAATTAACCCAACTGCATTCTATTTAATCGGTGTCGAAATCACGAATTTATTTACAACAGTTCTACTGCTTGATTTAAAACTAACAATTGTCGAATCAAAAAAATTAAAAATGAGCAACGTAAGTACTGGAGAATATACTTTAAATTTTGTAACCAAAAGTGTAAGAGAATTATTAGATCAAAATAAGATTAATAAAGACCAATTATTAGGAATAGGCATTGGAGTGTTAGACCCAATTGATCAAGAAAAGGGCGTAATGATTAAATCGGGATCATTTTTAGCAGATGGATGGGACGATTTAAATATTGTTAGGCACTTAGAAAAGGCCAATCATTGCCCAGTATTCCTAAATAACGGCACAAATTTAGCCGCCCTAGCAGAGTACAGACTAAATTTCAGTAAAGAAAACGAAAATATTGTTTTTGTTTCGAGTGATATGGGAATACGTTGTGGAATTATTCAACAAGGTAAATTAATAAGTAACAAGAACGAAATGGACGATGCATTTGGACATATGATCATTGATATTCATGGAAAACTTTGTTCATGTGGTTCATATGGTTGTCTACAAGCGTACAGTAGTTTACCTGCGATTCGAGAAGAGGTGATCAAACGTGTTAAGCGCGGCGAGATTACTTCTTTGATGGGTGAATTAAACGATGTCGAAAATATTAGCTATCATCAAATTCTTGAAGCTTTAGAGAAGGAAGATCCACTTTGTTTAGAGGTCATAAAAGAGGCGGCTAATTACTTTGGAATGGGACTGACAAATCTAATTTATATCGTACGCCCTGATATTGTAATTTGTGGAGGTACATTAGTTCCAAAGCCATTATTCTTTGATGTAGCATGCGAAACTGCACAAGGAAGATTGAAAAATTACCCAAACAGTCCTGTTCAAATCATTAAATCATCAACAGCGTATAATATCGTTGCACAAGGAGCTGGATGTATTGTATTTGATCACTTTACAGAGGAAACTATGTAATAAAAGCTAAAAACCGTTAATGCTCTACCTGGGAACAGATAGAGGTTAACGGTTTTTTTATCAACTTTTATATTTTTATATAAATGAAATTTTAATCCGTATGTGTTAGCAATCATACCGTTTTCATTAAACTAGTAAACTGATTTGCGATTTCCATGGAAATTATTAAGATTTGAGAACGTTTACAAAAAACGCTTGCAATCCTGTACGTACAAGAATATACTAATCTTGTACGTACAGGATAAATTTAAAATTTATAAATAAATAATAGATGCTCGAGGAGGGGATAGCATGAGCCGATTTAGTGATGAAGCAAAACAATTACTTCAGTACATTGGTGGTAAAGAAAATATCGCTACAGTAACTCATTGTGCAACACGAATGCGTTTTGTGCTGAAAGACGTTAAAAAAGCTGATGAAAAAATGATTCAAGAAATTAAAATAGTTAAAGGTACTTTTACGCAAGCCGGGCAATTTCAAGTAATTATCGGTAATGAAGTATCTATTTTTTATAATGAATTTGTAAAATTAGCTGGGGTAGAGGAAACTTCAAAAGATGAAGCTAAAATAGCTGCTAGGCAAAATATGACATGGATTCAAAGACTACTTGCTCACTTAGCGGAAATCTTTTCACCATTAATTCCAGCCATTGTTGTAGGGGGTCTAATCTTAGGATTCCGTAACATAATTGGCGATATTAAACTACTAGATCATGGTACAAAAACACTTGTTGAAACCTCTCAATTTTGGGCAGGTACACATTCTTTTTTATGGTTGATCGGTGAAGCCATTTTTCATTTCTTACCAGTTGGTATTACATGGTCAATTACAAAGAAAATGGGTACTACTCAAATTCTGGGGATTGTTTTAGGTATTACACTTGTTTCACCACAGCTACTAAATGCATACGCAGTAGCAGGTGGTGCTGTACCACCAGTTTGGGACTTTGGTTTTGCTAAAATCGATATGATTGGTTATCAAGCGCAAGTTATTCCAGCTATTTTAGCCGGTTTCACTTTAGCGATTTTAGAGACAAACATTCGAAAAATCGTTCCAAGTGCAATTTCAATGATTGTAGTACCGTTCTTTGCGCTAGTACCAACAGTGTTAATTGCACATGTAGTATTAGGTCCAATTGGTTGGAAAATCGGTTCAGCTATCTCACATGTAGTTTATTCAGGATTAACTTCTTCATTTGGATGGTTATTTGCCTTAGTTTTTGGATTCTTCTATGCACCACTAGTTATAACTGGATTGCATCATATGACTAACGCAATCGATCTTCAACTAATGAGTCAGCTTCACGGGACGAATCTTTGGCCGATGATTGCTTTATCAAATATCGCACAAGGCTCAGCTGTTTTAGCAATCCTTTACTTAAATAGAAAGAATGAAGAAGAAAAGCAAGTATCAATTCCTGCTGCTATCTCTTGTTTCTTAGGGGTAACAGAACCAGCAATGTTTGGTATTAACTTAAAGTATGCTTATCCATTCTTAGCTGCCATGATTGGCTCGGGTATTGCTGCTATTGTTTCAGTTGGTACAGGTGTAATGGCGAATTCAATTGGTGTTGGAGGTCTTCCAGCAATTTTATCTATTCAGCCAAAACATATTGGAATGTTTTCAATCGCTATGCTAGTTGCAGTCGTTGTCCCATTCACTTTAACGATTATCTTTAACAAGAAAAAACTGCTAGTGAAAAACTCATAATTATTTAAGGGGAAGGAAATTTATTTTCCTTCCTTTCGAATTTATTTATTAATCAAGGAGATTATCAAAATGAAGGATTTTAAGAACAGTGTCGTATACCAAATTTATCCTAAGTCTTTTTATGATTCGAATGGAGATGGTTTTGGAGACTTAAGAGGAGTTACAAAAAAGCTTGATTATTTAAAAGAATTAGGTGTTGACTACATTTGGCTTACTCCATTTTATGTATCTCCTCAAAATGATAATGGTTATGATGTCGCGGATTATCGAAATATTGATCCAGCATACGGAACAATGGAAGATTTTGATGAATTGGTGAAAGCTGCGAAACGTTGTGATATAGAAATAATGCTGGATATGGTATTTAATCATACTTCGTCAAAACATGAGTGGTTTGAGAGAGCCCTTGATGGAGATGAAAAATATAAAAATTATTATATTTTTAGAGAAGAAATGGACGGAAAAGAGCCAACGAATTGGATTTCCAAATTTGGTGGTTCAACTTGGGAAAAAGTTGAGAATTCAAATGAATATTATCTGCATCTTTTTGATAAAACTCAACCAGATTTAAACTGGGAAAATGATGAGGTACAAAACGAAATATTCGATATCGTTAATTTCTGGATTGATAAAGGAGTAAAAGGATTTCGTTTGGATGTCATTAATCTGATTTCTAAGCCAGAAGTTATGGTTGATGACGAAACAGGTGATGGCAGAAAATACTATACAGACGGACCTCGAATTCATGAGTTTTTAAAGAAGTTAAATAATGAGACTTTTGGTAAGAGGGAAGAAATCATTACTGTTGGTGAAATGTCTTCAACTTCAATCGACCATTGTATTCAATACTCAAATCCGTCAGAGAATGAGTTATCGATGGTTTTTAGCTTTCATCATTTAAAAATTGACTATAAAGATGGCCAAAAATGGTCATTAATGGATTTTGATTTTATGTCACTTAAGTCAATTCTGGATCAGTGGCAAAAAGGTATGCAATCAGGAAATGGATGGAACGCCTTATTTTGGTGTAACCATGACCAACCGCGTATTGTTTCACGAATTGGAAACGATCAAAAGTATCATAAAGAATCAGCCAAGATGCTTGCTACTTCAATGCATTTATTAAGGGGAACTCCATATATTTACCAAGGTGAAGAAATTGGTATGCCTAATCCTAAATTTGACGCAATTGAAGACTATCGAGATGTAGAAAGCTTAAATTATTATAAAATATTAAAAGAAAATGGGGTTCCAGAAAGGGAAATATTAGCCATTTTAAAAAGCAAATCAAGGGATAATTCTCGCACGCCTATGCAATGGAATGATTCAATACATGCAGGATTCACAACTGGAACACCTTGGATCTCAACAGGAAAAGATTACGAAGAAATAAATGTCGAAAAGTCTCTAGCTGATGAAGATTCAGTGTTTCATCATTATAAAAAACTAATTAATTTAAGAAAAAAGTTCGACATTATTTCGACAGGTACGTATGATTCTTTATTACTAAATCATGAACAAATCTTTGCATACACTCGTAAGCTGGATGACCAAATGCTGTTAGTCGTTAATAATTTTTATGGCGAAGATACTCTTTTTAAATTACCAGAAGATATTGCTATTGGAGAGTATAACAAGCAGATATTAATTTCAAATTATAATGATTCTAGTCAGGATTTAACCGAATTTACGTTGCGCCCATATGAGTCTATTTGTTACCTTCTTGAGAAAAATGTGAGAATATAATAAAATTTTTCTAGGTGATGAAAATGAACGCAAAGTATATTTCGATCTATCATAAGTTAATTGAACAGATTGAAAAAGGGGCTTTTACTGTTGGGAGTAAAATACCCTCTGAAAAGTTATTAATGGAGCAATTTGATGTTTCTAGAGATACAATTAGAAAATCATTACAAATGCTTGAGCAAAACGGATATATAAATAAAGTTAAAGGTAAAGGTTCGTTTATTTTAGACACTGCAAAATTAAATTTCCCGGTAACAGGTTTAATTAGTTTTAAAGAATTATCAAACCAAATCGGTAGAGAAGCAGAAACGATTGTAGAAATTCTTGAAAAGAAGTGGCCTAGTAAATTTATAAGAGAACAACTAGAAATAGACGACCAAACAGCGATTTGGAAAGTAGTTAGAGCTCGAAAAATCGACGGGAAAAAAATAATTTTAGACAAAGAGTATTACAATAGTTCATATGTCGAAAAACTTTCAAGGTCAATCTGCGAAGGATCAATTTTTGACTATATAGAAAATACTCTACACTTAAATATTGGCTTTGCGAAAAAAGAAATTGTAGTCCAAGCTTGCACAGAAGATGACCAAAAATATTTAGATTTAGATGGCTATGATATGGTAGTAGTTGTAAATACTTTCGTCTATTTAGACGATGGTTCTCTATTACAATATGGGCAATCTAGACATCGCCCGGATAAGTTTAAATTTGTTGATTTTGCTAGAAGAATTCAACAGGTTAATGAATGATATAAAATCTTACTTAGTTCGACTGCACCCCTTAAAACCTCTGTCGGATAACATTGGTTTTAAGGGGTGTTTTAATATTTTAAGAAATACGGAAAAACTAGTTAATAGCTCAAATGAATAAAACCAGAACTATTTCCAAAAGAAAATAACTCTGGTTTTTACATTTCTAGAGATCTTGCCTATTACTGAACTAAAGCGGCGTTCATTTATTTTTTTTAACATTAAATACTTTTGAACATTTTTTTAATTTTTTCTATAAAACTCTGGTTTACAATAGGTTTTCCAATGAAAAAACGGTTCTTCTTTCGGTTCATCTGTAAATTCTCTATTATAAAATCTAGTTTTTCTGAAACCAACTTAAATTCTGTTAATGATTTTTCAATTGAAGGAAATGGGAGCGCCTCATTCTGAGTATATGAATAAATAAATTCGTCACTCTCAAAAATTTCATGACTTCCTGTTTCTAATTCTGTAAACGCATGTACACTGTCACTAGTATAAAAAATCGATTCGCCAACTTTTCTCACTGGATTGCCGGCATATGAAGAATTAGATTCAATTTTTTTCCCACTAACTAATGACATGCCTCCGATAATGCTGCCTGAACCAATTTGAGTTCCTTTTAAAATAAATGCATGTTGACCAATCCAAACATGATCGCCAATATATATACTTTTACTTGGATTAACTCTTTTCTTTGTGAAAGAATCATAAATGAGATGAGGGTCCGCTGTTCTAAACCAACAGTCGAATGAAAATAAACAACCTTCACCTACAATTATATTTTTTTGTTCTGAAATAATTAAATTTAATTTGTTGTTAAAATAATTATCCTTTCCAAAAAATAATACAGAATTATTGTAAACAATTGCATTAAGTATATAGTTAAACCTGTTATTACAAAGAAAAATAATTGTGTCATTTCCATTAAACTCTATATTACTATTTACTAAATGAACATTTTCATTATCACAATATAGAAGATTTCCTTTTCCTCTAAAAATTATTTTTGAATTTGTTAGTTTAGGTTTCCCAATTATCTTATTCTCTTTTAAGTCCTCTATTTGTATTGTTTCATTAATAATTTCCATATTATAATCCCTTTCACTTTGAACAAGAATGTTCTGGCCTAAATAATTTGGCGCTTATTTTAGTATTGCCACTTTTACCATTACATCAAAAGGTATTTTTTGATATTAATATTACAATGACTAGTAGGAGAAAATCCATGGTCTTTTATGTGAAAGAATTTATTTTTAGTTTCTAAAAAAAAAGACTACTATTATTCTTGCTTAGAAAAAAGCGAGATCGATTAATTTGTTTGTTCGTCATGTTATAATAAAAGACTTGATAGCGCGTTGTACGCAAAATGGTTTTTAGCGGTTAGTTCATAGAAAAAAATTATATATTAGCAAAGTTTGCAGTTTTGTCTAACAGACCACACTATAATAATTGATTATGGAAATAATGAGTAAAAAAGACAATGAATGGATGGGCTTATGGATAAAGAAATGAATTTAAAAATTAAACAAAAATTTGTAAAAGATTATAAAAACGGGTATCCACTAATTTCAAAAGAATCAATCGTGAATAGTAAAAATTTCATTAATGAAGGAACAATTATTAATCTAGTAGATGAACGTAATGGTTTTATTGGAAAGGGCTACTACGGAAAGCAAAATAAAGGTTTAGGCTGGATTCTAAGCCTGAAGGAGCATGAAAAGCTAGATCCTAAGTTCTTTGAAGATAAAATTAAACAAGCGATCGAAAACCGCCAACAATATTATAATAGCTCTGATACGACAGCATTTAGAGTATTTAATGGAGAAGGCGATGGAATTGGTGGATTAACAATTGATTTTTTCGATGGATTTTATTTGATTAGTTGGTATAGCGAAGGAATCTATCAATTCAAAGATTGGGTTATTCAAGCAATAAAGAATATTGTCGAATTCAAAGGGATTTATCAGAAAAAGCGCTTTGATACAAAAGGTCAGTATATTGAAGAAGATGATTTTGTAATGGGAGAAAGAGGTCAATTTCCTATTATCGTAAAGGAAAATGGAGTTAATTTCGCCATTTATTTAAATGATGGCGCAATGGTAGGCGTATTTTTGGATCAACGTGAAGTTAGAAAACTAATTAGAGATAAATATGCTTACGATAAAACAGTATTAAATACTTTCTCTTATACAGGGGCATTCTCGGTTTTTGCAGCAGTTGGAGGGGCGAGTAAGACTACTAGTGTTGACTTAGCAAATCGGAGCCTAGATAAAACAAAAGAACAATTTAAAATTAATGGAATTGACCCTGCTACCGAGAGCATCGTCGTTGAGGATGTATTTCATTACTTTAAATATGCAGTTAAAAAAAACCTTACATTTGATATGGTTATTTTAGATCCACCAAGCTTTGCAAGATCTAAAAAACATACCTTTAGCGCCGAAAAGGACTATAAGAACCTGTTGAAAGAAGCGATTACGATTACAGAAAATGATGGTGTAATTGTTGCTTCAACGAATTGTAGTACTTTTGGAATGAATAAATTTAAAGGGTTTATTGACACAGCCTTTAAAGAATTAGGCGGGCAATATAAATTAATGGAAGAATTCAGCCTACCTAATGATTTTAAAACAACTAAACAGTTTAAAGAAGGTAACTATTTAAAAGTCGTATTTATTCGTAAAATTAAGTAAAAAAATGGACTGACAGATACATGTCAGTCCTACTTTTTACTTTGAAGTTGCTTTTTGTTCATATAATTTGATCACTTCAATCATAACATTCGTTGCTTTAACCATATTGTCGATTGAAATGTATTCAAATTTGCCGTGATAGTTTTCTCCTCCAGTAAAAATATTTGGAGTAGGTAGTCCCATATATGAAAGTTGTGAACCATCTGTACCACCACGAATTGGTTCTACAATTGGTGTAATTTCTAAATTTGTCATTGCCTCATGAGCAATATCAACAACCTCTTTAACAGGTAAGATTTTCTCACCCATATTATAGTACTGGTCTTTTAACTCTAAAATAATGCTGTTTTCACCATGTTTTTCTTTTAATTGATTTACAATATTCGACAATGTCTCTTTTCGATTAGCAAATTTTGTTTTATCATGATCTCTAATAATGTAGTGCATTTTTGTTAACTCTACATCACCTTCAATTGATACTAGATGATAAAAGCCTTCGTAACCTTCAGTTGATTCAGGCGCTTCTTCTACAGGTAATAAATTATTTATTTCCATGGCAATTTTCATAGAATTTATCATTTTACCTTTGGCCGTACCTGGGTGCACATTTTTACCTTTTACTGTAATCATTGCACCTGCAGCATTAAAGCTCTCGTATTGAAGCTCTCCTAGTGGACCACCGTCCATTGTGTAAGCATATTTAGCATCAAATGCCTTTACATCAAATTTATGTGGGCCTCTACCGATTTCTTCATCTGGTGTAAATGCGACTCTTATTTTGCCGTGTTTGATTTCAGGATGTTGAACTAAATACTCCATCGCAGTCATAATTTCAGCGATACCAGCCTTATTATCAGCACCAAGTAATGTTGTCCCATCAGTAGTCATTAATGTGTGACCTATATACTTACTTAACTCTGGTGAATGACTCGGAGATAATACAACATTTAAACTTTCATTTAAAACAATGTCATTTCCATCATAGTTTTCAACTAGCTGAGGGTTAACATTTTTTCCCGTAAAGTCTGTCGCTGTGTCTAAATGTGCTAAAAATCCAATTGTCGGAATATGTTTGTCGGAATTTGAAGGAAGTGTAGCCATTACATAGCCATTGTCATCCATTGTTACGTCAACTAATCCAATTTTGTTTAATTCTTCTACTAGCATGCGGCCCAAAGTTAATTGGCCAGGTGTAGAAGGGCACGTTTCACTACTTGCATTTGATTGTGTATCAACTTTTGCATAACTAATTAAACGATTAATTAACTCATTTTTCATATGAAAATCTCCTTTTTTACATTTCATAATTCGTATGTAATACGCTTTCATTTCTTGTTTTTAGTGAAAAGAGGCTACAGTTATATTGTAGTTCTTTCTTTATTTGAAAGTAAAATATTACGCAACGCTCTTTCTATTTAAAATGCTTTTAGCAATTAAAAACTGTGCTGTGTAGTAGGTGATCATAATTAATTCATGACCATATTTAACGCTTTCTACAAATAGGTCCCATGATAATATAGAATCTGAAATGATAAATAAGAGGCTCCCCAAAATGGCCCATTTGTTTCCAGTCATTATAGCTGTAAATACCATCATTGAAATTGCTACTGAATAGGTAATTACCGGAATAACTAAATTCTCCTGTCCACTTTCGTTTAAAGAGCCTACTAAATTAGAGCATAGAAAAAATGCATAAATTGCAATTGGGATAATCGATAATACGCGATAAATAGAAAATTTCCATCCTGATATAAAACCGGCAGCGTAAAACAAATGCCCAATTAGAAAAGCACTTAAACCGACAACAAACCATATTAACGTTCCGTCCCCAATCATACAAAAAATAAGACCTAAAAGTATAAGAGCGCGATATTTAGTTGATTGACTTGGAATTTGTGAAAAGGCATAACTGATAATCAACACCATTGGAATTACCTTAAATAGTATTTTTATGCTAACAGGCTCTGGAGGAATAAAAAAGATATAGAGAATACCAAAAAATAAAATAAGTATAGGTAGATACCTCTTCAAAATAAAATTACCCCTTTCTAACTATTTCCTTTTTACTAAATATTATCAGTGAAAAGTGAAAAGAATGCTATTAGAAATAAAGATAGCAGTCTATTAAACTATAAAAAAAAGCAAACCGGAAAGGTTTGCTTTTTACGCGATTGCTATTCCATATGAGTGAGCAATCTGCCCATTAGTACTAGAAGATTTTGCAATAATAACTGTTGTTCCAACATTTATTTGATCGAATAACCATTCGATCTCACTGTTATGCATTCGGATACAACCGTGACTAACTGATTTACCGATTGAGCTTTCATTAGCATTTCCGTGTATTCCGTATGCGCTACCGACACTTAAGCCCATCCATCTTTTACCTAGAGGATTATTTGGAGCTCCTCCAGGAATATTTTCTTTATACCAAGGTCTATTTTTAATTTTATTTACGACTTTAAACTTTCCAGTAGGTGTAGGACTCGAAGCTTTTCCTGTTGCTACTCTAAATGTTTTAACTAGTTTTCCCTTGTTATAATAAGAAAGTTTATTTGTATTTGTATTAATAATAATTAGCTGCCCATTCGAAAGTGGGTAAGAGCTCTTTGCCTCAGTATATGAAAACTTACTTTGATTTCCAGCAGCGTCAATTGACTGTACTTTTATAGGAGTAAATACTTTTAATTTACTGACCTTAAAACTATAACTACCATTCTTTGTTGCAGCCGTTTTAGCTGTATATTTACCGTTTAGAAACAGTTTAACAGAAGCATTTGGTTCTGTTTTCCCACTAATGACAGTGGCATTTTCTTTAACGGTTTGAATTGTAGGTACTGAAGGAGCAGTACGATCTAATACACGAATTGAAACGGGTTTACTTTGATTTTTACTCTTATCAACTGCAACGACTTGAAGAACTGTGTTTGCCTTTTGCTTCGCCATTTTAATAGTAAACTTACCTGCCGAGTTAACTTTACCTTTTGCTAATACTTTCTTGTTTAAGTAAATAAGAACATCAGCATTTGGTTCTGATTTACCTGATATACTTTGAGATTGATCTGAAATTGATGGTATGGAAGTGATAGAAGGTGCGATTACATCTGAAACATATGATGTAGCAGTTTTACTTTTTAATCCAATTGAAACACCAACTGCATTTATTTTAGTAAATTCTTTTAGAGGTTTAGTATTGAATTGAAAATTGCCTTTTGTATCCGTTTGTACAGTGCTGACCAGCTTATTGTTGATGAGAATTTGGACACTGCTTTTTTCTAAAAATGCTCCTGACACGGAAGTAGATTTATTAGTAATTGGATTGATTTTTGGGGTTGGTAAATCTTTAACCATAAATTTAATATTCTGGTCTGAAACAGTTAGAGTTTGATCATCAAGTGTAATTGAACTTAGTTGATAAGTTCCTTTTATAAAAGAAGCTGTAATCCCAATTTTCCCAGCATAGTAAAGATCTGAAGACGAAGGGTTTTTTAATAAAACTTCTGTCAAATTAGTTCCATTTTTAAATGTTAAAGATACATTGTCGAAATGTTCTTTAGTTGTTAAACCAACTTCAATCGATTGTCCAAAAGTGGCTTCAGTAGTGTTTAAATTTAGATTATCTATATATTTCGATAACTCACCATCACTAAAACCTTGAGAAAAAGAAGTTGCATTAGCAGTAGGTAAAAGGAATAAAAATACCCCCAAAAGTACAGATACAATCTTATTTATCATTTTCTCTCTCCTTATATATGGAATTTAATTACTAAATTTGCCATATAGAGAGTGAATTCCTTTGTTTTTCTAATAAAATAAAACGTCATTTTTCAGCAAAAAAAGAACATTTGTTGAAAAAACAGGAAGAACAGGGAATATAGTAAAATTAGGTAGAATAAAAGAGAAAATAGAAATTTTGTAGAATTAATGTATTTTTAAAATCTTATATTGTCATAACTTCCACGCTTTCTTTAATCATATAATTCAGCTTTTCTTTGATTATATTCCGTTCACTTCCCTTTCCCCTGTACTAAGTGTTAAAGTTAGTTAATAAGAAAATTGTAAATAAACTAAGGAGCATGATATGAGCAAAACAGTAGTATTAGCGGAAAAGCCTTCAGTTGCTAGAGATATAGCTAAAGTACTTGGATGCAATCAAAAAGGTAATGGTTTTTTAGAAGGGAAAAAGTATATTGTGACCTGGGCATTGGGGCATCTTGTGACTTTGGCTGATCCTGAAGGGTATGATAATAAATATAAGTCATGGAATTTAGAAGATTTACCAATGATTCCAGATAAATTAAAGCTTGTTGTTATTAAAAAGACAGGCAAGCAGTTTCAAGCTGTGAAAACCCAATTATTAAGAAAAGATGTTTCAGATATCGTTATCGCAACGGATGCGGGGCGAGAAGGTGAGCTTGTTGCAAGATGGATTCTTCAATTGGCAAAGGTTAATAAACCTATTAAAAGACTGTGGATATCATCTGCAACAGATCAGGCGGTAAAAAAGGGCTTTGAAAATTTACGTAGTGGCAAGGAATATGAAAATTTATATCTTTCTGCTGTAGCAAGAGCCGAGGCAGATTGGATCGTAGGGATTAATGCAACAAGAGCCCTTACTTGTAAGCATAATGCTCAACTTTCATGTGGTAGGGTTCAAACTCCGACACTTTCGATGATTTTAGAGCGTGAAAAGGAAATAAAAGAATTTAAGCAACAAACTTATTATGGGTTACAAGTATTAGCAAATAATGTAACCTTTACGTGGCAAAATCGTAAGTCGAATGACCAGAAAATTAAAACGACCGATGAATTACAAAAAATTATTGGAGCGATAAAAGGAAAACAGCTAAAGATTAAGGAAGTTTCGACTGCTGAAAAAAAATCTTTTGCTCCTCAGCTTTATGATTTAACTGAGCTCCAAAGAGAAGCGAATAAAAGATTTAACTTTTCACCTAAAGAAACATTGTCAATCATGCAAAAGCTATATGAACACCATAAAGTTGTTACGTATCCACGAACTGATTCTAGATACTTATCATCGGATTTAGTTGATACATTAAAGGAACGTTTATTAGCATGTAACATAAAACCTTATGGAAAAATCATTATGAAGTTAACGAATCAACCGATTAAGGTAAATAAGTCATTTGTAGATGACAATAAGGTTTCAGATCACCATGCGATTATACCAACAGAGCAGGCACCTATATTAAGTGAACTTTCTTCAAAAGAATTTAAGATATATGATTTAATCGTAAGAAGATTTTTAGCAGTCTTACTACCTCCATATGTATATGAACAAGAAAAAGTTATCGCAGAAATTGATAATGAGCTATTTGTTACGAAAGGTAAAAGGGTTATTTCACTGGGATGGAAAGAAGTCTTTAAAGACGAAGATGATCTTGATAGTACAGAGGATCAACGATTACCAATAATGAATGAAAATGAGAGTATTGAAGTAGCTAAAGTTATTGAAACTAAAGGGCATACGAAACCACCGGCATACTTTAATGAAGCCACACTTTTGAGTGCAATGGAAAATCCGGTCCATTTTATGTCAGGTAATAGTACTGATTTAAAGAAAACAATAGGCGAAACAGGCGGATTGGGAACAGTTGCAACTAGAGCGGATATTATTGAAAAGCTTTTTAGTAGCTTTTTAATTGAAAAAAAGGGAAAAGATATTTTCATCACTAATAAAGGCAAACAATTATTAAACCTTGTTCCAGAAGCCTTGAAGTCACCAGCCCTAACTGCCGAGTGGGAGCAGAAGCTTCAAGCCATCTCCAAAGGTAAATTAGCTAAATCAAAATTTATGGGTGAAATGATCCGTTTTTCTTCAGATGCTGTGAAAGAAATAAAACAAACTGAACAAAAATTTAAGCATGATAACATGACTAGCACTAAATGTCCCGACTGTGGAAAGCTTATGTTAGAAGTAAACGGTAAACGTGGAAAAATGTTAGTTTGCCAGGATAGGGAATGTGGTCACCGTAAAACAATCTCTCAGTCCACTAACGCGAGATGCCCTAATTGCTTCAAACGTTTAGAGCTAAGAGGTGAAGGTGAGGGTCAAATTTTTGTATGTGCATGTGGACATAGAGAAAAACTTTCTACTTTTAAAGATCGACGTTCGAAAGAAAAAAATAGTAAAGTTTCTAAACGAGATGTTCAAAAATATTTAAAGCAACAGAACAAACAAGAGGACGAACCATTTAATAACCCATTTGCAGAAGCCTTAGCAAAGCTGAAAAAAAAATAAAAGCATAGTCCCTGCACTTCTAACCAGTCATATGAGTTTACTCTATGACTGGTTTTTTTCGTTCAATTGCATATTCATCCACGACTTCACTATAATGATAGTCAAAATAAGTGTCCAGTTCCTTTTTTATCTTTTTAGATAAGACTGGACTTTTACCTGAAGTTGAGACTGATACAATAAGGTCTCCTCTACGAACCACTGCTGGTGTGTGGAAATCACTATTATTTTGATCACTTACATCATTAAACCATTGGAAGTCTGATGTACAATCTTTAACGAATTTATTTATATTTTTATCGTCTGTTGCTGCAATAACAATATGAGCTCCAATTAGATCGGCTTTTTCAAAATACTTATTTAGCCATTTTATTGTAGGTAACTGTTTAAATTCATCACATAGTTGAGGGCTAATAATCGTAATTGAAGCACCACTTTTTATAAATGCTTTTGCTTTTCGAAATGCAATTTTACCTCCACCGATGATCGCTATCTTTTTATTTTGAAGTGAAAAAACTAATGGAACCATTTCAGTCATCTAATCGCTCCTATCTATTAATTATGGACAAATATTTATTTAGCTAATTTTATCATATGTGTAACCAATTTTTAGAACTAGCTAATTTATATTAAAGAGAGGATTTTTATGTCTTTTATTGTAAAAATGATACAGTTTGGTTAATAATTCAATAAAAGTTCATCTTTTCTTTAGCATAAAAGTATTTTTTCTGTTAGGATAATTAGTATTATTTTTTCTGAAAAGATAATGATAAGACTGGAATCTAAATTAAAGAAAAGGTGAGTAATATGTTTAACAAATTAAAAAAAATGTTCGGTTTAGAGGAAGAACAACAACAAGGATCTGCTCTTGTAACGAAAGAAGCAACTAAGGAAGTTGTCATTAAAGCGCCATTAACTGGAGAAATACATCCACTATCTGAAGTACCAGATCCTGTATTTGCAGAAAAAATGATGGGTGATGGATTTGCTATTACACCTTCAGAAGGTGTTGTTGTAGCTCCTTTTGATGGAGAAATCGTACAAGTATTCCATACGAAACACGCTATTGGAATTCGTTCATATGAAGGTGTTGAAATCTTAATTCATGTTGGACTAGAAACAGTTAAACTAAATGGTGAAGGTTTCGATGCTCATATAACAGAAGGACAAAAAGTTAATGCCGGAGATCATTTATTAACATTCAACATGGACTATATAAAAGAAAATGCAAAAAGCACAATTACTCCAGTTATTTTTACAAATGGAGATGTGCTAGAAAATATTAAAGTTACAGCAACTGGCTCAATTCAAAGAGGTTCAGATGCAGCTGTTGCTACATTAAAATAAAAAAAATAGCCCTGGGGCTATTTTTTTTTATGCTGTTCTAACTTTTAAATGTTGTTTTCGTTTTACATTTAAACCAATGAACAACGGTTTTATAGTAGGTTGTGACTCAATAATAAATTTCTTTGCAATCATAGGCACAGCTAAACCAATCAATGTATACAATAACGGTCCATAATCGAAAAACTGTGAAAAAACAGCATTTGCAAAAATATGGATGTACATTATTGTTAATGATTCTTTACCAAATATTGTGCAAGGCTGGATAAATTGTAGTTTTGCTAGCTTTTGACATAAATATAGTACGGCAATCGTCATTGTTATTGGAATTAAAGCATCTAAAAATAAATGGTTATATCTTAAATATTTAAGACTTAGATGGTAGTCTAATTTATTCAATTCATATAAGGTCATATAAACGATACTAAGCGTAATACATGATATTCCAAGGACGTTAGAAATTGATGCTATCAATTTTTTCGTAAAGAAGCCTAATCCTAAAAAGAAAATTGCTAGTAGAGCAACATCCATATTCCACGGAATCGAAATTTGATTAAAGGTATTTTTACCAATTTGTGGAATCAATTTAATTGTCTCAAAATGTGCAAGCAAATAGCAGGCAATTACAATGAATAGACGTGTACTATTCTTTTTAAAGTATAAACAGATTAACGCAAATAATATTTGTGTAATAAATAAACATGTCACATACCAAAATACGCCATGGACTCCAGTAATAAATCTTCCACCGATTAACAATGAAAGGACTTCTTTTGATAAATTCGATTGGTTAATAGTTCCGTCTATTACTTCAATTGTCATGTTATATAAACTAAATAAAACCAAATACGTACAGTAAGGTACAAGCAATCTAAATGTTAGTTTTTTTATAAAAAATTTGAGTTCATTAATTGAATTGACCGGTTTAAATAAATACCCACTAATAATAAAAAAGAGCGGCATATGGAACCAGTAAATAAATGTAATAGAATTCGGACCTTCTGTAGAATGACCATAAACAACCAAAAAGATACCGATCATTTTGGCAACATCCAACCATTTTTCACGTTCTATTTTCATTTTATCACCTTGTTTTTATGGCTCGCTTAAAGTAAAAAACTTCAAATCATAGCCAATTTTTTTAAATAATGTCCAACATATTGTAACCGATGAGTATTACAAAGTGACAACATGGACGTTACAATCAAGTTATAAAATGTAAATGAATATTTCATAAATGATACAAACAAATTTGGATATTAAGTGTAGCACGGGATGATACACACTGGTAAAAAATGTAAATTTTTATTAAAAATTATTAATAATCAGTTCTTTCGACAAATATATTCTGTTTTGCATTATATACTTAGCAGGCTGAATTATAAAAGATCGTGCACTTTTTAAATAATCATTTCATTAGTCGAGGTGAAGGAATAATAATGGGCTCAATTATTAAAGTTGAAAATCTTAAAAAGAAATATGGAGATTTTTACGCTGTAAATGGAATTAGTTTTGAGGTTGAAAAAGGTGAAGTATTTGGATTACTCGGTCCAAATGGAGCTGGTAAATCGACGACAATGGAGATGCTTGTAGGATTAAGAAAACCAGATGAAGGTACGGCTACTATTGCAGGGCATGTAATCGGCAAAGACTCATATAAAATCAAACAAGAGATTGGAATTCAACTCCAATCAACTTCATTATTTGAACTGTTAAAAGTAAAAGAAATCATTGAAATGTATGCAAGCTTTTATCCAAGTCATATCCCGATTCAACCGTTGATCGATGAAATGCTTTTATCTGAAAAACAAAATAGTCTAGTAAAAGGATTATCAGGAGGACAAAAACAGCGATTAGCGATTGCATTAGCATTAATTCATGATCCTCAAATTATATTTTTAGATGAGCCAACTACAGGACTTGATCCACAGGCTCGTAGAACGTTGTGGGATATCATTTTAAAACTAAAAGAACGAGGTAAAACAGTAGTTTTATCAACCCACTATATGGATGAGGCTCATGTACTAGCAGATCGCATTGGAATTATGGATAAAGGTAAATTAATTGCGTTAGATACACCAAACAATTTAGTTAGTTCAATTTCTGCAGAGAGTGCGATTGAATTTAAGACAAAGCTACCAGAGCAAGAAGAAAAGTTCGCACATTTAGACAATGTAATGAATGTCGTGATCAATCATGATTTCGTAACATTGTATACTCGTAATCTACAAGCTTCATTAATGGCCTTGCTTGAGTATACAAAAGAACAGGATATGATAATTTCGGATTTATCGACAAGAACTGCGACTCTTGAGGACGTATTTTTACATATGACTGGAAGGGGGTTACGTGAAGAATGAAGGCTTATTATCAATTAACTTTAGCCCAACTTCGGATTTATGTACGTAATCGTCAAGCACTAATTTGGACACTTTTATTCCCATTTTTCTTTATGATTATTTTTGGATTAATGTTTAACGATGGGAATACAACTAGTTATTCAGTGAACCTAATTGATTATGACAACACACAAGTAAGTAAACAAATTACAACTGTTTTAGAGAAACAAAAGTCACTTAAAATTCATAAAAAAACAAATGAATTAAAGTCTAGGAAATTATTATCTGATGGTAAAACTGACTTTGTAATCGTCATTAACAAAGGTTTTCAAAATCAAGTTACAACTAAACAACAATCTGCTCCTGCTAAAATAAAAGTACTATATAATGAAAGTAATGCAGGCCAGCTTCAAGGTGGAATAGCAACGATTACTGCATATGTTGATGCTGCTAGTAAACAAATGGCAGGTTATACACCTAAAATTGTAACAGACTTTAAAGGAGTAGCTGGAATTACCCTTTCATATTTAGACTTTTTAGTGCCCGGAATTATTGCAATGCAAATCATGAATAATAATATGAATGGTGTCGCAGGACAAATTGCCTCTTGGAGGGAACGAGGCGTGCTAAGACGAATGCAAGGCACCACATTAAGAGCCTCAACGTTTATTGCTGCTCAAATCACAGCAAGGCTAATATTAAATAGTTTACAAGCCATCTTAACAATTCTAATTGGCTACTTTGGATTCGACGTTAGTATTCGAGGATCATTCTTATTAGTAGTATTGTTAGTTGTATTAGGTACATTAACATTTATGAGCATCGGATTTATTATAGCAAGTTTAGCAAAAAGTCCAGAAAGTGCTGGACCAATTGCAGGCTTTATTTCGTTCCCACTTATGTTTTTAGGTGGAGTATTTTTCCCTGTAAATAACATGCCCGAATATTTACAACCGATTATAAAGACAATTCCTATTACGCACTTATCAACTGCAATGCGTGACATCATGAATGTCGGAGCATCATTTGGAGATTTACTCCCAGATTTCGGCTGGTTATGCGTCTGGATGGTCGTAAGCTTCTTAATCGCTGCTCGTACATTTAGATGGGAGTAAGGGCAGAACAAGGAGGCTCAAGAATATCGCCCCTTTGAAAGCGAGCACCCTGTAGTGGAAAACAACATCACATTACTTATGTAATTGACAACTTCTTTTTTCAACAGCATGAAGACTTTCGCTAATTTTAGTGAAAGTCTTTTTATTTTACCTTTTTTTTCCCGACTACTCCCATTCTTGTCTTTAAGAATAGTTATGCAGTATTTATTGCATACTATTTAAAAATTAAGATTAGGTGAGTTATAGGTGAGTTCAATATTCGAAATCTATTTTCGTGATGTAAAGCGGGTTATAACAAATTGGGCAGCATTGATGATTATCATTGGTTTAATTATCATGCCCTCAATGTATGCATGGTTTAATATAAAGTCTTCTTGGGATCCGTACGGCAATACAAAGGGCTTAAAGATCGCAATAGTAAATGAAGATCGTGGTGCTACGGTCTTAAATAATAAAATTAATATCGGCAACGAAGTAATACATTCTTTAAAACAAAATCCTTCTTTAGGCTGGAGGTTTACAAGTAAGCAAGTCGCAAATGAAGGGGTTAAACAAGGAAAATATTACGCTAGTATTTTAATTCCAAATGATTTTTCAAATAAAATTAGCACGGTTTTAACAGATCATCCACAAAAACCTGAACTAGTTTATCAAGTTAATGAAAAGCTGAATATAGTTGCTCCGAAATATACTGAAAAAGGTGCAACCAGTATTGCGGATGAGATTACAAAGAAATTTGAAAAGACCGTAAGTAAGGAAGTATTGCAGGAGTTTAATAAAATAGGAATTGACTTACAAGCAAATTTACCTGAAATAAAAAAATTTGAGCAAATGGTTTTTAAGCTTGAAAAAGATTTACCGGAAATAAAGAAAACTGTGAATACAGCCTTAAATGACTATAAAAAAGTACAAAGCGTTATTCAAACTACAAAAAAAGACATGGAATTGATTAATAACATCGTAGCAAATAGTGAGAAATTAATGGCAAGTTTAAGTGGGTTTTTTAATCAAATTAACAAAGCAATTCAAGATTCAACTCCATTTATTAAAGAGACACTTAACCTACTTCAAAACCAGTCTGTTGTTATACAAAGTACATTATCACAATTACAGAATCAAACGATTAGTAAAGACGAGTCCATGAGGCTATCAAATGAAATCGGAAAAGTACTACCGAATTCAAAAAATATGGTTACTTCTTTAAATCAAGTGCTTCAATCGTTTAATAGCTTAGGTACTACAGCAGATTTTAGTAAAGATATTAGTTCATTAAAAGATCTAGAAGCAGACTTAATGATGATTCAAAATGAAAATTCTCAATTAAAAAGTGCAATACAAAGCGGAAACGGTCTACCGAATGATTTACTTCAAAAAATGAATGAGAGCGCGACAAGTATAAATAACAAAATAAACAGTTTAACTGGAAATTTTGATCAAGATTTAGCTCCAAAAATAAGTGAAGCTTCAAGATTAGTGAATGAATCATTAAAAAATACTCAGACTGTTTTAGCTGATGCAAAAACAAGTATACCTATAATAAAAGGTGTTCTCCAGGACACATCAAATTTATTAGCAACCAAAAAAGGTGATATACAACAATTAGTAAATGAATTACCAATAATTGAAGCGAAAATAAAAAAAATTGCTAATGAAATTAGAAAGGCTAATGCAAAAGGAAACATCGAGGATTTAATTAATTTTCTACGAACAGATATAGAAAAGGTTAGCGATTTTTATTCGAACCCAATCGTAATAAAAAAGGAGCGAATGTTTCCAATACCGAATTATGGTACAGGTTTGACCCCTTTTTATACAACATTGTCGTTATGGGTAGGAGCTTTATTAATGGTATCGTTATTAACAACTGAAGTTCATGAAGAAAAGCCATATAAAAGTAGAGAAGTTTATTTCGGAAGACTATTGACCTTTATAACTATAGGGGTATTACAGACATTAGTAGTGACAACGGGTAACTTCCTGATATTAGGGACTTATGCAGCAAATAAAGGTTATTTTATCTTATTTGCACTATTGATTAGCATTGTATTTACGATTATTGTCTATACGCTTGTTTCGGTTTTCGGAAATATTGGGAAAGGCATCGGTATTATCTTTCTGGTTCTCCAAATATCTGGAGCGGGAGGAGTTTATCCGATTCAAGTAACTCCGCCATTTTTCCAAAAAATAAATCCGTTTCTACCTTTTACCTATGCATTAAGCTTGTTAAGGGAGGCGACTGGTGGAATCGTTTGGGATACCATTTATAAGGACCTTCCAATACTAGTTCTTTTTGTCGTCATTGCAATTATATTGGGGGTAGGTCTTAAAGCAACTATTAATAAAAGAGCAAGTAAAGTTGCTGATCTTTCCAAGAAGAGCAGACTTATTCATTAATCGTTTGAAAAATAAATTCATATAAAAATCATTGAACTGTTTTACCAAGTGCTATAACATAGATAAAAGTTATATCTTTATAGCTTTTAGGAGAAGTAGGTGTTTTGTATGAAATTATCAGTTGTTGTGTATTGCTATAACAATGGAGAAAATTTTGAGAGATTTCACGTTAATTTATCAAATACAGTAAAGTTACTTAAAGAAGATTATGAAATTATTTATATAAACGACGGAAGTGATGATGATACACTACTAGCACTTCAAGTTGTTGCAAATCATAGCAGTCATTTGAAATATATCTCGTTTACTCGCCGCTTTGGAAGAGAGGGAGCAATTAGTGCTGGGCTTGAACATGCAAAAGGCGAGGTAGTCATCCTAATGGATGGAAACTTTGTACATCCACCCAATGTTATTTTAGAGATGATGGATGAATACAAAAAAGGACATAACCATGTAGTTGCATCGAAAAAAATAGAGAATTCAGTTCTAAAAAAAGCAAAAAAAGGCATTTTTGAGAAGGTTGTTAAAAAATTTGTGGACCCTGATATTTTGCAAAACGAATCAGATTTTCGTTTGTTAAGCAGAAAAGTAGTAAATGCTATTTTAAGCATGCCAGAATCAAACCGCTATTCAAAAGGTATTTTTAACTGGGTTGGTTATAAAATAAAAACGATTGAGTATGAAATAACATCAAGAATCATTAACAAAGAGACAGAGGTCAAAAGACTAGATTCAATAAAAAGAGCCATTGAATATATATTGTGCTTTAATACAAGGCCATTGAGGTTGTTAACGAAAGTCGGGTTATTATTAATTGGAATAAGTATTGTAATCTTTATTATGATGAGCTTTAAAGTTCTTTTTGTTGGGATTAGAATTCCTGGTTTATATACGATCTCAAACTTCATTATGTTATTTGGCGGAGTTCAAATCTTGATGATTGGAGTATTAGGCGAATATTTAGGTAAGATTTATTACGAAACAAAGAGAAGACCCCAATATATCGTTGAGGCTTCAAGCTATGATGAAAAATAAATATTACGATATGATAAATTTGGAAATTCGGCAAGAATCTTGTCGAATTTCTTTTTTCGTTACATAATATTTAAAGATAGAATAATATTTTAATGAAAGCTTGGAGAATAAAATGGGGAGTATTTATAAAGCTATTCCGGGGGTAGTTCTTTGCCTTATTATTGCACTTACTAGTGAAACACTTTCTTATCTATTGCCTGTTGGAGCAGCTACATTTTCAATAATAATTGGATTGATTGTCGGTAATACAGTACACTTAAAGTCTTATTTTGAAGGTGGTAGAAAGTTTGCTGAAAGTAAATTATTAGAGGTCTCAATATTTTTATTAGGGGCAACGATCAGCATTCAAATGATTAGCTTACTAGGATTAAAAGGAATTTTGTTAATCGTGACACAAATGTGTTTAGTCATCATTTTTACGATTTGGTTTGGTGAAAAATTAGGTTTTGGTTTAAATTTTAGCTATCTAATGGCAAGTGGAAATGCAGTTTGCGGTTCATCAGCAATTGGCGCAACAGCCCCAGCTATACAAGCCACGCAAGAAGAAAAGGGACTGGCTGTCACACTTGTAAATATGATGGGAACAGTCTTAATGTTTATTCTGCCTTTAATAGCATCTGTATTATATCACTCAGAAACATTGCCTACCTCCGCACTAATCGGAAGTACATTACAATCAGTGGGACAAGTAGTTGCGAGTGGTAGTTTAGTGAATGATGAAGTAAAGAATTATGCCACTTTATTTAAACTGATTCGAGTAGTTTTTTTAGTTTTTGTAGTTTTTAGCCTATCTACTATAAAAAGAAGGCACATAGCAGAGGAATCTATTGAAAAAGTAAAAATTCAATTTCCTTGGTATGTAATTGGATTTGTGATCCTTTGTGTTTTTTATAGTTTAGGATTACTACCGAGTTGGGCTGCGAATTTTTCAAATAAGACTAGTCACTTATTTGAAATTATTGCACTCGCTGCAATAGGTTTAAATGTAAATTTAAAAATGATCATTAAACAAGGGAAGTCACTTTCACTTTATGCATTAAGCATTGTAGGTTTTCAAATCATCATCGCAATTTTGCTTATTCAAGTAATCTATTAATAATCGTGAAACAACGACAAGAAACAACAAATCATATCTATTTCTCGGGAAATTTCGTCAGGAAAGGTGGTATTTCATTGCTTCAACTATCATCAAATTGGAGAGAAAAATTAAAACTAGAATTTGAAAAATCGTATTTTAAAGATTTATTGCAATTTCTTGAAAAAGAATACAAGGAACAAACAATATACCCTGCCAAAGAGCATTTATTTCAGGCTTTAAACGAGTGTTCATACGAAGATTGTAAAGTAGTGATTATTGGACAAGATCCTTATCATCAGCCAGGTCAAGCGCATGGGTTAAGTTTTTCTGTATTACCGGGAGTGAAAATACCGCCTTCTTTAAGAAATATTTATAAGGAATTAAATAGCGATTTAGGGATAGAAATACCAACGAGCGGTTACTTAATTAAGTGGGCGAAGCAGGGGATTTTATTATTAAATACTGTTTTAACTGTTCGTGAAGGGGAACCAAATTCGCATAAAAATAAAGGATGGGAACTATTTACTAATACAATCTTATCCGAGTTAAATAAGCAAGATCGTCCAATTATTTTTGTTCTATGGGGTAAACATGCTCAAGCTAAAGAAGAATTGATTACGAGTAACCACCATGTAATATTAAAATCACATCATCCAAGTCCATTGTCAGCTAGTAGAGGATTCTTTGGAAGTAAACCATTTTCACAAATTAACCAAAAACTAGTAGAACTTCAACTAGAACCGATTGACTGGACAGTAGAGTAGTCTATAAATGAGATTTAAAGAAGGGTTGTTGTGATCAACCCTTTCTTGTATTTATTACTTATTACTTAATATAAACTTTTCAACAACTTTAGCGACGCCATCTTCGTTATTTGTAGCAGTGACATAATCTGCTTGTTGCTTTATTTCTTCAGGAGCATTTCCCATCGCAACGCCTAGTCCCGCAAACTTAATCATCGGTAGGTCATTATATCCATCTCCTACTGCGATTACTTCGTCCTGTCGAATTCCTAAAATTTGAATTAAGTGATTTAGACTTTTACCTTTATCTACTTCACTGTTCGTTAATTCTAAAAAGAATGGCTTTGAGCGCATGACACTAATTTTACCTTCAAGCTCTTTTTGAAGTATTTTTTCAACTTGAGCTAATTTTTCTGGATCCTCCAACATTAAGAGTTTTACAACATCATTTTGCACATGCTCGGTAAAGCTGCTTACTTCTTTAATAGGCATGCCTGTGAGCTGGCCTTCAATATCAGTATATTGATTCCCTTTTTCTGTAATAATATCATTTTCAACATATGTATGAACGAAGACGTTATGTTTCTTACTAAGCTCATAAAGTTCATGTGCTTGCTCTTTTGTTAGTGTACATTCATAAACATTATTTTTTGTTTGATAATCAGTAATGATTCCTCCATTAAATGATAGGACATAGCTACCATAATCATGAAGTAATAGTTCCTCAGCTAACTTATGCATAGCAAAGGTTGGTCTGCCAGAAGCTAACACTACTTTTACACCCATATCTTGAGCTTTGAGTAAAGCTTCCTTCGTTTTTTGAGAAATAACATGTTGGTCCGTTAAAAGCGTGTCATCGATATCCAAAACGATCATTTTATAGTTCAAATTACAATACCTCCTAAAAATTAACTTTTTTAGTATACCACCGTTCGAATAAAATAGTGCTTAATTTGGTTGGTATTCGCTTTCAGAAAAAAGCCATAGTATAATAGGGTTTATTGGATGGTGTTAATAAAGTTTGGTGGTGATTTATCTGAATATCAGTGTAGAAAAAGTAATCCAGCAAATTGAAAATGAGTTACATAAGGCAAAAGTAAGTACACAAAAACCTGGACAGTTTCGGGAAAGAATTGCCAGTATTCGTTCTTTATGTGAGTTACTTCTTGAAGACGAGAGCGGTGTAGAGGTTCCAAAGAATATAGTAACTAGTAGTATTGTTCAATCAATACCAAGTCAGCCTATTATGTCTAGACCTTCTGTTATGCCTAAATTGGACGATTCGGAACAAAGTGGATCATTATTAGATTTTTAAGATAAAGGGGGAGAAGATGTGAAGCTATTTTTCTTACTAGGTAGTATTTTTGCATTTTTAGTAATCGCATTAGGTGCATTTGGAGCACATGGACTTGAGGGGAAAATCTCTGAAAGATCACTTCAAATTTGGCAAAAGGCTGTTCAATATCAAATGTTCCAAACTGGTGGACTATTTATTATTGCATTTTTAATTGATAAATTTGGTTCAACGACACAATTAATGTGGGCGGGATGGTTATCTGTAATAGGGATCATCTTATTCTCAGGTAGCTTGTACATATTAAGTGTATCTGGAATTAAAATACTAGGTGCAATTACTCCATTAGGTGGTTTAGCATTTTTAGTAGCTTGGATATTAGTAGGAATATCAGTAATGAAATAAAAAAAGTGTTCAATAAAAGTGCAATTATTGCACTATATTGAACACTTTTTTTTAAAGTTGATAAGGTAAAGCTATTTCTTCGTCAAATGTGACGTAATCTAAGTAAATTGTTAACAATATGAAAGTTTTAGTTGTATTTACATCTCTGAGTACAATATGATCACGTCCAGCTCCCATAATATACCCTACAAATACTTGTTGTTGGTGACCAGTGAACGTCATATAAACCGTAGCAATTTTCCCACGATTGGCTCTAAGTATATTTTCTACATAGGATTGTTCAAACATACTAGCTGAGGCGGTAACTTGACCTTGTTGGGTAATCATCCCCCCTGATGGAGCTGCAAATCCTTGCCCCTGTCCTGTTTGTTGTCCTTGACCTTGGGCAGGTTGCGCCGCACGATAAAGATTTGGATAATATTCGTAAGGATTACTCAAAGAAAAAACCTCCCTTAGTTAAATCAAATTAAACACTGTAAACTTTCGGACAATCTTGAGCAGTTGGTTGATAAAAGCAATGCGACTTAAATCTCCCTGCTAGTTTTTGGTTAAACCAAGTTCCTGGGCATGAACCTGCAGGTCTGAAGAACCATAGGCCATAAGTTGCTGGCCAAAAACGCTGTCCAGCTATTACTTTTCTAGATAACTCAATATCTTGGTCTCTGGCACGTTGATAAAAGTAAGATTTTTGAACAGCTTCGAATCCACCTGGATTCTGATAAACCATATCTTTTATACTTCGAATGTCTCTAAAATCTAAGCAATCACATAAAACCCTATTAACACATACATTTCCAACCATTAACATACCTTCTACACCTTCGCCTTCAGCTTCAGCACGCATTAATCTAGCAAGCAAAGCAACCTCAGCGTCAGTATAACGAATTACAGCCATAAAAAAGCCTCCTCATCCGAATTAAATATTCTGCATGAATCCCATTGGTGATCGGAAAGCGAGGACTAATTAGTTCGTTCACTACTGTAACTATATTAAAATTGAAAGAAACATATGACATCTTTTCCAACAGGAAAATAAAAAAACTTCTCAAAAAAGAGAAGTCTTTTAATTTATATACTATGATTTTTTGTATTAAGTGGATACCCTTAAGTATTCAATTAAACGTAAAGATATTTTGAGAATGCATCTTCTTTTAGGATTGTTCCAACAAAGAATGAACCAAATACTCCGTAACGAGCACTTACTTCATCAAAACGCATTTCATAAATTAATTTTTTGAATTGAAGTACGTCTTCTGCGAATAAAGTAACGCCCCATTCATAATCATCAAATCCTACAGAACCAGTAATAATTTGTTTAACTTTACCAGCGTAACCACGACCAATTTTTCCGTGGCTGTACATCATTTCTTTACGAGCAGCTGAAGGAAGCATATACCAATTATCTTCGCCTTCACGCTTTTTATCCATTGGATAGAAGCATACGTATTGAGATTTTGGTAAAGCAGGGTAAAGTCTAGCGCGAACATGCGGATTTTGATATGGATCGCCATCTTCTTCGCTTAAGTAATTACTTAATTCAACTACAGAAACGTATGAATAAGTTGGAATCATATACTGAGATAATGTAGTTTTATTAATTTCTGTTTCAATATGTAATAACTCATCCATTGTAGGTCTTAAAACCATAAACATAATGTCTGCTTTTTGACCTAAAATATTGTAAATAGCATGGCTACCTTCACCAGAATCAGCAACTTGATTCCATTTTGAGAAAACTTGTTGGAACTCTGTAATCGCCAGTTGACGCTCATCACTACTTAATTGTTTAAAAGCATGCCAATCCATACTTCTAAAATCATGTAAACAATACCAGCCATCTAAAGTTTTTGCAGCTTCACTCATTTTAAATCCCCCAAACGTTATCGTATTGATTTTCATTTATATAGCATACTACAAATAAAAGTATTTTGTAAAAACATACAAAATTATACAATATCCAAATTTAGTTAGAAAATTAGGAATTAATTTACTTTAAATGATAGCGCTTTATTAAATATATTATATTTTTCATTACTCTAAAAAGGTTTTATTCTAATTATGTACAAATAAAATAATTTTAAAGATTTTGGAGGCAATTATGAGCAACTTATTTGAAAGCATTAAACAAAAAGTATCAGGTAAAGGTATTTCAATCGTTTTACCAGAAGGTACAGATGAGAGAATTTTAACAGCTGCTGACAGACTTGCGAAAGAAGATGTATTAAAACCGATTTTAATAGGTAACGTAGAAAACGTAAAAGAAAAAGCAAATAGCTTAGGTTTAGAACTTCAAGGAGTAGAAATTTTAGACCCATCTACTTATGGAGAAATGGAGCAACTAGTTGCATCATTTGTTGAACGCCGTAAAGGAAAAGCAACTGAAGAGCAAGCTCGTAAAGCATTATTAGATCCAAACTACTTTGGAACAATGTTAGTATATGCAAACAAAGCTCAAGGATTAGTTAGTGGTGCTACACATTCAACTGCAGATACAGTACGACCAGCGCTTCAAATCATTAAAACAAAACCAGGCGTTACAAAAACATCTGGAGTATTTATCATGGTTCGTGAGGATGAGAAATACGTATTCGCAGATTGCGCGATTAATATTGCTCCAAATAGCCAAGATTTAGCTGAAATTGCTATTGAAAGTGCAAAAACAGCTAAACTATTTGACATTGAACCTAAAATCGCAATGTTAAGCTTTTCAACTAAAGGATCTGCAAAATCGCCTGAAACTGAAAAGGTTGCAGAAGCAGTTAAAATTGCAAAAGAGCTTGCGCCTGAATTAACTTTAGATGGCGAGTTCCAATTTGATGCAGCATTTGTACCATCTGTTGCAAAAAGCAAAGCTCCTGATTCAGTTATTCAAGGTGATGCGAATACATTCGTATTCCCAAGCTTAGAAGCAGGTAACATTGGTTACAAAATTGCTCAACGTTTAGGTAACTTTGAAGCAATCGGACCAATCCTACAAGGCTTAAATATGCCTGTTAATGACTTATCTCGTGGTTGTAACAGTGAAGACGTTTATAAATTATCAATCATCACAGCTGCTCAAGCACTATAATTAGGGCAGATTAAGTAAAAAGAGTGCTCTTAAGTCAATGAACTTATGAGCACTCTTTTTTATGGAACACCTTGAGAAATTGGTTTACTTATTGATGCAACCTGATTTTAACAAAAAACCAAAAGGAATATTCAGTGATGGATAATCCTTTTTTATTAAGAAGTTGATTGGAACGAAAGGGTGCACGACTCCTATGGGATTAGCGGGAAGGCTAAAGACCCCACAGGCTGGCCGAGGAGGCTAAAGAATCTCGCCCCATGGAAAGCGAGCAAACTGTAGTGGAAATCATACCACACAACTTATTTATCAGTGATAAAATTAATTGACAAAGTCCTTTTTCAGCAGCATGAACCAAAAGGAAGATTCAATTCCCTTTTGGTTTTTCATTTTAAAGAGTTCTTTTGTTCTTATCAGTCTTGCATAGAACTTATATCCGAATTACGATCAATCATTCGTTGCAAATGATAATTATATAATTCTATTTCATCATCAAGTAAGGAGTTAGGTGTTAATTTTGGAGTTAATTTAATTAATGATTGAAGTAGTCTTGTCATTACATCCGTCACTGTTAGATTTAATGATAGTAGTTCGGAAAGAGATGCCATTGTATCAGATATAATTGTAGGATATTTAAATGAAGTTTCTTTGTGATCAATCGCAATTTCATAAAAATCTTTAATAATAGAAGCACGTTTTGAACCACTTTCGTTAATGCATAAATAAATTTGAACAGCAACCCCTTTACGTATCCTACGTTGAGAGATACCCGCAAATTTCTTGTCATCAATACTTAAATCAAAATCTCCTGGACAATATGATCCTACTATTTCTTTTGCCACTATTTTATCTGTTAAATCCTTAAACATATCTTGAATTAGTGCATACATCGTTTCATAACCATCATTAATTTGCAGTTTATGTTCAGCCTCTGGAAAGAGGATCGATATATTTAGAACACCTTCATCTAAAACAACAGCTAGCCCACCTGAATTTCGTACGATTGCTTTGTATCCATGGTCATTAAGAAATTTAACCCCATTTGTTAGATTCGGTAGTCTAGTATCTTGTATTCCTAGAACTATTGTGTTGTGGTGTACCCAAGTTCGAATTGTTGTAGGAGACTCCATTTTCCCAATTTTTGTACATAATGTGTCATCTAGTGCAAAAGATTGGATCGCCTCAAAGGATGGCCCTAAAGTAGAGCCGTCTATAAAACGTATTTCATCTGTTTGTAACCGATTCAAATGTTGATTCATTAAATAAGCCCCTTGCGTTTTGCGTTTGTTTTCCTATTTTAGCATGATTTTAAACTAAATAAAAAAACTTCATATTCAGGAGATTTCATTATTTAAAGTAAATACGCAGATATATTATTCCAGAAAACAAGTACATATAAATCTATCCCAGCTGTAAAAAATAATCGTGTATATGAAATGCTTGGCAATGGCGCTTCGTTCAGTGAACCAGTTACACTTGAAAAACAGCTAGCATTCTTTAAAAAATCATTTTTAGGAAATTAATAGATTGTAGCGGGATTATCAAATTTAGTATGCATTAAAATAGAGGAACCAAATCAATATTAAGATTTAGTTCCTCTATCTTATAAATGACAATGTTATTCTGCAATTTTTTCTAAATTTCCGTTTTTATCCATTCTAAAGGATGTTGCCGCTGGTTTCTCTTCCTCTTCAAATAATACTAATTTTCTAGCACGGTTCATTATTTTCATCATTGTTTCATAGTCTTCTTGAACAGTAGTAGCATCTTTTTCAAGCTTTTCTACTTGTCTCTGTAATTGTGAATTTCGTTCCTGTAATTGCATAAGCTCTCTTTTTAGTTGATCATTTTCACGGACTAAACGATCGCTACCAATCTGACTGCTTGAGAGACCTTGTAAGAACTGGATGACATCAAACATTGTAATTGAACTTTTTCTTGTATTCATTGGTGGTGCTGGTGGTGGAGTCTGTGATTGATACTGATTTTGAACGGAAGGTATACTTGAAAATATCTCAGTCGTTGGTTCCTCGTTATGCGTTACTTCTACGCTTGCATCATTTTCATTATCAGTTTCCACAAAGGATGCAAATTCTTGATCGAGTTCAACACCATACTCTAAATCTTGTTCATCATTTAAATAACGATCAAAATTACTAGATACATCTGTTTGTATATAACTAGATTCAGAAGGTGTATATAATAATTTTTTCTTAGCATCTTCACCTTTAGCGTGTCGAAGCTTTTCTTTACGGAATTTCTTTGCTAATTGAAGTGCTTTTTCATAATTATAGCGAACAACGGCATTCCAACGAAAACCACATGCGGCCGAAGTGCGTTCTAAAACATCGCCTACTTCTTCAAAGGCATTTAATTGGGTACTACCTTCTCGTACATGACGTAAAACGGTTTCCGCTAAAAGTAAATCATTTTCTTCAGTCCAAGCATCCTGTCTTAATTTCATCATAGGAATTTCCCCTCAACTTTCTTTTATTCAATTAATCGATTTAATAACTAGCTGATTAATAGAAGTTTGGACAAAAAAATAGAAAACTATACAAAAAGTAGAAAATAGTAGAATACTATTTGGAGTGATTTAATTGGAAAACTTGCATGTCCTTTTTGGAACGAGTAAAATTACTGCTGAGTATGTTCAATTTAGAACAGAAAGGATTGTAAAAAAATGTCAAATGAATTTAGAATATGTGATGACTGCCAGGCGACAAATATTAAAACATTAGTCCCTCGCTTAAAAAGAATAGATGATGAAGCAGAGATTAAAATTGGTTGTCAATCTTACTGTGGGCCAGGACGTAAAAAATCATTTTGTTTCGTAAACAATCGTCCCTTATCTGCACCAAACGAAGATGATCTACTTGTAAAGATAAAGTCAAAACTAGGTAAGAATTAAACGCTCCTTCATCTTTAGGAGCGTTTTTTTGATATAATAGTAAAGATAGAAGAGTCCTGTTCAGAAAGTAAACCCATTAGCATATAAAGAATTAGTATACATATTGAAAGGGGGCCAAGATATGTCATATCGTTTCCAAAAGCTTTATGAGGAAAAAGTATTTAAAGATCCTGTACATCGTTATATTCACGTAAGAGATCAAGTTATTTGGGATTTAATAGGTACGAAAGAATTTCAGAGACTACGCAGAATTAAACAGCTGGGTACTACATATCTGACGTTTCATGGAGCTGAGCATAGTCGATTTACTCACTCGCTTGGCGTTTATGAAATTATAAGACGTATGGTAGATGATGTTTTTTCTGGTCGTCCTGAATGGAATGATGATGATCGCTTATTAGCTCTTTGTGCTGGATTATTACATGATGTTGGTCATGGTCCTTTTTCGCATACATTTGAGAAGATATTTAATTTAGATCATGAAGAATTAACGAGAGAAATTATAGAGGGTTCAACAGAAATTAATGAAATCCTAAGAAAAGTTGGGGATGACTTTCCTAAGAAAGTATCAGAAGTGATTGAGAAAACATCGGTGAATAAGTTAGTTACAAGTATGATTTCAAGCCAAATCGATGCAGATCGAATGGATTATCTCCTTAGAGATGCTTACTACACTGGCGTAAGTTACGGCAATTTTGATATGGAACGAATTTTGAGAATTATGCGTCCTCGACCTGATGGTGTCGTTATTAAACAATCAGGTATGCATGCTGTTGAGCACTACTTAATTAGTCGATTCCAGATGTACTGGCAAGTTTATTTTCATCCAGTGTCTAGGAGCGCGGAAGCCATTTTACAAAAAATATTACAAAGGGCTAAATATTTGCATGAAACAGGTTACCATTTTAATTATGTACCAGTGCATTTTGGTCATTTATTTGAGGGAAAAGTTGATTTAGATGAATATATCAAATTAGATGAATCAGTTCTTTTGTATTATTTCCAAGTATGGAAGGAGGAATCTGACCAAATCTTGAGTGATCTATGTCAACGGTTCTTAAATAGGAAATTATTTCAATATGTAGACTTTGATACACAAAAACATACTGAAAAGTTTGCTGAATTAAAAGAGTTATTTTTAGAAATAGAGATAGACCCGGAATACTATTTAGTCATCGATACAATTTCTGACGAAGCTTATGATTATTTTAGATATGGTGAAGAAGGTGGAAAGAAGCCGATTTTACTATTGCAAACGAACGGTGATTTGAAAGAAATTTCGCGTAAATCAGAGCTAGTAGATGGAATAACTGGTAAAAAGTTATTCGATTCTAAGTTATATTTTCCTCATGATTTAATTTATAATAATCCTGATGAAAAGAAAAAGAAAGTAATCGAAATGATTGAAGAAATAGCAGGGGCTAAAAGAAGATAAAAACAGTAAACGGAAGTTATTCCGTTTACTGTTGATGTATGTAAGGAATTCTATTCGTCACTAAGGCGTTTACCTGCAACTGCATAATGGTTTTTTGTCATTTCTTCAATGAAAACAACAATCTTTTCAGTTGGAGCACCTGTTGTTTCACTTACAGCATCAGTAACTTTTTCAACTAATGCTTTCTTTTGTTCTTCAGTGCGACCTTCGAGCATTTTTACTGTAACGTATGGCATATTATGACCTCCTTCGTTTTATCATTTTTATTATAACTCAGGAAGTCAGAATAATAACGATTAAATCGATTAACATTGAAGAAATCATAAAGAATAAATTAAACTATTAATAAATTAACCGTTAAATTATATAAAAAGCAATTTTTCTCGAAAGGAGCAAAGAATGGGATCATTTTTTCAATATCCATTAAAAGATATACCATTAATATTATTAGTTGTTGCAATTTCGTTATCAGTTCACGAATTCGCGCACGCTTATGTAGCTTATAAATTTGGAGATGACACGGCAAAAAGACAAGGCAGATTAACGCTTTCTCCATTTAGACATTTAGATATTTTCGGTACAATTGCGATAATTATTTTAGGCTTTGGTTGGGCAAGACCAGTTCCTGTAAATCGCCATAACTTTAAACATCCGAGATTAGCAGGAATCTTAACCACTGCAGCGGGGCCGATTAGTAATCTAATTCTGGCGACGCTAGGTTTAATCGCTTATTCACTATTATATAAGTACGGATTTTTTCATTCTTTCCCACAAGCACTATCACTTACTTTAGATTCTTTTTTTAATATTTTCATTCAAATGAATATAGTATTATTTGTATTTAACTTAATTCCTCTTCCACCACTAGATGGATATCGAATTTTAGAGGATTTAGCTCCTAATGATCTTCGTGCAAAAATGTCACAATATGAGCAATATGGAGCATTTGTATTTTTAGTTTTAGTATTAACTCCATTAGATAACTATACAATTCAACCAATTTTCCAGGTTGCTATACCTTCAGTTTTCCACTGGATTAATTCAATCGTTACACCATTAATTTTTTAGGAGGGGCACAATGTCTGATCAACCAAAAAAGAAATCACTAGGTTTTAATATATTAAAAAATGATTCAACAAGTGGGCATGGCGGATTTGGTGTTGGAGCAATTAGTTTAGAAAATATTTCTCCAGTCTTTATTGATATACAAGAGAATGATGTTTTTGTAGATATCGGTGCAATGCACGCAAGAAGTTCAGTTGAAAAGGGGATCAAGTTTTTAACGAATGAGGATGAAGTTCCTAATGGAAAACCTTATTGGTTAGTATGGGTCGCAACTGAGCGAACTGAAAACGGTCCTTATTATGCTGGGGTAACAGGTTGCTACATGACTGTTGATCGCGAAGCTAGAAGGGGATATAAGCTTCTTCCTGACCATGTAAATAAAATGGATAGAGCGATGAAACGTAAAATAATTGTTGAACAGATGGATGAAAAGTCTCGTAAATTATTAGCCAATTTCTTAAAATCGCACAATGAAGAGATGTGGAATAATTCATCTGAACAATTAAAAACTGAACTTTTAGGATAGTATACTTTTTCTGGTAAATTATATAAAAAATTTGAAGAAATCGTCGAATAATCTTTTTACATTTAAGACTAAATAAAGTAAACTAATAATAGCTTGGACAAAGCTAGGACTAGGACAAACAAAAGACCTTACCAATTTGGTGAGGTCTTTTGTTTTTAAAGTAAATATTGTGAATACCAAGGCTTACTGTCTTTATTTTCCTTTTTATGTTTTTGGTTTATTTTTTTATTCATACAAGGCTTTGTTGGTTGTGTCCCTTTACGAAAATAAAGTGAAACCTTATCGCCGCAGCCTTCCTTAAACAAAAGACCAGTCTTTTCATCTACAGCAACTTTAACTAGGTCATTAGGTAGTTTAGTGTCTATATTTTTATCCAATAAATTTGTCATAACTGATGCCCATACCTTCTTCGACAGTGAACTTTCCTCTACGGTTAAATTTTTTGAATGATCATAACCTACCCATACTCCAACAATAAGATTTGAATGGAATCCAATCATCCAGCTGTCCGTTTTTGTAGTGCCAGTTTTACCATAATAATCTTTTGATAGTTCAGGAATAATACTAGTACCTGTTACTGGCAAGTAGCTTGAAAAACTTGTATTGAACATGCCATTCATTAGTTGTTTAAGAATAATGGTTTGATCTTTATCTAATCTTTGTTTTTCATCAAACTTTTCTTTATAGAGCGTCTTTCCGGTTTGAGTTTTAATCTCTTTTACGAAATGAGGAATAACTTCTTTACCATTATTTGCAATTAAAGCATAAGCTCTTGTCATATCGAGCAATGAAGCATCTTGAGTGCCGAGTGCCATTGAAGGTAGTTTATTATTTGGTGTGTTTAAATGGAATAACTTCTGTGCTTTAATAAATTCATCAGCACCAACTGCCTGCTGGGTTTTTACAGCATATATATTGTCTGAAACAGCAATAGCTTTAGCTAGTGTAATTGAACCATGTGCGTATAGATTGCCACTATTTTTGGGACTATATGAATCTCCATTTTCAAAGTGAAATATAGTAGGCTTACTTTGAAGTCTTGTTGATGGGGTATATCCATTTTCAAGTGCACTATAATAAAGAATTGGTTTTATTGTACTTCCTACCTGCCTTTTCGATGCTATTGCTCGATTAAATAAAAACTGTCCTTTCTCACGGCCTCCAGTCATCCCTAATACTTCACCAGTTTGACTATTTAATACAACTACACTAGCCTGTAAATCAGGTTTTGGTCTAATATACTGATCAAATGCTTGATCAATGTGCTTTTGAATAGCAGGATTAAATGTTGTATAAATTTGGCTACCATTGTTATTGATTGATTGTCCAATAGAGGCTGTAATTTCTTTTTGAACGCTTTGTTGAAAATAGGACGTAAATGAAGAATTTGAATTATGTTTAATCGGTTTTAACTTAATCGTTTCATCAATTGCATTTTTAACACTTTTTGAATTGATTAATTTATTCTGTTCAAGTGCTGATAAAATTCGTTGTTGCCTTTTCTTTATAGATGAAAAATGAACATAAGGATCATATTTTGAAGGATTGGCCGGAATACTTAATAAAAATGTAGATTCACCAATTGTCAGCTCGTTCGTCTCTTTACCTAAGAAGGTATTTGCCGCAGTTTCTAGACCATAAATACCATGTCCAAAATAGATGGTGTTTAAATATGCTTCTAATATTTTATTTTTACTGTAAGCTGATTCAAGTCTCATCGTTAAATAAGCCTCTTTTAATTTACGATTAAGCGTTTTTTGTTGTGAAAGATATAAATTTTTTGCAAGTTGCTGAGTTATTGTACTTCCGCCTTGAGCGTATTGTCCCTTCGTTATATTAATTAAAATAGCAGAACCCATCCTTTTTAAGTCGAAGCCATGATGATGAAAAAAATTACGATCCTCAGAAACTAAAATACTATTGATCGCAATCGGAGGCACATCTGCAATTTTAAGTGTTTTACGATTTTGAAGTAGCTTAGTTTTACTAATCAGTTTTTGATTGTGATCATAATAACTGGAATTTGACTCAATAAATAATGAAGGTTTTGTAGACGTCATAGCAAATAAATAGACACAAGATAAAAATAGTGTACCTGAAATTGAAATAATCGTAAGCAAAATACCGACCTTTTGAAGTGTACGCCAATGGTAAGAGTAGTTGATATTATACAAAAATGTATCCTCCTCTCGATTCATTTCTCTAATTTAATACTAGTATGGTAGATTAAGAGAAATTTTATTCAAATTACTGTAGTAAAAAATATCAAATAATTTAGCTTTAAAAATCTTGCATTTCACAAAAATTACTCTATACTTTTCTTTTGTACGGCAAAAAATTGTCGTAACAACACAAATCCGATAGGAATTAGGAAGAGTGGGGATAATACGAAACATAATCGAAAGAGTGGAGGCTCCTTAGTCAGCCCCGACAAAACGATACTTATGTTTCAAACTAAATCTTGATAAAGAAGGGTAGATGCATTAAATGGAATTATGGTTTACTGAAAAACAAACAAAAAACTTTGGAATTACTGCTAAAATTAATAAAACTTTACATACAGAGCAAACTGAGTTTCAAAAGCTTGACATGGTAGAGACAGAAGAGTTCGGAAACATGCTTATTTTAGATGGTATGGTTATGACAACTCAAAAAGATGAGTTCGTTTACCACGAAATGGTTGCACATGTACCTTTATTCACACACCCAAATCCTGAAAATGTATTAGTTGTAGGTGGCGGTGACGGCGGTGTTATTCGCGAAGTATTAAAACACCCAAGCGTAAAGAAAGCAACTCTAGTTGAAATCGATGGAAAAGTAATTGAGTACTCTAAAATATACTTACCTGAAATTGCAGGAAAATTAGAAGACCCACGTGTAGAAGTAAAAGTAGACGATGGATTTATGCATATTGCAAATAGTGAAAATGTATACGATGTAATTATGGTAGACTCAACTGAACCAGTTGGTCCTGCAGTTAATTTATTTACAAAAGGCTTCTATGCTGGCATCTCTAAAGCATTAAAAGAAGATGGTATTTTTGTAGCTCAAACGGACAACCCATGGTTTACTCCTGAGTTAATTACACAAGTTCAACGTGATGTAAGAGAAATCTTCCCAATCACTCGTTTATACATTGCAAACATTCCAACATATCCAAGTGGAATGTGGACATTTACAATCGGTTCGAAAAAACATGATCCACTTGAAGTAGAAGAGAATCGTTTCTTCGATATTGAGACAAAATATTATACTAAAGAGCTACACAAAGCAGCGTTCGTATTACCAAAATTTGTAGCTGATCTTACTAAATAAGGGGGCTTTATTATGCGTTTTGATGAAGCTTATTCTGGAAATGTATTTATAAAGAGTCATCCAAGTTTTGAAGAAAGCAAAGCAGTTATTTATGGTATGCCTATGGATTGGACTGTAAGTTTCAGACCAGGCTCTCGTTTTGGTCCTGCGCGTATTCGTGAAGTATCAATTGGATTAGAGGAATATAGTCCATATCAAGATAAAGAACTAGAAGAAGTTAAGTATTTTGACGCAGGAGATATTCCATTACCATTTGGTAATGCTCAAAGAAGCCTTGATATGATTGAAGATTATATTGACGGCTTATTAGCTGAAGGCAAGTTTCCTCTAGGAATGGGTGGAGAGCATCTTGTATCATGGCCAGTAATGAAAGCTATGTACAAGAAATACCCAGATTTAGCTATTATTCACTTTGATGCTCACACTGATTTACGTGATTCATATGAAGGTGAGCCATTATCTCACTCAACGCCAATTAAAAAAGTTTGTGATTTAATTGGACCAAAAAATGTTTATTCATTTGGAATCCGTTCTGGTATGAAGGAAGAATTTGAATGGGCTAAAGAAGTTGGAATGAATTTATTCAAATTCGAAGTGCTTGAGCCATTAAAGAAAGTACTTCCAACACTTGCTGGACGTCCAGTTTATGTAACGATTGATATCGATGTATTAGATCCTGCACATGCTCCTGGAACAGGAACTCTTGAAGCAGGTGGTATTACATCAAAAGAAATGCTTGATAGCATCTTAGCAATCGCAAACAGTGATATTAACGTTGTTGGGGCAGACTTAGTAGAAGTAGCTCCAGTTTACGATCATGCAGAGCAAACTCAAGTTGCGGCAAGTAAATTTATTCGTGAAATCTTATTAGGTTGGGTAAAATAATTAGATTTGTAAAAGGCGATTTTTCGTTCATCAGGACGAGAATCGCCTTTTTATATTGAATTTGAAATTGAAACAATTGAGGCCACTTAAATAAAATTTACTAAAAAATGTAAAATCCTTATTGATAATGATAATCATTACCTTTATAATTGAGAACGATTATTATTATCAAAATATAGGAGAAGAGAAGATGAAAAAGAAAAAAGGGGTAAGAAAATTTATTTTAACTCTACATTTAGTATGCAGCTTAGTTTTTGGACTTTTTATTATTGCTGTTTGTGCAACGGGTAGTGTATTAGTGTTTGGGAACCAGATTGAACATATATTAAATCCGCAGTATTTTAAGCCTGCAAGTAGTGAAAGAAATATTGGAGTGAAAGAAGCAGAAAAGATTTTCCTTGAACATTATAAAGGTTTTCAAATTTCAAGGATGGATGTACCTTCAAAGTTAACAGATGTATATCACGCAAGTATGTCAAAAGGACATAATGAAATTGAAGCATATGTTGATCCTAGCAATGGCAAATTATTAGGCAATTTTGATAGGGAGAAATCAATCGTTTCTTTTGTTAAAGAATTACACACACATTTATTATTAGATGAAATTGGTGAAACAATTATTGGTATCGTTGCAATTGCATTTATTATCATTCTTATTACAGGTATATATTTATGGTATCCAGGTATTAAACGGATGTTTAAAAGCTTAAAAATTAAATGGAATAAAAGTCAAATGGCAAAAAATCTATCATTACATAATTTTATAGGGGTTATTACTTTACCATTTTTACTTGTAGTAGCAATAACAGGAATGCTATTTCCATTCCAAGAAAAGATTGAAGAATCTTTGAAATTGAAATTTACCTCGAATTATCCAGAGGAACTTAAATCAGTTGATAATGGTAAACAACAAATAGGGTTAGATACGATAGTTGCCCAAATTAATAAATTACACCCGGAAGGTGAGTTATACAAGTTAAGACTTCCAGCAGATAAAGAAGGTGTTATAGAAGCCCAATTAAGTGATGGCAGTTATGACCCTGAAGGTAAAGGAAATACAAGCGAATTTTTCGATCAATTTTCTGGAAAGCATTTAGGAACTTTTTCAAAAAATACTGAAACAGTCTATGATAAATTCTTTATTTGGAGAGAAAGTTTGCATAGAGGAACTTTTGGTGGTGTGTTCGTAAAAATAATTTATGCCTTAGTTGGAATAGCTCCACTCGGTTTAGGAATAACTGGGATTACAATGTGGGCATTAAAGCGAAAGAATAAAGTTAAAAAAATGAGTAAATTACAGCAAACGGCTTAAGATATAATTTTATAAGGAAGTATGATTTAACGATCTCAGTTGAATTATTTGTTAGAACTCGAAAGAAAATGCGCAAAAGACGTATTTATCTCTTTCGGGTTTTTTGTTCGGGCACAAATATTATTGTTTCAGCGTTTTGATATAAAAAATTATCACAGGCTCATGAGTAAGTAAAACCGCAAAAATCAGAAAAGTACTTACTCATAACAGGCTCATGGATAAGTAAAACAGCAAAATCAGAGAAGTACTTACTCATAACAGGCTCATGAGTAAGTAAAACAATAAAAATCAGAGAAATACTTACTCATAACAGGCTCATGAGTAAGTAAAACAGCAAAAATTAGAGAAGTACTTACTCATAACAGGCTCATGAGTAAGTAAAACAGTAAAAATCAGAGAAATACTTACTCATAACAGGCCCATGAGTAAGTAAAACAGCAAAAATCAGAGAAATACTTACTCATAACAGGCTCATGAGTAAGTAAAACAGCAAAAATCAGAGAAGTACTTACTCATAACAGGCTCATGAGTAAGTAAAATAGCAAAAATCAAAGAAGTACTTACTCATAACAGGCTTTTGTAGAAATCAAACTCAACTAATTAACAAACGCATTTTTCAACAGTAACAAATATGATTATGTGTAGTAAAACAACTATTTTGTAGAAAGATAAAAATAGAAAAATGTACAAAGTTAACGTTGACGTTAACGATACATTAGGAGTAAGATAGATTAGTGATATATAAAAGTTAAATCCAAATCGAAAGGAGGTAATGAGTTGCTCTATAAGATAGATGAAGTGGCAAAAGAATGTGGATTAACAAAGCGATCGATTCGTTATTATGAAGAAATTGGTTTAATCTCCCCACCTGAGAGAAGTGAAGGAGGATTTCGACTTTATTCAGATTTGCATATTGAACGTCTAAAGAAAATCATGAATGTCCGTGATGTTCTTGGTTTTTCATTGCAGGAGGTTCAGGAATATATGGCAATTAGTGAGGCGTTTGAAGAATTCCGATTGCAATATAGAGAAAATAAGGAAAAGATGAATGAAGATGAAAGAAAAGAAAAACTTTTAGGAGCGGAAGCAATACTTGCTCAACAATTACAAATGATCGATGAAAAGCTTAAAAAAATGAACGATATTCGAGATGAAATGAATGAGATGTATCAAAGGGTGAAAAAAGCATTAGAACAATAAATAATATGGGAGATGGATGAAATATGTCAAACTTGGCAGATAGTAAAAAACAAAAGACAAATGTAAATCAAAAGTCAGGTCTTTTGAATCAGCCAAAAGCTATATGGGCTGTTGGTTTTGCTTGTATTATCGCATTCATGGGAATTGGATTAGTTGATCCAATCTTACCAGCAATTGCTGAAAAGATGCATGCTTCTAAAAGTGACGTAACGCTTCTTTTTACAAGTTATAATTTAGTAATGGCATTCGCGATGTTAATAACAGGTTTTATCTCCTCACGTATTGGAATTAAGTGGACACTACTTTTAGGTATTCTAATTATTGCAGTCTTCTCTGGTCTTGGAGGAAATTCAAGCAGTATATGGGAATTAGTATGGTTACGTGGAGGTTGGGGTCTAGGTAACGCGTTATTCGTTGCGACTGCATTATCTGCAATTGTTTCATTATCTAGATCAGGTGTTGCGCAATCAATTATTTTATACGAAACTGCGATTGGTCTAGGTATATCAGTTGGTCCACTTTTAGGTGGAGAATTAGGTTCGATTTCTTGGAGAGGTCCATTTTTTGGTGTGGCTTGCTTAATGGTAATTGCATTTTTATCTCTATCCTTTATGATGCCAAAAACACCTATTACACAAAATACGAAAAAAACATCGTTCCTTGATCCATTCCGTGCGCTTAAACATAGATCATTATTAACATTAGGTATTACAGCATTTTTATATAACTTTGGATTCTTTACATTATTAGCATTCTCACCATTCTTTATGGGATTAAAGGAACATGGTTTAGGATTTGTATTCTTAGGATGGGGACTTTTATTAGCAATTACATCTGTATTTATGGCGCCAAAATTACAAAAAAAATTCGGTACACTTAAATCGATGTATGCTATGTTAACACTTTTTGCTATAACACTTATCGTTATGGGAATTGGAACAGATACGAATAGTGTAATTATTGTTTGTGTAATAATTGCTGGTGCATTTTTAGGAAATAACAATACATTAATTACAACAGCAGTAATGCAAGCAGCTCCAGTTGAACGTTCAACAGCATCAGCTGCATATAGCTTTTTACGTTTCCTTGGTGGAGCAATTGCACCATATTTAGCAGGTAAACTTGCTGAATGGTATAATCCACATGTACCTTTCTATGTAGGTGGATGTTTTGTATTACTATCGGTTCTTTTCTTATTTATTAATAGAAAGCATTTAATTCATATTGATAAAGCAGAATCTGCACATTAATTATTTTGAGGTTGTCTCGAAATATGGCGAAAGCCCGCTAGGAATATGTATTCTTGGCGGGTTTTTTGCTTTTTTAAATTGTGGTATGTAATTGATCAGTTTTATGGAGAATACAAAAAAACAGCCTATACAAGCTGTTTGTCATGGTCCGAAATGACCGAACATTGCTAAATAAACGATGAAACCGATGAGTGCAAGTAATCCAATTATTACTGATGTAAAACTACCGAACATGATCGCTTTTCGTTTGAAAATGAACCATAATATGAGTCCCACTACGATTGGCACAAAAAAGGCGTACAAATAAACGAGAAAAATGCTCGATAACGAAATGATTCCAATGCCTAGTCCGATGAAAAATAATTTACTTGATGATTTTTGAGCGATTGTTTTCATAAAGTCTCCTTCTATTGATTGTATGTTCTTAATTGTCTCACAAATGGTTTTCAATTGAAAACAAAAATCCTCTTCATTTTCGTGTATAGAATGTTTTGTTAAAGTATATCGCCTTTTGAGATAATCTTATTATTTCGTTCATTTTAATGAATATTTTTCACATTTTTTTTGTTACCTATTTTATTTTTTTTATTAGATTATGCTAAAATGGGAAAAGATGATTTTTGGATGTGATTCGTTACGTTCATGGGGAGAAAAGGACGTGTAAAAGTGAAAGGACAACAAGGCATACCTGTCTCAATTGACTTTGAGACTTTGATAAAAGATCCGCACGGGCGTGATAAAATCAGTTTTCAAGCTAATGGCCTATATTATAAAAAAGATGATGTTTCATATTTATTATTTGATGAAAATCACGAGGACCGAAAAGTAAAGGCTACTATGAAAATAGGTAAAGGGGAAGTAACAATTATTCGAAATGGTGGAGTTATGATGCGTCATCAATACAGAGTAAATGAAACCACTGAAGGTACTTTCTCAAATGAATTAGGAGTATTTCAAACTAAGGCATATACAAAAAAACTGCAATTTCTAGTATCTGAAGGACCTTTAAAAGGGGTACTTCAATTAGGATATAAGTTGTTTGTAGGAGATGAAAATGCTGGGTCATATAACATTACAGTATCAATTAAGGAGGCAACGATATGAATACATTAGAACAAGTGAAAAGTCGTTTGAAAAATGAAATCGAAGCTGCGGTATTAAAAGCAGGATTAGCAACGGAGGAACAATTACCACAAGTCGTATTAGAATCACCAAAAGATAAAGCCCACGGAGATTTTTCAACAAATATGGCAATGCAATTAGCACGTGTTGCTAAAAAGGCTCCTAGAATGATTGCAGAGGAGTTAATTAATTCTTTTGACCAAAGTAAAGCAAGCATTAAAAAAGTAGAAATTGCTGGACCAGGGTTCATTAATTTTTATATGGATAATAGTTATCTTACTGATTTAATTCCAACGATTATTAAATCGGGAAATGAATATGGCCAAACAAACTTTGGTAACGGTGAAAAGATTTTAGTTGAGTTTGTTTCAGCAAATCCGACTGGAGATTTACATTTAGGTCATGCTCGTGGGGCTGCATTTGGAGATTCATTATGCAATATTTTAGATAAAGCAGGTTATGAAGTAACTCGTGAATATTATATTAATGATGCTGGAAACCAAATTAATAATTTAACATTTTCGGTTGAAGCTCGTTATATGCAAGCACTTGGAATGGATAAAGAAATGCCAGCAGATGGCTATCATGGCTCAGACATTATTGAGATCGGTAAAACTTTAGCTGCTGAATTCGGTGACCGTTATGTGAATGAACCAGAAGAGGCTCGTTACAAGTTCTTCCGCGAGTACGGTTTAAAATTAGAAATGGAAAAACTACAACGAGATCTACGTAATTTCAGAGTAGATTTTGATGTATGGTATTCAGAAACTTCATTATATCAAAATGGCAAAGTTTTAGAGGCTCTTGATGATTTAAAACAACGTGGTGAAACATATGAAGAAGAAGGAGCGACTTGGTTCCGTTCTACAACATATGGTGACGACAAAAACCGTGTACTAATTAAAAGCGATGGTTCTTATACTTATTTAACTCCGGATATCGCTTACCACCGAGACAAGCTTAGTCGTGGTGCTGATAAATTAATTGATATTCTTGGGGCTGACCATCACGGATACATTCCTCGAATGAAAGCAGCAATTCAAGCTTTAGGATATAATGCTGATACGCTTGAAGTAGAAATTATCCAAATGGTTCAGTTATATCAAGATGGTGAAAAAGTTAAAATGAGTAAACGTACAGGTAAAGCTGTAACATTACGTGATTTAATGGAAGAAGTAGGTACTGATGCAACTCGTTACTTCTTTGCAATGCGCGGTTGTGACTCACATTTAGACTTTGATATGGACTTAGCTGTTTCTAAATCAAATGAAAACCCTGTGTATTATTCACAATACGCTCACGCTCGTGTTTGTAGTATTCTTCGTCAAGGAGAAGAAATGGGTATTGTTTACAATGGAGAAGCAGATTACAGCCTTGTTTCGTCTGAAAAAGAATATGAGTTATTAAAGAAATTAGGAGAATTCCCAGCAGCGGTTTCATTAGCTGCTTCAAAACGTACTCCTCATCATATTACAAACTATGTATTTGAATTAGCGGGTACATTCCACAGCTTCTATAATGCAGAAAAAGTTTTAGATGCTGAAAATGTTGAAAAGACAAAAGCTAGACTAGCTTTAATGAAGGCGGTGCAAGTTACTCTACAAAATGCATTAGCTTTAGTTGGAGTTTCTGCTCCAGAAAAAATGTAAATAGTAAATTAAAAGTACCATGCCCTAATTTAGGGTATGGTACTTTTTTTAAAACTTAATCAAATTTCTAAAGTATTATTTTGTATTTTTTTAGTAAGTTATTTTGCACAACTTTGTCGGTAAATAGGGAAAGAAAACAAGTTTCACCATTTTTTTATAAATTTTTTAAAATTTTTTTAAAATGACCCCCTAAAAAATGAAATTCTCTGCGAATAGTTATAGTGAGAATAAATAAAGAAACTTTTACAAAGGGGAAAAAATTCATGAAAAAATTATTAGTACATACAACAGCAACAGCATTATTATTATCTCAGTTAGGATTCTCTAGTTCTGTACTTGCTGCAGAAAATGATACAGTTTCACCTACTGACCAAAAGGAAGAAGCACCTGCATTAGTTAAGGGCGATTTCTTCTATTTTGTAAAAACAACAGTAGAAAAAATTCAACTGTTACTAACAACAGACAAAGTGAAAGAAGCAGAACTTTTAGCACAATTTGCTCAAGAGCGCATTCATGAAGCAAGAGAACTAATTAAAGAAGGCAAAGAAGATTTAGCAAAAGAAACATTAAAAGAAGCTTTAAGTCAAATGGATACTGCTCAAGGTCAACTTGATGGTAAACTTCCAGCTGTTTCTGAGCCAACGACTTCAGAAACAACAACAGAAGGTACTGTTACTACGAACCCGGCAGTAGATTCAACTGAAGTAGAAAAAGAAGATACAGAAAAAGTTGAGACTGACAAACAAGATACTGACAAACAAGAAGTAGAAAAAGAAGACACAGAAAAAGTTGAGACAGACAAACAAGATACTGACAAACAAGAAGTAGAAAAAGAAGATCAAGAAAAAGCTGAGACAGACAAACAAGATTCAGATAAAGAAGATCAAGAAAAAGCTGAAACAGAAAAAGAACATGTTGAAAAACATGAAAAACAAAAATTAACAAAAGAGCAAAAAGAAATTGCAAAAATTCAACACCATTTAAATAACAATTTACTTGTTTTAGCAAATGTTTTAGATCAAGTTAAAAATCCAAAAGCAAAAGCTGCGATTGCTAAAAATATAGAAAAGAGCTTTAACAAAATTTCTGAAAGATTAGAGAAAGTCTTAAAGCATACAGAACAGGATTCAACTGCTCTAAAACCAGTTATTACAGTTCAATACCCTGATTCAACTACAGATCAGTCAACTACACCAGAAGTTATTACAACAGTGACTAAAATTGAAGACGTAAATGACACAGACGTGAAAAATGTTAATGAAGATGTTCAAGGTGAAAATGATGATAAAGATGATGCAGCAAAAGTTGCTACAAAACCTGTAACAGTAGAGCATAAGGAAGAACATCAACATAAGTCAAAAGAAGTAAAACCAGTTAAAGTAAAAAAGGTAAAAGTTGAAAAAGAAGAAAAACATGAAGAAAAACATGTAGTAAAACATGAAGTAAGACATGAAGTAAAACACGAAAATGGTACAAGCCATAGAAATCAAGGTGAACATGAAAATCGTGGAAACCATAAGGGAAATGAAAAGCAAGAGTGGAAAAAAAATGATAATTCAAATAACCAAGGTGAAAACCATGGAAATGGACATGGTAAACATTAATAAGTAATTATTTCCATTGACCTTTCAATAAAATCATATGAAACATTTCATAAGATGCGATATGCTTAAGTTTAACTGATTAAATTAAAATGGTGCCTCATACATTCATTTGATTATATAATGAGTGGAGGCGCCATTAAGTTTTAATGGCTAAGCAATCCTCTTTTGAAAGGAGATCGGGTCTTGTTACTTACAATTTTTCAGACGCTTTATAAAAGAAAAGAAAAAATTGAAGATATTGTATTAACAATACAACAGTCTTCATCAAAAGAACTAGATGATTTTATAGTTCAATATACTCCTTTTATTAACAAAACTGTTTCCACTATTTGTGGAAGATATATTACTAATCAAGAAGATGAATTTAGTATCGGTTTAAATGCATTTCATGAAGCCATTAAACTATATTCATATAAAAAAGGTGCTTCATTTCTATCTTTTGCTAAATTGATCATAAAACGAGAATTAATCGATTTCTTTAGGAAGGAATCTAAATACCAATCGTTGACCTCAGAACAAAACGGTTCAGATGATATACATAAACAATATGATGACCATGTGTATAGCTCTTATATAAAAAACTTTGATGAAGTAAACCGTAAAGAAGAAATTATTCATTTCAGTGAGATGCTAAAACAATTTGGAATTTCATTAGAAACTTTAGTAGAGGTTTCGCCTAAACATGAAGATACAAGGGAGCATATTTTTTCAGTTGTAGACCTTGTTACATCTGATGAAGAAATGTTAACTTTTCTATATAAAAAGAAAAAATTACCGATGAAAAAACTTGAAACTAAAGTTAATATAAGTCGAAAATCGCTAGAAAAACATAGAAAATATATAATTGCCATGAGTATCATTAGCGTCAATGAGTATATTTATTTAAAAAACTATTTAAAAAGGGGGAACTGAAGATGAACAATGGTATTGTATTAAAAGTGAATCATTCTTCCGTGGTTGTACTAACAGCTAACGGAGAATACTTAAAATGTAAAAAATTATTGTCATCTTATTCGATCGGTGAAGAAATTCAGTTCCCCAACAATGCAATCATTTTAAATAAAAAAATGAAATTGAGCATCCCTAAATTGATACCTGTCGTAATTGCGAGTGGATTAATTCTTTTTTCTTTTATATTTGTAAATTTGAACAACAATGAAGCATTGGCAGCAGGAAAGGTTACAATTGATTCAGAAGCAAAGGTATCTTTAATATTGGACAAACAGTTAAAGGTTATTGCATTAAAAGGTCACAATAACCAAGGTAAACAATTGATCGATAAAATGGATAACTGGAAAAATGAGCCACTACATTTAGTTATGGATGATTTAGTTGATGAAATGGAGAAATCTAAAGTAATTGAACCAGATGAAACAATTAAATTAACTGGTGAGATGAGAAAAGAATTTGGAAATAAACAAAGTGAGCTAAATCATGAATTGAAGGATATTCAGGATAGTAATAATCATTTTAATATCCAAAACTCTAAGGAATTAAATCAACCAAAGGTTAAAACTCAAAATCAAAGTCTAAATCAAAATAAACAAGAAAAAAGTATAAATTCTAATTCAACAAAAGTGACAAAAGGTGAAACCAATTACAAGAATAATTCTAGTTTAAAGTCACCTATAATCGAAAAAGAAAAAAATACTAATAATAGTCATTCAAAAGAAGAAGTTAAGAATGTTAGACATCAAGATGAGCACTGGGGAAATAAGCAGCGTCAATGGAATCATAAAAATCAAGGCGAACACCATGAATCATCGAAGCAAAATCAAAAGAAACAACATAATAACTATGAAAACCAGCAAGACAAAAAAAAAAATGACTATAAAGATGACCACGAATTAAGAAGAAGTAATAATGATCAAGGAAGAAATGAAAATAAAGAAGGCTGCCATGGCTGTAATAACCGTTATAAAAACGAGAAAAATAATGGCTGGCAAAATGGTAATGAAAAACACTCAGATTAATAATCTGAGTGTTTTCAGAGTGTTGAAAAATAAAATGGTCAATAGGGAAAACAGACATTAAATGAACATTTATTTAATGATGAAATTATCATTTTTTGGATGATCAATTAATAGTTTTAAATGTTAATATGTTTGAGTAATTTCATTGACTCCAATAATCACTAGTAATGATTTTTTTCAGAAGTTGAAAATATTATGACCTAATGTTTAGAAAAACAAATTCAGTTGATTAGTTTTTCTACATAACAGTTAGGTTACTCTAAGTAAAGGCTATTTGATTAGGGTTTATTTCAGACTTTTTTGGATGATTAAGTTGATTGGAGCGGATAGTGCTCGGCTCCTATGGGATAAGCGGGAAGGCTGAGACCCCGCAGGCTTGCCGAGGAGGCTAAAGAATCTCGCCCCATGGAAAGCGAGCATCCTGTAGTGGAAATCAACATCACTCTACTCCTTTTACGAAAATTTGGTAATTTAACTGACAAGGTTGTTTTTTAACTAATCCCATGAAAGAATAAAGGCTTAGGAAATACCGCTCAAATGCTCATGAATAACCAGCCAAACACCATGGTCATTTTTTATAAATACATTGGTAGCTCTACCATGACCGGATACAAAGTTTCCTTTCAAATATCCTTCATATTGAAATTGATAAGTACATGTTGCAGAATTGTGATCGGTAGTTAACCATTTTACATTTGTAGCTTTGTAAACTTCATTTTGAATTACATTCCAAGCATTTTCAAAATACTGCTGAATTTCTAGTAAAGAAGTACAGGTTTTGTCTGAAAACCAATAAATGGCGTCCTTGTGTATATATTTTTTTACTTGATTAAAATCATGTGTATTTGTTGCAGTTATGTATTGTTGTAACGCATTTTGATAGCTCATATACAAACCACCTTTATAGTAGAGTTGAAGTAAGTCTTGTAGGTGAATATCTATAATACATCATAGTATTCTTTGCATAAGTAATCAGTTAGTTTAAAGCAAAAGAAACCCTCAAGGTAAGTTAAACTTCCTTAAGGGCTGCGGTAAGCATAAATGAACCTATTAATTGCTTTCTTCATCTATTTCCTGCTGTTATGTCTTTGGTACTGAACTTAAGTAACTTCAATCATACCGCCACTTATTCGCTTATAACCTCTCCATTTCGCTATATCTTCCATTAATTGCAATAGAGCTAAATCCTTTTTTTTCGATTCAATCATTATATCGATATCACTTCCAATTGATCTGACGATGTCAAAAAAGGGCTTAATAAAGTCAATGTCAATTAAATCTGAATGTGCTCTGAACTCTTTATCGGATTTCGGAGATGAAATATGAATTTTAGGCTTCAAAAATGTATGCTCCCAAGTAGAAAATATAATGGGTAATAATTTCTCTAATGGTTCTTCACATAAGTTTGCCATATGATGATGATAGTCAAATACGAGCGGAATACCTTCGTTTTTACAAACCATTAGTGTTTCAGCTGTATTATACGTTTTATCGTCATTTTCTAGCGTCATTTGTTTTTTTATGTGAGTAGGGAGCTTTTTTATATTTTCATAAAAACGTTGGATCGCAAGCTCTTTATTTCCATACGCTCCTCCAATATGTATATTAATGACGCTTTGGTCAGAAATACCCATTGCTTCAAGAACTTTATAATGATACTCCATATCAATCACAGCATTATCAGTTATATGAGGTTTTTCACTTGTAAAAAGCGTGAATTGGTTAGGGTGAAAACTAACTCTTAATTCATGCTTCTTGATAAAATCACCTATTTCTTTAAACTGTTTGTGAAAAATATTTATATAATCGAATTCTACATCTGGATGAGTCGCTAAAGGGACCATTGAAGAGGACATTCTATATAAGGGAATTTGTTGTCCCACATTATAATGAAGTGCTCTATACGTATTTTCAATATTTTGCGATGTAACAGAAATTAATTTCTCTAAACGTTCTTCTAGGTCAAGGGCTTTATAACGTGTAAATGTAAGAGTTTTTGCAGGTGAACAATTATATAAAGATAATGCATGTGATACATATCCAAATCGAATGATCATATTTTGTTCACCTCTACCTTGGTTTTTGTATATGTACAAATGTTTACATTAATGGAGAAAGAAGCTTAGATAAAAGCTTGCGACATTTCCATAAGAATGTTGTATTTTTATAATGTTCAATAGGATATGATTTTGAGCGTTCTAAGTCCTTTGTAAATATTTCCTTAATCTTCAATATGAAAGACTCACTTGAAAAAATACAGCTCCATTCATCATTTATGCAAAGACTTCTACGATCAAAGTTAACGGATCCTACATCACAACAACAATCATCGATGAGTAGTACTTTGGCATGAAAGAACCCTTTCTGATAATGAAAAACTTCCCCACCACCTTCTAAAATTAAAAGGAGATGTGGAAAACTCGCCTCTTTAACTAGTCTGTGGTCTTCTTTTTCCGGCACCATTACGCATATGTGGACACCTCGTTTAAGAGCGGCAAGAAGTGCGTTCATCAGTTTTTTTGTCGGAATAAAGTAAGGTGTACCAATATAAATATGTTTTTTTGCCTGATCTATTAAATCTTTATATAGATTCTCAATGCGTACAAAGTCCGAAGAATAGAAGTGATGCTCGATTTTCCCTTTTGCTAATTCATCGTCATTAATTAACGTAAAGGATTCTCCGCCACTTCTAACCCAGTCTATTAAAAATTGAATGTGTAAATCTTTTACACCTTCACCTGTCATTCGAATATGATAATCTCTCCAATAACCTAAATCTTCATCAAAACCAATATATTCTTTGCCAATATTAAAACCACCAAAATAACCGACTTTTTGATCTATTACAGTAATCTTTCGATGGTTACGATGTTGAAAACGATAAAGGGTAAATGGAAATCCCGTTCGCCGATTAAAAAGTACTTCTACGCCATTTTCTATTAGTTTTTTTATTCTTTTACGCTTAAGCCTAAAGCTTCCGATCCAATCAACAAGGAGGCGTACTTGTAATCCTTCCTGAGCTTTTCTTTCAAGTAATGATAAAAATTTTTCGGATGTATCATCATTTCGAACAATATAAAAAAGCATCGAAATACTACTACTTGCTTCTGTTATATCGTCTAGAAGATGCTTGTACAAATCATTACCATCTGTTATTAACATTGTCTCACTATATCTTTTTTTAAATGGACAAGTTTTATCATATTTATGAAATGCTTTATAGCCAAAATAAAGATCTAAGCTAGCAAGGAGTATAAGAAAGAGTAGAGCAATTAAGCAAATGAAAAGAATCATATAATTAAACTCCTTTACCTTTTACGTGTTGATAGTATGACCATATCCATTGAAGAATATGAAAAAGAGCCAATTTAATATGAAAAAGTATTTGACTGAATAGTCATTCATAATATAATTAAATTATATATTTTCTGAATATTATTATGGTTATAAATTTTTAAACAGTAAGCGTTTTCTTTATAACCGGGAAAATTGGGGGAGGAATACATCATGAATCATGCACTTTTGTATTTGAACGCACTAGGGTTTGTGGCAATTACAGTTTATGCAATTTATTTATTCGTTTACCTGATTCAAACAAGACTTGCCTACATTAAATTAGGTAAAAAAGAAGAATTTGAAAGAAATTTGAAAGAACGTTTTCAAAAAATTTGGGTCAATGTTTTTGGACAAAAAAAGCTATTAAAGGATAAGAAAAGTGGATTTATTCATTTGTTATTCTTTTATGGATTCATTTTAGTTCAAGCAGGAGCTTTAGACTTTATTATAAGAGGTCTTGTTCCTAGCGCACATTTACCTCTTGGACCTTTATATGGTGCATTTACATTTTTTGAAGAAATCATTGCGTTACTTATATTGGTGGCAGTTGTTTGGGCCTTCCATAGACGATATATTGAGAAGTTAGTTCGACTAAAAAGAGGTTGGAAAAGCGGTTTAGTTCTTATTTTTATTGGTTTATTAATGTTATCAACGCTTTTTGGTAATGGTGTGGGAATCATTTGGCATGGTGAAGCAACAAGCTTTCATGAACCAATCGCATCATTAATTGCAACAGTTTTTAACGGTATTAGTAAGCCTTTATCAATTTCATTATTTTATGTTGCGTGGTGGACTCACTTAATTTCACTTTTAACGTTCTTAGTATATGTACCTCAATCAAAACACGCACATTTACTTGCTGGTCCAGCAAACGTGTATTTTAATCGTTTAACGAAAGCAGGAAAATTAGAAAAAATAGATTTTGAAGATGAAACACAAGAAACATTTGGTGTTGGAAAAATCAGCGACTTCCGTCAATCACAATTAATTGATTTATATGCTTGTGTAGAATGTGGTCGTTGTACTAATGTATGTCCAGCTACTGCAACTGGAAAAATGCTGTCACCGATGGATTTAATTTTAAAACTCCGTGATCATTTAACTGAAACAGGGGCTGTTGTAACATCTCGTGCACCTTGGGTTCCAACAGTTGCATTTTCTAAAACAAAAGGAAATCAATTAGCATTTGCTTCACAAGGAAAACAAGAATCAGCAGCAACATTGGAATATAGTCCAAGTTTAATTGGTGATGTAATTACTGAGGAAGAGATTTGGGCATGTACAACTTGTCGTAATTGTGAAGATCAATGTCCTGTAATGAATGAGCATGTTGAAAAGGTAATTGATTTACGTCGTTATTTAGTTTTAACGGAAGGTAAGATGCAACCAGATGCTCAACGTGCAATGACAAATATCGAACGTCAAGGAAACCCATGGGGATTAAATCGTAAAGACCGTGAAAACTGGAGAGAACTTGATGAAAGTATCCATATCCCAACAGTAAAAGAAGCTCAGAAAGCTGGAGAAGAAATTGAGTACTTATTCTGGGTTGGTGCAATGGGTTCATATGATAACCGTAGCCAGAAAATCGCATTAGCATTTGCGAAACTAATGAATGAAGCTGGAATTAAGTTTGCAATTTTAGGTAATAAGGAGAAAAATTCTGGTGATACACCTAGACGATTAGGTCAAGAATTCTTATTCCAAGAGTTAGCAAGTAATAATATCGCAGAAATTGAAAAATCGGGAGTAAGCAAATTAGTAACAATTGACCCGCATGCTTATAACACATTTAAAAATGAATATCCTGATTTTGGTTTATCAATAGAAGTTTATCATCATACAGAATTATTATCTCAATTGGTTAAAGAGGGTAAGTTAAAACCGGTTCATCAAGTTAATGAAGTGATTACTTACCACGATTCATGTTATTTAGGTCGATACAATGAAGTTTATGAAGCTCCTAGGGATATTCTTCGTGCAATTCCTGGTGTCAAACTAGTTGAAATGGAGCGTAAGCGCGAAACAGGTATGTGCTGTGGAGCGGGTGGAGGATTAATGTGGATGGAAGAGCATGTTGGTAATCGTATTAATGTAACACGTACTGAACAAGCACTTGCAGTTAGTCCAAATGTAATTGGAACAGGTTGCCCTTATTGCTTAACAATGCTATCAGATGGAACAAAAGCAAAAGAAGTCGAAGAAAATGTTAAAACACTAGATATAGCAGAGCTTTTAGAGTTATCGATTTTTGGTGACAAACAAAACCAAGCTTCATAAAAGTTCTATAACTTTTCAATCTTCATAAAATACCAATGAAAGGTGTGCAACTTGTACACCTTTCAGACTGCCTGTCAGCGTTTTTTTATTTGGTGAATTGATTGATTATAGAATTTTATTATAGAGGAGAAATAGATAAAATTTTAAGGGGGAAAATGGGATGAGTAAAACAGTTATAGTAAGTGCAGTTCGTACACCAATCGGACGTTTTGGAGGCGCCTTAAAGGGCTTTAGTGCTGCTCAGTTAGGTGGTATCGCAATTAAAGAGACATTGAACCGTGTTAACCATCCATTAGAAATGATTGATGATGTAATAATGGGAACAGTTTTACAAGGTGGACAAGGACAATTACCTTCAAGACAAGCACTTCGTAATGCAGGATTACCTTGGGAAACAAGATCAGAGACAATAAATAAAGTATGTGCATCTGGTATGCGTAGCGTTATGCTTTCTGATTTATTGATTCGTTCTGGTGAAAGTAAACGTATTGTTGCAGGTGGAATGGAATCAATGAGCAATACACCTTATTATCAAACCTCTATAAGATGGGGAAATAAAATGGGGAACACAGAATTAAAGGATGGCCTTCTAGTAGATGGCTTAACTTGTTCATTTACTGGAGTTCATATGGGCACATACGGAAGTGAAGTTGCTAAACTTGAAGACATATCTCGTGAGCAACAAGATGAGTGGGCACTTCGTAGTCAACAACTTGCGGTTGAATCGATTAAAACAGGTAAATTTGAAGAAGAGATTGTAACGATTGAGTCAGTTGGCAAAAAAGGAGTCGTAACAAAAATAGAAGTAGACGAGTGTCCAAGGGAAGATACTACTATTGAAAAACTAGCTAAGCTATCTCCAGCATTTGATCGCGACGGAACAATCACAGCTGGAAATGCACCTGGATTAAATGACGCAGGTGCGGCACTTTTATTAATGAGTGAGGAAGAAGCAAAACTAAATGGCTATGTACCTTTAGCTACAATCGTTGCAACAGAATCAATGGCTGTAGAAGCAAAAGACTTTCCTAGAACTCCGGGATATGTCATTCAAAAATTATTACAAAAAACAAATAAAAAGATATCAGATATTGATTTATTTGAAATTAACGAAGCATTCGCAGCAGTAGTTTTAGCAAGTGCGAAAATTGCGGATATACCTTTAGAAAAAATAAATGTAAATGGTGGAGCGATTGCTCTAGGACATCCAATTGGAGCAAGTGGTGCAAGAATCATTGTAACCTTAATTAATGCATTAAAAGCACGAGGCGGAGGCCTTGGAATTGCTGCAATTTGTAGCGGTGGTGGTCAAGGAGACGCAGTCTTAGTAGAGGTACGATAAGAGGGGAAAGCAAGAATAGCAGTGTATGGAAGAGCAGGAAAGGTGTGGAGGGGAATGTTTCCTTCTATCTAAGTACTGCCTCCCTTAAGCTGTTATTTTTTTGCTTTTCTATTTTTGCGTATTAACTTGACCCTGTTTTTCCTTCCTTCCAGACTTAAAAATTTTTCTACAAAAAATAACAGGAATTTTCAGATTTTTGTCTAATATTATACGAAGTAGACTATCTTTTTAGTCAAAGTAGAAAATATTTTGTTAACGCTTACAAAAATCGACAAAAACAACATGGCAGTGATAAGGGAGCAATTAAGTTAAGGGGAATAGGATATAAAATAATTATCTTTAATTACAACCTTTCATTTGATTGTGATACTTGTCCTAGCAAAAATCGGGGGAAATGATCTATGCAATTTCGTTTAAGTGAAGAACATGAAATGATTCGTAAAATGGTAAGAGATTTTGCTAGAAATGAGGTTGCTCCGTCAGCTGCTGAGCGTGATGAGCATGAAAAATTTGATCGTTCAATTTTTGATCAAATGGCTGAGTTGGGATTAACAGGAATTCCATTCCCAGAGGAATATGGTGGAATCGGCAGTGATTATTTAGCTTACGTTATCGCTGTTGAAGAGCTTTCTCGGGTTTGTGCTTCAACAGGTGTAACGTTATCAGCCCACACTTCATTAGCTAGTTGGCCGATATATAAGTTTGGTACTGAAGAACAAAAACAAAAATTCTTAAAACCGTTAGCACAAGGAACAAAAATCGGTGCTTATGGATTAACTGAACCAGGATCTGGGTCAGATGCTGGTGGTATGAGAACGACTGCTAGAAAAGAAGGAAACGAATATATATTAAATGGTTCAAAAATATTTATTACAAACGGTGGAGAAGCGGAAATTTACGTAGTATTTGCTGTGACAGATCCTACAAATAAACACGGAGTTTCTGCATTTATCGTTGAAAGTGATACACCAGGTTTTTCAGTTGGTAAGAAAGAAAGTAAATTAGGTATTCGTTCATCGCCGACAACTGAAATTATCTTTGAAGAATGCCGCATCCCAGCTGAAAACTTATTAGGTGAAGAAGGTAAAGGATTTAAAGTTGCGATGCAAACGCTTGATGGTGGTAGAAATGGAATCGCTGCTCAAGCAGTAGGTATTGCACAAGGTGCTTTAGATGCTTCAGTTGATTACGCTAAAGAGCGTGTTCAATTTGGCAAACCAATTATTGCTCAGCAAGGTGTCTCATTTAAACTTGCTGATATGGCTACAAGTATCGAAGCTTCTCGTCTATTAACTTATCAAGCTGCTTGGTTAGAATCTAATGGACTTCCATATGGTAAGGAATCTGCTATGTCTAAATTACTAGCAGGAGATACTGCGATGAAGGTTACAACAGAGGCAGTACAAGTTTTCGGTGGCTATGGATATACAAAGGATTATCCAGTGGAACGCTTTATGAGAGATGCTAAAATAACTCAAATCTATGAAGGAACACAAGAAATTCAAAGACTAGTAATCTCAAGAATGCTATAAAAAATAATATTATTCTTCTTTTCGCATTACGAAAGATTAGGATCGCTTGGTACAAGGAATATGGATAGCCCTTTACCAAGTTTTCTTTTACAAAAAAAGGCAATTATATTTCTGGGGGATGATTAGTATGGTAGAAAAGTATCAAGCTAAGCACAAGATTCGTTTCGTTACTGCATCAAGCTTATTTGATGGCCATGACGTGTCAATCAATATGATTAGAAGATTATTGCAAGAAAATGGAGTTGAAGTAATTCATTTAGGCCATAACCGCTCTGTTGAAGAAATTATTAACGCAGCAATTCAAGAGGATGTACAAGGTATTTCAATTTCTTCCTACCAAGGTGGACATATGGAGTACTTTAAATATATGTACGATTTGCTTCAAGAAAGAGGCGCTTCTCACATCAAGTTATTTGGTGGAGGTGGTGGCGTAATTCTACCTAAGGAGCAAGAGGAGTTAGAAGCATACGGAATCACTAAAATCTATTCACCTGAAGATGGCCGTATAATGGGTCTTCAAGGGATGATTAATCATATGTTACAAAGCACAGATTTTCTTCCACCTTTGAAGGACTTAGAAAACGTTCAAAAACTATCTGCTACAAATCATAAAGAAATTGCTAGATTTATTACTTTAGCTGAAAATAAAGGTTCTCTAGATTCAAGCTTAGAGATGGCCGCAACATTAGAAAAATCAGAAACTGATAAAAGTGTAGTAATTGGTATGACTGGTACTGGTGGAGCGGGTAAGAGTTCATTAACAGATGAGCTAGTACGCCGTTTTATTCAAGAGTTTCCAGAAAAAACAATCGGTATTGTTTCAATTGACCCAACAAAACGTAAAACAGGTGGGGCACTATTAGGTGATCGTATTCGTATGAATTCAATCCATCATCCAAATGTGTATATGAGAAGTTTAGCTACTCGAGATAGTCAATCTGAAATCTCAAATGCATTAGAGGATACGATTTCAATCTTAAAATCAGCTGACTTTGACGTTATTTTTGTTGAGACAAGTGGTATAGGTCAAGGTGATGCTGCAATTACGCAGTACAGTGATATTCATCTGTACGTTATGACAAGTGAATTTGGAGCACCTTCGCAATTAGAAAAAATTGATATGATTGACTTTGCAGACTTGATTGCAATTAATAAATTTGAACGTCAAGGCTCAGAAGATGCATTACGTCTTGTTCAAAAACAATATCAACGTAGTCGTCATCTTTTCCATGATGATATCGCTACAATGCCTGTATATGGAACAATAGCTAGCCAGTTCAACGATGCAGGAACTAATAATTTATTTTTAGCTTTAACAAAATCAATTGAAAAACACACTACAAATGAGTGGAATACGACATATATTAAGCCGGGTAATGTTGAGAAACAACATGTCATTATTCCAAGTAATCGTCGTTTTTATTTAAGAGAAATTGCAGAAACTGTAAGAAACTATCACGAAAACACTGAAGTTGAGGCAGCAAAAGCTTCAAAGCTTTATCAAATTGAAGGAACACTGTCTGAAATAGAGTCACAAAATATTGAAGATGCAAAACATACATTAGTAGATTTGAAAAATAAATTTGAAGAATCTCTTGCTCCATCTACAAAACAAGCACTAAATCATTTTAAATTGATTAAAGAAGCATATTCACAAGATCAACTAATTCAAAAAATTAGAGATAAAGAAATTAAAGTTGAGTTAACAACTACAACTTTATCGGGCACAAAAATACCGAAAGTATCTGTACCTACTTATCGAGATTATGGAGATTTATTAAGATGGGTAGCAAAAGAAAACGTACCTGGATATTACCCATTTACAGCTGGAGTGTTCCCATTCAAGCGTCAAGATGAAGATCCAAAGAGACAATTTGCTGGTGAGGGGCCTCCAAGTAGAACGAATAAACGATTCCACTATCTATGTGAGAATGACCCAGCTAAACGTTTAAGTACAGCATTTGATTCAGTAACTCTATACGGAGAAGACCCAGCAATCCGTCCTGATATTTTTGGGAAAATTGGTGAGAGTGGAGTTAATGTATGTACTTTAGATAATATGATTGAGCTTTATAATGGTTTTGATTTATGTAGTCCTTCAACATCTGTTTCTATGACAATTAATGGTCCAGCACCAATTATTTTAGCTATGTTTTTAAATACTGCTATCCATCAACAAGTTGAAATAAAAGAAAAAGAATTAGGTCGTATTTTAACAGTTGAAGAATTTACAGAAATAAAGCGAGTAACTTTACAAAAAGTTCGTGGTACTGTTCAAGCTGACATTTTAAAAGAGGATCAAGGTCAAAATACATGTATTTTCTCAACAGAATTCGCTTTAAAAATGATGGGCGATATACAACAGTATTTTATTGATAATAGTGTTCGTAATTATTATTCGGTTTCAATTTCTGGATATCATATTGCTGAAGCTGGAGCAAATCCTATTTCACAACTTGCATTCACTTTATCAAATGGATTCACTTACGTTGAATATTATTTAAGTCGAGGCATGAAAATTGATGATTTTGCCCATAATTTATCATTCTTCTTTAGTAATGGGCTTGATGCTGAGTATTCTGTAATCGGACGTGTAGCGAGAAGAATTTGGGCTGTTACGATGAAAGAAAAATATGGTGCATCTGAACGTAGCCAAAAACTTAAATACCATGTTCAAACATCAGGTCGCTCATTACATGCTCAAGAGATGGCGTTTAATGATATACGTACAACTTTACAAGCATTACTGGCTTTATACGATAACTGTAACTCACTTCATACGAATGCATATGATGAAGCTGTTACAACTCCTACTGAGGAATCTGTACGTCGAGCAATGGCGATTCAGCTTATTATTCAAAAAGAAAATGGTCTATCAAAAAATGAAAATCCAATCCAAGGATCATTTATCATTGAGCAGTTAACAGACTTAGTAGAAGAAGCAGTCTTAAAAGAGTTTGAGAGAATCAGTGACCGTGGTGGCGTATTAGGTGCGATGGAGCTTCAATATCAACGTGGCAAAATTCAAGAAGAATCACTTTATTATGAAACACTTAAACATAATGGTGAACTTCCAATTATAGGAGTAAACTCTTATATCAATCCTAACGAACAAATGGAATCAATTAATACGATGGAAATCGCTAGATCAAGCTACGAAGAAAAACAATCGCAAATTGATCATGTAGAACAATTCCAAGTGAAACATAAATCAGAAGCACAGGTTGCTTTAGAACAATTAAAACAAGTTGCTCGTCAAAATGGCAATTTATTCGAAGAGCTAATGAATACTGTTCGCGTTGCTAGTTTAGGACAAATCACTCAAGCATTATATGAAGTAGGCGGACAATACCGTAGAAATATGTAAAAAAGAATTGTGAAAGCCGGTTGTCCTGCTTTAAGACAGCATAAGTGGCATGTGACTGGAGTTAGGTAGAATGGGCGTCTTTTAGACGCTCATTTTACTATTTTCGCAAAAAATTAGTCTAATATTGAAAAATATAGACAAGGTGCTAGCATATTTAACTTAGTTTTGTTTATAATGAAAGATATGTATTTTATAGCTAACTAGTAAAATTTATACATAATGTTATTAAATTATGGTGAAAATATTATTTTTAAAGGAGTGCTTACCTTGAGTTTAAAGCAATACTCGGAAGAGCAATTAAAAGAATTATCGCTTATTGAATTAGCATATGAACTTTTTTCTGAAACAAAGGAACCTATTTCTTTTTACGATTTAGTTGACCAAATGGCAACAGTTTTAGGTGTAACTAGAGAGGCACTATTAGAAAAACTTCCTCAATTTTATACAGAATTAAATATTGATGGCCGTTTCGTATGTTTAGGTGAAAATCGCTGGGGATTACGTGCTTGGTATCCATACGATCAAGCAGAAGAAGAAGTATTACCTGTTGCAAAACCTAAGAAGAAACGTAAACAATTAGAAGAAGAAGATGAGTTCGAAGATTATGACGCATCTGAAGAAGATGATTTTGAAGAGGAAGAACTTGAATTAGACGAGTTAGATGAAGATCTAGTTGATGATGATGAAACTGATGAGTTTGATGACGAAGAAATCGATGAAGATGATGAAGATCTTGAAATAGATGATGAAGATTTAGAGCTAGAAGATGAAGAAGAAGAAGAATTAGATGAATTTGAAGAGGAAGAAGAACGATAAGTTCTTGACTTTTAAGTACTGAATGAGTAGAATTCTTATTGGGCTCTTTAAAAAGAACGAAATATATTTTGACGCTCCCTATTTTAAATAGGGGGCGTCTTTGTTTTTTTACAAATACTTAATGTAATAAAACAATAAATGAAATGTTTGCTTTCGATTCAAATGTTAAAAATTTGCATGAAAAAACCCAATTTTGGATGACAATAAAGCATGCATACAAAATGTTATTAAATAATTTTTTATAAAGGATTAGCTTTGTAATTTCTTGTAAGGAAAAATAAAATACGAATGCTAAAAATGAAAGGGGCTCAATTATGACAAAGTATATTTTTGTAACAGGTGGCGTAGTTTCTTCTCTTGGTAAAGGGATTGTTGCAGCATCTTTAGGACGACTACTAAAAAATAGAGGATTAAATGTAACAATTCAAAAGTTCGATCCGTACATTAACTTAGATCCAGGAACAATGAGTCCATACCAACATGGTGAAGTTTTCGTAACAGATGACGGTGCAGAAACAGACTTAGACTTAGGTCATTATGAAAGATTTGTTGATATTAACGTTACTAAATTCAACAATGTAACATGTGGTAAAGTTTATTCTACGGTATTACAAAAAGAACGTCGTGGAGATTACTTAGGAGGAACTGTACAAGTTATCCCACACATTACAAATGAGATTAAGGATAAAGTATTCCGTGCTGGTCGCGAAACGAATGCTGATGTTGTTATCACTGAGATCGGTGGAACAGTTGGTGATATCGAGTCATTACCTTTTATCGAAGCTATTCGTCAAATTAAGGGTGACGTAGGCCGTGACAACGTAATGTATGTTCACTGTACACTTCTACCTTATATTAAAGCTGCTGGTGAGTTAAAAACTAAACCAACTCAACACAGTGTAAAAGAACTTCGTAGCATTGGTATTCAACCAAATGTTATCGTATTACGTTCAGAAACATCTGTACCACAAGAAATGAAAGATAAAATTGCTCAATTCTGTGATGTAGATGCTAAAGATGTGATCGAATGTGTAGATGCAGATACTCTTTACGAAATCCCATTAGCTTTACAAGCACAAGGATTAGACAGTATCGCATGTAATCATTTAAAACTACAAACAAATGAAGCAGATATGACAGAGTGGATTTCTTTAGTAGACAAAGTTAAAAACCTAACTAAATCAACAAAAATCGCTCTTGTTGGTAAATATGTAGAATTACAAGATGCTTATATTTCAGTAGCAGAGGCATTAAAGCACGCAGGATATGCTTTTGATAGTGAAATTGAAATTAAATGGATTAATGCAGAAGAAGTTACATCAGCTAATGTAAACGAACTTTTAAGCAATGTAGATGGAATTCTTGTACCAGGTGGATTCGGAGACCGTGGTGTAGAAGGCAAAATCTTAACTGCACAATTTGCTCGTGAAAATAACGTACCATTCTTAGGAATTTGTCTAGGTATGCAAATTGCGTCAATTGAATTTGCTAGAAATGTTTTAGGCTTGAAAGGTGCTCACTCAGCAGAAATTGATCCTACTACTAACTATCCAATTATCGATTTATTACCTGAACAAAAAGATGTAGAAGATTTAGGTGGTACATTACGTTTAGGTTTATATCCATGTAAATTAGTTGAAGGTTCAAAAGCATACGAAGCTTACGGGGAAGAAGTTGTTTACGAACGTCACCGTCATCGTTATGAGTTCAATAATGAATACCGTCAACAAATGGAACAAGAAGGATTTATCTTCTCAGGTACTAGCCCTGATGGTCGTTTAGTAGAAATTATTGAGTTGCCAAATCATCCATGGTTTGTAGCTTCACAATTCCACCCAGAGTTTATTTCTCGTCCAAATAGACCACAACCATTATTCAGAGATTTTGTAGGAGCATCACTACAAAACCGAGGATAAGAAAATAAAAAACACCCAACAGGATTTTATTAAAATCCTGTTGGGTGTTTTTGTTATTTTAGAATTGTTTTTCAGTCGAAATCTGATAGGATTTCACTCATTGTAAGTAGTAGGCAGTGATAAATAAATAATCCTGTAAGTAGGGTAGGTAAACAGATTCGGTCTCCCTCGTCAGTTGGAACAAGCTTTCTTGTTAATTCATAGTTAATAAATACATCAGCTAGTTCTGATAAATGGTCTTCACCATTGATCGTAGTAGAGACGATTACTAATCCAACGTTTGATTCTAATAGTTTATTAGCAAGAAGAATAGCTTCTTGATCATCCGTCTGTCTTGTAAATAAAAGTACTCGATCTACTGGGGATAATGGCTGGATTTCGCCGTTAATCAACAAAGGTTTAATTGAGTCGTTTTGTTCTGCTCCATCAGTTATTTCTGAAACAATACCAGCAAATTCTTTTGTGCCATGTACATAAACGCATCCTTCGCCTATAACTGCCTGTGCTAGGAAACGTGAAGCATCTTCAAATACTTCCTCTTGTTTAACTATTTTTTGAAAAACCCCATTCAATTGTGTCGAAAAAATTTTTAACATTAAATAATACTCCCTCTTATAAAAGTATGGTCTAACCATTATACTGTAATTTAGATAGATACAAAAAAAATTAAAAAAGTAATTTTTTGTAAATTTTTCAAACTAATGCAGGAAAAAAGGTTTTTAAGTAGAATGTAAAAATTTAGGGGAATTTGTATTTTTTTAAGCAAGGTTATCTGGTTTAGAAAGGTGGTACTATTTTTGGGAAGTAAATTACTTATAGTAGACGACCAGTACGGAATTCGTTTGCTTTTACACGAAATTTTCAAAAAAGAAGGCTATGAGGTATTTCAGGCAGCTAATGGTTTTCAAGCAATTGATATTGTAGTGAAGGATTGTCCCGACTTAGTTATTCTTGATATGAAAATACCAGGTATGGACGGAGTGGAGATTCTAAAGCGAATCAAAGAAATTAATAAAGATATTAAAGTTATTTTGATGACGGCTTATGGTGAACTCGATATTATTGAAGAAGCTAAAAAATTAGGAGCACTACAATATTTTCCAAAACCATTTGATATTGATGAAATTAAAAAGGTTGTTAGAGAACATACTTCACAACCACAATCTCAGCAGTAAAATAGCAGATGGGTAGCGGACCATCTGCTTTTATTTTTACCCATTAACTGAAAGCGTTTTCGGAAATAGCCGATAAAACCGTTAGAAACAATGTTTAATTGTCTAAAATGTTACGATAATACGAACATTAGATGATATTTGTTGTGTTTTCATTTCATTTTTTGTATTCTTATGTTGTGATATAAATACCTTATAATTTACATAATAAAGAACACTTTGTAGCATTATATTCTTGTTAGTAAAATTATGGGTGCAGATTAATTTTCATAAAAGAGTATATAAGGAGGGCTTAAAATGCCTTTAGTATCTATGACTGAAATGCTTAATAAAGCAAAAGAAGGTAAATACGCTGTTGGTCAATACAATATTAATAACTTAGAGTGGACTTTTGCTATTCTTACTGCAGCTGAAAAAGAACAATCACCTGTAATTCTTGGTGTTTCTGAAGGTGCAGCTAAATACATGGGTGGATTTAATACTGTTGTAAAGATGGTAGAAGGTTTATTAATTGATTTAAAAATTACTGTACCTGTAGCAATTCATCTTGATCACGGTTCAAGCTTCGAAGCATGTAAAGCTGCAATCGACGCTGGATTTACTTCAGTTATGATTGATGCTTCTCACGATCCATTTGAGCAAAACGTTGAAACAACTAAAAAAGTTGTAGACTACGCTCACTCTCATGGTGTATCTGTAGAAGCTGAATTAGGAACTGTTGGTGGACAAGAAGATCACGTTGTTGGAGACATTATTTATGCTGACCCAGCAGAGTGTAAAGAACTAGTTGAGCGTACTGGCATTGATTGCTTAGCTCCAGCTTTAGGTTCTGTTCATGGACCATACAAAGGTGAACCGAAATTAGGTTTCGACGAAATGGAACAAATCGGTAACGAGACGAACGTACCATTAGTTTTACACGGTGGAACTGGAATCCCAACTGAACAAATTCAAAAAGCAATCGCTCGTGGAACTGCAAAAATTAACGTAAACACTGAGAACCAAATTGCTTTCAATAAAGCTGTTCGTGAATTTGTTGCAAATGATCAAAAACAATACGATCCACGTAAAGTTCTTGGACCAGGTCGCGAAGCAATTATCGCAACAGTGGCTGGCAAAATCCGTGAGTTCGGTACTAGCAACAAAGCATAATATTTTAAGTTTTTTAGCTTAAAATATGATATATTATAATAAATTAAAGCCGTCTAAATTATGTTTAGACGGTTTTCTTGTTTAACAAAGCCATTTTTAGCAATAAAATTAACTGTTTTTTCATTTAGACTTGAAGATATAAGATAATAATGATTAGAATTAGTTTAGGTCTAGTTTAAGAATTTACCAAATATCTATTTCTACTTTATTCGCTAATCAAAATTCATTTAAAGGTTTTACTCAATTTTTATTGAATTTCAAGATATTGTAAATAACAAAACCGAAGCAAAAGTCTTTACATTAGACTGTAGCTCTCGTATAAACTAAGATTAGAGAAGTAGAATTTTGGAGAAAATAGGTAGAAACTATTCGACAGTTGAGAAGTTTAAAAACTATACTTCTCTACTATTTTCTTCTGCTCATTTAGAAGGGAGTATACTATGGAAAAGCTTGTATTAGAAGGCGGTATACCTTTAAAAGGGACAATTCGTGTTAGCGGTGCCAAAAATAGTGCAGTGGCTTTAATCCCAGCAACTATCTTAGCAAGCTCACCTGTAACACTTGAAGGAGTTCCTTCTATTTCAGATGTTCAAACACTATGTGACCTTTTAGAGGAAATAGGTGGACAAGTAGAAGTATCTGATGAAAAAATAATGATTGATCCAACAAATATGGTTGCAATGCCACTTCCAAGTGGGAAGGTAAAAAAATTGCGAGCGTCTTATTATTTAATGGGTGCAATGTTAGGTAGATTTAAGCAAGCGGTTATAGGCTTACCAGGAGGCTGTTACCTTGGACCAAGACCTATTGATCAACATATAAAAGGTTTTGAAGCATTAGGTGCAAAAGTAACAAATGAGCAAGGTGCAATTTATTTAAGGGCAGAAGAACTAAAAGGTGCACGTATATACTTAGATGTAGTAAGTGTTGGTGCAACGATTAATATCATGTTAGCAGCGGTTTTAGCAAATGGTAGAACTGTTATTGAAAACGCTGCAAAAGAGCCTGAGATTGTCGATGTAGCTACTTTATTAACAAGTATGGGTGCTAAAATTAAAGGTGCTGGTACAGATGTAATTCGAATTGATGGAGTAGAATCACTATCTGGCTGCACACATACAATTATCCCTGATCGCATTGAAGCAGGAACTTATACAATATTAGCTGCTGCAACTGTGCAAGAAGGGGACAAGGTTATTGTTGATAATGTTATTCCACACCATTTGGAATCACTTATTGCGAAAATGAGAGAAATGAATATAGATATTGATACGAATGACGATCAAATTATCGTTTCAGGATCAAATAAAGAACTAAAATCAGTAGATATCAAAACTTTAGTTTATCCAGGGTTTCCAACTGACCTACAGCAGCCGTTTTCTGTGCTGTTAACGAAAGCAAATGGGACAGCCGTTATTACTGATACAATATATGGTGCAAGATTTAAGCATATTGATGAGCTTAGAAGAATGAGTGCAACGATTAAAGTCGAAGGTAGTACGGCTATTATTTCCGGCCCTTCACAGTTACAAGGCGGCCGTGTAAAGGCAAGTGATTTACGTGCTGGAGCAGCTTTAGTTATAGCAGGCTTGATTGCAGAAGGTAAAACAGAACTAACTGGATTAGAGCATGTTGACAGAGGATATGAGGATTTAGTTGAAAAGCTTTTAGGATTAGGAGCTAATGTTTGGCGTGTTCAGCTAACCAAGCAAGAAGTTGAACAATTAAAAAATGCGTAAAATTGGGTGTTTACATACTCATAACATAATTAGATAGTTTTCATTTACATCAAAGGGGGAGTTTGGAATGGAAAGAAGTTTATCAATGGAGTTAGTACGTGTTACTGAGGCAGCAGCACTAGCATCTGCAAAATGGATGGGTTTAGGTAAAAAGGATGAAGCAGATGATGCTGCTACAACAGCAATGCGTGACGTATTTGATACGATTCCTATGAAGGGAACAGTTGTAATTGGAGAAGGGGAAATGGACGAGGCTCCAATGCTTTATATCGGTGAAAAACTTGGGAATGGATATGGTCCAAGAGTGGACGTAGCAGTTGACCCACTTGAAGGTACAAATATCGTGGCATCTGGTGGATGGAATGCTTTAGCAGTTATTGCAATTGCTGACCATGGCAATTTATTGCATGCTCCTGATATGTACATGGAGAAACTTGCAGTAGGACCTGAAGCGGTTGGTAAAGTTGATATCAATGCATCTGTTCTTGATAACTTAACAGCTGTAGCAAAAGCAAAAGGAAAAAATATTAATGAAGTTGTTGCAACAGTATTAAATAGAGAACGCCATGCGAAATTAATTGAAGAAATTCGCTCAGCAGGTGCTCGAATTAAACTGATCAACGATGGTGATGTTGCGGGTGCAATTAACACAGCTTTTGATCACACAGGTGTTGATATTTTATTTGGAAGCGGTGGAGCGCCAGAAGGAGTTATCGCTGCAGTTGCTTTAAAATGCTTAGGTGGAGAACTTCAAGGGAAGTTATTACCTCAAAATGAAGAAGAGATCGAACGTTGCAAACGCATGGGTATAGAAGATCCAAACCGTATATTATATATGGACGATTTAGTTAAGGGTGACGATGCAATTTTTGCTGCTACTGGTGTAACTGATGGAGAATTACTAAAAGGTGTACAATACAAAGGGAATGTAGGTTCTACGCAATCATTAGTTATGCGTGCTAAATCAGGAACTGTTCGTTTTGTAGATGGACGTCACAGCCTAAACAAAAAACCAAACCTAGTTATAAAATAATCAATCCGTAAAAAAGCTTGGTTTTGATGAGGGTTAATAATGATTCAAAATTCTTTGTTAACGAAATCGGAACCTAGATATTAATTTAGTAAAATAATGACTCTTTCCTTTATTTACCAAGAGGAAGAGTCATTAAATAGTTTAGTCGAAAAATAGTTGGCATAAAAAACTCTTTCGAATTATAATCTCAATAGATAGTAAACCTATTAATTCTAATTACTTAGAATATTTTTAGGGGAAAAGGTTACACTAAAGAGTAATACTTTATGTAAGTTTCCTTCAAAAAACCTTCTAAATAACCTTCCGAATTAAGAAAACCCTAATTTGAACGAATAAAAGTAAAGAGTGGTGTTATATGAGTTTAACAATCTCTGCATTAGAAAACATGAAATTAAAAGATTTGTATGAACACGCGAAGGTAATGAAAATTTCGTATTACAGCAAATTAACGAAAAAAGAACTTATTTTTGCAATCCTTAAAGCGCAAGCTGAAAAAGATGGATTAATGTTCATGGAAGGTGTACTAGAAATTATCCCATCAGAAGGATATGGATTCTTACGTCCAATTAATTATTCACCTAGTTCAGAAGATATTTATATTTCTGCATCTCAAATTCGTCGTTTTGATATGCGAAATGGTGATAAGGTTTCTGGAAAAGTACGCCCACCGAAGGAAAATGAAAGATACTTTGGTCTACTTCAAGTAGAAGCAGTCAATGGAGATGATCCTGAGAATGCTAAAGAACGAGTTCACTTCCCGGGATTAACTGCATTATATCCAAATAGACAAATGAAGCTTGAAACATCTCCTGCTAAGTTTTCTACAAGAATTATTGATATGATCTCCCCAGTAGGATTTGGTCAACGTGGTTTAATTGTTGCCCCTCCAAAAGCCGGTAAGACAGAGTTATTAAAAGAAATTGCAAATAGCATCACGACAAATCACCCAGAAGCTGAACTAATTGTATTGCTAATTGATGAGCGACCAGAAGAGGTAACGGACATTGAACGTTCTGTAAAAGGAGATGTTGTAAGTTCGACTTTCGACGAAACTCCTGATAGTCATATTAAGGTTGCTGAACTAGTATTAGAGCGCGCTATGAGACTAGTAGAGCACAAGAAAGATGTAATTATTTTAATGGATAGTATTACTAGGCTTGCTCGTGCGTATAATTTAGTTATTCCACCAAGTGGTCGTACGTTATCAGGTGGTATTGATCCTGCTGCATTCCATAGACCAAAAAGATTCTTTGGTGCTGCACGTAATATCGAAGAAGGTGGAAGTTTAACGATTTTAGCAACTGCTCTAATCGACACTGGCTCACGTATGGATGATGTTATTTATGAGGAGTTCAAAGGTACTGGTAATATGGAGCTTCACTTAGATCGTTCATTAGCTGAACGTCGTATCTTCCCTGCAATTGACATTCGTCGTTCTGGAACACGTAAAGAAGATCTATTAATACCAAAAGATCATCTGGACAAGCTATGGTTAATGCGAAAAACTATGTCTGATATCCCAGACTTTGTTGAACGTTATTTCAGAATGCTTCGTCAAACGAAAACAAATGAAGATTTCTTCAATACGATGACTGAAGAAAGTAGAAAAACGCCTGTATCTAATAAATAAAATAGATGGAAGATATAAGCAATCTGAAAGAGAAATAGTGGGTTGCATTCTCCCGGGTTAGTTGCTATAATTTCATTTGTATGTGAAATGTAAACTATGTGGTATACACATGGTTTCTTATAACTCTGATTTCAAGGATTTCAGGGCGGAAGGAGATGAAAAACATGAAAGCGAATATTCATCCTAATTACAAGAAAGTAGTGTTTATGGATATTAACACTGGTTTCAAATTCTTAAGCGGATCAACAAAATATTCTAACGAAACAATCGAATGGGAAGATGGCGAAACTTACCCTCTAATCAAAGTTGAGGTTTCTTCTGATTCTCACCCATTCTACACTGGACGTCAGAAATTTGCTAACGCTGCAGGACGTGTTGAACGTTTCAACAAAAAATACGGCCTTAAGTAATATTGATGAAAAGCAGGCGAGTTATTGCTACTTTGCCTGCTTTTTTTACGCATTTATAGTCAAATAACATATAAGTCTAATTCAATTTAGTGAATTTTTATATAAATACTCAAGATACTTACACGAATTATAAATAGTGCTGAATTAACCAGCGTTTAAAATAAATAATAAAATAGTCTTTGTACTGATATAGAAAGGTGAGACACATAATGTTCTTTATGATGAAAAAAAATGGTTGGATTGAAATGATTTGCGGAAGTATGTTTTCTGGAAAATCAGAGGAACTAATTCGCCGTGTTCGTCGTACGCAGTTTGCTAAGCAAAGCTGTGTTACATTCAAGCCATCAATTGATAATCGATACAGTGAAGTAGAAGTGGTGTCTCACACAGGTATGAAAGTACCTGCTTATGCAGTAACACACTCATCACATATACTTAAATACGTTACAGAAGAAGTTGAAGTAGTTGCAATTGACGAGATTCAATTCTTTGACGATGAAATAGTTATGGTAGTTCAGCAACTTGCTAACTCTGGGAAACGTGTGATTTGTGCAGGTTTAGACCAGGATTTTAGAGGCTTACCATTTGGTAAAGTGCCTGAAATATTATCAATTGCAGAACATGTAACGAAATTAAACGCAGTTTGCGCTTCATGCGGATCACCTGCAAGTAGAACACAAAGATTAATAAATGGTAAACCAGCTTTATTTGAAGACCCTATTATTTTAGTAGGAGCATCTGAATCATACGAACCAAGATGTCGTCACTGTCACGAAGTACCAACGAAAACAATTCAACGAGCACTTCAAAGTCAGAACGATTAATTTTACTGTAGGTTGAAAATTAGCTATTAAGACCATATACTAAGAAATGTGGAGAAAGCTCGCCCAGCTCTGACTGAGATATGATCGAAGAGCTAGCTTTCGGAACTGAAGAATAATAATTGTGGATAAAGTGCTATACGCGCTTTTACCTTAGAATTTAGAATTAAAGAAGCGATTTAGAATCGCTTTTTTCGATATATATTTAAGACGAAAATGTCGAGGTGAAAATTATGTTTGATCGATTACAAGCTGTAGAGGATCGCTATGATAGATTAAACGATTTACTTAGTGACCCGGAAATTATAAACGATTCAAAAAAGTTACGTGAATACTCAAAAGAACAATCAGACATACAAGAAACGGTTGATGTATACCGTCAATACAAATCAGTTAAAGAGCAAATTAAAGATGCAAAAGCTATGCTTGAAGAGAAGCTTGATGCTGATATGCGCGAAATGGTTAAAGAAGAATTAAATGATTTAGAAAACGAATCAAAGGATCTAGAAGAACGTTTAAAAATCCTTTTAATTCCTAAAGATCCTAACGATGATAAAAACGTTATCGTTGAGATTCGTGGTGCTGCGGGCGGAGACGAAGCTGCATTATTTGCTGCTACGTTATATCGTATGTACAGCCGTTTTGCTGAGGTTAACGGATGGAAAACAGAAATCATTGAAGGTAACTATACAGAGCTAGGTGGCTTTAAAGAGGTTATCTTTATGATAAATGGTAAAGGTGCATATTCAAAACTAAAATTTGAAAATGGTGCACACCGTGTTCAACGTGTTCCTGAAACAGAATCAGGTGGACGAATTCATACTTCAACTGCAACAGTAGCAGTTTTACCAGAAGCTGAAGAAGTTGAAATTGAAATTCACGAAAAAGATATTCGTGTAGATACATTTGCTTCAAGTGGTCCTGGTGGTCAATCAGTAAATACAACGATGTCTGCAGTGCGTTTAACTCATATTCCAACAAATACTGTTGTATCATGTCAGGATGAAAAATCACAAATTAAGAATAAAGAAAAAGCGATGAAGGTTCTTCGCGCTAGGGTTTATGATAAATTCCAAAGAGAAGTACAAGCAGAATACGATCAAAATCGTAAGCAAGCTGTAGGTACAGGTGACCGTTCTGAACGTATCCGTACTTATAACTACCCACAAAACCGTGTAACTGACCACCGAATTGGATTAACAATTCAAAAGCTTGATCAAATCGTTGAAGGTAAAATCGACGAAATTATTAATGCGTTAATTATGGATGATCAAGCAAAACGCATGGAACAAAGTCAATAATGACAACAAAAATATATGAAGCCCTAAAATGGGCTTCTTCTTTTTTACAAGAACATGGTCGTGATGAAAATGTGGGTGAAATTGTATTAAAACATCTTTTGGACTACAATCGAACAGAATTATTGCTGAATATGAGAGAAGACTTAGAAGAGAATGATTGGATGCAGTTTCAAGAATTGGTTCACAAGCACGTTAAGGGCCAACCAATCCAGTATTTAATAGGATATGAATACTTTTATGGCCGAAAGTTCTTCGTTAATGAAGAAGTACTAATTCCAAGACCAGAAACAGAGGAGTTAGTGGAAGGTGTATTGCATCGTATTCAAAAGCATTGGAAGAATACAGAACAACTTGAACTAGTAGATGTAGGTACAGGTAGTGGGGCGATTGCAATCTCACTTGCGCTTGAAAATAAACAATTAACAGTTCATACAGTCGATATTGCAGAAGAATCTATTCAAGTCGCTAAACGAAATGCGCAAGAGTTACAGGCAAATGTCCACTTTATTCACAATGATTTACTGAATTACTTTATTGAAGAAAACAAGAAAGTTGATATTGTTGTATCAAATCCGCCGTATATTCCGCATGAGGATTGGTTGGGTTTAGATGAAGTAGTTAAGGATCATGAACCATACCGTGCTTTAGTAGGCGGCGAAGATGGTCTAGAATTTTACCGCCGTTTTGCAAATGACTTACCTCAAGTATTAAAAGAAAAATCATTGGTTGCATTTGAAGTAGGTGTCAATCAAGGTGAACAGGTTGCAGACATTTTAAGGAAAGCTTATCCGAATTCAAATGTTGAAGTTGTTTTTGATATAAATGGAAAAGACCGTATGGTTTATATGGTAAATGGCTAATTTAAATAGTGAATCGTAATGATATTGACTAGAAAAAGTCCATGTATTACGATTCTTTTTTTTGTGTTAAAGTTGTAAAAGATGAGGAAAATTTCAATCAAGAAAAAACAAAAACATTACGAAAGAAGATAGTTAGAATGAAAAAGTTTAAAGGTTGGATTGTATTTAATGGTCATATTACAGCTACAAAATTTACTGAACTTTTCGAATGGTTACAAGATACAGCAATCGCAAAAGGAATAGACGTTTCCTTAGTTAAACATTATGAACTAATCCCAGTAATTGAAAAGGGTCAAGCAATTTTAAAAGGGAAATTCGCGAATGAGAGACCTGATTTTGTAATTTTTTGGGACAAGGATGTTCATTTAGCAAGGCATTTAGAAAATATGGGGCTAAAACTATATAATTCTGCGAGAACGATAGAAGTCTGTGATGATAAGGCTTTAACTTTTCAAGCATTATCTAACTTTAATATACCTATGCCAAAAACAATTACGGCTCCGCTATTATTCCCTAATTGTGATTTAACAAATTATGATTTTTACGATGAAGTTATACAGGAATTAGGTTTTCCTTTAATAATAAAAGAGTCATTCGGTTCATTCGGTAGACAAGTTTATTTAGTTGAGAATAGAGAAGACTTTTTTAAGAAGGTAGACGAACTAAAGCACAAACCGCATATTTATCAAGAGTTTATAGAATCAAGTAGAGGGACTGATATTCGTATCCAAGTAGTAGGTAAACAAGTAGTAACAGCAGTGTTAAGAAAATCTGAATCAGATTTTCGGGCAAATGTTACAAACGGTGGAAAAATGTATAAGTATGAGCCGACAGAAGAGCAGATCAATTTAGCACTTCAATGCTCCGAAATATTGGGAGCTGATTTCGCAGGGATTGACTTATTGTTTGGAGAAGATGGAAAAACATATATATGCGAAGTTAACTCAAATGCACATTTCAAAAATATTTATCTATGTACAGACGTGGATACAACGAAATATATTATTGATTATATTATATGGGACTTGGAGAAAAACGTATGATTGGATGGTTAATCTATTCCGAAGCAGATGCAGAAAGAAACAGAACGTATATCGACTGGCTAGTAATCGGAGCATTGGAAAATGGATTTGAGTTAAAGTTACTATATACAGATGATATTGTAATAGGTACTCGAAATGGTGTTAATATACTTTACTATCGAGGTAAAGAATTAAGCAAACCGGCTTTTGTAATCATGAGGACCATATCACAAATATTATCTTCCCACTTTGAAGAAATGGGAATCAGAACATTTAATAACCAGGCGATTTCAACAATGGTCAATCACAAATTTCTTACACACCAGAAGCTTTCTAGACTAGGTATTCCAATGCTAGACACATTTTATTATAAAAAAAGTACAATTATAAAATCTCTAGATACAGTCCATTTCCCTTGTGTACTTAAAAATTGCACAGGAAGAGGCGGAAGTGAAGTATATTTTATAAATAATCAAGAAGAGTTACTGGAGATAGTACAGAACTCAAATTTCGATGAACTATTAATTCAAAACGTTGCAGAGCAGTTAGGTAGGGATTTAAGAGTTTTCATTATCGGTAAAGAAATTATTGCAGCTGTTTTAAGATATTCAGAAAAAGACTTTCGAGCGAATTTTTCACTAGGTGGAGGCGCAATGCTTTACGAGCTTTCCCGAAATGAAAAAGAACTTATTCAGAAAATAGTAGATCACTTTGATTTCGACTTCGTAGGAATTGACTTCATGTTCGATGCAAACAACCAACTGATCCTAAATGAAATTGAAGACGTAGTAGGAAGTAGAACATTATATACAGTATCAGATATAGATATTGTTTCGTTGTATATGAAATATATTAAAGAGCAGATAAACTGTTAGAGAAAAAAGAATTGAAAGATATCTAGGAAATAAACAAAGCTTTTTAAGGTTTTTACTGATTTTAATTCACAATTTCTTTTTCAATTGATAGTTAATAGAACAGTTAGGATAACCTTTTTATCTATGAGGAGCTCAACAACTGCACAACTGAAAAACGGGTAGCCTGAACTGGAAATCATCGTTTACTATCTAATCTAATAAAGAATCTATTAAAAAAAATAGAATACTAGTGTTTAAGAAATAATCAAATTGTCTACACTGTTCCTAGAGGGATGGTGGAGAGAATGAAAACTAAAAATAAAACAAAAATAACATATAAAATTATTTCTTTATTTATCATATTATTGATTAGTTCATCAGTATTAATGCCACTTCGAGATACAAATGCAAAAGGTAATGAGATGGTCGTAATTCCTAAGAAAGCTGTACGACTACGAATTCTAGCAAATAGCGATTCTAGTGAAGATCAAGCTCTTAAACGTAAAGTTAGAGATGAAGTTAATGCTCAAATTAATACTTGGGTAAAAGATTTAACAACTTTTGAAGAAGGACAAAAGGTTATTAAAAGTCATATTCCAGACTTACAAAAAACGGTTGCACGTGTTATTAAAGAAGAAGGTTCAAATCAACCATTTACAATTACTTACTCTAAAAAAGTTAAATTCCCTACAAAATTATATGGTAGTTTCTTATATCCTGCTGGTGACTACGAAGCGGTTTTAATTAAACTTGGTGCAGGACAAGGGGCAAACTGGTGGTGCGTATTGTTCCCACCATTATGTTTCCTAGATTTTTCAAACGGTGATGCAACTTTAAGTAAAGAGTCACTACAATCGCAACAAAGGATTGATCATGAAACAAAAATCGAAAGTGAACCAAAAAGCGAACCAAAAAATGAAGCAAAAAATGAGTTTAAACAACAAGAAGCATTACGTTTAAGTGATGTTGATTCTATTGCTACAACAAAACAAAACAATGAATCATCTTTACAGGATGATGCTGAGGTCAAGAGCAGTGAAGATGCGGTTGTAGCTTCCACTCTACCTGGTGATGAACCAAAAGAAGATATTAAGGTAGAGAGCTTCTTTGTACAAATGTTAAAGCAATTATTTTAGTTCTAGCAATCTCCCTATGTGCATAAAGTATTACAAGCATACTAGGGAGGTTATTTTATGAAAATACGTTCAGCGATTCAGGATGATTTTGAAACAATTTTTTCATTCTTAGGACAAGCAGGGTTATCTACAAACGGACTTGAGGAGCAACAGGAATCTTTTTTCATAATGGAAGATGAGTTTGGGAAAGCACAAGCTGTAATAGGATATGAACAAGATGGAGAAGAAGCGTTATTAAGATCACTAGTAGTTGCACCTACCATTTACTCACAGCATATGGTACTCTTTTTACAAAGTGTTCTTGAAAAACTAAAAGATGAAATGATTAGTAAAGTATATTTATTAACAAGGCAGCATGTAGTTCAAGACTTATTCCTTTTACTAGGTTTTGGGCAAGTCGAACAGGAAAATGTTTCAAACAGTATTAAAGAAATGAAGCATTACCAAACTACTATTACGAATGAAGAAGTATTAGTTTATCAAAAAGAACTATACACAAAGTTATCCACAAATTAGCAAGTTTTGTCCACAATTTGTGGATAAAACTTGCTTTTCATTCTTTGGATAATGTCTAAATTTGTAAAATATACACTATTATTCACTCTAGAGAGAGGTGCTACGTATGGAAACGAAAATATGGTATGTGGATAATCCTGTGAATAAAGAAGAAGTTTACCCACAGATTGTGGATGCAGCAAAAAATTTACAGTTAGGACAAGTTGTCGCTTTTCCAACAGAAACTGTTTATGGATTAGGGGCAAATGCTCTTTCGGATGAAGCGGTTCAACGAATCTTCCAAGCAAAAGGTAGACCAAGTGATAATCCCCTTATTGTACATATTGCCAACGAAGAACAGTTAGATCATCTAGTTGAAGAAATTCCGTTAAATGCAAAAAAACTCATGGATGCTTTTTGGCCAGGACCATTAACGTTAATTTTAAAAAGTAAAAAACATGTTTCAAAATATGTAACGGCAGGGTTATCCACTGTTGGAATAAGAATGCCTGATCATCCAGTTGCTTTAGCGTTAATTGAAGCTTGTAATTTGCCAATAGCAGCACCAAGTGCAAATACTTCAGGCAAACCTAGTCCAACGTCTGCTAAGCATGTATTTGAAGATTTAAATGGACAAATTGTAGGTATTGTAGATGGTGGTAGTACAGGAGTCGGATTGGAATCAACAGTTATTGACTGTTCCCAAGATATTTTTACAATATTAAGACCAGGTAGTATTACACCAGAAATGATCAAAGAAATAATTCCTACAGTGGAAGTAGATCCAGCAACAATGAAGGAGAATGAAGCACCAAAATCACCGGGGATGAAATATAAACATTATGCACCAGATGCTCAAATGCATCTTGTAAATGGAAGTATTGAGTTTATGCACAAACTTATACACAATTCCAAAACAGAAGGAAAAAGAGTAGGGATATTAACAACGGAAGAAAATGCAACGAAATATGATGCAGATGTTGTTCTTACATGTGGAAAACGTAGTGACTTATCAACGGTAGCAGCAGCATTATATGATTGTATACGTCAATTTAATGAAGAACACGTTGATATCATTTATTGCGAAACTTTCCCTTATGAAGGTATTGGAATTGCCATTATGAATCGTCTGTGGAAAGCTTGTGGACATTCGGTTATACAGGAATAGAACGGGCTACTATTGTTTTCGTCTATAAACAAAGCCCAAAAACTTTATTTTCAGACAGGCGAAGTAACGAAGAAAGCGAGCGTTTGTCAACAGTCTGAAAAATTATATTAATTTCCCTCATATGATTTGTAGGACGTGCATATCTTTTAATAGCAAGTCCTAGGGGGGAAAGCATGAGTAGCTCGTTAATCAATGAACTAATTACATTAAGTATTATGGGATCTGCGCTAGGTTTAGATGCATTCTCAGTAGGGTTAGGAATGGGCGTTATCCAACTAAAATTTAAACAGATCATTCATATTGGCATTGTAATCGGACTATTTCATGTAATAATGCCCTTACTAGGAATGATCATTGGATATGAGTTATCCGAAAATCTGGGACGATTTGCTGTATTACTCGGCGGATTATTAATAATGGGAATAGGCTTTCACATGATTTATTCAACTTTATTTGGTAAAGAAGAAAATAAATATTCACCAACAGGAGTAGGTTTACTTCTTTTTGCATTTAGTGTAAGTGTGGACAGCTTTTCAGTTGGAATTAGCTTAGGAACATTCGGTGCTAAAACATGGCTAACCATTTTACTATTTGGTATTATTAGTACGATTTTAACTTGGGCAGGATTACTTTTAGGAAGAAGAGTAGAACAGGAACTCGGTAAATTTGGAGAACTATTAGGTGGTTCATTCTTATTGATTTTCGGTATAAAACTATTATTTTTTTCTTAAAAGATACATATGGTGAATAAGAGCTAAGGATGGAGAAAATTGGAGACAATTGCCCCATCCTTTTACTTTTTAGTAAAATAGATTAAATAAAACGTTCAGATAAATGAGGGTGAGGTATTAAGATGGAAAATATATTATTTGTTTGTACCGGAAATACATGTAGAAGCCCAATGGCAGAAGCGCTATTAAGACATCATGGGAATGAGCTCTATCAGGTCAAGTCTGCTGGAGTATTTGCTATGTCAGGCGACCCTGCCTCTCAAAATGCAATATTGGCACTAAAAAATAAAGGGATCGAGACAAATCATTCCTCGCAGCAAATAAATGAAGATCTTTTAGAATGGTCTTCGAAAGTCTTATCAATGACATTGAGCCATAAACAAATGTTAGTTTCTAAGTTTCCTCAATATAAGGATAGAATCTTTACATTTTATGAATATATAAACGGTCAAGCTAAAGATATTTCTGACCCATATGGAGGGTCATTAACAACATATGAAAATACTTTGACGGAATTAGAAGAGTTGGTAAAACAGATTGTACAGAAACCGAACGAATATTAATTTAAACAGTGATTGGATGTTAATTAGATGCCCTAAATCTGAACATAATAGTGTAAGATAGAAATTGAAGTTAATTCAATACAGAAGAAAATTCAATCAAAGAGATCAATACGGGGGTTATCTAATGAAAGTAGCAATAGCATCTGATCATGGTGGATTAAATATTCGTCAAGAAATCATGAATTTAATGGATGAAATGGGTATTGAATACGAAGATTATGGTTGTGAGTGTGGTACATCTGTAGACTACCCAGACTATGCATTCCCAGTTGCACAAAAAGTTGCAAATGGAGAAGTAGACCGTGGAATATTAATTTGTGGGACAGGAATTGGTATGTCAATTGCCGCAAACAAAGTTGAAGGAATTCGATGTGCATTAGTACATGATACTTTCAGTGCAAAAGCAACTCGTGAACATAATGATACGAATATTCTAGCTATGGGGGAACGAGTAATCGGACCTGGTTTGGCAAGAGATATTGCAAAAATATGGTTAACAACTGAGTTTGAAGGCGGTCGACATGAAAATCGAGTAAACAAAATTAAAGACTACGAAAAAAATCATCAATTATAAAACTTAAACAAGAAGCCGTTAATCCAAAACATAATGTGAAGATTATCGGCTTTTTTAATAATGTGTAATAGAATTTAGTGAATTATTCTACGAAAGGAGCAAAATAAATGAATGAAGAGTTAAAGTTAGTAGCCGGGCAAATAAAAACATTATTAAACGAGCTAAATGATCATGTAAGTTTTACAAGTGACCATGTTTTAGTCATTGGATGTAGCACTAGTGAGGTTAGTGGGCAAAGAATTGGAACTTCAGGAACAATAGAAGTAGCGGAAGTTTTATTTAATGAGATTAAGGCTTTTCAAGATGAAACAGGAGTACAATTAGCATTTCAATGCTGTGAACATTTGAATAGAGCAATAGTTGTTCAAAGAAAGACGGCAAAAAGATTACAACTCGACGAGGTAACTGTGATACCAGTTCGTACCGCAGGAGGAGCACTTGCTTCATACGCATTTAGACATATACATGATGCTGTAATTGTTGAACACATTAAAGCGGATGCAGGAATTGATATTGGAGATACTTTAATCGGTATGCATTTAAAGCACGTAGCAGTTCCTTTAAGAACAAGTATTAAACAAGTTGGACAAGCTCATATAACGGCGGCAAAGACTCGTCCAAAGTTGATTGGTGGAGCACGTGCAGTTTACTCAATAGATGAAGACGTGAAATAAAGCGCTTTTTATTATAATAGAATAGTTAAATGTTAGTTTTTTGAAAGATATATCTTTCATTTTTAATGCAAAACATGGTAAAATAGAAAGGAATTCGGTCGTTTTATCGAATAATATAGTAAATTTATACTAGTAATGTTCGTGTTTTATAAAAAGGGGGATATAACTGTGGAAAATTTAAAAAAGCAAGATCCATCATTGTATGAGGCAATACAGTTAGAGTTAGGTAGACAACGTACTAAAATCGAGTTAATTGCTTCTGAAAACTTTGTTAGCGAAGCAGTAATGGAAGCCCAAGGTTCAGTATTAACAAATAAATATGCTGAAGGATATCCAAGTAAACGATACTATGGCGGATGTGAATATGTAGATATCACAGAGAACATTGCAAGAGACCGTGCAAAAGAAATTTTCGGAGCAGAACACGTAAATGTTCAACCTCATTCAGGTGCTCAAGCGAATATGGCAGTTTATTTCACTATTTTAAAACATGGTGATACAGTATTAGGTATGAATTTATCACATGGTGGTCATTTAACTCACGGAAGTCCAGTAAACTTCAGTGGGGTACAATATAACTTCGTTGAGTATGGAGTAGATCCAGAAACTCAAGTTATCAACTATGAAGATGTACTAGAAAAGGCTAAAGCACATAAGCCTAAATTAATTGTAGCTGGTGCAAGTGCTTATCCAAGAGCAATTGACTTTAAAAAATTCAGAGAAATTGCAGATGAAGTTGGAGCTTACTTAATGGTTGATATGGCACATATCGCTGGTTTAGTCGCAACAGGCCTTCATCAGAATCCAGTTCCATATGCTGATTTTGTTACAACAACTACTCATAAAACATTACGTGGACCACGTGGTGGTATGATTTTATGTAAAGAAGAATTTGCAAAAGCGATTGATAAATCAATCTTCCCTGGAATTCAAGGTGGACCATTAATGCACGTAATTGCAGCAAAAGCTGTAGCATTTGGAGAAGCATTACAAGAAGATTTTAAAAAGTATGCACAAGCGATCATTGATAACGCTGCTCGTTTAGCAGAAGCTTTAAAATCTCACGGCTTAAATTTAGTATCTGGTGGCACAGATAATCACTTAATTTTAATTGACGTACGTTCATTAGAATTAACTGGTAAAGTCGCTGAGCATGTATTAGATGAAGTTGGTATTACATGTAACAAAAATACAATTCCATTTGATCCAGCAAGTCCGTTTGTAACAAGTGGTATCCGTATCGGTACTGCTGCTGTAACTTCAAGAGGATTTACTTTAGAAGATATGGATGAAATTGCATCAATTATTGCTGAAACATTAAAAAACCACGAAAATCAAGAAGTACTAGAAGCATCTCGTAATCGAGTTAATGCTTTATCAAGCAAATACGAATTATATCCTACGTTTTAATAAATAAAGTATAAACTAAGCTATCTTTAGAACTGTATTTTCAACATTGAAGGTGCAGTAATACTAAAGATAGCTTTATTTTTATAAAAAATTTGTGATGAAATTCACAAAAAGTTCATATAAACTTGTGAATAATTTCACATTTACTATTTGAAATAGAGTACAATAATTCATGTAAACAGCAATTAAAAATTATCCAAACGGAGGCAAAAAATTATGTTTATTAATTTTTTAAGAACTAATAAAATTGCATCTGGTTTCTTAACTATTATTCGTCTTTATTTAGGTTATGAGTGGATCCATGCAGGTTGGGGTAAGTTATCAACTGGCGGATTCGATGCTTCAGGATTTTTAGGATTTGCAGTTAAAAGTGCCTCAGGTGAACATCCAGCAGTTCAGGGCTGGTGGGCTGACTTCCTTACAAACTTTGCAATACCAAACATCGATTTATTTAACTTTTTAGTACCTATTGGAGAATTCGCAATCGGACTTGGACTTATTCTTGGATGTTTTACAAAAACAGCAATGTTCTTTGGTTTAATGATGAACTTCGCATTTATGTTTAGTGGTACAACTAGCACGAATCCACAAATGGTCTTATTAGGAATCTTTATAATCATTGCTGGTTCAAATGCAGGACGTATCGGATTAGATCATTATATTAGCAAGTTTACTAATAGAAAAACTTTTTTCACTCCAAAAGGATCAGACAATAATTTCAGTAAAGCATCTTAACTATACCACCAAAGAGGGAACCAATTGGTTCTCTCTTTGGTGTGTAAGAGAAAAACTTCTCTGACTTATAATAATGAGGAAGAGGAGTTTTTCTAATCAAAATGGGTCAAAATAGCAAGTAGATTAGTAAAAAAAGGAAATATCGAGCTTTGTATGTAAAAAGATCTAAATTTATTCAAAGTGATTGTATGAAGTGGCTTGAATTATTTAACCGCTTTCGGTATTCTTTTTAAGAATAATAAATTACTAAGTATTTGCAAGGAGCGATAAAAGTGAGTAAAGTATACGTTTTTGATCATCCGTTAATTCAGCATAAAGTTTCTTTAATTCGTAAAAAAGACACTGGAACAAAAGAATTTCGTGCACTAGTTGATGAGGTTGCAGGTTTAATGGCATTTGAAATCACACGCGATCTACCACTACAAGAAGTGGAAATCGAAACGCCAGTAGCAATTGCAAAGTCGAAAGTTATTGCTGGTAAAAAATTAGGGATTGTACCAATTTTACGTGCAGGTTTAGGGATGGTTGATGGCTTCCTTCAATTAGTCCCAGCAGCTAAAGTTGGACATGTTGGATTATACCGCGATCCAGAAACATTAAAACCGGTTGAATATTATGTTAAACTTCCTACGGATGTAGAAGAGCGTGATTTCATTGTAATTGATCCAATGCTTGCGACAGGTGGATCAGCAGTTGAAGCGATTAACTCTTTAAAAACACGAGGTGCTAAAAATATTAAGTTTATGTGCTTAATAGCAGCTCCAGAAGGTGTTGAAGTTTTACAAAAAGCACACCCAGATGTTGATATTTACATAGCTGCCCTTGATGAAAAATTAAACGATCATGGTTATATTGTTCCTGGTCTTGGTGACGCTGGAGATCGTTTATTCGGTACAAAGTAATTACATTTTTAAAGCTTTCCTAGCATAGGAGAGCTTTTTTTATTTAAAAGGGGTATAATAATTAAAAATTTGAACGTGAAATAAGGATTGGCAAGTTAAAGGGGATTAGGGAATGTCACTTGAAAAACAAAGGTTAATAATTGATGCAGCAAGACTATACTATGATTCTGACTTTAGTCAACAAGAGATAGCGACACAATTAGGAATCTCTCGTCCAACTGTATCTAGATTACTTCAACAAGCTAAGGAATTAGGATATGTACGCATTGAAATTATTGACCCCCTAGAAGGAAATCAAGATTTAGCCCGAGAGTTGAAGAAGAAATATAATTTACAATCTGTTGAAGTTTGCTATTCACCTATTGATGACTACAATGAAGTTTTGCAAACAATTACTAAAAAAGCTGCGGATGTGTTAGTAGATTTAGTCCATGATGGTGACGTTGTAGGGGTAACTTGGGGAACAACGATGTATCATATTGCAACGAAGTTAAGCAATAAACAAGTAAAGGGTGTAGAAGTAATACAGCTAAACGGTGGAGTAAGTTACTCTAAAACGAATACTTATGCATCTGAAACGGTAAATTTGTTTGCCGAAGCATTTAACACCGTTCCAAGATATTTACCACTACCGGTTATATTTGATAATCCACAAGTAAAACAAATGGTCGAGGAAGATCGCCATATTGGTCGACTAATCGCTTTGGGAAAACAATCTAATGTCGCAATTTTTACCGTAGGAACTGTTAAAAAAGATGCCCTGTTATTTAAAGTTGGCTACTTAAACGAGAAGGAAGAGACGGATTTACAAACATTTGCAGTTGGAGACATATGCTCACGTTTTTTTGATAAAGAAGGAAATATTTATTCTGAACTTCTTGATCGACGTACGATTGGAATTGAGTTAGATGAACTAAGAAGTAAAGAAAAGTCAATTTTAGTTGCTGGTGGAGAAAGAAAAATAAACGCTATTCATGGTGCTTTAATGGGTAAATATGCAAACATACTAATAACCGATCAATTTACTGCAAAAAGATTACTAGAACAGGAATAAGCAAGGGAGAGATTAAGTAACTAAAAGAATTTGTTCTTTTCCTATGTCATGTTCCCTACTAGTCAGCTTTTAAAAAATAGTAGTGACCCTTGAAATTGGATATTTTTACAATTAAAAAAGAGGTGTCTTTTGTGTCAGTTAATCTGACTTATGAGACAACCTCTCTTCTATTTAATAGGTAAAATTATCCTTGAACATAAGTTCAATTAGTGTTTTACAAAATTTCATAGCGATGTTATAGTATAGACATATTCAAAGTAACTTAGTAAATAAACATTTTTTTATACTAAAACCATTAAGGGAGCGACTATATATGAATTACGCAAAATTAGTAGACCACACATTATTACGAGCTGACGCAAAAAGAGAAGAAATTGCAAAACTAGCTGAGGAAGCAAAAGAATTTAGCTTTGCATCAGTTTGTATCAATCCTACTTGGGTTTCTTATGCAAGTGAATTATTAAAGGATTCTTCTGTAAAGGTTTGTACGGTAATTGGTTTTCCTCTAGGAGCAAACACTCCTGAAGTAAAAGCATTTGAAACGACAAACGCAATTGAAAATGGTGCCGAGGAAGTTGATATGGTTATCAATATTTCTGCATTAAAAGAAAAAAATGACGAATTAGTTGAAAGAGATGTACGAGCAGTTGTTGAAGCTGCTAAAGGCAAAGCTTTAGTAAAAGTAATAATTGAGACTTGTCTTTTAACTGACGAAGAAAAAGTTAGAGCGTGTGAATTATCAGTTAAAGCTGGTGCTGACTTTGTAAAAACATCAACAGGATTCTCAACTGGTGGAGCAACAGCAGAAGACGTTGCATTAATGCGTAAAACTGTTGGAGAAAACGTAGGCGTTAAAGCTTCTGGCGGTGTTCGTAACTTAAAAGACGTAGAAAATGTAGTAGCTGCTGGTGCAAACCGTATCGGAACAAGTTCAGGTGTTAAACTCGTTCAAGGTGAAGAAGCAAACACAGCTTATTAATTTCAAAATAATTTTAAAATAAAAAAAAGTGAGTGAGTTATTGCTCTTTAGCTCTTACGTTGGTAATATGGTAAAGCGAAGACAAAACTCACACACTTTAATCAAGAATTACCTAACAATCGTTAAAGGGTGATAAATATGAATACACAATCATTAATCAACGAAGCTTTAAAGGCTCGTGAAAACGCATACGCTCCTTACTCAAAGTTTAAAGTAGGTGCAGCAATTTTATTGAATAACCAAACAGTCTATACAGGATGTAACGTTGAAAATGCTTCTTATGGACTAACAAATTGTGCAGAAAGAACTGCTATATTTAGTGCGGTAGCTGCGGGTAACGGGTCGGCAAAGATCGAATCAATCGCAATAGTAGGGGATACTGAAGGCCCAATTTCACCATGTGGTGCATGTAGACAAGTTATCGCAGAATTTAGTGATGAAAATACAAAAGTATACTTAACTAACTTAAAAGGTGACATCGCTGAAACAACTGTTAAGGAATTACTTCCTGGATCATTTAGTTCAAAAGATTTACAAGGTTAATCCTTGTCTGACATCTAACTTCTATATGATGTCAGACATCCAACAAATAAAAAGTTGTGTTCGTTTTGAAAGCGCTTATATTAATTAAAAATAAATTTATTGGATTTTCGGGGGAGAAACATGAAATATATTATAGCTCTTGTTGGATTACTAGTTGTTTTCGGTCTAGCATTCATCGCTAGTAGTGATCGTAAAAACATTAAATATCGTCCAGTTGTAATCATGGTCGTTATTCAAATCATTTTAGCGTTCTTATTATTAAATACAGAAGTAGGTTTAATTTTAATTAAAGGGATTTCTAACGGATTTGGAAAGTTATTAGAATACGCTGGTGAAGGTGTTAATTTCGTATTTGGTGGTATGGCAAATGAAGGTGCTTTCCCATTCTTCACAGGAGTATTATTACCAATCGTATTTATTTCTGCATTAATCGGTATTTTACAATTCACAAAGATTTTACCGTTTTTTATTAAATACATTGGGTTAATCTTAAGCAAAATCAATGGTATGGGTAAATTAGAGTCTTACAATGCAGTAGCATCTGCAATTTTAGGACAATCTGAAGTATTTATTTCAGTAAAAAAACAATTAGGTCATTTACCAAAAAATCGTTTATATACTCTTTGTGCATCAGCAATGTCAACAGTATCTATGTCAATCGTAGGTGCATATATGACGATGGTTGAACCAAAATATGTAGTAACGGCAATTGTATTAAACTTATTTGGCGGATTTATTATTTCTTCAATTATTAATCCTTACACTGTTACACCTGAAGAAGATATCTTAACGGTACAAGAAGAAGAAAAACAAACATTCTTCGAGATGCTTGGTGAGTATATTTTAGATGGTTTCAAAGTAGCAATCATCGTTGCAGCAATGTTAATCGGTTTTGTTGCATTAATTGGTGCAATTAATAATATTTTTGATATGATTTTTGGAATCTCATTCCAAGGGATTTTAGGTTATGTTTTTGCTCCATTCGCTTTCATTATGGGTGTACCATTTAAAGAAGCGGTTGATGCAGGTAGTATTATGGCAACAAAACTTGTTTCAAATGAGTTCGTTGCAATGATGGATTTAGCAAAACATGGTAAAGAGTTCTCAACTCGTACTTTAGGAATTGTGTCAGTTTTCCTTGTATCATTTGCTAACTTCTCATCAATTGGTATTATTGCAGGTGCGGTTAAAGGTTTACATGAGAAACAAGGTAATGTTGTCGCTCGTTTCGGTTTAAAATTATTATTTGGTGCAACATTAGTAAGTGTTTTAACGGCAATTATTGTAGGGATCGTTTTAAAATAATTTAATCCAAGCGTTTGACTTAGATCAGGCGCTTGTATTTTTTTTTCTAATCTTAAAGTAGGAGGGTTGGGTTAAAAAGTGAATTTTTAACAATTTTCTTTTTAACAAGTCACTATGGGAGCTGTAGGTTTACTTTTATCTGGTGCAACTCTATTTTTAAATAGTCTTGTTTTATTAAATAAAGCGAATGCAAAAAGTGCAGCTTTATTAAACTTATTTGTTGGTACATTACAAGTCCTTTTTCCTATCTACTTATTAATGCATTTAGGTGCTGGTAAGTGGGAATTATTTAATACGGCAAGTATTTTCTTTTTTGGTATTACTTATTTATATAATGGATTTACAAATCTTAAAGGTTTTAATGGAACAGGCTTAGGCTGGTTCTCACTTTGGGTATCCATCATGTCTGTACTTTGGGCTTTCGTGAACTTCGCTATTATTCATGATGTTGTAAGTGGACTATTATGGGTTATGTGGGCATATTTATGGTATCTATTCTTTGCTGGCCTAGTATTAGGTAAGAAAATAGAACGATACACTGGAATCGTTGCAATGATACAATCTTGGACTACAATTACTCTTCCTGCATTTTTTATGCTTTTAGGGATTTGGCAGGAGACGGTAATTTCAAATGCATGGATCGTAGTTTTAGGAGCTTCTATTTTGTATTTTGTCATACATGAGATTAAAGCGTATGTTACAAATAAAAGATTCCAGTTGTTTAACCAACCTGAATTAAAAAATTAATGATAATAAAAAAAGACTAACTTTTTAGGTAAGCTTAATGCTTTACCTAGAGTTAGTCTTTTTTTATTTTTGAAAACTTTGTAGGTTCTAGAGAAAATTACCTTTTTATACATGAATGAACGATTAGTGAGAAAGCTAAAAAGAAAATATCTTATAAAAAGGAGAACCTGCATTGAATGAAAAATTACTTTCTTAAAATAATTATTTGTTTAGTTTTTTTACTATTTCCATTTAAAGATGTATATGTAAATGCACATGAACAACAAAAACAAGTAGCTTTAATTTCGGTTAAAGATGGAATGATTACACAGGCGATAAAATATATTGCTGAACGTTTCCCTAATGTAACCGTAAGACAACAATACACTGAGACGTATTATGGTTTTTCTGTATCGGGTTCTCTTGAAGAGTTATCACAGTTAGCTAAAATGCCGTTAGTAAATGATATGCACTTTGTTACAACTTATAGAGCTCATTTAGAAGATAGTATCCCTTTTATTGGAGCGGACGAAGCTCAATTATATAAGGATCAAAGGGGAAGAAAGATTACTGGTGAAGGCGTTAAGGTAGGAGTAATCGATACTGGTGTAGATTACAGGCATCCTGATTTGAAATCAAATTATGGTGGCGGTTACGATACAATTGATTTAGATAAAGATCCAATGGAGACTAAGCTTGAAGAAAAAAGCACATTTCATGGTACCCATGTAGCTGGTGTAATAGCGGCAAATGGAAAAAGAAAAGGTGTAGCCCCTAAAGCTACAATCTATGCATACCGTGCTCTTGGCCCTGGTGGCGTTGGTACATCTGAAACTGTTATGGCTGCAATTGAGCGAGCAGTGAAGGATAAAGTAGATATTATTAATTTATCGCTAGGAAATGATGTCAACGGACCAGACTGGCCGACAAGTATTGCGTTAGATAAGGCAGTAGAGAAGGGTGTACTTGCAATTACGGCTGCTGGAAACTCTGGACCAGGACTATGGACTGTTGGGTCTCCCGCTACTGCATCAAAGGCTTTAACAGTTGGTGCGAGCTATCCACCTGTTCTTTTCCCATCTATCCACGTGAAAAATAAAGAGACAATTATTAGTCCTATGATAGGATCGGCTAAATGGGGTAAAGGTTTAAATGGGCGATTTGTATTTAAGAAATATGGTGAAAAGCGTGATTTAAAAAGAGTAAAAGATAAAATTGTCTTGCTTGAAAGGGGAAAAATTACATTCACTGATAAAGTAAAAAATGCTCAAGATGCTGGTGCTAAGGCCGTTATTGTCTTTAATAATATTGATGGAAATTTCATCGGACAAATTAAAGGAAAATTTACTGTTCCAGCTGCGACTATCTCAAGAAAAGAAGGCTTAATGATTAAGAAAATCATTGAGAAAAGTAAAGTGGAAGCTAAGACTGGACATGAAAAGAAGGTTGATATTCTTGCAGATTTCAGCTCTAGAGGGCCGGTAACAGGTACTTGGCAAATGAAGCCGGATTTATTAGCTCCAGGTGTACAAATAAAAAGTACAATTCCGGGTGGGTATTTAGCGCTTCAAGGAACGAGTATGGCAAGTCCACATGTTGCCGGAGCAGCTGCTCTAGTAAGACAACTGCACCCAGATTGGAGTATGGACGATTTAAAAAGTGTGCTAGTCAATACAGCAACACCATTATATAAGAATAATAAAAAGATGTATCATGCGTACGAACAAGGGGCTGGAAGATTAGATATAGAAAAGGCACTTGAGACTGAGACAACATTATTCCCTACGTCTTTATCTTTAGGAGTAACTAGAAAAACCGATTTACAAATTAAGAAAGATTTTGTCGTAAGAATATCGAATAAATCAAATATGCCAAAACAAGTTACGGCTATAAATAATCAGCCAGCCACAGGAATACAATGGGTATTACCGAAGCCTTTTACAATTCCAGCACACACTAGCAAAAAGATTAATCTTACTGCAACAGTTGATACGAAATTATTAAGAGATGGATTTTATGATGGGGCAATAACGTTCAGCACAAATGATGATGAAAATTTAAGAATGCCGTTTTTATTATTACAAGGAGAACCGAATTTTCCGTCAGTAATGGGATTTCACTTTGGAAGAGTGAAAGGTAAAAATCGCTATAAATATGAACTCTATTTACCAAGTAAGGTTGAGGAATACAAAATTGCTGTTTTTGAATCAGAAACATTCCGTTTGTTAGGTGTAATTGATGAGCAGGAGAACAGTAAGAGGGGGATTATCAAAAAGGAATTAGTTTTAAAAGATTTTCCTAAAAGTGGAATTTATAAGTTTGTGATATTTTATAAACGTAAACAATATGAAAGTGCAACGGAATCTTACGTCAATGTCGCTAAAATTTATGTTGAAGACTAAAAATTGGTAAGTATTTTTTAATAGTTTTTTAATTTAGGTAATTGACACATTTTTGTAACATATTGTATGCTTAACATGAATGTTTAAAAGGGTTTTCAATGTATGTAAATACTATGTTATTAAAATTTTTTGAACGTTTTGTGAACAATTTGTGAACGTTTTCAATGTTTAGAGATTTTAGCAGATATTTGTTGTAGAATTAACCATGATAAGACTTTTGGCAATTTTTTGGAGAATGAAAATTGACATGGAGGGATTTTGTATGAAAAACAACAATCAACATCCTCTTAAAGCAATGGCACTCATGTCTTCCATTCTAGCTCAGCTTGTCGGTTCTATTCTCATAGGCATCTTTTTAGGAAGATGGATTGATTCATTTTTTAATTGGCCAGTACCAGTATTTATGATCATCTTTTTACTGTTAGGATTATTTACTGGAATCTATGGCACGCTTAAATTAGTTAAGCAATTCACACCAGGGGACTAGTTACATGCAAAAAGATAATTTTAGACGATTCACACGAGATATGTTGTATATCATTGCTTTAGCTGTTTTAGGTTGGGCATTTACCGACTATAAAACAATATTCACAGGCTATATTCTCGGAACAGTAACTAGCTTTTATTGTATATGGATTCTACACAGAAAGATAAATACCTTCTTTGACCGAGTTTTAAAGCAACAAAAAGTTCGATCTTTAGGTACTGTAATTTGTCTTTCAGCGGTGGCTCTAGCTATGGTCATCGCGCTTCGGTATGAAAATTTTGTGAGCATACCGGCACTAACTGCGGGACTAATGACAGGACACCTTGTCATTATGATACATTTTGCATTACAACAAACGTCTTTTGCAAGGAAGAGAGGTGAATAAATTGGAACACGGCACTTATGGTTTTAAATTTATTGGTTTAGATTTTACGTTAACAAATGTTCTAATGACTACCATTGCTGCAGTAATCGTCTTTATCATCGCAGTTACATGCGCAAGAAGTCTACAAATACGCCCATCAGGAAAGCAAAACTTTTTAGAGTGGGTTATAGATTTCGTTAAAGGCATTATCAACAGTACAATGGATTGGGAAACTGGTGGTCGCTTCCTTACACTAGGTGTGACATTACTTATGTACATATTTGTTTCAAATATGTTAGGTCTACCATTCGATATCTCATTCGATGGAAACTCAGTTTGGAAATCACCTACATCAGACCCAGTCATTACTTTATCATTAGCAATCTTTATAGTTGGTTTATCACATTATTATGGTATTAAGATGCGCGGTTTTGGAGCGTATGGTAAAACATTCTTCCAACCAATGCCATTCTTATTCCCATTAAAAATTATTGAGGAATTAGCAAACACATTAACGCTAGGTCTTCGACTTTACGGTAACATTTACGCGGGGGAAATCTTACTAGGTTTACTTGCAACAATGGGTACACATGCTTATGCAGCAAGCGCAGGAGAAGGCGTTCTTTGGACAATTGCAGCGGCAATACCAATGATCGTATGGCAGGGATTCTCTGTATTCGTTGGTTCAATCCAAGCGTTTATCTTCGTAATGTTAACAATGGTTTACTTGTCACATAAAGTGGCGGACGAGCATTAATCTGCTCATTAAAATTGGTAGTTAGATAAAAATTATAAAAAAAAATATATTTCTTATGATTAAGAAGGAGGAAATTTAAAATGGCTTTAATCGCAGCGGCAATCGCAATAGGTTTAGGTGCACTAGGTGCAGGTATTGGTAACGGTTTAATTGTATCACGTACAGTAGAAGGTGTTGCTCGTCAACCAGAATTACGTTCAACTCTTCAAACTTTAATGTTCATCGGGGTTGCATTAGTTGAGGCACTTCCAATCATCGCGGTAGTTATCGCATTCATGGCATTTGGTAAAGCTTAAGATTTATACAAGTAGTTAAAAAATGGCGAAGTTTGTGTTCACATTTACTTCGCCATTCCTTTATGACACTTTTGTTGTAAAGATTGAATTTTGAAATTAAAGCTAAGGTCGGTAAGAGTCCAAAGCTATGTTATAAAAAAGAAAAATTATTAAAAGATACCCTCGAAGGGAGTGAAGGCTTGTGTTAAACGGTTCATTATTCGTAATCGGTGAAGCAAACGGACATGGTATACCTTGGGGCGATGTAGCGTTTCAATTAGTAATCTTCTTAATCCTACTTGCTTTATTACGTAAGTATGCATTAGGACCTGTAATGGGAATTATGAAACAACGTGAAGATCACATCGCTAATCAATTAGACTCAGCTGAGAAAAACAACGCTGATGCAATGAAACTAGTTGAAGAGCAAAAGCAAGAGTTAGTTGCTGCTCGAACTGAAGCTCGTGAGCTTCTTGAGAAAGCTAGAAAGCAAGCTGATGTACAACGTGAAGAAATCGTTGCAGCAGCAAAAGCAGAAGCTGAAAACTTGAAAGAAAGTGCTAAACGTGAAATTACACGTGAAAAAGAGCTTGCAGTACAATCAGTTCAACAACAAGTGGCTTCATTATCTGTATTAATTGCTTCTAAAGTACTTGAAAAAGAAGTGAAGTCTGAAGACCAATCTGCTATTTTTGATCAATATCTTAAAGAAGTAGGCGAAGCTAAATGAGTAACGAATTAGTTGCAAAACGCTACGCAAACGCTCTTTTTGAATTAGCAACTGAACAAAATTTAGTAGAAACTGTTGAACATGACTTACAAGTTGTGAAAAAGGAGTATGTAGGAAACTTAGAATTAAATAAGTTTTTACAACACCCTGGTATCACAAAAGAAAGCAAAAAGTCTGTCTTAAATGACACGTTTGCTTCAATCTCTGAAACGGTATTAAATCTAGTATGTTTATTAGTCGATCGTGGGCGAATGAGCACTATTTCTAACTTAGTAACTGAATATGTAAAAATTGCGAATGAAACTCGTAATATTGCAGATGCAACAGTTTACTCTGTAACGGAAATGTCTTCTGAAGAACTAGATAAAATTGGAGCGTTATTCGCTTCTAAATTAGGTAAAAACTCAATACGTTTGAAAAACGAAATTGACCCATCTTTAATTGGTGGTTATAAAGTTCGTGTTGGAAACCGTATTTTTGACGGCAGTTTAAAAAATAAACTTGTTCGAATTGAACGTGAATTAATCGCAAAATAGTTTGTAGATAGGGGTGAAATGCATGAGCATCAAAGCTGAAGAAATCAGTGCGCTGATTAAAAAGCAAATCGAAAATTACCAAACTGAAATAGAAGTTAGTGATGTTGGTACAGTTATCCAAGTTGGTGACGGTATCGCTCGTGCTCATGGTCTTGACCAATGTATGTCTGGAGAGCTAGTTGAGTTCTCTAACGGCGTTATGGGACTAGCACAAAACTTAGAAGAAAACAACGTAGGTATTATCATCTTAGGACCTTACACAGGCATTAAAGAAGGCGACGAAGTTCGTCGTACTGGACGCATCATGCAAGTTCCAGTTGGTGAAGCATTAGTAGGACGTGTAGTAAACTCATTAGGTCTACCAGTTGATGGTTTAGGCCCAATCGAAACGACAAAATCTCGTCCAATTGAAAATGCTGCTCCAGGTGTAATGGCACGTAAATCAGTACATGAGCCTTTACAAACAGGTATCAAAGCGATTGACGCTCTTGTACCAATCGGACGTGGACAACGTGAGTTAATCATCGGTGACCGTCAAACTGGTAAAACAGCTGTTGCTATCGATACAATCCTTAACCAAGCTGACCAAAACATGATCTGTATCTATGTTGCAATCGGTCAAAAAGAATCAACAGTTCGTGGACTTGTTGAAACTTTACGTAAGCATGGCGCATTAGATTACACAATCGTTGTAACTGCACCTGCTTCATCTCCAGCTCCAATGTTATACTTAGCTCCTTTCGCTGGTGTAACGATGGGTGAAGAGTTTATGTACAATGGTAAACACGTATTAGTAGTATACGATGATTTATCAAAACAAGCGGTAGCTTACCGTGAGCTTTCATTACTATTAAAACGTCCTCCAGGTCGTGAAGCATATCCAGGGGATGTATTCTACTTACACTCTCGCTTATTAGAGCGTGCAGCTAAGTTAAATGATGAGTTAGGTGGCGGTTCATTAACTGCATTACCATTCATCGAAACACAAGCTGGTGATATCTCAGCTTATATTCCAACAAACGTAATCTCGATTACTGACGGACAAATCTTCTTACAGTCTGACTTATTCTTCTCTGGCGTACGTCCAGCGATCAATGCAGGTCTTTCTGTATCACGTGTTGGTGGTTCAGCGCAAACTAAGGCGATGAAATCAGTAGCAGGTACTCTACGCCTTGACTTAGCGTCATTCCGTGAGCTTGAAGCATTTGCTGCGTTCGGTTCTGACTTAGATAAAGCAACTCAAGCTAAACTTAACCGTGGTGCTCGTACAGTTGAAATCCTTAAACAAGGTTTACACAAACCGTTAAAAGTAGAAAAACAAGTAACTTCTTTATATGCGTTAACACGTGGTCACTTAGACAGCGTAGCAGTTGAAGACATTACTCGTTTTGAAGAAGAAATGTTAGCTTGGATGGACGTTAACGCAAAAGGTCTTTTAGATGCTATTCGTGATACTGGTAAATTACCAAACGAAGCTGACCTTGACGCTGCAATCACAAGCTTTAAAAAGAACTTTATTGCTTCTAAATAAGAAGGCGATTTAAATATCTGGATTTGAAGGATCGGGCTCTAGCTCGTCCTTCATTTAACTGTTTACCAAAAGGTGGTGAAAACCTGTGGCATCATTACGCGATATAAAAACAAAAATTAATTCAACAAAAAAGACAAGCCAAATCACAAAAGCGATGGAGATGGTATCTGCTGCGAAATTAAACCGTGCTGAGCAAAACTCTAAGCAATTCGTTCCTTACATGGAAAAAATGCAAGAGGTAGTTGGTAGCGTGGCAAAAGGCGTAAACAGTAGACATCCGATGCTAGTAACTCGTCCAGTTAAAAAGACTGGTTACATTGTCATCACTTCTGACCGTGGTTTAGCGGGTGCATTTAATAGTAACGTATTACGTGCGGTAACAAATACAATTAAAGAGCGTCATAAATCAAATGATGAATTTGCAATTATTGTACTAGGTCGAGTTGGACGTGACTACTTTAAGCGTTTAGGTTACCCAATCGTTGAAGAGGTTCTTGGGCTTCCAGATCAACCTTCATTCGATGATATTCAAAAATTTGCTAATCGTACAGTTCAAATGTATACAGACGGCATTTTTGATGAGCTTTACTTATCATATAATCATTTCGTAAGTAAGATTTCTCAAGAAGTTACTGAGAAAAAGCTATTACCTTTAACAGATATTGACACAGGTAAGGCAACAACTAATTACGAATTTGAACCATCTGATGATGAAATCTTAGAAGTGTTACTGCCTCAATATGCAGAAAGCTTAATCTTTGGTGCATTATTAGACAGTAAAGCTAGTGAACACGCTTCACGTATGACAGCGATGAAAAGTGCAACTGATAATGCGAAAGAAGTTATTAGTAAGCTTACTCTTCACTATAACCGTGCGCGTCAAGCAGCAATTACACAAGAAATTACTGAAATCGTCGGTGGAGCAGCAGCACTTGGCTAATCTGCTTACAACGGCTATATAAATTGAACGGCTTTTAATGAAACAATGCTAGGAGGAAAAGCGATGAGCAATGGTATTATTACTCAGGTATTAGGTCCAGTAGTAGACGTAAAGTTCGAAAACGGCCAATTACCACAAATATATAATGCGTTACGTGTTCGTAAAGAAGCGGGCGACGCAAACGAAGTAAACATTGATTTAACATTAGAAGTTGCTCTTCACTTAGGTGACGATACTGTTCGTACAGTTGCAATGGCTTCAACTGATGGATTAGTACGTGGAATGGAAGCAGTTAACACAGGGAAACCAATTTCGGTTCCAGTTGGAGACGCTACATTAGGACGCGTATTTAATGTGTTAGGTGATAACATTGACTTAGACGAAGAACTTGGAGAAGACGTACGTCGCGACCCAATTCACCGTCAAGCACCTAAATTTGAAGAATTAACTACAAAAGTAGAAATCCTTGAAACTGGTATCAAAGTAGTAGACTTATTAGCTCCTTACATCAAAGGTGGTAAAATCGGTCTATTCGGTGGTGCGGGTGTAGGTAAAACTGTATTAATTCAAGAATTAATTAACAACATCGCACAAGAGCACGGCGGTATCTCAGTATTCGCTGGTGTAGGTGAGCGTACTCGTGAAGGTAACGACTTATACCACGAAATGAGCGACTCTGGTGTTATCAAGAAAACAGCGATGGTATTCGGACAAATGAACGAGCCACCTGGTGCACGTCAACGTGTTGCCTTAACTGGTTTAACAATGGCTGAATATTTCCGTGATGAGCAAGGACAAGACGTGTTATTCTTCATCGATAACATCTTCCGTTTCACTCAAGCAGGTTCTGAGGTTTCTGCCCTATTAGGTCGTATGCCTTCTGCGGTAGGTTACCAACCAACTCTTGCTACTGAAATGGGTCAATTACAAGAGCGTATCACTTCAACAAACAAAGGTTCTGTAACTTCGATTCAAGCGATTTACGTTCCTGCCGATGACTATACGGATCCAGCACCAGCTACAGCGTTCGCTCACTTAGATGCAACAACTAACTTAGAGCGTCGTTTATCTGAGATGGGTATTTACCCAGCGGTAGATCCATTAGCATCTACATCTCGTGCATTAAACCCAGAAATCGTTGGTGAAGAGCACTATGAAGTAGCTCGTCAAGTACAATCAACTTTACAACGTTATAGAGAACTTCAAGATATCATCGCAATCTTAGGTATGGATGAGTTATCAGAAGAAGATAAATTAGTCGTAGCTCGTGCTCGTCGTATTCAATTCTTCTTATCTCAAAACTTCCACGTTGCGGAGCAATTCACAGGACAAAAAGGTTCTTACGTACCAGTTAAAGAAACTGTTAGTGGATTCAAAGAGATCTTAGAAGGTAAATATGATACTCTTCCTGAAGATGCATTCCGTCTTGTTGGACGCATTGAAGAAGTAGTAGAAAAAGCAAAAACATTAGTATAATAATTGTCTAATCGAAAGGCTTGTTCATCATTCTATTTGAATGAACTTGATTAGCTCACGAAGCTAGACAGGAGGAGTTCACTATGAAGACAATGAAAGTCAGTATCGTCACTCCGAATGGACCGGCTTATGAAGGCGAAACAGAATTCGTTAGCACGAAAGCAACTAGCGGTGAGCTAGGTATTTTACCTGGACACATTTCAACTGTGGCACCGTTAGCAACAGCACCTGTTAAAATTAAATCACCAGCTGGAACTGATTACGTTGCAGTTAGTGGCGGATTCATTGAAATTCGACCTGAAGCCGTTACAATATTGGCTCAATCTGCTGAAGCATCAACTGAAATCGACGTTGAGCGCGCAGTAGAAGCAAAAAAACGTGCAGAAAAACGTCTACAAGAAAGACGACCTGACACAGATATCAAACGTGCAGAACTTGCTTTACACAAAGCAATGAACCGTTTAAACGTAGCACAATATAAGTAATTAAAAATAGAGCCCTTTTTGGGGCTCTTTTTTTGTTGGATGGGAGTGGGGTTGGGTGGGGTCGTTAGTAGGATGATGGGTGCAATTAAGGATAATTAAAGTGCAAATAACTAGGTTGAGCGTGCAAATAAATTTAATTAAGTGAAGGAAAAACTGATCGGTGTAAATAAAATCATGAGTATCGACAATAACTCAAACAAGTGCGCAAATAAATTATGAAAACCGCAAATAAAATTGAAGAATCACAATTAAAAATTGAAAATAGCAATTAAAAATGGCAAACCGCAAATAAATTTTGTGAATCACAAATAAAAAAGCAAAATAGCAATTATTTATAAGGAAATCGCTATATAAAGTAGAAGAATCGCAAATAAAGTACATTACCATTTAAAATTAATCAAAAATTTTCCTTGTAGATTATTATTTTGACTAGATTTAGTACGATATTTCAAGAAAATTAATTAAAATAAGGCAATATTGCTTTAAAACATATAAAAAAACTGAAGAATAGATACCAATTCACTTTAACTTTTCACAATCAAGATTAGGAGGTGACACGGAAATTATGTCGAACTTTATCATAAAATAAAAAAGAGGTGATTAAATGATTTTGAAAGAAAGAACTGTTCCATTGACTATTAGGAAACTTGAAGCTCTACTTAGAAGATTACCCAAAGAGCACAACCAAAGATTAAGAATAGAGGATGATCTTGCAAAATTTAAAGCGGGGTTTCATGGTGAAAAATCACTAGATTATCATTTGAGTTTTTTCAATAAAGAACGGTATATTATAATTCAAGATTTAAGATTGTTAGACAACGAAAAACGGTTTTTTCAAATCGATACAATAATTCTTTCACCAAGCTTTATTTTAATTATTGAAGTGAAGAATTTAGTTGGAATACTTTACTTTGATCAAAGTTTCAATCAACTTATTCGAATGAATGAGGGAAAGGAAGAAGCTTTCATGAACCCAATTATTCAAGTTGAGCGGCAAAAACGGCAACTTCGAAGTTGGTTAGAGCAAAATAAGTTTATGAATTACCCAATAATTCCATGGGTTGTATTAAGTAATTCTAAATCGATCATAAAAGCATCATCTAATGTAATACAGATTGCTAACACGGTTATTCATTCAGATTCACTCTACAGAAAACTTGAGGAATTAGAAAAAAAGTTGCATATAAACATTTTCACATCTAAAGAAATTCGTAAGTTAGCAAAGCTCTTAATAAAACAAAATCAACTACTAGATCAAAATATACTCGAGAAATACAATATATCTAAAAATGAATTATTGACTGGCGTAATTTGTGACAACTGTAAATTGTATTCTAGCTCAGAACTAAGGGTTCTTGGTATTGCCCGCAATGCTTCAACGTTTCAAAAGATGCTCATTTACATTCGTTATATGATTTTTATTTATTAATTGGAAATACCATTAAAAATAGCCAACTTCGCGAATTCCTACATATAACTTCAATATACTCAGCTTCAAGACTCCTACGTAAACTAAACCTACCATCATCAGGAACAAAAAAGACAAAACACACTATTTAGACGAGTTGTCACAGCAATCCTCTTTTTAGTTTAATTCCAATCCCGCTGTTGTTAAAACTCCATTTCTTGAGATTTTTAAAAGGTATTCTGCCATGTGTTTTTTTGTGTATGGCATGTCATTTTCAACCCAAAATGAAATTACGCTGAGGGTTGCGCCTGATATATAGCTTATTAGTAGGTCACCTGGTACAAGGTATTTATTCTTCTTTGGTTGTATGAATGCAATGCCTTTTTCGAACGTTGTTGATAATACTTCGTAAAGTTTTCTTCTAAAAATATTTGGTCCTTGTCGTTTTAGTAGGACTTTGTAGAAGTAACTGTTTTTTTCGATATGTTCGAATAGGTGGAAGTAGGATTTTAAGGCCATTTCATCGAGTGAGTTTGGGTTTCCGTCATAGTTACTAAAATCTACATTTTTCATGGCGCTGTCCAAATCAACTAGTTTTTCTCTAACGATTTGGCGGATCATTTGGTATTTGTCTTCGTAATGGCTATAAAAGGTTGCTCTGTTCACATTTGCTTTTTTAGTTATATCTTGTACACTAATCGCTTCAAATTCTTTATCTGATAGTAACGTAATTAATGCATCTTGTAAAAGTTGTCTAGTGCGAATGACACGAGGGTCAAGATTATTTTTTATGCTCATTTTAAAACTCCTTTATTAAATAACTTTAAGAAATCAAACAGTTAATGATAGAGTGTTGCTTAAACAACAATTTTTTAATTATTAACGGTTGAGTACGTTTATAAATCAATTATAATTAAAAACTATGAGAAGTAAAACGACAATGTGTTGCTTTACTTTTGTTACCTATATAGAGAAACGATTAAAAATTTAGGAGGAATTTTATTTATGGGGAACATGAAGAAAATGGTGTTTGTTAACATAATTACTTTAATCATATTAGTTGCTGGTGGATTTGCTGGTTATTACTATTATGATCAATCAACAAATTATATCAAAACTGATAATGCAAAAATAGATGGGCAACAAATTGTTATTTCATCTCCTGCTGCTGGTAAGCTTGAGTCATGGTCAGGTACTTTCGGAAAAACATTTTCACCAAATGAATCAATCGGGAAAGTTTTAACTGCGCCTCAAACTGCTGGAGATACTGCACATGAAGTATCAGTTTCAGTACCAACATATGCTACGATTGTTCAAGCAAATGCAATTAAAGATCAATTGGTTGGAACAGGTTCAACTCTTGGTTATGCATATAACTTAGATAACCTTTGGGTTACTGCAAATATTAAAGAAACTGAAGTAGAAGATGTGAAAAAAGGTCAAGTGGTTGATGTGTATGTTGACGCATATCCAGATACTACTTTAACAGGTACTGTTGAATTTGTTGGATTAACAACTGCAAATACATTTAGTTTATTACCTTCTGGAAACTCTAATGCAAACTATACGAAAGTTGAGCAGGTTGTACCTGTAAGAATTGCTTTAGATCATAATAAGTCATTTGAAATTGTTCCAGGAATGAATGCTTCTGTTCGTATCCATAAGTAAGGAGGAATTTCTATGTCTACAGGAATGATCATAGCATATGGAGGGTTTTGCTTAATTGTTTTCTTTATTATTAATCGAATCGTATTAAGAAATAAAGAAAATGACCTAAAAATAGATAAAAGAGAAGAAATGGTCCAATCGGAAGAACCGAATAAAATAGAAAAAACTGAAGAAATTCAAAAGAAATCAATCCCATCTGAGTCAAGTGAAAAACAGAGCTTTAGCATGGGAAAAGTTTTGACAGTACTATTACTAGGAATGTTCGTGTCTATTTTAAATCAGACATTAATAAATGTTGCTTTACCTAAGTTGATGGCAGATTTTAATGTAACGACTTCGACCGCACAATGGTTATCTACTGGTTTTATGTTAGTGAATGGTATTTTAATTCCAGTCAGTGCTTACTTAGTTGATACATTCACTTATCGAAAATTATTTATCTTTTCAATGATTGCCTTTACAATAGGTTCAATTATTTGTGCTTTATCAGGAAACTTCCCAATTATGATGGCAGGTCGCGTAGTTCAGGCTGTCGGGGCAGGTATTTTAATGCCACTTGGTATGAATATCTTTATGACGATCTTCCCGCCTGAAAAACGTGGGGCAGCAATGGGATTAATGGGGATTGCAATGATTCTAGCGCCAGCTATTGGTCCGACAATAACTGGTTATGTAGTTCAAGATTATTCTTGGCATTTCTTATTCTACGGGATGGCAGTGTTAGGTGTCATTTCAATTATTTTGTCTAATGCTTGGTTTCACATTTCACGTAAACGTTCATTCCCAACTTTGGATATTTGGGGAGTAATAAGCTCGTCACTTGGGTTTGGAAGTTTATTATATGGATTCAGTGAAGCTGGTAATAAAGGTTGGGGTAGCACTGAAGTAGTTCTTTCTTTAGTAATTGCCTGTATCAGTTTAGGTTTATTTGTGTGGAGAGAATTAACTGCTAAACAACCTTTAATAAATTTAAAAGTATTTAAATCTTTCTCGTTTACTTACACATTATTAATTAACTTAATTGTTACGACTGCTTTATACGGGGGGATGATTTTATTACCTCTTTATTTACAAAACATTCGTGGGTTTACACCAATTAGAGCAGGATTATTATTGCTTCCTGGCTCATTGATAATGGGTGCGCTCGGGCCACTTACGGGTAAATTGTTTGATAAATATGGTATCCGTCCTTTAGCCATTTTTGGTTTACTTATTATGACATTTACAACTTATGAGTTCACTAAATTGTCTATTGATACACCGTATTTAAAAATTATGTTTTTCTATACTTTACGTTCATTCGGTATGTCATTTATTATGATGCCAATTATGACGGCTGGTTTAAATAAGTTACCACTTAAGATGATTTCGCATGGTACTGCAACTCAAAATACACTACGACAAGTTGCAGGTTCGGTAGGTACAGCAGTCCTTGTTACAATCATGACGACTCAAACGACAAACCACATGGCTGACTTTTCAAATGAAGTAACTTCAACGAATTCTTTCATTATGGATTGGGTTCATCAAACAGGCGCACAGTTAGCTGGCGCAGCTGGAGTAACGCCTTCTCAAGGTGGGGCTTTAGCAGTTACAACCCTTTATAGCCAGGCGTCTAAATTAGCATCTATCAATGGGATCAATGATGCATTTATTTTTGCAACTGTATTATCAGGTATAGCATTAGTGCTTTCATTCTTTATGGGAAGTAAAAAGAGCAGAAAGATTGCACAACCTAAATCTAAATCTAAAAATCAAAATAAACAGCAATCTTCAGAAACGATTGCATCTTAAAAAAGAGCCAGTTCATGTATTGAACTGGTTTTTTTTTCGACAATTATCACTATATTTTAACTTGTGGGAATTGTGAATAACTTTCTGTGGATTTGTGGATAACTCTTATACTGATATACAATTTTAGTAACTGGTAATGACAATTGAAAGATTAGAAATTTATTAGAACGACATACATATAAGATAAATTAAGAATAATGGAATTTATTTTCCAACTATATCATTCAATTTTCAGATTAATGGCAATAAATATCGACACGTTTTTGTCACATTTGTTATAATGGATACGATTACAAAACTGAATAGTAAAAATTAATGAAAAATACATTATATTTATAATAAGTATATAATGTAGAGCTCTGTAGTTAGAGGAGGGACAAGTTTCGTGAATGCTTATTTAAATAATTATGTGATCGTAGTTGTGTTTCTAGTTATAGGAATTGCACTTCCAGTTGTCGCACTCTCGGTAATAGGTAAAATTTTAAGACCGAATGTACCAACTGAAGCAAAAGCAACGACCTACGAAAGTGGTATTGAACCATTTCATGATGCGAAGGTTCGTTTCCACGCTGGATATTACATTTTTGCACTATTATTCGTTATTTTTGATGTTGAAACTGTTTTCTTATATCCGTGGGCGGTTGCATATGATCAATTAGGGCTTTTTGCTTTTGTAGAGATGATTATTTTTATTCTTATGCTATTACTTGGACTTATTTATGCTTGGAAGAAGAAGGTGTTGAAATGGTTATGAAGTTAGATGGGATTTCTGTTGCTGAAATGGAAGAACTCCAAAAGAATATTTTTTTCACGACTTTGGAAGAAGTGAAGGCATGGGCAAGAAGTAACTCGTTGTGGCCATTAACATTCGGGTTAGCTTGTTGTGCAATTGAAATGATGGGTGTAGGTTCATCTCATTATGACTTAGACCGATTTGGATCATTTTTCCGTACTTCTCCTCGTCAATCTGACTGTATGATTGTTTCTGGAACTGTTACGAAAAAGATGGCGCCAATTGTTAAACGCTTATACGATCAAATGCCTGAACCAAAATGGGTAATTGCGATGGGCTCATGTGCAACTGCTGGTGGACCATATGTTAACTCGTATGCAGTTGTTAAAGGAGTGGACCAGATTGTTCCTGTGGACGTGTATATCCCTGGATGCCCTCCGAATCCAGCAGCTTTAATTTATGGTATTAACAAATTGAAAGAGAAGATTCGTTACGAAGCTAAAACTGGAAAGCAGGTGACGAATAAGTGAGTGAAGATAAGTCAAAAGAACAGTTAAAGAAAGAAGCAGCTGAGAGGGCTAAAGAAGCGGCTCGACGAAAAATGGAACAGTTGAAGGCAGAAAAGGAAGCTGCAAAAAATACTGAAGTTCAAAAAGAAGAAGTACCTGTAGTTGAGGAGCCTACTGTTGAAAATGAAGTTAAACAAGAGGAACCAGCTTCAGAAGATGAAAAAGCGAAAGCACTTGCACTAGCGAAAGCAAAAGCAGTGGCAGCGGCGAAGGCAAAGGCGGCAGCAATCGCAAAACAAAAAGCAGCAGAAGCAAGCGAACAGACTGAAGCAGAAGAGTCAGAGGAGCCTTCTGATGAAGATAAGGCAAAGGCTTTAGCAGCGGCGAAGGCAAAAGCAGTAGCGGCAGCAAAAGCAAAGGCAGCAGCAATTGCGAAACAAAAAGCAGCGGAATCAGGCGAACAGGCTCAAGCAGAAGAGCAAGAGGCGGCTTCTGATGAAGATAAGGCAAAGGCCTTAGCAGCGGCGAAGGCAAAAGCAGTAGCGGCAGCAAAAGCAAAGGCAGCGGCATTAGCAAAGCAAAAAGCAGCAGAAGGTGGAGAAGGTCCAACAGAAGGTGCAGATGATGAAAAAGCGAAAGCAATTGCAGCAGCAAAGGCAAAAGCAGTAGCGGCAGCAAAAGCAAAGGCAGCGGCATTGGCAAAACAAAAAGCAGCGGGTGGAGAAGACACTGCTGGTTCAGACGATGAAGCGGCAAAAGCAAAAGCGAAGGCGATTGCAATTGCGAAGGCAAAAGCAGCAGCAGCGGCAAAGGCAAAAGGTAAAACAGACGGTGGTAAAGAGGCTCCAGTTGAAGAAGTAAAACCTTCTCATAATCAATCTTTGTTAGATGAAGTAAAGGCACTGATTGAAAAAGAGTTTGGAGCGGATGTTATTGAGGAAGCAATTATTAATACGCTTTCTAAACATGATCCAACTTTTACAATTGAAAGGGATGCTTATTTTAAAGTAGCACAGTTCTTAAAGAGTAATGAACAGCTACAATTTACTTATTTATCTGGATTACACGGAACTGATTTTATTGAGTACATGGAAGTTTACTCTTACATATATTCATATGAACGTAAACATGGAATCGCTTTAAAAGTAAGAGCAGACCGTGAACAACCTATTGTTGATAGTATTACTCCAATATGGGAAGGTGCAAACTGGCCAGAGCGTGAGACTTACGACTTACTTGGTATTCAGTTTGAAGGACATCCAAAGTTGGAGCGTATATTGCTGCCAGATAATTGGGTTGGCTATCCACTAAGAAAAGATTACGTTCAATTTGACGAGGGGGTGTAGGATAAGCCATGATTCGTACGGAAGAAATGCTATTAAATGTCGGACCTCAGCATCCAAGTACACACGGTGTATTTCGTCTTGTGTTAAAGATTGATGGAGAGATCATTAAAGAAGCGACACCTGTCATCGGTTATCTACACCGTGGTACAGAGAAAATCGCTGAAAATCTTCAATATACACAGATTATTCCATATACAGACCGTATGGATTATCTATCAGCAATGACAAATAACTATGTTATCTGTCACGCTGTTGAAACAATGATGGATATTAAAGTTCCAGATCGCGCAGAGTATCTACGCGTTATTTCAATGGAATTAGGGCGCGTTGCTAGTCACTTAGTTTGGTGGGGTACAAACCTTCTAGATATTGGGGCAGTAAGTCCATTCCTTTATGCTTTCCGTGAGCGTGAAATGATTATCAATCTATTAAACGAACTTTGTGGAGCGAGATTGACTTTTAACTACATGCGTGTTGGTGGGGTTAAGTGGGATGCTCCTGAAGGTTGGATTGAAAAAGTAAAAGAATTTATTCCTTATATGAGAGAGCAATTAAAAGGATATCACGATTTAGTTTCCGGTAATGAAATCTTTATTAATCGTGTAAAAGGTATTGGTGCATATTCACAAGAAGATGCAATTAATTTTTCATTAAGTGGTGCAAATCTTCGTTGTACTGGTGTTAAATATGATCTACGAAAAGATGCTCCATACTCTATTTACGATCGCTTTGATTTCGATGTCCCAGTGGGAACAGTTGGCGATGCATGGGATCGATATATGTGCAGAATGCTAGAAATTGAAGAGTCATTAAAGATTTTAGAACAAGCTGTTGAACAATTTCCTGCTGAAGGTGATATTTTAGCAAAAGTTCCTAAAATCATCAAGGCCCCAAAAGGTGAAGGATACGTTAGAATTGAGTCACCGCGTGGAGAAATTGGTTGCTATATTGCAAGTGATGGAAAAAAAGAGCCGTATCGTTTGAAGTTTAGACGACCATCTTTTTATAACCTGCAAATTCTTCCAAAGTTATTAAAAGGTGAAAACATCGCAAACTTAATTACTATTTTAGGTGGTATTGATATTGTACTTGGGGAGGTAGACGGATAATGATAGAAAATCTTCTACAAAGTACACCGTCTTGGATAAATTTTCTCATCTATTTAGGTTTAGGCGTTATTTTTCTATTTGTAGTTTTAGGTTTCGTAACATTTGGAATCCTATCAGAACGTAAAGTAATGGGTTTCATGCAAGGGCGTATTGGACCTAACCAAGTTGGTGGACGATATGGTTTACTTCAAACTGTTGCTGACGTATTAAAACTACTTTTAAAAGAAGATACAATTCCGAAAGCGGCAGACAAACCATTATTTATACTTGCACCGATCATCGCATTTGCACCAGCGTTTATGGTATTAGCAACTCTACCTTTCACAGAGAACTTACAGTTTGCTGATATAGGTGTTGGATTACTTTACTATATTGCTGTTTCAGGATTAACAACAGTTGGTGTTGTCACAGCGGGTTGGGCTTCAAATAACAAATACTCACTTATTGGTGGTATGCGTGCAGCAGCACAGATGATTTCATATGAAATTCCGTTAGTAATGAGCGTATTAGGTGTTATTTTATTAACTGGAAGCTTGAATTTAAATGATATTGTTAATGCACAAGATAATGTATGGTTCATTGTAACTCAGCCGATTGCTTTTATCGTTTTCTTAATTGCAGCTGTAGCTGAATTAAACCGTACACCTTTTGACTTACCAGAGGCTGAGTCAGAGCTTGTAGCAGGGTATCATACAGAGTTTTCAGGATTCCGTTGGGCATTCTTTATGCTTTCAGAGTATGTTTACTTTTTTGCAATGTGTTCGTTAATTACGATTCTATTTTTAGGCGGATGGAAACCAATTGCGGGTCTAGACTTTATTCCTGGAGCTGTGTGGTTCTCTTTAAAATTTAGTGTAATTTTATATTTATTAATTTGGTTCCGTGTAACGTTCCCACGTTTACGTGCTGACCAATTAATGGAGTTCGGTTGGAAGGTATTATTACCAGTTTCATTAGCTAATATTTTAATAACTGCATTAGTAAAAAGCTTGTTCTTCTAAACAAATAGACCAATCTAAAGGGGTGTGAGTCATGATTGGGTTAGTAAAAGGTTTAAAATATACTCTTCAAAATTTAACGCGCGAGAAAGTGACATATGATTATCCAAATCAGCCGATTCCGTTACCAGATCGTTTTCGTGGAATTCAAAAGTTTTATCCAGAAAAATGTATTGTTTGTAATCAATGTTCAGCAATTTGTCCAACAGACTGTATTACATTAACTGGAAAAAAACATCCTGATCCTACGAAAAAAGGAAAAATTATCGACACATACGATATAAATTTCGAAATTTGCATTCTATGTGATTTATGTACAGAAGTTTGTCCAACAGAAGCGATTATTATGACAAATAACTTTGAACTTGCTGAATATTCACGTGATGAATTGTTTAAAGACCTTCAATGGCTTGATGAAAACGATCAAAACATTCGAAAGGAGAATAAAGCATGAGTGGTTTTGTAGTTGCTTTCTTTCTTCTTTCTTTATCAGCCATTTTAGGTGGCGTAATGATGTTAAACTCAACGAAAGTTATGCATATGATGCTTTCACTTGTATTAACATTTATTAGTATTGCTGGGATTTATGTCCTTCTATCAGCTGAATTTGTAGCTGTTGTTCAAATTCTTATTTATTCAGGTGCAGTAACAATCTTAATGATTTTTGGAATCATGTTAACGAAACATGATATTGAAAGTGAAAAACCAAAAAGAAATTGGAGAAATATTGCGGCATTAATCGGTATTGTTGCATTTGGAGTCGTTATGTTTTTAGGTGTAAATGGACTTTCAATCGACGAATCAGATGTTGATTTAGCAACAAATAATACGAAAAATATTGGATTACAATTATTTACAAATCATATCGTGCCATTTGAAGTAATGTCTGTTTTATTACTAATTGCTTTAGTAGGTGCGATCATTTTAGCAAAATCAGATGATTCAAAAGAGGAGGGTACGAAGGAATGAGTTCAGTTCCAATTAATGCTTATCTTCTTTTAGCGCTAATATTATTTTGTATCGGATTATATGGTGCATTAACAAAACGAAATACAGTAATCGTGTTAATTTGTATTGAGTTAATGTTAAATGCCGCAAATATTAATTTAGTAGCATTTAGTAAGCTTGGGGTAGCACCGTCGTTAACAGGGCAAATTTTTTCATTATTTACGATTTCAGTTGCAGCGGCTGAAGCTGCAGTGGGCGTGGCAATTCTAATTGCATGGTATCGTCATCGTCAGACAGTCAATATCGATGAAGCTGATTCATTGAAAAGATAAATAGGAGGTGGAATTTGATGATGCAGTATGCTTGGCTTGTTCCGGTACTTCCGCTAATTTCCTTTCTAATCCTAATATTAGCTGGTACAAAAGGAAAGAAAGGTAGTGGGATTTTAGGAGCAACTTTAACAGGAATCTCATTCATCATCTCCTTGTTCGTCTTATTTGACCGTCTACAAGGGGATACAGTGCAGAAACTATACACTTGGTTAACAATTGGAAATATCGATATTCACGTTGGATATGTAGTAAATGCACTAAATTCGTTAATGTTAGTAATCGTTACGTTTGTTAGTACATTAGTACATATTTATTCAACAGCATATATGGAAGAGGATGACCGAATTACAGTGTTCTTCGCATACTTAGGCTTATTTACATTTGCGATGTTAGCACTTGTCATTTCACCTAGCATTCTACAACTTTATGTATTCTGGGAGTTAGTAGGTTTAGGTTCATTTTTACTTGTTGGTTTCTACTTTTATAAAGAGGAAGCAAAAGCAGCGGCTAAAAAGGCGTTCATTATGACTAGAATAGGGGACGTTGGTTTATTTATCGGGATGGTACTTTTATTTTGGAAAACAAAGAGCTTTGATTTCGATCAAATTTTCAATGTAATCCAAGGTGGACAAGTGAGTACTGGTATGTTAACACTTATTGCGATCTTGATTTTCGTAGGGGCAATGGGTAAATCAGGTCAGTTCCCGCTTCATACATGGCTTCCTGATGCGATGGAAGGTCCAACACCTGTTTCTGCATTAATTCACGCAGCAACAATGGTAGCTGCCGGTGTTTACTTAGTAGCAACAACTTATCCAATCTTTATCGCTAGTGGTACAGCTTTAACGGTAGTTGCGATTGTCGGAGGATTTACTGCGATCTTTGCAGCTAGTATTGGTCTTGTGCAAAGAGATATTAAGCGAGTACTAGCATACTCTACTGTCAGTCAATTAGGCTATATGATGCTTGCATTAGGTGTAGGTGGTTATACAGCAAGCATTTTCCACTTAACAACTCATGCGTTTTTTAAAGCATTGTTATTCTTAGCTGCAGGTAGTGTTATTCATGCCGTACACACTCAAGACATCTTTAAAATGGGTGGATTACGTCAGAAAATGAAATGGACATCTACACTATTCTTAATTGGTACATTAGCTATTACAGGTGTACCGTTATTATCTGGTTTCTTTAGTAAGGATGAGATTTTAGCTGCAACTTGGGAAAATGGAAATTACGTTTTATTCGTAGTAGCTTTAATTGCGGCATTCTTTACTTCTTTCTATATGTTCCGATTATTTTTCTTAGTATTCACTGGAGAAGAGAAGACAAAAGGTGCGCACGAGTCACCAATGTCAATGGTCCTTCCAATGTCACTATTAGGGATCCTTGCAATATTCGCAGGTTATATTAATACACCTTTCTTTGGTCGTCACTTAAATGAGTTTTTATTAGATGGAGCACCATTTACAATTGCAGAGCATAGTCATGAACCGGTTTGGATTATGATCGTAGCAACGCTTGTTTCTTTATCTGGTATTACGCTTGCTTACAATATGTATGGAAGAAAAGTGCAGCAAACTAAACAAGAAGAAAATGGATTATTCTATGAAATTCTTCTTAATAAATATTATATTGACGAATTATATAACGGTTCAATCGTAAAAGGAATGTTTGCAATTGGACATGTAATGTTTGCTATTGAGCGTTTTGTAATTGAAGGGCTTGCAGTTCTAGTAAAAGGAATTGTAAGTAGTGTCGGTGGAATTGGTTCAAGGCTTCAAAGTGGTCAAGTTCAAACTTATGGATTTATCACATTACTTGGTCTTGCTCTAATTTTATTAGCAATCGTTGTGACAGGGGGGTACAACTTATGATGTCTCATTTCTTATTATGGGTTGTTTTCTCACCTTTATTGGGATTATTACTAGTTTCTTTTGCGCCAAAGAATTCTTATAAGCTTTGGGCATTATTGACTTCGGTTTTATCATTTGCAGTTACTATACTAGCTTATATAGCAGGTCATAATCATTCTAGTTTAAAAGATTGGAATATTTCATATGATTGGTTTTCATTTGGAAAATTTTTCGCTGGATCAACTAGATTGTTTCAAGTTAAGTTTGAGCTTGGAGTAGACGGTCTATCATTAGTGATGATTTTACTTACTGGTATTATCTCCTTAATCGCTGTAATAGCAGGTTACTCTATTAATAAAGGCTCAAAAGGCTTCTATCAACTTCTATTTATTTTACAAGTAGGTATGTTTGGGGTATTTGCAGCTCAGAACTTAGTGTTATTCTTCTTATTCTTTGAATTAACGCTAGTTCCAATGTTCTTCTTAATTGGCAAATGGGGCCGATTTGATAGTGAACGTGCTGGATACCAATTCTTAATTTATAACGGATTAGGATCAGCATTTTTATTATTTGTTATTGCTGTCCTATTTGCTCGCACAGGTACAACAAATTATGAAGTTTTAGCTAATATCATTCCAATGGGACAACAAACAATTAGTCCAATTTCAGAGCATTTAAAAATGGTTCTATTAATTTGTTTATTAATTGCATTTGCAATCAAACTACCATTATTCCCGTTCCATCGATGGATGGTGAATGTTCATACTCAAGCAAATCCTGCTGTAGTAATCATTCACGCTGGTATCCTATTAAAAATTGGAACTTACGGTTTAATTCGTTTTGCTTTAGGGATTTTCCCAGAGCAATTTGAAAAAATGTCGACGGCTCTTGCGATTATTGGTGTAATTAATTTACTTTACGGGGCTTATATTGCTTTAATCCAAAAGGAATTACGTTCTGTATTGGCCTATTCAAGTTTCTCACACATGGGGATTGTTATTATTGGATTAGCAGCAATGAATAGCGCTGGAATTCAAGGAGCAATTTTACAATCTGTATCTCACGGTTTAATTGCAGCACTTCTATTTTTAATAGTTGGCATGTTAGAAAACCGAGGTGATACTACTAGTTTTGACCGTATTTCTGGTCTTTCAAAATCAACTCCAAGACTTGCCGGCTTATTACTTTTTGGCGGTATGGCATCGCTAGGATTACCAGGTCTATCAGGTTTCGTAGGAGAATGGCTATCATTTGTTGGTCTTTTCCAATCTCATAAAGCAATTGCAACTGTAGGTACGTTAGGAATCATCTTAACTGCAGCTTATATTTTAAGAGCAATTTTACAATTAAGCTTCGGTAAAAGTAGTGAATTTATTTCATCATTCACTGATTTGTCAAAACGTGAAGCAATCGCTTCAGTTATTTTAGTATTTGCGATTGTCCTGCTTGGTGTGTACCCGGCTTTCGTAAACGATATGATTGTTTCATCAGTGGATTTTATCATTCAAGGGATTAGAGGTGTATAGAAGATGACATGGAAAGCATTATCTGAATTTCAATGGGGAACAATGGGTCCTGAGATTATTCTAGTAGCTGCTGCGCTTCTTCTATTAATCCTTGAACTCTTACTACCTAAAAATGCGAGTCGTAAAATAGTCGGTTGGGTTGGTTTACTAAGCGTTGTTGGATCACTAGTATGGTTAATTACGCTTTATTCACATAAACCAATAAGCCTATTAGCGGGATCATTTAAATTTGATTCATTTGGGCTTCTCTTTAAAACGATTTTATTAATAGGAGCAATCTTAGTTTTATTACTTGCTCTTGGAGATAAATCGATTGCGGAGCGCTCAGAATACTACACATTGTTTATTACAGCGTTAATAGGAGCAATGTATATGGCTTCAAGTAGTGATTTAATCACATTATTTGTTGGATTAGAGCTACTTTCGATTTCATCTTATATTCTAGTTGGCATTCAAAAGAGAAGAGAAGGCTCTTCTGAGGCTGCACTCAAGTATGTAATTAACGGCGGTATTTCAACTGCAATAACATTATTCGGACTAAGCTATACTTATGGCTTAACAGGTACAACAAATATTACTGAAATGAATTTGGCACTTCAACAAGGAATTCCGAGCAGTAATGGATTTCTAATGATCTTAGCATTTGTGCTAGTATTTGTTGGATTATCATTTAAACTTGCGTCTGTTCCGTTCCATATGTGGGCTCCAGATGTATATGAAGGTGCTCCAACCCCTGTAACAGCATTTTTAGCAACAGTTTCAAAAACAGGTGGGTTTATTATCGTACTTCGCATCTTCTTAGCAATTTTCACGGGTGCATTATTGATGAAGGAACAAAAATCTGTTTTTGAAGTAATGCAACCAGTTGTTGCTACATTGGCTGCGTTATCGATGATTATTGGTAATACAATTGCTTTAAAACAAAACAGTCTAAAGCGTATACTTGCTTACTCAGGTATTGCACACGGTGGTTATGTTCTAGTTGCATTTGTAAGTATTTCGCCATTCATGTTTGAGGGAATCTGGTTCTATTTATTAGCTTATACATTCATGACAATCGGTATTTTAACAATTGTCTACAATGTACAACAACAAAGGGGATCTGACTCTTTATCATCATTTGCAGGGTTAATTAAAACGAATCCATTTTTAGCGATTACAATGACAATATTTGTGTTATCGCTAGCAGGTATTCCATTAACTGCAGGGTTTATAGGGAAGTTAAATATTTTCTTGGGGGCTTTCGTGCAAGTTAAAGGATATTATGTATTAGGTGGAATTCTACTTTTAACTACAGTAGTATCTTATTTTTACTATTTTGGCATCCTTCAAAATATTTTCTTTAGAAGTGGTGAAGAACGTAAAATTGTACTTCCTAAGACACATCTATTCGTTGTATTGGTTTGTGCTGTTTTAACAATTGTATTGGGGATTAAACCATCATTAGCATTAGATGTATTTCATAAGCTAGACATTGTGAAAGACTTCTTTATGGCGTAAAATATATTTAAATTAAAAGTGTAGGTTGATTCCTACACTTTTTAATTTGTAGAAAAAGTATAAAATTAGTTTTTCAGACTGTTTGAAATTGCTTGTACTAAAAAAACATAAGCTAAAAATGCAACTAGGCAATCTGAAAGTTTTTCTATAAAAATCGAGCGAAAAGAGGACGAAAAATTGGAAGCTTTAGTTGGGACAGAAGCGTTATTAGCAATAATTGTCCATTTATTTTTCATTATTTTAACTTGGTGGGCTTTAACCGCAATTAAGTGGGAGAGTATTATGAAAAAAGGTCATGTCGCCCAAATTCGACTTTTTATGGTGCTATTGACGATTACAATTTCCTCTGCTGTAAGTAGTTTTTTCTTAGACTATCTTCAATATACAAAAAACATTACATATTTATTGAAATAATTTGTCAAAAAGTATGTTACGATGTATCGTATAAACCCCTCTCTACCTGTGAAAAATGGAAGTAAGAGAGGGGATTATTTATGAAAAAGACTATGTACTTATTTTTAATTACTATTACTTTTGCTTCTGCACTATTTTTTAATTGGGGTAAGATCGGTATGGCTGACACTGGTGTAGGCCAATTGAACCGTTTTGCAGACGTATTAAATAAAAAAGACATTTCGGTTACAAGTTGGAATTTATACGCAAGAGAAGCTAAAATGAATACTTCGGTGTCCAAAATAATCAGTAAATATAAAAATGATTTTAAAAATTTTAAGTGGACGAAAACTGACAATGGTAATAAAATAATTGGTACGTTTAACCATAAATTGGTCACAGAAAGAATCGTTGTTACATCTACTGGCAATAACAGCAGCTATGTAATTTATGAACTTAGTGGGACTAAATGGGACCAGCATGCTGAAAAAGAAACAAATAAACTGATCAAGAACTCATTGGAAAATATTTTTAGTAAAGAACCTACTTTTTTTACTTGTATAAAGGGGACAATGGGTGGTAAACTTGAAGGTGTTTTGCAGGGTATAAAAAATGATTTTTTGGGGACTTTTAAAGCAACAAAAATTGAAGAAATAAAAGAAGGGGCATTCGTCTCTGTTTCAGCATATACTGAACAGTGGAATGACGCTCTGGTTGCAAATGGCAAAAAAATTAATTTACAAATTGCAATACGTGAAAACAATGTTGATAAATCAACGACAATTATTATTGGCACACCGATTATAACAGTAGAATATTGATAGATCTATTTTAGGACACGGAGGGGAAAAGTTTGGATAAAATCATTGTCCGTGGCGGGAAACAGCTTCAAGGCACAGTTCGTGTAGAGGGTGCAAAAAATGCTGTCTTACCAGTTCTTGCTGCAGCGCTACTAGCTAGTGAAGGAAAAAATATAATTCATGACGTACCAACTCTATCTGACGTTTACACGATTAACGAAGTTCTTCGTAATTTAAATACAGAGGTTGGGTTCAAAAATAATACAGTAACAGTTGATGCTTCAAAGGATTTACATGTTGAAGCACCATTTGAATATGTTCGTAAAATGCGAGCATCTATTCTTGTAATGGGACCACTTTTAGCAAGAAATGGTCATGCACGTGTAGCGCTACCAGGTGGATGTGCGATTGGATCTAGACCAATTGAACAGCACTTAAAAGGATTTGAAGCGATGGGAGCTCAAATTACGGTTGGTAATGGTTTTGTAGAAGCAAAATCAAACGGTCGTTTAAAAGGAGCTAAAATCTATTTAGATTTCCCAAGCGTAGGTGCAACAGAAAATATTATGTCTGCAGCAGCACTTGCAGAAGGAACAACAATTCTTGAAAATGCTGCAAAAGAACCTGAAATTGTTGACTTAGCAAATTTCATTAATGCAATGGGTGGTAAAGTTCGTGGTGCTGGAACAGGCACTATTCGAATTGAAGGTGTACCAACATTATTTGGTACAACTCATCACATTATTCCAGACCGTATTGAAGCTGGAACATTTATGGTAGCAGCAGCAATTACGAATGGAAACGTACTAATTGAAAATGCGGTTCCAGAACATTTAAGCTCAGTTGTAGCGAAAATGCGTGAAATGGGAGTAACAATTATCGAAGAGGAAGAAGGTCTTCGTGTAATTGGTACAGACAATTTAAAACCTGTAGACATCAAAACAATGCCTCATCCAGGCTTCCCAACAGATATGCAATCACAAATGATGGCACTTCTATTAAAAGCTAATGGAACAGGCATGATTACTGAAACAGTATTCGAAAATCGTTTTATGCATGTGGAAGAATTCCGACGCATGAATGCAAATATTAAAATTGAAGGTCGATCAACTATTATTCATGGACCAAATGATCTTCAAGGAGCAGAAGTAGCTGCTACGGATTTACGTGCTGCTGCATCACTTATCCTTGCTGGTCTTGTTGTAGATGGATATACTCGTGTTACTGAATTAAAACATTTAGATCGTGGTTATGTAAATTTTCATGAAAAGCTTGCTGCACTTGGAGCGGACATTGAACGTGTAAACGAACCAAGCACAGCTGTAGAGGAAGAAACACTAAAAGATTTACAAGCGTAAACTAAAAACTAATTCAAATGCCTGGCACTTTGTGTTACCCCACATAGAGTCGGGCATTTTTGCATTTTCATGCAACTTTCTACTATCAGTTATAGACAGAAACCTTATAAAATATTCTAAAAATAAAAAAAAATAATACATTTTGTTAAAAGAATCTAATTTGGAATCAATCTATTATTTGTTCTAAATGCTTGTCCATATACATAAATTATCTTTAGAAAGGGCAATTAGTTGGAAATTGTCATTTAAAGTTGTTTTGAAATGGATAGGAGGAAAATATGAAGTCATTTAAAACATTAATCACTGCAGGATTAACTACTTGCTCAGTCGTTATTATTATCCCTACATTGCTTGTTCTACCATTTCATAGCCATACAGATGGTAGATTGGTTGATCAGCTACAGAAAAAAGCAAACCAAGTCGCAGCAGCGAACAAAAATGACAATCTAAGTATTGAAGTTTTTAGAACAAAAACACAAAAAGTTGAAAAACTACCACTCGAGGAATACGTATTAGGAGTAGTAGCATCAGAAATGCCAGCAAAATTTGAAACAGAAGCACTAAAAGCACAAAGTTTAAGTGCAAGAACATTTATCATCAAACGATTGAAAGAAGGAAAACCGCTTGATGAGGGTGGAATTGTTGATGATTCAGTTAACTTTCAAGTCTTTCAGGATCGTGATGACCTGAAGAAAAGATATGGCGCTGAATACGATAAAAATATAGCTAAAATTGAAAAAGCTGTCAAAGCCACTGAAGGACAAATACTAACTTACAATGGACAACCTATAACTGCTTCATTCTTCTCCACAAGCAATGGATACACAGAAAACTCCGAAGAATATTGGAAAAATAGTGTACCATATTTGAAAAGCGTACCGAGTCCTTGGGATTCTGTTGCTCCAGACTATATATCAAAAAAATCATTTACAATAAGTGATTTTGAAAAGAAACTTAATGTAAAAATTAATAAGTCAGACATAGGGAAAGTCACTTCGAGAACAAAAGGTAAACGTGTAGAACAAGTGGCGTTTGGTAAAAAAACTCTTTCAGGGAAAGAAATTAGAGAAAAACTAGACCTACGTTCAACAGATTTTTCTTGGGAGCGTTCAGGTAATGAAATCATCATTACAACAAAAGGTTTTGGCCATGGAGTAGGTATGAGTCAATACGGAGCAAATGAGCTTGCTAAACAAGGAAAAACATACGCTGAGATCGTTAAGTATTATTATAAGGGTATCAACATAAAGAAGCTTAGTAAGAAGGATTATGATCAACTGGAGAAGCTTTAAGTACGGTACATTAAGACAGACCTAATTTAGGTCTGTTTTTTTGTATAACCGCTACTATTGGTATTATATGAAAAGAAGAAAATAACTTAAAAACACTCTAAACTGAACTAATATTCGTCCATTTAGAGTGTTTTTTGGTTAAATAAAGTATTTACCTTTGGAAATTAAAAAGTTAATAGCAGAAATACTAGTGTTATTTGCAACATGCAGGTTCAATTTCAGTTCCTTACGATACAGAAGATTACACTACATTTCCACTTCTTTTCTTATCTCTTACTGCTTTTGAGCATATTTATAATAAAAATACCCAACAAATGGACGTACCTTTATGTTTTTTACATTTGATTTTTGCAAGTATACATAGCCAGCTTGGTAAACTGGAGCAATCGCAGCATCATCTAGTAAAAGATCTTCAGCATTATGAAGGAGCTGAGTACGTTCTTTTTCGTTTTGTAAGCTGATTGTATTTGCTTTTTGAATAAATCCATCATATTGAGAGTTTTTATAATTTAATACATTTAAAGCCGATTTAGAGGTAAATAGCTCTAAATATGTCGTTGGATCTGGATAATCAGCACCCCATGTATCTAGAGAGAGATCATAGTTTCCTTGCTGACGCAATTCGAATTTTTGTTGTGCAGGCTGTACGACAATATTAACTGTTAGACCTTTTAAATTTGTTTCTAATTGTGATTTTAAATATTCACCGATTTTACGCGATGTATTGTTATCACTTACAAGTAATGAAATTGTAGCTTTTGATTTACCACTTTCAGATAAAGCTTCTTTAAAGAGTGATTTAGCCTCCTCTAAACTTACTGTAGAAGGATGAGACGTTGAGCTAACAAAGTCGACGCCTTTAGAGTTTTTTACTAAACCTTTAGGAATAATTCGATCAGTAGGAATAGAACCATCGTTTAATAGCGTTGTACTAATGTCCTCTTTATTAAAGCCATTTGCGATTGCCTTACGCACTTTTAGATTTGCTAAAAATGGATTTTTTTGATTAAAGCTAATGTAAGAGATAATTGGCATTGCTAATTTGTTTAATTCTTTATTACCTTTATAACGATCGATAACATTAGAATCAATAATCGCTTGGTCAAGTTCACCAGTTTCATAGAGATTAACTGCAGTTGTTGTTTCTTTCATGATTTTAACGTCAATTTTATTTACATGGACATTCTTTTTATCATAGTATTGTGGATTTTTTGTCATTGTGAATCCAGCTTCATGATCCCATTTACTTACAACGTAAGGACCGTTATATAAAGTTGTATTTGCTTCTAAACCATATTTGCTACCTTGCTCCTTAACGAATTTTTCATTTAACGGGAAGAACATCGGTAAACTAGTCAGTTGAATGAAATATGGAATAGGGCGTTCAAGTTTAATTTGTAATGTTTTATCGTCTAGTGCAGTTACCCCGAGTTTATCCACAGATAACTTTCCTTGGTTAATTTCTTTTGCATTTTCAATATCATATAAATCGTATGCAAACTGAGCTTTAGTATTTGGATCAACAGCTCGTTTCATTGCAAAAACAAAATCTTTTGCCGTTACTGGGTCTCCATTTGAATATTTAGCATCTCTTAAAGTAAATGTATAGACTTTACCATCCGTACTAACTTTATGTGATAATGCAGCAGCGGGAACGTAATCTCCTTTTTCATTTGGCATATAAAGACCTTCCATTACGCTATTAAGTGCGTTCAATGATGGTCCATCTAAAGCTAATGAACTATCAAGACTTACAATATCTGAAGTATCCATTAAATGTAGCGTGTGATCATTTGAATTCGAAGTTGCCTGATTTGATTCTTGTCCACAGCCCGCTAGTGCCAATGTGAGTAATAAAGTAATTGATATGAAAGTTTTCTTAGTAAATATCATTTTATTTTTTCTCTCCTTATTTTTGGGTACAAAAAAAGAGTCCCCGCCTTATAGAAAGGACGAGGACTCCCGTGGTGCCACCTTAATTAGCCTAAAACGATTAGACTCACTTTGCAGTATCAAAACAAATGAATTGAACTACCTTGTGACAAAAAAGCAGTATCGAAACATGAGTTTTTAATACCTGTCTCTTTTATCGGTGAGACGTCCGCCAAAGCCTACTGCATAAATAAATGGTTCGGTTTGGGTGCTCAGAAGCCCATTCAAAAATATGTCCGTACTGACTTGCACCAACCGTCAGCTCTCTGAAACTTTCATATAATCTACTCTTCTTCATCATCGCAAAAAATATATAATGACTGAAATAATTTTTAAGTTTAAGTTTTTAATACATCGTACAAGCTTGTAGTGTGATTATATTTTGTAAAAAAGAAAAATGCAAGAAAAATATTTTATTAACTTCATAATGAGATTTATTAACTTATCCACAAATATTGTGTATAAACCTTTTAGAATTGTGGATAAATCGCTTTCATTTGTTAATATTGTTCAAGTATTTTGTGGATTAGTGTGAATTAGTTTGAAATTGTGTGGAAAAATAAGAATTTTGTCGAACTAAAATTTTCTAAATTGCGTATATAATTCCAGAAATCTGTTGACAATGATTGCAGAGGTGATAAGGATGAGAGAGGAACAAAACAAAAAAACTTCTCAAAAAGTTATTAAAATGTTAAGAAAGCGTTGGGTAGTACCAGCAATTTATTTAGTGAGTGCGGCAGTAATTTTGACAGGTGCGTTATGGTATCAATACAGTAATGCTCCAACTCCAACAAAAACTGGAACTACAGTTGATACGAGAGAGCCTGAAGCAATTCCAGCTTCACAGCCAGAAGAAAAATTAACGTACCCAGTTTCAAAGGATGCAACAGTTCAAGTTAAAAGTCATTATTATGATGACTCTGCTTCAAAAGATGAGCAACAAGCATCATTAATCCAAATGGATAATAATACTTTCACGATCAACACTGGTATGGATTTAGTTGATAAAAGTGGAAAAGAATTTGATGTGACTGCAGCACTAAGTGGTACTGTTACAAAAGCTCAAAAAGATGCTGAGCTAGGTTATGTAGTTGTAGTAGAAAGTGGTAACGGATTAGTTTCATATTACCAAAGCTTAAAATCTGTAAGTGTTGAGCCAGGAACAAAAGTTTCACAAGGACAAGTTCTTGGTACAGCTGGAACAGCTTTAATTGGCAAAGAAAATGGCATTCATGTTCATTATGAATTACGTAAAGATGGTGTAGCAATTAATCCAGAGAAATACCAAGGACAAGATGTTTCGTCAATTATTAGTTCTGTAAATACAAAAAGCGAAACAAAAGAATCTAATACAATGAATACTTCTGGTAATGTATCAGATGACAATGAAGAAGGTTCTTCTAATACTGATTCAGATGGAAATAAAATTCAACAATAATAATTAAGCAATTCACAAAGTGCCTAACACGTGGGAATCATACCCCATATGTGTTGGGCACTTGTTTTTTTCTGATAATTGTGCATAGTTAGACACCTTTGCTAATACAATGTTATAAACCCATCAAAGAGGTGTTTGAGGTGAGGAATCGTGGATTTTCTACCTAGTCAAAATAAATGTACCTCAGCAGGTCAGTCAGAGCAGGAAAAAGAGCAGCTTAGTCAGTCAAAACGAGTCTCATTTCACGCTTCTCACATCCATTTAGAGGAGGAGAGTAGTGTGCACGATTACATCAAAGAGAGAACGATCAAGATTGGGAAATATATCGTGGAGACGAAGAAAACAGTTCGTGTAATAGCAAAAGAGTTTGGAGTGTCAAAAAGTACAGTACACAAAGATTTAACAGAACGCCTACCGGAAATCAATCCAGATTTGGCAAATGAAGTAAAGGAAATTTTAGATTATCACAAATCAATTCGTCATTTACGCGGTGGAGAGGCTACAAAGCAAAAGTATCAAAAAGAAGACGTTGAGAAAGTAACTAAATAGGTTTCTGAGCCTTGAAAACAAAATTAGAAATATTTAACCTCCTGTTCACAAATATTAATTACTAAAAGTAGTTCTTTATGGTAAAATTATATTTTGGTATGGAACGTATTCGGGGAACTGCTCATGAGTATAGTGAATAAGGAGGAGCCAAAAGGAATGTTTTCTAAGGATATCGGAATAGATCTTGGTACAGCCAATGTCTTAATACATGTTAAAGGTAAGGGAATCGTATTAAACGAACCTTCTGTAGTTGCAATAGAGCGTAGTAGCGGTAAAGTATTAGCAGTAGGGGAAGAAGCAAGCCGCATGGTAGGTCGTACACCTGGTAATATCGTAGCAATTCGTCCACTTAAAGACGGTGTAATTGCTGACTTTGATATTACTGAGGCAATGCTACGTCATTTTATAAATAAATTAGATGTAAAGGGATTCATGTCAAAGCCGCGTATTTTGATTTGTTGTCCAACAAACATTACATCTGTTGAACAAAAAGCAATTCGTGAAGCTGCTGAAAAGAGCGGCGGTAAACAAGTTTATCTTGAAGAAGAGCCAAAGGTTGCTGCAATCGGTGCTGGAATGGATATATTCCAACCAAGTGGTAACATGGTAATTGATATTGGCGGTGGGACAACCGATGTCGCAGTCTTATCGATGGGAGATATCGTCACCGCCTCTTCAATTAAAATGGCAGGGGACAAGTTTGATATGGAGATTTTAAACTATATCAAGCGTGAATACAAACTGCTAATTGGAGAGCGTACTGCAGAGCAAATTAAAATTGAAGTAGGTACTGTTTTCCCTGGTGCAAGAAATGAATCAATCGATATCCGTGGACGTGATATGGTAACTGGATTACCTCGTACAATTACTGTACAATCTGATGAAATTCAAAGAGCATTAAGTGAACCAGTTTACTTAATCGTACAAGCTGCAAAAACAGTATTAGAGCGTACACCACCTGAATTATCAGCTGATATTATTGATCGTGGAGTTATTCTTACTGGTGGCGGAGCATTACTTCATGGAATAGATATTTTACTTGCTGAAGAATTAAAAGTACCTGTTTTCATCGCTGAAGATCCAATGCAATGTGTTGCAGTAGGTACTGGAATTATGTTAGAAAATATTGATAAAATTCCAAGTCGTTACTTAAAATAAAAATCTCAAGCTATATTGATACACACTGAAATCTCAAGCATATAGAGCTTGGGATTTTTTTGTTTGGAATTTATTAGGAGCAGTTATCTTTGTAAGAATAATGTTTAGGTTTTGTAAAGTTAAGATGAACAAGAAGGTAGTCAAAGTTGGAATAGAGAAAAGGAAAGTATCAAAGTTTAAAACGCTCCATTTAAAGTTTAAATTAAGTAATTGTAAAACGTGGATTATCTAGGTAACCAGTACATATGATTTAATACTTAAAACTCCAACATCTTAAAAATAATGTAAAACGCTCCTCTAGTTTAACTTGGGACTTGATCGAAAGAAAATCGAAAAGGGTTGATTGGTAGATAGTTAATTTAACTCGTATAAATGATGATCGAACTTCAAGATAAGTAGAGATTTTATCTCTTTAAAAGGCAGTAGACCTATAAAAATCAAAACTGAATTTGCAATTAAAAGTAAATTTTAAAGCTTACATTAATCTTCACTTTAGGCAGAGTTAAAGTTTTTTTATCTTTACTGATTAATTGTATAGGATGGGGATGAACCATGACGCATATAGTTGTTGCTGGTACGGGATATGTTGGTCTTACTACAGGAGTTTCATTTGCTACAGTTGGTTACAATGTAACGTGTGTTGATATTGATGTTGAAAAAATTCAATTACTGCAAAAAGGAATTTGTCCTATTTTTGAACCGGGTTTGAAAGAATCTTTATTAGAAAATAGTTTTCTTAATAAAATTGAGTTTACAACAAATTACAAAGAAGCTTATAGCCATGCAGATATCATATTCATTGCGGTCGGTACACCAGAACTTCCAGATGGAACAGCAAATTTGCACTATTTAAAAAGCGTTGCAAAAGAGATTGCAATTAATGCTAAAAAAAATCTTACAGTTGTTATTAAAAGCACTGTTCCAGTTGGAACAAATGAGGCAGTTAAGAGAATTATGTTGGAAAATGCCCCTCGACATTTAACGATTGATATCGTATCAAATCCTGAATTTTTAAGAGAAGGTTCTGCACTATACGATCTATTTAATGGTGATCGAATTGTCATTGGTTCCGAAAGTCAAAGTGCAACAGAATTAGTAAAGGAATTATATAAACCATTTAATACGGCTATTTATACAACAGATGCAAGAAGTGCGGAAATGATTAAGTATGCATCTAATGCATTTTTAGCGACTAAAATAAGTTTTATTAATGAAATTGCCATGATCTGCGAAAAGTTGGATGCTAATGTTGATCATGTTGCTCATGGTATCGGGCTAGACCATCGAATCGGTTCAAAGTTTTTAAAAGCTGGAATTGGGTATGGCGGATCTTGTTTCCCAAAGGATACGACTGCTTTAGTAAAAGAAGCTGAGCTAGTAGGTTTAGACTTAAAATTATTAAAATCTGTTATTACAATTAATAATCAACAAAAAATAAAACTATTCGAATTAACAAAATCTCTTTTTGGAAATTTAAAAAATAAAGAAATTGCAATTTTAGGAGTTAGCTTTAAACCAAATACAAATGATATTCGACATGCACCTTCTATCGATTTAATTAATCAGTTCATCAGAGAAGGTACTAAAATAACAGTATATGATCCGTATGCCTTACCTGAATTAAGAAAAGTATTCGGAGATTCCATAAATTATTCAGTTAATGTGAAGGAAGCTATTCATGAAAAAGAGGCCACATTTATTTTGACTGAATGGAGAGAAATCGTAGAAACAGATCTCCAATTATACGAGGAGCTAATGAAGCTTCCGTTAGTAATTGATGGACGTAATTGTTTTGAATTAACTAAAATGCAAAAAAAGAACATCCACTATTACTCAATCGGTCGAAAGCCAGTGAATCCGATCCCACAGCTTATTAGTAAATAAATATAAATAAAGTTAAGTCTCTTTTGAACTGAAAAATCTATGACTTTTTAATAGGAGTTGGGCTCTTAAGTTGCTTGGATATGTCAAGGTACTTCGGAGGTCGAGCAACCTAGATGAAAAAAATTCTTATAACAAAAGTGAAGCGGGGTGTCTCATGAGACAGCCTTTTTTTGTATGCAAAATAAACCACATAGAAAACAATACATTAAATGAAATATTTTGGAAAAAGTATAAGAATAATAAGCCATGATTATGGGGTGGTGGAAAAAGTGTTTAACTACAAAGAAACCAATAGTGCAGCTACAAATAAAAAAATTCCATTTCAAAATAATATATCACGTTCTTTAAGTAAAGACATTTTAGAGAATATAAAAAGAATAAAAGATGATTTTGGAGATAGCTCTGATCTTGTGATTCGTCATGAAACACTTGGAGAAGGCATGCAGTATTCTTTTGCTGTAATTCATATTGACGGAATTTCAAATGAGAAATTAGTGAATGATGGAATCATTAATAAAATCGTTAAAATTAATGCAGAAAAAGAAACAACGCTGTCATTAACAGATTTAGAGAATGGCTTAAAAAGCGTAATCGCCGTTTCAAGTTTAAAATCACAATCAAGCTATACAAATCTCCTATCGGCATTACTAATTGGAGATACCGTTGTTCTTTTAGACCATGATAGTAATTTCTTAGTTGCATGTACAAAAATGGTGCAATCTAGAAGTATATCAGAGCCTTCAACACAAACTGTAATCAGAGGACCAAAGGATAGCTTTACAGAAAGCTTACGTACAAATACTTCTCTAATTCGTAATAGAATTCAACACCCAGCGCTGCGAATCGAGTCAATGAAAATAGGTGAAGTAACGAGAACTGATGTAGAAATAATGTATATAAAAGGTGTTGTAGATGAAGATTTATTAAGGGAAGTAAAACATCGTTTAGAGGCTATTAATGCAGATGAAATCTTAGAATCCAGCTATATTGAAAACTATATTCAAAACGATCAAAAGACTATTTTCCCTACAATGATTAACTCAGAGAGACCTGATGCTGTAGTAGGTAACTTACTGGAAGGACGTGTTTCAATTTTTATAGCTGGTACACCATTTGTCTTAATTTTACCAGCTACATTTACACAGTTTTTTCAATCTCCAGAGGATTATTATCAAAGCTCATATATTGGTACTTTTTTAAGGTTACTACGTTATATGTCCTTTTGGACTGCATTGTTTGCACCTGGAATTTTCATTGCAATTACATCATTTCATCAAGCAGTAGTTCCAACGGTTTTATTAGTAAGCTTAGCGGCCCAACGTGAAGGTGTGCCTTTGCCAGCGATTGTTGAAGCCCTTGGAATGGAACTAATTTTTGAAGTATTACGGGAAGCCGGAATTCGAATGCCAAGAGCGGTTGGGCAGGCGCTTTCTATTGTTGGAGCCTTAATCTTGGGGCAAGCAGCTGTACAAGCAGGATTTGTATCTGCGTCAATGGTAATCATCGTATCAATTACTGCGATTGCTAGCTTTACGATCCCTTATTATAATATGTCAACAGCCGCTAGGATTCTTCGGTTTATATTATTATTGGCAGCAGCTTATATTGGTTTATTTGGAATGTTGATTGGCGGTTTAATTATATTATTACATATGTGTAGCCTACGATCTTTTGGAGAGCCATATTTTGCACCATTTGCTCCATTCCGTATAAAAAGTCAAAAAGATACTATTTTAGTTGTACCTGGTCAAGGAAACCCAAAAACCGTTAAAGAACAAAGTACTGGAGAATAAGTATGAAGAGAAAATGTATGATCTTAATTCTAATTACAAGTTTACTTTTGGTGAGTTGTTCTAATTATAAAGAATTAAACAGTGTATCAATCGTGGTAGCTATGGGTGTCGATTATATACCTAAAGATAATCAATACAATATGGTTCTTCAAATCATTAATCCGAGTGCAATTGCCAGTGTTACTGGTTCAATAGGTACACCAGTTATTGCCCTAGAACAAAAAGGTAGAACAATTTCGGAAGCGGCTCGAAACATTACAAAAAGTGTTTCTCGATCAAATATATATTCTCATGTAGCGCTCGTTGTCATTGGTGAAAAATTAGCAAAGGAAAAAACGTTGAACTATATATTTGATGTGTTTGAGCGGGATTCCAAAATACGTGTTAATATTCCAGTTGTTATTGCAAGGAACGACAGTGTTTATCATGTAATGAATAACTTGCCAGCACTTGATAAATTACCGGCTAAGTCAATGGTAGGGAAAATTAAAAATACGTCTTCACTACTAGGAGAAAATCAAGAAATACAAATGCGCCAAGTAATATCAGCTCTTTCAAGTAGTGGTAGAGAGCCAGTCATTAATGGTGCAATTTTAGAACATGAAACCAAGACTTCTGAAACACTTGATAATTTTTCAACTGTGAAATCATCCTATAACAAAATTGAGGGGCTAGGCGTTATTAAAAAAGGAAGGCTAGTAGGGTGGTTAGATGGCGGACCTGCAAAATCGGTACAAATAATTGATAATGTAATAAAAGAAACAAATTTACAAATAAAATGCAGCAAAGATGAATATGATTCGATGGAGCTCACACGTGTGAAAACGGACACGAAGGTTAAAATGAAAGGTAAAATACCAATAATTCACATAAAAGTAAAATCGATCGCCATTATTGATGAAGTACTTTGTAATGATAATTTTGATAAAGCAAACACTCTAAAAAAATATGAAGTATTAAGTGAGAAAGCGATAAAGCAAACGCTAGATGAAGGAATTAAAAAAGCACAAGGATACGGTGCAGATATTTTTGGGTTTGGCGATAAACTACATTTATCAGATCCAAAGGTGTTTAAAAAATATGAGAAAAATTGGAATGATCAATTTCAAAAAGCTAAAGTGAAAATTGATGTTGATGTTCAAATAAATAATGTAGGTATGAGAAAAAAAGCTTATCCATTTTAGAAAAGAAGGGAATGCTAATGAATCGAAAATTATCAATTGGTGCCTACCAATTCTTTAGTATTATATTTTTATTTGAAATGGGGAGCGCTACATTAGTAGGGCTTGCATCCGGTGCAATGCAGGATGCTTGGATTAGTGTTTTAATAGCTTTGGTTACTGGATGCTTACTATTATGTGTATACCTTAAATTATTTGATCTGTATCCTGATTTACCATTCACGAGATATATTCAATCTATTTTAGGGAAGTTTGCAGGCAAATTACTAGCAATGGTTTATATTCTCTATTTTATTTATATTGGAGCACGAGTACTTAGAGACTTTGAAGAATTACTAGTGATTACACTTTATAACGCGTCCTCTCTTATTTCAATCGGTATATTATTTATGTTCTTATGTATGTATGCAGTCTTTAAAGGTTTTGAAGTATTCGGTAGAGTATGTGAGTTTTTGTTTATCGTAATCCTGTTTATAATGATATCAATAATTGGTTTTGAAGTAATTGCAGGAATAATAAAAACTGATAATCTAAGACCCGTCCTAGAGACGGGGTGGAAAATCATAATAAAAGAAGCGTATCCTTTGACCGTTACATTTCCATTTGGTGAAATGATTGTATTTACAATGATTTTACCTTATTTAAAGAAACCGGAATATGCATGGAAGGTCGGCATTCCTGGGCTAATTTTTGCAGGTCTGCTTTTAACATTAGTAACATTTCTTAATATTTGTGTTTTAGGTGCAAATACGGTGGTGAGAGCTACTTATCCGATCTTAACGGCAATTAGTTATATCAATATTGCTGATTTTATTCAAAGACTCGATTCAGTCGTTGTCATTGTTATTGCTGTAGGGGGATTTATTAAGATAACGGTTTTTTTCTTTTGTGCAATCATTGGAGCGGCAGATTTATTTAAAGTGAAAAAATCGGATACACTTACATATCCAATTGCAGTAATCATAGTAGTTTGTTCTGTATGGATGGCACCTGATTATTTAGAGCACTATAAAGAAGGGTTCGACATTGTTCCTTACTATTTACATATTCCTTTACAAATCATTATTCCTACTGTTCTGTTGGTCATTGCAGTCATCCAAAAAAAAGCAAAAACAAAAACAAAAGAGAATGCAGCATAGAAGCTCTAACTGCATTCTCTTTCGTTTTAATTTGAAGTATTTTGATTTTGTTCTTGATTTCGTTTCTTTTTTAGTTTTTTCATATAAGATAGGACGATTTTGGCAACGCCGAATGGAACGGTAAAGAAGAAAATTAATACATAATCTTCACCTACTAGTTCAGTTTTGCTAAGCTTTATATTTGTTAATAAGTGAGGAAATTGATCTCCATTATATAAGTCGATTCCTTCCAATAAGCACATCTCTAGTATAAATAAACAAAGAAAAACCCAAAACACCTTCAATGCTAAGCACCCCATTTATAATGACTAATTACAATTATTTTGGTATATGATGGCAGTGATTATACGAAAAGTTAGGGAAACTTCGAGAAAAGTCTATGATCTTTTATCTGAAAATTCGGTATATAATAAAAGGAGTGTAAAAGGGGTGATTAATTGATCCAAATATTTAAAAACAAAAATCTTTCATGGCTATTTTTAGCGAATTTTACTTCTCAGATTGGTTCTGTAGTAGGGATGACAGCATTTATGTTGTACTTATTAAGAAAATTTTCAAATCAGCCATACTATGCTACGATAACCGAGCTAATGTATACTCTACCAATGATTTTTGTTTTCTTTTTAGTAGGTGTAGTAGCAGACCGTTTAAATCGAAAGAAAATAGCTGTTAATTGTGACTTTATAAGCGCGATTTTATCAATTATTCTACTAATTACGATTATGCAGGATTGGATTTACCTATCATTCGGAATTCTCTTTTTAAGAAGTGGCGTTTCGAAATTTTTCCAACCGGCTCAGTCTGCTTTATTACAGGGAATATTAACAGAAGATCAGTATGCGATATCAGCCGGTTTAAACCAGCTAGTTAGTAGCTTATTTATGCTTTTTGGCGGAGCAATTGGAACATTCATATTTTGGACACTGGGAGTAGAAGCAGCCATCGTCATTGATATGATTTCCTTCATTGCATCGGGACTATTTATTTTATTAGCAAAAGTTTCAAAGGACATTACGAATCCGAATGGAGAGCATAAGCTTAAAGATTTAAAATTTACATTAGTCTTAAAGGATTTTAAAGAGGGAATATACTACATAATTAATCATTCATTACTTAGATCACTTATATCTGGTTTCTTTTTATTTGGTGTAATTAATGGCGGATTCTCAGTTATGCCATCATTTATTTTAAAATATAAACTGGCACCATCAAACTATGAAGAAATGTTAATTTATATTGGAGTAGCTTTTGGTTCGGGCGTTTTAATTGGAAGTATAGTTGGATCAATGCTCGCGAAGAAAATGCCACTACCATATATGATTATAAGTGGGCTAATTGTTTCTGGTTTATGTGTTATTGCAGGAGGTTTTTCTAATACCACATATGCTTATATCATTTGGCAATTCATAATCGGGTTGGCTTTACCTATTATTAATATTGGACTTGGTGGATGGTTCCCTAAAATTGTTGAAAAAAAGATGATGGGAAGAGTTCAAGGGTGGATATCTCCTATTATTTTATTCTCCCAAAGCATCACATTGGGATTAATTGCAGCTTTCTATCCTTCGATTTTAAAAATTGAATGGCTCCATGCCATAGTCGGTGCTAGCTTGTCGATTGTTGGTATTTATTATTTATTTATACTTCCTAAGTTTCTTAGAGCTGAGTCTATTAAAACCGTAAAGGTTGAGAAATCGGTAAATCAATAAATAGAATAAAAAATAGACAGATATAAAAGGCAATTTCCTCTTTTATACCTGTCTTTTTGTATGAATTTGTATTTATAAACTAACAATCTTTAAAAAATTTGAGCTAAATATTTAAAGTGCCGATTTATTATTTGAATTATGTTTGTATAAATTCGATTTGCGACTTTTTTGGATCCAGTAGCCAATTGATACTAATATGACCCACGGCACACCAATTTTCCAAGCGGAGTTCCAATCCGGTGAAAATGCCATTGTAATTAAAATACCACTAAGTAGTAGTATTCCGATCCATTGAAGAAATGGAAAGAGCGGTGCTTTAACTGGTAAAGGCTCGTGATAATGAAGGTGAACGGTTTTTCTAAAACGAAGATGACTAATTAAAATCATAAGCCATACTAAAATCCCACCAAAGATTGAGATACCAAATAATTTGTTAAATGTATCCGGGTAGTACATAGACAATACAGTTGCGATTAATACACCTGCACTTGAAATGAAAATTGCTGTTACTGGCGTACCATTTTTAGATAATTTACCAAATGACTTTGGTGCATAATCTCCGCGAGATAAGGAGAATAACATACGAGATGTTAAGTATAAATTAGTATTCATACTGGATAGTGCAGCGGTTAAGATAACAAAATTCATAATGCCAGCCGCATATCTCACACCAGAACTCTCAAAGACTTTTACAAACGGTGATCCAGAAACCTCATGGGCACCTGCTTGCATCCAAGGAATAACAGCAACGATGATTCCTAATGATAGAATATAGAATAAAAACAAACGTAGAACCATGCTCTTCATTGCTTTAGGAATAGCTTTTTGGGGGTCTTTAGATTCCCCTGCTGTTACAGCGACAATCTCTACACCATAAAAACTAAAGATTGCCATAAGTACTGCCATCCAAACGCCTTTAAATCCATTTGGTAGGAACCCGTGTTGATCGGTATAATGGTGGAATCCTACAGAGTGTGAATGTCCAATTCCAAATAGGAGCGAAACACCAAAAACGATGAATAGTACAATAGCAACGACTTTAATCATTGCAAACCAATACTCGATTTGACCAAAGTTGGAAACAGATCTGCTGTTCACAAGGACTAAAGCAATACCAAATCCAAGTGTCCATAACCAAACAGGAATACTCGGGAACCAATACTGCATGTACAGTCCAACCGCAACAGCTTCTCCACCAATTGCGATTACTTGTGCCGCCCAATATGTGTAGCGAATAAGGAAACCTGCCCAAGGATTTAAATACATCTCTGCATAAGTACCGAATGAACCGGCTGTCGGGTGCACAACTGCCATTTCAGATAAACTAAACATCATTATGACTGCTATGAATGCAGCAATAATATAACTTAGAATAACCCCAGGTCCAGCGTATCCGATTGCAATGCCACTTCCCATAAATAAACCTGTACCAATTGCCCCACCAATCCCAATCATGGTCAGCTGTTTACTAGTAAGCGAACGACTTAGTCCTCCTTCTCGTTCAATTACAGTTTTGTTTTCATTCATATTGTTTCGCCACCTTTCTTGAATTGTTTTCTATAAGATAACGTCCAATCAACACTTTTTCCGGCAACCAGCATACTAAAAAACGTGAGGAAAGTTCGCTGTAATCCTTCTCCAATTAAGGAATACAAAAGGACAATTCCGTTTATAACCATCATCGTTTTTCCAATAGAAAAATTCGGGAATTTTCTATTGATTACTACACTTGCTATATCAAGTCCTCCAGTTGTACCACCTGCTAAAATCACGATTCCAATTCCGATTCCAGACAAAATCCCACTGAGTATACATCCTATTAACGGAAGATGTGGGCCTGGTAGTGAGGAGAAGAGAGTTAAGAAGAGTGATAAACTACACATTCCAAGTAAACTAAGCAATGCAAATGGTACACCAACTGCTCGGTATCCAATTAAAAATAGTGGTATGTTTAATAAAAAATAAAGAATCCCCAGTGGAATAGGCATAAATTTAACAAGCAACATACAGATCCCACCAAGTCCAGGAGCCACAATTCCATTTGGAACCTGGAAAAAGTAATAGGTAAGTGCGACCAAAATTGTTCCGACAATTACTATAATTGATTTTTTGAAATATAGTTTTTGGTTAGCTTTTCCTAATTGCATAAGCAATTTCCTCAATCGCGCGTACAACTTCATCTTCTGTATTGTAGAAATGAGGAGCTACACGTAAAACGTCATTTCGGGCAGAGACAATTATTTTTTTTGTTTTTAAGTATTGCTCAACGACGTTTGCTTGTTCCACTCGAATTGCAGTGTTACTACCTTTTATTGATAAATCTGTTGGGCTAACAACGGTCAATCCAAGAGAATGCGCTGTTTCAATTGCAACAGTAGATAAGTAAGATAGGTAATCCTGAATAGATGGAACACCAATTTGATTTAATAAAGAAATTCCTGCTCCAGCTGCATAAGCGTTTATCATCATTGGAGTACCCGTATCAAATCTCCTTGTCCCTTCCGCATAATCAAGAAGATGCTGATCAAAAGCAAATGGATTCACTCGACTAAACCAACCAGTCGTTGGTGGTTGGAGAGACACTGCTAACTCTTTTCTTACATATAAAAAGCTAATCCCAGGAATACCTAGTAAAAACTTTTGTGCACCTGTTGCGAGTGCATCGACTCCCATTTCCTTTACATCGATTGGAACACTTCCAGCAGATTGATAGGCATCGACAAATAGTAGTGATCCATTCGCTTTAGTAATGTTTGATATAGCTTTGATATCCTGAATAAACCCATTATAATAAGACACATGTGGGACAGAGGTAATGAGTGTGTTTGAATCCACTGCTTTTTCATATTGTTCGATTTGAATTTGATGAAGGTTTTCATTTAAAAACGTGACGTTTGCGCCACGCGGTACTTGTGATAGCCAAACGTGACCAATGCATGGGAAATCAATATCTGTTGTAACAACTTTATTTCGACTTCCAGTAAAATCTAACGACGCTGCAAATGATGAAGCGGCATCAGATACGCTAGATAACACCGCAATCTCATCAGGAGAAGCATTTATTAAAGTAGCAAAGGCGACTTTTGCTTCATATACTTTGTCCATCCATCCTTCCCAGTCCATACCTTTTTCGGTCCAGCTTGTAAGGTAAGATTGAATACTTTCCTTCACAGGTGATGAGATTGCACTTTGGGAACAACTTGATAAATGAATTGTTTCAGATAAGGTTGGAAAAAGAGAACGCTTCTCTAAAAATGGGCTAGTCATATTAAATTCATCCTTTCACTGCTTTGATAGCGTTTTCATTATTTGATACATAATTAATTTGAGGTGACATATGAATCATCAATCCTTATGGTTTGAACAAGGCGAATGGACAGCAGAACCTTTTCTTGAAGTAGGTAAAGAACTGTCATTTTCTCGTGAAGTCGTATTATTCCAACAAGATGAAAATCATCCATTTGTTTATCTCGTCCTTGAAGGGCGAATTCGTATTTACTTGTTATCACCTAATGGAGCCGAGCGCCATTTATATATCGTAGGCTCAGGTAATATAATTGGAGAATCAAACGTATGGGCAGATGAAGCATATGGATATAACGCTTCTACCTCGTCAATCGCACGTGTCCTTAGAATTCCAAAATCAACGTTCCGCGATATCGTAATGAGTGAGCCAGAACTCATTCTTAAAACGCTAAGTTCGCTAAGTAATAAACAATCAGCTCTACTTCTTCAAACAAGGTTAATGAGTTTTTCAGATGTAGGAGAGCGTGTCTTAACAATGTTGCGCCAATTAGCATCCTCATATGGTATTAAAACACCAAAGGGTATAACAATTACGATTCCATTCACTCACCAAGAACTTGCTTATGTAGTTGGTTCATCACGTGTAAGCGTGTCCTATGTAATGAATGAATTATGTGAAAAAGGATTCATTGAGAAACAAAATGGGCGATACACACTGTTGTCCTAAAGAGCAACATCTCTTTCTTGTTCTAACTTAATGATAAAAAAATCGGTTCCTTTCGTCTGTCAAATACTTTACAAAATTTCTAACTTTTATAAATTTTCTGTAAATAAAGCATATAATAGTTGAACATGGTAGGTAACTTGAATAAGTTAGGCATGACCCTTTGCTTATAGGTGATCACGAATAATTGGACTTAAAAGTAATAGTTAATATATTGAGTGCCATGATTGGTTTAATTGAGTAAGCAAATGAGCGGTTTCATTATTGGTTTGCGTTAACATACAAAATAAGATAGTATTATATTAATAGCGCATAGAAGCTGGTCTTAAGACTTGCTTCTTTTTTATTAACATATTGAATCTTTACAAATGGAGGACTACATAAAATGTTAGATATTAAAGCAATTAAAGAAATTCTTCCTCATCGTTACCCATTTTTATTAGTAGATCGTATCATTGAGCATGAAGAAGGTAAACGTGCGATTGGTATTAAAAATGTTACAGCTAACGAAGAGTTTTTTAATGGTCATTTCCCTGATTATCCTGTAATGCCGGGAGTACTAATTGTAGAAGCCCTAGCACAAGTTGGTGGAGTTGCAGCATTAAGCTTAGAGCAAAACAAAGGAAAGCTAGCATTATTTGCTGGTATCGATAATTGCCGTTTTAAAAGACAAGTAGTACCAGGCGACCAGCTAAGACTAGAGGTTGAACTAGTGAAAATGCGTGGACCAATCGGTAAAGGTAAAGCAGTAGCAACGGTTGACGGACAAATCGCTTGTGAAGCTGAACTTACATTTGCACTTAAATAAATCGAATTAAATTAGAAAAAATCCTATTTTGAAAAAATAGGATTTTTTTATTATTAAATATTGTTAAGCAACCAGTGAGATTGATGAACTGTAAATAAAGAAGCCGAATCTGCAATTAAAAGGTTTTTGCCCGTATAATTATGTTGATCAATTAGTTATCATGATTAAATGTGTAGTGAGCTTTATTCGTTTTTCTCCACTCTATAGCTTTTCGCTCTATTTCCTTCACAAAAGCATCTTTTCCATCCATGTATCCATAAATATCATTTGGAAATTTTTCAGCAAGCTGCGCTTTTAATTCGCCATATGCTTTCATCTCATCTTCATGTGCTCTTAAATAGGCAGGAACAGCAATATGACGCTCAATTTCTTTTGCATTATCAAACTGATACATATGCATTTGATGGGTACGATTCTCACCACCTTTTCGGAAGTATCTTCTACCTGGAAGACCGAACTCACCAAGTCCCTCATAACCAATTTCAGCCAATTGATCATTATACTTGTCTATGTTTTCTATGTTTTTAACGACGGGTAACATATCAATAATCGGTTTCGCCTTTAAATTTGGAACTGATGTACTACCAATGTGATGAATCTCAATAATCTCATCTTTTAAGATTTCACGTACACGGTTAGCTTCTATTTGAAATAAGTTTTTCCAGTTTTCATCATGGTTTTTGACAATTACGTTCCTTCCACTATTTGTGCCCATAATATAACCTCTATTCAAGAGAAAATGGGATTATCTCTATACAATAATCCCATTTTTCATTCATATTAAACACCTAACAAATCAACAAGCTCATCCATAGACAATTCTGTAATCCACTGTTCGCTCGTTATGATTGTATCGTTCAGTGATTGTTTCCGTTGTAGCATTTCATCAATTTTTTCTTCTAGCGTTCCGATCGTTACAAATTTATGGACTTGAACGAATTTTGTTTGCCCTATTCTGTATGCTCGGTCAGTCGCTTGATTTTCAACTGCTGGATTCCACCAACGGTCAAAGTGCATTACGTGATTTGCTGCTGTTAAGTTTAATCCTGTTCCACCAGCTTTGAGTGAAAGAATAAATACTTTTACATCGCCGTTTTGGAAGCGAGAAATCATATTATCACGGGCAGTTTTAGGAACACTACCGTTTAAGAATAATACCTCTTCACCAAATTTTGCTTGGATTGCCTCTTTAAGCATATCACCCATTCTCACATACTGAGTAAAAATTAGGCAGCTTTCGCTCTGTTCAAGGATTGGGTCTATTAATTCGAATAGTCGTTCAACTTTACTTGATCTTTCTTCGAATTCAACAAGCTGTGATTCCTTTAAGAATAAAGAAGGGTGATCACAGATTTGTTTTAATTTATTTAGCATCCATAAAATGCGGCCTCGACGTTCGATACCAGTTAATGTATCGATTTGTTTTAAGCTGTCTTGAACAACTTGCTCGTATAATGCAGCTTGTTCCACTGATAAAGGACAAAGCATCTTTTGTTCTTGTTTTGGTGGAAGATTTAAAGCAACATCTTCATCTTGCTTCGTTCGTCTTAGTAAGAAAGGTGAAATTAAACGATGAACAGCATTTATTTTTTCTTCATCGCGGTCCTTCTCTATAGGGTTTACATAATTGCTTGCGAAACGGTTTAGTGAACCAAGATATCCTCTATTTATAAAATCAAAGATTGTCCAAAGCTCCGTTAAGCGGTTTTCCATTGGAGTACCAGTAAGAGCAATCCGGTGCTCAGCTTTTAACCCACGAACTGCGCGAGACTGCTTTGTGGTTGGATTTTTTATGTTTTGAGCCTCATCAAGAATGATACTTTTCCAAACATATTGCTTTAGGTCTTCATAATCTAACACGCTTAAAGCATAGGAGGTGATGACAATATCGAAATCTCTCATTATTGAAAATAAGTCTTCACCTTTTAAACGGTTACCTCCATAGTGAACATGAACAGTTAAATCAGGATAAAATAATTCAATTTCTCGTTTCCAGTTGTTGATAACAGAAGTAGGGCAGATAATCAATGATGCTCCTCGATTTTCTTCGTTTTCTTTACGATAAGCTAAATAAGAGATCGATTGAATTGTTTTACCAAGCCCCATATCGTCAGCAAGTAGTGCACCAAATCCCATATTTTTTAAATGAACCAACCATTCGAATCCTTTTTGCTGATATGCTCGTAATGTTGCTTGTAGACCATGAGGAACATTAAGCTCAGGAACTTCTGAAATGGATGTTAATCGTTTAGTTAATTCTCGGAATACCTCATCAACTTCAATTTCAACCTCGGCAAAAGGTGAGTGGTCATCCTCAAGTTTTTCAGTCCCTTGTAGTAGCTCATGTTGAAGAACTTCGTGAAATCTAAGTCCTTGCTTTTCAGCCTTTGCCATCATTTTCTTCATACGTGCAATAAAAGCAGGGTCAAGTGCAATCCACTGTCCATTAAATTGAATTAAACGTCTTTGATTTTCAACGAATTGTTGGAATTGTTGTTCCGAAAGCTCCATTCCATTTGTAGAGATTCGCCAGTTGAAGTCAACTAATGTTTCCATATTGAAAAATGAATTTCCAGCAGGTTTACCTTTTACACTTGCTTTTAAAGTCATCTTATTTTGTTTTAAAGCTTGCCACCAGCTTGGTAAAAGAACCTGAATATTTGCTGAAAGTACTTTTTCACTATCCTCTGTTAAAAATGTCCAAGCTTCTTGTTCACTTAAAACTTCTTTTGGCATATGATTATCGATTAAGTTTGGTGCTAATAATCCTACACCTTGGAACGTTCGATCTAAATACTCAGCATAAGAAGAATGCTTTTTATGTAATGATTCATGTCCGTTATATTCATAAGGTTTTATCGTTTTTCGCTCATCTATTAAATATGTACGAAGATTCCAATCATCATGCTCACTCATTGGCTCTTCAAGTACTAATCGAATCGAAAATGGAACATCATCGTCTCTTAGACCAATTTTTACATGCCAATCGTCTTCATCAATACTATGTGTGAGTTGCTGTTTTATATAACTTGGATTATGATACAAGCCCCTAGCAATATCCCAGCGTTTAGACTGTAAAGTTTCTATTTCAAACTGCTGTTTTATTGCAGAAGAAACCAATTCCTGTAAAGTTGGTTCTAATTGTTCAAATCCATCAATTTTCCATAGCTCTTCGCCAGCCTGATAATGAGCAAAACTTGGCGAAACGTGGCCCTCGTTAAAATCATTGTATAAGCTTGAGATTATCGAATGAAACTCATTTGCTTCATCTAAATAAGTAATCTCTACTAATGAGTTTTCTTGGTGTTCTCTAAAAAAAGTAAGTGCTTCGATTGGAGTTAAAAGAATTCCTTCAATCTGACCGACTCGGGTCGGTTGCAATAATGTCCCATAATATGAAGGTTCATGCCATTGAAACACTAGATGCTTCCATGCGGTTACCGGTAAAATGACACCGTGACTTTGCATTCCATAAATGAGTAAGCCTTTTCGCTCAACCCATTTTACGGCAATACTAAGATTTGCTAGTCGCTTCATTGACTAATTTTCCTTTCTTTAATTCCTCTTGAAGTGCACGTAAACGAATAAATTGAGATTCAACATACTGAATATAGTCTTCCCACTCATTCATGCGCTTTAATTTTTTATAATTTGTTCTTAGTTTTTTCAAATATCGAACAGCTATTTTATAGTTTGCTCGGCCTTTTAAATCAATGTAATAAAGAACTAAGTGATGGTATATAGGTAATACAGATTGAGGTGAGTACTTATGTACTTCCTGAAGGTCATGTTTATCAATGTAATCAGGATTGTAAGAATATAAGTGCATTTGCAGCTCAACCCATCGTTTGTATTCCCGATTATGCATTAAATAATCAGTGTACTGCATCACACTATATGGAAGTAGTGCTTGATAAACTACTTCTAAGCCGGCCGTTTCATTAGTGTAAAAACTATTGTACTCATAATTAGTAAGGAAATGTTTCGCAAAAGTAGTTTTTGCATATTCATCATCGCCATTTTTTAAAAAGTGTAAAAGCATCTCGTAATACAATGGTAAAAATAATGTTAGCCGATCTGTTTCATTGTTTTTTCGAAGATTTTCTATCCAGTAAGTAAAGCAATATAGAGTGCGTTCATTATCGCTGTAGTGCTTTATAATGGGCAGCATTGCTTCATCTTCTTTTAATAAATAATATAGATGAGCTTTTCCTAAATCTGCATAATAGTTGTCCTCAACCTTTGATAATGTTTCTAAATCCTTATATAAAATCTTTGGGCTATTTAATAGCTCTTTATATACATGACGAAAAGAGTTATAACGAGGAACTAAACAAAGGTTTCTTTCTAATAAAAGATCCTGCAACTGCTCACGAAGAACTTCTTCGTACTGAGTAGACACGGAGCCCCCAGTTAAATTATGTAATTGTCTACTTACAGCGTCAATTTGATTTTCTAGCATTGTCATTTCGCGCGGTAAATGCGCATTGTCGTAAACTGTACTTTGAATTTCGATTTGTCCGACCATTTTATTCATTGTAAAAATTGACGCAAGTAACTGATATTGTAGCTTTTCCTTTTCTTGACGTGGTTGTTGATTCAATAATCCATGATAAAACCGTTCATATAATGGATATACAAAATAAACATCTTGGTAAAATGACGTTCGTTGCTGTTCTATATATTCCTTATACTTTTGCTCAAATAACGCTACTGTCTCTTTCGGTCGATCCTGCTCAAACATACTCATTTGATCTAGCAGTTGGCGACCAGTCATTATATTCGGGATACTTTTTAAAGAAGACTGCTTAAACTTCCTCATAATATCTCCGACTAAAGAAAATGAAGCGGCAGCATAGCAAAGAAGTGCAATTTGATGTTGGCATGGAGGAGCTTCGTAGCAATCACATCCATTTTGATCATGGTTTTCAATATGTAAAATTGGTAAATGAATTTGATCCCCTTCTTCAACAACACCAACTAGACGACCTTCTCGAACTGAAACATTATATACCTGACCTAGTCGATACAACTGTAGGCCAGTTTCAACAAGCTCTGCGTCCCTCGTATTTTGAGGAGAAAGCTTTGAAAAGAGTGAATATGAAAGTTCATAAATAATATCTTTACTTAAATCACGCTGAAGCATTCGATGCCTCCTTACTCGAAACATTCTTATTGGTAATTATACCCTAAACAAATACGATACACATAGCCGAAAAGGGAAAAATTGAAAGTTGATATAGATTGTTACTTTTATGTTGTAGTTTTGAAATCATTAATAAAAGAGTGGATGGTAATTAAAATTCGGGAATCGCAAATAAAAAGTGAAAATCGCAATTAAATTCAAGGAACTCAAATAAAAAGTGAAAATCACAATTAAATTCAAGGAACGCAAATAAAAAGTGAAAATCGCATTAAAATCAAGGAACGCAAATAAAAAGTGAAAATCGCAAATAAATTCAAGGAACGCAAATAAAAAGTGAAAATCGCAATTAAAATTCGGGAATCACAAATAAAAAGTGAGAATCGCAATTAAAATCCGGAAACCGCAAATAAAAAGTGAAAATCGCAATTAAAATCCGGAAACCGCAAATAAAAAGTGAAAATCGCAATTAAAATTCGGGAATCGCAAATAAAAAGTGAGAATTACAATTAAAATCCGGAAATCGCAAATAAAAACCATCAAACCTCAATTAATTCAACAATTAAAACGCACTTATATGTAAAATCCTCATAGTTTCAACTTAAATCTATAAAAACATACCTAATTACCTAAATTTAAAAGTAAAAAACGTAACAAGAATAGGCAAGTGTGTAATACAATTTTAATATGCAAAGAAAATGCTAATATAATAAAATATTAATATATTAGACAGTCAAAAAAAGCCCCCTAAACAGGGGGCTTTTCGTCTGTTATGAGATTTTTCAATAGTAAAAAAACAATTATTTACATATACACAATTGTTTTGAATTAACTAGAGAGGTGAAGGATTTGAAAAAAGGTTTTACTAGTTTAATTGTTTTAGTACTTATTTTTAGTATGTTTAAAGATGTATTTGCGGAAACTAAAGCTGCAGACAAATGGGTGGTAACTCTAAAACCTACAGAATTGACGATTCAGACTGGAACTGGAGGAACAACTGGCGGCGCAACAACTGGTGAGATAGCTGGAGGAACAACCGGCGGCACAACAACTGGTGAGATAACTGGTGGAACAACCGGTAGCACAACAACTGGAGGAACAACCGGCGGCACAACAACTGGTGAGACAACTGGAGGAACAACCGGTAGCACAACAACTGGAGGAACAACCGGCGGCACAACAACTGGTGAGACAACTGGAGGAACAACCGGCGGCACAACAACTGGAGGAACAACCGACGGCACAACAACTGGTGAGACAACTGGAGGAACAACCGGTAGCACAACAACTGGAGGAACAACCGGCGGCACAACAACTGGTGAGACAACTGAAGGAACAACCGGCAGCGCAACAACTGGTGAGGTAACCGGAGGAACAACCGGCGGCACAACAACTGGTGAGACAACTGGAGGAACAACTGGTACAACAACTACTACAATAACAATACCAGCAAACGTTAAGTTAAAAGTAGATAAAGAGGAGAATGACCTTTACTATGTTACTTATAATGGGAATGCGGGGACTATTTTGAAAAGTGCAGTCCGAAATGCAACTCCATGGGAAATCTACCCAACGGCGAAAGTCTTTAAAGTAACGAATGATACACCTCTATTATTAAATGAAAATGGTAAATTAGTGAATAGGGGAACAGTTAAAGCAAATACGGTTTTTAGTAAAATAGGTGTGAAGGATCAGTATTTAATGATTCAATATTCTAATCAAACTGCTTATATTGATAAAAATAAAACTATTCCTTTACCAAATGGGACCTTGCCTGTGATCAGTATCGTGACGCAGCCTGTTAAAATTACGGCGGGTGTTGCAGTGCGAAATTCTAAAATTGTCCTCCCGCGTGATAATAAACCAACAATGGTTAACATACCTGCTAAGCAAAAAATAGTAATTGATTCAGCTTATTCCTCTTATTATGTCGTAAAAGTTGGAGGACTTAAGGGACTGATCCCTAAAGCAGATATTTCGTTAAAAACCTATAACTACGTTGACCCAAATGGTGATTATTCATATGAAGAATTGACAGCGGATTTACAGGAACTGAATGCTTGGTATCCTGGATTTACTAAAGTTGAAAAAATTGGTAAATCGGTAGATGGTAGAAGTTTATATGCGTTTAAACTAGGGACTGGAAAAACTGAAATTAGTATAAATGGTTCGCATCATGCTCGTGAGCATATGACAACAAATGTCATAATGGAAATGCTCGATCAATATGCAAGTGCTTATGAAAAAAATACAAAAATTTCTGGTTTTGATGTAAGAAAAACATTATCTCAAACGTCTATTTATTTTGTACCAATGGTAAATCCTGATGGTGTAATGCTTGTACAAAAAGGTGCGAGCAGTGCAAAGAATCCAAATCAGGTCATTAAATTAAATAATGGTAGCAAGAATTTTAAAGCTTGGAAGGCAAATGTACGTGGTGTAGATTTAAATCGACAATATCCAGCTGGGTGGAGTACAATTTCTGGTAATAAGTCAAAGCCCGGCCCTGATAACTATAAAGGTACTAAGGCTTTAAGTGAACCAGAAGCTAAAGCTTTATATGATTTCACTAATAAACATTCATTCAAAAATACAGTTGCATACCACTCATCAGGAAATATTATTTTCTGGCATTATAATCAAACAGGAACTCAAATGGCTAGAGATAAGGCAATTGCTACAAAATTATCAAAACAAACAGGGTATAGTTTGGTCGCTCCTGCCAAAGGTGGAGGCGGTGGATATAAAGACTGGTATGTTGCTGCAAAAAAACGACCAGGATTTACTATTGAAATTTCTCCTTATGTAGGGAACAAACCAGTGCCAAATAGTTACTTTAGTAGTATTATGAAGAAAAACTTACCAGTTGGTTTAATACTTGCTAACGAAAAGTAAAAAATCACATTTTTTATAATAAAATTACTAAATTTAATTAATCTTCGTGCACAATTTGTTTTTCATTTCATTTTATGTTAAGATAGGAACATACTTAATAAGAAATTGGTTAATTCAATTCATGTGTTAAAAGGGACGAATTTTCATCCTGTTCTAATGTGTGTATTTTTTCTTAACAATACTCATTAAGTGTAAAAAAACAGGTATATATGGAGGTTCGTACAATGAACACAGGTACAGTTAAATGGTTTAACGCAGAAAAAGGTTTCGGATTCATCGCTGTTGAAGGTGGAGACGATGTATTCGTACATTTCTCAGCTATCCAAGGCGACGGTTTCAAATCTCTTGAAGAAGGCCAAAAAGTAAGCTTTGAGATCACTCAAGGTAACCGTGGCGCTCAAGCTGAAAACGTAGTTAAATTATAATTTTCACTTCTGAGTGAGTAAAAGGCTGCTAGCATTTTTGTTAGCAGTCTTTTTTTATTTTGTATAGAGAAGTGAAGTGATGGCGTCGCCTACAAATAAAATGACCACAACCGTAAATAAACTATTTAAGCGAATTCGAAAAAAATATTAAAACTTCAAATGTCTTCCGGATTTTCTATTATAATAATACTAAATCAACTAAAACTGGTTTTAAAACTGGTAAAGACAATAGAAATCATACCGGACTTAAAACTATACTCATACTTTATTTTGATTATTGATCATCCTAGGTATTCATTAAAGTAACTAAAAAGTTCGAAAATCAAAAAAAAGAGCTTAAAGTAAGCTCTTTTTCCTAAAAAAATCTTTATTTTAATGCAGAATCAATTAATTCGGTTGCTTCAAGCTGCGATATGCCTTTAATTAAGCTAAGTTCACCAACAAACATGCGTTTAGCCATGTCTAGCATTTCTCTTTCACTAGGGTTTAAAGGTTTCTCCCTACTTTGAAGTGTTAGATCACGTACTACTTGAGCACCAGCGAGTAATTCGCCAGACTTTAATTTTTTCATGTTTGTATCATATTTTTGTTTCCAAGATAAGGAATCGTCAGGAAGACCATTTGAAAAGTCATCTAATACATTACTTAAATATTCTTTGTCTTCGACTAAACGAATTTTCGTATTTGACACATTCCCTTGAGGGACCATCAATTTTAAATTGCTGGATGGTATGTTAATAATGTAGTACTGTTGTGTTACACCTTGTATAACTTTCTCTTCGATGGAATCAATTACTGCAGCTCCCTGCATTGGGTAAATAATTTGATCGCCAATTTTGAACAATGTACCCACCTCCGAAAATTCTTATAACTTAAGTATAACATTAATAAATGAAATATCAAAATTTATATGATAACATCTGTAAAATAAAACTGTCAATAATTTTATGTATAATTTTTTACTTTTTTGGGGAAAAGATGAACATGTCATATGGTCGTGGACATAATATGGAAGAAAGAGACTGTCGAAAGGAGGTTAGGTTACTAATGAATTTTCGTGTAGTTATTTTTATCGTTACAGTACTTACTTTTTTTACAACGACCACCGGATGTAGCCAACAAGAGCAAAGAGAGCTAGAGAAGCTTCCAGATGGCGTATTATTATCAGCATCTGAGCTTTCTTATGAAGCATTTCTAAGTAAAGAAATAGGCAAAAGCTTAAGAGAACATAAAGGGATTGCTGATCCATTACTTACTCAAGTTCATAAGAATCTTAGCGATTATAGGCTTGTTTCCATTACATCTGGTAATATTGGATTTTCTGCAATAGCATTAAAAAATAATAAAAATAATAGTTTACTATTTGCTTTTAGTGGATTAAAGAAAATTAATATACAAGATATTTATCAAAGATTAGTTGAATTTGAAACTCCTGAGAATGGTTCACCAGTTGTAATAGATCAACAAGCTCAGCAAGCATATGACTGGGTTACATCAATATTAAATAAAAAAGAGAATAAGCATTCAAGTGTATATGTTACTGGTCATTCCTTTGGAGGTTATTTAGCTCAATTTGTAGGTTATCAGCTTAAGAATGATAAAAAATTGAAAAATCATCTATTTGTACAGGGCGTTACATTTAACTCATTAGGTGTACTTTTAGATGATGGTTCGAAAAAACTTCATGCAAAGTCACAAAAAGTCCAAAAAACGTTTAAACCACTTTTTACAAATTACATTGTAAAGGGTGACCCATTGGACTACGCCAATAAAACCTTTTTTAAACAAATAACTGGGTACTCACTCCAGCATCTCGGTAATATCAAATATATTACAGTTGATGAGAATTATAAAACGTCTTTAACTGCTTTAGAAAAAACAACAGATTTATGGACAAAAGCAAGATTGTTGAAACCTTTGTACCCATATCACGATTTAGTTGAGTTTGAGGGTGCGTTTTGGAAATAGTACGGTGAAAATTAAAAGCTACTATCATAGATAGTAGCTTTTACACGCTGTTGAAAAACAACTTTGTCAATTAAATTACCAAATTTTCGTAAAAGGAGTAGGTGATGTTGATTTCCATTACAGGATGCTCGCTTTCCATGGGGCGGGATTCTTTAGCCTCCTCGGCAAGCCTGCGGGGTCTCAGCCTTCCCGCTAATCCCATAGGAGTCGATCACCCCTCCATTCCAATCAACTTTTTCATCAGCAAAAGTATACAATAAATCCTAATCAAATAGCCTTTACTTAGATTAATCTAGCAGTTTTTATTAATCAGTTTGTAGTTCAATTAATATCGAACATTAAACTAAATTAGTCAAATGAATTTGTTTTTCTAAGAATAAGCTCATAATTTTTTAACTTCTGAAAAAAACATGTCTAGTGTTATTGGAATCATAAAATTGCTCGAACATATTACATTTAAAACCATTAAAAGATCATCCAGAAAAATGATAATTTCATCATTATTAAATGTTCATTTAATGTCCGTTTTCCCTATTGACCATTTTATATTTCAACACTCTGTAAAAGCTACTATCATAGATAGTAGCTTTTATTGAACTATTATTTATATTGTATGTCATCTCTTAGTGATTCAACCTTTGTTAGGGCTTGATCGATGTCTGTTTCGCTTACCCCGAAGTGAGCTAGTGCATCATGGAGATGGGTAGCAATTGCATTAAAATGTTCGGGTTGAATATTCATTCCTTCATGAGCTTTTGACATGGATTTGCCAGTATATTTGTTAGGTCCACCTAAAGCAAAACTAATAAACTTTGTTTGGTGACGACGTTGCTTGTCCATATCCGTTTGATCAAAGAAATGATTAACTGTTTCATCTTTTAGGACTAATTCATCGTAAAAATAATCTACTACTTTTCCAACTGTTTCTTCTCCACCATATTTTTCATAAAGAGTTTGTTCCATTTAGTAGCTTCCTTTCAAAATAAGATATAAGTAGAATCCCCTAAATTAACAATTTAAAACTGTCTATTTAACGATTAATTCATGATATGAAAATACATTTGCTAAACAATTATGCTTCTTATAATTTAACGCTTATATGTAAGTCTAATCAATCCGTTTAAACAAATTGATTAGACCATTATAGATTCAACCACCTATCCATAACTAGAACTTACTTTGTAGAAAGTTTTAAACTGTGTATGAAGTAATATGTGTAATCGTCAGAATGAATATTTTTGTATAGTAATATCAGATAAATTAATAGTAGTTGAATTTTACTTTAATAAATAATTAACGCACCTATTGTTTCAACTATTTTTTTAAGTGACTGTATTGTTTTTGTTAATATCTTTAGATGTTAATGCAAGTGTATTATTGATTAATGTGTTGTCTTCAATATCATAAGGAGGCGCACCGATACCACCGTTAGTTGTGTCAATTCCAACCCTTTTTATTTTGGATGTTATTTTGTTTCCTTTAATTACTGCTCCTTTAACTTGAGTAGGAGAATTTTTCCATGCGTCACGGCCGATTTGAATGATTGGATGATCTGCAGAAGTTGTTACACTATCATTTATTGTATTGTTAAGAAAGGAAAAACTTGTTGCATTATTTACTAAAATAATGTTACCTGATACAGATTTATCGAAGTCGAATGTTGAGCTTGATATAGTAACATTTGGATATCCATTGTCATTATCAAGTATGACAGTACTATTTTTAAACTGTCCCTGATTAATAGTTACTTTTCCAGGATAGAAATTGATCTTTCCATTTGTAACAATTAGATTGTTATAGTTTCCAGAAGCTAATCGAGATTCAGTAGTATTATTAAATGTAACATTCGAGTATACATTCGAAGCGAGTCCATTGCCACTTAGACCATTGTTTCCTTCTAGATAAATAGTACTTAACGTTATTGGCTTGTCTCCCCATATAGCAAAACCATGTAATTCTGAATCTTGTCCAGAAGATGTAAGAGAAATATTGGATGCGCTTATGCCGTTTTCAACAGTCTGAGTAAAGCTGATATCTGAATCAACACCAACAAGACCATCAACAATTATATTTTCTCCACCGTCAAAAACTGCTCCACTTTTTGTTAGTTTGTTATTTGTAAAAGTAATATTAGAAGAGCCGTCAGAACTTACAAATGAAGAATTGTCAAAGGTGTTATTAGAAGCAGAAACGCCACCCCAGCTAGTTGAAGCAAAAGCAGCATCAGGACCAAAGTAGTTATTATTTGCTATTGCATGGCCACCATAAGAGAGTACCATATGAATTTTATTATTTAAAAATTCATTTCCGCTTATCTCCGTATTTATACCCGGGTAAAATCCAGGCTCTAAATCAACTCCACTTCCAGGAGCGACTCCACTTATATCGTGTATTTTATTATTGAGTATTTTGACACCATCAGTACCTACTAAACTTATGCCTTGTCGACGGTTATTGCCGATATTGCAATTTTGTATCAATAAATTTTCTGTAACAGCAACGGACATCATTTGAACACCAACATTTGCTGTACTTGTAGCATTAAAAACAGCACGCCATTTAACCGCGTCATCTGGAATCTTAGAATATCCAAAAGATGAATTGAAATCTTGATCTTTATCAGTTTTAATTAAACTTCCATCTGAGCGATAATAATATAAATCGTATTTCCCGGATACACCTTCAGGATTCCACATCATAATATTTCTAAAATGAGGATTTTGATACGCTGGATCACTAAGCGTATAAGGTTTAGTGCGAATTTTTCCTGATTGGCTAATAGGGTTTCCATTTGCATCTAATCCACCTAATTCTAGGTTGGTTGAATCAATCGATTCGCCTGTGACTGTTGTACCACCGGCTTGAACACCATCACCGGTAAAATCTGTAAAATTAACACCATCAATAATGACATTACTTGCTCCCTCTGTTATGATTCCAAATCCCCACTCATGCGTACCTGAAGTGTAAGGACCAACATAAGTGTAATCGTGAGTATATCGGTCACCTTTCAAGGTCCCACCTTTTATAGTCACATTCACAATGTCTTTACTTAGCGAAATAATAGCGTATTGTTCCCATTTATTTGTTTCCTTTTGAAGAACCGTATCACTATCCATTAAAAATGTCATATTACTTACCATATTAATTTGAGCATTATGATCTTTATCTTCAACGCCCTTAGCTATCAAGTACGTACCACCTAATACATGAAAGGTAGTGTATCCGTTACTAGTTGCCCACTGTAATGCCTGGTTAAATCCATTTGTAGTTTCAATAGGATGAGAATTATCATTATAAATTCCCCATCTAGTTCTTTCTTGCGAAGTTAGTTCATATACTCCAGCTGGAGGAGATACAACCGTAGTATCTTTTGTGACAACTGTGGAACTCGTAGATTGATTGCCATATTGATCATTCGAGACAGCAGTGATTGTAATACTTCCATTATTTAAAGAACTCATATTAAATAATACTGAAAAATTGCCACTTGTATCAGATGTAGTTACTTTAGAGAGTGGACTATGAATACCATCACTAACAGTTACTGTTACTTTTTGGTTTGCTTCCACTTTTCCATTTACTGGATAAGCACTTTGATTTTGTAAAGTAATATTTGAGACACTTAAAAGAATCGTTGGACCAACGGTATCTTTTAAAACAGTCTTATTAACCTTTCCACTTGTATTACCTTTTGTATCTTTTTGATAAGCTTCCAAATTTAATTGGCCATCTTTTAGAGTAATGAGATTAAATTTTGTAGAAAAGGTACCGCTTGAAGTTGCTTTAACAGTAGTAGAAATCGTATTTTTGTTAGGATCTTTAAACGTTAAATAAATAGTAGCATTTGCAATTCCGCTACCACTTACAGTATAGGAGCTTGCGTTGATACTTGTTACAACAGGTAAACTATTAATCTTTGGACTACTAATTGCCAAATAACATGACACTCCTTATAAATTAGTATATTTATAGGAGTAGTATATTTATTTCAGTCCAAATTGCTTGTACTAATTAAGAGAAAGCATAAAAGATGGTGAAACTATCTAGTAAGTAAATGGAAGATTATTAAAAAAAACTAATTTTTCCTAGTAATTTAGTATGGTAAATGTTCATTTAAAAGAACATCTTTGTTCTTATGTTTAGTACTAAACATAATTTATTAACAATAAATTTACTAGGAATTTATAATTAATTTACTAGAATCTACTATTATTAAAGTGTAGTAAAATAGGTATAAATTGGAGCGAAAATATTATTGACTAGTTCATTATAAAGAATTAAAATTAAGTTCATAATTACCCTAATTTTCAGATTTTAGTTAGTCATAAGAGCACTTATTATGCATAATTATATGCGTACATACTATTTTTGGTAGCTTATTAAAACGTTGTTCGTTATATAGAATCTTTCGTCATGTTTTATATCAAGTAAAAAATACTAAAAAGTGAAGGTGAATGGATGAATAGTGTAAGGCCTAAGGAAATTGATATAAAGGAATATTTTGATGTAATTAAAAGTCGATTTTGGATTATTATTGTTTTTACTATATTAACTACATCAGTTGGTTACCTATATCAGAAATTTTATAACAATTATGTTCCTGTGTATGAGTCTTCTACTAGAATAATGATTAATACAAAGGATGATTTAAGTACGTTAGCAGTTATGATTAATGATCCAACTGTTTTGGCAAGAGTAATTAATAATTTACACCTTAATATTTCTAAAGACACTTTAGCAAAAAAATTAGACGTGCAAAGAATAGGTGATTCAACTATTTTTAGTATTACAGTACAAGATACCGATTCAACTATTGCTAAAAATATTGCGAACGAAACTGCAAAATCATTTAAAGATGAAGTTAGTAATCTATTAAATTTTAAAAATGTTCAATTGTTAACCCCAGCAGAGGCAGCCTCATTGCCAATTAATCAGCAAAGTAATAAAGTCATTATTTTTGCATTTGTTATGGGGATCGTTATTAGTATTGCATTAGTATTTTTAATGGATTCTTTAGATCAAACAATTAAAAGACGAAGCGAAGTCGAAGAAATCCTAGGGGTACCTGTAATTGGCGTTGTTCCAAATATGAATAAGAAAAAGTTACTAACTGAGAAAAAGAAATATAAATTATTAAAAAATGAAGGTGAGAATGTTGATATTTAATAAAAGAAAACAAAACACAGCCTTTAAAAAAAGAAATCTAGTAACGTTTACAAATCCAAATTCAATTATATCTGACCAATTTCGAACAATACGTATAAATTTACACTTTTTAACTGAGGAAATCAAAAATAAAATCCTCTTAATTACTTCAACTGGTAAAGGTGAAGGAAATTCAACAATTAGCGCTAATTTAGCTGTATCGATGGCCCAGCAGAAAGAAAAAGTCTTATTGATCGATGCTAATTTAAGGGAAGCCTCAATACATACAATTTTTAAATTACAGAACAATGTTGGCTTAACAGATTTGTTAACAAAACGTATAGAGCTTAAAGATGTAGTAACAAGTACAGATTTTGAAAATTTGGATGTATTGACTAGTGGCACAATTAACTTTAATCCTGTAGAACTTTTGGCGAATTCAGCGGTAAAAGAGTTATTTAAAAAATTGATTACCTCTTATGATATTGTACTAATTGATTCACCATCAATATTAGACTATACAGAGACAAGAGTACTTGCAAATCAATGTGATGGTGTAGTTTTAGTACTTAACCGTGGTAAAACTGAAATAGAGAAGACGAGTGAGGCTAGTAGAGTAATTGAGCTATCACATGGCCGATTGATCGGTGCAATTATAAATGAAAAGTAAGTAAAATTTTTACTGTTTTGTTCTTAATTAAGAACGATGTTTAATAGAATAGTTTAGGTAATGTCTACTTTCCTTTATCAATGTAGGCACTCGATCATGCTGTGGGTTGAAATATACCTTAGACGCAAGTCGTCAAGAGTGTGGTGTGAGGGTGGGTTGAATGCCCGTTTTTTATATAAAGTGTTTATTTATGTGCTTTTTTTAAAAGAGTGCAAAAATAAGCACTTTATTAATACAGTATGGGGATGTGAATATGAAAATTAAGGATAGGCTACCTAAAACACTAAAGAATAGAATTAGAATCATTCAACAATTTGAACGGCTAGATGAAACTAACGGATTACCAAATAATAAAATAAATGACGATGGTAGAAAAAAGCTTGAATTATATAACGTAGGATGGTTTATGAGAGGAGCATTCAAGTGACTTATAGGCAAAGATTATCTCTATTTATAATTATTGATTCATGTATTGCACTCACATCCATTTTTATTAGTCGATTTTTGGTAGACGCAACAATTGATATTTTTATTAAACCTGTTTTTATAAGTTCACTTTTTCTTTTATTAAGCCATCATATTTTTTCTTTAATTTTTAAACTTTATAAAAAGGCATGGGAATATGCAAGTATAGGTGAAATAATTATTATCTTTAATATTGTAACGTCTTCAATAGTTACATCTTTAATTATCCAGCAAATGATTATGCAAAAAACATATTTCAGGTTATTTGCGGTCGCTTGGTTACTTCATATGATATTAATAGGTGGTTCAAGATTTACTTGGAGGTTATATCGAGATTCACTCGTTAGAAAAAATATTATTAAGAAGAGAACCCTAATTATTGGTGCTGGCGCAGCAGGCACTATGGTTGCAAGACAGCTTTTAAAGAGCAACGATAATTATAGTCATCTCCATCCTGTTGCTTTTATAGATGATAACGTAAAAAAACATCACTTAGATATACTAGGAATTCCTGTTTTAGGTGGGGTTGAAAAAATTGAAAGTGTTGTAAGTAAATATTCAATTGAAAATATTATTATTGCAATTCCTTCGTTACATAAAAAGGAGTTAAATATTATCTTTCAGGAATGCTCTAAAACAAACGCTAGTACTAAAATACTACCTATGTTAGAAGATCTAATTACTGGTAAGGTTTCAGTCAATCAATTCCGTGATGTTCAAGTAGAGGACTTATTAGGAAGGGATCCTGTTGTAATGGATATGGGCAGCATTTCTGAATCAATTACAAATAATGTTGTATTAGTTACAGGAGCGGGAGGATCAATCGGTTCGGAAATTTCACGACAAATTTCTAACTTTAATCCAAAACAATTAATTTTACTTGGCCATGGTGAAAATAGCATTTATTCAATTGAAATGGAATTAAAGAATAGTTTTAAGGATTCTAGCATTGAATTTATAACAGAGATTGCTGATTTACAAGACGAAAAGAAAATGATGTCAATTATGGAACAATATAGTCCGGATGTTGTCTACCATGCAGCAGCACACAAGCATGTACCTTTAATGGAGCGAAATCCGGAGGCAGCAATTAAAAATAATGTAATTGGTACTATGAATGTTGCAAAAGCAGCTAGCTGGCATTGTGTAAAAACATTTGTCATGATTTCAACTGATAAAGCTGTCAATCCAACGAGTGTAATGGGTTCAACAAAAAAACTTGCAGAAATGATTATTCAAGATATGGATAAAAATAGTGATACCAAATTTGTAGCAGTTCGATTTGGAAATGTGCTAGGTAGTAGAGGGAGTGTTATTCCACTTTTTAAAAAGCAAATTGAAAATGGAGGCCCTGTCACTGTTACTCACCCAGATATGGTGCGTTATTTCATGACGATTCCCGAGGCATCTAGGCTAGTGATACAAGCAGGGGCATTAGCAAAGGGCGGCGAAATCTTCGTATTAGACATGGGCGATCCAGTAAAAATAGTAGATCTTGCTAGAAATTTAATTTTATTATCAGGTAATTCACTTGAGGATATAGAGATTGAATTCTCAGGAATGAGACCGGGAGAGAAGCTATTTGAGGAATTATTAAAAGAAGAAGAAATTCATGAAGAACAAATTTATCCGAAGATTTATATTGGAAAAACAACGGATTTGCATATAAGTGAAATACATGAAATTATTGATAACTTTTCAGATTTAGAGAAGGACGACCTCAGAGAGAGATTATTAAATTTGGCTAATAATAAAGTTATTTCTCAAACGAACGCTACAACACCAATTTTAAATTAAGGGAGAAAAAAATGAAAATTAAAAAAGCCATAATACCTGCTGCTGGATTAGGAACTAGATTTCTACCGGCAACAAAAGCAATGCCAAAAGAGATGTTGCCAATTGTAGATAAGCCTACTATTCAGTATATAGTTGAAGAAGCCATTGAATCAGGAATTGAGGATATTATTATTGTAACCGGAAAAGGTAAAAGAGCGATTGAAGATCATTTTGATAATTCATTTGAATTAGAACAAAATCTATTAGAAAAAGGTAAATTTGAATTATTATCAGAGGTTCAGAAATCATCAAAGATGGTAGACATTCATTATATTCGCCAAAAAGAACCAAGGGGCTTAGGTCATGCGATTTGGTGTGCACGCAAATTTATAGGTGATGAACCATTTGCAGTGTTATTGGGCGATGATATTGTTAAAGCCGATACACCATGTTTAAAGCAGATGATTGGGCAATTTAATCGATATAATGCTTCTATATTAGGTGTACAAACTGTAAATGAAGCTGAGGTTTCTAGATACGGAATTGTTGACGGGAGTTTAATAGATAATCATTTTTATAATGTTCATAGTTTAGTAGAAAAACCAAAGCAAGAAGAAGCTCCTTCAAACTTAGCGATTTTAGGCCGCTATATACTAACGCCGAGAATATTTGATATTTTAAGTAATCAGAAACCAGGGGCTGGAAATGAAATTCAACTGACTGATGCAATTGCTGAACTTAACAAACAAGAAGCAGTCTATGCTTATGAATTTGAAGGAACTCGATACGATGTAGGCGAGAAATTAGGTTTTATTAAAACGACTCTTGAGTTTGCTCTTAAAAGGGAGGACTTGAGACATAGTGTTCTAGATTATTTAACGGAACTAATGAAAAAAGAATTAATTAGCGGGTCAAATGATTAGAAAATAATGTTGATAGGTGAAAAAGATGAAAAAAAAGGTGCTCTTTTGTGCAACTGTGGATTATCATTTTACGGCATTTCATATGCCATATATAAAGTGGTTCAAGGATAATGGCTGGGAAGTACATATTGCTGCTAATGGAGAAAACAATATTCATTATGTCGACAAAAAGTTTAATCTACCTATTCAAAGATCGCCTTTTAATTTTAAAAATATAAGGGCACTAAAAGACCTTAAAAATATAATAGATGAAAATAATTATGAGATCATACATTGCCATACTCCTATGGGTGGGATACTTGCTCGCCTTGCGGCTCGTAAGTCCAGGGCTAAAGGAACAACAAAATTGATTTACACAGCACATGGATTCCATTTTTGTAAGGGTGCACCAATATTAAACTGGCTATTATATTATCCAATTGAAAAATTCATGGCACCCCTATCAGATTGTTTAATAACGATTAATAAAGAAGATTATGAGTTATCAAATAGAAGTTTTAATATTAAAAGAATCGTACATATCCATGGGGTTGGAATTGATACAGAGGATTTTAAGCCAATTGATGAATTAAATAAAAAGGTAGTAAGAGAGTCGTTTGGATATCAACCAGATGACTTTTTGCTTTTTTATGCAGCAGAATTTAATAAAAATAAAAATCAACAATTTCTACTTAATTCATTGGCACTAATGAAAGATGAATTGTTGAATGTAAAACTTCTACTTGCTGGGGAAGGTGCTTTACTAAATGAATGTAAACAGTTAGCAAATCAACTTGGAATTTCACATATGGTAGAGTTTTTAGGTTTTAGAAAGGATATTAAAGAAATCCTACCTATGTGTGACGTTGCAGTTGGGTCTAGTCTACGTGAAGGTTTGCCGGTCAATATAATGGAGGCCATGTCTTGTGGCTTACCGATTATAGCAGTAGATAACCGAGGGCATAGAGAGCTTGTAATTAATAACAAAAATGGATGGCTTGTAAAGAGTAATGACTCCACTGGTTTCTCAAGCGCTATAAAAGACCTTGCCGAAAGAAAGGGTCTCAAAGAGAGGCTTGGGGCCAATAGTAGAAAGATCATTATGAGAAAATATAGCATTGATAAAGTAATATTGGAAAAAAGTGAGGTATATAAGAGCTATATGAAGGAAATGGAGGATACAATGTGGGCGACCCTTTAAGAATCTTACATACCGTTGTTAATATGAACAGAGGTGGCGCGGAAACATTAATAATGAATTTGTATCGTAATATTGATCGAACGAAAATACAGTTCGATTTTTTAACGTGTAAAGAGGGGGCATATGACTCTGAAATAATTGCCATGGGTGGAAAGATTCATAGAATTCCATATATAACGGACGTTGGTCATATAGGTTATATAAGAAAACTAGATAAATTTTTTAGGCTAAATCCTAATTATAAAATCGTACATTCTCATATGGATAAAATGAGTGGCTTAGTTTTAAGAGCTGCAAAAAAAGCTAATATACCCACGAGAATTGCCCACAGCCATAATACAAAAAGTGAAGGTGGGTTGGCTTCACAGGTTTATAAATGGTATGCGGGTAAATACATTGAGCCCAATGCTACCCATTTATTTGCTTGTTCGGAGTCAGCAAGTAGGTGGTTATTTACTAAACGTTCAAGTGAATCACTAATCTTAAAAAATGGAATTGAAAGTGAGAGGTTTCAATTCTCATTAAATTTAAGAAAACAAATTAGGGATCAGTTAGATATCTCGGACAAAGCATTTGTACTTGGCCATATTGGAAGATTTAATCAACAAAAAAATCATCTCTTTTTACTAGAAATTTTTGCTTCACTATTAAAAGAAATGCCGAGTGCAGTTCTAATCTTAGTTGGAGGAGGTTCCCTTCAAGCAAAAATAGAATCGAAAATAAAAGAACTTCAAATAGAGAAAAATGTAAAGTTACTTGGTATTAGAGATGATATTTATAAACTTTTACAAGCAATGGATGTATTTGTTTTCCCATCTTTACACGAAGGTTTACCTGTAACGTTAATAGAAGCACAAGGTGCAGGTTTAACTTGTATTATTTCAGATACGATTACAACAGAAGTTGATATGGGGATGGGACTAATTCAATACTGTTCATTAAATGACAGTGAAAAATGGGTTGAGAAAATCTTGAAAGAAGCAAAAAGAAATTTTAAAAGAGGAAATGCGGGAAGTGCATTGATCCAAAAAGGATATGATATTCGCATAACAGCGGAGAATACCCAAAAGACATATATCTCGTTAGGGAGGTAGGATATGAAGAAATTAACTGTATTTACTCCAACATTTAATCGAGCATACTGCCTTCACAAATGTTACGAGAGTTTAAAGAATCAAACATGCAAAGAATTTATCTGGTTAATTATTGATGATGGTTCAACTGACAATACTAAAGAATTAGTTGAAGGTTGGATCGAAGAAAATAAAATTGAAATTATGTATTATTGGCAGAAAAACCAAGGAATGCATGGTGCTCATAATACCGCTTACCAGAAAATTGTCACAGAACTTAATGTTTGTATTGATTCAGATGATTATATGCCTTTAGATGCGGTTGAAAAAATTATTAAGCACTGGAATCAATTTGGTAACGATCATGTGAGTGGAATTATTGGTCTAGATGCATATTCAGATGGAAAAATTATTGGTACAAAGTTACCGGTTAATAGAAAACAGTCTAGATTATTTGATTTATATAATAAATTTGGAGTAACTGGTGATAAAAAACTTGTATATCGAACAGAGTTAACAAAAAAATTTCCATATCCACTATTTAAAAATGAACGTTATGTTGGTCTAGCATACAAATATCACATGCTTGATAAACAATACGAAATGCTATTAATGAATGAAACTTTATGCTATGTAGAGTATCTTGCAGATGGATCATCTTTAAATATGTTAAGTCAATATATTAAAAATCCGAATGGATTTGCATTTTATCGAAAAGAAATGATGAAATTGCCATTTGCAAGTCAGTTGTTTAAATTCAGACAAGCCATTCATTATGTTTCTAGTAGCATTATGAGTAGAAACTGGAGTTTTTTAGACGAGACGCCTAAAAAAGGTTTAACAATCTTGGCGATTCCATTTGGGATAACTTTATATATTTATATTACGACAAAAACAAAAGCCGCCTAAAAAGTGGTTTTGTTTTTTGGAAGGATATTGGTATGACTATATTTTGGTTCAATTTAGCAATTGTATTTGTTTTTTCATTCATGGCACGGGTAACCTCAAGGGTTAGCATATCTAGCACCGCAACATTATCATCGGTCTATATAAAACCTAATAAAACGTTGGCATTTGTTGTATTAGTAACTCTAGTTTGCGTATCGGGACTTAGATCAAATATCGGGGACACATATGCATATGTGGATATCTATAAAAGACATGACTTTACATGGAACTATATTTTAGAGTCTAAGGATATTGGATTCGGCATTCTGCAAATGATTTTAAAATATTTTTCTTCAAATCCTCAAATATTGTTAATTACAACAGCGATTATCACAAATGTATTAGTTATTTTTACTTTATATAATTATTCAAGAATTTTTGAATTGAGCGTTTATGTGTATATTACTGGTGGTTTGTTTTTGGTCTCTATGAATGGTATCAGACAAGTACTTGCTGCATCCATTGCTTTTGCAGGTATACGACTATTGCTGGAAGGTAGCTTTAAACGCTATCTACTCGTTATTTTATTTGCTTCTTTATTTCATCAAACTGCACTTATTTTAATTCCAATTTATTTTCTTGTGCGCTTTAAGGCATGGTCAAAAGTAACAATCGCTCTATTATTATTATCAATCGTATTCATAATTGGATTTAATCAACTTTCAACTTATTTGTTTAACGCTATTCAAGATACCCAGTATGCAGTCTATAAAAACTTTCAAGAAGGTGGAGCTAGCATTATTAGGGTTGCAGTAACAGCAATTCCACTTTTAATTGCTTTTGTGGGAAGAGAGAGGTTAAGAGAAATGAATCCAAAGAGTGATATTGTTGTCAATATGGCTTTACTTGGATTTGTCTTTATGCTTATTTCAACGCAAAATTGGATCTTTGCAAGAATTTCAATTTATTTTAGTTTTTATCAGCTAATTTTAATTTCATGGATTGTGAAATTATTTCGAGTAAGAGATCAAAAGTTAATCTATTATGGCATACTAATTTGCTACTTTTTTTATTATTACTATGAAAATGTAATTAGTCTGCAAATACAATATTTCAGCGATTATATTAATTTAAACTGGTAAAAGTGATTATTTTTTAGTCTTTTATAGGAGGAAAAATAAATGGCAATTCTTGTAACTGGTGGAGCAGGATATATTGGGAGTCACACAATCGTAGAGCTGTTACAGAGTGGCAATGAAATTATTGTTCTAGATAATTTTTCAAATAGTAAGCCAGAAGCATTAAAAAGGGTGTCAGAGATAACGGGTAAGTCATTTAAAACATATAATATTGACCTATTAAATAGAGATGAGTTAGAAAATATATTTTCTCAGAATAGAATATCGGCTGTTATCCATTTTGCCGGGCTTAAAGCTGTAGGTGAATCAGTCCAAAATCCTATTGAATACTATTATAACAATATTACAGGAACGATTAATCTTTGCGAAATGATGAGAAAATATGAAGTAAAAAAGCTTGTTTTTAGTTCTTCTGCCACAGTCTATGGTTCAAAGAATGAATCACCGATATTAGAAAGTAGTGACTTAGGCGCTTCTAATCCATACGGACGAACTAAGCTTATGATTGAGGAATTCCTTAAGGACTTATACGAATCAGACCATACTTGGAGGATAGCATTATTGAGATATTTTAATCCAATCGGTGCACATCATAGTGGCTTAATTGGCGAAGACCCAAATGGAGTTCCGAATAACTTAATGCCATTCATTTCACAAGTAGCAGTAGGTAAATTGGAGCAATTAACTATTTTTGGAAATGATTATCCAACAAAAGACGGCACAGGTGTGAGGGACTATATTCATGTGGTAGATTTAGCAATTGGTCATATGAATGCACTAAAAAACCTAGAAAACAACACTGGAATTGAAGCATATAACATTGGTACAGGCAATGGCTATAGTGTTCTAGAAATGATTGAAGCTTTTGAAATAGCATCTGGTAAAAAGATACCATATAGAATTAAAGAAAGACGTCCTGGTGATGCGGCAGTTTGTTATGCGAATCCAACAAAGGCTATGCAAAAACTTGGCTTTACAGCTACAAAGGGAATTCATTTAATGTGTGAGGATACATGGAGATGGCAAAAAAATAATCCGAACGGATATACTGAAGGGATTGAACAAGTAACAGTGCAATAATGCAGTGTTTTTTTGGTTTGGGAGGAAAAAATGGAATCAATTAATTTATCACAACAACAATTAATAGATATTCTAAAACTCTTTTACTATAGAGGAAGCCATTCGAATGAATTAAATACGATTGATTTTATAAATGATATGAAAAATACGATCATAATGATTAGCACAAACAATTTAGTAGAAACGAAGTAATTAATTTTTAGGAGTAGACTAAAAATGAAAAGAGTCATAGATTTAGTATGTTCAATGATAATATTGCTGTTGCTATTGCTACCTCTAGTAGTTGTAGCAATTTTTGTTAGATTAAAAATGGGTGCTCCTATACTCTTTACTCAACAGCGCCCTGGTTTAAATGGTAAACCATTTTACTTGTATAAATTCCGAACAATGAGTGATTTGCATGATGCAGGAGGAAACCTTTTATCGGATGAATTACGCTTAACTGCTTTCGGGAAGTTTTTAAGAAAGTATAGTATTGATGAGTTTCCACAGTTAATAAATGTGGTTAAAGGGGATATGAGTTTAGTTGGACCAAGACCATTTTTAATGGAATATCTATCTTTATATACAGAAGAACAGATGCTAAGGCATAATGTAAAACCTGGGATTACAGGTTGGGCCCAAGTAAATGGACGGAATTCACTTACATGGGAGGAGAAATTTAAAATGGACGTATGGTATGTGAAAAATAATAGTCTCCTTTTAGATTTGAAAATCCTAATTAAAACAGCTATTAAGGTTATAAAGAAAGAAGGAATTTCACAGGAGGGGCAAGTGACAATGGAAAAATTCACTGGTTCTAATGAAGTGATGTAGTATGAAGGTAATTATTTTAGGTAATGGGGGACATAGCAAAGTTGTCCAAGACATCATCTACTCGATAAAGGGAAATGAAATTGTTGCTATATTAGATGACAAATATAAAGTTGAAAAACGTGAGAATGGAATTATATATGCTCCATTTGATTCTTTAAAAAAATTTCTAGATCAAGAAGCTAAAGTAGTGATTGCAATAGGAGATAACAAGCTTAGAAAAAATATAGTTACTTCAATGGATATTAAAAAAGAACAATACTTAACAGTTATTCATCCTTCAGCAATTGTTAGCACTTCGACTAGAATTGGATACGGAACAGTGGTCATGCCAAATGCAGTTATTAATGCAGAAGCGCAAATAGGCGATCATTGTGTAATTAATACTGGAGCAATCATTGAACATGATAATCAAATCGGAGACTATACGCATGTCTCTCCAAATGCTACTTTAACAGGAAACGTGTTAGTAGAAGAAGGTGCACATATCGGAGCATCAGCTACTATTATTCCCGGTATTAAAGTAGGGTGTTGGTCAATTGTAGGTGCGGGTTCAACGGTTATTCACAATATTTCACCACTTAGTACAGTAGTAGGCTGCCCAGCTAGAATTATTAAAAATTGAAATTTGTAGATTAAATTTTTCGAAAAGGTGGTAAGTGAGTTGACCTTATCAAGAATTTATTTATCTCCCCCCCATATGAGCGGAGAGGAGATAAAATATATACAGGATGCATTTAATACGAATTGGATCGCACCACTTGGACCCAATGTTGATGGATTTGAAAAAGATATTATTGATTATATAGGAGCCAATGGGGCGTTAGTTGTTAGTTCAGGAACAGCTGCAATTCATTTGGCTCTTTCTTTATTAAATGTCACAAAAGGCGATAAGGTATTTTGTTCTAGTCTTACCTTTGTGGCTAGTGCTAACCCAATAATTTATCAAGGAGCCGAACCGATCTTTATAGACTCGGAGCCTGATACATGGAATATGTCACCAAAAGCACTTGAAAGAGCATTGCATGACTCATATTTAGAAGGAACTCTTCCTAAGGCTGTTATCGTTGTTAATCTATATGGACAAGTTGCAAAAATGGATGAAATTCAATCGTTATGCTCCAGGTATAATATACCTATTATTGAAGATGCGGCTGAATCACTTGGTTCTACTTATAAAGGAAGAGTTAGTGGTACTTTTGGTCATTTTAGTATTTTTTCCTTTAATGGAAATAAAATTATCACGACATCTGGTGGCGGAGCACTTGTCTCAAATAATACTGAGTTAATACAAAGAGCAAGATTTTTAGCCACTCAAGCTAGGGATCAAGCGCGACATTACCAACATAGTGTAGCTGGTTACAATTATAGGATGAGTAATATTTTGGCAGGGGTTGGTAGAGCTCAATTGCAAGTATTAGAGGAGCGAATTGAAGCTAGAAGAAGGATTTTTCAACGCTATTTTGAAGAACTAAAAGATTTACCAGGTCTAACTTTTATGCCAGAGTTAGCAAATACACGCAGTAACCGATGGCTTACAGCATTAACGATTAAAGAAGAAGAATCTAATCTATCAGTAAATAATTTATTAGATGCATTAGAAGAGGAAAATATTGAAGCAAGACCAGTGTGGAAGCCATTACATTTGCAACCCCTATTCAAAGGAGTTCGTTATTATCCTAATGAAGAAAATAACCATGTTGCAGAGAGATTGTTCGAAACTGGAATTTGTTTACCTTCAGGATCGAATCTATCGTTTGACGATCAAAGTAGAGTAATAAGCTGTATCAAAAAATTATTTTATAAAGTAGCTTGTAGGGAGGGCATTCTATGACAGAACAGCTGAGGTGCCAAAAATGATAGGAAAAAACATTCAGGAAATTCGTATCAAAAAGGGACTTACTTTATCAGAACTTGCAGAAAAAGCTAATATTTCTAAGTCTTATTTAAGCAATATTGAGCGTGAATTAAACGATAATCCGTCTATTCAAGTTGTAGAAAAGATTTCGAAGGTATTAGGAGTTGAATTTAGAACATTACTGGGGACTAATATAGAAAATAATAAACTCGAAAATGACTATATTGATCTTATAAAGGAATTAGTTGAAATTGGCATTGGAAGAGAAGAGTTAAGAGAATATAAAAAGGTATTTGAATTTGTAAAATGGAAGAATTCTAAAAATCATTGATAAGAAATGCTAAAGGGAGTTATGTATGGATAAAACAAAGCCCTTAAAGGTCCTTCATGTTGTTGGTGCAATGAATAGAGCAGGGACCGAAACAATGCTAATGAATATATATCGAAATATAGATCGGACCAAAATTCAATTTGATTTTATTTCTTATAGTCAAAAAGAAGCACACTATGACGAAGAAATAGAAAGATTAGGCGGACGTATTATAAGATTGGTAAAAACATACTCAGTAAAAGAAGTTTATACTGCGATTAAAAAGTACGGTCCGTATGATGTAGTTCATGCACATACTTTATTTAATTGTGGTATAGCCAATTTAGCGGCTCAATTAGCAGGTGTAAAGATTAGAATATCACATGCACATACAACTTTAGATACTAATCAATCTTTAATTAGAACAATCTATAAAGGAATAATGCGAAAACTCATCAATGTAACTTCAACAAAATTGTTGGCATGTAGTAATGGTGCCGGACGATATTTATTTGGAGAGAAAGAATTAGTAAAAACAAGATATTCCTATTATCCGAATGTAATAGACTATACAAAATTTCTAGAACCGCCATTAAAAGAAGTGAAGAAATTCAAAGAAGAAGCAGATTTAGAAAATAGTTTTGTAATTGGTCATATCGGTAGGTTCATGGATGCAAAAAATCACTTGTTTTTAATTGAGATAATGAAGAACATTTTAAAAAAGCAAAAAAACATTTCCTTGTTATTAGTCGGTGATGGGGAATTAAGAGTAGGTATTGAAGAAGAAGTTAAAAAGTTTGGAATCGATGAGAATATTAAATTTGTAGGTATTAGGGAAGACATACCAACGCTATTACATAGTATGGATTTATTTGTTTTTCCATCTTTGTACGAGGGATTAGGACTTGTTCTTTTAGAGGCGCAAGCAAGTGGTATACCTTGTATTGTATCTGAAGCAGTACAGCCTGAGGCAAACTTAAATATCGGACTAGTAGAACAGCGCATGTTAAGCGAAGGACCAGAGCTTTGGGCAAATACAATATTAATGAATTCTCGGAATAAGGAAGGCAATATTAACCGAATAATTAATGGATTCGAAACGGAAGGATATTCGGTTTCTAAAGGAATATCAAATTTATTGGCTATTTACCAATATTCGACAGGTGAACTAAATGAAGAAGAATATATTAGTGGCATCCTTTGATCTAGAGATTGGAGGAGTTGAGAGAAGCCTAATCAGTATGTTAAATAACTTTGATTTTAAGAGTTACACAGTTGATTTAATGCTTTATAGTCATACAGGTGAATTTATGAAGCTTTTGCCTAATAAGGCAAATCTACTCGCGGAAAGTAAGGCATATAAGACATTTCGGATGCCAGTCCTAGATGTCATAAAAAGTGGGCAATTAAGTCTTGCGTTTTCTAGACTGTTAGCAAAGTACTTGGCAAATAAAAATCACTCTTCCGAAAATGGATATAAACAAATGCAATATATGTGGAAGTATTCAGTTCCTTTTCTACCAAAGCTAAATAAGAAATATGATGTGGCAATTAGTTACCTATGGCCACATTACTTTGTAGCGGAGAAAGTAGATGCCAAGATCAAAATTGCATGGATTCATACAGATTTTTCAACAGTGGAAACAGACATTGAATTAGATGTGAAATTGTGGAGTAAGTTCAATTATATCGTAGCAGTCTCAGATGAATGCAAACATGCATTCATAAGTAAATATTCAGAATTAGAGGACCGAGTCATCGTAATGGAAAACATTACAACTCCAGAATTGATTAACACATTAGCAAATGAAGAAGCCGATAATCCAATGGTGGAAGATGCAAGATTTAAAATTATAACTGTGGCCAGACTTTCATACGCAAAAGGAATTGATTCCGCGGTTAAAGCACTGAAAATGTTAAATGATCGAGGATACAAAAACATATGTTGGTATGTAGTCGGTTACGGGGGCGACGAACAACAAATTAAAGATTTGATAGAGGAAAATAATTTAACGGATCAGTTTATTCTTTTAGGAAAAAAAATAAATCCCTACCCATTTATAAAAGAAGCTGATTTATACGTACAACCATCTAGGTATGAGGGAAAAGCAGTTACGGTGGTCGAAGCGCAAGTTCTTTCGAAGCCGGTTATTATAACAAATTATCCAACAGCTAAAAGCCAAGTAAAAGATGGATTTGATGGTTCAATCTGTGAGCTCTCAGTCCAGGGTATTGCAGATGGTATTGAAAAACTTTACTTGGATTCCCGAATGAGAGAGCAATTAGTAACCAATTGTAAAGATACAGTTTTTAGTAATTTAAATGAACTAAACAAACTTTATAGCTTAATATAATTTGCGACAGCTTTTGCTTAAATATAAACCTGTATAAGGGAGGTTTTTCTAGTGAAAAAAAATATACTCTTTGTAATTGATTCCTTACACATAGCAGGAGCGGAAAAAAGTTTAACTACACTATTGAATTTATTAAATCTAGAAGAATACTCCGTTGATCTAATGTTATTTGCACACGGTGGTGAATTCGAGAAGCTTGTTCCTAAGGATGTAAATATTTTACCCCCCCTTAAATACACCAAATTTACTGAGCTTAGTATGACTGACTCAGTTATCAACTCATTAAAGAAATTTAAATTTGATATGCTATTTTCAAGGCTAAAGTATTCCTTTGAAATAAGGAGAAAAAACTATAGTATAGCGGAAGAAGCAAGAATATTTTGGGAAAGTGTTTCCAATGTGATCGAGAAAAATGAAAAAGTATATGATATTGCAATAAGTTATGCACAAGGTATTCCTACTTTTTACGTCGCTGATAAAGTTATAGCAAAGGAAAAATACGCATGGGTAAACGTAAGCTATCATTTAACTGATCATGAAAGGAATTTTCAAGAACCGTTTTATGATCAATATAAAAAAATTGTAGCTGTATCAAATTCTACACGTGAAATCTTCATAAAGACCTTTCCTAGTTGTTCCAGTAAAATGGAGGTTATTTTTGATATAAATAATCCAGAATTTATTAACCAAATGGCATTAAGTGGAGATAGTTATCAAGATAATTTTAATGGCATTAAAATTTTAACGATTGGTAGGTTGGCCCAACAAAAAGGTTATGATCTTGCTTTAGAAGCTTGCAAAAATCTGAAAGAAAAGGGCATTGACTTTAGATGGTATGTATTAGGAATGGGACCGTTACAACAAGAAATTGAAAAGTATATTGAGGATCATCAGTTACATACAAACTTTATCTTGTTAGGGGTAAAATCAAACCCTTATCCATATATAAAAGATGCTGATCTTTATGTTCAAACATCGAAGTTTGAAGGATTTGGTCTTGCAATTGCTGAAGCACGTATGCTAAATATTCCTATAGTTACAACTAGGTTTGACGCAGTTTATAGTCAAATGATTGATGGGAAAAATGGTTTAGTTGTAGATATGACGGCTGAAGGTGTTACAAACGGGATATTGAAATTAATCACGGATAATGAACTGAAAGAGAATATAGTAAAATTCTTGCGAGTGGAGAAAAAAGGCAATGTCGAAGAATTAGAAAAATTTTATGAGTTAATAGGTTAATGTAAGAAGAGAGAGTGAAGCCTATGAAAATAAAGATATTATTTATGATAATTAATATGAATATTGGTGGAACTGAAAAAGCACTACTAAATATGTTATCTGAGATGAATGAAGATGAATACGAAATCATTGTACTTATGTTAGAAGAGTTTGGTGGTTTTTTAAATGAATTACCAAGTAATATTCAAATTGAATATGTAAAAGATTACGAAAAAATAAAAGCTTTACTAAATAATCCTCCATTATTCGAAGCTATGGAAATATTAAAAGATGGTAAACCGGTTCGCGCTATTAATTTAATCTTTTATCACTTACTTTCAAAGATTATGAAAGATAGAAGTTCATACTTTAAATATGTATTAAAAGATTATCGCAAATTTGAAAAAGAATATGATATAGCAGTAGCTTATGCAGGTCCAATGGAGTTAATAAGCTATTTTGTTATGCACAAAATAAACGCCAAAAAGAAAGTTCAGTGGATTCATTTTGATGTAACTAAAATTTCTTTTAATAACAAGTTTGCTATAAATCTATATAAGAAGTTTGATCAAATTTTCGTTGTATCAAATGAAGGAAAAGAAAAACTTATAGAGAAGTTATCTGGAATAAAAAACAAAATAAATACATTCGGAAATATTATTTCTTCAAGTTTAATTGAAAAGATGGCGGAAAAAGAGTCAGGATTTGATGAAGATTTTAAAGGAATAAAAATTCTAACAGTTGGAAGACTTTCAATTGAAAAGGGGCAGGATTTAGCAATCAAAGTATTATCGAAGCTAAAGAAAGCTGGATACAATGTTAAATGGTATTGCATTGGAGATGGAGAAGGTAAGGTAGAATATCTCAAATTAATAGATGAGTATAATGTTTCGGAAGACTTTATTTTATTAGGTACGAAAATAAATCCATATCCTTATATGAGGCAATGCGATCTATATGTGCAGCCATCGCGCCACGAAGGATATTGCATTACTCTTTCTGAGGCAAGATGCTTTAATAATCCAATCATTACAACGAATTTTACTGGTGCAAACGAACAGCTCAAAAATCGGGAAACAGGCTTAATTGTTAATTTTGATGTAGAGGAAATGTATAAGGCAGTGAAAGAATTACTAGATAATGAGATTTTAAGAAATGAAATAAAAATAAATTTAAAAAAAGAATCCGTAGATACTACAAAGGAAATAGAGAAGTTGAACTTACTCAATGTATAACAAATTTACCTCATTAGTCATCTAGATAGATATTTTGGTTTTTTAATACTCATTTTTGGGGTGAAATATGAAGAAAAAAGTTTTATTTATGCTTAGTAGTATGAATATAGGCGGTGTGGAGAAATCTCTTCTATCATTATTATCAGTAATTCCAAAAGATAAATATGATATTACGCTCCTACTCTTAGAGAAAAAAGGGGGATTTTTTGGGAATATCCCAGATTGGGTTAATGTAGTAGAAGCTACATGGTTTACCACAATTAAAGATATTATATTACAACCTCCACACAAAACTTTGAAAGATTACTTTCATAATAAGCAATACGTAAAAATGCTATCTTTTTTAAGTAAATACCTAATTTCAAAAAAAACTTCAGATCGAAATATTTATTATCATCATATTTTTAAGGATGTTCCAAAAGATTTAACTTTGTATGATGTAGCTATAGCATATCAAGGTCCTACTGACATCATTGATTATTATATCGCCAACAGAGTAACTGCTAAAAAAAAGGTGTCATGGGTTCACTTCGATGTTTCAAAACATCTAATCAATACGAAATTATATAAAAAGCTTCATAAAAAGTTCGATAAGATCTTTGTTGTTTCAGAGGAAGCAAAGAAAAGGCTAATTGAAAAATTACCACAAGATGTAAATAAAACAGAAGTATTTAAAAATATACTTTCATCAAGTGTCATTAATAATATGTCTTTAGCAGAGGTTGACTTTGATAATAGTTTCATAGGAATAAAAATTTTGACGGTTGGAAGGCTCTCCATGGAAAAGGGTCAAGATATGGCTATAAAGGTATTATCAAAATTAATTGAAAATGGATACAACGTGAGATGGTATTGCATTGGTGAAGGTGAGGATCGCAAGGAGTACGAGGCATTAATTCATAAACTTGGGTTAGAATCCAATTTTATCCTATTAGGTGCAAAACAAAATCCATACCCGTATGTAGCGAATGCTGATCTTTATGTACAAACTTCTAGACACGAAGGTTTCTGTCTTACTTTAGCTGAAGCTAGGTGTTTACATAAACCAATCGTTACTACAAATTTTACAGGTGCAAATGAGCAAATTACTGATAATTACGATGGGTTAATTGTCAAATTTGACCAAGATGAGTTATTTGAAAAAATAACATATTTAATTAATAATCCTGGAAAAAGTGAGGATTTATCTAGAAATCTATTAAACGAAATTGTAGATACTACTTCTGAAATAGATAAGTTATATCAATATATCGGATAAGATGGAGTGAAATTAATGAATCCAAAAATGAGTATTATTGTTCCTGTATATAAAGTAGAACCCTATCTTCATAAGTGTATAAATTCATTATTGGATCAGACGTTTGCTGATTTCGAATTAATTCTAGTTAACGATGGATCACCAGATAAAAGTGGGGAAATTTGTGAACTTTATGCTTCTAAAGATAATAGAATTAAAGTAATTCATAAAGAAAATGGTGGGCAGGCCAGCGCTAGAAACATGGGATTAGATATAGCAAAGGGCGATTATATAGGATTTGTTGATAGTGATGACTATGTTGAAAGTGATATGTTTGAATCATTAATTGAGAATGCAATGAAATTTGAGGCAGATGTTGTTGAGTGCGGCATAAAAATTGTAAATGGAAATAAGGTAGAACAAATTCAAAATAATAATCAAGTTGAAATTGGTGATAATATATTCGCTTTAAAAGGACTATTAAACAATGGATACAGGAATTCAGTTTGTAATAAGTTGTACAAAAAAGAAATCTTTGATGATCTTAGATTTCCAAATAAGTTATATGAAGATGGCTTTTTAGCATTTAAAATATATTATTTGGTAAAGAAATACGTATTTATTGGTACAAGTAAATATTATTACGTACAAAGAAACGAGAGTACAATGTCAAAACAAGAAAAATTCACTTTAAGGAACTTAGATGGCTTAGAGTGTGACGAAGAGAGATTTCATTTTATACGGGAACGAGTTAGTGAACAATCATTACTTACTTTATCAGAATCTTATTTTTTTACTCGTATTTTATTTTTTTATCAAAAACTACTTAACAATAAAGAAATTGATCCAAATAAGAAATATAGAAATGATTTAAAAAACAAAATCTTAATAAGTTACCGAGAATTTTTAGTAAATCCAAATTTAAAGAAATTTTATCCTATAGTTAAGACTTCGAAGTTAAATATTAACAAGTTTAACTTTATATTTACGAATTATATGTGGGGATTAAATTACCTTTTAAGAACATACTCTAATATTCGTAAAATATTAATAATGGAAAGGATAGTGAACAAATGAATCCCAAAATAAGTATTATTGTTCCTGTGTATAAAGTAGAGCCATATATACATAAATGTGTGGATTCAATCTTAGTTCAAACGCTAACTGACTTTGAACTTATCCTTGTCGATGATGGATCACCCGATCAGTGCGGAATAATATGCGATGAGTATGCTAAAAAGGATAATCGAATAAAAGTAATTCATAAGAAAAATGGCGGGCAAGCAAGTGCTAGAAATGCTGCTTTAAACATTGCTAAAGGCGATTATATAGGATTTGTAGATAGTGATGACTGGATTGAACCGGATATGTATGAACTACTTTATAATATTTGTATTGAGAATGACTGTGATATTGCAAACTGTACGAGTATCGTTCATTATAACGACAAAACAATCGTAAATGGATCAGAGCCATTAACAATTCATAATCGAAGTCAAGCAATGAAGGCATTATTTGAAGGTGCACTATATGATGAAGTTGTTTGGTCGAAATTAATGAAAAGAAAGCTTTTGGAAAACCTTAGATTTCCAGAAGGGATTATGTATGAGGATACTGCATTTACTTATAAAGTAATTAATGAGAGTGAAAAAGTATGCTATATAGGTGAACCAAAATATCACTATATTAAGCGTGAAAATAGCACAATGGATCTGGCAGTAAAGAATAAAAGTATTGATGCAGTACTGATTTACGACGACATCTATCGTTATGTAAGTCAATACTATCCGGAACTAAAACCAATCATAACATTAAAACTGGCTAATAATGCTATGGCTGTTTTAAACACAATATCACTAGATCCAAATCATATTGTATATCAAAATGAATACAAAAAAGTAACCGAGATTTTAAACAATTACTTCACCGAAACAATCAAACTAAAAGAGTATGTTACAAATGTAAAAATATTATTATTTGCAACACGCATTCACCCTATTTTGTATAAGTTAATAATTAATTTCCTATCAAGGAGAAAAAGAGGATGAGCATATACCGAAAAATGTATGTGTTAGGTTCGAAAATAAAAATAAGAAGTATTGAACAGATTACCACCCTATTTAATGGAATGGTTTTTTTATTTTCTAGACAACCTTCTATAAAAACAACCGATGAAAGTTTAAGCCTAATTGTTCAAAATAAATGTTCTATAAGTAGGTATGGCGATGGTGAATTCAATTTAATGAACGGAAAAAGCTTAAGATTTCAGCCATATTCAGAGGAGTTAAGCCTGAGATTAAGGGAAATTATCAAAAGTAATCAAGAAAATCATGAAGTCTTTATTCCAAATGTTTTTAAAAGTGTTGACTGGTGTACAGACAAATCAAGAAATTATTGGACCCGTTACTTAAATTTAAATCGATATAAGATCTATAAACTACTACAAAAGAACAAGGTCTATTATGATTCATTGGTCACTCGCCTTTATATAGACTATAAGGATAAAAGTCAGGCTGAGTTTAGGTTTAAGACTTTTAAAAAGCTGTGGCATCAAAAAGAGGTCATTATGATCGAAGGCGAGCAAAGTAGACTAGGGATTGGAAATAATTTGTTCGATAATACCAAATCAATAAAAAGAATTTTATGTCCAGCTACCGACGCATTTGCAAAGTATGATCAAATATTTGAAGAGGTAATAAAACACGATAAGTCAAAACTAGTATTAATTGCTCTTGGACCTACAGCTACGGTATTAGCTTATGACTTGGCTAACTATGGCTATCATGCAATTGATATTGGCCATATTGATATCGAATATGAATGGTTTTTAAATAAAGCTGTAGAAAAGGAAGCAATTAAAAATAAATATGTAGGTGAAGTTCCCGAAGGTACTGATGTTCATGGAATCAATGACATTAAGTATGAGGAAGAAATTATCTCTAGAATATCGTAATTTTAGAATAGGGTGACATTGAATGGCTTGTGAAATTTCAATAATCGTTCCTGTATATAAGGTAGAAAATTATCTTAATAAATGTATCGATTCAATACTAGGGCAGACATTTAAGGATTTTGAACTAATACTAGTAAATGATGGATCGCCTGATAATTGTCCGAAAATCTGTGATGACTATGCGTCCACCGATCAACGAGTAAAAGTGATTCATAAAGAAAATGGTGGTTTATCATCAGCGAGGAATGCTGGTCTTAAAATAGCAAAAGGAAAGTATATTGCATTTGTGGATAGCGATGATTTCATCCATTTAAAAATGTATGAAGTCTTGCATAGTAATGCAAAGCAATATTCATCAGATATTGTGATTTGTGACTATTTAAAAGTAAATGAAGGAGATGTACTCAACTCAGATGAACCTAATCTTCGATATAAAGAAGAACATTATACGAACATAGAAGCTTTAAACGAATTATACGGAAATAAAGGAGTCAAATTTGTCGTTGTTTGGAATAAATTGTTCAAAAAACACTTGTTTGACAATTTAGAGTTTGAAGAAAACAAAATCCACGAAGATGAATTTATCGCTCATCAATTACTTTATAAAAGCTCGAAGATAACATACATACCTATACAATTACACTTTTATTTACAAAGAAAAAATAGCATTACACAGGCCGAATTTTGTATTAAACATCTAGACTTTATTAAAGCATATAAAGAAAGAGTCAACTTTTTTATGACAATAAATCAGTTTGATCTACAAAAAAAAGCTGAGTATAGTTATATACCATTATTTTTTAGGTATTATTACAAAGCAAAAAATGAAGTACCTAATAGTAGAGAAGAGTTAAAAAGATTAAAATCAGAATTCTGCTTTAGTCTTTTTTCATTTATAAAAAATCCATACTTTATAAAAAAAGAAAAAATAGGTTGGTTTATTTTTGTGATCAATACGAGCTTATTTGATAGTTTAGTTCAAAAAAGACTAAGAAACTTTTAAAAAATTAGTTTACTAGTCTTATTTATTTTTAAAAGGGTGATAAATTTGAAGTCTTCATTAAGTAAATTACTAATGCTTTTTAATAAAAAAGAAAAGAATAAACTTTTAATATTATTTCTCATGATGATAGCTGCAGCAGTATTTGAAACGATTGGAATAGGAGCAATCTTCCCTTTTGTAGGGATATTAACCGATCCAAAAGTAATCAAAGAACAAGCTATTTTATCATTTATTTATAAATTTCTTCATTTTCAATCGGTAAACGGATTCATCGTATTTGCAGGTATAGCACTACTTGCAGTATTTTTTATTAAAAATATATACTTACTAATATTTAACCATTTACAAGTACGTGTCATTTTAAACCAACAAGTTAGATTATCAAGAAACTTGTTTAAAGAATATTTAACGAAACCATATATATTTCATTTAGAAAGAAACACATCAGAATTACTTCGCAATATAAATACAGAAATTACTAAAGTATTTCAAGGAATCATCATTTCGGGTTTTCAGTTATTAACAGAAATTCTTGTTACTTCATTTATATTAGTTTTGTTAATTATTACTGCTCCTTTAGCAACAATAATTGCTTCGACTTTACTGGGTGGAAGTGTATTCCTATTTTTTAGGTATTTTCGTAAAAAGATTAGTCGCTTAGGTACTGAACAACAAGAAGTAAATGCTGCTATGATTAAATGGGTAAATCAGGGATTAGGTGCTAGTAAAGAAGTTAAGGTATCGGGTAAAGAAGACTTCTTTGTAAATGCTTTTACTAATCAAAGTCAAAAAAGTGCAGGAAATAGTAGACAATTAAATATATTAAATCAAGTTCCAAGATATTTTATTGAAACAACTATGGTAACAATCGTACTAATCACGATGTTAATAATTGTCTTTAAGGGTAGTAATACTACAAGTCTAGTTTCAACTATGGCACTCTTTGCTATGGCAGCATTTCGTTTAATGCCTTCAATTACCCGTATTGTAGGGTTTATAACTGCGATACGTTATTCAGAACCTGCGTTATCAATCATTTATGAAGATTTATTCCTAAATAAAGATCACCTCATAAATATTGACGATCAAATTAGCAAGGAAAATTCAAAAGTGGTTGATCATAATGATAGAGTTTTCACTCAATCCATTAAATTGAACAATATTTCCTTTAAATATCCTAATCAGAGAGACTTTTCAGTTAAGGATGTATCTTTAACTATTCCAATTGGTCAGTCTGTGGCATTTATTGGTGAATCCGGTGCTGGTAAAACAACACTAGTTGATATCATATTAGGGTTATTCCATCCCGAAAATGGTGAAATCTTAATTGATGGGAATGATTTAAACAATCAAAGAGAACTGTGGAAACAAAAAATTGGTTATATTCCCCAATCAATTTTCCTATCAGATGATACAATTCGAGGAAATATTGCATTTGGATTAGATGAGGACCAAATTGATGAGAGTGCAGTGTGGAGAGCGCTAGAGCAAGCTCAATTAAAGGAATTTGTGAAATTACTTCCTGAACAATTAAACACAACAGTAGGTGAAAGAGGAGTAAGGCTTTCAGGTGGACAACGCCAACGTATTGGAATTGCTAGGGCATTATACCACAATCCAGAAATAATTTTTATGGATGAAGCAACATCTGCACTGGATAATGAAACAGAAAAAGAAATTATGAAAGCGATCGATGGCTTAAAGGGAGAAAAAACTTTAATTATTATTGCGCATCGTCTGAGTACAATTGAAAACTGTGATATTGTTTTCAAATTGAATAAAGGTAGATTAGTAACAGTTGACCATAAATTAAAGCACTCGGTTATTTAATAATGGAAAATATCTAATTTAAACTATTATTAAAGGAGGTACGTGATGTTTAGGAGAGGATTAGAAAAAATAAAAAATAAAGTGGCTGAAACTTGGTATTGGCATGGATTTTATGGGAATTTAATTAGGGAGATGGAAAAGAAAATAGTTCCAAGAGACGAAAAGAATGAAGTTCCTTTCGTAAATAAACCTGGGATTGCATTTTCGTTTGATGACAGTTTTAGAGTAGGACATTGGTATAAATATGGTATGGATTTATTTGGGTATTATGATGTGAAAGTAACATTTAATATTAATGCCTTTCACCAATTTGAGGGTGGAAGGGAACATAATCAAAAGGAAATAGATCAGTTACTAGAATTACAAGCAAATGGTCATGAACTTGCTCACCATAGCTTAAAACACCAAAATGCTAAATCATATATTAATGAATATGGTTTAGCAAAATGGGTTGAAGATGAAATAGAATCATTGTTTAAATGGATGGACAAACACTCTCATTCTAAAACAAAGGAAAAGTTTAAATTACCAGTAACCCATGCATTCCCTTTTGCAGCATATAATGATGAAATGATAAACGAGATCGTCCCGAAGTACTTTAAAGTTGTAAGGGGACATTCATCTACTAATCATTTAACACCTTTCAACCATGCTGGATTTGCACCTGCCGTTTGTATAGACAGTATATTTTTAAAGAATAAAAAGTATATAAAAAGGATTTTGAGGGTTGTTAAGAAAACTGGGCTAAATTTAATTTTAATGTCACATTCTACATTACCAGAAGATGTAAAGTGGGAAGATTTTGGATGGGGAGAAGAATCAGACCTTGCTGGAACGTGGAGAACTTCAACAAAATTAATCGAAGAAATTATAAAAGAAGCTAAAGCGCTAGGGTTTGAATTCTATACTACTGCTGAATTAGCTGGAATTGCCACTTTTATAGATAAAAACTTAGAAAGGTGTATCAGACAGCATCTTCATAATCCAAATGTAAAATGGATAACTATTTCTGAATTGAGCTCGATAAAGGAAATAGATTTAAGCGGTCAAAATATTTCAAATTTAGACGGTTTACAATATCTAACTAATTTGGAGAAAGTTAACCTATACGATAATAGTATTGTGGATTATAGGCTATTAGACAGACTTAGTAAGTTAAAAGAAATAAAAATTAATAATGACCATATCGAATCTAAGACAGGGACATATTAACAAACTAATTAAATAAAAAAGGGAATGGGGAACTATGACAATAAAAAAGATCTTAAAAAGTAATAAGGTCACATTGTACTTTTATGATTTTATTAGAAATATTCGATATACTTTTATTCCTATGATTAGACCGGTCATTATACCAAATATTATGTTTAGTATTAATAAATTTTTAAGAGTGAATTGTATTAATAGAAAAAGTCATTTCGAAAAATTAAAAGACATAAAGAATAAACATCTAGGTGAAAGGTGCTTTATTGTAGCAACGGGACCAAGCTTGAAAATTGAAGATTTGGAAAAACTTCGTGGCGAAATTACTTTTAGTATGAATTCAATTTGCCTCGCATTTGACGAAACAGACTGGAGACCAACATATTATGGGATTCAGTGTATTGGAAATTATCTTAGGTTTGAAGAAGATATTAAAAATTTGGATTCAGAATGTAAATTCATTGGTGAACCTATTTTAAAAAGAGCGGAGATCCCAGAAGAATATTATGTTTATCCAATGAACATGTTAAATCATTATTGGCTGCATACGGAGTATAATACAAAGTTTAGCGACGATGCATTTGCAGTAGTGTATGATGGTTATTCAATAGCTTATTCACTTATACAAATTGCAGTTTATATGGGATTTAAAGAAATCTATTTGCTTGGCGCAGATTGCAACTATTCTAGTGATCTAAATCATCATTTTAAAAATTACGATTGCTTTGATCCCACTTATTCAGTTGCCGGAATAAAAATGATTCATGCGTATAGTGTGGCAAAGAAATATGCGGATTCAAATAATATTAAAATCTTTAACGCTACTAGAGGAGGAATGCTGGAGATATTTGAAAGAGTTGATTTAGATGATGTTATAGCGAACAATAAAAGAGAAAAATCTTTACAACCTTTATCATAATTTAATATCCTAAAACACTTAAAAAGTATTATAATCAAATAAAAAATGAAAGGCGTTTAATAAGATGAAAATTTTTGAAATAAGATGTTCTTAATTAAGAAAATAACATTCTCATTAGACTTCTTAATACATTTTTTTAGTGTTTGTTCAAAAGTTGTTTCCAAATATTAAAAATCATTTACTTACAACAATATACAATAGAGGGAGATTTACATGGAGGAGTTTAGATATATTTATGTAGATAATTTTTTATATAGTTCGCTCTACATTAATCTAGATCAGAGTTTAATTAGTCTTATATACTTCCTATTTTTCAAAGGTAAACCTTTTGGTTTTCTTGAGAGGAAGACAAAAATTCATATTATTAATTTGTGTCTTCCGATTGTTAGACTTATTCGCGTATTGCAATTTACTTATTTATATAAAAGAAAAAAGAACTTAAATAAAAAGTCTCCTGATTTATTTCCGACTCTATCATCAGTATATTGTGGGCACTGTCTCATTTTAGGAGGTCAAGGTGAATACAAAATAATAAATTTTAGAAAGAAATATGTTACAACTGTATACCCTAATGATTTTCCAAAGAGTGTGATGGAGAATAGGTTTTATAAACTAAAAGAAGCACAAAATTGCAAATTATCACCTAAACTACTAGATTGGGAACTTAATAGTAGGTTTATGAAGGAAAGTTATTTAAATTTAAAGCCAGTATCTTTCAAATTAAATGATATAAAGCATGTTTATTTAGAAACTCTACCTATTTTAAAGGAGATTTTATTAAGTAAAGGTCATCAAAATATATTCTTAGGTCAACATATTCAAAATGTTTCAAAGAGGATTGAGCAATTATTGAGTCCTTTTCTAAATCATAATGTTAGTTTAGTAAATAATATAAAAATTATTTCAGATTTTATTTCGGTAATACATCAAGAGCTGAACAAAGTTGTCTCCCAATCAGAAATTGTTTTAGGATTTTCACATGGAGATTTTTGGGAAGGTAATATTTTGAAAAGTGGGAAAAAATCTAGGGTAATAGATTGGAATACTTTAGAAATCAGAAGTGCTTTTTTTGATTTTTACTTTATTACATTTGATAAAGTTTCTAGTATAAATGAGGAAAATCTTTACGAAGTAAGTAGGGAAATTGAAAATGCTTATCAGACTTTTATTCGCAATTATTTAGAGAATCATTTTATAAATTCTAAGTTAGCAGCAGTTCTAGTACAGCATTCAGAATTATATAGATATATATTTTACTTAGAATTTATTACACAAAGGTTAGTGGAAAATCCTTTAGGGGAGCAAAAATATTTTAAGTATTTAGCGGATAGAATCAAATTTTTTCAAGTGTTTGAAAGTAAAATATACGAAAATAAATTTAATAATTATTTAGTTGAAAATATTTAGGATGAATTTTATTAGTGAATGTTCTTTTAAATGAACAAATCTTTTTAATATATAAGATGATATCAGGAGGAAGATAATTTATGAAAATCATTGGTGTTATTCCAGCTAGATATAATTCGTCAAGATTCCCAGGCAAGCCTTTAGCAGATATTTGTGGAAAACCAATGATTTGGTGGGTTCATGAACGATTAAAGGGATTAGAGGGACTAAATGAGGTATATGTCGCAACAGATGATTTACGAATTAAAGAAGTTTGTGAAAGCTACGGAATAAAAACGATTATGACTTCTGAAAATCATAAAACACATCTTGATCGTCTATACGAGGTTTCTACATTAATAGATGCAGATTTTTATATTAATGTAAACGGAGATGAACCTTTAATAGAAACTGAAGCGATTAGTAGAATTCTACCTAATGGGGTTGACCCTAATTCCTTATATGTATCAAATTTAATGACAGAATTAAAAAATCCTTTAGAAGCTGTGGACTTCTCCAAAATAAAAATTGCAACAGATGTATTTGGATATGGATTATATTTAGCCCGAAGCCCAATTCCTTACCCAAAGGGGACATACGATTTTTATTATAAAAAGTTTGTTGGGGTACAATGTTTCACAAAAAGTGCATTGGAGTTTTGTTATTCAGCACCAAGAGGCCCTTTGGAAGCAGCCGAAGACATTGATGAGTTTAGATTTATTGAGAATGGCCAAAAGATAAAATTTGTGGAAGCAAATGTGACGACTCTTTCCGTGGATACTCCAAAAGATTTAGATAAAGTGCGAGATATTATAAAAGATCGTTTAGAAAGCGTGGTATTTGAGTGAACAATATAAAGCTACTCGACTGTACTTTACGCGATGGTGGATACATCAATGATTGGAACTTTGGTAAGAGGACGGTTAAAAAAGTAATTGAAAAGTTGACACAATCTAGTATAGACATTATTGAATGTGGATTTCTTAGGGATGTGGATTATGATAATGACACTACAATTTTCAATGATATTGAAAACATCAAAGAACTGATTCAGCCAAAAAATAAAGATACTATTTACGTAGCTATGATTGATCAACCATTCATCTCAATCGATAAAATAAAAGTATATGATGGTACTTCAATCGATGGAATACGATTAACGTTCCATGATAATGAAAAAGAAATTACTGAAGCATTAGAATATGGAAAAATGTTAATTGAAAAAGGGTATAAAGTGTTTATTCAACCAGTTGGTACTACAAGCTACACTGATGCAAATCTGTTAGCTTTGATCGAAAAAGTTAATGAGCTAAAACCATATGCATTTTACTTAGTAGATACACTTGGAATTATGTACAAAAATAATTTACTAAGAATGTACCATCTACTAGATCATAATCTTGATAAAACAATTAACATCGGATTCCATTCTCATAATAATTTACAATTATCTTTTTCAAATGCCCAAGAATTGTTAACGCTGCATACTAAAAGAAAGATAATAATAGATTCTTCGGTATTTGGTATGGGAAGAGGAGCAGGAAATTTATGCACGGAGCTAATTTCTGAGTACATCAATGAAAATATTGAGGAAAAATATAAAATAGTACCGTTATTGGAAATTGTAGATGAACATTTGAGTAGATTTTTTAATGAGCCCAAATGGGGTTATTCCGTTCCCTATTTTATAGCGGCAATCAATAATTGTCACCCTAACTATGCATCCTATTTAATGAATAAACAGACGATTTCTGTTAAGTCAATCAATACAATATTGAGGCAAATCCCGAACAAAAAACGTGATATCTTTGATGAAAATTATATTGAAGATTTATACATAAGTCATCAAATGCAATTGGTAGATGATACAGAAAATTTGAAGAGATTAAGGAAGCTAATTGGTAATAAAAAAGTACTTATTGTAGCACCAGGTAAATCAATCAAAAAAGAAATAGAAAATATTAAAACGTTTATAAACGAAGAAGATCCATTTATTATTAGCATAAATTTTTTACCAAGTGCTTTTAACTGTAACGCCATTTTTATTAGCAATAGTAAGAGATTTAAGAGTATGGAAGATGTAATAAAAGATTTATCATTTGCAACAACTTTAATAACAACATCTAATATTACAAACTTAAAAGTCGATTCATCAATAGTCGTTAATTATTCTGATTTACTGCTAGAAAACTCCTTAATTTCAGATAACGCAGGATTAATGGCTATTAATTTATTAAATCATTTATTTATTGATCATGTATATCTTGCTGGATTTGATGGATTCAGTCTAAACAAGGCTAAAAACTATTATTCAACAGATTTAATTAACCATATTGAAATGGTCGAGCTTGTTAAGAAGAATGAAGAAATAAAAAATTACTTAGCCAATGTAGAAAAGAATATGGGAATTCACTATGTAACGTCGACGATTTATAAAGATGTTCATTTGTATAGTAAGACATATTAAAGCGGAGGGCATATGAAATATTCTACAATCATTTTTGACTTAGATGGAACATTATTAGATACAGCCCAAGGAATCATGATTGGCGCGAATCATACTGCAATTCTAATGGGGGCACCTGAATTAACAGTTCAACAGCAGAGACGATTTATTGGTCCACCACCCGTCGAATCATTTATGCGAGAGTGCGGTTTTAATGAAGAAAAGGCAAGAGAAGCTGTAAAAATATATCGAAGTAGATATAAAGAAAAGGGTAAATTTGAGGCTAAGCAATATAGCTATATAAAAGAGTTACTATTTTCATTAAAAGAGAAAAAATGTAATACGGCAGTTGCAACGCTAAAGAGGGATGATTTAGCAAAAGAAATATTGGAAAATTTCGAATTGAGTAAGCACTTTGATGTTATTTTCGGGGTCGATGATGCCGATACGCTTAGTAAATCAGATTTAATTTTAATGTGCTTAGAAGAGATAGGGCAAAATGATTTGTCGAAGGTAGTATTGATCGGCGATAGCATGCATGATGCAATTGGTGCAGAGAAAGTGGGAATTGATTTTATTGCCGTGACGTATGGTTACGGATTTGAAAGTAAAGTTGACGCGGATAAATGCAAGAATGTTTATGTAACTGAAAGTGTTGAGGAGCTCTTTGATTTTTTTGAATTAAAGCAGAAGATCAAGTATTAATTTCATATAAACGGTTTATCAATACTTTGTATAAAAAGTGGATAATGGAGCGGTTACTTTGAAAAATAGATTAGCAAAAGTAGTTGCAGGGTTAATCATATTATTTATCTTTGCACTAGTAATTTATATAATTTGGGATAATAACCGAATTACAATAGCAAAACAAGATGTCTTAGTAGACCACTTACCAAAAGAATTTGAGGGATATAAAATTCTTCAAATTTCAGACTTGCATAGTAAAGAGTTTGGTAAAAATCAAAGTCGCTTGTTAAAATCCATTAACTCCACCGATTATGACGCCATTGTTTTTACTGGTGATATGATTCTTAAAAGCCAAAGTACTAATATTAAGCCTTTTTATCAATTATTAGAAGGAATACAAAACAAAGAGAATGCCATTTATATACCTGGAAATGAAGATCCAGAGGCATATTATGTAAATTCAAAAGATGTATTAGTAAAAAGTAAGTTCATAAAAGGTATTGAAAAACGTGGTGTCAAATTCTTGGAATCTATTTATTCAGTCAAAAAAAACAATTCCACAATTAACTTCGTTGACTTTGAAACGTCAATCCTGAACGCTTCTCAAAGTGATAAACAAACAAATGGAATCTTCTTACCTGAATATGTACAAACCAAGCAGTATATTGAGCACCGTAAATCATTAATTAAAGAGATGTCCGGTATTAATCAATTAAAAAAGAATGATGTCTTAATTGCGCTTAATCACTATCCTATAGTTGACGCGAGAATTGATAGTCTTTTAAATGATGCAAGTCTGAAGTTTAGAGATCGGAAATACGATTTGATTATTGCTGGACATTATCATGGAGGACAAATTCGTTTACCCTTTATAGGAGCACCATTCGTACCAGAGGGATGGTATAAGTGGGGTGGTCTGTTTCCTCCACAAAACCGCGTTAAAGGTCTTTGGGAGTACAAACATACTAAACAATATGTGAGTACAGGTCTTGGAAGTAGCAATTTTATTCGGTTCCTAAAGTTTCGTTTATTTAACCCTCCTGAAATCAATGTTTTAACATTAAAACAAAAAATTAATTAACAAGACGTTGAAACATATTTTCTTAAATATTGTTTAACTACACTTTAATTTTTACTAAAAGGAGCAATATCCGTGAGCTGGAAAAAAATAATGTTGCGCATTGGAATTGTTTTGACCGTACTGGTATCTATAGCTGGGGCTACTGGATTTTATATTTATCATGAAGTAACGAAAACAACGAGCGTTATCTATCACCCAATAGAAAAGACGGAAAAAAGGGTTGAACCCGTCAGCGTTAAAGAAAAAAATCCATTCTCTGTTTTACTCCTAGGGGTAGACAAACGACCAGGTGACCAGGGGCGATCTGATTCGCTAATGGTTATAACCGTAAATCCTACAAAACATACGACGAAAATTATTAGTATTCCACGTGATACTCGTACTGAAATAGTAGGGAAAAATCGTACTGATAAGATTAATCATGCATTTGCATTCGGTGGTATACAAATGAGTGTAAACACTGTGGAGAAATTTTTAAACATACCTATTGATTACTATTTAGAAGTCAATATGGAGGGGTTTAAAGGCATTGTAGATGCAATTGGTGGAGTAGAGGTTATGAATACACTAGACTTTACAAATGACGGTTATCACTTTAAAAAGGGATTATTGTCTCTAAATGGAGAAAAGGCGTTAAGTTTCTCGCGAATGCGTTACGAGGATCCACAAGGTGATTTTGGACGAGAAGCAAGACAACGTCAAATCATTCAAGAAGTAATTAACAAAGGAACAAAAATTAAAAGTTTAGTGGGTTATAAGGATATATTAAATTCGATTAGTAAAAACCTAGAAACTAATTTAACCCTAGATGAAATGTTTGATATTCAGAAAAGCTATCGAGGTGCCACTGATAGTATTGAACAACAGCAACTAGAAGGAAATGGGAAAATGATCAAGGGAATCTACTATTATTTAGTACCGGAAGAAAATCGTTTAGCACTTTCAAATGAACTACGCGATCAGTTAGGATTAACACAATAGCGTGAATTTTTATGAAGAGAAAGAACCCCGATTTGGTAAATAGTTTAACTATATACCAAATCGGGGTTTTTTTGCTTTGTTCAAGATAAGATCTCTAATCTAAAAGGAAAGACTACTCCTCCCATTTATCCCCTGAGGTTTCTACAAATTTCTACATATTAATATTTGTTTGTAAATCCGAACGCTACTATAGACCTAGTACATATTCCTGGTTTTTCCATTAAAATATGAAAAAAAATAGAGAATCAACAGTATTTACGTTTAATCATTTCCGTATTTTATGTATAAAAAGAACTAGTTAACAGTGTGATAGTTAGTATAGTTCTGTTTTTACAACAACAATAAACAAATAAATACATTATTCTTCAATAAGTGATTAAAAAAAATAATAACATTGTCGTTTTTTATCAAAATAGCACTTTTTATAAAGATTCAACTCAATTGTTAGATTATTTAGTCTTTTGTATAGTTAAATTGTATACGTTCTCATAGGAGAACAAAATACAAACTATATACAATTTAGGGAGAGAGAAAGAGATGAAAAAGGTTAAGAGTAAAGTTGTAATAGGGATTGTATCCGCTGGTTTAGTTATTTCTGGAGGAATCGCATTCGCAAGTACTAACGCAGGGGAGTTATTAACAAACTGGGCTAATTCGAAAACTTCTGATGCAAAAACAGAGCTATCTTCATCATACAAACCAAAATATGATTCTTCAGTTGCAGATATGAAAACTAACGTAAATAATTACAAAGTTAATGCTGCAAACACGATTGAATCAGTAGGAGACGCTCAAACAAAATTGGCAAATCAACAAATTAGTGCGGCTTTAAATGAGCATATTACTGCAATTTCTCAAGCTATGGCTGCTTTAAACATGAGCATTCCTGCTGATTTTGCTAATTATGTTTCAACAACAAATGGTAAAACAACATCTGATTTAAATGCATTAGCAGATACATTAAATAGTAGCTTTAACGCACAGCTTTCAGCGGTTGCTAAAAGTGCGGATTCAAAACTTCAATCTAATTTAAATTCTTCTCGCACAACAGCTGTGAACACTTTAACGCAAAAAATTCAAGATGCTAAAGCTGAAATTACTACACTAATTAATACTCAAGCATCTGATTCTGAAAAAGCTGTTTTAGAGCACTTATCTTCTGAAATTGATCGTATTGAAGCTTCATTAAAAACTGAAATTGACACGCAAAAAGAAGCAGCATTTAAAACTTTAGAAGATACACAATCAAAAACTACTAATGATGCTATTAAAGATATGCAAGATTTAGTGGACGCTATTAATAAATAAGATAATTTACATTATTAGTAGTAAACATGACTTTTAAATTCATAAAATTAAAGAGTTTGTTTTTTTTCATGTAGTCATTAGGAGGTAAATTATGCAGAATCATACTGAAAAAACAGAAAAACAAACATGGGTCTCTAAAAAATTTAAAAAGCTTTTAATTGGATCTGTTACGTTAAGTGGTGGTTTACTCGTTGCAACGACGTTTTCATTTGCCGATACAAATTTACCTGCAGCGATGACTGCATGGACAAGCCAACAAACTAAACAAGCAAGTGATTATATTATTGGAATGACCGAAGCAGAGTCTATTAAGCAAAAAGCACGCTTAATTCAAGAGGTGCAAGAAAAAGCTAAAGAATCTGCTGATGAAATACAAGAATATGCGACACAAAAAAGCTTAGAATCTCAAGCGGAGCTTCAAGAGTATGGAGATCAATTGATTAAACAAATTGATAGTAAGAACGAAAAAGATGTACAAGAAGCAAAAGCGAGAATTGATAAAATTATACAGAACGCTCAGGAACAAGCAAAAGAAGAAATGAAACAGCAGGTTCCTAAGGTGAACTCAAATAATGGGAATAAATCCAACGAAACATCTGACTCCAAAAATGATGATTTACAAAATACAAACAGCCAAGATCAGTCTAGCGGGGAAGGACAACAGTAATGAATGCTTCAAAAATTGAAGAACAAAAAACGGTGGAAGATAAAAACGTACAAACTTTTAGTCAGTCATTATTTGAATGGTTGAGGTTCTTTCTAATTTTAAGTATTCTTTTAGTTATTTTACTAAACACAGTTGGACTTACAAAAGTTAGTGGATTTTCAATGTACCCTACTTTAAACGATGGGGATGTAGTCTTTGTGAATAAATTAGCGCGTTTTACTCATGATCCTGAACTTGGAGATGTTGCGATTATGAAATTAAGAGCAGAAGGATTTGATGTTGTAAAACGAATAATTGGAGTTCCTGGGGACACAGTTTTTATAAAAAATGGAATTATTTATGTGAATAACCAACCGGTTCAAGAAATCTCTACAAATGGAACTTCTGAAGATATGGATAAAATAACGGTTCCTAAAAACAAGATATTTGTTGTTGGTGATAATCGAGAGCCGGGAATAAGCTTCGATAGTCGAAGTAAAGATTTTGGATTTATACCTATTAATGACATTAAAGGTTATGTACTTGTTTCAATTTTACCTATTCATAAAATAGCAAAACCACTTAAAGTGTAATCTGTCTAATGGAGGCACGAAAGAAAATGGAAAAAAAATCAATGAAAAAGAAAATTGCAGTTGGAATACTGGCTGCTGGAATCTTAACATCTTCTAGTTTGGCGTTTGCATCTACTAATGCCGGGGAGTTATTTACAAATTATGCAGCTCAATTATTAAATGATGCGAAGTCAACGGTTAGTAGCACATTAGGTTCAAAAACTTCAGATATGATTGGGGCATTAAAGAATAAATTAAATGCATATGCTTCTGATACAGAAAACGGCGTTAATAATAAACAAGGCGAGTTAGAACAAGCTGGTGTTAATAAAATTAACAGTCAGTCAGATGAGCATATTAAAGCAATCAACAATGCTTTACCTGGAATTAATCAAAATACTACAGACCAATTTTCGCAGCTAGTAGCACAATTAAATGCTCAAATTACTGCTGGAGTTGAAGGTGAAGTTAACGGGTTAAAACCTGACTTTAGTTCACAAGTTTCAAATGGGCAACAAAAAATTACTGCTGAACAAGCTAAGGCGCTTGATGATTTAGAAGACGCTATAAATGCTGCAAAAGTAACTTTAGGACAACTAATTGATGAGCAAAAAAAATCGACTGATGCAACTGTAAAAACATATTTATCAGATGAAATAAAAAGAGTAACAAATATTATTAACGCTGCAACAGATCAATTAGAGCTTAAGAAAGCAACAGCTCTAGCTAATAAAGCTACATCTATTAAAAATGATACACTTAATGATTTAGATTCTTTAGCTAGTGGATTATATACTCCCCAAAATAGTTTTCTAGCAGACTTTGAAAGTGCAAGTTCACCATTTTCAATTGCTGGTGATTGGGGAAGAATTAATTCAAAAGTAGATGGGAAAACTGACTATTATTTAATTAGCAATAACATTCCTAATAATAGTTCTTCTACTGCTGAAGTAACAATTAATGTACCAGATAATGCCTATAACGCATTCCTATCTTTTGATTATTTAGTACTTTCTCAACTAGATAAAGATATCTTAACGATTTCATTAGATGGCAATGTACTAGTTAGTGAATCAGGTACAGATAACCATTGGACAAATAAAAAACTTACTATTCAACCAGGTAAACATGTGTTAAAACTTACTTATGCTAAGGATAAATCTGGCAGCTCTAGTAAAGATGCTGGTTATATCGATAACATTTCTCTAAAGTATGATTTACGTAAATAAAAAATAAGAAGGGCGCTCTTCATTTTGAAGTGCGCCCTTCTTATTTTTGTGTGAAAAAAAATCTTCAAATTAAAATGGAAACATTTTAATTCGAAGGTTTATTTGCCTTGCTTATACTTATTAAACTCAATAAATTTTAATAATTCATCTTTTGGTATACCTGAATTAATTGCTTCTTGAAGGATTTCCATCCATTCAGAATCAATAATTTTTGTTGGATCAATATCATCTTTCAGGAGGCTTTCTGCCGTTGTATTGAAGACGCCAGCAATTTTTTCAAGTACTTGAATTGAAGGATTGCTTTGTAGATTTCGTTCAATCGAACTTATGTAAGATTTTGCGATACCAGCACGTTCTGCAAGCTCTGTAAGTGACATTCCATGTTGTAAACGTAGTTTTTTAATTCGTTCTCCAATCATATAAGCTACTCCATATCTTTTTGACTATTACAAAAAGTATATCATAGTAGGGAGTAGTTATCCTAGTTTTGACATGAATCTTTAACGCAATTGTAAAGAAATGATCGCACTTCATCAGGACTTATGCCTACTTCAATGCACTCTAGAAGTAAGTCGATCCAGTTTAATTCGGCAGAATGTTTTTCCAATTGACTGTACATGGATAATAGCCTCCTAAAATTAAGGTATAAAATACCTAGGTAACCCTGCTATCTTAGTCCGTTTGATAATAAAAAAATACAGTGAACTAGTTCTTTTTAACTGTATTTACAACTAAGATCAGTGGCTTTGCGTCCCAATCTCTCAATTGGTTTGCCTTTTTCTAGAGAGAGTTCTGGTTGATTTATTACAATTTTCAAAAAATTTATATAACAATTATATAATGAATCCAATACATAGTTTGTAGTAATTTGTAGTTTCAAAAAAAACAATAATATTAATAATATTTCAATTATATTAAAAACATTAGATAAATCAAGGTGTTTTTTTACATTTGAAATAAAAGGAAAAATTTTAAGGAAAAACATTTCGACATATACAAAAAAAATGTCGAAATACCAAAAAAACACTGGAAAAACTTAGTAATTTTAGAATAATATTCTAGAGTAGGCCAAAATGGAAGATTACGTTAAAAAATGTATGAAGTTCTACTTAAAATGGCATAGTTCTGAAATTTGTAAAAGTAGGAGGAAAGTAATGGTTTATTTGGATTTGATTGGAATTTGGATAGATAAACTTAAACTAAAAAATAAAGTAACCAATAAATAGATTACTTTCATGTTGCTGAAAACAACCTTGTCAATTAAATTACCAAATTTTCGTAAAAGGAGTAGAGTGATGTTGATTTCCACTACAGGATGCTCGCTTTCCATGGGGCGAGATTCTTTAGCCTCCTCGGCAAGCCTGCGGGGTCTTTAGCCTTCCCGCTAATCCCATAGGAGTCGAGCACCCCTCCGCTCCAATCAACTTATTCATCGAAAAAAGTCTGCAATAAAATCTAATCAAATTGCCTTTACTTAAAGTAACCTAACAGCTGTTTATTAATCAGTTTGAAAGAATTAATATCGAACATTAATTAAACAATCAATTGAATTTTGTTATTGGTATCATAAAACTGCTCAAACATATTAACAGTTAAAACCATTAGTAGATCATCCAAAAAATGATAATTTCATCATTAATAAATGTTCATTTAATGTCCGTTTTCCCTATTGACCATTTTTTATTTCAACAATCTGAAAGTAACCAATAAATAGATTACTTTATTTTTAAAAGTTTATTTTGAATCTCTTAATCTTTTTAATGCATAACGATAACTAGATCGTACACTAGATTCTTTCATATTTAAATTTTTTGCAATTTGAGGAAATTCGTGATTGAAATAAAAACGTTCAATAAGAATTTGCTTCTGCAAGGGGGAAATTCCATCTAGAAAACTCTTAAAATTAACAAGTGGAAATGCCTCATCAAAATGTATTAAATCTTCTATACCTTGCTCGGAGAATACGTTTCTTTCATCATATTTAATTGCTTTGGATAGCTCGTTTAATAAATAGCCTCTTACTGTAATATAAGCATAACTTGAAAAACTCCCTTTCTCAGTTTGATATTGCTGATAAGCCATCCATAATGCTATTTGACCAATTTGATAATATTCATCAAAATTTTTATATATATGTAACTTCTTCATAGTTGCTTTTATCATTCGGGAATACTGGTTTAAGCATTCCTCGAATGTATTTGGCTTCATTTTTCCTGAAACAACTTGATAGTCTACATGTTCTTCACTATATTTCACGCTTACTGCCTTTCTTAAAGGCATGCCCCCTGAGTGTATTCCGCGGTGAAGTAACTATATAAAAATATAAGAAATATATCATATTTGGATACATCAATTAAGAATAAATAAAATAGAGTGAAACGTGAGTATTGAATTTAAAACGTTAAATTTGCCAGAAATAATGAAATGAAACCTTATCTATTTATATTTTTAAAAGAAGTAAAGTTTACTAAACACTGGAAAAACGGTCATAGAAGTTTCAAAAATAAGAAAAGATAATTTTGGTATAATCGATATGTAAAAAATCCTCAAAGGAGGCACATATGTCAAAATTAGATTATGTTGTATCGTATGAAACAATGCTGATTGAAGCTGCGGATCATCCAGAGTATTTAACCAAAATAACAGATAAAAACAAAGGAGTGATCTATTCAAAGCGGCCAATGAAAGTAATCTTGAAAGAATCAGCCCTCTACCATAATCAATCTATTAAAGGTCATCTCGAAGTCGTAAAAAGTAAATACCCAACTATGAAAAAGATTCCTCTTATGATTAATCCCACATTATCTATTATTATGATTCCTACATCTTCGCAAAATAACATATCTTGCAAATGGCTAAATTTTATCCAAATAAATAAATATATAAAAGAAAAAAGAAAAACAAGAATACAGTTTAGGAATGGAGAAGAGAGGATATTCTCAATTTCTTATTACATTTTTGATAAACAAGTTAGTAAAGCAACAAAGATTATTAGTATGTATTTAAGTCAGAAAGTGGAATATAAACTAAAATCAGATGAAGAAAAGTTAATGATGATTAAGGAATTAATAGAAGGATATTCTTTTGATGGGTAGGCTAGAGGCAAGAAATACAAAAAAGCAGGCCTTAAGATCTTATTGATCGTAAATCCTGCTTTAAACACTGTGAATCTATTCTTTAATTATGCCTTAAATAACTTCTTGTTCAGGAATTCTAATTGTCCATTGTGAGAACGCATTTATTTCTACTAGTTCTTTAGGGAAGATAAATGTCCATGGTTTACTCGTATTTGCCTGGATTGTTAATGGAGGTAGTGTGAATAAGCCTTTCGCAATTATTTCGCCATTCTCATTTAACATTTCCAGTGGTAGTAATTCTAGACTAACAGCTTGTGTTGATCCATTTCGAACTAAAATATTAACGCCTAAGTTGCCTTCTTCATTATAGCTTGCTCGTAAAGCATGTAAGCTCACTTCATTTATACGTAATTTAGGTAAAGAATTTACAAGATTGCTTAATTCTGTAATTTGTTCTTCAGTAAGTCGACCTTCCCATGTTGGATCTATATCTAATCGGTGGATAGTTTTTGATAAATCAAATGCTAACTCAAAACCTTTTTCAGGCAAGTCCTCTTTTAGTAAATACTCTCGTTCAAAAACAAAGCGCCATGGGCGGCTACTGCAAGGAGGCATTTCGCCAAGCTCTTCTAGTCTAAAGCCTTTTTTAGCTAATAGTTCTCCTTCTTCACTAATCAATAATAGAATAGCATCTTCTAAACGAACTAATTTTTCTAAACTGTTACGAACAAATGCTGTAACAGTTGCACTTCCGTCATCATTAGTTTCAAGTTCGATTGCAGATAATGATAATTGATTTGGTTTTAAAGGAGAAAGCTCGTTGTTTAAAAATTGATAAACATAACGCTTTTCATCCTCAATATGCATTAATGGATGGAATGAAATTTTAGGAAAAATTTCAACCACTTCATTTTCTTCAACTTGAACTGCTTGATCAGTAGATGTTTGTTGCAATAAATCACTCGATGAAACTGTTGAATCTTTACCCTTTTGTAATAAACGCTTAATCGATGATAACATTTTGTTTTTCTACCCCCTGTGGACAAGATAATTCTTGGAATGTTGAAGCAAGATTTGCTGATATTTCTTGTTGTATCGAGTTATAAGTATGTTCAAACAGAGTAAATCCATCAAATTCATATAGTCGGATTGGATCTTCTTGTTGATACTGTCTTAAGTGTATCCCCTCAATCAATTGTTGTAAATGCTCTAAATGTTCAGTCCAATATAAATCTATCGTACTTAATGCCGTGCTTTTTAAAATACTAATAAGTATTATTTTTTTCTCTTCCTCTATACCGCTTAATACATCTTTATATACTGAAAAAGCTTCTTTAACGTTATGCCAAATCTCTTGTTCAGTATTAAAATGTTCAATATCTATTCGAAGTGGTGGTATAAGTTGTTCAAGTGCTATTTTTCCTTCAAGTAGATCCCAATCTTCAGGTGTACTATCTTTAGGATAGAATTGCATTAATAAGTGATTAACAGTTTCTTCAGCTTGACCAATAAACCAGTCTAAACCAGTTTCATTTTGTAACAAGTTATTTCTTAATTTATAAATAATACGTCGATGTTCATTTGCAACACCATCTAATTTAAGCTGCCATTCACGAATTGAAGATTGTTTTCCTTCACAGAGCTTTTGTGTAGATGAAACAAAGTCTTGGATCGTAGAATTTAGTACTTTACCAAATTGATCAGCCTGTAGATTCTTAAATAATTTCTCTAGCTTTTCTGGATTATATTTTACAAATAATTCATCTTCTAATGACAGATAGAATTGAGATGAACCAGTGTCCCCTTGTCTCCCTGCACGCCCTCTTAATTGGAAATCAATGCGCTCACTTTCATGACGTTCGGTTCCAATTACATGAAGACCCCCTAAATCTGATACACCTTCAGCTAATAAGATATCAGTCCCTCGACCCGCCATATTGGTTGAAATGGTAATCATACCTATTTGCCCAGCTATGGCAATCATCTTTGCCTCTTCTTCAACATTTTTTGCATTAAGGAGCTGAAACTTTATCGATTCTTTTTCTAATAATTCTGCGAGTACTTCAGATTGACGAATGGAGGCTGTTCCAATTAGAATTGGTTGTCCCTTTTTATGTCGTAATTTTACATCTTCTAGAACTGCTCTGAGTTTTTCTTCTGTTTTTTCAAACACAATATCCTCATGGTCAATACGAATTACCGGTTTATTAGTAGGAATTCGAATAACTTCCATGTTATAAATTTGTAGGAGTTCCTTTTCTTCCGTTTTTGCAGTTCCAGTCATGCCAGAAAGAATTGGGTACATCCGGAAATAATTTTGTATTGTTACTGATGCAACCGTATGATTTTCTTCAGTTGTTTTTAACCCTTCCTTTGCCTCGATTGCTTGATGGAGACCGTTACTTAATGAGCGTCCCTCCATAATTCGGCCAGTAAATAAGTCAATTAGTCTAATTTCGCCTTCTTGAATAATATAATCAACATCGCGTTGGAATACTAAATCGGCTTGCAATGCGTTATGAACATAGTGGAAAAGCGTTGTATGTTCTAGGTCATATAAATTTTCAATCATAAAGGCTTTTTCAATCTTTGAGATCCCTTTTTCAGTTAAAGTAATTGCTTTAGTTTCTTGATCTAAAAAATAATCCCTATCGTTTATAAACGTACGAATAAAGCGTGCACAAAGCGAGTATAAGTGTGACTGTGCGGGTTTTTTTCCTGCAATAATTAATGGTGTCTTTGCTTCATCTATTAATATTGAGTCGACTTCATCAATAATTGCATAATGGTATGGGCGTTGAACTTGATCAACTAAAGAAGTAACCATATTATCTCGTAAATAATCAAAACCAAATTCTGTTCCGATTCCATAAGTGATATCTGCATTGTAAGCAGCTTTTTTAGCCTCTAGAGTTAAGTTGGGAATGTTTAAACCTACTGTAAGACCTAAAAATTTGTGAATTTGCCCAATTTGATCCGCATCGCGTCGGGCTAAATATTCGTTTATGGTAATAATATGCACGCCCTTTCCCTCAAGCGCACGAGTATAGGCAGGTAATGAAGAAACTAATGTTTTTCCTTCCCCAGTAGGCATTTCAGCAATATTTCCATCTAGTAATGCAAGTCCACCAATTAATTGAACATCATAAGGGCGCATCCCTAAAACACGTTTTGATGCTTCACGTACTAGAGCAAAAGCATCTATTGTAATTTCATGAGTAACGGCTTCGTTATTAGAAATTTTTTGCTTTAATAGATCAGTAAATTTACGCAAATCTTCATCTAGAAGACTTTCATAGAATGGCTCTTTTGTATTTATCTCTTGAACAACTTTTTCATACTCTTTTAATTTTCGATTGCCAATAATTTTTTGCAAAGTCTGGATCAAGGGTGTTCCCTCCTGAGCTGGTAATCTATCAAGCCTCTTCTTTAAATGTATCATAAGTTTTACGGGACTCAAGGTGTAAATAGTGGGAATTTATAGAAAAGATTGAAAATTATATTATTAATACTAAAGTAAAAATCATTAGGAATCAAAATGAAGCGATCAATCTTTAAGTAAAAATAACTAGTTAATTTCAAAATGTGACAAATTGCTTACTTCCTATTATATATAATCTTAGTAGTTTCATATTAATAGTCTACTAAGATATGAGGGAGAGAGCTTAATTGAAGACAAAGATCGGAATAATCTTTTCTGCTGCAATACTTTTAACAAGTATATTTAGTTCACCATCGTTGAAACATAGAGGCACAAAACATGAGACCAATTTAATAAGTAATAATGAAGTAAAAGCTGCAACAGATCAAAAGAGTAGTGAGCAATCGACACTTCAAAAGGTTGAGACAAATCAAACAAAAAAATGGGAAGCACTACAACTGAATCCACTCCCAAGTAGTAAAAACTTATCGTATAGTTTCAGTAATAGTACAAAAGTGTTTACGAGGCCTTTCCCAGAGCAGTATCAAACGATTAATGGAATATTGAGCTTTCGAGGCGGACCTTTCCGAAATAACGGTTCGATGGGAACGACAATTATTTCAAAGCAAATGTTAGTTAAGAGCTGGTCGTTTCAAACTTCTTCTTCATCTGGATGGGGCGGGGGATCAGGATGGACTGGCCAACCTAGTGTAATTGAATGGAAACCACAAGAACAAAAAATTATGAATTTATATTCTCAATTTAAAACAAAGTCAAATTTTAAAGAAGTAGTCTATGGATCTTTAGATGGAAGAGTTTACTTTTTAGACTTAGCAACAGGTAAGAAAACAAGAAATCCAATTAATATTCAAAATCCAATTAAGGGTAGTGTAGCTCTTGATCCACGTGGTTATCCTCTTTTATATGTTGGACAAGGTATACCACAAACCGGAAAAATAGGTATGAGGATTTTTAGTCTGATTGATGGCTCTCAATTAGCATTTATTCCAGGAATTGATTCTTATTCTTTTCGCGGTTGGGGAGCTTTTGATGGCTCTGCGTTATTTAACCGTGAAGATGATGCTATGTTAGTCGGCGGGGAAAATGGACTAGTTTATTTTATAAAACTAAATACTAAATATGATCCAAAGGCTCAAAAGATAAAAATTTCTCCAGTAATTTCAAAATATCGATATAAACTTAAAAATAATTCTTATCAAGGTATTGAAAATTCAGTAGCGGTATTTAAAAATATTGCATACTTCGCCGATAATGGTGGTGGTATTCAAGCGCTGGATATTATTAAGAAAAGGCCAATTTGGGCAAATAATGCATATGATGATACGGATGCGTCAATTGTCATAGAGAATTCAAATGGTACACCGTTTTTATACACAGGTTCTGAAATCGATAAACAAGGAACTAAAGGCTATGCACGCATTCAAAAGTTAAATGGGCTTACTGGTAAAGTAATTTGGGAGAAGAAGATACCCGGTTATTCGATAAAAGGTAATCATCCTGTTAATGGTGGACTGTTAGCGACGCCAATTGTTGGAACCGGGCCATTAAAAGGGCAGGTTATCTTTAATATTTCAAGGTATAAAAGGATGAATGGGGGCTTGTTAATTAGCTATGATACTGTTACGGGGAAAGAAAAATGGCATTTAGAGTTACCAAACTATGCTTGGTCATCTACAGTAGCGGTTTATACAAAGGACAATAAAGCTTACTTCATTCAAGGTGATTCCGTTGGTAACCTGTACTTAATAAGTGGTAGCGGAAAAATTATTAATAAGATCAATCTAGGTGCAAATATTGAGGCGTCTCCAGTTGTAGTTGGACAACAAGTAATTGTTGGAACTAGAGGAGGTAAATATATTAGCGTCAATATTAAATAATTATAGTGATGAATGATCCCTAATTCCGTTTGCGGAGCTAGGGATTTCTTGTTTATTTGATAAAGTCTTTTCAATTGTGTTAATAACGTATTAAACTTCTATTAAAAGAATTGGATTTTAAGCAAATAGATTAGATAATATGATAAGTGTATTTATTTATAACTGTATCAGGGGAGTGAAAGAATTTGGCTAATAAGGCAGAAAACAATGTTGAAAGTCGTTCAGAACATAGAAAACTTAAGAATAAGGATGATGGTTTAAGTAGTAAACGATATTTTTCGTTAATACTCTCGATAGCTGGAGTACTTATAATTGGTGCTACAGCAATTTTTTATGTTTACCCAAAAATAATGAATGAAGGTAATATTCATCCGCAAAATGCTTCTACACAGGCAGCAGCGGATAAGGAAGTAAAAAAAGAAGCAAAGAGTGAAAAGGCGACTGAAACAAAAACTAAGGAAGTTGCTAAAGAAACAACTAAGAAGGAAGCGACTTCTAAGGAAACAAAAGTCACCGATGAAGAAAAGCAATCAAAAGATTATGTTTTACCGGAAAGTAATAGTAGAAAACTAACGAATGCAGATCTAATAAAATTAGCTCCTAATGAATTGCGTTTAGCTAGAAATGAGATTTATGCTAGGCATGGTTTAGTATTTAAATCTAGTGACTTGACGATTTATTTCAGCTCGAAGTCTTGGTATAAACCTAATCCAGCATATGGCGGAGAGCTTAATGATGTTGAAAAATATAATTTAAGTTTAATTAAATCTAGGGAATAGTTGGAAAATGACAGTTACATCAAAAGCTAGTAAAAAAGCAAAGTTCAGTGATTGATGAACTTTGCTTTTTTACTGACGCTTTTTGATAAGGAAATACTTGAGTATGTCTTAAAGTTTAATCTCGGTTACTTGACTATCTAACCATTTTAAGATTTTCTTTGCTCCATTTTTCTTAGCTACTTCTTTTACTGTCATTCCTTCCACATTCTTTATTGATAAGTCGGCACCTTTTTTTATTAGATACTGGAATGTTTTTACATCATCAACTTCATAAGTTGTATCAAAAATAGGTGATTCTCCTGAACTGTCTTGCTGGTTTATATCTGCCCCGTATTTTAGTAGTAAGTCAATTGCTTGCTTGTCTCCCATAGAAGCAGCGGCGTGTAAGATTGTCCAATCATCTGCATCTCCTATAGAAGGATTAGCTCCGTTATCAAGTAATAACTTTAAAATTTCCAAGTTAAGATGATCTTCATCAGTATATGAAGCTTTGAGAAGTGGAGATTCGTAGTTATCATTCAATTCATTTACGTCTGCTCCTTCGTCAATTAACTTTTTAACTTGTTCAATATCGTTATCAAGTACTGCTTGCGTTAATGGTGTTTCCGCAGCTAAAAAGCCATCAACGAATGATTGTGCTAGCGGAATCGCTTTTTCTACTAATAAACCTGCACCGACTATAACCCCGAATGACAAACCGAATACAATTACTGCAATTCCGTATACGCGTTTTGGTGTTTTAAATTTAATATCACTTTCTACATTATTAAAATGATGCAAAGCGTTAATACGTTTAGGTAAAGTTGGATGGGACATTAATCGTTCACTTAACCAAATTAAAAAGCCTTTTTCATTACTACTATTTAATAAATATTCACGCTGATCAATTTGTTGATAATATTTCCGACCAACGGCTAACATTGTAAGTGCTTGAGTCGATGCTTCAAAATCATTTATATAATGACTAGCCATTCGATCGCTTGTATACTCACATGCACGGGAATATGCCGAGCCTAAAAAAGGAACCCAATTTGCAGGCAATACTAAAGCCTGTTTTAGAAGATGGTTTCGTTTAATATGTGCAAGTTCGTGTGCAATCACGAAATCAACTACTTTTGGATTTGATTCAATCTCTTCGAATAGATCTGAATATAAAACAATCATATTTCGTCCAAAGAATCGCGTAGCAAAGGCGTTTAATAGTCCTCCTGATTGGACTACATACACATCTGGTAGAAAATAAAAACCCATTTCCTTTGAAATTTCTCTTGTTCTGAAATATACCTCTGGAAATTGTTTCTCAGTAATCTTAACGCCATTTATACGTATGTGGGCAGTGGAAATTAAATGGGCAAAGAGTGGTAAAACAATTAAAATTCCTAAAATAATAAGACCAACAACACTTAAAATAAGTAAAAAATAAATTGGAATACTTAAAAGTAAAAGTAATATAAAATAAATCGATTCTTTCCTATTAATTAACGGCTTCAATTTTTCTCCTCCTATACCTCAATTCCTATAGTTTAACAAGTAAATGGAAAGGATGTCATACATATATTTAAGAGAAATGAAACCAATTACTGCCACTAAATAATAAAAAAATTTCTTTTTACCCTTTAAATAAAAAATAGTATGATAGACTATAGTTTACTTTTTTAAGTATTTATTTAGATTCAATTTATATATTAAAAACATGCACTATAATAGAATGAAAATTTAAGGGGAAGTTAAAAATAAATGGAAACTCAGTTAAGAGAACAAAATTCCTTGTCAAGAGCGGGTATACGAACAATGCGAAAAACACGAATACCTAGTTTTAAAAGAAAATGGATGTTTATTTTAATACCAATTATCGTGATATTAATTACACATTTAACGTTAAATTACTTAAATTCGCCTAAAAGATTAGTGAAGATTTTTGATAAAGCTGTGTCAGATAATAATTTTAAAGAAGTTACACATATGTTACAAAAAGGCGGTACCGGGGCATCCCTAGATGAAGAATCGGTAATCGCATTTATGGATTACTTAAATAGCTATAATGTATTAGATAAATTAGACGATATGGTTCAAAAAAATAAAGTAATTAATAGTAAGTTAATAGATGGTCGTGGAAATTATGTACTTTCAATTAAAAAGGGTAGTAAATTTTTAGGGATTTATCAAACGTATTTAATAAGTGCCCAACCATTCGAATTAAAGATTACTTCGCCAATTGATGACATTGAATTAAAATTAAATAATCATATTACTCATTTGAATAAAGACGAATATGAAACAACATACCACAAAATTTTACCTGGAAAGTACACTATGGCTGTTTCATATAAAGGTGTTTATAGTGATGTTAAGGATTCAGTTGATATAGATTTTTCGTCTGCTTCAAAAAATAAGTTATCACAAGAATTAACTTTTAATGTTAGTTATGTCCAAATTTATTCAAACGAACCTGAGGCAGAACTATTTGTAAATGGAAAAGATACGGGGCAAAAAGTAAGTGAACTAGACCGCTTTGGTCCATTTTTATTAAATGGTAAAACAGTAGTTCACGCTGAAATTGAAAAGAATGGTGAATTATTTAAAACGGATGATATTCCGGTAACAGGAAAATATGTAGATTTAATGTTTGATACCCCAGTAGAAAATCAAGACACTACAGATCAAAAAGATGGTTTCTTTGCTGGACTTAAACGATTTTTTGATAAGTATTTACCAAGTCCTAAGCCTTCTTCTGATTTAGAAGAAAAGCAACTAATCAACGGCTTGTTTAATCAAAATGGCCAAGCATTCTTACAGTCTAAGGAATATCAAGACAAAATTAAGAAAAAAGATACAACGCAAAAACTCACAAGCTTTTCTATGAAAAATTCAAAGCAAGATGATTCAGGTATGATCATTACAACAAATGAGTCATATGAGATAACTGATAAACATGGTAAAACTAAAATGAAATCATTTGAAATTACTTACCACTTCTCAAGAGAAAAAGATGAATTAAAAATGGATCGTATAATAGAAGTAAAAGAGATAAAGTAAATTGTAAAAAAGAGTTCAATTTAGGTTGGACTCTTTTTAGAGTGTTGAAATATAAAAGCGTCAAATGTATATAAAGTGAAACTTATTGATAATATAATTTATTCTATGATTAGTATGTTTGAGCAGTTTTTTAATATCAACAAACTCTAGTAATCGATACTCTTGAGAAGTTGAATATATTTATGAGCTAATCTTTAGAAAAACAAGTGATATTTTTGACTGAAACTTATTAACAAACAACTATCTAGTATACGCTAAGTAAAGGCTATTTGATTAGGTTTTTATTTTAGGCTTTTTTATGATGAATAAGTTGATTGGAACGGAGGGGTGCTCGACTCCTATGGGATAAGCGGGAAGGCTGAGACCCCGCAGGCTTGCCAAGGAGGCTCAGGTCTCGCCCCATGGAAAGCGAGCACCCTGAAGTGGAAATCAACATCATCCTACCCCTTTACGTAAATTTGATAATTAAATTGGTAAGATTGTTTTTCTATAGCGTGAAAAGAGTCCAAATAAGTTGGGCTCTTTTTTTGAATTCGAATTGGAAGATTCCACAATTATTAAACTGAGATTAAAAGAGCACAATCCTTATTAAATGATTATTATAAGAAATATTTCTTTTTTCACATTTTAATGTCAAATATATGTAGTTTTATCACATTGCTTTTTTAAATAAGAATATTCGTTATAATGTATTAAAGAGAAATGTTTGGAGGTAATGAAAAAGAATAGAATGTGGAAATTTATTAAAAAACTTCTTTTATTTACACTTCTGATATCAATTATTGGGTTATTTGCGATCTATCGTTACTATTTCCAAGATGTATTGAAGTATGAAACACAAGTTTACACTGAATTAAAGACGTCTAATTTAGAAGAATATACACCTTTATTACTAGGACTAATGATGCAAGAAACGAAGGGTAAAGGAAAAGATCCAATGCAGGCTTCAGAATCACTAGGGCTAGCAAAGGATAGTATTCAAGATACTTCAAAAAGCATACAACAAGGGGTATCACACTTTAAAGACGTGTATTCCTATGGTAAAAAGCAAGGCGTTGATTTACAAACCATAATACAAAGTTACAATATGGGGATTGCTTATATTGATTTTGTAAAAACACATGGAGGTAAACATACAGATCAACTTGCTAAAACTTATTCTCTATCGATGGTGGAGAAGAATCCTGAGCTTTATACGTGTAATAATAATAAGAAAAATTTCAGATATCCATATTGTTATGGTGACTTCACATATAGTCAAAAAGTAATGAAGAAAACAAAGTACTTCGAGATTTTAGTTCCGCTTAAAAATAATATAGTAGGAAAACCATAGTCCATTAAGAAGAGATAAATGTCTTCTTTATGGACTTTTTAACTTTTATTCTAGAATTGTGTCAATTTAATTACAAAATGGTTGTCCTTTCGATAAAATAAAACAATTTCCTTTTTTTACCGATATAATTATTGAAAAAACAATTCAAATTCCGACATTTTATGACTTATACTTAATTTTAGTGTAATTTTTTGTTAATTTCATTTAAAAAAAATTATAGTTTATTAATTTTACTAGTTTAATAGAATTGGATTGTTTTATTCTACGGTTTAAATGTAAAAAGGGTAAGAAAGGAAAATTTGATACATGAAAAAAATGGGAAGAGTACTTTTGGTATCAACAAGTATATTAGTAGGCACCTCCAGCATATCCTGTCCTAATATCGGTCTGGAAACATCAAAAGCGAGTGCAGCGATCGTAAATATTAAAACGAAGTATCAAACGACAGCAAATCTCAATTTAAGGCAAGGTGCAGGTGCAACCTATAAGACATTGTTGACTATTCCAAAAGGAAAAGTAATTACTGCAACACAGAAAAATGGTAACTGGTATAAAGTAACCTACAGTGGAATAACTGGTTGGGTAAATGGTACCTATTTAAATGAATATTATACATATACTACTCAAAGTACGGCTTATTATTTTACAAATAAAACTACAAAGCTATATCCAACACCTGATACCAAAAAAGCTGCAGTATATACTGTAGTTGCGAATAATGGATTTAGCAGTACTCAAAAAGTAGTAAATAGCATTGGCCAAACTTGGTTCCGCGTCAGTTATAATGGCAAAACATTATACGTAAATAGCACTGATGTTACGAAAAGTACTGCAACTACATTTGCTCAGACAGAGTATAAAGCAATTAAAATGGCTGGTCTATATCAATCATTTGGAAATGCCTCTAAAGTACTAGCGCAAATTCCAGTTGGTACCGTTGTTACATCATCAAAACGAGTTGGTAACTGGTATTACGTTACGTTTAATGGAAAATCTGGTTATGTTTATATAAGTAACTTTACTAAAGTAACTAATACATATATTACTCAAAACACGGCTTATTATTTAACAAATAAAACTACAAAGCTATATCCAACACCTGATACAAAAAATGCTTCAGTATATACTGTAGTAGCGAATAATGGATTTATCAGTACTCAAAAAGTAGTAAATAGCATTGGCCAAACTTGGCTCCGCGTCAGTTATAATGAAAAAACATTATACCTAAATAGCGCTGATGTTACGAAAAGTGCTTTAACTACATTTGAACAGACAAAGTATAAAGCAATTAATATAGCTGGTCTATATCAATCATTTGGAAATTCGTATAAAGTGCTAGCGCATATTCCAATTGGTACCGTTGTTTCATCATCAAAACGTATTGGTAACTGGTATAACGTTACGTTTAATGGAATAACAGGTTATGTTTATATAAGTAACTTTACTAAAGTAAATGAAATAAAATATGAAACTACAAGTACTGCATATTATTTTACGAAAGCAGTCACTAACTTATATGCAACTCCAGATGCGACAAAACCTGTAGTAACTACAGTTAATGGAGATAATGGCTTTGCTTCAACTCAAAAAGCGACAGATTTAGTAGGGAAGATATGGTATCGAATTAATTACAATGGACAAAATCTTTATGTTAAGAGTGAAGACGTAACTGCAAATAGCTTCACAACATTTACTACTACGAATTATAAGGCACTAAATGCAACATATTTATATGAATCGTTCGGCGATGCATCAAAACAGCTTATTCAAATTCCAAAAGATACAGTTATCCCGATTAGCAAAAAAATTGGTAATTGGTATAGTGTGTCTTATAACGGTGTAAATGGATATGTAAGAGCAGGAGATTTCGGAAAAAGTGATGTCGTGACGATAACGAATATAACAGATACGACGTATGTTACGACTTCAGAATTAAATTTACGTCAAACGTATGATGCTTCTTCATCATTGCTTACGGTAATACCGGTTAATATGGTTTTAATTGCAACTGATAAAACTTCTAACAATTGGTATAAGGTTAGTTACAATGGGAAAACGGGATATGTATCCGGAACATATATCAAACAAGTAAAAACTGGTGACCCAATGACATCAAGAGATAGCTACCAGTTTATTGATCTGCGTACACAATCTCCTGTAACTGCTTCGCAAATTAATACCTATATTGCTAATAATGTGAAAAGTGGAGTTAAGAGTATTCTGACTGGTCAAGGACAATTATTTATTGATGCTGGAAATAAATATGGTGTAAATGCACTTTATTTAGCAGCACATGCCATTCATGAAAGTGGATTTGGTACATCTCAAATTTCATTAGGAAAAAATAACTTATTTGGATTTGGTTCATATGATTCAACGCCATATATAGCATCATATAAATTTATGAGCGTTCAGGAGAATGTAGAGTATATTGCTCGCTCAATTAAATCTACTTACTTAAATCCAAGTAACTGGAAATATAAAGGTGCATATCTTGGATTCAGTACAAAAGATATGAGCAATGTAAGAATAGATGGAGCGAGTGAAGGGATGAATTTTTATTACGCGACTGATCCAAACTGGGGTAAATTGATTGCTCAACATATGCAAAAAATTCTACCGTTTGATAAAGCGTATTATGATAAAGCTCAACCGAATACCACGATTCCAGGCAGTCCAACTACTCCTGTTGGTAGTGATGTATTCCCTGCTAATATCCAAGCGGTTGCAAAAGGAAATATTGATCTATATACCGCAAAGGGAGATACGACTAAAGTGAAATCGATTACAGCCGGTACAACTTTCCTTCTTCTTGAAAAAACAAATAATTATTGGTTTAAATTATCAATAAATGGAAATGTTTTTTGGACAAACAGTATCAAATTAAATGTATATAGCCAAACTTTATCTGTTAAAAACTTAGGTAGAGTAACAACAGATGGTTTAAACGTGCGCTCAACTGCAACTACAATTGAAAATAATGTAATTGGCACATTAAACCTTAATAATTACGTAAGTATTGTTACAAATACAGATGGTACTTTAACAATGGATAGTTCAAAAAAATGGTATAAAATCAAACTAGCGAATGGAAGCTTTGGATGGGTATCTTCAAGTTATGTTAAGCAAGAATTAAAATAAAAAAGTGACTCCTTGTGAGTCACTTTTTTACTAGTTTAATTGAGTAACAACTTTAAAGAAAAATATGTTTATATGATACAATGAAAGATAGAAAATTATTTAAGTAGATTGGGGAGGAGTAAAATTTTGAAATCAACAATGTTAAAAGTAGGCTTATTAACGACGCTTTCCATTGGCTTAGTTGCTGGAAAAGCATCAGCAGCAACAGATTGGTCTACAAAATGTTTACCAATGGGCGAAATGAAACAAAATGCAAATCCATCTAATCAACAAGTTAACTGTTTACTAACGAATGCAGCATTAAGTAAGAATATTCCACCTGAAGTTGTAAAATCAATAGCAATGAAAGAATCATCTTGGAGACAATTTGATGAAAAGGGGCAACCGGTTATTTCTTCAGATAATGGATTTGGAATTATGCAAGTTACAGATCCAAACGTTGATACAGAGAAATTAAAAAATGACATCGTCTATAATATTGAGACGGGCGTTAATATTTTAAATCAGAAGTACGGATTATCTTCATTACCGAAAATAAATGGTGCGGGAAGAGAAATTATTGAAAACTGGTATTTTCCTGTTATGGCGTATAACGGTACAATGCCTGTGAATAGTCCGTTAAAAAGAAATGATGATCATTTAATCATAAGGAATTTGGAAACTTACCAAGATAAAGTGTTTAAAATCATTGAAGACCAAAGTTTATTAGGAAGTACAAAACTTGCTCAATTTCCATTTGCCTATGATGATTTTAGTTATGATCCAAATCTAAGTGAAAGTATAAAATTTAATAAATTGAATTATACAATGACAAGTGGATTACATGAGTCTGTGTATTTATTGAAAAAAGGCGATATCGTTAAGGTAACAACAGCTGGTACAAAACTAAGAACTCAACCAAATACTTCATCATCATATACATCCCAACCTTTAAATAAGGTTTTTGTTATTGATGGAGAATTTAAATATACTGATCCAAATAGTAGCTTAAATCATTTTGTATGGTTCCCAGTAAAATCAACTGATGGAAAAACGTCAGGCTATATTGCTTCTTCATATATTGCCAAAAAGAAAGATTTTGTAGCTCCAATCGTAACAGGGGTGAAAAACAATATTTCTTATAATAAAGACGTAAAGATTACATTTGATGAAGGTACTGCTTTATTAAATGGTGCAAGTTTTAAAAATGGTCAAATCGTTAGTAAGCCAGGTAAATACACTTTAGTTGTGAAAGATGAAGAAAGTAACACAACGACAATCATCTTTACAATCGATAAAACAAAACCTACAACACCAACAATGAATACAGTTTCAGATCAATCAACTACTATTACCGGAACAGCAGAAGCAGGTTCTACAGTTAAACTATATATAAATAGTAAGCTTCAAAAAAGCACAACAGCTGCTTCAAATAAAAGCTACAAATTTACAATTTCAAAGCAAAAAAGTGGAACGACAGTTAGTGTAACTGCTACGGATAAAGCTGGAAATGTAAGTACAACAAAGTCTTTAAAAGTATTAGATAAAACACCACCAGCTCTTCCAGTTGTTAATAAAGTTACTTCAAAATCTAAAACTGTTACAGGTAGTGCTGAGAAATATGCTTCAGTGAAGATTTATCGAGGAAGCACATTAATAGGTCAAAGCTCGGTTAATTCCAGTGGTAAATTTTCTGTATCAATAAAAGTACAGAAAGCAAACACATATTTAAAGGTTTATGTCATTGATAAATCAGGAAACAAAAGTGTTCGTACAATTAAAGTTGTAAAATAGTTTAAATACGATGCGATAAGTTTTTTTCTTATTGCATTGTATTTTTTTTATTTTTCAAGTTCTTATTGGAAAGAGTAAATTTATTTGTTTCGGACTATACAATTGCTTCATTTCCAATGCTCGATAATTAAGTAGACGAGGATCTGTTTTTACAAAATATGTTTAAGAAGAATGCAATTTGTTTTTAATATGTGGATAACTTGTGAATAAAATTAATACTTATCGACAGGAAGAAAAGATTAACAATTTTCATTTTGATAGAATTTTGTCGTATCTTTATATTTCTTGCCTACTTGAATTAATTTATAAACAAGCGGTTTGTGGATAAGTATTATATGTTATCCACAAATTGTTAATAAACTTCTGAAATTGTGGGTAATTTTCGGAATTTAAAATGTTTTTTACCTTACAAAGTATTTTTATGATCAATACTATATATTATTAAAGAAATTAAAAGGCCATTTCCCAATTGAGAAATGGCCTTTTGGTGTTAAACTATTATTTTTAATAAGAGAATTTTGAACTTATCTTAAATTACTTAACGAGCACCTTCACCAGTTAATACAACTTTAATTGTTTTAAACATAATTCGAATGTCTAACATAATTGAGCGATGTTCAATATAGTGTAAATCCAAAACTAACTTCTCTTTCGGAGTTAATTCATACCCGCCATTCACTTGTGCCCAACCTGTTAACCCTGGTTTGACTGTTAAGCGATTAGTGAAGCCTGGTACTTCATGATTAAATTTTACTAAAAAAAACGCTCTTTCTGGTCTAGGACCAACAAGACTCATATCTCCACGTAAGACATTGACGAACTGCGGTAATTCATCGATACGAGTTTTTCGAAGGAAGTGACCAAGTTTTGTAATGCGAGGATCATCCGTACTAGCCCATTGTGGTCCATTTATCTCTGCATCCATACGCATTGTTCTTAACTTGTAAATATTAAAAATCTTCCCATTTAATCCAACTCGTTCTTGGATGAAAAGAGCAGGACCAGGAGAATCAATTTTAATTAATGCGATAAAGAACAATACGAATGGTAAAGAAATCACAAACGCGAGCGACGCAAAGACTATATCCAATGTTCTTTTTATAAATGAATAAAAAATACTTTTCTTTTTTAATGACTCAAGTTGTTGAATTGAGTAGCGGCTTTCAACCTTTTGTTGAGTATTCTGTAAGGCCATTTAAACACCCCAGTTTATAATTTAGGCCCATCCTTGCAAGTACATTGCAACATGTCCTAATGTATAACGTTTACGTTTTATAACATCATAACAATTATAAATGTTCGCAGAAAAAAATCAAATTATTTTTATGTTACAAGCTTATTACTCCACATAAAAAGTTCACAAGGGTACCTTACACTTATAGTGTGTGCAAGAATGAATTATTAATCGGCATTACAATAATTAGTAATTGATCAAACTTTTGTCCAGGTCGACTTTTTAAGTATTATTATTTTAGCTTAAAGTAAGTGGAATAATACGTCGCGTTAAAATAGCACTTTCCCAAAGGAATAAAACCCCATATAGATATTTTATCAGCTATTTGTCTTCCCTTATTTTCATACGCTATTGTAAGAAAATAAGTAAATAAAAACATTTGTTAAATAAACAAAGAATCTAACTATTTGTGGGGATTAATCTTTTTTATAACCTTGGTTTTGTAATTGGGTATGTAATAACAATATTTTGATGATTCTCCTTATAATTATTATGAATAAATATAGTTTTTTTATCCTTCCTTTAAAACCTTGTTTTTTGTTTCTCCAAAAATCAGCTCCCTCTTCGTAATTGCTCAAGAATTTTTTTACTTATTGAAAACCTCTTTTAGCACTTTTCATTGCTGTTATGTTTAATTTTGAATTAAGTAGGCGCAATTTATAATTTACGTAGTTCCATTAAGGACTATATTAATATTCAGAGAGGAGTATTGCTTTTTTATCATATGATTGTAAATAAAATGCTCTTATTAACTGCATTTTTAATTACCGCATTATTAAACTTATTACCACAGAAGAAATATGATTCTAATATTTTTGATCATTTAGGATAATCTTCTTCTTAAAAAAGGTGTAAACTTTAATTTTTAAATGAAAAAACAAATAAATTAGTGGGGATATGCCTAGATATGACCAACGATGAAATGGATTTATCACTTAGTTTTCAATATTGTTAAATTTAATTTAAATTGAGTAGAAATCTCTTGAAGTGGTATCAGTAATTGATATAAATTTTATGCATTGTGGATAGACAGTTTGATATTCGTGCGAAAATGAAATCTTTACTTTTTTGTATGAAATGATTAAATCATAATGGTTGATCATTGAAGTTGGTTAAAATTTAAAACTAAATTATTAAGCATTATTTCTAATGTTACTGTATAAAATCTTGTCAGTAAATACTTACTTTTGAAGAATGTTAGTGTTTTTTAAGGAATGGAATGAATAATTGTAGTAATATATTGAAGTGAGTCGAAATTTTGTTTAATTTAGTCGAAAGGTTAGGTGTTAAATGCTAGCGAATTATTTCACTGTTTGTGGCTTTGGTAGTCATGAGATTGAGATTGAAAAATCGAAATTTATTTGTTACATAAATGAAGCGAAAACTGAAGTTGATGCGCAACGATTCATTTCAGAAATTAAAAAAAAGCATTTTGATGCATCACATAATTGCTCAGCTTATTTAATCGGTGAAAATGATGAAGTTCAAAAAGCCAATGATGATGGTGAACCGAGTGGTACGGCTGGAGTTCCAATGTTAGAAGTTTTGAAAAAGAGAGATTTAAAAGATACTGTTGTTGTTGTAACAAGGTATTTTGGCGGTAAAAAGCTTGGAGCAGGAGGATTAATTCGTGCATATGGACAAGCAGTCAGTGAAGGGCTAAACGCCGTTGGAATTGTTGAGCGGTCATTAGTTAAAGTAATGAACGTAAAGATAAATTATAAATTGTTAGGTAAAGTAGAGTTCGCTTTACGGAACTCGCATTATCATTTAGAAAATGTTAACCACATGGAAGAAGTAAGCTTTGAACTTTGGATTAAGATTGATGAAGTAGATATCTTCAAAAACTGGATGATTGAGTTAACAAATGGTAGTTGCCATATAAATGAAAGTATTGTTAAATACATGTAGTAGTCTAGCTTTATAAATAGTAAATTTATGACTAATTTTAAATAGAACAATCATACTAATTTTAAAGGAGGTCTATTCGAACATATGAATCAGAATCATTCTCGAAAAATGGCCAAGAAAAGAAGAAAGAAAAAGAGAGGTATAATTGCTAGGGTATTATTACTTATCATTGTAGTAGCCTTAGTGTTTGTAGGATATAAAGGCGTTAGAACATATCTTGAATTAAATAAAGCAACAAAAGGGGAAGATATTTCTTCAAACTTAAGAAATGAAAAAGTTGCAATATCGAAAGACCCAATATCTATTCTCTTCTTAGGGATTGAAAACTATTCAACCGGTGGAAAGGGTGGACGAACTGACTCGATGATCCTTGCTACCTTTAATCCAAAAGAAGAGACAATTAAAACAATGAGTATTCCTCGTGATACATATGTAAGTATCCCTGGACATGCAGATAAAACTAAAATAAACCATGCATATTCATATGGCGGTTTACAATTAACAGTTGATACAGTTGAGCAATTCTTAAATGTACCAATTGATTATTACGTTACAGTCGACTTTAATGGCTTTAAAAACATAGTTGACGCAGTTGGTGGAATTGATGTTGATGTACCATTTGATTTCTGGGAAAATACAGATACTACACCAAGGAAAAAGGTTTACTTTACAAAGGGTATGATGCATTTAGATGGACAACAGGCATTAGCATATTCACGTATGCGTAAACGTGATCCTCGTGGTGATTTTGGACGTGAAGAAAGACAACAACAAGTAATTAAAGCGATTTTAAATGAAATTAAATCACCTGAAACAATCATGAAAATGGATCAATATGCGAAAGTGTTCAGTAAAAATATTAGTACGAATATGAAAATGAGCGGTGGTATTTCACTTGCGAAGCATTTACCTAATATTACTGAAAATGACTTAGAAACAATAAAATTAAAAGGTAACGATGATACGATTCACGGTATTTACTACTATGTTCCTGAAGAGGAAAGTGTAAAAGAAATTACTAGCAAATTCCGAGTTCACTTAGGTTTAGAAAAACCATCTAAAACGAATACAACTAATACAATTAATTCAGATAGTAGTTCTGAAAATGAAAATAGTACCAATAAATAAATAGGCAGAAAGCTGATTCTTTTACAGGAATCAGCTTTTTTATTGGGTCAATCGTAATATATTTGTAATACTTGTTAACATTGTGTTAAGGATGTTATATAAAGGTATGTATTTTTTAAAATTTATAATAAAATACCAATATATATTGGTAATATAAGGTTTGAATCGGAAAAATTAAAATTTTTGCTTATTTCAAATTTTTGTACAATTATAATTCTATTTACATTATAATATTAAATATACATAAATTTATTAGTCATTTAGTAATAGGCTAATGGGGGAAAAGGTGAATGACAGCTAGAAAAATGGACAATCAGACACTAGACGAAATTATGGATAATATGCTCTCATCTGTTATAGATAGTAAGTCCCATGTGTTTGGAATTGTTGAAGATACTCGCTCAGAATACGAGAAATTAAGAGTAGAGCTTGAAGAAGTAAAATTACAAGTAGTAGAGAAGATTGAAAATACGGTTAGATTAGATTTATTAGCCCGAGCGGCACGCAAAAAACTAACTGAAGTTGATGGGGAATTTAATCGGTATACTGAATCTCAAGTAAAGTCAGTATATGAAACTGTCCAAAACATTCAGGAACAGCACTTTCTTTCATTAAAGGAAGAAAAAGTCCTAAATCATCGTAGAAAAGAATTAGAAAATAGACTTCAGACTTTGTTAGAGAAACTACAAAAAGCCGAATTAATAGTTTCCCGTATTTCAATTGTTTTAAACTACCTTAATACAGACTTTAAGCAAGTTAGTCATTTACATGAAGAGGCAAAACAAAAACAAGAGTTCGGATTCCAACTGATACAAGCTCAGGAAGAGGAGCGTATAAAGTTATCACGCGAAATTCATGATGGCCCAGCCCAAACGTTAGCCAGTATATTAATGCAGTCAGACTTTTTAATAAAAACATATCGCCAAAGACCAGAAGAAGATGCAAGAAAAGAATTAGGTGATATAAAGGAACAAGTCCGTTGCGCATTAGGGGAAGTTAGAAGAATTATATATGATCTACGCCCAATGGCATTAGATGATTTAGGTTTAGTTCCAGCCCTTAATAAATATTTAAAATCGCTAGAGTCGTATAAGCATATTGAAATAAAATTTGACTATTGCGGTCAAAGCGAAAAAAGACTTAATTCAAAAATAGAAGTTGCAATCTTTCGGATCATCCAAGAGGCGGTTCAAAACGCATGTAAGCATGCCAATCCATCAACAATTTTTGTAAGATTAGAGTTTTTAAGAAACAAAATTAAAGTTTTCGTACAGGATGATGGAATTGGTTTTCCCGTTGGCAAAGGGCAAAGTGAAAACTCTTTTGGATTAATAGGAATGAAAGAACGCGTTGAGTTATTAAGTGGAGATTTTATAATCGAATCTATATTAGACATAGGTACGACAATTAGGATCACTTTAGATGTAGAAATAGAGAATGAATTAGAAATGTCATTTCAAAATAAAGCGTCTGAAAATTCCTAAAAGTAAAATTTTATTTCACGTTTTTTGGAGATTTGCGTCGTAAGCAATAAGAAAATATGTTAAAATATACTATAATTTAGAAAAAAATACCAATTTCTACAAATTTCGATAGATTAGCAAACTAGATCAAATAAACAGAGGAGTAATGAAATGAAAACTAGAATTGCAATTGTAGATGATCATAAATTGTTTCGTGAAGGAATTAAGAGAATCCTAGATTTTGAAGAGAGTTTTGATGTTGTTGCTGAAGGTTCAGACGGTACAGAGGTTGTAAATATCATGGATCAACATCAAGTAGATATATTTATTGTTGATATAAACATGCCGACAATGAACGGAGTAACTGCTACAAAAGCATTACTAGAAAAACATCCTGATGCAAAAGTAATCATTTTATCAATTCATGATGATGAATCGTATGTAACTCATGTCCTGAAAGTAGGTGCAAGAGGCTATTTATTAAAAGAAATGGACTCAGATACACTTATTGAAGCGATTAAAGTCGTTACAAAAGGTGGATGTTATTTACATCCGAAGATTACTCACAACCTAGTTGAAGAATTTAGAAGACTATCACTTAAAGAACAATTATTTAAATCTCGCGAAGTAGAAGTGCGCCGTCCATTACATTTACTTACTAGAAGAGAATGTGAAGTGCTTCAAATGCTAGCAGATGGTAAAAGTAACCGTGCTATTGGTGAAGCTCTCTTTATTAGTGAAAAAACTGTCAAAAACCATGTAAGTAATATTCTACAAAAGCTAGAAGTAAATGACCGTACTCATGCTGTAGTGACGGCAATTAGAAATGCTTGGGTAGAAGTGAAATAGTTAGATACAAAAAGCAGAGTATCGGAGGATCGGTACTCTGTTTTAGTTTGTAGACAAAGAACATTATATTTGATATTTCACTTTTAGTCTGAAACATAGCAACAATAAATGCCCACTTTATCTTTTCAATAAATAGGCTTTTGAGTATAATAGTCTTTCTAAGTCTAGCTGACTTGTCGAATGGGCTAAAGAGTAAAGAGAATGAAATACAATGATTTTACTTAATTAGTTGTGTAAAATTAAAACCAATAAATACATAGTTAAACGTTAATATATATAAGAAAGGATATGAACATGAGAACTGCAATTGTTACAGATAGTACATCCTATATCCCAAAGGAAGTAAGAGATTCTTTAGATATACATATGTTGCCTCTTAATGTAATCTTCGGAGACGCGTCCTACCAAGAAGAAGTTGAAATTACTGCTGAACAATTTTTCCTCAAGGTCCGTGAACAAAAGGAACTTCCAAAAACTTCACAGCCTGCATATGGCACGATTATTGAAAAATTTGAACAGCTATCAAAAGAATATGAGGCAGTAGTTGCTATCACTTTATCAAGTGGAATTAGTGGAACCTATCAAAGTATTGTATCAGCAGGTTCAATGATTGATAACTTAGAAGTAGTCGCTTACGATTCAGAAATTAGCTGCATGGTCCAAGGGTTTTATGTCATTGAAGCTGCGAAAATGGCAAAGAATGGTGCTGGACCAACTGAAATCATAGAGCGATTAGATGAAATAAAACAATCTGCTGATGCTTACTTTATGGTTTTTGATTTAGATCACCTGCAACGCGGTGGAAGACTTTCAAGTGCACAAGCATTTGTAGGAAGTTTACTACAAGTAAAGCCAATTCTAACATTTGTAGACAAACAAATTGTTGCCTTTGAAAAAATTCGAACTGAAAAAAAGGCAATGAAACGAATTACAGATTTATTTGGCGAAGTTGCATCAAAAGGCGAAAAAATGAAAGCAGTTGTTATTCACTCAAATCGTGAAGACGATGCAAAAAAGTTAGCCCAACAACTTAGTGAAACATATCCGAATGTTGAAATAGAAACTTCATATTTTGGCCCAGTAATTGGAACGCATCTTGGTGAAGGTGCTTTAGGATTGGGTTGGTATGTTGTTTGAGTAGGAGCTCCTTTGATTAGGGGCTTTTTTTTTAGCAGTGAATATTTGTTATTGTAATTAAAAAGTGAGTATTTGAAATAAAAACTAGAAATCGCAATTAAAATCTAGGTAACGCAATTAAATAGTGAGAATCGCAATTAAAATCTAGGTAACGCAATTAAAAATAGAGAATCGCAAATAAAGTCTAGGTAAGGCAATTAAATAGTGAGAATCGCAATTAAAATCTAGGTAACGCAATTAAAAATAGAGAATCGCAAATAAAATCTAGGTAACGCAATTAAATAATGAGAATCGCAATTAAAAATAGAAAATCACAAATAAAACCAGAGAAATCGCAATGAAAGAGAAAAACTCGATAAATTATTGAAGATTTTATTCAATTTCACTTAAAGTTTTTTTAGAGTTTATATAGAATTTGATCAAAAATGCTTCGTTTTTAACTAGAATTAAATTATTTTTAGTCTACTTTACAAACGAACTGTAGAATTATTGAAGAGGGATTTTTATCATTAAAAACTCGTCACAATATATCTATATATTTGACAAAGAAATTTCACTGGATTTTACTTCGTTAGTGAATGATTGGATGTAATATTTGAAGATGGCCATATTTATGTGGAACCTTTTTAAAAGCTCCCAAGTTTCATCCCTCAAAATAAATAATATAAGAAAGTAGGTTAAAAATGGACAAATTTTACGGTAGAAAACTCCAACTTCTCCCCACAATAAACCTTCAGGAAATCCCTCCAACAAGTGTAATCATTCAAGCGGTTCAAAAAATTAAAAATCGTTATCAATGCTTTCGTTGTGGTAATCAAAATCAACACTTTTTCGCTACTCATTTTTGTGCTAAATGTTCATCACATTGTACATATTGTCGAAAATGCATCACTATGGGAAAGATGTCGACATGTACTGAGTTAATCATTAATGAAGATGATTTGAGATTCGATCCCTCAATTTCTGGACTCGAATGGGATGGTAAACTTTCACCTCAGCAAAAAGAAGCCTCTATTAAAGTAGTTGAAGCTGTGAACGAAAATCAGAATTTGCTACTTTGGGCAGTTTGTGGTGCAGGAAAAACAGAAATGTTGTTTGAAGGGATTGAAGCTGCACTACAGCAAGGAAAATTTGTTTGTATTACAACTCCTCGAGTAGATGTTGTTTTGGAGCTATCGATTCGATTCAGACAAGCCTTCCCTACTATTTCAATTGCAGTACTTTATGGAGGTAGTGAAGAGATATGGGATGGAAATAGGATAACGATTTGTACAGTACATCAGTTAATGAAATTTAGACATACCTTCCACTTATTAATTATCGATGAAGTTGATGCTTTTCCTTATAATATTGAAACACATTTGCACTGGGTTGCAAATGAATCAAGAACGATTAAAGGTTCTACAGTACAAATGACTGCTACTCCCACTAGTGAACAACAACTACTTGCGCTAAAAAATAAAATCAAAAATGTAATGGTTCCCGCAAGATACCATAGGCAACCCCTGCCAGTACCAAGCTTTAAATGGATTGGCAACTGGCGTAAAACAATCCGCAAAACACAAAAACTCCCAAATTCTTTAGAAAAATGGATTAAATTATTTATTCAGAAAGGCTGCCCTATTTTTTTGTTTGTCCCTACAATTAATGAATGTATTTTTATAGAAGAGGCCGTTAAAAAGATAACAGTTAAATCGGCATCAGTTCATAGTCAAGATCCACAAAGACATGAAAAAGTGAGTGCTTTTCGAAATGGTGATACGCAAGTTTTAATTACAACGACAATTTTAGAGAGAGGCGTTACGATTCCGAATAGCCAAATAGCTGTATTAGGTGCTGATGAAGAGATTTTTACTGAAAGTGCATTAGTCCAAATTGCTGGACGTGCTGGTAGGCATATAAATTATGCAAAGGGAGAAGTTATCTTTTTTCATAATGGAATAAGCGAAGAAATGGTCAAAGCTAAAAAGCAAATACTTCTAATGAATCATTTAGGTATCAAGAAAGGCTGGTTGGATAATAAGTGATTTGTGTATATTGTGGTGTTCGATTTGTTGAGAAGTTTTCCTTTCATAAATTGTTTTTTCAAACCAATGAATTAACTTGTTCACAATGTATATCGAAATTTAAAAAAATAATTGATCCTGTTTGTGAAATTTGTTGTGGTTACATTATAGAGAATCAAAAGCTTTGTAAAAATTGTATCGAGTATATAAGTTTAAAGCTAGAAATGCCGTTAATTATTAATAAGTCGATCTTTCATTACACAAATGAAATAAAAGAGTGGCTCAATAAATTTAAATTTTGTGGTGATGTTCAGTTAGCATCTATATTTGCGGATGATTTGATGGAATACTATGAAAATTCTTTCAAAAATTATAAAATAGTTCCAATACCTCTAAGTGATGCGAGACTAAAGGAACGAGGCTTTAATCAAGTTGAAGTGCTTGCACAATATGCAGGTTTAAACTTAACAAATTGTTTAGAAAGAATTCATACGGAAAAACAAAGTAAGTTAAACCGTTATGAAAGACTTAGCCGAGAACAAGTTTTTTCTTATTGTTGTGCGGAAAAAATCGATAACGAACCGATTGTATTACTTGACGATGTGTATACAACTGGTAAAACGGTACAAGATGCCGCAACGATATTGTTACAAAATGGTGCTACTGAAGTACATTCTCTTACATTAATTCGGGCATAAAGCTTGGCGGCTTGTTAATTATAAAAGAACTTAATTTTACTACGAGTTTTACCGATATAAATAGTGGTCATTGGACAGAATAAAAAAAAAATACAGATAAAGGATCGTAATTTAATATTAAATCCGAGGTATAAAACGATTAGCGATGAGGTGAGAAATATGAAGGGTAATACATCTGATGAGGATAAAGTTCATTTACATCGATACAAAGTAGAAAAAAATGAACAAAATAAACGAGAACAAGAAGGAAAAATAGAAATCTCCCCTCAAGCAAAGGATAATCAAAACGCCAATCAGATAATCGCAAAACGTGATGAACGTATTAAGCAATTAAAAAAACAAATTGACGAGGGAACATACAAAGTTCAACCAATGAAAGTGGCTGAAAAAATGCTTAGCTATTTTAATAAGAAATAAAGGTTAACAACCGAACCGGATTGTTACTAAAATTGTTAAGCTATATATGTAAAAAATAGGAAAGAACTTAGCAAAATGTTAAGTTCTTTCTGTGTCTAGGCAAGGAAATAAAAAGGATTTACATACGAATCAAAATCTTATCTTATTTGTGTCTTGAAGTTTTTAAAGTACTCTTTCATTTTATTGTATTTTAATTTGATTTGGAGGGAAGTTAATATTAATTATTTTGAAAAAAACTTAATAAAATTATGGAAAGATTTTCTTAATATATCACACAATTGTTTCTAATAATGTGATAAACTCAAATAGTTTAGTTTTTTACTTTTTATGTAGAGGTGTACATATGTTATCGATTTTAAAACGATACTTAATTGGTAAACCACTTAAGTCAACAGAGTTAAGTGAACAAAAGTTATCGAATACGAAGGCCTTGGCAATTCTATCGTCAGATGCGCTTTCTTCAGTAGCATACGGTCCGGAGCAGATTCTGATCGTTTTAACTACGGTTGGGGCGGTAGCGTATTGGTATTCGGTTCCGATTGGTATAGGCGTACTGATTTTATTACTAGCATTAATTTTATCTTATCGCCAAATTATTTTTAGTTATCCTCACGGTGGAGGCGCTTATGTCGTATCTAAACAAAACCTCGGTGTTATTCCTGGTTTAGTTGCCGGTGGATCATTGTTAGTTGACTATATCTTGACGGTAGCGGTTAGTGTGTCAGCAGGTACGGACGCGATTACGTCGGCCTTCCCAGCTTTGCACGCTCATACAGTTTTTATTGCTGTTATTTTGGTTATATGTATTACAATTTTAAACTTACGCGGACTAACTGAATCTGCTTCGATTTTGGCATATCCAGTTTATTTATTCGTTGTAGCACTTGTTATTATCATTATCGTAGGTTTATATAATGTCTTTACAGGCCATGCACCACAAACAGCACATTCAGCGATTGGTACAGTTGTTCCAGGGATTTCTCTCTTTATTCTTTTAAAAGCATTTTCATCTGGCTGCTCAGCCTTAACTGGTGTTGAAGCAATTTCAAATGCAATTCCGAACTTTAAAGTGCCTTCAGATAAAAATGCGGCAAAAACACTATTGTTGATGGGTTCGATTTTAGCAGTACTATTTTCGGGAGTTATGTTTTTAGCTTACTGGTATGGAATTGTACCAAATGCAGAAGAAACAGTTATGTCCCAATTAGGTTCTGATATTTTTGGACGAAATATAATCTATTTCTTTATACAAGGGACAACAGCGCTAATCCTTGTATTAGCAGCTAATACAGGATTTTCTGCATTCCCATTACTAGCTTATAACTTAGCAAGTGATAAATTTATGCCAAGAATGTACTTACTTCGAGGAGATCGTTTAGGATATTCAAATGGTATTATTACACTTGGTGTAGCTTCAATTTTATTAATTATTGCTTTCCAAGGTAAAACTGAAGCATTAATTCCATTATATGCTGTTGGTGTGTTTGTACCATTTACACTTTCTCAAACTGGTATGGTAATTAAATGGATTAGGGAAAAACCGGCTGGCTGGTTACCGAAATTAACTGCCAACTTTGTTGGGGCATTTATCTCAGCAACAGTTTCGATTATTTTCTTAACTACTAAGTTAAATCAAGTTTGGTCAATATTTGTTTTCTTACCTTTGATTGTTATTCTATTCTTAAGAATTCGTAAGCATTATGAAGCAGTAGGTGACCAATTACGATTAAACAATGATATTCCTGAAAAAATTAGTGGAAATATCATGGTAGTTCCTGTCGCTGGGATCACAAAAGTAGTTGAACGTACAATGCAATATGCTCAAGGAATTGCTGATGAAGTCTATGCTGTTTACATTTCTTTTGATAAAGAAAGTGAAGAGCAAATGAGAGAAAAATGGGAAGCTTGGAACCCTAACGTAAAACTAATTGTTGAACATTCTGAGTATCGAGAAATCACTAGACCTCTTTTAAAAGTAATAGATGAAATGGAAGCTAAAGCTCATGCACAAGGCTTTGAAATTACAGTTTTAATACCACAGTTTATTACGAGAAAAAATTGGCATAATGTTTTACATAATCAATCAAGCTTATTACTAAGAGCGTATTTACTTCATAAACGAAGTGTTATTGTAACTACTGTACCTTATAGATTTAAGGTATAGTAAAGTTTTTTATAGAAGAAAAAAACTTTGCAGGAAAAATGGCATAAATTTACTTTTTATAAAAATAGGAAAAAAATAATAGGACAAGTCAAAAGGTAAGCGAATAAGATAGGTAGGGAAATAATTAGAATTTTTCGTTATTTGTCGAATTCGTGAAAAAAAAGGCGATAAGCTACTTTTGACTTGCCCTAGTTTTATGATGTATAGTTGAAATGTGGAGAAGATTCACAAGTTTTCGACTGAAGGGAATGGATTTGAATGCAAGGTAAAGTAAAATGGTTTAATGCAGAAAAAGGTTTTGGATTTATCGAGCGTGAAGATGGAGACGATGTATTCGTACATTTCTCAGCTATCAACGCAGAAGGTTACAAATCTTTAGAAGAAGGCCAAGCAGTTAGCTTCGAAATCGTTGAAGGTAACCGTGGACCTCAAGCTGCTAATGTGACTAAAATTTAATTTTTTCCGTTAATAAGTAAGTATTTGCTTATATAGATTCGGACCACGAAGGCTTACTCATTTGAGTAAGCCTTTGTTTGTTTTGGAAAATTTTTAAGTATCTTTAAATTATTATAAAAATATAATCAGATATAAACCATAAAAGTTCAAAAAATGGACACAGAGTTTTCTCATATTTGACAAATATTTCAAGGAGGAAATTGAGATAGAGGTGTAGAATATAAGTATGACAGCTTTCATTTTTGGAGCTTGATGAAGGAGGAAACCCATATGATGCTAAACATCCGAGGCGAAAATATTGAAATTACTCCAGCAATTCGTGATTACGTAGATAAAAAATTATCGCGATTTGATCGTTATTTTGACGAAGAGTTAACGGCGAGAGTTAATGCTAAGGTATTCCACGACAAGCAAAGAATTGAAGTAACTATTCCTGGAACGTATATGTTATTACGTGCAGAAGAAGAGCATTCAGATTTGTATGCAGCTGTCGATTTAGTTATTGATAAACTAGATCGTCAAATTAGAAAACACAAAACAAAAGTAAATCGCAAGTTAAGAGAAAAAGGATCATTAAAATTCATGTTTGCACCATCAACTACTGAATCAGCTGTAGCAGTAGAAGAACACGAAAATGATATTGAGTTAGTTCGAACAAAGCAATTTGATTTAAAACCTATGGATGCAGAAGAAGCAGTGCTACAAATGAATATGTTAGGTCATAACTTCTTTGTATTCTTAAACGGTGAAACAAATAAAACGAACATCGTTTACGCTAGAAAAGATGGGCGTTATGGTTTAATTGAAGCCAAATAAAAATTAATAAAATAATAATAAAAGGACTGAGCTGAACAATTAGCTTAGTCCTTTTTTGCTTATTTTCTAAAATATTAATTAATTCTAATAGAACAATCTCGACATAAGGTTGTCACGTATCTTCATTTAATGATAAAATTAGAAATAGTATCTACTAACTTAATGACATTTTAGTTTATGACTTTATAATAGAGGAGCGTTACGAATGCTTGGAATGATAAAAAAGGTTTTTGATCTTAATCAGCGACAATTAAATAAAATGCAAAAACAAGTTGATCAAGTGTTATCTTTACAGGATCAGTATGCAAAATTATCTGATGATGAACTTAGAGGTAAAACATTTGAATTTAAAGAGCGTATCCAAAAAGGTGAAACTCTTGATGATATTTTAGTTGAAGCATTTGCCGTTGTTCGTGAAGGTGCTACTCGTGTGCTTGGTATGACTCCATATCCTGTACAGTTATTAGGTGGAATTTCCTTACATGAAGGTAATATTTCAGAAATGAAAACTGGGGAAGGTAAAACTTTAACTTCCACTTTACCTGTTTACTTAAATGCATTAAGTAGCGAAGGTGTTCACGTTGTTACAGTCAATGAATACTTAGCTAGTCGTGATGCTCGTGAGATGGGTCAATTATATGAGTTCTTGGGACTTACTGTTGGTCTAAATTTAAATAGTATGGAACCAGATGAAAAGCGTGAAGCATATGCTTGTGATATTACGTATAGTACAAATAATGAATTAGGATTTGACTATTTACGTGATAACATGGTTGTATACGCTGAACAACGAGTTCAACGTCCACTAAACTATGCTATTATCGATGAGGTTGACTCAATTTTAATTGACGAAGCACGTACTCCATTAATTATTTCTGGACAAGCAAAACAGTCTGCACAATCATATATTGCAGCGAATGCATTTGTTGGAATGCTTAAGCTAGACAAAGATTATACGTACGATGTAAAAACAAAATCAGTTTTATTAACTGAAGATGGTATTTCACGTGCAGAAAAAGCTTTTGGCGTTGAAAACCTATTTGATTTGAAAAATGTTAACTTAAACCATCATATTACTCAGGCATTACGTGCTCACGTTACGATGACTCATGATGTAGATTATGTAGTTCAAGATGGTGAAATTGTAATCGTTGACCAATTTACTGGTCGTTTAATGAAAGGCCGCCGTTACAGTGAAGGTCTTCACCAAGCGATTGAAGCTAAAGAAGGATTAAAAATTCAAAATGAAAGTATGACGCTTGCTACAATTACTTTCCAAAACTACTTCCGTATGTACAAAAAACTTTCGGGTATGACAGGTACAGCTAAAACTGAGGAAGAAGAATTCCGTAATATTTACAATATGAATGTTCTAGTTATTCCTACGAACAGACCAATCGCTCGTATGGATAAACCTGATCTAGTATACAAAACAATGACTGGTAAATTTAATGCTGTTGTTGATGAAATCGTTGAACGTCACAAAGCTGGGCAACCAGTTCTAGTTGGTACAGTTGCGATCGAGACTTCAGAGTTAATATCTCAATTGTTAAAACGTAAAGGTGTTAAACACGAAGTATTAAATGCGAAAAACCATGAACGCGAGGCTGATATTATCGCATTAGCTGGTCACCGTGGTGCAGTTACTATTGCGACAAACATGGCTGGTCGTGGTACAGATATTAAATTAGGTGAAGGTATTCGTGAGCTTGGCGGATTAGCTGTTATTGGTACAGAGCGTCATGAAAGCCGTCGTATTGATAATCAGTTACGTGGTCGTTCTGGTCGTCAAGGTGACCCTGGTGTGACAACTTTCTATTTATCAATGGAAGATGAATTAATGCGTCGTTTTGGTTCAGAAAATTTATCAGTTATGATGGACCGTTTAGGATTAGATGATTCTCAACCGATTGAAAGTAAAATGGTTTCTCGTGCAGTTGAATCTGCACAAAAACGAGTAGAGGGTAATAACTTTGATGCTCGTAAACAATTACTTCAATATGATGATGTATTACGTCAACAACGTGAAGTTATTTATGCTCAACGTTCTGAAGTTATTGATTCAAATGATTTACAACCAATCGTTAAGAATATGATTGAAGGTACTATTAACAGAGTAGTTCAAGCTCATACTCCAAACGAGCAGCTTCAAGAAGAGTGGAATTTAGAAGGAATCATTGATTTCTTAGAAGCAAACTTATTAAATGAAGATGAAATCACAGTTGATCAATTACGTGTAATTGAACCGGATGAAATGGTTGAATTAATTCAAAAAACAGTATTCGAGCGTTACGAAGAAAAACAGGTAGCTTTACCAATTGAACAAATGCGTGAGTTTGAAAAAGTTGTATTATTACGTACTGTTGATAACAAGTGGATGGCTCATATCGATTCAATGGATCAACTTCGTGAAGGAATCCATTTACGTGCATATGCACAAATTGATCCACTACGTGAATATCAAATGGAAGGCTTCGCAATGTTTGAAGAGATGATTGCTTCAATTGAAGAAGAAGTATCTCGCATTATTATGAAAGCTGAAATTGAAGCTGATGTAGAGCGTGAAGCTATACAAGGCGATGCAATTCATGTAAGTAATGATGGTGATGGTGAAGTAAAGAAAAAACCAATCGTAAAAGGCGAAGAAACTGGACGTAATGAAGATTGTCCTTGTGGATCAGGTAAGAAGTATAAAAACTGCCACGGTAAAGGAATCTAATAAAATAGAAACTATATGAAAAGGGGCAAGGGCAAGTAGTTATTAGGAAAGAAGAGTAACCTTCAAAGGTTATTCTTACTTCACTACTTGTCTTTACCTGCTTTTTATTGTTCGTAAAATTTAATCGAGGTGTTATGTAATGGAATTAGTAGAAGTAAAGCAAGAACTAGAAAAGATGGCGAAACGCCTTCAAGCATTTAGGGGGTCTCTTTGACGTCGAAACAAAACAAGCAAGACTAGATGAGCTTGAAGCGTTTATGTCAGAGCCAGATTTTTGGGATGATCAAAAAGCTGCACAAGTAGTAATAAGTGAAGTAAATGGTTTAAAAGAAGTCATTAATGAATTCAATGATTTAAATGATGGATATGAGAATCTTGAAGTAACATATGAGTTAGTTAAAGAAGAAAATGACGATGAACTATTTGAAGAACTAGTAACTGAAGTAAAATCTTTAACTGGAAAGCTGAATGATTTTGAACTTCAATTATTATTAAGCGAGCCATATGATAAAAATAATGCAATTCTTGAGCTTCACCCAGGAGCAGGTGGAACCGAGTCTCAAGATTGGGGTTCAATGTTATTACGTATGTATACTAGATGGGCTGAAAAACGTGGATTTAAAGTTGAAACTTTAGATTATCTACCTGGAGATGAGGCTGGTATTAAGAGCGTAACTTTAGCAATTAAAGGCCATAATGCTTATGGCTATTTAAAAGCAGAAAAAGGCGTTCATCGTTTAGTACGTATCTCTCCATTCGATTCATCAGGTCGTCGTCATACTTCTTTCGTTTCTTGCGAAGTAATGCCTGAGTTCAATGAAGAAATTGAAATCGATATTCGTACAGAAGATTTAAAGATTGATACGTATCGTGCAAGTGGAGCCGGTGGTCAGCACATTAATACAACTGACTCAGCAGTACGTATTACACATGTTCCAACTAACACTGTAGTAACATGTCAAACAGAGCGTTCACAAATTAAAAACCGTGAACATGCAATGAAAATGTTAAAAGCAAAACTATATCAACGTAAAATAGAAGAGCAACAAGCTCAACTAGATGAAATCCGTGGAGAACAAAAAGAAATTGGCTGGGGAAGTCAAATTCGTTCATATGTTTTCCATCCATACTCAATGGTTAAAGATCATCGAACAAACACAGAGGTTGGTAATGTACATGCAGTAATGGATGGAGATCTTGATCCATTTATTGATGCTTACTTACGTTCTAAGATTTAATGTTGAAAAATGGGCTGATAAGATTGGGGGAAACTTCTTTCTTACCAGCCCTAATCTTTGGGGACAAAAGAGGTATATTTTATCAGTGCGTTAGCTGTAAATCCATCTTTTAACCTAGAACATCTACCAGACTGCCTGCCAAACACTTGCAATTAGTCTGATCATCAAGTTTTTTGGACTTTGTCTAAACGGACATCTTCTAATTATGGAGATGTTATTCTTTTGAGCTTTTTTTCTTTAGAGGATTAATAAGGATTTTACCTTACTAATGTGAAGGAGTTACATGAATCATATTTATTTTTAAGTTGTTTTACAAATAGAAGAAAGTAAATTTTGTTTATATGTAATTAAATCTTATTGTTTTTTTCATAATAAAAAATAGAGAGAGTATCCGATATAAAGGATATAAAATAGAAAAGTTGTCTGTAAGTGAGAAATTTTGAGGGGGATAAGTTTGAAAAAGGTCAGATATTCTACTGCTCTAACTGTAGGGTGGGGAAAAACGTTTTTTGAGTACTTTTTTGTATTAATTGGTTCTGCAATCATTGCTGTCGCGTTTTGTGTGTTTTTATTACCAAATCATATTGCTTCTGGTGGGGTAAGTGGTATTTCGACAATTCTAAAGAGTACAATGGGATTTAATCCTGCATTTGTACAATGGGCATTTAATATTCCTTTATTTATAGCAGGTGTCTTTTTCTTAGGTAGACAATTTGGCGCTAAAACATTAGTTGGAACAATCTTTATTCCACTTGTTGTTTATTTAGTTGATTTATACAATATAAAACCTGCAACTGATAATCCACTTTTAGCATCAATTTTTGGTGGACTATTTATTGGTTTAGGTCTAGGAATCGTGTTCCGTGGTAAAGCATCTACTGGTGGAACAGATTTAGCAGCTCAAATTGTTCATAAATATACTGGTTTATCACTTGGGATTTGTGTAGCCTTTATTGACGGATTAATTGTTCTTACATCTGCAATCGTGTTTAATCTTGAAAGTGGTATGTATGCACTAATTGCACTTTTTGTTACGAGTAAAACAATTGATTTAGTTCAAATTGGTCTTGCTAGATCAAAAATGGCACTTATTATTACTTCAGAAGTGGAGCCTGTAACAACGGCAATTGTTCACCAATTAGATCGTGGAGTTACAAAACTAACTGGTGTTGGTGGATATACAAATGAAGACCGTTTAGTATTAATGTGTGTACTTGATCAAACTGAATTTTCTTCTCTACGTGATATCGTTCGGACAGTTGATCGAAATGCTTTCATTACAGTTGTAGATGCAACAGAAGTTCTTGGAGAAGGTTTCACAAATTTGACATAAAAAGGTAAAATAAATATTTTCATTAGTAGTAGACTATAGTTATGGGATTTTTAAAGGGGCGATGATTTTTGTGAAAAAGCTACTTCTTGCTTTTATAACTGGTGGTATGCTGTTAACGATTACAGCATGTGGTTCAAATAATGATACAAGTAAAAATAATGATTCAGGTGAGCCGGTTTCAGTTGCTAATGGGGAAAAGCTATTTAAACAAAGCTGTGCTAGCTGCCATGGTGGAGAATTAGAAGGTATAATTGGACCAAGCTTAAAAAAGGTCGGAGCGAAATATTCTGAAAAAGAAATAGAAAATATTATCCATGATGGTAGAGGTTCAATGCCTAGCGGAGTTGTTCAAGGAAATGACGCGAAAAGTGTAGCGAAATGGCTTGCGACTAAAAAATAAAATGTTTTCTATCGAAAAGAATTAAAGAAACAGACAATTTTCTGTTAATTAGAAAAGGTCTGTTTCTTTTCATTTTAGTTACATTTTGCCATAATTTGTTAAACAAACCCATAAATCGTTCGGAAAAAATCTAGCCTATTATTAAAATGTAACATAAATTTATCAATTTTGACATTTTTTAAGTGGTATAATAGAGGAGCTTAGCTGAAATTATCGAAATATGTAAATAGCAGGCGAAATAATAAGATCAAGATCAAGTAAAGTTAAGTTAATTATAATTTCATCCAGAATGGATCTTATAGTTTGATAGAAGAAAACGGAACAAAAATTAAGGAGAATGTCATGATTGAGTTAAAAGATGTTTATAAGACTTATCCTAATGGTGTTCTTGCGGTAGATGGTATTAATGTAAAAATTCGCCAAGGTGAATTTGTGTATGTCGTGGGCCCGAGTGGTGCCGGAAAGTCGACATTCATTAAAATGATGTATCGCGAAGAAAAACCATCAAAGGGTGCAATCTTAATTAATGGAATGGATTTAAGCCATATGAAGGATAAAAAAGTTCCTTTATTACGTAGAAATATTGGAGTAGTTTTCCAAGACTATAAATTATTACCGACTTTATCAGTTTATGAAAATATTGCATTTGCACTTGAAGTTATTGAAGAAAACCCGAAAACAATAAAGAAGAGAGTTATGGAAGTACTTGACCTTGTTAAGTTAAAACATAAAGCTCGATTTTTACCAACAGAGCTTTCTGGTGGTGAACAGCAACGTGTTTCGATTGCTCGTTCTATTGTAAATAAACCACAAGTAGTGATCGCCGATGAGCCAACGGGTAACCTAGACCCTGAAACTACATGGGAGATTATGGATATATTTAAAGAAATCAATGATCGTGGAACAACTATAGTAATGGCAACTCATAATAAAGATATCGTAAATACGATCAAGCGACGAGTAATTGCAATTGAAGCTGGAAAAATTGTACGCGACCAAGCGAGAGGAGTGTACGGTTATGAAAGCTAGAACTGCAAGAAGACATGTTCGTGAGGGTTTACGTAGTTTAAAACGAAATGGTTGGATGACGTTTGCATCGATAAGTGCTGTTGCAGTTACTTTAATGCTTGTTGGCGTATTTTTAACCGTAATTATGAATGTTAATCACATTGGAACAACTTTAGAAAAAGATGTAGAGGTACGTGTTTTAGTTGATTTAACAGCAAACAAAGAGCAACAAGCTACTTTAAAAGAAGAAATCAAAAAATTAGATCATGTAACTACTGTAAAGTTCTCGTCGAAAGATCAAGAATTAAACAATCTAATCAAAAGTATGGGAGAAGATGGAAAAGCATTCAAACTGTTTGAACAGCAAAATCCATTAAATGATACGTATATTGTTAAAACGGATTCTCCAGAACAAATCGCACCAGTAGCCAAAAAAATTGAAGGCTTAAAATATATTGATGAAGTAATCTATGGTAAAAAACAGGTTCAAAAATTATTTAATGCAGTTTCGGTAGGTCGCAATATCGGTTTAGTACTGATTTTCGGACTATTATTTACTGCGATGTTCTTAATCTCTAATACTATCAAAATAACGATCATGGCAAGACGACGTGAAATTGAGATTATGAGATTAGTAGGGGCAACTAATAACTTTATTCGTTGGCCGTTCTTAATAGAAGGTTTACTGCTAGGTGTGTTAGGATCGGTTATTCCGATTGTTTTACTATTAACTGGCTATAAAGTCATTTATAATATGCTAATGCCAAAATTAGCAGGAACAATGTTTACATTATTGCCATTTTCACCGTTTGTGTACCAGCTATCTGCAATATTAATAGCTATTGGTGCAATAATCGGGATGTGGGGTTCTGTCATGTCAATTCGTAAGTTTTTACGTAAATAAGATAAATTTTTTCATTTGTAGTTCTATTGTTTTAATAGTGTAATTCGATTGATAAGCTCTAGTTCCCAATTTAACGTCTGTCTGAGTTGATACAGGTACTAGGGCTTTTCTATATACATATAAGGAGGGATCTTAGATGAGTAAGAGAAAATCATCGAAAGTAATAACGATTATGTTATGCAGTACTTTCATAGTCGGTGCTATCCCATCCGTTTCTTTTGCTGAAAGTAAATACCAATCAGAAATTGACCGCATTAAAAAGAAGCGTAGTGAAGTTCAGGATAAGACTGATGCAACAAACAACAAAATTGCTGATATAAAGCATGACCAGCAAGAAGTTGTTGCGGAGCTTGAAAAACTTGATGCTCGGATGAAACTGACTAAGCAGAAAGTTAACCAAACTGAAGATGCAGTTAGTGATGGGAAAAAGCAAATTTCAAAACTAAAGGAAGAAATTAAGTTTATTGAAGAACGCATTAAATCTCGTGAAGAATTATTGAAAAACCGTATGCGTTCTCTTCAAAAAGCTGGTGGAATGGTATCATACATTGATGTCATTTTAGGTGCTAATAGTTTCGGAGATTTAATTCAACGAATGAGTGCCGTACAAATTATTATGAAGGCTGACGAGGACATAATTAACCAGCAAAACTTGGACTTAAAAGAAGTTAGTGCTAAAAAAGATGATTTGACTATAAAACAAGCAAAAATCGAAAGAGATTTAGCGAACTTAAAGAGTCTAAATAATCAACTTGCAAGTCAGGTTAGCGAAAAGAACAAATTAATGGCTTCATTAAAAGCTAAAGAAAGTGAAGCTCATGAAGATGTTTTAGATTTAAAGGAACAAGATCAATTATTAGCAAGTCAGCAGGCTGCAATGCAAAAAGCTCTTGAAATCGCTAAGAAACAAGCTGCTGAAAGAGCTGCGGCAGAAGCTAGACGTAAAGCAGAGGCTAAACGTAAAGCAGAAGCTGCTGCAAAAAGTAAAAAGACATCTACAAGTACAAGTCATTCAAGTGGATCTGGAAGCTCAAGTGGTTCAGGTAATTCTAGTAATTCAGATAGTGCCGGTAGTTCTGATAATACACCAACCGTGTCTAGTGGCAACTTTACAAGACCAGCAAATGGTTATGTCTCTTCTGGATTTGGACAACGTTCATTTGAGGGTGGAGAGTTCCATGAAGGTGTTGATATTGCCTCAGCGGGAACTGTACCAGTTGTAGCAGCAGGCGATGGGGTTGTAATTCGTGCTTATGTCTCATCTTCTTATGGAAATTGTGTATTTATTACACATAATATTGATGGACAAGTATGGACAACAGTATATGCTCACTTGGCTAGTTTTAATGTATCAACTGGACAAACTGTTTCAAAAGGTATGCAAATTGGTTATATGGGAAATTCAGGTCATTCTACTGGACAACATTTACACTTTGAATTACATAAAGGTGAATGGAATTATGCTAAATCAAATGCAGTAGATCCTATGAAATATATTAATTTTTAATTTACTAAAAACCTATCCTAAAACACTAGGATAGGTTTTTTTCTTTATTTTTGTTTTATAAATCTCAATTAATTTATAAAACTACAATTTATACCTACTTAAGTTAAGAGGAAATTAAATTCAATCATATTG